>JADZBH010000071.1 GCA_020852175.1 Bryobacterales bacterium | reverse complement strand
TCGGCTCCTTCCCCTTCACCGCGAATGCGACCGCCGAGACCTACAATGCGCCCAATCTGCTTCTCAATGGAAGCGCCTGGGCCACGTTCCTGCTTGGCTACATCGACACCAGCATGAACGCGCAGTATGTCTCGCCCCGCTACACGGAACAGGACCAGTATGGCGTCTTCTTCCAGGACGACTTCAAGCTGAACCGGCGAGTAACGCTGAATCTCGGGCTTCGATGGGAGTATGAGACGGCTCCTTCCGAACGGCTCCGCCGGCTCTCTCGCTTCCTCGACCTTGCCAATCCCATTCCAGAGTTCCAGGGCAACAATAAACCGGTAATGCCGCCGCAGGTGGCGGCGATACCCGGAGCGGCGCAACCCATTTACAACGGCTCCTGGGTCTACACGACGGACCGGAACAAGGGCCTCTATTCCACTTCCGCGCGCAGCTTCCTGCCTCGCCTCGGCATCGCCGTCCGCGCCAACGACCGCACCGCGATCCGAATCGGCTATGCGCGCTATGCCGTACCTCTCATGAGCGTGTTCGGGTATTCGTGGAGACTCCCGGCAACCGACGGCTTCTCCGCGATCTCGAACGGACCGCCGCAGCTTCTGGGCGTTCCTCAGGGCGTCTTCAGCAATCCGTTCCCGGCGTCGAATCCGCTTGTTCCGCCCAAGGGAAACAGCGAGGGACGCAATACCAATCTAGGAGCGGCCGCCATGTGGGCATTGCAAAATCCGAAGATCCCGATGAACGATCGCTTGAACTTCACCGTCGAGCGCGACCTGTTCATGGGTTTCAAAGCCGATGCCACCTTCTTCATGAACTTCGGCCACAACATGGTTCCGGAGGGGCAGGGCGGCAATGCCGGCTTCGGCGCTTCCCGCAACATGGTGGATCCTCAGTTGAGCTACACGCACAAGAACAACCTTGCCGTGCCGGTAAGCAATCCATTCTTCGGACTGCCGGCGTCGCTGATGCCGGGCCAGTTGCGCGGCCAGCGCACCGTTCCGCTTTCCACGCTGCTCCGCCCGTATCCGCAATACGGCGACCTGACCGAATTGTTCCGGCCGGGAGTCGGCAACCGGTACAAAGCCCTGCAAATGCGTGTTCAGCGCCGGTTCGCCGGCGGCTACAGCATTACGTGGGGATACAACTACAATCGCGAATCGACGGGCGACTATTTCAACGCTCCCGACCAGTTCGTGGATAAGTTGACGATGATTCCGGCCACGCTGCCGCGCCACCGGATGACCATCGGCTCCACCAACGATCTACCCTTTGGCAAGGGGATGAAGTTTGGCTCCAACATGCATCCCGTGTTGAATGCGATCGCCGGCGGCTGGTCGACCTCCAGCATCTTCATGTGGAACTCGGGATCGTTCCTGCGCTTCGGCCAACTCGATGTGACGGGCGATCCCGGCAATGCCACCCGCGAATGGTCGCGGTGGTTCAACACTTCGGTGTTCAAACAGGCCACGCCCTTCACTCCGCGAACGAATCCTTTCCAGTATGACGGCATTACGGGCCCGCGATTCTGGCAGCTCGACACGACGCTTTCGAAGAATTTCACGCTGACCGAGCGATTCAAGGTGGAACTGCGACTGGAAGGATACAATCTGACGAACAGCGTGATGCCCGGTAATCCGAACCTGAGCGTAGTGAGTACTCAGTTTGGCGGCATCACGTCGCAGGTCAACTACGGACGCGAAGTCCAGTACACGCTGCGGCTCCACTTTTAGCCGGCTCCATGAGGGGCAACTCGCCTCGGCTTCGGTGGTGCCGCGGCTCTCTGCGCGGCCGTCGCACCGGACGGCGTTTGGGTGAAACTCGAAACATGGTTCACCGGTTCGCTTTCCAGTGAGGGTCTGGCCCTTTTCTCCGTGCACGGCGGGGTGTACAATTCCCCGCAACCCGCCGGGGCGTGTTCCGGACGGGAATGCTTCGAGAGCGGCCGTTTGCGAACGGCCAGGGGAGGAATGGGAATGATCGGCAAACGGGAAGGCTTCGGTTGGGCGCTTGCCCTGACACTCATCTTGTTTACGCCGGACGCCGCCAGGGGTCAGGTGTTGTATGGCTCGCTCACGGGAAATGTCACGGATCCGTCGGGCGCCGCCGTGCCCAACGCGAAGATCGAGGCGTTGAACACGGCGACAGGCTTGACGCGTACGGCCGCCACCGACAGCGGCGGATCGTTCCTGTTCAACGATCTGCAGCCGGGCTCCTACCGGGTGACGACGTCGGCGCCCTCGTTTCGCACGCTCGTTCAGGAAAACGTTGTCATTCTGACGAACAACCTGCGGCGGCTGGATGCGCAGTTGAGCGTAGCGCAGGTGAGCGAGGCGATCACGGTCTCCTCCCAGGCGATCGCCCTGCAAACCGACCGCGCCGACGTGAACGTGCAGATTCAGCAGAAGCAGATCACGAACCTGCCCTTCACGGGCAACGCCGGACGGAACTGGCAGGCGCTCTACAAGATTGTTCCAGGCTTCGCGCCACCGGCCGAGTTGCACTCCGACGCCGGCAATCCGCAGCGCGCGCTGGGGGCCAACGTGAACGGCGCGTCGTATTCGAACAACAACACGCGGCTGGACGGGGCCACCGTATCCTATCCCTGGCTGCCCCACATCGTGGCCTATGTGCCGCCGGTGGACGCCGTGGAGACGGTGAACATCGTGACGAATTCGATGGACGCCGAACAGGGCATGGCGGGCGGCTCGTCGATCAACGTGGCGATCAAGTCCGGCACGAACGACTATCACGGCTCGGCGCACTGGTTTCACACGAACTCGCGGATGCGCTCGCGGAACTTCTTCAACTTAACCAATGGAATTCCGAAAAACATTCTGAACCAGGGCGGCTACACTTTCGGCGGGCCCGTGAAGAAGAACAAGCTGTTCTTCTTCACCGATTGGGAACGGACGGTACGCCGCGAGTTCCGGCAGGCCTTCCGGACGGTGCCGACCGATGGGTTGCGGCGGGGCGATTTCAGTTTCCTGCCGTCGCCGGTGATTTACGATCCACTGACCGGGCAGCCCGATGGAACCGGGCGGCAGTTGTTTCCCAACCAGTTGATTCCCGCCTCGCGGATCGACTCCGCCTCGGCGAAGATGAACGCGCTGATTCCGCAACCCAACGTAAGCCAGGTTCCGGGGACGAACAACTACAACGCGGCCGGAAGCTATGAGTTCAACCGCGACAATTTCGACTTCAAGGTGAACTACAACCCGACGGACAAATCGTCCGTGTTCGCGCGCTACAGCCTGTCGCCGAGCCAGATTTTCGATCCGCCGTCATTGGGCGGAGCCGGAGGCGACGCGCTGGCCGGAGGGCAGCCGGGCAATGCGCCGGGGCGGATTCAATCGGCTTCGGTGGGAGGCACCTATACGGTGAGTCCGCGCGTGCTGGTGGATGCCCTGATCGGGTACACGCGGCTGCGGCTGGGGGCGCAAAACGTGGACATCGACAAGAACTACGGCCTGGACGAGTTGCAGATTCCGGGGACCAACGGCGGCGACCGGTTGCAGGGCGGATATCCGCGGTTCGCCATTTCGAACTTCTCCTCGATCGGCAACCCGAACGTGTCGAACCCGTTTCTGTTCCGGGACAACCAGTATGTGGCCAACGCGAACCTGAGCTACATCCGGGGCTCGCACAGCCTGCGTTTCGGCGGCGAGTACACGCGCTACGACATCAACCACTTTCAACCGCAGGCGGCGTTCGGCCCGCGCGGCGGTTTCAGCTTCACGGGCGGCGTGACGGCGCTGCGGGGCGGTTCGGCGCCGAGCACTTACAACGGCTATGCCGATTTTCTGCTGGGCATGCCGAACTCGATGGGCAAGGACGTGCAGTACATCAACCCCTCCTCGGTGCGGATGCCGGGCTGGGGCTTTTATGTGCGCGACCAGTGGCAGGCGACGCGCAAGCTGACCGTGACGCTGGGGGCGCGCTTCGAGCGTTACCCGTTCGCGCGGCGCGCCCACCGGGGCGGCGAGCGCTACGATCCGGAGACCGACATGGTGTTGATCGGCGGGTTGGGCAACACGCCCCAGGACACCGGCGTGAAGGTGCCGCGCGTGCAGGTGGGCCCGCGCCTGGGGCTGGCCTATCGCGTGACCGAGAAGACCGTGATCCGCGCCGGCTATGGCATTTCCATCGACCCGGACACGAACCGCCGCATGCGCGACAGCTATCCGGCGACGGTGTCGTCGCAGTTCAACGCGGCCAGCACGTTGCAGGCGGCGGGGTCGCTGCGCACGGGAATTCCAGCCGTGGTGGTGCCGGAGTTGAACTCGGGCTCGATCGCGATTCCCAAGGCGGTGGGCACCGAGACGTGGCCGGAGGTGTACCGCCGCGGGTATTTTCAAAGTTACAACTTCTCGCTTCAGCACGAACTCCCCGGCGGGCTTAACTTCACGACGTCGTATGTGGGCACGCGCGGCATCCGGCAAACGGCGCGCGTGGCGATCAACTACTCCTATCCGGGGCAGGGGACCGCGGCGGGCCGCGTGCTGGGGCAGCGCTGGGGCCGCACGGCGGGCGTGACCATGTACACGCCCTTCAACACCACGAACTACAACGGTTTCCAGAACCAGTTGAAGAAGCAGTTCGGCGACAACGGACTGTTCGGCATCACCTACACCTGGTCGAAGTCGCTTTCGTTCAACGATAACAACGACTCGTCTCTGTCATGGAACATTCCCGAGATGTGGGGGCGGAACCGCGCTCCGGCGGGCTTCGACCGCACGCACAACTTCCAGATGTACGGCGTCTACACGCTGCCGCTCGGGCGCGGGCAGCGCTACGTCACCGATGGCCTGGCCAGCCGGATCATCGGCGGCTGGCAGGTGAACGCGATTTTCAGCAAGTACACCGGGACGCCCTTCACGGTGGGCACGTCGAACGCGAGCCTGAACGCGGCCGACGGAACGCAGACGGCCGACCAGGTGAAGGACACGGTGACGACGTTGGGCGGCGTAGGGCGCGGCAACTCGTGGTTCGATCCGTATGCCTTCGTGCCGGTGACGGCGGTGCGGTTCGGCACGAGCGGACGGAACATCGTGCGGGGGCCGGGCGTGACGAACATGGATGCGAGCATCTTCCGCGACTTTCCTCTGACCGAGCGCTTCAAGCTCCAGTTCCGGGCCGAGGCGTTCAACGTGTCCAATACGCCGGCCTTCAACAATCCGGGCGCCACGGCGAGTTCGGCCACGCGGAACGCGGCGGGCGAGATCACGAACCTGGGCGGCTACACGGAGATCACCGGCGCGGCGGCCACGGAGCGGCAGTTCCGGTTCGCGCTCAAGTTGATGTTCTGATGGTTGGGTGAAACCCGATCGTGAGGCCCAGGGAAACGGGCCGGCTGGCGGTGCGGCTGCCGCCTTCTCCTTTCTCTGGGCCGGCGCGCTGCTGGCGCACCAGGTGTTCTACGGCGTGGCGGCGGCGACGGTGTGGGACGCGCTGTTGACGGCCGCGGCGCTGGCCGTGATGGCGTCGCCCGGCACGGCCTGGGGATTGCCCGTGTTGTGCGCGGCGCATGGGGCCGCGGTGTGGCAGACGATGCCCGATGCGCCGAACCACTGGTTTTTTTCCGGTCTGGTGTCGCTGGGCGTGGTTTTGGCGTGGGCGGCGGCGCGAGGCAGGCGGGACGCCGTGGCATCGGGGCTGCCGGGACTGGCGCGGTGGTGCCTGGCCGCCGTCTACTTCTTCACCGGCTTTCACAAGCTGAACACAAGTTATTTCACGCCCGGGTTGAGCTGCGGCGAGTTGCTGTACGGGCAACTGCGGAAGGCCGTCCCGGTGCTGCCGGAAGCGGACTGGGCGGGAATGGCCGGGGCGGGCGTGGGCGCGGGGATGGAATTGGGGCTGGCTGTGGCGCTGGCGGCGTGGCCGGGCGGGCGACGCCGGGTGGCGCTGGCGGGCGTGCTGTTTCACACGGCGTTGGGACTGATGCGGTATCGAAGGTTCAGCCTGATCGCCTTCGCCCTGCTGGCCGTGGCGGCTCCGGAGGTGGGAGACAGGCTGACGGAGTGGGCGCGGCGGTGGATACCCGCGTGGGCGCGCCGGGCGGGCGCGGCGGTGGCCTGGAGCGGAGCGGCGATGGTGCTGGCGGCGGCGCTGGGAATGAAGGGTCCCTGGCGCTGGATGGCGGCGCATGTGGGCGAGCCGGGCGAGATTCTGGGATTCGTTCCGGCGGCGGTTGTGCTGGCGGCTTGCGCGGGAAGCGTGGCCTGGCGGGGGAGATGGGGCAACGTGCAGGCGGGGCCGGCGTGGTCCTTTCCCAAAGCCGCATGGCCGGCCCTGGCGCTGATGCTGCTTTCCGGCGCGGCTCCCTATTTGGGGTTGCAGACGCTGAACGCCTTTGCGATGTACTCGAACTTGCGGACCGAAGGGGGACGGTCGAATCATCTCGTCGTGCCGGGCGGCTGGCAGCCGTTCGGGTATCAGCGGGAGCTGGTGCATGTGGAGGAGACCAACGTGCCATCACTGCGGGCGGTGAAGGAGCGGCGCATGGTGGCGCCGTTGGAGGAGGTGCGGGCGGCGGTGAGGCGGCAGGCGGCGCAAGGCCGGCCGGCGGTGTGCGTGGTAACGGGGCGAGGGGGGCGGCAGGTGGTGGAGGAGCGGCCGGGGGAGGCGGATTCGGGATGGCGCGGCAAGTGGCTGCGGTTCCGTCCCGTGGAGGAGAGCGGCGGCAGGGCGTGCAGTTTATAGGCTTGCCGATGAGCCGAAATTTTTCCGCCTGTTCTCCACGATTCCACCGATAAGCTCCGCATGAGCCGACCAGGTACGGCACAGGTTGAGTACGGGCTTGCGGCCGCCGCGCCGAATGCTTCACTCGAGCGTCTTGCCGAGACCTTCGCCTTGCGGCCGATGCAGGCGCGGGCGGCGATTGCCGGGAGGTTCGCGGCGGCAAGACAGGAGTTCATCGCCGAGGCCATCACGCTGATCCGGTCGGGAGGGAACGGGCAGGGGCGCCGGTACATACTGACGCATCTCACCGAGACGGGAGCGTTTCTGGAGGTTCTGGTGGACCGCACGCTTCTGACCCGGGAGCAGGCGGTGGAGCTGATGACGGCGGCCATGCGGATGGAGCCGCAGTTCGACATCCGTCTTATGCGCTGGCTGGTGGATGGGGCCAACCAGGAACTGGTGCGGAGGCTGGGGAGCGGGGCCGAGGCGCTGCTGGAGGTGCTGACACTGTCCTCGCCGGGAAACCGGCTGCTGCCGGTGGCGGTGCAGTTGTTGCGGTCGCAAGCCGGGCATGTGCGGTCGAAGGCGGCGTTGCTGGTGGCGCAGCGGAATCAGCGGGTGGATCTGGCGTTGTCGGATTCCGATGCGCGCGTGCGGGCCAATGCCATCGAGGCGTTATGGGGGCAGCGGACGCCGGGCGCGCGGCGGGCGCTGACGCAGGCATTGGAGGATGGGAACAACCGGGTGACGGGCAACGCGATTCTGGGTTTGTTCCGGATGGGCGACGTGTCGGTGGTGCCGCGGCTGCTGGATATGATGCGTCATCCGTCGCCGGTGTTCCGGGCGACGGCGGCGTGGGTGATGGGGCAGACGGCGGACCGGGCGTTTCTGCCGAGGTTGAGCGAGCTGGCGGCGGATGCCGATGCGGGCGTGGCGGAGGCGGCCGGGCGCGCGCTGGAAGCGTTCGAGAGGAAGGAGGCCGTCAGCGCCGGAGCGGAGCTGCCGGAGGAGAGTCTGCTGCGCATTCTGCGAGTGACCGAAAGCGGAGGCGGGCGGCGGCAGCTTTCTGCGATGTCGCGAATTCCCAAGCCGCCGGCGGAGTTGCCCGCCACGGTGAAGCTGGCCTGCGGCGGGAACGAGGCGCCGGACGCGCAGATGCGGTATCACACGATGGGCGCGCTGGCGTTGGGCCTGCTGCTGCCCGATGGTTGGGGGCAGGAGATGCACGAAGCCGTGAAGCACCTGTTGCATCACAAGGCGGACTCCGACCGGATGGCGATGGTGAGCTATCAGCCGGGGCGTCCGGCGCCGCTCGCGCAGAACGGGAAGGTGGCGGCGCCGCGCGTGGTGTACAGCCTGGTGCCGAGCGTGCCGTCGCGGACGCGGAACGAGCCGGGGCCCGGGATGCTGTTGGGCGCGCAGTCGCTACTGACGGCGCCGACGGGTTTGGCGGCGCAGGCGAACCTGGTGATGCTGGTGGCCGAGGCCGCCTCGCTGGAGATGCCCGGAGCGCCCGATTTTCTGATGGGCATCGCACGCAGGGCCGACCAGGCGGGAGCGTTCCTGCATGTGATCGCGGCGGCGGAGTTGCCGGACGGGGCGCAGTCGGTGCTGCGGGCGGCCTGCGGCGAGACCGGCGGCTACTATTTCACCTGTGCCGGAGGCGGCGACTATCTGAAGAACGCCGAGTTCCTGCTCCAGATTCTGCACGGAGGGATCGAGGTGAGCTACCGTGACGCTAGGCCGGCGGATGGGACGGTGATCGAACTGCAAATCTTTTCGGGGAACACGATCGCCCGGGCGCGGGCCGAATGCACCAAGCCTCCGTACCGGGCGCAGAACGGCTCGACGATCTGGTACTGCTGAGGCCGGAGGGGCCGCGGCGACGGGCCGGGAGCAGCGTGCCGGTGGCACGGGCGGCTACACGGGGCTGTGTTTGTTCACGTAGTCCAGCACCTCCTGGGGCACCTTGAACTCGGGAAGGGCGGCATTGCCCATGAAGCCGATGGCCTTCACGCCCTCGCGCGAGGTGAAGTAGGCGTCCGAGGCGATGCGGCGCGCCAGGTCGAAGAACTCGATGCCTGGGCCGAGCGCGGGCGTCCGGTTCTTGCGGTAGGCGATCAGGTCGAGCACTTCGGCGCGTTGCGCGGCCGAGGCGGCGAGAAAGCTGGTTTGAAACCGCTGGTCGCATTCGTGATCGAGCCAGAGGATGCCGCCGGTGAAGCGGGCAGCGAACTCGGGATTGTTGCTGGAGAGCAGGTCAATGAACGGGGCGGCCCCGGCCGCGCCAGCGCCGGGAATGATGATCTCGCTCAATACGGCGATGGTTTCAAACTCGTGGGCGTTCAGGAATTTGAGTTTGTAAGGGACGGCCTGGGAAGGCTTGGCGGCGGCCACATGCTGGTGAACCTGGGCGGCGGCCTCCTCGCTGAGCGAACCGGCCAGGGCGGCGGCGGCGATGGCGCGCAGCAGGTCGCGGCGGTGTGCCGGGGCAGCGGAAGCCTCGGGTTGGGAAGCGGCCGGTGCGATCTCTTCGGGACGGATCGGATCAGACATTGCCTTTTCTCATCTCCTCGGCCAGGTATTCGGAGGTACGCCAGGCCATGGCGTTGATGGTGAGCGTAGGGTTCTTGTCGGGGTTGCTGACAAAGGGCGCGGCGTCGGCGACGAAGAGATTGTTCACCTCGTGCGACTGGCAGTATTTGTTCAGCGCCGAGGTGTTGCGATCGTTGCCCATGCGCACGGTGCCGAGTTCATGGATGATGCTGCCGCCGACGGAGATGCCATCGCCTTCGCGCTCGGGGTTGCGCAGGCCGGAGACCGTGCCGCCCATGCGCTCGATCAGGGCGGTGAAGGTCTGGTGCATGTGCTTCACCATTTTCCGTTCGTGGTCGCTCCACTGGAAGTGGAAGCGGAGGACGGGAATGCCCCAGCGGTCGGCGACGTTGGGGTCGATTTCGCAGTAGGTGTCCTGGTTGGGAATCATTTCGCCGCGGCCGCTGAAGCCGACGGTGACGCCATAGTCGGCGATGATTTTTTTCTTCAACTCCTCGCCGTAGCCTTCGTGACGGCGGCAGGAGCCGTGCGTGGAACCTACGGTTGGCATGCCGTAACCGCCGCCGATCTCGATGTGGTAGCCGCGGGGAAACTCTTTGTTCTTCTTTTCCAGCTCCCACCAGGGCATGTAGAGATGGCCGCCGCCGTAGCCGTCGGCGTTGTAGCGTGGCATGCCGGCAAAGTATGGAATGCGTCCGGAGAGGCCGTAGCCGACGGTGTCGGTGAGGTAGCGCCCGACGACGCCGCTTGCGTTGGAGAGGCCGTTGGGATGGCGCGGGCTCCTGGAGTTCAGCAGAAGGCGGGCGCTTTCACAGGCGCTGGCGGCAAGTACGACGGCGCGGCAGCGGATCTGGCGTTCGGTGCGGGTGGCTTTATCGACGTAGCTGACGGCGGTGACTTTGCCGGATGGACCGGTGATCACTTCGCGGGCCATGGCATTGGCGATGATGCGGACGTTGCCTGTCTTGAGGGCGGGCATGATCTGCACCTGGCTGGAGGAGTAGTTCGACGCCGTGATACAACCCCGGCCGCACTCGCCGCACCAGTGGCAGGCGGGACGGCCGTTGTGGTTCTTCGTAATGATGCTCATCCGCGACGGGATGCAGGGAATGCCGAGAGAGCGGCTGGCGCGCTGGACCACCACCTCGTGGGCGCGTGGCGGCGGAGGCGTCATGAACTGGCCGTCGGGCGCGCTGCGGATGCCTTCGCGGGAGCCGCATACGCCGATGAAGCGTTCGGCTTTGTCGTAGTAAGGCGCGATCTCATCGTAGGTGACGGGCCAGTTGTCGCCGAGGCCGTCGAAGGAGCGGGGCTGGAAGTCGTAGTCGGCGAAGCGGAGGGTGATGCGGCCGTAGTGGTTGGTTCGTCCGCCGAGGATGCGGGAACGGAACCAGCGGAACTTGTTTCCCGGAGCCGTGGTGTAGGGCTCGCCGTCGATGTCCCAGTAGCCGTTGGGAGCAAGGAAGAAGCCGAAGGGGTATTTGCCTTCGTAGGACTCGCCCGCCGGACCGGCCGCACGATGGTCGTAATCGTACGGCATCTTGTGTTCCTTGTAGTCGCGGGCGGGGTTGAGGAGGGGACCGGCTTCGATCAGCGTGACCTTGACGCCGAGGTTGGCGAGCACATGGGTTACCGTGCCGCCGCCGGCGCCCGAGCCGATCACCACCACGTCGTGCACTTCCGGAGTGCGGATCACCTGTGGCATTCCGTGATGGTACATCAGGAGGCGGCCGCCGGCAGCGGGCCCCGCGCGCCGGCCGCCTGCCTGGATGCGGGTCAGGACTGGCGGTGCGCGCCGTGGGGCAGCGCGGGCAGCGCCGGCGTGGAGAGTTTGAAGCCGGGAAGGAGCAGGACCTGGAAGTTCACGCCCATCCCTTCGGGTACGGGTTCGATGGCCATGGGCTGCGGACGGCGCGGTTTGATTTCATCCGGCGGCGAACAAGCCTTGGCGAGCGATGCCAGCGACAGTGTCATTCTCATTCCCAATCTCCTTTTCAGTTGCGAGCCACTGTGAGCGGCTGCGTCAGTTTGAAGGTGAGCGGCGATTCGGAAGGAATCACCGCGGCCTCTCCTTTGGTGGCAAGCACGACGCCGGTACCTGCTCCAGCACCAGCTCCGGCGCCGATGGCCGCGCCCTTTCCGCCGCCGGCAATGGCGCCGATGGCCGCGCCGATGCCACTGGCGACACCCACCTTGAGGGCGTCCTTCTTGGCGCTGGCCTTGGCTTGCTGGGTGAACGACGTGGTGTTCACCTCGATCTCCTTGCCGCGCACCTCGATGGAGGTAAGCGTGACGGTGAGCGTGGCGACGCCTTTCACGCGGCCGCCGTCATCCGAGCGCGAGACGACGCCATTCACGCGCGCTCCCTTGGGCGCGACGACATGGCTGCCGGCCATCAGCGGTTCGCTGAGCGTGGCTTCAAAACGCGTGCCGTTTTCGGCGGTCTTGCTGGAAAGCGTCTGGACCGTGCGGACCGGAATTTCGGTGCCTTCGGCCACGGTAAGCGGCGCGGGCGGGGCGGGCTTCGGAGCGGGTTGCTTGGCCACCGGGCGCGGCACGTCGTTGCCGGGCGCCGGAGCCGGGGTGAGCGGCGCGGGAGCCGGTGTCTTTGCATTCGGCGTTCCGCGAGGGGGCGTCGATGGCGTCATGTTTTGATTGCCCGGCTCTGGCGTGGGTTCCAGGCCGCCGGTGGCGTGCGGTGGCGCCGGTTGTTCAGCCGGCGCGGGGGCCGGAACGCCCTCGACTTGTGTCTCTTGCGCGGGCGGGGTTTCACTGGATTTTACGCAGCCTATGGTGGCGAGGACGGCGAAGGCTGCCATATAAATCATCAGTGGGCGTGTCTGGGGTATGCCTCTCATGCTGATTTCCTCCAAAGCATTGAATGCAGACGGATTGCCAGGGGAACGTGGCAATTAAATCTTTGAAAACAAAGCGAAAACATGTAAGAGCGTATATGTAGGAATTGCCGCCGCGTAAAGTTTACCTGGGATTATTCTACTCCCAGTACGAAAGAGTACCAGGGCAGGGAGGGGAATGCAGGAGAAGCCCTTACAGGGGAACCCCTTAGCTTTGGCCAGGGTGGCGGGTTAGAGAATCAACATGCAGTCGCCATAAGAAAAGAAGCGGTAGCCGGAGCGAACGGCATGGCGGTAGGCCTCCAGCGTAAGCTCGCGGCCGGCAAAGGCGCAGACCAGGATGAGCAGGCTGGATTGGGGCAGGTGGAAGTTGGTGAGCAGGGCGCCCGCGCTTTGGAAGGGAAAGCCGGGCGCGATAAAGAGCGAGGTTTCGCCGGAGAGGCCGAGGGCGTGGCTTTCGATGGTGCGCATGGCGGTGGTGCCCACGGGGATGACGCGGGCGGCCTGCTGGATGGCGCGGGCGGCCTCCGGGGGGACGTGGAAACGCTCGGGGTGCAGTTTCACGTCGTCGATGTTTGAAACGTGGATGGGTTGAAATGTTCCGAGACCGACGTGTAGGGTGACGCGAGCGGCGGCGGCTCCGGCGCGCGAGCAGGCATCGAGGATGGCGGGCGTGAAGTGGAGCCCGGCGGTGGGCGCGGCCACCGAACCGGGTCCGTCGGCATAGACGGTCTGGTAGCGTTCGCGGTCGGCGGCGGTATCGGAGCGGTGGATGTAAGGCGGCAGGGGGATGTGGCCGAACTGGTCGAGGCGCTGCCAGAAGCCGCCTTCGCAGTGGAAGCGGAGCAGGCGTTCGCCGTGCTGGTTGCGGCCGAGGATGGTGGCGCGGAAGCCTTCGCCGAAGGTGACGGTGTCGCCGGTGCGGAGCTTGCGTCCGGGGCGCATGAGGGCGAGCCAGGTGAGGGAGTCCTCGGATTCAGGGCGGACCAGGAGGGCCTCGACGTGACCGGTGAAGCCGTCGCGATGGCCGTGGAGGCGGGCGGGGATGACGCGGGAATCGTTCAGGACGAGGCAGTCGCCGGGGCCGAGGTAGGAGGGGAGGTCGGCGAAGGAGCGGTCTTCCCAGCGGCCTTGGGCGCGGTGGAGGACGAGCATGCGCGAGGCGGCGCGGTCGGCGAGCGGCGCCTGAGCGATGGATTCGGGCGGCAGGTGGAAGTCGAACTCGGAGAGCAGCAAGGGGTCTACTGGCTACAATAACAAGTTGTTGATTCTGGGAATCGAGAGTTCGTGCGACGAGACCGCGGCGGCGGTGCTGGCCGAAGGTCCGCGCGTTGTGTCCAGCGTGGTGGCGTCGCAGTTGGACACGCACGCGAAGTATGGAGGAGTGGTGCCGGAGCTGGCCTCGCGCGAGCATCTGCGGGCGATTGTGCCCGTGGTGGCCGAGGCGATGGAGCGTGCCGGTGTTGGCTATGCCGGGCTGTCGGCGGTGGCGGTGACCGAGGGACCGGGGCTGGTGGGCTCGCTGCTGGTGGGCATGACGTTCGCCAAGGCGCTGGCGATGGCGCACCGTCTGCCGCTGATCGCCGTGAACCACCTGGAAGGGCACATACACGCGGTGGTGATGGAGGCGCGGCTGGAAGGGCGGGAGATTGAGTTGCCCGCAGTGGCTCTGGTGGCATCCGGCGGCCACACGCATCTGTTCGCCGTGCGCGAGGGATACAGGTATGAACTGCTGGGCCGCACGCGCGACGACGCCGCGGGCGAGGCCTATGACAAGGTGGCCAAGCTGCTGGGCTTCGGGTATCCGGGCGGGCCGGTGATTGACAGGCTGGCGCCGTATGGCGATGCCGGAGCCGTTCCGTTCACCTTCGCCAGGATGAAGGGGAACACGCTGGACTTCAGCTTTTCGGGCTTGAAGACGGCCGTGCTGCGTTGGTTCGAATCGCGAGGAATGGAAGCCGAGGTGGCGGCGCGGCGCGAGTTGTCGAGGCGCGTGGGCAGGCCGAGCGTGGAGGAGTGGTTGACGGTGACGCCGCCGGAGACGCTGGACCTGCTGGCGAGCTTTCAGGCGGCCGCGGTGAGGGAACTGGTGCGGCGGGCGGGCGAGGCGATTGAGACCGCCGGCGGACGGGCGCTGATCGTGTCGGGCGGCGTGGCGTCGAACGCGGGATTGCGTGCGGCGGCCACGGAACGGGCCATGGGGTGTCCGGTGTACTTTCCGACGCCGGCGCTTTCCACCGACAATGCGGCGATGATCGCGGCGGCGGCGTTTCCGAAGCTGGCGTGCGGCGCATACGCGGGGATGGATTTGAGGGCGAAGGCCGGGCTGGCGCTGGCATGAAATCAGAAGAGCCCCGCGGCCCGTGGGCGGCGAGGCTCAATCGAGTGTGGCGCAAGCAGCGCACAGGGCCGCGTGCGCGGCTCCGTTGTGCGCGATGGCACGCAAGGAGCGCACAGGGCCCGGCGGCGGGTTACGCCGCCGAGGCGCATCTGCAAGGAAGCCGTGCGCGATGGCGATTGTGAAGCGCACAGGGCCCGGCGGCGAGTTACGCCGCCGAGGCGCATCTGCAAGGAAGCCGTGCGCGATGGCGATTGTGAAGCGCACAGGGCCCGGCGGCGGGTTACGCCGCCGAGGCGCATCTGCAAGGAAGCCGTGCGCGATGGCGATTGTGAAGCGCACAGGGCCCGGCGGCGGGTTACGCCGCCGAGGCTCCGTTGTGCGCGATGGCGATTTAGAAGAACAGGTGCAGGTTCAGCTTGATGAACCGCGGCAGGTTGCCCTGCACGAAGTTCATGCGGCCGAAGTTGGCGTTGGTCACGTCGTTGCCGCCGCCGATCAGGCCGGTGTACCAGGGGCGGTTGAAGGCATTCACCATCTCGAAGCGGAACTGCAAGCGAATCTGCTCGTGAATGGGGAAGTTCTTCGAGGCCGAGATGTCCCAGTTCTGGTAGCCTGGCACGCGGACATCGCTGAACAGCGTGGGGAAGTTACGCAGTGCGTAGGTGGTTTCGGCGCGTGGGACAAGACGGCCGGTGGAGGTGTTCACCCACTTGCTCGTATCGAACCACTTGTCCAGGGTCCGCTCGCCGCCGCCCAGCTTGGCGCTGCCGCCGGTGAACTGCGGGGCGTTGGGGTAATCGACGGCCCAGCCGCTCTGGTAGGTGACGTTCCAGTTCAGCGTCCAGCCGCCGGCGATGAGGTCGGCCGCGCGGTTCATGCCGCCGCCAATGGGACGGCCCTTGCCGAAGGGCAGATCGAAGACGCCGGCGATGGTGAACTTCTGCGGCAGGTCGATCTGGTTGGCCGAGCGCTTTTCGAGCTTGCTCGCCTGGGGGTCGTTGAAGTTGAAGTCCTGCTGGTTGAGCAGGGTGACGCGTTCGAGCGTCTTGCCGATGCCGTAGCTGGCAAGGAACGTCAGGCCGTAGCCCATGCGCTTGCTGACCTTGGCCTGGAAGCCGTCATAGCGCTGCGTACCCATGGGGATGTTGGCCAGGGCCACCTGGGTGAACTGCGGATACGGATAGAGCAGGTTCTGCCGGGGCGCGGTGGCGCCGTTCAGAGTGGCGTTGTTCGGAATCAGGCCGGCCATCGGGTTCGTGATGCGGGCGCTGTAGTAGCCCGTATCGACGGCGCCGGTGGAGGTGGTGCGTCCGAGTTCGTTCACCGGCAGCACGTTCAGGGCGGCCGCGATGGGCAGCTTCCGGGTCTGGTTGCCGACGTAGGCGACTTCGGCCAGCATGCCGCCGGGCAGTTCGCGTTCAATGTCGAACGAGTACTGGTGCGAATACGGCAACGGCCGGTTCAGGTAGTTCACCGTGAGGTTTTCGCCAAGGAAGCTGCGTGCGCCGAGAGAACTGCCGACGGCGGAGAGTAGCTGGCCGCCGGGTAGGTTGGCGAACGGGTTGGTGAGGTTCACCGCCGGCGTCAGGTTGCCATCGGTGCTCACCACGGCATCGGTGCGGCGGCTGAAGCCCTGGGCCGCGCCAAGTTCGTTCTGGCCGAGGTAGTACAGGCCGTAGCCGCCGCGGAGGACCCATTTGGTTCCCAGGCGGTAAGCGGCGCCGATGCGCGGCTGGAAGTTGTTGCGGTCGGGCGCGAAGGCGCCGCGAGGCTGGCCGTTGGCGCCGGCGAACTGGACGGCGCCCTTCAGGTTAAGACCGGGAACTTGCGCGGCGATGGGGCTGGCGGCGCTGAAGTCCAGGCCGCGCAGGGCGCGGTCATAGCGCTCGACGGCGGGCGTTTCATAGTCCCAGCGCATGCCGAGGTTCAACGTGAGGCGCTGCGACACTTTGAAATCGTCCTGGAAGAAGGCCGCGAAGTAGTGGTTGCGCTGCGCCGGGGCGATGTTGCGATCGACAAAGCCGGTGGCCGGGTAGCCGAGCAGGAACGAAGCCACTTCGTTGCCGGAGACGGCGTCGGCCTGCAGGGCGCGGGCCTGGGTCCAGGCGCGCGTGAAGGTGTAGGCGCCAGATGCCTGGCCGGGGTTGTTCGAGTTGTCGTTGTAGCGGCGGCCCTCGGCGCCGAACTTCATCAGGTGGCGGCCCATGGCCAGGTTGGCGTTAGGCTGCACGGTGTAGGCGTCGTTGGTGGCCAGGTTGAGCAGCCGGTCCGAGCCCGCCGGGCCGTAAGTGCCCAGGTCGAAGCGGGGGTACTGCAACTGCGTGAACTGCGACACCAGCGACGAGGCAAAGCCCAACTGGCGCGGATCGTAACCGGCGCCGAAGCTGGAACCGGTGGTCTCTTCCCAACGGGCCAGGCCGGAGCGCAGGTTGAAGGTCATGCGCGGCGACAGCGTGGAGGTCCAGTCGAAGGTCCAGTTGCGGCCGTTGCGGATGAGCGGCGCGTTGCCGGTCGGTTCGGCGACGTTGGGCTGGTTCAGATCGGTCATGAACGTCAGGCCGCGGTATTCGGAGAACGGGTTCTGGCCGTAGCGGAAGTAGAAGTTGTTCTTCGAATTGATCATCCAGTCCATGCGGCCGATCCACTGGTCCATGTTGCCGATCCAGCGCGACGGGTAGATGTAGTTGTTGATGCGGGCCAGGCCGTCGCCGGGCGAGTTGGGCAGCGGGAAGCTCTTGATGACATTGGCGGCCACCGGGTTGATGCGGTTGCCGGGCAGGCGGTTGCCGGCGAAGGGCTGGCGCGTGCCGTCGGCGGCCGTGGTGAGCGGATCGAAGATGGTGACCTGCGCGCCCTGCGCGTTCACCAGCGACGAGAAGTCGCCCGAGCGCCACTCGTTCAGCGGCATGGTGCGCGTGCCGGGGTCGGCCGAGCGCTGGCGCATGCCTTCATAGGAGATTAGCCAGAACAGCCGGTTGCGGCCGTCGAACACCTTGGGAATGTACACAGGGCCCGCGGCCTGCGCGCCAAAGGTGTTGATGTTGTTTGGCGGTTTGCGCGTGCCTGCGCGGTTCAACTCGGTCTGGTTGGCGTTCAGTTCTTCCACCTGGAAGTCCTCGAACAGCGTGCCGTGCAACTGGTTGGTGCCGGACTTGGTGACGATGGTCACCACGCCGCCGCCCGTGCGGCCATACTGCGAGTCATAGGTGTTGGTGGCCACCTTGAACTCCTGCACGGATTCCATGGTGGGCACGTGGATGACGGTGCGGTTGCCGCGAACGTTGGAGATGCCGTCCAGCAGCACTTCGTTCTCGCGGTTCCGTCCGCCGTTGACGGCGAAGTTGGAGGTGCCGGCGATGTCGAAGGAGCGCAAATAGCGCCAGCCGCCGGTCTTCACCACGCCGGGCGCGGCCCAGGCGATCTGGAAGGGGTTGCGGCCCTGCGTGGGAACCTGCGAAATCAGCTCGTTGGCGATCACCTGCGCGCGGGAGGCGGTTTCGGTTTGCAGTTGCGAAACCTCGGCATTCACCGTGACGCTTTGGGCGATCTCGCCGACTTCCAGGACAATGTCCAGGCGCGAGCGGTCTTGTACCTGCAGGATGATGCCTTCGCGCACGTAGCGCTTGAAGCCCTGCTTTTCAGCGGTCAGCCGGTAGGTGCCTGGCGTCAGAAAGGGTGTCAGATAGAGCCCGGCATCATTGGTGACCTGCGTGGTGGAGGCGTTATTGGCGACATTCACGGCCGTGATGGTCACGCCGGGAATGGAGGCCCCCTGTGGATCGGTAACCGTCCCCGTTATCGACGCGCGTACTTCCTGCGCAAACGTAACGGGGGCAAAAGCAAACAACAGCAAGAGTAAAATTTTCTTCATAGTGTGCCCCGTAGAAGCAGAGTCAAGTATATCAATTCGATAGGGTATGGAATGGGCGGCGGCCTGCCGCGGCGGGCGGCGACTGCGGCAGGCCGCACAGGTGGCGGCAAGCTGCTGGCCGGCTGCTCGGGGGCGGCGGGCGGGAGCGCGGCTGAAGACATACAATACGTCCTATGCGGATTCGCCCCTACCTTCTTTTCGGTTGTGCCGTCGTGTGCGCCCTGCCCTTGAGCGCCGCCGTGCAATCCATCCATGTGATGGAGCGCTCCGATGTGGCGGGCGGGCACAGTTTCGGCGCGGCCGGAGCGTATGAGCGCATCGTGGCCAAGGCGAACTTCGCCGTGGATCCCGCCAAACCGGCCAACGCGATCGTGGCCGACCTCGCGCTGGCGCCGCGCAACGCGCAGGGCCTGGTGGAGTTCTCCAGCGACCTCTATGTCCTGAAGCCAACCGACCCCTCGAAGGGCAACGGGACGATTCTGTTCGACGTGTCCAACCGGGGCGGCAAGGGGCTGTTGAGCATGTTCGCCTGGGCAACGGCAAGCAAGGACCCGCGCGGGGTGAGCGACTTTGGCGACGGGTCGTTGCTGGCGCAGGGCTACACGCTCGTGTGGGTGGGCTGGCAGTTCGATGTGGCCGAGGAGGCGGACCTGCTGCGGCTGTATGCTCCGATCGCCACCAACAATGGCGCGCCCATCACGGGACTGGTTCGCGGCGAGTTCATCGCCGAGACGGCGGGCGTGAAGTCGTTCCCGTTGGGCAGCCGGAACATGCTGGGGTATCCGGTGGCCGAGGGCGCGGAGGCTTCCGCGCAGTTGACGGTACGCGATCTGTGCACGTCGGAACGCCGGCCGGTTCCGCGCGGCCAGTGGAGGTTCGCGCGTCTGGACAACGGCAAGGAGACGCCCGATCGGACGCAGGTGTATCTGCCGGCCGGGTTGGAGCCGGGCAAGCTGTACGAGGTGATCTACACGTCCAAGGATCCCGTTGTGGCGGGGCTGGGCATGGCGGCCGTGCGCGACTTCCTTTCCTACCTCAAGTACGGCGGCCCGGCGTCGTCTCTGAACGTGTTAGGCGATCAGCGGCGCTTCCTGAAGCGCGCCGTGGGGTTTGGCAGTTCGCAAAGCGGGCGCTGGCTGCGCAACTTCCTTTATGACGGTTTCAATGCCGACGAGGCGGGCAAGCAGGTGTTCGACGGCGTTTGGGCGCACGTGGCCGGCGGCGGGCGGGGCAGTTTCAACCATCGCTTCGCGCAACCGTCGCGCGACGGCCAGCCGTTGGGTAACTGTCTCTACCCCGTGGACATGTTTCCGTTCAGCGACGCGACGCAAAGCGAAGGCGAGATGCTGAGCGGCGGGCTGCTGGCCAAGGCCGCGGCGGCCAAGGTTGTGCCGAAGATTTTCTATACCAACAGCAGCTATGAATATTGGGGCCGCGTGGCGAGCCTGATTCACACCTCGCCCGACGGGCGCCGCGACACGGGTTTGGGCGAACACTCGCGCGCCTATTTCATGACCGGTACGCAGCACGGCGCGGGCAGCTTTCCTCCCTCGCGCGGACCGGCGTTGAACGCGGCGAACGGAAACAATTACCGCTGGATCATGCGCGGGCTGCTGGCGCGGATGAATGCCTGGGTGACGTCGGGAGCCGAGCCGCCGGCCACGCAGACGCCGCTGGTGGCCAAGGATTCGCTGGTGGCCGCGGGCGCGCTGCATTGGCCGAAGATACCGGGCACGCGCCTGCCCCAGCATCCGAAATTGGCCTACCGGGGCGACTTCTATGTTGTGCCGCCACGCGTAGGACCGCCCTTTCCCACGCTGCTGCCGCAGGTGGACGCCGACGGAAACGAAACGGCGGGCATCCGCGCGCCCATGATGCAGGCGCCGCTGGCGACCTTCACCGGGTGGAATCTGCGCAAGCCTTCCCAGGGTTCGCCGGACGAACTGTATTCGATGGTCGGTTCCACCTTCCTGTTCCCGAAGACGAAGGCGGCGCGGACGAAGGCGAAGGACCCGCGGCCCTCCATCGAGGAGCGCTACAAAGGGCGCGCCGATTACCTGTCGAAGTACGAGGCGGCGGCACGGGAGTTGGCCGCCAGCGGCTATCTGCTGGAATCCGATGTTCCGGCGCTGGTGGCCGAAGGGGGCAAACAGTGGGACGCCGTGATGGGCAGATGAGGCGCGCGCGGGGAGCGGCGGTCGGCGGTTAGCTGCGCAGATCGGCGAAGGCCGTCTCGATCTCCTGCCTGGCTTCGGGCGAAACGGGGGTGAGCGGCAGCCGCGGAGGTCCGCCGTAGTAGCCGTTCAGGTCCATGGCGCACTTCAGGCCGGGAATTCCGTATTTCGTGGTGACCAGGGCGGCGGCGTGCGCGATGCGGTTCTGCCAGTCGAGCGCGGCGGCGTACTCGCGCGTGCGGAAGGCCTCCCAGATGGCGACCGCCGAATAGGGTGCGGCATTGGCGTAAGAGAGAATGGCGCCCGCTGCGCCCGCCTGCAAGGAGGGATACAGCGTAGGAGCGTCGCCGGACAGCACCTGAAAGCCGGGCTTCACGGTGCTGATGATCCGCGCCGTTTTTTCGAGATTGCCCGAGGCCTCGTTGATGGCGATGATGTTGGGGTGCTCGCTGAGCAGGGCCACCGTTTCGGCGCCGATGTCGAGTCCGGTCGCCTGCGGCCAGTTGTAAATAACGATCGGAATCTTCGACCGGTCGGCGACCGAGCGGAAGTAGAGAGCCTGCGCGCTACCGCCGCCAAGCAGGTTCTTGTAGTAGTGCGGCGTGCGGACCATGGCCGCTTTGTAGCCCAGATCCGCGGCCCTGTTGGTGAGGGCGACGGTTTCGCGGACGCTCTCGACGCCAGCGCCGGCGATAAGCAGCCGTTCGGGCGCCGCGGCTTCGGCCGCCAGTCCGAACAGTTCGACCTTTTCCTCGAAGCTGAGATAGACGCTTTCACCCGCCGAGCCGCAGACAACATAGCCGGAAAGCCCGACGCGGTTCCAGCGTTCGACGTTGTGGCGGAGTTTGGACTTGTAGAGGTTGCCGTGGTGGTCGAACGGAGTGGCGATGGAGGAGTAGATGCCTTGGAATTTCAACATGGGGGACCGTAGCGAAAAGGGCCCGAAGGCGGCGCGGCGCGCTACCCTCGGGCCCTTCGGTGAAACCAGCGGTTAGCGGCCGAGCGAAATCAGCGTGAACAGCGCCAGCGATTCGACGAACGCCAGGCCGAGCAGCAGCGTGATGCGGATGGCGCCGCCGGCCGAAGGATTGCGGGCCATGCCTTCGACGGACGAACTGATGGCCTTGCCCTGGGCGAGGCCGCAAAGCCCCGAGGCGATGGCCATGGCGAAGGCCGTGGACAGGTGGAAGCCGCCGCCGGAAGCGGCCGCGCCGCCTTCCTGGGCGAACATCGGAGCGGCGACGAACATCATCGCCATCAGGAACAGAACAGACTTCAACTTCATGTCGGGTGTCTCCTAAACAGTTATAAATCGCACGGCCGGAGGTGGTTCCTCGGCTCCGGTTGGGACCAGGCCGGGCTCACGCGGCGTGCGGCACAAGGCCGGTTAATGGTCCTCGTGTGCGACGGCGCCGCCCACGTACACCATGGTAAGAACAGTAAAAATAAAAGCCTGCAAGATCGATACGAAGAAATGGAGCGCCATGACGAGCACAGGGACGACAATGGGCGCCAGGGAGAGGAAGCTGAGCGTCACCTCTTCGCCGGCGAACATGTTGGCGTACAGACGAATGGTGAGCGACATCGGCCGGATGCAATGGCTGATGATTTCCAGCGGGAACATGAACCAGGCGAGCCACCACACGGGACCGGCGAAATGTTTCAGGTGTCCGATGACGCCCTGTTCGGCGATGCCCGCCCAGTTGTAATAAAGAAAGCTGATGAGCGCGATGCCGAGCGGCACGGCGGGGTACATGGTGGGCGACTCGAAGGTGGGGATCATGCCCAGCAGGTTCGACAGAAGAATGAAGACGAACAGCGTGCCGAAGAGATAAATGTACTTGTCGCTGCCGTGGCCGATGACGTCGTGGGCCTGGCCGCGCAGGGCCTCCCAGACGACTTCGGCGGACTGCTGGAGCGTGCCGGGTTTGGCAACGCTGAGCAGGGGCCGCAGCAGAAGCGGCAGCAGCAGCAGGAAGCCGATGACCAGCAGTTCCATGGCCATGTAGTTTGTCCAGGGCTTGGCCGGGTTGGCCGCCGGTTGTCCGAAGGCGTTCAACACCGCGTTGGCCGGACCAGCCAGATATTGATTCATCAGCGCGGTGAACCAGAGCTCATGCATAGAAGTGTTCGCGAATAACCTCGATGGAGATGGCG
>JADZBH010000070.1 GCA_020852175.1 Bryobacterales bacterium | reverse complement strand
GGAGGAATTGCTTCAGGGGTCTATCAAGTGAGGTTAGTCTCGCTTTGGTGGGAGTTGCCTCCCCGGCTTGATTCCAATATTAGAATACCGATTTTGGAATGTCAACAAAAATCGAGATCCAAAATCACGAAGATTTCACTTCGACCCCGACAATCTCCTCCAACACTTTGATAGTAGAGCAAATATCGTCTTCTCCCAACCCTTGTGCGATGGCCGCCTGGAACATTTGACGGGTGAGAGCGGTGAGCGGAACCGGCACTCCCTGCTCGCTGGCGGAGTCGAGCATGAGTCCGATGTCCTTATGCATCCATTTCACGGAGAAATTCGTGGTGAAGTCACGGCGAAAGATAAACGGCGCCTTATAGGAGATCAGTCCGCTCTTGGCCGCTGAATTATCAAGAATCTCCAGCATGAGCGAGGGATCGACGCCCGCCTTGGTGGAGAGCACCAGCCCCTCGTTGAATGCCTGCAAAAGATTGGAAAGAATAAGGTTCTGCGTGAGTTTCGCGTGCAGCCCCAGCCCGGGCCCGCCGCAATAGTAGAGTTTCTTGCCCATCACCTCGAAATAGGGCCTGGTGCGTTCGAAAACAGCCTTCTCGCCGCCAATCATGAAGGTGAGCGTGCCGCCTTCGGCCCCCGGTTTCGATCCCGTGCAGGGGGCTCCCAGGAAGTGGATACCCTGTGCCGCCAGCTTTTCTGCCATGGCGATACTGAAGGAGGGGGATACGGTGCTGGTATCGACGATGACGCCACCGGCGGCCATGCCTGCCGCGAGTCCGTCGGCTGCGAACACGACACGATCGGACATGGCTGTGTCGCCGACGCAAAAAAAGGCACATTCCGCCGCCGCGCCAACCTCTTTCGGCGTGGCGCAGGCGATGACGCCCTCCTCCTGTGCCAGGCGCTCGGATTTGGAGGACGTATGGGACCAGACGTACACCTCATGTCCGGCGCGGCGCAGATTGCGGGCCATGGGATAGCCCATGATGCCCAAACCGAGAAATCCAATTTTGGCCATAGAGTGGCCATTGTACAGGAGGGCGCGGGGCGGGGATGTAGTGGCGGTAATGTGCCGAGCGGAGTCAGCGGGCTGAAATCGCGGTACCCCGGCCTGTGAGGAGGCGCAGCAGGAGGAGGTCGGAGGCGTGGAAGGTGGTGATGGGCATGTTGTTCAGGTCTTCCTCGCGGTCGATGATGTGGCGGCGCACCAGTACGCGGAACTCGTCGATGGTGATGCCAAGGTGGCGCGCGGCCTCCATCTCGTTGAAATACGGCTTCGAGCGTGCAGTGGTAGCGGCCATGGTGTGAAGGTGGGTTACTCTCACTATGGATTGTACGGTGCGGGAGGGCGCGGCCCAATTGGGAAGAGTCCCTATTCTCGCGGCTCGGAACGCTGACGCGAGCGTGGGCCTGGCGTACTAGGGAATAGGCCATGGGACACCGCAGTCCCAGTAGCCACCAGGGCGCTGGCCTAGCGCAGCAAACGCACACCCGTGGCGCTGACGATGAGCGCTCCTCCGGCGAGCGCAACGGGCGTGGGACGTTCTCCGTGGGCGAGCCAGGTCCAGAGAGGATTCAGCGCGGGTTCGAACAGCAGCAGCAGCGAAGCCTCCAGCGCCGGTACGCCGCGCAAACCGCGCGTGAGGAACACATAGGCGAGAGCAACCTGAATACAGCCCATGTAGAGGATGGTGGCCCAGGCCGTGGCGCTGGCCGAAGGAACGCCATCGAAGAACGGCAGGCAGATCAGAAACGCCATTATGTTGCCGTGGACGACCATGGCGGCTCCGTCTCCAGGCCGGTCGCGCTCCAGCCAGCGCACGCCGAGGACGACACCGGCCCAGGTGAGTCCGGAGAACGTGGCGAGCAGGTTGCCGCGCATGGGATCGGCGGCAAGCGCCGTGGGCGGGTCGGCGGAGGTGAACAGCAGCACCATGCCCGCGGCCATGAGTACGAGGCCCCACACGTCGGCCCGCTTCACCGGTTCCTTGAGCAGAAGCGGGGAGGCGAGCAGGAGATAGAGCGGAGCCGTAGATTGAAGGAAAATCGCGTTGGCCGACGTTGTGAGCTTATTGGCGGCCACGAAGGCGACCAGCGTGAGGGCGTAGCTGAATGCCACCAGCAGGTGGCGGCGGCCGGCGAGGCGGCGGGAACCGGGCACGAGCGCCAGCAGCGCCAGCGCGGCCACCAGCGAGCGGGCTCCGGCAATCTCCCAGGACGGCATCCCGGCCGCTTTAATTGCCGCGCCGCCCGTGGAAAACAGAAACGCCGACGCCAGCAGGCAGGCACGGCTTTTCAACGCTTCGCCAGTCATGAGAGAATCCCGGAGCGTACCACGCCGGGGGCCGTGCGTGGCAAGCTGAAGAGTCGCGCACGCGTGATCCGCCATGTTCCCTCTACGCACAACGAATGCTCAGAACATTGGGGCCAGGCCCTACCAGGAAGATTGTTTCAGCATTCTCGAAGGGGACGTGGATACGCCGGAGCAGGACCGTTGCCTGGCGGTGGTCATCGCCGATGGCATGGGGGGACTGGCGCACGGAGACGTGGCGTCCCGCCGGGCCGTGCAGGCGTTCGGAGAGAGCTTTCAGGCACGCGCCGTAGGAACCACGCTCGCCCATGCGCTCACCCGTTCGTTGTTGGACGCCAACGAGGCCGTGCGCCGCGAGGCCGCCGCGCGCAGCCTGCCTGGGCAAATGGGCACGACTTTCATCGCCGCAGCCGTAAGGAACGGGTGTTTGTACTATGTCTCCACGGGCGACAGCGGCCTGTTCCTGGTGCGAGGCGGGGAGATACGGCGTCTCAACGTGGCGCATGTGTTCGGCGAATACCTCGATCACCAGGTGGAACGCGGCGAACTGGCCGAGGATCTGGCGATGAGCCATCCGCAACGCGAGGCTCTCACCAGCTTCATCGGGATGGACCAGGCGCCGGAAATCGACCGGATGGAAGCCCCGTTGGAGCTGCGCGAGGGCGACGTGGTTGTTCTGGCCACCGACGGGCTGTTCAAGACGCTCTCCCTCGCTCAGATGCGTGCGGCTCTGGCCGAGACGGGCGATCCGGCCGAGGCGCTGGTGCGGCGCGCGCTCACACTGGGGCTGCCGCAGCAGGACAACGTGACCGTTGTGGCCATTCTGTGCGGAGAAAGCCGCCGCGATGAACCGGGAGCCATGCGGGAGCAGGAGCAGGAGGAGACCGCCGAGATGCGCAGGCCCAGCCTGCCCGTTGAGTCTGTTCCGGCACCGGACAGCGTCACGGCCAGGCCCCGGAGCGGATGGATGCTCTGGTGCCTGGCCGCGCTTCTGGCGGTCACGCTGTTTTACCTGCTGCGATGACGGCCGCGCTATTTAGCCGCCGCGATCGAATCCACCTTGATGATGCCGGTCTTTTCGTAGAGCGTGCCTTTGACCACCACCTTTTTCCCGGCGAAGGGTTCGGGGAGTTTCTGATCGCTCAGCTTGTACACCTTCTTGCCGTCATAAAGCGCGAACTTGCTCCCCATTTCGCGCACGCATTTGCGGACGCACTCCGGGTCGGGGCCCATGTTCATGGCGGTATGCCCCGCCTTGCACATGTCGTCGGTGATCACACCGGTAAAGGTTTGGGGCGCGGCGAGCAGGCTGGCCGCGGTGAAGAGGATGGCTGCGTATTTCATGGTTTAGTGCTCCTTGTTGGTGAATTCGGTCAGGATGTGCGTGGGGCGCGTGACGCGCCGCCACAAGCCGTCCACGCGCTCGGGCGTGATGGGTTCGCGCAGTTGAAATGTGAAGTCGCGCCGGCCGCCATAGTGGATGCGCGAGCGCTCGAAGGTGGTTAGCGTAAGTTCGTACGGGCCTGCGCTGGAGACGTTCTCGATGTCGCTCCAGAGCCAGGTTCGCGTAATGTCCTTGGAACGGAAGGCGAGCCCGCCGTCATTCATGTCGAGAGTGCCGGTATGGCCCTTGAAGCCGGTGAGATGCTTGGCCGGAAGCGACCAGAGGGGAGTGGATTCGGCGGCGAAGGCCTCCACGAATTTGCGGCCTAGGGCCTTGCGCAGTTCTTCCCCAGCCCCGGCGAGCGGCGCGCCAGGGACGAGCGCGAACCGCATCTGGCGGTCCGCGTAGAGCCGCGTCCAGCGGTCCTGGTAGCTCAGGATGGCGATGGCCTTGGCGGAAAGCGTCACCTGCTGCACGCCATCCCACTTCCACGAAAAGCGATGGGGCTTCCTGGAGCCGCCTCCGTTGAACTCGATGCCTCCGAAAGTAATCGAGATCGTGCCCGCGCAGGAACCCTTCAGGTGATCGTGCCTGGCGGCGAGCGTCACGGTTTCCGCATGTGCCGCCAGCGCCAGTGCTAGGCCTGCGATAATTCGCGCTTCAATTCGAAATGCCATTTCCATACCTCATAAATCGCGGGATAAACCACCAGTTCGAGAACGAACGACGTGAGGATGCCGCCGAGCATGGGCGCGGCGATGCGCTTCATGACGTCGGCTCCGGCGCCCGTGGACCACATGATGGGGATGAGACCGAGGAACATCGTGGCCACGGTCATGAACTTGGGACGGATGCGCTTCACGGCGCCGTGCAGAATCGCCTCCTGCAGCGCGGCAAGGCTCGTCAGCCTGCCGGCCTTCTTCGCCTCGGCGTAGGCGATATCGAGATAAAGGAGCATGAAGACGCCGGTTTCGGCGTCAACTCCCAACAACGCGATGAGGCCGACCCAGACGCCAATGCTCATGTTGTAACCCAGCCAATGGAGCAGCCAGATGGCTCCCACCGCCGAAAAGGGAACGGCGAGCAGAATGATGCCCGTCTTGGCGAACGAGCGCGTGTTCATGTACAGCAGCAGCACGATGAGGAAGAGCGTGAGCGGTAGCACCACCTTCAGCTTTTCCCGCACCCGGGCCAGCGATTCATACTGCCCGCTCCATTGCAGCGTGTAACCGGGCGGCAAGGCGAGGCCGGAAGTGACGGCGTGTTTCGCATCCTCGACGTAGCCGCCAATGTCCCGGCCGGCGACATCGAGGAATACATAGCCGCTCAACATGCCATTCTCATCGCGCAGCATGGAGGGGCCGCTGCGCACATGGATGTCGGCCAGTTCAGCGACGGGGATTTGCGTGCGGCCCTCCATGGCCGGGACGAGGACGCGCTCCAGGCTGGCCTGGTCGCTTCGGAAGTCGCGGTGGTAACGGACGTTCACGGTGTAGCGTTCGCGGCCTTCAATGGTGGTGGTGACGGCGTCACCGCCGATGGCGGACATCACCACATTCTGCGCGTCCTCGATGGAAAGGCCGTAGCGGGCCAGGTTGTCCCGCTTCCAGTCGAGGTCGAGAAAATAACCGCCGGCCGTGCGTTCGGCGAAGACGCTGCGCGTGCCGCGAACGTTGCGGAGCAGGTTTTCCAGTTGCAGCCCGATGGCGTCGATCTGCCTGGTGTCGGAGCCGAAAATCTTGATGCCGACCGGCGTGCGGATGCCCGTGGTGAGCATGTCGATACGGTTCTTGATGGGCATGGTCCAGGCATTCGAGGTGCCTGGAATCTGGAGCGCCTGGTTCATCTCCTCCACCAGTTGCTCGGTGGAGATGTGGTCGGGGGTGATGTGGCGCAAAGCCGGTTTGAGCCATTCCGGAGCGCGCTCGCTGTACCAGGTGGGATGCTTGCGCCACTGTTCGTGGGGCTTTAGCAGCACGACGGTTTCCATCATCGAAAATGGAGCGGGGTCCGTGGGAGTTTCGGCGCGGCCCGCCTTGCCGAGAACGCTGTGCACCTCTGGAAACTGGCGCAGGATGCGGTCCTGCACCTGAAGCAGGTGCTGCGCCTCGCCCACGGAGATGCCGGGCAGCGTCGTGGGCATGTAAAGGAGCGACCCCTCGTCGAGCGGCGGCATGAATTCGGAGCCCAGACGTTCATACACAGGCACGGTGAGGGCGACCAGCGCGACGGCGCCTGTGATGACGGCCCATTTCCAACGCAACGAAAACGCGCAAACCGGCTCGTACAGGCGGATCAGAATGCGCGAAATGGGGTGATTCTCCTCGGAATGGATCTTGCCCACGAGCAGCGCCGAGGCGGCGCGGGCGAGGAAGCGCGGGCGGAAGTCGAAGTTGCGGAGATGGGTGAACGTGAGCCGCATGGCCGGATCGAGCGTGATGGCGAGCACGGCGGCGACGATCATGGAGAAGTTCTTCGTGTAGGCGAGCGGCTTGAATAGCCGCCCTTCCTGCGCTTCCAGCGTCAGAACGGGCAGGAAGGAGACGGCGATGACGAGGAGCGCGAAGAAACTGGGGCCGCCAACCTCCTTCACGGCGGTGATGACCACCTCCTTGTAATCGGCCTTTCGCCCGTCGCGTTCCCATTCCTCGAGTTTCTTGTGGGTTTGTTCGACGACGACGATGGCGGCGTCCACCATGGCGCCGATGGCGATGGCGATGCCTCCCAGCGACATGATGTTCGAGGTGATGCCCATGCCGTACATCGGGATGAACGAGATAAGGATGGCGATGGGGATGGTGAGAATGGGGATCAGGGCGCTGGGAACGTGCCAGAGAAAGATGAGGATCACGAGCGAGACGACGATCAATTCCTCCGTGAGCGTGCGCTTCAGCGTGCCGATGGAGCGTTGAATCAGGTCGGACCGGTCATAGGCGGTGACCACGCGGACCCCGTCCGGCAGCCCGGACCGCAGTTCGCCGAGCTTGGCCTTCACGCGGTCGATGACGGCCAGCGCGTTTTCGCCCTGGCGCATCACGACGATACCGCTCACGACGTCGCCCGTGCCGTTCCAGTCAGCCACGCCGCGTCGTATGTCGGGGCCCAGCGTCACCGTGCCCACGTCGCCCACGCGCACGGGAACCCCGGATTCATTGGCCGTAAGCACGATGCGTTCGATGTCGGCGGTCGAGCGGACATAGCCGCGCCCCCGCACCATGTATTCGGCGCCGGAGAACTCGACCAGCCGGCCGCCCACATCGTTGTTCCCCGCGCGCACGGCTTCGGCCACCTTGCCAATGGGAATCTTCAGCGCCTGGAGGCGGTTAGGGTCGACGTTCACCTGATACTGGCGGACGAAGCCTCCCAGGGGTGCGACTTCGGCCACGCCCGGCACTGCCTTCAGGTGATAGCGCAGGTACCAGTCCTGGATGCTGCGGAGTTCGGCGAGCGAGTGCTTCCCGCTGTCGTCGATGAGAACGTATTGGAACACCCAGCCGAGCCCGGTGGCATCGGGACCGATTTCCGTGGTCACGCCCTGAGGCAGACGGGGCAGCACCGAGGACAGCATTTCCAGGGTGCGGGAGCGGGCCCAATAGATGTCGGTTCCCTCTTCGAAGATGACGTAGACGTAGGAGTAGCCGAAGTCGGAGAAGCCTCGGACGTCCTTCACGCGGGGCGCGCCGAGCATGGCGGTGACAATGGGGTAGGTGACCTGGTCCTCGAGGATGTCCGGGCTGCGGTCCCATCGCGAGTAGAGGATTACCTGGGTGTCGCTCAAGTCCGGGATGGCGTCGAGCGGGACGCGATGCATGCACCACCAGCCGGCAAGCGTAAGAGCGGCGGCCAGCAGGAAGATCAGCAGCCGGTTATGCGCGGAAAACTCGATGATGCGGTCAATCATGGCGGTGCTCCGCCGGTGCAGGCGCGGACGGCGCAGGTGCGGCTGGCGCGGGATCCTGGCCGCCGGATTTGAGCTGGCTTTCGGAATCGATCAGGAAGTTGCCGCTCACCACGATGTGGTCGCCGGGTTGGAGGCCCCGGAGGATGACGACGCGATCCCCCACGGTTTCGCCGGTGGTGACTTCGCGCGGCTCGAAATAACCGTCGCCGCGATCAAGGAAAACGCGCTTGCGCAAGCCCGAGTCGAGAATGGCGCTGGCGGGAACCATCGTCCGTGCCGGACTCGAAAGCTTGAACTCGACATCGACGAACATATCGGGTTTCAGCGTCAGCCCGGGGTTGTCGAGTTCCAGACGCACCTTGATTGTGCGCGTGGCGGGATCGACCTCGGGCTGCACGAAGGTCACGCGCGCCTGCACCGGACGGCCCCGCGTGTAGCTGCTGATGACCGTGGCCGTCATTCCGGGGCGGACGTTGGAGGCCTCGTACTCGTAGAGGTCGGCGATCACCCACACGCGCGAGTAATCGACGATGGTGTAAAGCTCGAGGTCAGGCTTGGCCATCTGGTGCGGAAAAGCGTTGCGTGCGGTCACGATGCCCGCGTGCGGCGAATAAAAGGGAAGATCGCGAACCGGCTTGCGCGTGCGTTCCAGGCTGGCGATCTGTTCGGGCGTCACCTCCCACTGTTCCAGGCGTTGGCGGGCGGCGGCGATCAGCGACTCCATCTGCGCGCGGTCATCGGGGCGCGAACTGCCCGACATCGCCTCGCGGGCGCGCAAGGCAAGCAGGTATTCCTGCTGGGTGGCGAACAGTTCGGGGCTGTACAGGGTAAGCAGCAATTGCCCGTGTTTCACGGGTTGACCGACGTAGTCGGCATGAACCTTCTCGATCCAGCCTTCAGTCCGGGAGTGAACGTGGTGGATGCGGCGTTCGTCGATGGTGACCTTGCCGACGGCGCGCAGTATGCGTGATGCCGAAGCCACCTCGACAACGCCGGTCCGTACGCCGATCAGTTGCTGCTTTTCCGTGGAGATCTGGATGGTGCCCGGAGAGAACGACGAGGGATCGTTCTCGTACATGGGCACGAGTTCATCGCCGGATTCGGGGTTGAGCCCGGGGTTTTCCGAACGGTAGGCGGGGTGTTGGGGATCGTAGTAGTAGAGCACCGTGCGATGGTCCGGCTGGGACGGCTTCCTGGCCGCCGGATCGTCTTCGTAGACCGGGACCAGGGGCATGTTGCAGTCCGGCGCGATGCCCGGTTTATCGGACTTGTACCAGGGGTGCATCGGATCGATGTAATAGAGCGCCTTGCGGACCGGAGACGCCGCCGGGGCGGGCGCACGTCGGGAGAAGTACCAGCCGCCGCCGAAGCCGGCGGCCAGGAGCAGCAAACCGAAGAGGGCGCGCTTCACAGGTTGGCTCCCGTCAGTTCCTCGATACGCGCGGAAGCGAGCGAGAAGTTCAGCATCTCCTCGTAATAGTTGAGCTGGTAGTCGAGGACGGTTTGAAAATTCATCAGGACGGTGAGAAGGTCGACGGCGCCGGTTTCGTAGCTTGACAGCGAGGATTCCAGAGCCAGGCTGCCGCGAGGCACGATGGACTCCTCGTAAAGCCGCATCAGGCGTTCGGAGGTTTGCGCCAGCAGGTATTCGTCCTTCACGCGGAAGGCGAGGCTTTGCGCGTCCGCGGCCAGCGTGTGCCGCGATTCGGCGAGCAGGGCGGCGGATTCGGCCACCATGGGCCGCTGTTTGCGGAACCAGGAGGTGGGCAGCTTGAAATCCACGCGGAACATGTACATGTCGCGCATGGCGCCCATGTTGTAGTAGCCGCCCGTGAGGGCGTAGTCCGGATAGACCTCCTTGCGGGCGAGGTTGAGGGCCACCTGGTTCCGGGCAATGATCTTTTCGTCGCGGCGCAGCGCGGGCGAGCGTTCGCTGGCCAGCGCGAACAGATCTTCCAGGGAACGGGCCAGCGGCACGGGGCGTTCCAGCGTGACCCGGCCCAGTCCGGCGCCGGGCTTGCGATTCAGAAGGCTAAGCATCTCGGCCGTGCGGGCGGCGCGTTCGCGCTCCAGTTGAATCAGCCGCGTTTCGAGGATGGACAGTTGCGTTTGCGCCTTGAAGACATCCTGCTGGGCGGCCTTGCCGGCGGCATAGCGAATCTCGGTGATGCGAAGGAGCCGCCGCAACAGCGCCTGGTTGCGGTGCAGGACATCCTCGGCCAGGTAGGTGTAGCCGAGGCGGTGCCAGGCCTGCTTCACCCGTGAGACGAGGGAGAGTTGAACCGCCGCGTAGACCTCGAATTCGGCTTTGGCTTCGGTTTCGGCGGCCTCTCCGCGAAGCTTGCGCTTGCCTGGGAAAGGGAACTCCTGCGTCAGCATGATGCCGATGCTCGCCGTGGGCTCCATGCCCAGTCCGGCGCCGGGCCAGGGGCGTCCGCTGGAGTTCCATCCGGCGGCGAACGTGGTTTCCGGCAGCGAGGCGGCCTGGGAGGGGCGTAGGCGCGCGGCTTCGTACCGCTTTTGCGCCGCGGCGGCTTCGGGGTTATGGGTGAGGGCCTCGTGGATGAGGTCCTGCAACGACAGGGTCTGCGCGTGCAACGACGCGGCAGCCAGGGCCAGCAGGCCAAGGGGCAGTTTCATGACAACTCTCTCTTCGTACGGAGCTTTGGACGATGGGCCGCGAAGAAGAGAGGGTCAGCAGCGGAGCGTGACGGTGGGCGGCGGGGTGTACGAAACGGCGAACTGCGGGGCCAAGCGGTCCCCGAGGACGACAGGCGCAGCCGCGGGGAGCGCCGCGGCAATGGGCGCGGCAATGGCATCCGGCGCATGAACGCTGGACTTGGAGTGCTCGACGGCCACCTGTACGTCGGAGCAACTCGCGTTGTGCTGGTGCGGAGAAGAGGACTTGCCCGATGGGCAGCAGTTGTGGGCGGGCGCGTTCACCGGAACGTCGAAGCAGGCCTGGCAAGGCCCGGCCACGACGGCGACGGCGAGCAAAAGGACACACAACAGGCGCAGCGTGGCGAACCCGCGTTGCGTCCTCATACCTACGACCTTACTACCGTTCCCCAGGGGAGCGCAAGCTCTGCGCGGTGTAGCCGTGGCGGCGCTCCCATTCGGGCCAGTCCATGTTGAGGCCCAGCCCAGGGCGCGAAGAAAGCGCGACATTCCCCTCGTTCATCACCGGGAAAGTGCCCAGCGTGAGGCGCTTGAACAACGGTTCCAGGGCGGCGTCCCATTCCTGCATGAGGAAGTTATGGATGGCCGCCATCGAATGGAGAGACGCCACGTGGGCGACGGGGCCGTAGTACATGTGAGGCGCGATTTCGGCTCCGTACACGTCGGCCAGCGAGGCGATTCTACGGATTTCGGTGATGCCGCCGCAATGGATGACGTCCGGCTGCACGATGGAGGCTCCGCCGGCATCGAGCAGTTGCTTGAATTCGAAGCGGGAGACGAGGCCTTCGCCGCCAGCCACGGCCACGGGACTTTGCCGGGCCAACTCGCCCAGAGCGCCGGGCGTTTCGCGCCAGGTGGGCTCCTCGATGAAGAGCGGGCGGTAGGGGGCGATGGAGCGGGCGAAGTCGAGCGCCGAACGGGCGCTGAACGTCTCCCACAGTTCGAGGCCGATGTCGAGCGTGGGGCCGCCTCCGCGGCGCACGGCGGCTACTTCGGCGGTGAGGCGGCGGAGACGTTCGGCTTCGGTGCCGCCTTTGGGAAGCACCCATTTCACGCACGACCAGCCGGCGGCGCGCGTATCGGCGGCCAGGCGCGAGAGCGCGTCGGGCGAACGCGGCGTCAGTTCGTGGCTCCAATGGCTGTAGTAGACGCGAAACGAAGGGGCCGCCGAGGAGCCGAGAAGAGACCAGACGGGGCGGTCGAGCGCCTTGCCCGCGAGGTCCCACAAGGCAATATCGACGGCGGCAAGCGCGGTCATCAGAATGGGACCGTTACGGTAGCGCGAAAGCTGGTAGTAGTTGCGGTTCCAGTGCTCCTCGATGCCCGCGGCTGTCTTGCCGACAAGGTAGGGCGCGAACCACCGGATGGCCTGTTCCACGATTTCGATGCGGCCGCTGATGGAGCCTTCGCCGAGGCCGCGCAGCCCCGAGGCGGTTTCGATTTCGAGGAACAGGTAGTCGCGATTGCCAATGGTGTGCTTGCGCGTGATCAGCTTCTTGATGGTGAGATCGGGCGCGGCGGCGCCCAGAAGCGGCAGCGCGGAAAAGAGGAAGGCGCGGCGTTTCATGGAACGATCACCGCCTTGCCGGAGCGCCAGTTTTTCACCGTGTCGAGCGCTTCGTTCACCTCGTGGAGCGGGAAGCGATGGGTGATCTGCGCGGCGAACCTGTGTTTCCAGTGAGTGGCGGCGAGCATCTGGAGGGCGCTTGCGGTGTGGCGCGGCTCGAAGCCCCAACTGCCGCGGACCTCGAGTTGTTTCCGGGTGATGATGTGCGGGTTGAGAGGAACGCTGCCCGAGTCGGCGTACTGTCCCAGGATGGCGAACTTGCCGCCGTCGCGGCACAATTCCAACCCCTCGGGAACGGCGCTGGGATGGCCCACGCACTCCACGACCACGTCTGCCCCGTAAGGGCCGGTGGTGGCGAGAACGGCCTCGCGGCGAGCCTCCGGTGTAGCGAACTCCTCGATGGAGATGGCGGCGTGAGCGCCGAAACCAAGCGCGGCTTGCAGGCGGTGAGCGGGGCCCCCGGTGACAATCACCTTCGCGGCGCCGGCCTGGAGAGCGACGGCGAGCGCGGCCATGCCGACCGGTCCCGTACCTTGCACGACGACGGTGTCGCCGGGCGTGATGGAACAGCGCTCAAGGCCGTGCAGAGCCGTGGTGAGCGCGCAGCCGGCGCCGATGACCGCCTCGGTGGGAAGCGTCTCCGGCAGAAGGAACAGCGACGAACCGGCACGCAGGTGGATGTACTGGGCGTAGCCGCCGCGCAGGTGAGGCGCTTCGCCGGCGGCGTAGGAGATGCCGTAGGCCTTGCGCGCGAGGCAGCGCGTGGGCTGGCGTTTCTGGCGGCAGTAATAGCATTCGCCGCAGACGATGGAACTGGCCCAGGTGATGCGGTCCCCTTCGGCGAGCGGCGCTCCCAGCCAGTCGCGTGTGACGCCCGCGCCCAGATGCACGATGCGGCCCACGGTTTCATGGCCCAGGATGACGGGGATGGGAATGGGAAGCTCGCCCTTCCACAGGTGGACGTCGGTGCCGCAGATGCCGGCCATCTCGACACGGACGATGAGTTCGCCGGGCGCGGGCGCGCTAGCGACGGGATAGGTGCGGATCTCCAGCGGCGCGTTATAGGCGCACAGGACGGCGGCTTGTGAGGTGGTGGCCATGATGGAACGGATAGGGAAAAGTGTACCCGAGCGGGCTCTACTGTTTGGGAGGCAGCGGACGGGCGCGGCTGCCGCCCCGCGAGCCGTCCCAGCGGGGTTCGCCTTGCGGCCCGTACGCCCCGAGCCTGTCCCAGCGCTCGCGCGTGCGGCCGTTAAGGTCATACACGACGAGGCCGCTGGCGACGGTGAGCTCGTTCACGAGGAACTGAGTGCCGTCCATGCGCGCGCCGTAGGAATCGACGAAACCATACCGGCCCTTGTCGAGGCGGAGAACGGCGATGTCGGCGAGGGCGCCTACGGAGAGGTGGCCGAGTTGTTCGCGATGGATGACGCGTGCGGGGTTCCAGGTGGAGCGCAGGATGACGTCGTCGAGCGTCATGCCCATGGTCAGGAATTTGGACATGACGTTGAGCTGGTCCTTCATGCCCGCGTTGATGCTGCCGGAGTGGATGTCGGTGGAAATGGTGTCGGGCGGAAAACCCTGGCGGACGGCGGGAACGGCCTGGCGGAACTCGAAGGCGGCTCCGCCGTGGCCGACATCGAAGAGCACGCCGCGCTTGCGGGCTTCAAACAGGTAAGGCAGCAGCTTGCCGGCGGCGTCCAGCATGGGGACGGGCGCGTAGAAGCAATGGGTGTAGATGTCTCCGGGGCGGAGTTTCTTGAGAACCAACTCCTGGAAGGGGCGTTCGGGACGGAACTCGCCGAAGTCGATCATCACGGGGAGCCTGGCGATGTTGCCGGCCTCGACGCCGCGTTCGACCGGGGTCCAGTCGGCGCCGCGGTAGTGGGCCACCTTGAAACCGACGATGACGCCGGGGTGGGCCAGGGCGAGTGCGGCGGCGGCCTTGGCGTCCATGAGATCGAGGTTCTGCTCGGCGTCATCGCCGGGCATGCCTGCCGCGCCGATGTTGAGCAAGGCGAGGACGCGTGTGCGGGCGCGGTCGATGACGGCGCGTTTGAAATAGTCGAAATTGGCCCGGCCGGAAGAACCGGCATCGACGACGGTGGTGACGCCGGTGCGGAGCGCGAAGGTGTCCGGGTAGATGCTGGCTTCGCCCCCGGCGAGGCTGCGGCCTTCGGTGCCGGCGAAGACGTGGGCGTGAAGGTCGATCAGACCCGGGACGAGGTAGAGGCCCGTAACGTCCACCACCTTGCGGGCGCTCGCGGGCGGGATGGCCGTTGCCACGGCGGCGATGTGGCCCTCCCTAATGGCGACGTCCCGGGGGGCGCTGATCTTGTTCTTGGGGTCGATCACATGCGCGCCTTTCAGCAGCAGGTCGTAGGAGGGCTGGGCGGCGAGCAGGCCGGCGGCAAGAAGAAAGATCGGCAAAAGCATGGCGTGCCTCCTATAATCGAACATCATGAAGCAGACACGACGGAAAATCTTGCGGACGGCGGCTGTGGCGGGAGCGGCCGCGCCGCTGGCGGCGGGCGCGGCGTCCCATGAAATCACCGCGCTGGCTCCTTCGCCGCTCTATGCGAGCCTGGGCGTGAAGCCGGTGATTAACGGTGTAGGCGTGGTGACCGTGCTGGGAGGTTCGATCATGCCGCCGGAGGTTGTGCGGGCCATGGAGGAAGCCGGCCGGTTCTTCATACCCTTGCTGGAGTTGGAGCGGAAAGTGGGGGCGCGCCTGGCGGAACTGCTGCGGGCGCCGGCGGCGATGGTGACGTGCGGGGCGGCGTCGGCGATCACCGTCGGGACGGCCGCGTGTCTGTCGCAGGGGGATGCGGCCAAGTTACGGCAACTTCCAGGGCGCGACGGCATCCGCTACGAGGTGATTCAGCAGAAGACGCACCGTTCAGGCTATGAACACCAGATGGAGTTGTGCGGGGCCAAGGTGGTGACCGTGGAGACGCGGGCGGAGTTGGACGCGGCCATCAACGAGCGCACCGGGATGATGTTTTTCCTGAACAAGGCGGAGCATGACGGAAACATCAAGGCCGAGGATTGGGTGAAGGTGGGCCGGGAGCGCGGCGTGCCGACGATGAATGACGCGGCATCGGATGCGACGCCGAAGGAGAACCTGTGGAAGTACACGAAACTGGGGTTCGACCTGGTGATCTTTTCGGGGGGCAAGGCGTTGCGGGGGCCGCAGGCAAGCGGTCTGCTGCTGGGGCGGAAGGACCTGATTGAAGCTTCTTATCCGGCGATGTCGCCCTATGGGGGCATCGGTCGAGGCATGAAGGTGGGCAAAGAGGAGTTGTGCGGGCTGCTGGCGGCGGTGGAACTGTATTTGAAGGCGGATCACGCGGCGGAGTGGAAGCGGTTGGAGGCGCGCGTGGCTACGATTCGCGGGGCGCTGAAAGGCGCGAGGGGAGTGAAGACGGAGCGCCACATTCCGGTGATCGCCAACGAAGTGCCGCACGTGGTGGTGAATTGGGACGAGGCTGCTCTGGGCATGACGTCGCAGCAGGTGCAGGAGCGTTTGATGAAGGGCGAGCCGTCGATTCACGTGCAACGTCCGGGAGAAGGGAAGTTGCTGATCTCGGTGTGGATGATGCGGGGCGATGAGCCGCGCATTACCGGCGGGCGTCTGCGGGAGATCTTCGGCGCCTAGGCGGCGCGGTGGGAGAATAGCGGCATGATTCGTTGCGTGGCGATAGGCGTGGTTTGCGCCCTGGCGGCTGGAGCGCAGGATTACCGGACGTGGCGTGACTACGCCGGTTCTCCCGATTCGGCGCAGTACACGGCGCTTGCGCGGATCACGCGCGAAAACGTGGCCAGGCTGAAGGTGGCCTGGAGGTTTTCCACCGGAGACGGGAACAAATACGCGTTCAATCCGGTCGTGGTGGACGATTGGATGTATGTGCTGGCGCGGAAGAGCGCCATCGTCGCCGTGGACGCGGCCACGGGCAAGGAGCGCTGGGCCTACTCGCCCGGTTCCGATACGACGGCGATCACGCACCGGGGCATGAACTACTGGGAGAGCGCGGACCGCAAGGAGCGCCGCATTCTGTTTTCCAGCAACCAGCACCTGCGGGCGATCGACGCGCTGACGGGCAAGGTGGTGGCATCGTTCGGCGATGGCGGAAAGGTGGACCTGCGGGTGGGGCTGGACCGGGATCCGGCGACGCTGCGCGTGGTGCAGTCGCTTTCGCCCGGACGCGTGTTCGAGGACATGATCATTCTCGGGTCGGCGACGAACCAGGGATACGGGTCGGCGCCGGGCGACATACGGGCCTTCGACGTGCGGACGGGCAAGCTGCGGTGGGTGTTCCACACGGTGCCGCGTCCGGGCGAGTACGGCTACGAGACGTGGCCGAAGGATGCGTGGAAGCGCGTGGGCGGCGCGAACGTGTGGACGGAACTGGCTCTGGATGCCAGGCGCGGGATTCTCTACGCGCCGACGGCCAGCGCCAAGTACAACTTCTATGGGGTGGACCGGAAAGGAGCGAACCTGTTCAGCGACTGCCTGCTGGCGCTGGACGCACGGACCGGGAAGCGGTTGTGGCACTACCAGACGGTGCACCATGACATCTGGGACTACGACCATGCGACGGCTCCGAAGCTGCTCACCGTGCGGCATGGGGGAAAGACGATCGACGCCGTGGCGCAGGTGACCAAACAGGGGTATGTGTTCGTATTCAACCGGCTGACGGGCGAGCCGTTGTGGCCGATTGAAGAGAAGAAGGTTCCGCGGTCCGATATGCCCGGCGAGGAGACGTGGCCCACGCAACCGGTGCCCACCAAGCCGCCGCCATTCGCGCGGCAGACGTTCACGGTGGACGATTTGAGCCCGTACCTCACGGCGGAGGACCGGGCGCGCTTCCGCGACGAGATGCTGAGCGCGCGCAATGAGGGCCTGTTCACGCCGCCCGGTATGCGGAACACGGTGCAGATGCCGGGCAACAACGGCGGAGCCAACTGGAGCGGTGCGGCCGCGGATCCGGCCAACGGACTGCTGTACGTGGTGTCGAAGGATCTGCCGGCTATGCTGAAACTGGCTCGTGATCCGGAGCAGGACAAGCTGCTGGCGCCAGCGCTGGCGGCCTCGTCGGGCGAACGGTTCTACAGCGGGTTCGGTTTCATGCTGGCCAGCGACGGGCTGTCACCGATCAAGCCGCCATGGACCTCACTGACCGCGTATGACCTGAACGAAGGGGTAATTCGCTGGAAGATTCCGCTGGGCGACGTGCCGCACCTGGCGGCGAAGGGCATCAGGAATACGGGGACTCACTATCCGAAGGTGGGTCCGGTGGTGACAGCGACGGGGCTGATCTTCACCGGCACGCGCGACAAGAGAGTGCGCGCGCTCGACACGCGCGACGGAAAGGTGCTGTGGGAGTACGAGGTGGACGCCGCGCTGGAAGGCGTGCCTGCCGTGTATGAATGGAACGGGCGGCAGTACATCGTGTTTTGCGCGGCGGCGCAGGCGGGCTTGACGCCCTCTACGCAGGAGCCGATCCGCGGAGCTTACGTGGCGTTCGTTCTGCCGGAGTAGACGGCGGGCGCAAGCGGTTGGGCGTGACGGAGAGGCGCGAGGCGGCGGGTGTGGAGGCGGGGTAGACACGCGCGCCGAATCGGGCTTCGATTTTCCGGCGGGTGGCGGCGGGCAGCGGCGCGGAGGCAACAAGGCGCTCGCCGGGTTTGAAGACCGGAGAGGTGCGCGAGGAACCGGGCGTCCGCAGGTAGGGGCGTGCGTCGGCATGGGCCGGGAGCGGTTCGCAGGTGAGGGGATGGGAGGCGCGGAAGCCGCGCTGTGCCTGCATTTCGCGCAGTACGCCCTCGATCGTGAACTGTAACTTCTGCAAGCGTGTGCTGGCGGCGCTGAGGGGCGCGAGCCGGCGGGCGTGTTGTTCGTTGGCGGGGTCCAGGGCGGAGATGGCGGTAAGCAGGTTCTCGATGGCAATGCCGAGGGAGGCGATTTTGCGGGCGAGGTGGTCCTCGACGGGGTTGGCGGGCGCCCAGGCCTGCGCGACGTGGACGGCCTGTTTCAGCGCAGCCGCCGAAGGGCTTATGGGATGGGACTCGGGCATGAGGTTCTCCTGTGCGCCAGCGTGGCATGAAGAGGAAGCGTGGGCCGCGGAGGAATGTGCGGAAGGCGGTGAAAGGATGGAGGTAGTTTTCCGGCCGTGCCTGTCACCGGCGGGCGGGCGCTGGACGCACCCGCCTGGGATGGCGACGGAAATGCCTTATTCGTAAGCGTTGATGCGCTGGGTGAGAAAGTCTTGCAGCACTTCCATGCGCAGGGGGAGACAATCCTGCGCGGCGGCGGGGAACTGGAGGCGGAGCGCCTCGTACGGCGAGGGGTCGAGGCCGGTTTCCGAGGGGGGAATGACGCCAAAGCCGAGGACATCGCTGAGCAGCACGGCGGACTGTGTGATGGCCAGCAGGCCGTACTGGGAATCATCGATGGGGTCGTGATGATGGCGGACCGAGTTAAGGATCTCCTCAGGAAAGGCCCACTGGCGGGCGAGCCAGGCGCCGGCTTCGCAGTGGTCAACGTCGAACATGGCCTGTTCGGTCACGCGGATATCGAAGCCGTTCTCGCGGGAAACCAGGAGCAGGTTAGCGTATTCCTTGGGGTTGTTCACCATCAGGCCCAGAAGGCCGATGTCGTGCAGCAGGCCCGCCGTGTAGGCGCGGTCGGCCTCGAAATGAACGGCATGGGCGAGGCGTTCGGAGAGCAGCGCGGTGGCCAGGCTGTGGCGCCAGCAGCGGCGCAAAGCGGCGATGCGCATGGCCGATTTGACATAGGAGCCCAGCGCGACGGCCATGGCCAGGCTCCGCACCTGGTCCAGGCCCAGCAGCACAAGCCCCTGTTGCAGACTGGAAACCTGCGTGCGCGCGCCATACAGGGCGGAATTGGCGCGGCGCAGCAATTCGGCGCTGAGGGCGGCGTCCGAGCGCAACAGCTCGATCAGCCTTTTCACTTGTACCTCTTCATCGCTCAGCAACTGCAACAGCTTGACGGCGATGGAAGGAAACGGCGGTAGATCGCGCAGGGCCCAATGCTGGGTTGCCTCCAGCGCGGCCTCAGGCCTGTGATAGGTGGCCGCGGGCCTCTCCGGCGTTTGGGTCGGCATGAAATACCCTCCTGTCTGGTCCTTATCGGATCAGGGCGGACGATCATGAATGGAGAATGGGCGCCTGGGGCCGGTAAGATGAAACCTCGATGGACGTGTATTCCTATTTGACGAAACGGCGTGTCGTGTTGGCCTCGGCCTCGCCGAGGAGGCGTGATCTGATGGCGGCGGCGCGCATCGAGTGCCGGATTGCTCCGGCGGACATCCCCGAGGTGCTGGGCCAGGGCGAAGGGGCCGAGGAGTATGTGTCGCGCTTGGCGCGCGAGAAAGCAGGAGCGGTACGCGCCGGGGAGGATGAGTTGGTGCTGGCGGCGGACACGACGGTGGTGGTGGATGGACTGGTGCTCGAAAAGCCGCGGGATGATGGCGATGCCGCGCGGATGCTCCGTCTGCTCAGCGGAAGAACGCACGTTGTGCTGACGGGGATCTGCTGGCGCGATGGCGCGCGAACGAGCGGGGCCGTGGAGCGGACCCTGGTGCGGGTGGCGCCGTTGAGCGAGGAGGATATCCGGCGGTATATCGAGTCGGGTGAACCGTTCGGCAAGGCCGGGGCGTACGGCATTCAGGGTATGTTTTCACGATGGGTGGAGGGCGTGGAGGGGTGCTACTTCAATGTCGTGGGGCTACCCGTGGGCCGCGTGTGGCGCGAGTTGGAGAAACTGGCCGCCAGCCTGACGGCGTCTCCTGTTTGATCCCGGCCGCGGCGCCGGCTCATTCCGGCCGGTGGTGGCCGCGTCCCTTCTTTTTCTTCTCGAAGACTTCACGGTGCAGCTCTTCCAGTTGCTCCCGGATCAGTTCCAGAGCCTGGCTTCCGAGCCGGGTGAGCTTGTACTCCTTACGCCGGTAGCGGCTCGCGGGCGCCGTCCGGACCGGCTTCAACCAGCCCTGGACCTCCATGCGCCGCAGGAGCGGATACAGCGTTCCCGGGCTGATCTCATAGCCGTGCCGCCGGAGTTCTCCGATCATCCATTGGCCATAGACGATGCCGTCCGCCGCGTGGTGCAGGATGTGAATTTTCCAGAAGCTGAGCAGCACTTCGCGGACGAGTTGTGAATCCTTGAGTGCCAATAGCCGATTGTCCTTGAGGCTTGCCGGGCTGTCAACACGCAGGCGCAAAATGGCTTGACGCGCTGCTTTCCCCGCTGATATAAACGGTAATCGACAACGAGGGGCGTAGACGGTTATCGTAACAGGATCACTTCGAACTTATGCGATTCACCACGATCACTCGACTACTGCGCGCGGGCGTGCTTCTGGCCGCGATGGGAGCCGTTCCGCTGCCGGGCCAGTCCTACACCATCGGGCAGGCGGTACAGGACGCGGGTGACCGCTATCCGGCGGCGAGAGTTTCGGCCGAGCAGGTTTCCGCCGCCGCGCACGCCATCAACCTGGCGCGGACCGCGTATCTTCCTCGCGTCGACTTCCTGGCCCAGGTGAACCGGGCCACGCGGAACAACGTGTTTGGAATGATCCTGCCGCAGGCAACGCTTCCCGCGATCTCCGGACCGCCTCTGCCGGAAAACGACATGGCCAGCGTGTTTGGCAGCATCGTGGGTTTCACCGTTACCTGGGAACCCTTCGATTTCGGCTCCCGTCAGGCCAGCGTGCGCCACGCCGAGGCCGGCCGCCGCTTGGCCGAGACAGGTGTGACGCGGACCCGGTTCGAGGCCGGCACGGCCGCCGCGGATGCCGTCCTCACCGTGATCGCCGCCGAACAAACGGCCATCGCGGCGCAGGCTGGTGTCGAGCGCTCCCGGATTCTGCTCGAAATGGTGCAGGCGCAGGTTCGTGCCGAACTCCGTCCGGGAGCGGACGCAAGCCGCGCCCGCGCCGAACTTGCGCTCGCTCAGAATCAACTGATCCGCGCGGAGAGCGCCATCGGGGTGGCCAAGGCAAACCTCACTCAGTTCGTTGGCGGCGATCCGGCCAAGATCACGGTGCAACCAGGCCCTCTGCTCACGCTGCCCGATCCAAGCGCGGGAACGGGACAGTTGACGGCGGATCATCCCGTGCTGCGGCAGCAGCGCCAGGTTGTCGAGCAGATTCAAGCCGGCGAGCAGATTTTGCAGCGCTCCTACTATCCGCGATTCTCCGTGCAGGGCTCGAACTACGCCAGGGGGACCGGCGCGTACGCGAACGGAGCAACGCTGGGCGGAGTGAATGGACTCGGTCCGAACATCTACAACTGGGGCGCCGGATTGAGCGTCACGTTTCCCCTGTTCGATCTCCCCTCGCTCCGGTCAAAACGGCAGATCGAGCGGCATCGCGAACTGGCGGAATCGGCGCGGTTCGATCAGTACCAGCAAGACCTGTCGTCGGCCGCCGCGGGCGCCCGGGCGATGCTGGATGGCGCGCGGCGCGTGGCGCTGAATATGCCGGTTCAACTGGAGGCGGCACGGACGGCCGAACACCAGATGAATGCCCGGTACAAGGCCGGCCTGGGCACGTTGATCGAACTGGCGGAGGCGCAGCGGCTGGTGACGCAGGCCGAGATTGACGACGCACTGGCGAGGCTCGGCGTGTGGCGGGCGATGCTTCGCGCCGCCGCGGCGCAGGGGAGCCTCGATCCATTCCTGCGGGAAGCCGGAAAGTAGGGGACTTATGTGGTTAGTCAATGCGGCAATGAGGCGTCCGATCACGGTTTTGGTGGTCGTGCTGGCCGTCGCCCTGGCGTCGATTCTCGCCATCAGGCGCATGAAGATGGACATCTTTCCCAGCCTCGGCTCGCCGACCATCTACGTCGCCCAGCCTTATGGCGGCATGGATCCGTCTCAAATGGAAGGGTTCCTGACTTACTACTACGAGTATCACTTCCTCTACATCACCGGCATCGAACACGTGGAGTCGAAGAGCATTCAGGGTGTGGCGCTGATGAAGCTCGTGTTCCATCCCGATACGAACATGAATCAAGCCGTGGCCGAGACGGTGGGCTATGTGAACCGGTCGCGGGCGTTCATGCCTCCGGGCGCGGTACCCCCGTTCATCGTGCGATTCGACGCGGGCAGCGTCCCCATCGCGCAACTGGTATTTTCCAGCGCGAACCGGAGTCCGGGCGAAATGCAGGACTTCGCCATCAACCGCGTGCGGCCTCTGTTCGCCACCCTTCCCGGCGTTTCCGCCCCTCCGCCGTTTGGCGGCAATCAACGGAGCATCATCGTCCGCATCGATCCGGACCGCCTGCGCGCCTATCAGATGTCACCGGAAGAGGTGGTGGCGGCGGTCAACAAAGCCAGTGCGGTCCTGCCATCCGGCATGGTGCGGATCGGCAGCGACGCCTATATCGCGTCAACCAACGCCACTGTCGGCGGCAACCTGGACGAGTTCATGAACACGCCCGTGCGAACCGGAGCAGGCCCGGCTGTGTACATTCGCGATATAGGGCTTGTCGAGAGCGGCACGGACATCTTGAGCAGTTACGCGCACGTCAACGGGCGCCGGACCGTGTACATCCCCGTCACGAAGCGCTCGGATGCATCCACGCTGGAGGTGATCCGCCGTGTCCGGGAGGCGTTGCCACGAATGCAGGCCGCCGTGCCCGAGGATGTCGAGGTCCGTCTGGAGTTCGATCAAACGGGTTACGTGTCCCGCGCCTTGAACTCGGTGGTCCATGAGGCGCTGATCGGAGCGGCGCTGGCCGGACTGATGGTGCTGCTGTTCCTGCGGGACTGGCGCAGTTCGTTCGTTGTGGTCGCGACCATTCCCTTCGCCTTGCTGGCCGCGGTGGTGTGCCTCTGGGCGGCCGGACAAACCATCAACATCATGACGCTGGCGGGACTGGCGCTGGCGGTCGGCATTCTCGTGGACGAGGCGACGGTGCTCATCGAGAGCATCCATTCCCACATGGCGCAAGGCGATTCCAAGGTATGGGCCGTGATGGGAGCGTCCGCCAAAACCGCCGTGCCGCGCCTGCTCGCCATGCTCTGCATCCTGGCCGTCTTCGTGCCGTCCGTTTTCATGTCCGGGGCCGGACGGCAACTGTTCCTTCCGTTGTCGCTGGCGGCCGGCTTTGCCATGGTCTCGTCCTACGTCTTGTCCAGTTCGCTGGTTCCCGTGCTGTCGGCATGGGTTCTGCGCGCGGCGCGCGGCGAGGCCGAATCCGGGTTGTTTCATTGGCTGCGGGAGCTGTACACGAAGTACCTGCGCATGGCGATGAAGCTGCGGTGGCCCTTCGCGGCGGCATATCTGGCCGGATGCGCCGGGCTGGTGTGGCTGCTGCTGCCGGCGATCGGAACGGAGATTTTTCCGGCCGTCGATGCCGGGCAGTTTCAACTGCGTCTGCGGGCGCCCACTGGCACGCGGATCGAACAGACAGAGCGGATCACGCTGCAGGCGATGGATCTGATTCGCGACACCGCGGGCCAGGAGAATGTCCGGATCACCACCAGTTTCATTGGCGTCCAGCCGGCCAGCTATCCGGTGAACACAATCTATTTGTGGACGAGCGGACCCCACGAGGCCGTTCTCGTGGTTGCCTTGAAACCGGAGGCCAAACTCCGCGGGGAGGCGCTCAAGGAAGAGGTGCGGGCGCGATTCCGAAAACGCATGCCGGATGTCCGGATCTCCTTCGAAGCGGGCGATATCGTGTCGCGCGTGATGAGTTTCGGCTCCGACACTCCCATCGAGGTGGCCGTGCAGGGTCCGAACCTCGCGCAGAACCGGGCCCACGCCGCGAAGATTCATGCGGAACTGGCCAAACTGCCGTTTCTACGCGATCTTCAATATGCCCAGCCGCTGGATTACCCAACCCTGCAAGTGGATATCGATCGCGACCGGGCGGGCCAACTTGGAATGACCGCGGCGGGAGTGGCGCGTTCGCTCGTTGCCGCCACGTCATCGAGCCGTTTCGTCGATCCGAATTTCTGGAGGGATCCCAACAGCGGCAACGCCTTCCAGATTCAGGTCGAGATTCCCCAACACGAAATGGCGTCGATCGAGGACATGAATGCGCTGCCGGTCACCTCCAACGGGACGCACGCGCTGCTGGGCGATGTCGCCAAGGTAAAGATCACCAAATCCCCGGGGCTGGTCGAGCGTTACAACATGCAGCGGGTTGCCAGCCTCACGGCCAACATCTCCGGCCGGTCTCTCGGCCAGACCGTATCCGATCTGCAAGCCGCCATCGCCCGGGCTGGAGAGGCGCCGCGGGGATCGACGGTGGCCGTGCGCGGGCAGATTCCCGCGCTGAGCGAGACCATCGCCGGGCTGCGGGCGGGCCTGGGACTCGCCATCGCGGTGATCTTCCTGCTGCTGGCGGCCAATTTTCAATCCTTCCGGCTGGCGATTGCCGTCATCACCACGATTCCGGCGGTGCTCGCCGGAGTCCTGATCATGCTCCTTCTGACCGGCACGACCTTGAACGTGCAATCGTTCATGGGAGCGATCATGTCGATTGGCATCGCGGTGGCGAACTCCATCCTGTTGGTCACCTTCGCCGAATTCAGCCGTCACGAGGGGTTGAGCGCGGTGGATGCCGGCATCGATGGGGGCCGGGGCAGATTGCGGGCGATTCTGATGACGGCCACGGCGATGATTGCCGGCATGGCTCCGATCGCGATGGGAATCGGCGAGGGCTCCGAACAGACGGCTCCGCTGGGACGCGCCGTGATCGGAGGACTCCTGTTCGCCACGTTCGCCACGCTGACGGTGCTGCCCGCCTTCTATGCCATTCTCCAGGGCAGGGCGGCGCGCGTCACATCATCACTTCACCCGCTGGACGCGGACGGGAGGTTCTATGAACCCAGGTAGGCTTTGGATCGCACTGGCGGCGGCCGGCGCATTGGCAGCCCAGAAGGCGCCTGTCGTGAAAGTGGAAGCGAAGGCGTTGAGCAGGACGGTTCTGTTGACCGGGGAGTTTCTTCCGTATCAAACCGTGGATTTACACGCGCGCGTCCAGGGTTTCGTCGAGAGTGTCCGCGTGGACCGGGGCAGCATGGTGAAGCAGGGCGACCTGCTTGTCACCTTAAGCGCCCCGGAGATGGACGCGCAGGCCGCCGGGGCGGAGGCCAGGGTGAAGACCGCCGAGTCGGCCGCGGCGGAGGCGCGGTCGAAGCTTGTCGCCGCCGAGAGCACCTACAAGCGGTTGCGGGAAGCCTCCGCGACCGAAGGAGCGATTTCCGGCAACGAACTGGTGATCGCCAGGCAGGCCGCCGAGGCGTTGCGGGACACGGTCCGCGCCTCTGAATCCGCGATTACCGCTGCTCAGGCGTCTGTCGCGGCGGTCCGGAAGATGCAACAGTACCTCAATATCAGCGCGCCATTCCCCGGTGTGATTACCGAGCGTCTCGCGCATCCGGGTGCGCTGGCGGGGCCCGGCACGGGCCCTTTGCTGCGACTGGAGCAAGTTACGCGCCTGCGGTTGGTGGTAGCCGTGCCGGAGGCCAGCTTCGCCGGCGTGCGCGCGGGCGCCAGGGTGCCCTTCCAGGTATCCGCGTATCCCACGCGGACGTTCGATGGCGCCATCGCCCGGATTGCACGCTCGATCGACCCAAGGACGCGTACGATGTCCGTCGAACTGGACGTCCCCAACAGTTCCGGCGCGCTGGCGCCCGGCATGTATCCGCAGGTGAACTGGCCCGTGCGAACCGCCGGGCGGTCTTTGATTGTCCCCGCGACCAGCGTCGTCAGGACCACGGAGCGGGTGTTCGTGATTCGCGTCCGCGAGGGCCGCGCGGAATGGGTTGACGTTCGGGTGGGAGCCAGGGAGGCCGGGCAGTTCCAGGTGCTCGGCAACCTTTCAGAAGGCGATGTGGTCGTGAAGAACGGCAGCGACGAGATTCGCGACGGCTCCCGGGTTCCCTAATTTTTCTCCGGTCTCTGGAGCGTTTTCGGATCGGCGCGGTAGATGGTCTCGAACCCTGGCGCGGCCGTGCCGAGCGCCGCACCCAGCCCCACGCCGAGGGGCGTGGCGATGCCGTAAACAAGATTGCCGCGGCCTTCGTTGGCAAAGCGCGGGTTCACGATCGCGGCGACGGCCAGGCCGGCGCCCGCACCAATGGCGGCGCCAATCAGGGCATGGCGCGCACGCCTGGAATGCTCGCGGAGCGTGACGCGGGCGACCTCCGTACGTTTCAGCAGGAGCGGTCCGGAGGCGGTTTGCACCGTGAGTTCCTCGTGACCGGCGGCGCCGAACGCGCCATGATGCGTTTTCATCGCCGCATCGACCACCTCCAACGGTTGTCCCGGGCGCAGGCGTTCGATGGCGCTCCAATCGGAGCCGTCGCGAGCAGCCAGCGGGGACGTGGAGGCCAGAAGCAGCAAGGGCAGAATAGAGCGCGTCACGGAAAGTGTCCTCTCATACCTTCACGCGCGGAACGGCAGCCATTCAGCTCCCCGTGCGAGGCGGCGGCGGTGCGACGCCTGGACCGGAACGGCGCAAACTCCGCTGGTTCGGCATTCCCTTTTGGAGCCACCAGCGAGGCAGCAGGGATTCCCGGTAGTCGCTCCAATTGGAGACGATCATGAAGGCGCCAAAGCCGATGGCTCCCAAGCCGAGCAGCGCCACGGAGGCGACCGCGCCCGTGTGCAACAGCCCACCGGCAAAGCCCGGCCGGAAGAACATCTGCTCGAAGCGGCCTTGAAAATTCATGCCGAAGAATCCGGTCGCCACCGCGCCCGCGCCCAAAATCAGGCTGAGCATGGCCAGCCGGTTCACGGCTTCCGTGTTGCGGAACTGGTAGTGGTTGTGGAGGCTCTCGTTCAGCTTGTCGATCTCCTCCTCGATCTCCTGCTTCATCTGTTCGATGCGGTACTCCCGGCAATGCAGGGCGAAGTGCTCGATCTCCTCGTCCTTGTTGGCAAGCTCGTCGAAGTACCAGTAATTGGAGAAGTGAAGGAACTCGGCGCGGAGGTCGGCGGTGAGACGCACGTTCTCCGTGGCCAGCCGTCCATCCTCCATGTCCTTGAAGAGCTGGCGTGAAACCAGGGCGGTGCGCTCGGCGAAGTCCAGCAGCGTGGCGCGGTAAAACAGCGCCACCATGGCCATCAGGTAGTACCGCGTGTTGAACATGCGATGGATGAGGAAGCCTTCGCGCAACTCGTGTTCGTCGCAGTCGAAGGCGCCCACCGTGCAGGTGATGTTCGAATAGCTGGTGAAGCCGTAATAAGTCCCCTGGTGAATCCAGCGCCGGTACAGTTGGCGCTCCATCTGCCGCCGGGTGAACTCCTCGTCGTACCGGAACTCATCGCCTTTCCGGTCGACATAAAGGAGCCGGCTGAGGAATACCTGATACTCGCGCGAGCCGATGAATCCTTCGGGCAAGGACTTCGGGTCGATGTTGCAGAAGGTGTACACGATCATGCGTTCATCGAGAACCGGTTCCAGTTCCTGGTCGTGATAATCGGCGAAGTAGAGCAGCGAGGTGATCAGCTTGGACAACGGCGGCAGAAACCCGTGCATTTCGCCGGTCTGAAAGTGTTCCTCGGCGATGGTGACGCCCTTGCCGTCCGATTCCACGGTGAAGGCCGAACGGTTCGGCACGCGCGATTCCCGCACCTGGCGGCCGCTGGAAGGGTACACCTTCCGCATGGCCTCGTTGATCCAAAGGGCGTCCTGGTCGCTCAGGTGGAACGCCTCGACGCCGATGGAGAGGATGCCAATGCCGTTGGCCATGAGGAACAGGCGGAGATCGGTCACCTCGCAGCGCGCCGAGCGGCCCCGGCCGTCGGAGGCCTCGAAATAGAGCTGCGCCCCCTCGGGCGGCTGCATCGTGTAGCAGCGCATCAACGATTCGCTGTCGTCGTTGTCGGGGTTTTCGTCCCGGGCGTCGAAAAACACGCGGCGGACATAGGGGTGGAAAAAGACCATGTCCTGGTAGGCCTGCGAGTCGAGGTCAAAGCGCATGTAGGCGCTGCGGCGCCAGGGGCCCAGCGCTTGCACGATGCCGGAACAGCCGTCGCTCTGGTGGGTCAGCAGCCATTCGTCCAGGCCGTCGATCCAGTGAGGATACTTGCTGAAGACCTCCGCGTGGTCCTGGACAACGGATTGTTTGTCGATGGAAAAGGGGAAGAGGAAGTAGGTGTGGAGATGTTGAATGCCTACGCTCATCCGGATAACCAGTGTAGAGCATGGGGCCGCCTGGTTAGGGTGCGTGGAGCGCCGCTCAGGCCAGCAGGCTGGTAAGCACTTGGCCGTGCACGTCCGTGAGGCGGCGTTGCAGGCCGTTGTGGTAGTAGGTTAGCCGCGTGTGGTCGAGGCCCAGCAGGTGGAGCACGGTGGCGTGAAGGTCGTAGACGGTAACCGGATTTTCCCCGGCTTTGTAGCCCAGCTCGTCGGTTGAGCCGTAGTGGAAGCCGCGTTTGAGTCCGGCGCCGCACAGGAAGCTGGTGTAGCCTTCCGGATTGTGGTCGCGGCCGCCTTCGCCGAGCCCCTCGGAGATGGGGAGACGGCCAAACTCCGTGGTCCAGACGATCAGCGTGTCATCGAGCATGCCTCGCTGCTTCAGATCGCCGATGAGAGCGGCCGTGGGCTGGTCCATCACGCGGGCGAGTTTACCGTGGTTGGTGACCAGGTCTTCGTGAGCGTCCCAGTTGATGCGCGGCTTGCCAAAATGGCCGCCATTGTACATCTGGATGACGCGGACGCCCTTTTCGAGAAGCCTGCGTGCGAGAAGGCAGTTGTAGCCGTAGGCGCGCATTTCGGGATCGTTCAGCCCGTAGGCCTGGCGCGTGGTTTCGGACTCACCGGAGATGCCCGTGACCTCGGGCGCGGAAAGTTGCATGCGCGCGGCGAGTTCGTAGGCGCGAATGCGGGCCACCAGGGCGTCCTCGCCGGGGTTGGCGCGGAGGTGGTCCTCGTTCAGCCGTGTCACCAGGTCGTAGGTGGCGGCCTGGGCGGCCTCTGAGACGCCGGACTGGGGCCGGATATCGGCGATGGGCTCCTCCTGCCTGCCGAAGATGACGCCCTGGTGCGCGGCGGGAAGGAAGCCGTTGCCCCAGTGGGCCACGCCGCCGGGCGGAAGGCCGCGAGGGTCCGGAAGGACGACGAAGGCCGGCAGGTTTTCGTTCATCGAACCGAGACCGTAGCTGATCCAGGCGCCCGCCGAGGGGAAGCCCTGGAAGACGAAACCGGTGGACATCTGAAACAGGGCCGGGCCATGGCTGTTGGAGCGGGAAACCATGCTGTGGATGAAGGTGAGATCGTCGGCGCGCGCGGCCAGGTGAGGCAGCAGAGAAGAGACGTAGGCGCCGGACTGGCCGTGGCGCGAAAACTCCCAGGGGCTGCGCATGACGGTTCCGCGCTTGCCGAAGAACGGAGTGATCGTATTGGCGCCCTTGGTTTCCTTGCCGTGATTGGCGGCCAGGGCCGGTTTGTAGTCGAAGGTGTCGATGTGAGAAATGCCACCCGGGAGGAAGATGAAGATGGCGCGTTTGGCTTTGGGCGGAAAGTGAGTGCTGGCGGCGGCGAGTTGAGACAGCCCGATGCCCAGGGCTCCTCCGCCCACCTCCCACAGAAGCTGGCGGCGCGTGAGGGGTGCGGGGCGATCATGGGACATAGACGAACTCGTTCGTATTCCAAAGGGCGCGGAGGTAGAGAGCAAGGCCGTGTTGAGCGATAAACCGCGCGGCGAGATCGCGTTCCCGGGCCGAGGGCGTGCGCTGATAGAGACGCTGATAGGCGGCCTCGACGGGATCGGGGGTGTCCCGCTCCAGACGCGCGGCCAGCAGGCGGGACTGGTTCAGGACAAATTGATTGTTCAGCAGCGTGAGGGCCTGGACGGGCGTGTTCGAGACGCTGCGCTGGGGCGTGGCCACGGCGGGGTCGGGGCAGTCGAAGCTGTCCAGGAAAATGCGCTCCCCGCCACGGACCACGAAGCGGTAGACGGCGCGGCGCCAGACCTCGAAGCCGTCGTTGTCGAGAGCCTTGAACATGTAGCTGCCGCCTCCGGCTTTCTTCTGCAAAAGGTAGCTGGGCCCCCCGCGCTCGGGATTGAGGTTCCCGGCGGCGGCCAGTATGGAATCGCGCAGGGTCTCGGCGTCCATGCGTTTGAGGGGCATATGCCAGAGGAGGCGGTTGGAGGCGTCGGCGGCGAATGCTTTTTCGTCGTGGGCCGAGGATTGCTGCCAGGCCCGCGAGGTAAGAATCTGCCGGTGGAGCCATTTCAGGCTCCAGCCGTGATGTATGAACTGGAGGGCGAGGTAGTCGAGCAGTTCGGGGTGTGACGGACGGTCGCCGTTGAAGCCGAAGTCGGAAGGCGTGTTCACGATGCCATTGCCGAAGTGCCAGAACCAGACGCGGTTGACGATGACGCGGGCCAGCAGCGGGTTGCCGGAGGCGGTCAGCCAGCGGGCCAGCGCGATGCGGCGCTGGGCATCGCTGGCGCCTTCGGGAAGGGCGAGCGTGGCATCAAGGGTACGAATCGCCGTGAGAGCGCCCGGCGGGGCCGGTTCGATGGGTTTGGCGATGGAGCCGCGTTCCAGGACAAATGAGGGCTGCATGGGCTCCGGCGTGGCCGCGTGCACGGAGGGGAGCGCGGGAATCGCGCGAAGTTGCGCCTCCAGACGGCCGCGCCCGGCCGTGAGCGTTTGCCAGCGGGCGAGATCGGCGGCGGGGATGGCGGCGCGAAGTTCTTCGGGAGCGATTTCTGGCAGCAGCACCTCGACATCGGAGTCGTGATCGAGCGAGGAACCGACCTCGCGCCAGGTTTGGCCATCGACGGAGGCCTCCACACGATAGACCTTGGGCATGCCGTCGCGATTGCCGCGTCCGGCATCGGAGGACCATACCAGTTCGGAAACGGTCCAGGGAGCGGGAAGGTTGATCTCCAGAATGGCGGGCGATTCCGCCGAGGCGGCGGCGGAAGCCGTCCAGTGTGTCACCGCGTGGCTGGCGGGAAGCACTTCGAGACGGTCAATCCTGGCGAGCTTGCCCTGATGGGCCGTGATGACCAGCCGGAGGCGCTTGGTGGTGGAAGGCGAAAGCCGCTCGCGATTCCAGATGGGATTCACCGGAAGGCGGCGCGCGGAATCGCCGCGGGAGCTGTCGAACAGATGGTAGCGTTCCCGAAGGAGCCGGGCGCGGGGTGCATCCTCGATGGCGGCGATCTGCTCCCTGACGGCCTTCAATTCGGCCTCCAGCGGAGCAGCCAGGCGAGTGCGTTCGTCGCGTTGGGCCTCGGTGGCCACGGGACGTTCTCCGTAGGTGACGCCCTGGAAGACGGCGGCGAGCCGGTAGTAATCGCGCGTGGGGATGGGGTCGAATTTGTGATCGTGACAGCGTGCGCAGTTCACGGTGAGGCCCATGAAAGAGCTCATGGTGGCGGTGACCATATCGTCGAGTTCATCCTGCCGGATGGACAAGGCCATGCTTTTGTCCTTGTTGATTTGCTTGGTGACGGAGTCCCATGGACCGGCGACAAGGAAGCCAGTGGCGGCCGTGGCGGCGGCATCGCCGGGGTAAAGGACATCGCCGGCCACCTGCTGGCGCACGAACTCGTCGTAGGGCATGTCGCGGTTCAACGCGTGAATCACCCAGTCGCGGTACCTCCAGGCCGTGAAGCGCTCGTTGTTGTGCTCGCCGCCGTCGGTTTCACCGAAGCGGGCGACATCGAGCCACAGGCGGCCCCAGCGTTCGCCGTACTGGGGCGAGGCAAGCGTGGCGTCGATAGCGGCGGAGAGGGGTTGGCGCAAATCACCGTCCGAAGGGGGCAGGCCCCGCATCGCGAAGTGGAGGCGGCGCAGCAGGGTGTGTTCATTGGCGCGAGGAGCAAAGGAGAGTCCGCGGGCGCGGAGCTTTTCGAGCAGGAAGGCGTCGATCGGATTGGCGGCGCCCTCGCTGGCCGGAACATCCGGCAGCTTCGGAGACTGCAGAGCCCACCAGTCAAGCCCGGCACGAGCGCGCTGCTTGTGGAAGGACTCAGGTCCCGGCCAGGCGGCTCCGGAGTCGATCCATTCGCGAAGAGCTTCGGCTTCAGCTTGCGGCAAAGGTTGGCCGGGTGGCATCTTGCCGCCGCTGACGAACTGGTAGAGCCGGCTTTCGGCGGCTCGTCCTGGGATGAGGGCGAGGCCCTGCTTGCCTCCGCGGGCCAGCGCGGCGCGTGAGGTAAGGTCGAAGCCGCTCATGCGCGCCTCGGGGTTATGGCAGGCGGCACAGCGTTTTTCGAGGATAGGCTGAACGCGCGAGGCGAACAGGTCCTGGGCGGAGGCTGTGGGCAGCAGCGGAAGAATAGCCCAGTAAGCCCAGAACGCGAGACGCATGCCGAATATAATGGCACACCGTATGAACCGATTCCTATTGCTTCTGCTTCCATGGCCGGTGCTGGCCCAGACGGTGGTCCTCGAGAATCAGACGGTGCGCGCCGAGTTCGATCTGGCGGGTGGATCGCTGATGGATTTCCAGTTGACGGCGATGAAACTGAACCCGCTTTCATGGGATTCCAAGGGGACCGCCGGCCTGGCCAGGGCCCGGGGCCACTTCCTGTGTTTCGACCGTTGGGGGCAACCCTCGGCGGCGGAACTGCAGAACGGGATGCCATTCCATGGCGAGGCGACGCACGCGCGCTGGAAGCTGGACGGGCAGTCGCGGGGAGAGGCCCGGATGAGCGTCACTCTGCCCATGGCCGGGCTGTCCCTGGAGAGGACGGCGAAGCTGGCCGGGAGCGCGGCGATGCGAGTCACCGAGACGGTCGCCAACCTCAACAAACTGGGGCGCATGTACAACCTGGTGCAACACGCCACCATCGCGCCGCCTTTCCTCGACGAGGGTACGGTGGTGGATGCCAACGCGCGAAAAGGCTTCATGCAGGGGAGTCCAATGCCCAATCCCGAGGAGCCGCCGGTGTGGTGGCCCAGTGCGCAGCAGGAGGAGCAAACCGTGAACCTGCGGCATCTGACCAACGATGCGCAGCCGAACGTGGTGTCGTACGTAGTCGATGAGGAACTGGGCTGGGTGACGGCGGCCACGCCGGCCAAGGGGCTGCTGATCGGCTATTTGTGGCGTGTGCGCGAGTATCCCTGGCTGAACCTGTGGCGTGACGTGTCGCGCGGCAAGCCGGCGGCCCGGGGCCTGGAGTTTGGGACCACCGGTCTGCACCAGCCGTTCGAGACACTCGTGGCCAAGGGGAGGATCTTCGGACGTCCTTTGTACGACTATCTGGATGCCGGCGGCACGGCGACGCGTTCCTATGCGGTCTTCCTGGCCAGGATTCCAGCTTCGTTTCAGGGGGTGGACAAGGTGAGCTACGACGGCGCGCGCGTGACGTTGGCGGAAAAGGGCGCGGACACTCGCATCGTGATCGAGACGGGTGCGCTGTTCCCCGACTGAGGACGGCCTAGTCGCGGGGGTGATGCCGGCTGAACCAGGGGTAGAGCAGCGGCAACAGGACAAGCGTGAGAGCGGTGGCCGAGACGAGGCCGCCGATGACCACGCTGGCCAGCGGGCGTTGGACTTCCGCGCCGGTGGTGGTGGTGAGGGCCATGGGCAGGAAGCCGAAGCTGGCGACCAGGGCCGTCATCAGCACCGGGCGGAGCCGGGAGGCGGCGCCCTCCAGCACGGCGTGGTCCATCGAGTGGCCGAGCTGGCGCAGATGGTTGATGGCGCTGACCATGACGATGCCATTCAAGACGGCGACGCCCGACAGGGCAATGAAGCCGACCAGGGCCGAGAGGTTGAGATTCATGCCGCGCAGCCAGAGGGCGGCGACCCCGCCGGCCAGCGAGAACGGAACGATCAGGATGAGGAGCAGCGCCTGCCGTAGCGAGTGGAAGGTGGCGTAGAGCAGGCCGAAGATGATGGCGAGAGAGAGCGGGATGACCAGGCCAAGGCGGTTCATGGCGCGCTCCTGGTTTTCGAACTGGCCGCCCCAATCGACGGAGTAGCCCGCCGGGAGTGTGATTTCGGCGGCGACGCGGCGCTGGGCCTCGGCGGCGAAGGAGCCCAGGTCGCGGCCGCGGACGTTGGATTGTACGACGACACGGCGCCGGCCACCTTCGCGGGAGATCACTTCGGCGCCGCGAGCGGTGACGACGTTGGCGACGAGGCTGAGCGGGATGCGTTCGCCTCCCGGGGCGTGCAGAGGCAGTGCGGCAAGACCGGCCGGGTCGTGTATGCCGCCGGCGGCGGTGATCTTACCCACTACGGGGATGCGCCGGTTTCCGAGGACGAGTTCGCTCAGCGGCTCTCCCTGGACCGCGGAACGGACGGCCTGCTCCACGTCGCTCACGTTCAGGCCGTAGCGGGCCACGGCGGGACGGTCGATGACAATGCGCAGTTCCGGGACGCCGATGGTGATCTCCAACTGGGCGTCGGCCGAGCCTGGAATGGAAGTGAGGACGCGCAGGGCGCGTTCGCCGATCTGGGTGAGCACGGCGGGATCGTCGCCGAAAAGCTTCAGCGCGAGATCGGCCTTGATGCCGGAAACCACTTCGTCCAGGCGCATGGCCATGGGCTGCGTGAAGTTGTAGCTCACGCCCGGGATGCGCTCCAGGCGCTCCGCCATGCGTGAGATGAACCGCTCCTTTGAGACGCCATGCAGATGGATGCCGGGCTTGAAGGTGATATAGACATCGGCTTCGTAGATGCCCATGGCCTCGGTGGCCAGGTCGGGGCGGCCGAGCTTGGTGACGACGCCGGCAACCTCGCGGAACTCCACGATGGCCTTTTCGATCTCGCTGCTCAGGTTGACCGAGTCGGTGAGGGCGATGCCGGGGAGCTTGCGCGTGGTGATCAGAATGGAGCCTTCATCGAGCCGGGGCATGAACTCGGAACCGATGTGGTTCAGCGAGTAGAGCGCGGCGGAGACGACGGCCAGGCTCGCCGCCAGCACGGCCGGGCGGAAGCGGATGGCCGAGCGGAGCAGGGAGCGGTAAAAGTTGGAGAGCCTGCTGAACCAGGCCGAGGAGTGTTCGCGGACGCCGTGGCGTAGAAAATAGCGCGCGGCCGCGGGAGCGACAAACAGCGCGTAGCCCAGCGAGCCGAGCAGGGCCGAGCAGACTGTGATCGCCATGGGGCGGAACATCTTGCCTTCCAGCCCTTCCAGAAACAGAATGGGCAGGTACACGGCGATGATGATGCCCACGGCGAAGGTGATCGGGCGGCCAACCTCCAGAGCCGCCTGGCGGATGCGCTCGGAGGGGTTGAAGTTGGAATCCTCGGGGTCGCGATGCAGCCGGCTGACGGTGTGCTCCACCATGACGACGGCGCCATCGACGATCATGCCGAAATCGACCGCTCCGAGGCTCATGAGGTTTACCGTCACGCCGAAGAACGCCATGCCGATGAAGCCGGTGAGCATGGAGACGGGTATGGCGAACGCCACGATGAGGGCGGCGCGGAAATTGCCGAGCGCCAGCAGGAGCACGGCGATGACCAGAACTCCGGCTTCGAGCAGATTCTTGCGCACCGTGGCGAGCGTGCCATCGATCACCGTGGACTGGTCGTAAAAGGGGAGGAGGCGGACGCCCTTGGGCAGGGTGAGGGAAGCGATGCGCTCCTTGGCGCGGGCGATCACGTCGCGGCCATTCTCCCCCTTCAGCATGATGACCATGCCGGAAACGGTTTCGCCGCGGCCATCCCGGAGCGTGGCGCCCTGGCGGAGTAGCGCGCCTTCGCCGACTTCGGCCACATCCTTGAGCATGAGAGGCGTGCCGTGGCTGGCGCGCAGAACGATGTTGGCCAGATCGGGAGCCTGGCGCGCGCGTCCCAGGCCGAGCACGGTGTACTGTTCGGAGGCGTGTTCGATGAAGCCGGCCGAGAAATTGTTGTTGTTCTCGCGGATGCGTTCGTACACCTCGCGCAGCGTCAGATCGTAGGCGCGCAGCTTGGCCGGGTCGACACGAATCTCCACCTGCGCGGTCTCTCCGCCCCAGGTGTTCACCTCGCTCACGCCGCGGACGGTGCGGAGTTGGTTCTTGATGGTCCACTCGTGCAGGGTCTTGATTTCCCTCGGAGAAAGGCCGCCTCCGCCGATGGTGTATTGGTACACCTCGCCAAACGCCGTGGCAACGGGGCCGAGCGAAGGTTCCAGCCCGGCGGGCACGCGCGAGCGAACCTCCTGCAAACGTTCGTTCACCAGTTGGCGGGCAAAGTAGGTGGGCACTTCATCGTCCAGCACCAAAGTGACCATGGAGAGGCCGAGCTTTGAAACGGAACGTATGGATTGGGTCCTGGGTATGCCCATGAGGGCGGTTTCGATCGGGAACGAAACAAGCTGTTCCACCTCCTGAGGCGCCATGCCCCGGCACTCGGTGATGACGACCACCTGATTGTTCGTCAGGTCGGGGAAGGCCTCGATGGGGAGGCGGAACATGGTGTGGATGCCCCAGCCGATGACCGCGAGAAGGCCAACGAGAACCAGGGCGCGGTGGCGGAGGGGAAGGTCGATGAGGGCTTGGAGCATGCGGGGAGGCGGATTATTCGAGGGTCGATTTCAAGAGCTGGGATTTCAACAGGAAGCTGCCTTGGACGGCGACGCGTTCGCCGGCGGAAAGCCCCTGCTTCACCTCCGCCAGGCCGCCGGAACTCTCGCCGAGCGAAACCGCGCGAACGGCATAGGTGTTGGGGGCCGTTTCGACGAAGACGGACGAGGAGCCTTCCACCTCCTGAATGGCATCGGAGGGTATGAAGATGCCAGGGCGCTTCGAGGCCGTGGCGATTTCCACGTTGGCGTAACCTTCAGGCTTGAGGGTCAGGCCGGCCGAGTCGATCGTGATCCAGACCTCGGCGGTGCGGGTTTCTGGGTCCATTTCTTCGCCGATGCGTGAGACGCGTCCCTGGAAGACGCGGCCGGGCAGGGCGGCGCGGACAATGCGGGCGGCGGCGCCGGTGTGGATGAGCGGAAGGTCCTGCTCGCCCACGTTGGCGATCAGTCGGAGGCGGCGGAGGTCGCTGACCACGGCGACGCCCTGTCCGGCGGCAACCACGGAGCCTTCCGTGACCAGGCGGCGGAGCAGCACGCCCGAACCAGGGGAGATGACCGGAACCAGGTCCTCGTCGTGCAGGTTCTCATCCGGCTTGTGCTCGCCGGATCCTTCGGGCGCGATGCGCAGATACTCGACCAGATGAGATTCGGTCCGGATGACATCGACCTCGGCCGTGTGGACGGCGGATTCGGCGGCGATCAGTTCCGCCTCGGCGCGTTCCACCTGTTCGAGGGACCCGGCTTTGAGTTCGTACAACGTGCGGGCCCGGTCGCGCATCCGTTTAGCGATGGCCAGAGCGGAGGTGGCGCGGGCAAGTTCGCCTTTGGCGCGGCTGTGGCCGGCGCGGGCTTCATGGACATCATGGCTGTGCATCCGGGCGATCACCTGGCCGGCGCGGATCTGGTCTCCGAGTTTGGCCAGCATGTGCACGATGCGTCCGTCGGTGACCGAGCCCACGTTCCAGGTGGAGTCTTCGTGCGTGGTGAGGCGGCCGGTGGCGCGAACCGGGTCCGAGGCGGCGCCTTCTCTTACCGGTTCCACGGTGACCCAGGCTTTGCCGGATGTGGCCGGGTCCAGGTGCACCGTGCCGCGTTCGGCGGCTGCGGGCGGGGGGGCGGCGTGGGCCGCGGCAGGGGAGGCGGGTTCGGGCCCCTTGCCGCAGCCGGCCAGCACGAGCAGAGGCAAAAGGAGTAAAACAATGCGGTTCACGGCAACCCCAATGCGGCTTCCAGCGAGGAAACCGCCTGTTGATATTCGCTCAAGGTTTGGTAGTAGAGCATCTGCGTCTCGATGCGTGCGCGCTCGGCGTCCAGAAGGCGAAGCAGTTCGACGCCCCCAATCCGGTACGCCGCGCCGGCGATACGCTGCGATTCGTTGGCTTCGGTGCGCATGGCGGCGAGAATCGAATCAAGCTGGGTCTTGCGAATCGTGACCGCCCGGCGGGCGCCCTCCACTTCGGCCCGCACAACCGCCTCCACGGCGGCCAGCGTGGATTCGGCGGCCTTCGCTTCGGAGAGCGCGGCGGCGAGATTGCCCTGGTTGCGGTTGGCGACGGGAAGATCCACCTGCACGCCGGCCAGCATGGTGTCCAGTCCGTTGGTGCGTTTGTAGCCCAGCAGGACATCGATGTTCGGTTTGGCCAGAGCCTGCTGCAAGCGGGCCTGGGCCAGTGCGGCGGTCTGAATCTGGCGGGCCAGTTTCGCCTCGGAGCGGCGTTCGAGAGCGGATTCCGGAGGATCGGGAATCTCGGGACGTATGGTTTCGATGGAATCGGCGAAGGCGAGATCGGGGAACTCGGACTGGCCCATTTCGCGCAGCAGATCGATGCGGGCCCGTTCGGCGGCGAGCCGGGCGTTGGAAGCCGACAGGCGCAGGCGCGAGGCTTCCAACTGGACCCGCAGAAGATCGGATTCCGCGGAGGCGCCTTCACGGACGCGGTTCCGGTGGTATTGCACCACCTCGTCGAAACGCGCCACGTCGTCGTCCAGCCATTTGCGGAGCTGCGCGGCTCCGGCGGCCGCCCAGTAGGCGGATTTGACGCGGGCGCGGATCTGAGCGGCGAGGGTTTCGCGTTCCAGCGACACACGATCCACCTGGGCGGAAGCCGCCGCGGTGCGGAGTCCGCGCTTGCCGGCCGTTTCAAACATGTATTGCAGGTAGGCGAACTGATCCGTGTCGTGATTGAACTGGAAGGCGGGGTTGCCGTACGGACGGACGTTTTCAAGCTGGAGGACAACCTTGGGATTCGGCATGAGGGAGGCCTGGCGGCGCAAACCCTCGGCGGCGGCCACGCGGTTTACCCCGGCGGCGAGCATGCCATGAGTGGCGAGCGCGCGCCCCACCGCGTCCTGCACCGTAAGCGATTGTTGCGGCCACCCGCAGGCCGCAACGAGCCCGAACAGGACCCCGGCACGCAGGAAAAAAACCATGAGTGTCAATACTTAGCGTAGAGAAGCGGGGGGACGCGAGTCAACGTGAGAATCTGTTGCAGGACGGAGGGGTCTGATAGAGTGGCTGCAACCTGAAAGGAGAGTTCCGCCGCCATGATGCGATTAAGTTGCCTGTCCCTCAGCTATCAGAACCAGTTCAAGGCCGGAAAGATGGACCTGTTTGGCTTCATCCGTGCGGCCCGGGCGCTGAATCTGGATGGTGTCGATCTGCACATGAACCACCTGCCGCGCTTCGACCGGGCCTACCTGAAACAGTTGCGGCGGGCGTGTCTGGACAATGGAATGTCGGTTCCGAGCTTTCCGGTTTCCACCGAATTCGCCCGCGACGCCTCGCGGATTCCGGCGGAACTGGAGAAGGCTCGCGTGGCCATGGAGGTGGGTCTTTTTTTGGGAGCGCCGCTGATCCGTGTGTTCGTGGGCAGCGCCCCTTCACCCGAGAGGACCGGGGAAGCATTCAAGTACAGCGTGGACGCGCTGCGGCGCTGCGCCGAAGTGGGCGCGGACCTGGGCATGGTGGTGGCGCTGCAAAACCATAGCGGTCTGACCTCCACCGGCGACGACATGCTGCGCTTCCACAAGGAGGTGAACCATCCCAACTTCGCCCTTGTGCTGGACACCGGACACTTCACCGGGCGCGACGGGCCGCGAGGACCGAAGCACGAAGGCCACACCTACGCCGACTACTACAAGAGCATCGAACAGGTGGCGCCGCTGGCGCCGTTCGTGCGGACGAAACTGTACGAAGTAGACGCGCAGGGCCGCGAGCGGTACATCGACTACAACAGGGTGTTCAATATTTTGCGCGGCGTGCACTACAACGGCTATTGCAGCCTGGTGTATGAAGGCACGGAGGACGAACTGGCGGCGATTCCGCGGGGAGCGCGGTTCCTGCGTTCCATGGTGAGCGGCTGCTAAAGTGCCGGAACGCCGGGCCGCGGGCTGCGCGATGATGACGGAGTGACTCGACAGGAGCTTTCCGCGCTGCTGGAACAGGGAGCGCTGTGTCTGGCCGCCACGGAACGCCTGCGGCGAAGCCTGGTGGCGGAACATGCGCGGGAGCAGACCGCACTGGGGCGCGTACGGTGGACCACGCCCGATGTGTTGACGCTGGGGATGTGGCTGGAACGCGCGGCCGGCAGTCTGGCGCTTGAAGAGAACGCCGGGGTTGCGTGGTGGAACCGGCAGCAGGAAGCCGTGCTCTGGCGGCGCATCATCGAGGAGTCGCCCCAGGGGGCGGAGATCCTTAACGTGCCGCACGCGGCGGAGCAGGCGGCGTCGGCCTGGCGGTGCGTGGCCGATTGGCGTCTGCCGATGAAGGATGCCGTTTGGGAGACGGCCGGCGACACGACGGCGATGCGGGAGTGGGCGCGGGTGTTCGTGCGGCGGTGCCGGGAGGCAAGGCGGCACTCGCTTTCCGGTTTAGCCGGGGCGGTGATTCAGGCGTTGGATGCCGGGCGGCTGGCGGCGCCGCCGCTGGTGGTGCTGGCGGGGATGCGGGCGTGGACTGTGTTGGGCCGGGCGCTGGTGGAGGCGCTGGCGCGTGCCGGGGCGCGGATTGAAGAGTACGGCGGCGGGCGCGGCGCGTGCGGCAGGCCGGAGTACCGGTCGTTCGGCGGCAGGACCTCCGAAATGCGGGCCGCGGCGGAGTGGGCGCTGGAGCATTTGCGGGCAAACCCGAAGCTGAGGCTGGGCATTGTCGTCCCGGACCTGCGCCCGGTGCTCGATGAATGGGACGCGGCGCTGGGGCGCGTGTTTCCGGGCGGAGGCGATGAGCCAGCCCCCTATCACCTTTCGCTCGGCCGTCCGCTGGCGAGCGTGGGCGTGGTGCGCGCGGCGCTGTTGCTGGCGAGGTTGGCGAGTGAGCGAGTGGACGCGGAAACGGCCGAGGCGGTGCTGCTTACGCCCTATCGCGGCGGCGAGGCGGAGGAGCGGATCGCGCGCGCCGGACAGGCTCTGGAAGTCCGCCGGCGGGGCGGGGATGTGAGCACGCAGGAGTTGCGCGTGCCAGGCACGGCTCGGCCGCCGGAGAAGGAGATGCCCAGCCGCTGGGCGCGGATCCTGTGGACCCTGCTGCGGGAGATGGGGTGGCCTGGCGAGGGCGTGAGCAGCGAGGAGCATCAGGCGGTGGAGGGGCTGCGCGGGGCGTTGCGCGAGTTGGCCTCGCTTGATGGCGTCGCCGGGGAGATGACGGCGCTGGAGGCAGTACAACAGTGGGAGGCGACCGCCCGCTCGGCCGTCTTTCGCGCGGAGAACCTGGGACAGCCCCTACAGGTAATGGGGGCGGACGATGCGGCGGGCGAGCAGTTCGATGCCGTGTGGCTGGCCGGTTTCGATGACCGGGCATGGCCGCCGGCGGCACGGCCGGAGCCGCTGGTTCCAGTGGCGTTGCAACGAGCGGCCGGACTCCCTGAAGCTGTGCCGGCGGGATGGTTGAAGCTGTACCGCGAAGCCACGCAAGAGTTGCTGGCCTGCGCGGAAGAGGTGCATGTAAGCTATGCGCGGGCCGATGGCGAGGAGCCGCTTTCGCCGAGCCCTCTGTTCGCCGGACCCTTCGTGGCGGCGGAGGACCGAGTGGCCGAAGAAGGAGAACGTGCGCGCCAGGAACGGGTCGAAGATGTGCGCGCGCCCTCCCTGGCCGTGAAGGAGGCGCCGGGCGGGGCATCCCTGCTGCGCGACATGGCGGCCTGTCCGTTCCGCGCCTTCGCTGTCTATCGCCTGGAGGCGGAGGAGTTTCCGCAAGCCGAACTGGGGCTGACAGCGCGGGAGCGGGGGACGATTCTGCACGTAGCGCTCAGCCATTGTTGGGACCGTCTGAAGACACTGGCCGGGTTGCGGGCGGCGGACGAGGCGGAACTTCGGAAGACGATTCGCGAATCGGTGCGACAGGCCATTCTTGCGTGTTCCCAGGGTGTGGAAGAGGAGTTCGAGGCGAAGGTTCGGGAGGTGGAGCAGACCCGGCTGGAGCGCTTGCTGCTTGCGTGGATGGAGTTGGAAAAACAGCGGGGGGCGGACTTCACGGTGGTGGGCCGCGAGACCGCGCGCGTTGTGGACATTGGGGGTTTGCGCTTGAAGACGCGCTTCGACCGGCAGGACGAACTGGCCGATGGGCGGTTGGTGCTGATCGACTACAAGAGCAAAGCGCCTTCGCTGAGTGCGTGGGACGGCGAGAGGCCGGACGAGCCGCAGGCGCCGCTGTATGCCGTGGCGGCACAGGAACCATTGGCCGCGCTGGCGTTTGGACAGTTGCGGCCAGGCGAGTTCCGGTTCTTCGGCCAGGCCGAAGAGGAGGGAATTCTACCGAAGGTGAAGACGGGCGGCGTGCCCCTGGCCGGGCGCGTGGAGGAGTGGCGCCGTGTGCTGGGTGGGCTGGCGGGGCAGTACAAGGAAGGTTGGGCGGCGGTGGATCCGAAGCGGACGAAAACCTGCGAACACTGCCATTTGCCTGCGCTCTGCCGCGTGAACGAAGCCGGGCCGAGCGCCGAAGGAGACGACGATGACGCCGAGTAGCGCGCAAGCGCCGCCGGATGCCTGGCAGCGGGAAAGGGCGCTGGATGGCGGCGCATCGTTCCTGGTGCAGGCGCCGGCCGGTTCCGGGAAGACGGAACTGTTGATTCAACGGTATTTGGTGTTGCTTGGGCAAGTGGAGCGGCCGGAGGCCATTCTGGCCCTCACCTTCACGCGGAAGGCGGCCGGGGAGATGCGGGCGCGCGTCGTGGAGGCTCTGCGGACGGCACGCGAGGAGGAGCCGCGCGAAACGCACAAGCGGGACACATGGCGGTTGGCCCGGGCCGCTTGGGAGAGAGACAACGCGCTCGGTTGGGAGCTGCTCGATAATCCGCACCGGATGCGGATTCAGACCATCGACGCGCTCTGCTCCTGGCTGGCGGGCCGGCTGCCTGTGCTGGGCGGGATGGGTGGTTCGACCTCACCCGCGGAGAACGCGGAAGAGGCTTACGAGGCAGCGGCGGCGGGCGCCATCCGGATGCTGGAATCGGGTGGTTCGCTGGCTGACGATGTGCGGACGCTGCTGTTGCACCTTGGAAACGACGCAGGACGGCTGGCGGCGCTGATCACGATGATGCTGCGGAAGCGGGACCAGTGGCTGCCGCGCGTGGGGCTGGCGGGTGGCGTCGAAGAGTTGCGTCCTGCGCTGGAGGAGGCGCTCGATGTGGCGGTGCGCTACGAAATGTCGCTGGCCGCCGGGAGCATGCCGGGCGTGGAGGCCGGGCCGCGAACGCTAGCGGAGTGGAAGGAACTGGCGGCGCGGCTCCTGACGAAGACGGGCGAACCCCGCAAACGTCTTCCGGGCGATTGGAAGGGTGTCGAACTGCCTCCCGGATTTGTATACGCGTTGCGCCGCGTGTCGGCGGCGCCGGAACCCCGGTTCGCCGATGACGCCTGGCGCATTCTGGCGGCGGCGCTGCGCCTGATGAGGCACGCTGTGGGGGAGTTGCGGCTGCAATTCCTCGCGTGGGGCGAAGTGGACTTCTGTGAACTGTCGCTGGCGGCGCTACGGGCGCTGGGCGGCGCCGGACAGCCAACCGACCTTGCCCTGGCGCTGGGCGAACGGATCGAACACCTGCTGGTGGATGAAGTGCAAGATACCTCGGTGACCCACCTGGAACTGCTGCGGAGGCTGACGGCGGGTTGGGCGGGGTTGAACGAGGAGCGGCCGGGGACCGTTTTTCTGGTCGGGGATCCGATGCAGTCCATCTACCTGTTTCGCGAGGCCGAGGTGGGCAACTTCCTCGATTTGCGGGCGAACGGCCTGGGCGAACTGAAGCTGGAGCCGCTGATCCTGGAGGCCAACTTCCGTTCGCAAGCCGGCATTGTCGAGTGGGTGAACCGGACGTTTCCCGGCGTGCTGGCCTCCATCGAGGATGTCGCGACGGGAGCCATTTCCTACACTCGGGCGGTGGCGACACGCGCGGCGGACGAGGCGCCGGCCGTGACGGCTCATCCGTTCCCGAAGGGCGGTCACGCAGCCGAGGCGGAGTGCGTGGCCGGGATTGTGGAAGAGGCGTTACGGAAAAACACGGGCGCCATCGCCGTGCTGGCGCGCAGGAAGGCGGACCTGGTGCACATCCTGGCGGAGTTGCAACGCCGGGGAATCGGATTCCGGGCCGTGGGTCTGGACCCGCTGCATGAGCGGCCCGCCGTGGTGGATCTGATGGCGCTGACACGGGCTTTGTTGCACCCGATGGACCGCGTGAGCTGGCTGGCCGTGCTGCGCGCGCCCTGGTGCGGCATGCGCCTGGCCGATCTCACTGCGTTGGCCGGGGGGCAGCGGGGAAAGGCCGTGCGGGCGCTTCTGGACACCCGGCGCGGAGAGTTGAGCGAAGACGGACGCGGACGCTGGGTGCGGATTCAGCCGGCGCTGGACGCGGGACTTGCGCGGGCGCGGCGCGACAGGCTACGTGTGGTGGTGGAAGCCGTCTGGCGGGCGCTGGGCGGCCCCCAGTGCCTGGAGACCGCGCGGGAGGCGAGCGACGCGGAGTCGTTCTTTAGCCTGCTGGACACGCTGGACGAAGGCGGCGATGTGGCGTTCGCGGCCCTCGAACGGGAGACCGGGCGGTTGTTCGCGGCTCCGGATCCGGCGGCAGACCAGCGGGTACAGGTGATGACGATCCACAAGTCGAAAGGGCTGGAGTTCGACGTGGTGATCGTGCCAGGTCTGGATAAACCAAAACGGCCCGTGGAAGCCGATCTGGTACGTATGGTGCGGTTGCCATTGGGAGGAGAGGACCGTGTGCTGATGGCCGCGGTGGCGGCGGTGGGCGAAAAGGAACAGGCGGGGCAGTATCTGGCGGGATATCTGTCGGACCGCGAAAGGAACGAGGCGCGGCGGTTGCTTTATGTGGCGGCGACGCGGGCAAGGAAAAAGCTGCACCTGCTGGGCCAGGTGGCCTGGAACGAGAAAGAAGCGCACTGGAAGACGCCATCGAAGGATTCGTTACTCCATGCGCTGTGGGACGCCGTGGGTGAGGTGTTCCTGGCGATGCCCAACCCCGAAGCGGGCAGCGAGGACGCGGGGGAGGCGCGGCGGCATCCGATGCTGCGGCGGGTGGAAGCGGGCTGGGAGACGCCGTCGCCGGAGCAGGCGTTGCGATGGCGCGAGGAGGGGATCGAGGAAGAGGCCGAGCGGCACACCTACGACTGGGTAAGCGAAACGTCGCGGCATGTGGGAGTGGCCGTTCATGCCTGGATGATGAAGATCGCCAGCGATGGCGTGGAGCGGTGGGACGAGCGTCGCGTGGCCTCCTGCGAAGCTGCGATCCGGGTGCAACTGGAGACGCTGGGCGTGCCGCCGGACGAACTCGCGGCAGCCGTGGAGCGGACGCGGCGGGCGCTTGCCGGCGCACTGGCCGATGAGCGCGGGCGGTGGGTGCTGACCCGCCACGCCGAAGACCGGCGGGAGTTCGGCGTGACCGCGGTCGAGGGGGGAACCGTACGGTCCTACCGTGTGGACTGCACGTTCGTGGATTCCCAGGGCCGTCGTTGGGTGATCGATTTCAAGACAAGCTCCCACGAGGGGGCCGGAGTGGAGGCTTTCCTCGACGAGGAGCAGCGCCGGCACCGGTCACAGTTGGAACGGTATGCCCGTTTCATGGCGGACGGGGAGGAGCCGGTGTGTTTGGGACTCTATTTCCCGCTGCTCGGCGCGTGGCGCGAATGGGAGGCGCCAGGCGGGCGCGGCCAACTTAAAAAAGCACCTTGATGCCCAGTTGGATGCGCCGTGGCGGTTGCGCCGAATTGACCCGGCCGAAGGCGGGCGAGCCGAAGAACAGATCCGGCAGGTTGAAGTTGGCGTGGTCGAGCAGGTTGAACGCTTCCAGGCGGAACTGGAGGCGCATTGCCTCGGTGAGCGTGAAGTGTTTCAGCAGGGAGACGTTGATCGTCTGAAGCCCTGGGCCATCCACGATGTTCCGTCCGGCATTGCCAAACGTGCCGCGGGCGGGCATGGCGAATGCCGCCGTGTCGAACCAGCGTTCCGGCGATGGATTGTCAACCGCGGGGTCGCGCAGCACGTGCGGACGGTCATTCGCTCCAAAGCCAAGCGAGGAGCGCCCGGTGCCGGAGTTATCCACCTCGCTCAGCAGGGCGACGGTGAAGGGCCGTCCGGTTTGAAAGCTCCAAATGCCGGAGGTCTGCCACCCGCCGTACCAGCGGTCCCGCGCGAAAGGCAGGCCGTAGGTGTATCCGGCCGTAAGCCGGTGGCCCACGTCGAAGCTGGAACGGGCGCGTTCGAGCGAGACGTGGCGTGAGTCCTGCGGAAAGTTGGCGTCCCCGGCGCTGGGGAAGAAGCTGGAAGCGTCGTCGATGGACTTGGCCCAGGTGTAGGAAACCAGGGCGGAGAGTCCGTGCGCCAGGCGCTGCTGGAAGCGGGTTTGCAGGCTGTGGTAGTTGGAATTGGCGCGAGATTCCAACTGGTTGATATCGCCGAACAGGAAGTTGGGCCGGATCGGTATGTCGGTGGGGCTGGGGGCGGGTTGGTTGATGTCCCGCGCGGAGAGCAGCTTGGCGCCCTTCGATCCGGCATAAGCGATTTCCACCACCCGGTTGGCTCCGAACTGGTGTTGCACGCCGAAGTTCCAGTGCTGCAGGTAGCCCGTGCGGAGGTCGCGCTGGAAGGAGAGCGAAGACGGCGGCGAGGGGAAGGGATAGTCCGCCGGGTAGGGGTTGTGCAGGAAGAGTGGAAACCGGGCCGAGGTGATGTAGAGCCGGAAGTCGTAATACGGAGCGTTGAAGTAGAGACCTTCGCCGGGCGCCAGCGGGCTTTGATCGAAGTAGATGCCATATCCGGCGCGCAGGACGGTGCGCCCGCGCGAGCCAAGCGTGTAGGCGGCGCCGATGCGGGGAGCGAAGTTGTTCCGGTCGCTTGTGTAACCGGCGCGCGGCATGGAGCCCGAGCCGGCCTGCACAAGGGACCCGGTGGCGGCATCGTAGAGATTGGCGCGGTTGAAACGGTCGTGCGGCGGCGCATTGAACTCATAGCGCAGGCCAAGCGTCAGCGTGAGCCGCGCCGTGGCGCGCCAGTTGTCGTTGAGAAAAGCGCTGTAGGAAGTGGTGCGGAGGGCCTGGGGATTGTTGACGCGCGCGATCCCGGTGGCGGCGGGAAGGCCCTGGAGAAGCTCGGCGAGCGCGTTACCGGTGTAACCGGCGAAGTTGATGAGGCCCCGCGCCTGAATATCGCGAAAGGCATTCTGCTGCGTGCGGCGCAGGTCGAAGCCCAGTTTGAACCGGTGGCGGCCGCGGATCCAGGAGATCTGGTCGAGCGCCTGGAACGTATTGAGGTGGGTCATCTGCGGGTTGTTGTACTCGTCGCCCAGCGGCGAGTAGCCCGGAAGGCTGAAGTAGGTCAGGCCGTTGGCGCGGGCGCCGGCAAAGACGGGCAGCCCCAGGGAGGCGCTGATATTCCGGTCGCGGTTCTCCTGCAGCACGGAACTGGCGTTGCGGTTGAAAGCGGCACGGAACTCATTCAACAGGGCGGGTGTGAAAGCGTGGGTATGGGCGGCCATCACGTTCTGCGAGCGGCGTGGCACGTCGTTGCCGAAGCCGGGAATGGCGGCGAAGGAGGGTCCGGTGAAGGGTTCGTAGAGCGAGCGGTCGGCGAAGCTGTAGCGGAAGGCCAGATCGGAACGGGCGCCGAGCTTGTGGTCCAGCCTCACGTCAAACTGCTCGTTACGCTCGCGCGAGGCGGGAGAACTGACGTAGTTCTGGCGTGGGGCGCTCCGGTTGGGGAGCGGGTAGAGGCTGGCCACGCCCAGGCCGATGGGATGGAGGCGCGAGGTAGGAATTTTGTTGTCCGGAAATGGCTGGAAAGTGAAGGGATCGAGGAGAAACGGCAATCCGCTTCGCGAAAAGTCGCCGGCTCGTTCCAGCGGCGTGGGAACGTTAGTGACGCGGGTGATGCCCTCCCGCGTGCGGCGGCTCTCCCAATCGGCGAAAAAGAAGGTGCGATCCCGGCGGATGGGGCCGCCCAGGGCGGCGCCAAACTGGTTGCGCTGGTACTTGGGCTTGGGCTCGCTGGCCGGAGCGAAGTAGTTGATTCCGTCGAGCGAGGCGTTCCGGAAGAACTCATAAAAAGCGCCGTGGAAGGCATTGGACCCGCTTTTCATGACGACGTTGATCTGCCCGGCGCCGTTGCGGCCGAAGCTGGCGTCATAGTTGGACGTCACCACCTCGAATTCACGGATGGCATCCACGGCGGGGACCACGCCGGAACCGTTCAAATTCGGATTGCCGTTGTAGACGCCATCGAGCAGGAAGTTGTTGGAGTCCTCCCGGCCCCCGTTCAGGCTGAGCGAAACGTTGCCCCGCGTGGAACCGGCCGAACCCTGCGCCGAGGGGGCGGCGCCGGGGACCAGCAGGGCCAGTTCGGTCCAATTGCGGCCGTCCAGCGGCAGTCCGGTCACTTGGGCATTCTCGATGAGAGCGCCCAGCGCGGATTCCTCGGTGCGCAGCAGGGGCCGCTCCTCGGCGACTTCGACGGAGTCGCGCGCCGCGGCGCCCGGCGGCAGCGAGGCATGGATCCGGGCCAGTTGCCCGACGGAAAGTTCAAAGGTGCGGGAGACGGTGTGGAACCCCTGGGCCGAGAAGGTGATCTCGTAGCGTGCGGCAGGAAGCGCGGCGATAGTGAAAGCACCATCGTTGCCGCTGCGTACGGAGATGGAAGTTCCGGTAGCCATCGACCGGGCCGAGATGGTCGCGCCCGTCACGGGCTTGGAAGCTTGATCCTCCACGCGGCCCGAAAGCGTGGCGAGCACGGTTTGCCCGTACGCCGGCAGGAACAGCAAGAGAGCAGCCAGGGTGAGTCGAAACAGGTGCACGGAACCTCGCTTGTGACGATGACTCGAAGAAGCCAGACGTTCCATATTAGCGTGGAAGCCGCCGGCGCGACCCGGCATGCTTCATCCTTGCGCCGTGCCGTCCGAATAGGGCAGACTAGTAGTAATAGTAAGCGGGTTCACGCAGGGACCCGAGATGAGTACGGAGCGGTAACCCCCACTCCCCGCGTCCAGGGGCAAACAATATCGGAGGCAATCATGAAGCCGCAAGGCATTGCTGTGCTGGTTGTGTCGCTATGTATGACGACGGCGGGTTGGGCGGCGACGATACCGCCGGAAGCAAGCATGGACGGGTGGTTTCAAACCTGGGGAGCCAGGGATGTGAGCACGGTGGTCACGCCGGAGGCGGATGTGGAATCGGCGCTGGAAGCCAGCTTTTTCGCCTTCCGGGAGAGCGCAAAGCCAACGGCTTTAAAGCCACCGTTTACTCCTCGTATACCGACCGTGGCCGTGCGCGACGAATTGACGTTATCGCGAGAGGATAGCCTGCGGCTGTCCCGGCGGCGGTAAAGCCGCCGGAACCCGCTGTTTACAACGAAACCTTAACCGATAATCTTTTTCAGGTTTTCGAGGCACTTCCTGGCGGTATCGAACGGCGGCAGGGAGTAGCCTTCCTGTTCCACGAGCACATATTCCAGACCGCCCGATTTCGCCGCGGTCTGGATTAGTTGCTTCCAATGCGGGTACCCTTCGCCGAGAAGAATACGGTACCCCTCGTGTCCTGGGGCCTCTTTCCAATCCTTGCAATGGATGGAAACGATCCGGCCCGGGTTTGCCTTCACCCAGGCGATGGGGTCCGAACCGGCCTGCAGGCAGGTGCCGACATCCAGTTGCAGGACCACGCTCTTGGGCGTGTTCGCGGCCAGAACCTCCATGGGCCGCTTGCCTTCAAGCGGCGTGAACTCCAGCGCGTGGTTGTGGAAGCCGGTGCGAAGCTTGAGAGGCTTCAATTGGGCGTCGGCTGCCGTGAGCGTTTCGGCGACGGTCTTCCAGCCATCGAGCGTGGTGACCCGGCCGGCGCTCGACATGACGATGTAGCGCGATCCGATGGCAAGATTCAATTCGGCCACGCGGGCAAGTTCGTCCTTGGCGAAGTATTTGGCGCCGGTGTGGGCGGAAAGGGCCGTCAGATGGAGGTCATCGAGAATCTTTCGGACCTCCTTGGCATAGTCGAGTTTCCAGTCGGCGTAGGAGCCGAAGAACTCGACGGCGGGATAGCCCATTTGGGCAACGGCTTTCAGCGTGCCGGGGAGGTCCTTCGCCAGTTCGGTGCGAACCGAATAGAGTTCGAGACCGATGACGGGTTTCTTGGCGGCAAACAAGGTGGACGGCGCGGCGGCGAGCGCGGCCGAGGCCGCCACGAAGCTGCGGCGGGAGAGTAGGTGTTTCATTGTCCACGAGTGTAACGCGGTGCGAGGTTAGCGGGAAGCCGGGGAGTGGCGGGGGAGAAACGTCGTGAGGTCGAGGGCAAGTTTATCGAGCCAGAAGCGGTCGCCTGGCACCGGGGGAAAGGTAAGCGCCAGGGACTGGCCCGTGGTGAGATAGGCGGCCAGCGCGGCACGCTGGAAGAGGGCGGGTTCGCTCCGGACCTCGCGGATTCGCGACAAGGCGATATGGCGCGTGGAATCCAGCCGGAGGAAGCGGCGGGTGAGAGTCAGTCCGTCCGCGCCTCGAACCATGTGGATGCGGGTTTCCAGCAGCGAGAATGCGGCGATGGCCGCGAAGCCGCAGGCGGCACAGGCGAGCAGCGCGCACAGAAAGAGATTCGACTCCGGCAGGATGGCCTCGTAGCCGGCATAGGCGAGCAGGGCGAAGCCTCCGAGCGATGCCAGCGCGACCTCGCCGTAACCGGGGCGCTGTCGGATGAGCATCTCCTCGGAGGTGTACTTAAGGACCTCGACGCGATGGGGAGCAGGCAACCCCAAAAGTGTAACGCGTTAACGGAGCGTGGCAGGAAACGGGTACTCTGGAAGGCGATCCTCAAGGAAGGTAGATCATAATGCGATTCCAGATGCGAGTACTGGCGGCGGCCGCCGCCCTGATGCTGGCCCTGCCGGCCGTGTACGCACAGACGAAGCTGAAAACGAAGAAAGTGATCTTCGTGATGACCGACGGACTCCGCTGGCAGGAGGTGTTCCAGGGAGCCGACGCCGCCCTGCTGAACAAGGAGGCGGGCGGAGTCGCCGACGTGGGCGAATTGAAGAAAGCGTACTGGCGTGAGACTGGCGAAGACCGCCGCAAAACGCTCATGCCGTTCTTCTGGAGCGTGATCTCCGGACAGGGCCAGATCTACGGCAACAAGGAAGCCGGGTCGGAAGCCTACGTCACCAACGGCAAGAACTTCTCCTATCCGGGCTACAACGAGATATTCACCGGGTGGGGCGATCCGCGCGTGGACAGTAACGCCAAAAAGTACAACCAGAACGTGACGGTGCTTGAATGGCTGCACGCCAAACCGGCTTACAAGGGTAAGGTGGCGGCGTTCGGGGCCTGGGACACGTTTCCGTGGATCCTGAACGCTCCCCGGGCGGGCTTCCCGGTGAACGCCGGCTACGATGCCTTCGAGATGAAGCCGATGACGCCCACCGTGGCGCTGCTGAATCAGTTGAAGACCGAAGCGCCGCGCGACGTGGCGGGCGAGGCGCACGATTTCTACCCGTTCCACACGGCGATGGAGTATATGCGTACGAAAAAGCCCTCGGTGCTCTACCTGTCGCTGGGTGAGACCGACCACTGGGCGCACGCCGGGAACTACACCGAGTACTTGCGGGCGGCCCATCGCGTGGACGAATATTTGAAGCGCATCTGGGAGACGGCACAGAAGGATCCGGCCTACCGGGGCGTGACTACGCTTGTCGTGGGAGTGGATCATGGCCGCGGCGAGGCTCCAGTGACCTGGAAAAGCCACGGGGAGAAGTTGCCGCAAGCGAAGTATGTCTGGATGGCGTTCATGGGTCCCGATACGAAGGCGCTGGGAGAGCGGAAGAACATTCCGGCGGTGACCCAGAGCCAGGTGGCGGCGACCATCGCCTCGCTGCTCGGCCAGGATTACAACGCAGCCGAACCGAAAGCCGGGAAGCCGATCGCGGACGTGGTGGGCCGCTAATCCACTTCACACAAAAAAATTTCACATTTCAGTTGTAACGCTAAATTAAGTCTGATATATCTGGATCGCCTGTAAGGCATCAGGGGGGATCCATGAGACAAGGGAGAGCTGTATTCGCATTGCTCCTGGCTTGCGGTTGGCTGGCGGCACAGGATACGCGAGGCACGATTTCGGGAACCGTGACCGACGCCTCGCAGGCGGTGATTTCGGGCGCTCAGGTGACCGTGACGAACACGGGCACGAATACATCGACTCGCCTGGTCTCGAATGCAAGCGGTTACTATGAGGCGCCGCTGCTCCTGCCGGGCGACTACTCCGTAGCCGTGGAAGCGCAGGGTTTCAAACGGTACATCCGGTCCGGCGTGACGCTGGCCATCGGCGAGAGGCTGCAAATCGACGCCGCGATGGAGGTCGGCGGCACCGCCGAGTCGGTGACGGTAAACGCCGAGGCGCCGCTGCTGGAGACCAGTTCGGTTTCCACGGGACGGGCCATTACGAACCGCGAGGTGATGGACCTGCCCGTGCTGGGGAACAACGTGAGCATGTTGACCCGCTTTTCACCGGGCGTGTCCGTGCCGGGCACGACGCAATTCCTGGTGCAGGGACAGGTCGGCGGCGGTTCCGGCTACAACATGCCGGGCGGCGTGGGCGGCAATGAGTGGTCCATGGATGGCGCGTCCACCAATGGAACGCAGCGGCGCACGTCCATCATGCCGAGCCCGGACGTGATCGACGAGTTCCGCATCGAAACCTCGAACTTCGACGCGTCGTTCGGCCATTCGACGGGCATCAACGTGTCGATGTCCACCAAGTCGGGCGCCAATGCGGTGCACGGTTCGGCCACCTACCAGTATTTCAACCAGCGTTGGAACGCCGTGCCGTTTTTCGTGAAGAAGAACCGGTATGAGCAGATCGCGGCAGCCAACGCGGCCGGGAACACTTTGCTGGCCAACCAGTTGGCGAACTCCCCCTTCGTGCCTGCCGGCCACACGAACAACTATCACGGGACGATCAGCGGCCCGGTGTACATTCCCAAGCTGTTCGACGGCAGGAACAGGCTGTTCTTCTTCCTCGGCTACTCGGGCTTGAAGAACCTGCAATCCGCGCGTCCCAGCGAGATCAACTACACGGTGCCCACGGCAGCCATGCGAGGCGGAGATTTTTCGGCTCTCCTGCCGATTGATCCGGTGCGGTACCAGGTTTACGATCCCGCCAGCACGCGCCGCGATCCGGGCCGCGCGGGCCACTGGGTGCGGACGCCGTTCGCGGGGAACGTTCTGCCCCGGGCGCGGATGACGAATCCGATGTACAGCGCCTACTCCCGGATGCTGCCCATGCCCAACAACAATCCGGCGGACCCGCTGCGTGAGCCCGTGAACAACTATCTGGCCTCGGGCATGCCAAACAACGTGAACTACCAGTCCTGGAACAACCGCTTCGACTATCAGGGCAGCGGCAAGCACCGCTTCTTTTTCCGCTGGTTGAAGAGCAGCTTCGAGGAAGACGCGCAGGGGTTCACCTACGAATCAGAACCGGGGCTGATGGATTGGGACGAGATCCGGCCCACCGTCAGCGGCGCCTTCGACTGGACCTATACCGCGAACGCGACCACCGTGCTGAACGCCTCGGTGGACGGCACGCTGTTCAAGAACCACAACCAGCGTCTGGGCACGCGGAAATACAAGCCGTCCGACGTGGGCCTGCCCGGGTACATGGATCAGAAGTGCGCCTCGGACTGCCTTCTGCCCCGGGTGATCTGGCCCGGCATGACGTATTGGAATGGAGACATGATCGTGTCGGTGCCGCTGGACCCCGGGCACAAGGGCCGCCAGCAGTCGGCGAAGTTCAATTTCACGCAGATTCGCGGTGCGCATTCGCTTCGCGCGGGCGTGGACTTCCGCCAGCACTACCGCAACACGGTGGTGAACGGAGGCTACACATCGGGAAATTTCACCTTCGCCAACAACTTCGTGCGCAAGGACGAGGACGGCTTTGTTCCAGCGGGCACCCTGGGCCTGACCTGGGCGACTTTCGCGCTGGGCATTCCCACGGGCATGTCGGTGGACACCAACGACAGCTATGCCCTGATGAATCCGTATTACGCCTGGTATGCACAGGACACCTGGAGAGCCACCAGGAAGCTGACCCTGACGTTCGGCTTGCGCGTGGAGTATGAGCGCGGCCCGACGGAGCGCTACAACCGGGCGCTGGGTTACTTCGACCCGAACCTGGATCTGCCGATTTCGGCGGCGGCCCAGGCGGCCTACGCCCGGAACCCGCTGCCGGAGCTGCCGGCCAGCCAGTTCGCCGTGAAGGGCGGAACGGTTTACACCGGCGTGAACGGCACGCCCCGGGAGCTGTGGCAGAGCGAGTTGATGTGGCTGCCAAGGCTCTCTGCCGCCTACCAGGCCAGCAGCAAGACCGTGTTACGGGGCGGTTACGGCATCTACTACGACACGTTGAACGTGATGAACCAGGCCGTGGACCAGTATGGCTACTCGCGAGCGACCAACACTGTGCTGACGACCAACTTTGGCGAGGACTGGCTGGTGGGAGATCCGGCCAACGGCGTGTCGCCGCTCACCAATCCCTTCCCTGTGCGGGCCAATGGAACGCGTTTCGACGTGCCGTTGCAAAGCGGCCTTGGCGCCATGGCGCGAGCCGGACAGGGCTTCACGTTCACGCGGTACAACCGTCCGCATCCCCGCGTGCAGCGCTGGCGCGCCGGCGTGCAGCGTGAACTCTCCAGCGACATTCTGGTGGAGGCCTCCTACTGGGGCCAGTGGGGCAGCCGGATCGGCGTCACACGCCGCCTGGACCCGCTGCCGGAGCAGTTCTGGGCCTCGGGCAACGTACGCAACAACGCCGTGGCGACGGAGATGAACCGGCAGGTTCCAAACCCGTTCCACATCTCCAACTTCGCCTCGTTGCAATCGTCGGACCCGGTGCTCTACCAGCACCTGTCCACGCTGGGCTCCTTCACCAGCCAGACGGTGGCCAAGAACCGTTTGCTGCGCGCGTTTCCGCACATGAACGGGCTGAACGACAACTCCGACCCTTCCGGCAGCGCGCGGACGCATGCGTTCGAGATGAGCCTCACGAAACGGTTTTCGCGCGGGTTCAACGTGAAATCATCGTACACGCGGATGTTCCAGGACGACAGGGTGATCATGGAGAACGAGTTCGAGGCGTCGCCACGCCTGTGGTGGCCCAGCAATACGGCCCGTCCGCACCGGTTGACGGCGACGGCAATCGTGGAGCTGCCGTTCGGCCGCGGCCGGCGATTCCTCCAAAGCGGCATCCTGAACCACATTCTGGGCGGCTGGCAGGCTGCGTTCACCTACGAATTCCAGAACGGTCCGTTGCTGGGGTGGGGTAACCTCCTCTACAAAGGCGACATCAATTCTTTCGAGTCCGACGCGGCTTCTTCGTCAAAGTCGCTGGACCAGTGGTTCAACACGAACCTCCCGTTCGATAAGGTCTCCGGAAATCAGTTCGCGGCCTACCAGACGCGCGTGTTTCCGAGGTTCTTCGACGGGCTGCGGGCGGACGGGTTGAGCCAGTGGAACGGCAATCTGCTGCGGGAGATCCGGTTGGCCGAAGGCATGAGGTTCCAGTTCCGCGTGGATGCCATCAATCTGCAAAACCGTTCGCAGATGAACGCGCCCGACATCAACCCGGTGTCCACGAACTTCGGCCGTGTGCTGAGCCAGACGTCGTCGCTCAACCGGTTTTACCAGTTACAGGCGAGAATTCAGTTCTAAGGAAACCAATATGTTCCCTCAAAAAAGCAACCGGCGCGAGTGGTTCCAGTCGATGTTGTATGGACCGGCCGCGCTGTTCAGTCTTGAAGCCTTCAGCGCCAAGCGGTGCGATGCCATGGCAGCCGTGGGACCGGACGACAACGTCAAGGTCACCAAGATCGAGTCGTTCGTTCTGAAGAATAGCTGGGTGTTCGTGAAAATCTCCACCGACGCCGGCGTTACCGGTTGGGGCGAGATGTTGAAGGACGACGCCAAGGCGTGCGCGGCAGGCGCGCTGGAGGTGGGCGATTACCTGGTGGGGAAGGATCCCCGGCGGGTGGCCTTCCACTGGCAGGCGATCCACCGCGGGGCATTCTACCGCGGCGGTCCCATCAAAACGGCGATCTCCAGCGGCATCGACCAGGCGCTGTGGGACATCACGGGCAAGTGCTATGGCGTACCCGTTTACAAGCTGATGGGCGGGCCATTCCGCGACCGCGCGCGCGTGTACGGCACGGTCAGCGAAAAAACGGGCGTGAATGCGATGAAGGTGGGGCCGCGCGGCTCGCGGACGCCGTTCAAGTATGTGGAAGGCCCCAAGATGGTGGACGAGGTGGCCGAACGCTTCGGCGCCTTGCGCCAGAAGTACGGCAAGGGCGTGGACATCGGGATCGACTTCCACGGCGCCGTGCAACCGCCTACGGCCAGCCTTCTAATCAAGGCGCTGGAGCCCCATCAGCCGTTCTTCTACGAGGAGATCGTACAGGCGCTGAACGTGGGCGTGATGGCGGAGTTGGCCCGGAAAACACACATTCCCATCGCCACCGGCGAACGCATCTTCACCAAGTGGGGCTTCCAGGAGATTCTCGAAAAGCGCGCGGCGATGATCCTGCAGCCGGACATCTGCTACGCGGGAGGAATCACGGAATTGAAGGTGATCGCGGGCATGGCGGAGGCGTACTATTCGCCGCTGGCTCCGCACAATCCGCAGGGTCCGTGCTCGCTGGCCTCCAGTTTGCAAATCGCCGCGTCGATTCCCAACTTCCTGATTCAGGAGCGGGGCGACAACGAGTACTCCGATTTGCTGGCCAAGCCGCTTCCGGCCGTGGTGAACGGGTACAGACCCTTGTTGACCGATCCGGGCCTGGGCATCACGATTGACGAGAACAAGTTGATGGCCCAGGTAGGCGAGCCGCGCCCGTACCGTACGGCGTACGACGCGGACGACGGCTCGGTGGTGGACTGGTAGAAGACCGTGAAACGGCGCGCCGGTTACCTGGACTTGCGCGCCGAGTACTTGGTCAACAGAGAGATCATTTTCTTAGCGGGCTCAGGCGCTTCGAGCCCGCTTTTCACGATCTGCGAGTTCTCGTAGGCCTTGCCGTATAGATCGGCGTTCACGCTGATGTCCTGGCGAAGCGTCGCGCCTTGCAGGGAAACGCCGGCGAAGACGCCTCGGGCGCGGGACCAGGTGAGGATTTCAGCGGTCATCATGGCGTCGGTTTGCGCGGAGGCTGAGCGGCCCACCGGCCCAGCGGCCACGCTGGCATCCCCCCCCAGTGTGAACTTGCTGCGGAGCAAACGGTCGACGCCCCGTTCGTTCATCACCAGCATGATGACGTCGGTTTCCGAACCGCCGATCTGAAAGCCAAAACTGCCGCCTTCCACGCGGACCGCGCCCGGAGCGCTCCAGCCGGCTCCGCCCGTTCCGCGGCAGGAGATGAACCCGCGGCCATATTTCGCGCCGAAGATAAAGGCGCCCTTTTTCATGCCAGGCACAAGCACGACACATTCGCTCTTATCGAGCAGGGTTTGCGGAATCGCCTTGTCGGAGATGCCCATTACTTCGTCGAAGACGACGGCGGCCTTGTCGAGCCGGTCGGTGTTGGCCTTATTCGCGGCGGCGAGCGCGGCCACTCCCAGGAAAAACACGCACAGAGTTCGATTCATCCAAATCTCCTTTGGTATTTATATGATCGCATTGCACGGGGCGGGGCTGCCAGATCGTTAGAGGCCCTCGGGCATGATCTCCTGTTGGCCGGCCGCGATGCCGGCGATGCTGTAGAGGTTCTGATGGATGGTTTCGCTGATCGCCTCCAGAGGCAGGTCGTTTTCGTCGTTGCCGAAGGGGCCTTCGATTTCGACGCCAATCTCCTCGATGCCCAGAAATGTATAAGCCACCAACAGGACATCAAGCAGGGTCCACCAGCCGAAAGTTTCCACAAGAGCGAAGGGAAGTGTGATGCAGTACAGAAGCAGGGCGCGGCGCAGGTGAACCACATAGGCAAACGGCAGCGGCGTCTTGCGTATGCGCTCGCAACCGCCCAGGTAGTCCACCAGCAGTTGCGTGTTGCGGTCGATGGCCACTTGCACATAGTCGGTGATGAAGCCGCGCTCACGGGCCTCGGCCAGACACAGGCTCATCTGGCGGGCCGAGTAGAGCGCCGGGTGCTGCGAGGACTCCAGCGCCAGACGGTCCGCCGGAGGCAGTTCCGCCGCCACCGGACCGAAGACCGGCGCGCTACGCAGGGTGCTGATGGCCATCCACGGAAACAGGGCCGTCCAACGGGTGAAACGCCAAACAAGTCCAGGTGCATCTTTAAGATGGACACTGGCCATGAGAGCGGCGTTGCGGGTCTCGTTCACAATGCCTCCCCAGAGCTTGCGGCCTTCCCAGAAGCGGTCATAGGAGGCGTTGGTACGAAACACAAGCAGCAGGCCCAGCGCGACGCCCACCAGTGAGTGAACCGTGACTCCGGCCCCCACGGGGCGGATGTGGAAGTGAATGGCAACGACAATCGCGGCCCACAGAACCAGCCCCAATACTCGGGGGGTGATTTGGCGAATGAGGGTGCCGCGGAGATCGAAAAAATGATCGAGCCACTTGTGGGCGTCATACTGGATCATGGTGAGTGTGACCATTGTGCCGCACACGGCGTTTCCGGAGGCGCAACCACTCGGAAGCGTCTGGCGTCGATGGGGTAGATGAGGGGATGAGCCGGACAATGAGGAGGCGATGACCAGACTGGCATTTTTACTGGCACTGGCGAGCACGGGCGGAAGACTGCGCGGAGCCGGAGGATCGCCCGCGAGGGCCAAGTTGGAAGCAATTGAAAAGAATACGGTTCCCAGCGGCCAGACGGTGCGGTTCACCAGCGGCGAACTGCTGGACTATGCACGCGAGGAGCTGCTGCGCAAGAAGGTGCGCGGGGTGCGTACGCCTTCATTCCGTCTGGGAACGAGCCGGGCGGAGGGGTCGGCCTGGATCGATTTCCGCAAGGTATCCGAGAGTGTGGAGGGGCGGCCGCCCGGCCTGGTGTCGCGGTTGCTGCTGAGCGGCGAGCGGCTGGTGGACGTCGAGGTGCGGGTAACCTCGCAGGACGGCTGGTGCCGGGTGGACCTGCTCTCCGTGGATGTGGACGGGTGGAATCTGGAGGGGCGCGCGCTGGACTGGGTGATCGCGAACTATGTGCTGCCCCGGTACCCGAACGCAAAGCTCAACACCTGGTTCCAGTTGGAGAGCAACATCCGGCGAGTGGCGGTGACGCCCGACGCTGTTGCGGTTCAGATTTTGTAAGGAGCAGTTCGCCTGCCGTCAATCGCCGCGGTATTCACACCCGGCTGTGCATGTTTCCCGCACGATGACCGTAGCGAGCAATGGAAGCGTGGGTTTCAGACGCTGCCAGATCCAACGTGCCAGTTGTTCACTGGTGGGGTTGTCGAGACCTTCGATGTCGTTCAGGTAGCGGTGGTCGAGGGCGTCGTGAAGCGGGGCGAAGGCGGCTTTGAGGTCGGCGAAATCGAGCACCCAGCCCAGCACTGGGTCGAGGGGACCTTCGCAACAGAGGCGGACCAGAAAGCTGTGGCCATGAAGCCGCGAACACTTGTGTCCAGGCGGAACGTGGGGCAGACGGTGGGCTGCCTCGATCCGGAAGTCCTTGTAAATCATCATTTCAATAAACCTCGGCCGGTAGGAGCCGGACAGCTACCAGCATACGGGAGCGTCTACATGAGCCCGAGGGCATGTTCGGCGGCAACGAAAGCGCGGAGCTCGGTCTCGAATCCGGGCGTGCAGGTGACACAGTTTCCGGCATAGATGCTGCGGCCGCCGTCGAAGTTGAAAAAGACGCCACCGGCCTCTTCGGTGATGATCTGGATGGAGGCGAGGTCCCAGGGTTTGGCGCCCTGTTCTATCCAGGCATCGGCGTGGCCCGCTGCGACAAACATCGAGTCCAGCGCGCCTCCCAGGCTGCGTACGGCCCAGAAGCGTCCCAGCCATTGAACCAGGTCGGCGGAAAATGGCCAGCGGGTGATGTTCTGCAGCGAGTTCACGCAGATGACGCCTTCGGCCGTTTCGCTTTTGCCGGATACGGCGATGCGGTCGCGCGCTCCACCGGCGCCGGTCCGCCAGGCGCCCTGGCCTTTCACGGCGTAGTAGGTTTCGCCGAACGCCGGGAAGTGGGCCGCGCCGAGCAGAACTTCACCGTTGACTTCCAGGGCGAGCAGCATCGACCAGAGGCGGTTCCGGCGGACATAGTCGCGCGTACCGTCGATGGGATCGATAATCCACTGGCGGCCGCTGGCGGAAGGCCGGGCGGCGCCTTCCTCCCCGAGTTGCCCGTCGGAGGGGAAAGCGGAGGCAAGGCCTTCGGAGAAGAGGCGTTCACAGGCGCGATCCGCTTCCGTGACGGGCGAATCGTCGGCCTTTGTATCGGCGGTGACGCCGCGGCGCTGGAAATCAAGCGCCACCTCGCCCGCCTGGCGGAGGAGACCCAGGCACACGTCAAGCTCACGGGAAAAATCCATATGAAGGTATTTTCCCATGACGGCGAGGACAGACCACTCCGGGAGCGGAAATGAGGCATGACGTGGCAAGGCCCTGTTACCATACCCGGAGTGAGTGAACGTACCGTTTACGGCCTATTCCTGCGGGCCGCCGAGGCATTTGGCCAGCAACCGGCACTGCATTTTCAGGAGATGCGGGAGGGAAAGCGCGAATGGCGCTCGCTGAGCTGGGTGCAGTACAAAGCGGCGGTGGAAGAGGTGGCCTGCGGCCTGTATGCGCTGGGCCTGCGGCACGGCGACCTCGCAGCACTGGATTCGGAGACCCGGATGGAGTTCTATCTGGCCGACGCCGGCATTCTGGTGGCGGGCGGCATCGCGGCGGCGCTGTATACCTCGTATCCGGTCGCCGATCATGTGAAGACTCTGCACCGGCTGGGGCCGAAGGTGGTCTTCGTGGAGAACCCCACGTTGCTGGCCAAACTGCAAACGGCGGCCGAGGACTCCCTGGACGCCCACTATGTGCTGCTGACGGGTGAACCGGCGAACGGACCCTCCGTGATGACCCTGGATGCCTTGCGGGCGCGCGGACGGAAAGCGCTGGAGGAGGATCCCGGTTTGACGGAACGGTTCCGAACGGCGCTGAAACCGGAACACGGAGCGATCCTTTACCTGACATCGGGAGCCACGGGCGAACCGAAAATGGGATTGGTGTCGCACGGGGCACTTTGCGACAACTGCGAGATGGCGCCGAGGGTGGACGGCCTGGACCTGGGACCGGGGCAACGAACGATTGCCTTCCTGCCATCGGCGCACATCACACAGCGGTTCGTGGTGCAGTATCTGCCGGTACGGTGTGGCATGCCGGTGTACTTTAGCGAGGGACTGTCACGGCTGCCGCATGAGTTGAAGCAGGTGAAGCCGACGTTTTTCGTCGCGCCGCCGCGCGTGTGGGAGCGGATGTACACCTCGATCTGCACCGAAATCAAGAAGCGGCCGGGAATTGTACAGCGGATCTTCTGGGGCGCCCTGGGGCTGGGCATCGAGATTCACACGCGGCGCATCGAGGGGCGTGCCGTGCCCATGTGGATGTCGCGGGCGTGGAGCCTGGCCGACCGGATGATTTTCCGCACAATTCGCGAACGGCTGGGCGGCGAGTTGCGGTTGGCCATTTCGGGAGCCGCGCCGTTGGGGAAGGATCTGGCCGACTTCTACGCGGCGATCGGAATGCCGATTCACGAAGGCTATGGACTGACCGAAGGTGGCGTTGTGTGTTTGAACCCCATCGGCCGGCCGAAGTCCGGTTCGATCGGCAAACCGCTGCCGGGCGTGGAGGTGAAGATCGCCGGCGACGGTGAGTTGCTGTTCCGGTCGCCCACGCTGTTCAAGGGCTACTGGCAGGACCCGGACGCGACGGCGGCCATTCTGCGGGACGGATGGCTGCACACCGGCGACATCGCCGAGATCAACGCTCACGGGTTCGTGGCGATCACCGGGCGGAAGAAGGAAGTGATCGTGTCGTCGAACGGGAAGAAGATCTACCCGGCGATGATCGAAGGTCTGTTCAAGATGGAGCCGCTGTTGCATCAGGTGTTGCTTGTGGGCGACAAACTGCCGTACGTGGCCGCGCTGTTCACGTTGAATGGGACGGTGCTCGAATCCTTGCGGGAATTCAGCGAATTGAAGGGCAAGCCGATGCACGAGGTGGTGCAGTCGGCGCCGGTGCAGACGGCCGTGAAGAAGATCGTGGCGCGGGTGAACCGGCAGTTGGCGCCGTTCGAGCAGATTCGCAAGTGGCATGTGTTGGACCGGGACTTCACGATCGAGGCGGGCGAGATCACGCCGACGATGAAGGTGCGGCGGGCACGCGTGCTGGAGAACCACCGGCATGCGGTGAGCGGGCTGTACGGGAACCGGGACACTGAGTCGGGAGAGTAGCGGAGAATCGGGCCGGCGCAACTCGGGCGGTGTTCGCTCAACTCCCGCTCAGTTCCGATGGCCAGCCTGCTGGAACCACGGCCCGGCAATATGCCCAGATCCTGGCCAAGTCTCGATTTCATTTTTTTGCTGACCCAAGTTGGAGTCCGCCAAGCCTACGGCTTCCGCAACTTCAACAACTACAGAACGCGCGTCAAGGTTCTATTTGCTTAACTATGGAGGGATTCGGTCTGCTCCCCATTTTCCGCGGAGAGCAGGCCCCTTGGGGTTGGGGGCCTATAAGTCTTTGAAGAATTTGGTCGGGCCGGCGAGATTTGAACTCGCGACCTCTTGCACCCCAAGCAAGCGCGCTAGCCAGGCTGCGCCACGGCCCGATCCGTTTCAGTATAACAGTCCGCTCCCCGCTCCAGCACCAAGACTTCGCCGCCTGTCGAAAGTCTGTTGCCGGGCTTCCCCAGCATCCCTTACGATTTCCGCCTTCCCCCAAACCTTGATTCGCTATAATTTGAAGTTTACGGAGACTTCATGGCTGAACTCCGCCTTGGCGACGATATCGACGATTTTTGCGTTAAGTGCAAGCGCATCACCAACCATTCCATCGTGTCGCTGCTCAACGGCGAGGCCGCCAAGGTCCGCTGCAAGTCTTGTTATAGCGAGCACGACTACCGCCGAGAGATCGCTCCGCCTTCCAAAAAAGATTTGAAAAAAGCAGCGCTGTTCAATGAAGTCCTCGGCAAGACCGCTCCAGACGGCGCCCCCGAAACCTAATTCTTCCGTAGTTCGTTCATTACGTCCCGCAGAACCTCTTCCCGCTCCGTGCTCGAGAGATCCCGTTCCAGGCGTTGCAGCGCCACGCCCACCACGTCCCGGTGATGCAGTTTCGAACCCAGCCGCTGGTCCCCTGTCAGTTTGAGCCATAGCTCATGCAGGCGGTCCAGGTCTTCGGGCCACAGCCTGGGAGGATGTGGTCCCAGGTTCACATACGTCGAAGGACGGTCCGGGTCAATCACTTCCAGGGAAAAGGCGTGCCGCGGTTCGGGCATGCTTTCCCACGCGCGCCCGATGCGGTGCGCCAGTTCGTCGCCCGACATCCGCGCCGACACCCCTGTCACCAGCCGCGACGCCTGTAAATTCGTCGCCGTTTGCACCATTGCCACGAACGGGTCCACCGCTGGAACCGTCAGCAGTTCCACATGCTTGCCTTCCTTCTCGGCCAGGGCCACCACATGGCTGAACAACTCCTTCTCATACGTGGTGAACAACTGGGACTCGTGCAGGTCATACTCTCCGCCCGCCGTGGTCACGTTCCGAACCGTCATCACGACGATGTCGTGCCGCCGCATGTTTGTCTTTTCCAGAACCTTGCGTAGGTGGAACATCCGGCTGTAATCCCGCACCGCCACCAGCACACACCCGGGCCGCGCGTCCAGCGTTTCGCGCGCGGCCTCCGGTTGGTACTCCAGGTTGAACTCCTCGGTGGTCTTCTCCGCCAACCGCCCCTGCTTGCGCCGGTTCAGCTTCTCCGACACCAGGAACACCGTGAAAAGCAGCAACGTGAACGACACGCCATAGATAGTCGCCACCTGCTTGGTGAGCAGGTTCGCGATGGCCACGAAGAACAGCGCCAGCACCGCCGCGCCCAAACCCAGCGGCAACTCGTGTCTCCCGACGCGAAGATTCAACGGAACTCTATACTCCTGATCGCTCCGCTGGAATCTCAGCGCCAACACGCCCAGCCCCTTCAGGAAGAAACTCCACACCACGCCGAAGGCGTATGCCTCGCCCAGCAGCAGCACGTCGCCCCGGCTGCCGAGAATCGTCAATACCTGAGCGATGGTGATCAGGTTCACGATCCGGAAAGTTGTGCCGAACCGTTTGTGCGGCTTCCGGAACCAGTCCAGAAGAACACCATCCTCGGCCACCCGGTTCAGCACGCCGTTGGCACCGATGATCGACGTATTCACCGCCCCCGACAGAATCAGCACGCCCACCATCACCACGAAAACGTGGAAGGCCAGTTTCAACATGTACGGTCCGGCCAGGCTCATCGACAGCCCCCCGATCAGGTTGTCGTAATACTGGGGCCGTACGGCGTCCGGAATGATCATGACCGCGAAGAGGCTGATGAGACCGGTGGAAAGCATCGCGTACACGCACACGATGTTCGCCGTCACCTTCAGGTTCTTCAACTTTGGGTAGCCAATTTCACGGTACACCTGCGCCAGGGTTTCGAAACCGCTCATCGCCAGCAGCGAGTGGCCGAAGGCGATCAGCACCCCCACCGCTCCGATGGTCGGCCAAATCGTCCCGTCCAACCATCCCAGGGACTCCTTGGTGAACCGCAGGTTCTCGATCGTCGGCGCCGGCGGCAGTTCCGCGCCGCCGCGCAACAACAACGTCAGCGGACACCACACCAGCAACGTCACCACCATCACCGTGGTGATCTGCATGATCCGAAGCGCCTTGCCCGAACTTTCGTGGATCCCCTTCGTGTTCTCCCACCAGAAATAGCCCGTCACCGCGAGCCCGAAAAACACCGCGAACGTGGGCGGGTCCAGGTGGAACTCGATGTTCGTCAGCGCCGCCAGTTCGTTGATCAAGTGGCCCAGATACTGTCCGGCGCTCACCGAACTGATCGGTCCGGTCAGAACATAATCCACCACCAGCGCCGACACGCTCAGCTTGGCCATGAAGGGCCCCATCGCGTCCCGCACCACCACGTACACGCCGCCCCGCACGAACATCGAGCAGCTTTCGAGATAGATGCTGCGCACGGCGAAGCTGAACACCATCACAGCCATCACCAGCCAGGGAGCGCTTTTCCCTATGGCCTGCTCGGTGATGCCGCCGATGTAGAACATCGTCGACGCCAGGTCGCTGAGCACGATCGCCGCGCCGCGCCAAAATGAAATAAAGGAAAGCGCTACAGTCGTGGCGACCACAACCTTTGCCGTTGAACTGCTGAAAGGAAGGGAGGAAGAGGATGATGACGGGTCTTGCGTCGACATAGTGCCGGCACGGGACCGGCAATCATCAAGTCTACTCTACTCGCACCATGAACGAGGATCTCGCCCTCCGCGTCCTATCCACGCTCCGCCGCGACGGCCACCAGGCCTTTTTCGTCGGAGGGTGCGTGCGCGACCTCTTGCTGTCGCTTCCGCCCAAGGATTTTGACATCGCCACCTCGGCCACGCCACCCGAGATCACCGCTCTGTTCCCGCACGCAGATCTCGTCGGCGCCCATTTCGGCGTTGTCCTGGTCAAGGAACCCAACGCTTCGGTCGAGGTTGCCACGTTTCGCACCGAAGGCCCCTACACGGACGGCCGCCGCCCCGCCCACGTCTCCCTGGTTTCCGAGCCCCGTCTCGACGCCCAGAGACGCGACTTCACCATCAACGCCATCTTCCTCGATCCTCTCGCGCCTCCGCCGCCCGGCCGCATCCTCGACTACTTTCATGGCCGCGACGACCTGGCCCGCCGCCTGATCCGCTGCGTCGGCTCGCCCCGCGCCCGTTTTCAGGAGGACCACCTCCGCCTGCTCCGCGCCGTCCGCCTCGCCGCGCGCCTCGGCTTCACGATGGAAGAGGAAACCCTTGCCGCCATCCGCCTGGAAGCCCCATCGCTGGCCTCCATCGCCGCCGAGCGCATCCGCGACGAACTCACACGCATCCTCACTCAGCCCAACCCGGCCGAGGGCCTGCGCCTGCTTGACTCCACGGGACTGCTGCCCGTGGTCCTCCCCGAGGTCCAGCGCCTCCAGGGCGTCCCGCAACCGCCCGAGTTTCACCCCGAGGGGGATGTGTGGACGCACACCCTGCTGATGCTCGATCATCTGCCCGCCAACTCCTCGCCCACGCTCGCCTGGGGCGTTTTACTCCACGACATCGGCAAACCCGCGACGTTCTCCGTTTCAGACCGCATCCGCTTCAATGGCCATGTGGAAGCGGGGCTGGCCATCGCCCGGCCCATACTGGCCCGCCTGCGGTTCTCCCACGACAGCACGGAGCAGATCCTTGCCCTGGTCGCCAACCATATGCGGTTTGGCGACATCCATCGCATGAAGGAGTCCACCCTCAAGCGCTTCCTCCGCCTCCCCCGCTTCGACGAGCATCTCGCGCTGCACCGTGCCGATTGCCTCGGTTCTCACGGTCATCTGGACAACTACCACTTCGCCCGCCGCCGCCTCGATGAATCACCGCCCGAAATTCTTCGCCCCCCGCGCCTGATCACGGGAGCCGGCCTGATCGCCCTCGGCTACCCCCGCGGCCCTCTCTTCCGAGAGATCCTCACCGCCGTCGAAACCGCCCAACTGGAGGGCGAACTCACGACAACCGCCGAAGCGCACGCCTTCGTCCGTTCGCGCTGGCCCTTGCACGCGCAGAGCGGCGGGACGTCGGAAAGCGGTGTGGGGCCAGAGCAGGCCCCAGGTACAGGTAACGACCCGGGCTAGACTTTCGATGGCTCCGGATGCGCCCACGGCTTGCGATAGGCACGGCGCAGCAGCCGGTTGGCCTCGGCGTCGCCGGTCACCTGGTGCCGTGCCGGATCCCATCGCAACGTCCGTCCTAACTGCATCGAAAGATTGGCCAGGATGCAAGAGGCCGTGGAGATGTGGCCCTGTTCGATGTCGGCCACGGGCTTGCCGCGGGAAGCGATGTTCTTCAGCAGGTCCACCATGTGGCCCCGGATGGCCGGCGCCACGTGCCGTTCCAGATCCTTCTCTGTGCGGTCCTCGGGATACTGGTCGAGTTCGTAGGTCACGTCCTTGTGAATGGGCTGCTCGCCCTTGGCCATGGGGATATAGTCGTAGCTCATCACGCTGGCCTTCAGCGTCCCCTTATCGCCATAAAAGGTGGCCGCCCAGGGATACTTCGGGTCGGGCGGATGCCCCCAGGAACGGTGCGTCCACACAACCTTGGTATCGCCGAAGTCGAAGGTGGCCTCCTGCGTATCGCTGATGTTGGCCTTGCTCTTCTTATCCACAAGGATGCCGCCGGAAGAGGAAATGCTCTTCGGCCAGCCCAGGTCCATCATCCAGCGCGTCATGTCCAGCATGTGCACGCACATGTCGCCGACAATGCCGTTGCCGTACTCCATGAAGGCGCGCCAGCGGCGCGGATGGCACAGGTCGTTGTACGGGCGCTGGGGAGCCGGGCCGGTCCAGAACTCGTAGTCGAGGTTTGGCGGCGGCGCGGTGTCGGGCGGGTTCGCCGTGGCCCGCATGTGGTAATAGCAGCAGATCTCCACGTAGGCGATGTTGCCGAGCTTGCCTTCCTTGATGATGCGGTCGCGCGCCTCGATCAGGTGCGGCGTGCTGCGGCGCTGCGTGCCCACCTGCACCACGCGGCCGTACTTGCGCGCGGCGGCCACCATCGCCTGGCCCTCGACGACATCCACGCTGATCGGCTTCTGCACATAGATATCGACGCCGGCCTTGCACGCCTCGATCATCGGCAGCGCGTGCCAGTGGTCCGGCGTGGCGATCAGAACAATGTCGAGATCCTTCTGTTTCAGCATCTCGCGATAGTCATGGAAGGTGCGAGGCTTCTTCTTCGACTGCTGCCGGGTGGAAACCAGTTCGGCCGCCTCCTCCACCATCTTCTTGTCCACGTCGCAAAGCGACACCACCTCCACGGGCGCCACCTGGATCAGGCGCAGCAGATCCGCCTTGCCATACCAGCCCGAACCGATCAGGCCTACCCGCTTGTTCTCGCCCGCGGCAAAGGCCTGCGCGGCGCTCAGCGACAAAGCCGCGCCAGCCGCTCCGGATTGCAGAAAATTCCGTCGATCCATGTCCGATTCCTCACTCTGAAACTAGAAATTGTCGCAGGCGCGGTAGGCGGCGATCACGGCCTCCTCGCCTTCCTTGCCTGGCTTTGAATTACCGTGCTCCATGCCGATCACGCCGTCGTACCTCTTTTCATGGAGCCATTTGAAGATGTTCTTATAGTTGATCTCGCCCGTGGAGGGTTCCTTGCGGCCCGGGTTGTCGCCCGTCTGTATGTAAGCAATCTCGTCCCACGCCTTGGCCATATTGGGAATCAGATTGCCGACGTCGATCTGTTGATGATAGAGATCGTCCAGAATCTTGCAGCTCCTGGACCCAACGGCCTTGCAGATGGCATAAGCCTGCGGCACTGAACGCAGATAGAGGCTCGGGTGGTTGGCATACCAGTTCAGCGGTTCCAACACCATGATGAGCCCCGCCGGTTCGCAGATCTCCGCCATCACCTTCAAGTTCGTGATGCAGTTCGCCAGTTGATAGCCGGGATCGAGACGGTCGTTCGTCGTGCTCGGCACGACGGTGGTCCAGGGCGTGCCCAGGCGCTTGGCTGCCTCGACGGCGGCACGCATTTCGGCGCGCAGGCGGTCTTGAAATTCCTGATCGGTTCTGGTGACGAAGTCGCCCGTCTTGAAATCGGCCCAGGAGACGAATACGCCCATCTTCATGCCAAGCCGGGCCAGCGTCTCTCCGATCCTGGTCTGCTCCTCGACGGGCCGTTTGTTGCCGCCGTTGTCTTCCCACCCGGTGAAGCCCTGGGCAGCTGAAAACTTGATCTGGTCGATGACGTTCTCCCCGGCCGAATGCCGGAACATGCCCGGGTGTGGACCGTAGCGGAGCCTGAACTTGGACTGGTTGCCTTGGGCCAGGGAGGGGGCGGCAGCCGGTGCGGCGGCGGCGAGTGAAGAGAGGAAAAAAGAACGGCGTTGCATAGTCGGGAAACCACACTCAGCTTACGCCTTGCGGGGGCGGGCGTGCACGGTCCGCGCCGTGCGGCATGCTGTACTGGTAGGAGTGAGCAAGCAGGATCCGGCGGTTGTACTGTTGAGCGGCGGTCTCGATTCGGCCACCGTTCTGGCCATCGCGCGCGCGGAGGGATTCGCCTGCCACGCCCTTTCGTTCCGCTACGGGCAGCGCCACGCCGCTGAGTTGCAGGCGGCCGGGCGGGTGGCCCGGTCACTGGGCGCCGTGGAACATCGCGTGGCCGAGATCGACCTGCGCGCGTTCGGCGGCTCGGCGCTCACCAGCAGCGACTTCACCGTTCCCAAACATGACGCCGTGGAGGAGATCGGCGGGGGCATCCCGATCACTTATGTACCGGCGCGGAATACAATTTTCCTGTCGTTCGCCCTTGCCTACGCCGAGGTGCTCGGGGCGTTCGACATTTTTCTGGGTGTGAACGCTCTCGACTACAGCGGCTATCCTGACTGCCGCCCCGAATACATAGCAGCCTATGAAACCATGGCCAATCTGGCCACCAGGGCGGGCATCGAGGGCGGGCGCCGGCTCCGCATCCACGCGCCGCTCCTGCATCTGAGCAAGGCGCACATCATTCAGCGCGGGATCGAATTGGGCGTTGACTATTCTCATACGCTCAGTTGCTACGACCCCGCGCCATCGGGCTCTCCGTGCGGCCACTGTGACTCCTGCCTGCTCCGCGCCAAAGGCTTCCAGCAGTTGGGGATGGCCGATCCGGCTCGACGGTAGCTACTTTTTTCGAGAAAACTCAAAACGATCCCGTACTACTCCGATGAGTAGGCATGCGCAAATATGCGTTTGGATTCGTCTTCTGTTTCCTGGCGGGGGCTGCCACCGACCCCGTCTATGAGCTGCTTGACCGCGGATACTCGCAGCTTCGCCAGAAGGACTACCTGCAAGCCATCCAGTGTTTTGAAAAGGCCGCGACGCTCTCGCCGCGGCGCTTGGACGTCCGCAAGGACCTTGCCTACGCACTGCTGAAGATCGGCGAAAACGAGCGCGCTCGCGACCAGTTCGCCGCCGCGATGCGCATTAATCCCGGCGATCCGCACGTGGCGAAGGAATATGCGTTCCTGGCCTTTGAAACGGGCCAGCAACGCGAGGCGCGCCAAGTGTTCGACCGTGTACGCAAGATGGGCGACGCTGGGGCGGAAACAGCATTTCAGAACATCGACCGTCCGCTGGCCGAGGGGATGGAGCGCTGGCGGCAGGCTCTGGAGCGCGAACCGGCCAACTTCAGCGCGCATGTCGAACTGGCCGGCTTGGCCGAGCAACGGAGTGATTTCGCACAGGCCCTGGAACACTACGAAGCGGCTTGGCGGCTGCGCCCGGCCGAACGGGAATTACTCCTGAAGCAGGGACGTGTCTTGCAGTGGATGGAAAAGCCGGAGGAGGCTCATGCCGCGATCCTGGCGGCTTCCCGCGGAGCTGAGCCGAGGACGTCGGAGAAGGCGCGCCAGTTGCTGCCGTCCCGCTACCCCTATGTCTATGAGTTCGAACGGGCGCTCCAACTGGATCCTTCCAATGCCGGGTTACGGCGCGAATTCGCCTACCTGCTGCTGGCCATGGGCCGTCAGGATGCAGGGGAAGCCGAACTGGGCAAGCTTGCACCTGCGTCCGGGACCGGTCTGCTCGTCCGAGGCGCTTCGTCCCAGCCCGCGCCTTCCGAAAGCGCGAAGCAGATGGGCGTGCGCTCGTATGAAGCGGGCTATCTGAAGGATGCCCTGCGCTACTTCCAGACGGCGCATGAGGAGGATCCGCTCGACGCCGAAGTGATGTTGAAACTCGGTTGGACGAATAACATGTTGAAGCAGGATGCCGAGGCCGCCCGCTGGTTCGACCTGGCGCGGCGGGGAGGCAATGAAACCGTGGCCGCCGAAGCCAGGCAAGCCTGGCTGGCGCTGCGCGGCGATGAGTCGCGCGTACGAGCTACCTTCTGGATGCTGCCCTATTACAGTTCGCGCTGGAAATCGGGCATCACATTTGGGCAGGCAAAGCTGGAGTTCAGGCTCGGACGTCTTCCTCTTCGTCCCTACGTCTCCACACGGATTGTCGGCGATACGCGGGGCGCCGTCAGCATCGGAACCGCGCCCTACCCGCAGTATCTCTCTGAAACCGCCATCATTCCCGGCGTGGGCGTGGCCACGCCGGTCTACCATGGCGTGATGGCGTGGGCCGAGGCGGGCTACGCGATTTCGTATCTGAACCGGACCGACGGCACCTCGCGGATCCGCGCCGACTACCGGGGCGGACTCTCCTATGGCCGCGGATGGGGCAGGCTGATGGGGATGCGAAAATCGGGCCTGTTTTTCGAGCACCACAGCGACGGTGTCTACATGCACCGCTTCAACCGCAGCTTTCTCGTCTATGCGCTGAACCGCGGCGGCTATACCTTCCGGCCTGGAACGTTCCAGGTGCAACTGACATGGAGCGCCAACCTGACGGCCGATCCGAAGCGCCAATACTGGGCGAACTATGCGGAAACGGGACCAGGCGTCCGCTTGCGGTGGGACTCGCTGCCGCCCTCGGTGGTCTTCACCGTGGACGCGCTGCGCGGCGCCTACACGATCAACAAGGGAAATCCAAGCGTTCTGAACTACACGGAGGTGCGGGCTGGTTTCTGGTACGCGATTACCCGTTAGCGCGCTGCTGCTGGCCTGCTTTGCCGCGATCGCCACGGCGGAGGTTGCCGCGCCCGCCCCGGCGCGCGTAAACTTCTCCGTGGCCGCGGGCGATGGCGGATCATGGCCCCGCATTCTCTCTTCCATGGGGGTGCCGCGGGCGGCCGGAGAGGGCGGGATTCTCGTGCTGACGGCCGCCGTGCCGGAACCGGAAACCTGGCGGCGGCGTGTCGAGCAGGGGGACTTCCTCATTCTGGAGGGAGCATCGCCCGTGGCCGAAGCACTCGGTATTGTTCCTAACGGCAAGCGTGCGGTGGCGCGCAGCGTGGCCGATGCCGGATCTCCGGAACTCGACATCGTTTGGGAGGAAAGCATCGACCTGCCGCTGTTCGAGTTGCCCGCCCAGGCGCGCATCTTCGCCAGTGAGCGTTGGACCGGCGCTCCGCTGGTGGCCGGATGGCGCCAGGGCGAGGGCGCGGTGCTCTGGACCGCCGTCAGTCCTGGGAAACGCGGCTACGAGCGCTTCCCCTACCTGCCGCAGGCTCTGCGGGAGTTGGGCGCAAACCCGGTGGCCGGTACGCGCTCGCTCTGGGCGTTCTTCGATTCGAGCTATCGCAGCCGGGTCGATCTCGACTATTTCGCACTGCGCTGGCGGGAAGCGGGCATCGGCGCGCTGCATGTGGCGGCATGGCATTTCTGGGAGCCGGACGCCGGACGCGACGCCTATTTGAAGCGGCTGATCGAGGCCTGCCATCGCCGCGCGATCCACGTCTACGCCTGGATCGAGTTCCCGCACGTGAGCCAAAAGTTTTGGGACGGCCATCCCGAATGGCGCGAACAGACCGCGATCGGACAGGACGCCCACCTGGACTGGCGCCGCCTGATGAACCTGCAGAATCCCGGCGCCAGGCGCGAAATCGCCAGCGGTCTGCGCGGCCTGGCCACGCGCTTTGACTGGGACGGCATCAACCTGGCCGAACTCTATTTCGAATCGCTGGAAGGCCACGCCAACGCGGCGCGCTTTACTCCGATGAACGCGGACGTCCGGGCCGCGTTCCTGGCCCGGCACGGTTTCGATCCGCGCGAACTGTTCGATGCGGACTCGCCCCGGCATCACGCACGCAACGCGGAGGGCCTGCGGCAACTGCTCGAATTCCGCGCTTCGCTCGCTCATCGCATGCAGATCGAATGGCTCGATGAACTCGATCGCATCCGCGAGTCGCTGCCGCATCTGGACCTCGTGCTCACCCATGTCGACGACCGGTTCGACACCCGTATGCGCGAATTGATCGGCGCCGACGCCGGACGGTTGCTGCCCGATCTGGAGCGCCGCGACGCCACTTTTCTGATCGAGGATCCGGCGACGGTATGGCACCTGGGCCCCGAACGGTACCCCGAGATCGCCGCGCGTTACCGCACGCTCACGGAACGGCCGGCCAAGCTCGCCATCGACATCAACATCGTCGAACGGTATCAGAGCGTGTATCCGACGAAAAAACAGACCGGCTCGGAATTGTTTCAACTGGTCCACCTCGCCGCCGGGGCGTTCCCGCGCGTGGCGCTCTATTTTGAAAGCTCGCTGCTGCCGCGCGACCTGTCCCTGCTGGCCGCCGCGGGCTCACGCGTGGAAACCGCCCTGCAAGCCGGCTCGAAACTCGCCGTGGAGGCGCGCGGACCCGTCGCGCTCCGCTGGGACGGCCCGGTGCGCGTGAACGGCCGCCCGTGGCCCGCCGCGGGCGCGGGCGCCGTGCTGCTTCCCGCCGGGACGCACACCGTCGAACCGTCGCCGACGGCTCCCCCTCTGGCGGTGCTCGATCTGGCTGCCGCCCTCACCAGCGCCTCCGTGGAGGGGCAGGCCGTGGAGATTGGCTATCAGGCACAGGCGCGCGCCTGGACGCTTGTGGACAGCAAACCGGCGCGCGCCGAACTCGACGGAGCGCCGCTTCCAATCCACCCCGTTGCGCTCGACGACGGCGTGTGGTTGGTGGAACTGCCGCGCGGGCAGCACCTGGTTACACTCTTCGCCGAGTAAGGTCTGGCGGATTGGCGGGGGACGGTATAATGACGGACTGTTCCACCCATCATGCTCGAAGTTCCCGCGGTTCCTCCCGATGATCGGCAATCCGGCCCGGCAAGACCGGCGTTCGATACCGCCGACGCCGTGCGGCAACTCTCCCATGAGTTGCGGCAGCCGCTCAGCACGATGGAATCCATCGCCTACTATCTCTCGATGGTGACGCCGAGACACGACTTGCGCGTGCGCCAGCAGGTGGACAAGCTACAGCACCTGGTGGAGCAGATGAACTGGGTGCTCGCCGACGCGGTCCACTTTTTCCAGGCGACGCCCACGAACCCGCAACTGGTGGATTTGAATGAACTGGTGAGTGAGACCATCACCAGCAGGCACGATGAGCAAAGACCGGTGGAGGTTTCCCTCTGCGACGACGTGTCGATGGTGGAGATGGATCCTTCTCAGGCGCGCCATTGCGTGCAAAGCCTGATCGGCCTGGTGCGCAAATGGGCGCATGGCGGCGTGCGCGTCAGCACGGAGCATGTACGGTCGGAGGTTCACCTGTGCGTATCGGCGCCCCAACTGCGGGTGCAGGACTCCGACGCCTCGCTCATCTTCGAACCCTTCCGTCCGCACGCTCCGGCCGGCGCTGGCCTGGCCTTTGCCAGCGTGCGCCGCATCGCCGAGGCCAGTGGTGGACGCGCAGGTGTGAAGTTGATTCAACCCAAGGGCGTAACGGTATCGGTGGAACTGCCGCTGGCGGGTTAGCCGGCGGCCGCGGCCAGTCTCCGTTTCACCAGTGCGATCAGGTCCGGCGATCCGGGCTCCAGGATGGGCTTGCGGGTGAACCAGCGCGAGGAAACTCCAGGCCAGCGCGGAACTTCGCCGCCGGTCCTGACGAAGGCGTCGGCGTGGTTCACGAACAACCGCGTGGAGTCCTTCATATCCTCCACGGAGAAGTCCACCACCACCAAATAGAGGTCGGGCCGTAGGAAGTGCATCAGGCTATTGGACTCGAACAGCACGTTCGGGCTGGCGCCGATGATCTCCCGGATGGCGGGCATCGCCGCGGCCAACCGTCCCTGCGCGGTGCGCACAAAGTAGGATCGCGCGGCTCCAGCGGCGAGAAGGCGGCCGCTGTCCGTGCCGTCCGGCAATGTCTGTTCATCAATCGCCACGTCGCCCTCATGCTGCGAACAGGCGCATTGATGGGCGCCGTGTCCGCAGAAGCTATGCCCGTGCTGTGTGATCTTCACGGCCGTCCAGTGCGCCTCTGGAGTAGCCGCGATCAGCGACGCCGCGACGGTGGTCTTGCCGATATTGCGCGAGTGCCCGCCGACAACCACGATCATGAGCGGCTCTTTTCGAGGGCTTCCACGCGCGCCGCCAGTTCCTTCACCTGCGCGCGCAACCGCGGCGATTTCGCCGAGGCGGCCAGCGTTTCCAGATACTCGCGCAGGGGCCGCGCCGGCGTACCCCAAACGGGTTCTCCCGCGCGCACGATCTTCGAAGTCAGAATACCGGCCCCCGATCCCACCACCGCTTTTGACTCGATACGCGCCTTGTCGCCCACGCCCACCTGTCCGCCGACGATCGCATAGTCGCCTATGGTCACGCCGCCTGAGAATCCCGTCTGCGCCGCCACCACGACATGGCGGCCGATGGTGCAGTTGTGCCCCACGTGCACCATGTTGTCGAGCTTCGTGCCGTCGCCGATTCGTGTCACTCCCAGCGCGGCGCGGTCCACGCAGGAATTCGCGCCGATCTCGACATCGTCGCCCAACTCGACCCGTCCAACCTGGGGGAACTTTTCCCATCGCCCGCCGGTCATGGCGAAGCCGAAGCCGTCGGCGCCCAGAACGCAGCCCGAATGCAGAACCGCCCGCGCCCCTACCCGCGTACCGCCGTAAATCGTCACGCGCGGATGCAACCGGCAATTCTCGCCCAGCGTTACGTCACGCCCGATGACGCACCCGGCCCCCACGTCGCAGCGCGGTCCAATATGTGTTCCTCGCCCCACCGCCGTATGCGGACCGATGCTGGCCGATGGATCGATGCTGGCGCCCTCCTCAACCACCGCCGTGGGATGCACACCCGCCGGGGGCAACTCCACCGGGTGAAAGCGGGCGATCACCCGGGCAAAGGCAGCCCGTGGATCGGCCACTCGAATCACCGTGCGGCCGTCGAGATCCGCCGAAGCCAGGAGACAGCCGGCTCCCGATGCCAGAGCCACCTTGGCGCTACTCGCGAAAGCTACTTCATCGCCGCCCGCCGTATCCGCCGCCGCGACGCCGCGCAGCACGCGTCCGCCATCGCCGGTGTAGGGCGCGTCCAGCCATGCCGCCAGTTCACGGACCGTGGTTGCCGTCATCTCTCGTATCCTAATTCTTTCATGTCCATCGATCCGTCAGCCATCGTCGCGCCAACGGCACGCGTTCATGCCCATGCCGTCATCGGGCCAGGTTGCGTGATCGGCGAATACTGCGTGATCGAGCAGGATGCCGTGCTGGGACGCTGCTGCCGCCTGGAACCTTATGTGTACCTGAAGCGCTGGACCACGCTCGGCGACGAAAACGAGGTTGGCGCGGGCACGGTACTGGGCACCGACCCGTTCGACAAGCGATTCACGGGCGAGCGCAGCCACCTGCGCATCGGCCACCGGAATATCATCCGCGAGCACTACACGATTTCACGCGGCACCCAACCTGAGTCGGAGACCGTCATCGGCGACGGAAACTACATCATGGGCAGCGGCCACGTGGCTCACAACTCCGTGATCGGCAACGACTGCGTCATCGCCAGTTGCGCGCTGGTGGCCGGGCATGTGACGGTGGAGGACCGCGCCTTCATCAGCGGCGGAGCCGTGATCCATCAGTTTTCGCGCATCGGCACGCTGGCCATGATCGGCGGCAACGTGCGGGTGAACCAGGATGCACTGCCTTACTGCCTCCACGGCGATTTCAACATCACGCCCAAGGGCCTGAACCTGGTGGGGCTGCGGCGGGCCGGATTCAGCCGGGAAAAGATCGCCAGCCTGAAGCAGGCCTACAAGCTGCTGTTCACTTCGAACCTGAAACTGCGCGAGGCGCTGGTCCGCATTGAGAGTGAGATTCCCAACGACGCCACGCTGCACCTGGTGGAATTCATTCGCGCGTCGAAACGCGGCATTCCGCGTCCGAGGCGCGCCAGTGCGGCGGAGGATGCAGGGTAGTCCGCGCTCAGGCGGACATCACCTTTTTCACCAGGGCGTTCAATTCGCGCGTCAGGCGTGGCACGGCGGCCGGAGCCGGTTCCTTGGCCTCATACTCCAGCGACAGGTACCCGCGGTAGCCGGCGGCTTTCAGCATCCGCAGCACGCGCTCCCAATCGCAAGGCGCCCGGTTGCCCGCCTCGTCGCGCACTTCCACCTTCACCTGCACATTGGCGGCGTACGGGGCAATCATCTCCAGTTGCTTGTAAGCGTCCCGGCTGAAGTTGCCCATGTCCAGGTTCACGCGCACGCTGGGAAGGTCAACGCGTTTCACTATATCGAGAATGCGCCCGGCGCGTTCCGTGATGCCGCCGTGATTCTCCAGTCCAAGCACCACGCCGTGCCGGCCCGCATACTCGCCGGCCTCCTTCAGGACATCCACCACCCAGCCCGCCGCTTCGTCCTCCGTCGAGGTCTTCGGCACCGTGCCGCCAAACACGCGAATGTGCCCGGCGCCGAGTTTGGACGCCACGCCAACCCAGTCCTTGATGGACCGGATCTCTTGCGCTCGCAACTCCGCCGTTGGCTGGCAGCAGTTTGTCCGGACGCTGATCGAGGGGATCCCGACGCCGTTGGCAAACGCGTAGTTGCGCAGCGGAATCAGGAAGGAGTCGGCCGTGCTGGGAAACCAGTAGACCGTCAGATCCAGACCGTCCACGTCCAGGTCCACGGCCATGTCCACCAGGTCGTTGTAGGACATCTTCTTCGAGCCGAGTTCGTTGCGGAAACTGTAGGCGCAAATAGCCGTGAGCAGGCGCGCCTTGCGGCCCGCCGTACCGGCCGGAAGCGGGGCGGCAGCCGCCAAGGGCAACGTGGCCGCCGCGGCGAGCAAGCCACGCCGGCTCAGGCGTTCCATACGTCGCTCCAACTCATCTCACGGCCCTCCACCGCGCTGCGCAGGCCCATATACGCCGTCAGCGTGGAGATGGCCGCTTCGGGAGCGAAGTTTTCGATGTTTCCGTTCCGCGCCCCGTCGATAAAGGCATTCACGGCATCCTGCGTGATGTCATAGGTCGTGGCCACCACCTCGTTCGGCATCTTGGGACGGAACACCGTGTAGCCCTTGCGGCCCACGTTCACGGTGCCCTTCTCGCAGATGAAGGTCTCGCTGACGTCGCTCCAGCCGGTGTTCGCGCCGAACTGGTTGGCGCTGTAGCTGAACGTCCGGCCGTCGTCGAACTGATAGCTGAGCACGATGTTGTCGTAGATATCGCCGTACTGGCGCGCCTGCCGCCCGCCGTATCCAGCCACCCGCACCGGGTGCTTGCCCATGAACCAGTGCACGACGTCGATGTTGTGGCAGTCCTGCTCGATGACGATGTCCCCCGACAGTTCGCGGTAGAAGAACCAGTTGCGGATGCGCTCTTCGCCGGAGGCATGGCCGGACTTGATCGCCGGCCCGCCGCCGAGCCACGCCGCGCGAACCATCTGGATGCCGCCCAGTTCGCCGGACTTCACCAGCGCGTGAACCTTCTTGTAGTCCTTGCCGTAGCGCTGCTGGAAATCGAACGAGATGCGCTTGGCGGGGTCGGCCTTCTTCGCCGCCGCGATCACCCGCTTGCACCCGGCCGTGTCCACGCCCACTGGCTTTTCACAAAAAATGTGCTTCCTGGCCCCGATGGCCGCCTCGACATGCTCGGGGTGGAGGAATGCCGGAGTGGCGATGTAGACGGCGTCGACGTTGGTCGCCAGAAGATCCTTGTAGATCTTGAACGCCTTGGCGCCCGAGTATTTCTGGGTGGCCGCGGCGATCTTGTCCTCATAGATGTCGCAGAAGGCGTTGATCTTCAGATACTCATGCTTGGCGAAAATCCCGGAGACATACATGCCGCGGTTGCCGCAGCCAATCAATCCCAGGGTCAGCGCGCTGTTGGCTTGGGAACCGAACGCAATCTGCGGAGTGGTGATGAGCAGCCCGGCGCCGGTGGCGCTGGCTCCTTTCAGAAAACTGCGGCGGCGAGTGGGACGGTTCATGCAATGCTCCTTCAGGCAGGCTCCCGGTGTGGCGGAACCCGCGCGTACATGGAAATGAAAGCGAAACGATAAGCGCCCCCATTATACTGAACGTTTCCGATGAAATTGTCGATTCTGATGCCCGTCTACAATGAACGGGCCCTGGCCGCTCGCAGCATCGCTGCTGTTCTGGAGGCGCCTCTGCCGCCGGAACTGGAACGCGAACTCGTCATTGTCGACGACTGCTCCACCGACGGCACCAGCGCCATACTCGAACGCCTGGCCGCCGCCGAACCGCGCATCCGGCTGTTCCGCCATGCCGTGAATCAGGGCAAGGGAGCCGCCGTGCGCACGGCCATCGAGAAGGCCGAAGGCGATTTCTCGCTCATTCAGGACGCCGATCTCGAATACGACCCCAATGACTACCCGGCCCTGATGCGTCCTTTGTTGGAAGGGCAGGCCGACGCCGTGTTCGGCTCGCGCTACATGGCCGGCGTCCAGCGCCGCGTGCTTCCCTACTGGCACACCCAGATCAACCGCTTCCTCACGCTGTTCTCCAACATGTTCTGCAATCTCACGATCACGGACATGGAGACCTGCTACAAAGCCTTCCGCACGGATCTGTTGAAGAGCATTCCCATCCGCTCGAACCGCTTCGGCATCGAGCCTGAAATCACGATGAAGTGCGCAAAACGCCGGTTGCGGATCTACGAGGTGCCCATCTCTTATCACGGCCGCACCTACGAGGAAGGGAAGAAGATCGGCTGGCGCGACGGCCTGAAGGCGCTCGGCGTCGTGCTCTACTTCTGGCTCATCGACGATCTCTATACCCACCCTTACGGCCGCGCGCACCTGAACAACCTGACGGGCACGCCGAACTATGTCGCCTGGGTGGTTTCGCTCATCCGCCCGGCCACGGGCGACACCGTGCTGGAACTGACGGCGGGTATCGGCACGCTCACCGGCCACCTGATGGGGCGCCGCCTGCGTTACGTCGCTGGCGAAAAGGACCCGCTGTACCTGCATGCGCTGACGAACCGTTTCCTGCGCACGCCCACCGTGGAGGTTCGCGAACTCGAACCTTCCCAGGCCTCCGGTTATGCCGGACTCGACGGCGCGTTCAATACCGTGCTGTGCCTGAACGTGCTGGAGTATGCCGGCGATCCCGCCGCCGTGCTGGCCCATGCCGCGCGCTGCCTGCAACCGGGCGGGCGGCTCATCGTGCTCGCGCCGCAGGGCGAAGGTCTCTTCGGCGCCGTGGACCGCACGCTCGGCCATCAGCGCCGCTTCAACGCCGCCACGCTCCGCGGTCTGCTCGCACAGGCCGGTTTCACCGCGGAACGCACGCACAGCATCAATAAGATCTCCACCCCCGGCTGGTGGCTCTATTCGCGCCTGCTGGGCGTGAAGCAGATCAACAAGCTGACGATGAAGCTATTCGACTGGACCGTCTGGCTTTGGCGGCGTCTGGACAAACTGATGCCATGGCCCGGGTTGAGCGTGATCGTGATCGCCCGCAAACCCGGCGCCTGAGCCGCGTCAGGCTTTCATTCGCTCCGCCGCCGCGTCCCACTCCATCACCCGGCCCTCGCGCAGCGACCGGTTCACCATGTGCGCGCAGGCCGCGGCACGGTGGCCCCGCTCGGCGTTCTCCCAATGCGGCGTGCGCGTGCGGATCGACTCCAGCCAGGCCGCGAAATGGGTCCACGTCGAATCCATGCCCTGCCCGCCATAGGTCTCCGAGCCTTTGACCAGCGACGGCTTGGCCAGCGCCGGACGCTCCGCGGCGCGCACCTTGGGATCGGCCCAATACGCCGCCTCCATCTTCGACGGCCAACTGGCCACGATCCACGCGTTGTCCTCGTGCCCGGTTTCGGGAGAAAACACCATGTCCTCCCAACCGAGCGACACCGTCCCCTCCGTGCCCAGAAACACAAAGTTCGACTCGGCCGAACTCTGGTTATTGAACGTCGAACTCAGGTTCACCGTGAAACCCTGGGGATACTCCAGAATCGCATTCAACGTATCCGGCACGTCGCGCGCTTCCTTCCAACGGTAGATTTGCCCCATCGCCGTGACGCGCGACGGCGCCTCGGCGCCCATCAGGAAGTGAATCGTCGTGCACAGATGCACGAACAGGTCGGTGGCGATACCGCCGGAGTACTCCGAAAAGCAACGCCAGCGGAAAAAGCGCTCCAGGGAGAAGGGATGCTTGCGCGCGGCCGGCCCTTCGAACGCCGCCCAGTCCACAGTTTTCGAGCCTGCGTCGGGTGGAATCGGATAGATCCATGCACCCGATGCCGTGTTCCGGTTGTACGCCGCACGGATCATCGTCACCTTGCCGAGCCTGCCCGACTGGATCATCTCGCGAGCCTTCCGCTGCGTTTGCGTTGAAACGCCCTGGCTGCCTACCTGAACGATTTTTCCCGTCCGCTTCGTCGCGGCAATGATCTCCAGCCCATCCTCCACCGTATAGGTGAGAGGCTTCTCGCAATACACATCCTTGCCCGCGTTCAACGCCGCGATCACATGCGTCTTGTGCCAGTGATCGGGACTGGCGATCACGACCGCGTCCAGTGACTTGTCGCCAATGACCTCCCGCCAGTCGCCCGTCGTCGAAACCGTGTGACCCAACCCCTTCAGCCGCTCCTGCGCCCTCTCCAGGCGTCCCGTGTAGGCGTCGCACACCTTGGTGATGGCCACTCCGGGCTGCACGCCCAGGGCCGCCATCAGCTCGTGCGAGCGCGCTCCACAGCCGATGATACCGGCTTGCACCTTGTCGTTCGCTCCGAACACGCGCGTCGCGGCGGCCGATAGCGCGGCCGATTGCAGTACCATCCGGCGGGTTAGTTCCATCTCAGTCCTCCTGCGGCATGATCCATGAGTTATTGTAGCCGCGCGCCTGCTGGAGTTTACCGCGCCCGTTGCCGATGATAAAAGACATGCCGTTCTTCCCCCACCCGCCCGAAGCGATCCCCCCTTCCTGCTGGCTTCTGGAGGAAGGCACGCTCACCGGCATCGCGCCCGGCCGTACCGATCTCTTCTCCGACCCCTTGGAGGACAAGCGCATCGACTCGGCTCCCACCTTTCTTTTTCCTGCCCACGGCGATTTTCTATTGCAGGCCAGAATCACGGTCGATTTCGCGGCCACCTTCGACGCGGGGGTAGTGCTGCTGTTTCAGGACTACGATCATTGGGCGAAACTGTGCTTCGAATACTCGCCTCAACAGAATCCGATGATCGTGTCGGTGGTGAACCGTTCCATCTCGGACGACTGTAATTCCGCGTTGATCGAGGGCTCCTCCGTCTATCTGCGCGCGGCCCGCCGGGGGCGCGGCTTTGCCTTCCACTATTCAAACGATTCCTCCTACTGGCATCTGGTGCGCGCCTTCGTTCTACTTGACCTGCCCGTGCAGGCAGGGTTTCTCGTTCAGTCCCCCACGGGTGTTGGCTGCCGCGTCCGGTTTTCGGAAATCGGTTACCGCCCGGAAACGCTCGGCGACATCCGTTCCGGCGAATAAGCTGTTCCCTCGCCGGTACAATGGAACGGTGTCCGTCTCCCCCCGTTATGCCGTGCTTGGCGCCGGCAACATTGGCTCGGCCGTCATTGGCGGCATGTTGAAGTCCGGCATCGCCGTTCCGGAACAGATCACCGCCACGGTGCGCAGCCGCGAGCACGCCGACGAGCTTGCCGGACAACTCAACATCCGCGTCCTGCACGGCGGCAACCTTGCCGCGGTGGAGACGGCCGACGTGGTGATCCTCGCCGTCAAGCCGTCGGTGATGCCGGCGGTGTTGCAGGAGATCCGCTGGGCGCTGCGCGATGGACGTTTGCTCATCTCGCTCGCGGCGGCGTTCCCCATCGCGCTCATCGAAGGCCTCACGGGCCGCCGCATGCCCGTCTTCCGCGCCATGCCCAACATCCCCTGCGTCGTGGGCGCCGGAGCCACGGGACTGGCTTGCAACGCCCTGGCCACCAGCGAGCAAAAACAGTTCGTGGAACGGATCTTTTCGGCCATCGGCGTCACATGCTTTGTCGACGAGGACCTTCTGCACGCCGTCACGGCGCTGTCGGGTTCCGGACCCGCCTACATTTACATGGTGATCGAGGCGCTCATCGCCGGCGGTCTGAAGCAGGGCCTCTCGCATGAAACCGCCACGCGCCTGGCGGAGCAGACCGTGCTCGGCGCGGCCAAACTCGTCAAGGATACCGGCTTGCATCCGGCCATCCTCCGCGATCAGGTCATCACGCCGGGGGGCGTCACCATCTCCGCCATTCACGAACTCGAATCGCACGGCCTGCGCTCCATGCTCATTTCGGCCGTGGAGACGGCCACGGAACACTCCCGCACGGTGACCGGCAGAATCGTCGAAAGAACCCACATCCCCGAATGAGTGAAACGAACCCCCTTCTCGACCTCCCCTTTCAAATTCCCTTCGCCGCCATCGAGGCCCGCCACGTCGAACCCGCGATGCAGGCCTTGCTGGAACGCGCCGGCGAGCGCCTGGAGGCCATCGCCTCGCAGGATGGCCGACGCAACTGGGAAAACACGATGGCCGCCCTCGACTCCATGAGCGAACCCCTCGACGTTGCCTTCGGCGTGGTCCGCCACCTGGAAGGAACGGCCACGACGCCCGAACTGCGCGAGGCGTTCGCCAAGGTGGAACCGCTCGTCATGGCCTTCTACGCCCGCATTCCTCTGCATGAGGGGCTGTGGAACGCCGTGCAGGCGTACGCCGCGACGGATGAGGCCAAATCACTGACGGGCGTGCGAAAACGGTTCCTCGACAAGACCATCCAGAACTTCCTGCGGAGCGGCGCCGGACTCTCTCCCGGTGACAAGAAGTCCCTGGAGGCCATTGAAGTCGAACTGGCGGAGATCACCACGAAATTTTCGCAGAATGTTCTGGACGCCACCAACGAGTTCGTGCACCTCGTCACCGATGAGGCGTTGTTGCAGGGGCTGCCCCCCAGCGCCATCGACGCGGCCCGCGAATCGGCCCGGGCCAAGGGCCTCGAAGGCTGGCGGTTCACGCTGCAAGCGCCCAGCTATACGCCGGTGCTGACTTATCTCGATCATTCACCCACGCGCGAGAAGTTCTACCGCGCCTACATGAGCCGCGCCACTTCGGGTGAACGCGACAACCGCGCACTGATCGTGCGTATCCTCGAATTGCGCAAGAAGAAGGCAGCCATGCTGGGCTTCGCCGACTTCTCCGACCTCGTGCTCGAGGACCGCATGGCAGGCCGCGGCCAGCGCGCCTGGGAGTTCCTGCTCGACCTGAAGACCAAGACGGACCCCTTCTTCGATCGCGAGAACGAACAACTCACCTCGTTCCGCCATGAATTGGAAGGCCCGGGAGCACCCGCGCTGCAACCGTGGGATGCCCCCTACTACGCCGAAAAACTGCGCCAGTCCCGGTACGATTTCGACGAGGAGGAGCTTCGGCCATACTTTCCCATGGAGCGTGTGCTGGAGGGCATGTACGAACTGGTCCACCGCCTCTATGGAGTACGCGTGGAACGCGACACGGCGGTAAGGGGCTGGGATCCGGCGGTTCTCTACTATCGCCTGATCGAAGCCGATGGAACCGTTCTGGGGGGCTTCTACGCGGACTGGTATCCGCGCGAAAACAAGCGTGGCGGCGCCTGGATGGACGCCTTCCGTACCGGCGGCCCCACGCCCGCGGGCTTCGTGCCCCATCTCGGCCTGATGTGCGGCAACATGAATCCGCCCGTGGGCGGCAAACCCGCCCTGCTCACGCACCGCGACGTCGAAACCGTCTTCCACGAGTTCGGCCACCTGCTCCACCACCTGCTCAGCAAGGTGGAGTTGCGCAGCCTCGCCGGCACCAACGTCGCCTGGGATTTCGTCGAGTTGCCCTCGCAGATCATGGAGAACTGGTGTTGGGAGCGGGAGGCGCTCGGCCTGTTCGCACGCCACCACGAAACCGGCGAACCGCTGCCCGCCGCCCTGTTCGCCAAGATGAACGCCGCCCGCACCTTCCGTGCCGCCAACGCGCAGATGCGCCAGTTGAGCTTCGGTGTCACCGACCTTGCCCTGCACCGAGTCTACGACCCAGCCCATGACGGCGATGTGGTCGCCTACTCAAGGTCCATCCTGGAGGAATACTCCGCCACGCCGCTGCCCGCGGAACATTCCATGATCGCCGGCTTCACTCATCTGTTCGCCAATCCCGTCGGCTACGCCGCCGCCTACTACTCGTACAAGTGGGCCGAAGTTCTTGACGCCGATGCTTTCTCGCTCTTCCGCGAAAAAGGCGTCTTCTCGCGCGAAGCCGGAATGAGGTTCCGAGGCTGCATCCTCGAACGGGGCGACTCACAGGACCCCGCCGAACTGTTCCGTTCGCTGATGGGCCGGGACCCCGATCCGGCGGCCCTTCTCGTGCGAGCCGGACTGGTGGCATAGCGCGCACGGCTTAGTGCAGGTACAGACCGCCGTCGACGTTCAATGTCTGTCCGGTCATGCCGTCGCTCAGCGGGCTGGCCAGGAACAGGCACGCGGCAGCCACGTCATACGGCATGATGCGCCGGTCCAGGCACTGCTGTGCCTGAATGGCGGCGATTTCGGCCGGGACCGCGTGAATGTCCTCGCCTTCGGTCTTGATCGCCCCGGGCGTCACGGCGTTGATGTGAATGTTGTGCCGCCCCATTTCCCGCGCCAGGGACCGCGTGAAGCCCAGTACCGCGCCCTTCGATGTCACGTAGTGCACCAGCTTTTCCACGCCGATCCACAACGTCACCGAACTGATGTTCACGATCTTGCCCGAGCGGCGCGCGATCATGTGTGGCAGCACAAGCTGGCAGGTGTGCATCAGGCTCTTCACGTTCACCTCCTGCATCCTGTCCCAGTCGGCTTCGGTGGTCTCCAGAAATACCCGGCGCGGATAGATCCCCGCGTTGTTGATGAGCGAATCGATCCGCCCGTGCCGTTTCATCGCCTCCTCCACCGCCGCCGCGCACTCGGCGCGGTTCGACACGTCGCATTTCATGACATGCGCCTTGCCCCCGGCAGCCCGGATTTGAGCTGCTTTCGCCTCCGCCCCGGCGGCGTCGATATCCAACAGGTAGACCTCCGCCCCGTTCCGGGCGAACAGTTCGGCGATGCCGGCGCCAATTCCTAACGCGGCGCCGGTGACAAGGGAAACGTGGCCTTCAGTAAGCATAGGGTGAGAATATCAGGCTCGCCGCGGCCCCCGGCGCCGGCAGGGGCAACGGAAAGGACCTCCTCCGCGAATCCGGTAAGATAGCAGGTATCATGCACGAGCGGCAATTTGTGGAAGCGCCCGTTTCCACGGCCCGTCTGGGGGAGTTGGAAGCCGCCATCGAGCAGTATGTCAAGGGCAAGTCCGAACTGGTGCGGTTTTCCATCGTGTGTCTTCTCGCCCGGGGACATTTGCTGTTGGAAGACGTGCCCGGCGTCGGCAAGACCACTCTCGCCCAAACCCTGGCGCGCTCCGTGGGCGGCCGCTTTCACCGCCTGCAATTCACCGCCGACATGTTGCCCGGAGATGTCATCGGAGTCACTATTTACTCTGCCCAAACCGGACAGTTCGAGTTCAAGCCCGGCCCCGTCTTCACGAACTTCCTGCTTGCCGACGAGATCAATCGCACGACGCCGAAGACGCAAAGCGCGCTGCTGGAAGCCATGAACGAGTGGCAGGTTACCGTTGACGGCCGCTCTCACCGGCTGGAACCGCCGTTCATGGTGATCGCCACGCAAAACCCCGTGGAGCACCACGGCACATACCCGTTGCCCGAATCGCAGCTTGACCGGTTCTTGATGCGGCTGCACATCGGCTATCCCGATACCACGAGCGAACGCGAGATCGTGCGCGGACTCCCGTCGCTCGACGACAGGGAGCAACCGGTGGTGATGAGCGTCGAAGAGATTCTCCGCTTGCAGGCGGCTGCCAACTCCGTCCGCGTCGATGACTCTCTGGTGGATTACATGCTGGCCATTGTCGAACGCACCCGTAAGCGCGACGCGCTCACCCTCGGCGTCAGCCCTCGCGGCGCACAGGCGCTGTACCGCGCCACGCAGGCGTTGGCCCTGGTGGAAGGCCGCGACTACGCCATACCCGATGACGTGAAGCGTCTCGTGCTGCCCGCCTTCTCGCACCGCCTCGTGGTGAACACCCGCTACGCACCGGTGCAGCGCGCCTCGGTGGCCGCATCGAGGATACTGGAAGAGATCCTCACGGAAGTAGACGTCCCCCTCTAACGAATGAAGACCGCAATCATTGGCCTGCCCATGGCGGGCAAGACTAGCCTGTTCACGATTCTTACCGGTGTGAACGAAGCCTCCCGCGTGGGCTCACTGGAAGCGCGTATCGGCGTGGCGAAGGTTCCCGACAAGCGTCTGGACGCCCTGGCCCAGGTATTCGAGCCGCCCAAGATCACCCACGCCACCGTCGAGTATCTGGACTTTCCCGCCATCTCCAAGGAGGCGCTGCGCGAGCCCAGCTACCTGGCCAGCCTCCGCATGGTGGACGCCTTCGCTCATGTGCTCCGCACCTTCGACGACCCAACTGTGCCGCACGAAAAAGGATCCGTCGACGCCGCGCGCGACCTGGAAGATGTCGAAACCGAGTTGATCCTCTCCGACCTTGTCGTGGTGGAAAAGCGCATGGAGCGCCTGGACAAGGACCGCAAGAAAATCAAGAGTCCCGAACTGGACCACGAATTCGCGCTCCTGGAAAAGTGCAAGGCGATGCTCGAGGAAAACCGGGCTCTGCGCCAGATGGAACTGGACGCCGACGACGAGAAGCGCATCCGCGGCTTCCAGTTCCTTTCCCGCAAACCCGTGCTCTGCGTGCTGAACGTGGGCGAAGGCGATGCGCCGCGCCTTCACGAGGTGGAAAACGAGTTCCGTTCCCGGACTCTCGCCGGACGCGCCCAGATGGAAGCCACCGCCGTGTGCGGCAAGGTGGAAGCCGAGCTTTCGGAACTCGACGCCGAAGCCGCCGCCGAGTTCATGGGCACCTATGGCATTCAGGAGTCCGGCTTGCAGCGCATCATCACCTCCACCTACACTCTGCTCGGGCTGATGAGCTTTCTCACCGCGGGCGAGACCGAGGTGCGCGCCTGGACCATCCCCATCCACTCGAAAGCCGTTCACGCCGCCGGCGCGATCCATTCGGACTTCGAAAAGAAGTTCATCCGCGCCGAGGTGGTGAACTGGAAGGATCTGGTGGATGCGAACGGCTACGCCGGGCTGCGCGGCGGGAACCTGTTGCGGCTGGAGGGCAAGGAATACATAGTGAAGGATGGAGATGTCCTGGTCATTCGCCATAGCTAGAACAGCCGCCGCGGCGCTAGTGCTCGCCACGCTGCTTCCAGCGCAAAAAGCGCCGAAGCTTGGCAAGCCACAGCGTCACGGCATCGGCATCGTCTATGCGATCCCCAAGGACTGGAAGGTGGAATCCGGGGCGGAGGCCGTCTTGTTTCTGCCGCCCGGCATCACCATCGACCCCGATCGTGAGGATAATCCCGAGGTGATTCTCGCGGAGCTTCCCGAGGGGTTGAACGGTCCCGAGGACCCCGCCATACCGGATGCGCTGAAGGGGCGCTATGCCGCCGAGGGCGCCGAGCCTTTGCGCGAACCGCTAAAGGAGGTCTTCTCCACGCCGGGCAAGCCAGGGGCCATCTACACGCTCGACTTTCGCAAGGGAAGCAAGAACCTCCGCGTCCGTGTTTTTTATGTGCAGGCCAAGGGCAAGCTTGTGTCATTGACCGTCAGCGGTGAAACGTCGCGCCTCACCGCCCGCGAACCAGCTCTTCGCGCCATCGCCGCCAGTCTCGACTACGCGCCGTAGGCACGCTTCCAGAACGCGCCCCTATTCGCGCGGCGGCGGCGGTTGCCCGGTCACCAGCATGCGCGTGGCGAGCCGCAACCCCGACGCACACTCCCCGAGAAACCTGTGGTAGCAGAGCGGATTGTAATAGAAGCCCATCGCCATGGCGAACAGGTAGGTCGCCACGCTCGGCTTTGAATGGACATAGAAGCCATCGTTGCCGTCGCGCAAAAACGCCGCGTATCCATACACCCAGTTCAACGGTACATAGCCGCGATGTTTCTTCAGAATGCGCACCACCTCCTGAAAGGTGATCCGCCGCTTCGACAGCGTCTTGTTGTCGGCCCACATGCGCGAACTCGCCATCACGCGGTCGATCTTCCAAAGCGGATGCCGGGCGCTGATCTTCAACCACAGGTCGTAATCCAGCGTCAGATGGAGTTTCGTGTCGAGCATACCCGCTTCGCGGAACGCCTCTGCACGGAGAAACGCCGCTGGCTGGCAGATGTGGCAGAGCGTCCCCAGCCGCTCGTATTCGTACGGATCCACCGGGTAGCGGCGGATGGGCGTGTTGTCCTCCGCCGTGTAAAACGCGTCGCCGTACACGACCGCCGCTTCGGGATGCG
>JADZBH010000069.1 GCA_020852175.1 Bryobacterales bacterium | reverse complement strand
TCAACCGTTCGGCTTCATGCACCTGGAAGGTCATTCGCCTGTTGCATCGGCGCTTCTCCGACTCCAGGCTCATCCCGCATTGGAATCAATCTCCTCCTCCAGGCTCATTGCGCATTGGAAGAGTCTCCCCCTAGCCGCCCGAAGGAAGCTGTGTCACAATCCACGATGCCCGCGCGGAGGTGTGCGCGGCGCGCCGGGGAAGTTGTCTCGGAGGAATTGAATAACTTGCGGAGGTGAGGGGATTCATGAGTAAGAAACTGATGGCGGAGTTTCTGGGCACATACTGGCTGGTGTTTGGAGGCTGCGGCAGCGCGGTTTTGTCGGCGGCGTTTCCTGAAGTTGGCATTGGACTGCTGGGCGTGGCGCTGGCGTTCGGCCTGACCTTGTTGACAATGGCATTCGCCATTGGGCACATTTCAGGCTGCCACCTGAACCCGGCGGTTTCCCTGGGTTTGGCCGTGGCGAAGCGATTTTCCTTTTCCGAACTGCTGCCTTATTGGGGGGCGCAGGTGTTGGGCGGCGTGGCGGGAGCGGGCACATTGCTTGTGATCGCCTCGGGCAAGGCGGGCTTCAGCACGGCGGGCGGGTTTGCCGCCAACGGTTTTGACGCCCATTCGCCAGGCGGTTATTCGCTGACCGCCTGCCTGGTGGCCGAGGTTGTATTGACGGCCTTCTTCCTGTTCGTGATCTGCGGGGCGACGGACCGGCGGGCCGCGGCGGGCTTCGCGCCCATCGCCATCGGCCTGTGCCTGACGCTGATTCACCTGATCGGGATTCCGGTGACGAACCTGAGCGTGAACCCGGCGCGCAGCACGGGACCGGCGCTGTTCGTGGGCGGATGGGCCATCGAGCAGTTGTGGCTGTTCTGGGTGGCGCCGTTGAATGGCGGAGCGATCGGCGGCGCGGTATATACCGTCGTGGGCGCCACGGACAAGGATTAACCGGCGCACCATCGACCACGGCGCGCAGGCGACTCCCTGGACGGGCGATAATAGCCTGTTATGTCGATTTCGATCGGAATCATTGGCGGCAGCGGGCTATATTCGATGCCCGGCTTTTCCAAGCAGGAGGAGCGGCGGCTCACGACACCGTTCGGCGATCCGTCGGACGCCTATGTGCTGGGTGAACTATCGGGAAAGCAGGTGGCGTTCCTGGCCCGGCATGGGCGCGGGCACCGCATCACGCCGACGGAGCTGAACTTTCGCGCCAACATCTACGGCTTCAAGGCGCTGGGCGTGGATACGATCCTTTCACTCAGCGCCGTGGGCTCGCTGAAGGAAGAGCATAAGCCGCTGGACTTCGTGATCGTGGACCAGTTCGTGGACCGCACACGGGGCCGCTTGAGCACTTTCTTCGGCGAAGGGCTGGTGGCCCACATTGGCTTTGGCGATCCCGTGTGCATGGATCTGGCGAGGGTGCTGCACCAGGCGGCGGCCAACGTGGGCCTGCACGCCAAGCTGGGCGGGACCTACCTGTGCATGGAGGGGCCGGCCTTTTCCACCAAGGCGGAGTCGAACCTCTACCGGAGTTGGGGCATGGACGTGATCGGCATGACCAACCTGCAGGAGGCCAAGCTGGCGCGCGAGGCTGAAATCTGTTATTCCACCGTGGCCATGGTGACCGACTACGACTGCTGGCATCCGGAGCACGACCATGTGACGGTGCAGCAGATTATCGCCACGCTTGCGCAGAACGCCGAGAACGCCGCTCGTGTGGTCGCCGAGGCCGTGGAGATCATGCCGCTCCGGAAGAACTGTAAGTGCGGGCAGGCGCTGGCGCACGCGATTCTTTCCGACAAAACAACGGTGCCGAGGGCGACGGTGGAGAAACTGCGGCCGATCGTGGGTAAGTATTTCGAGTAAGTGGCCCGGCCTCCGCGCCCACGCCAGGTTACAAGAAAAGCCGTCTCCCTCGGGAGACGGCTCTCTTTGTTTGCGCCGGTAAGTCGGGACGAGGGCGGTTACTGGGCCATGGAGCGGAGCATCCAGGCCATCTTTTCGTGCTCCTGCATGAGGCCGATGAAAAAGTCGCCGGTGCCGATGTCGCCGAACTTGTCGTCCGCCAGGCCGGCGGCCTTGCGCAGATTGACGATGATGTGTTCGTGGTCGGCCAACAGCGCCTCCACCATCTCCTGCGCCGTGATGGAGCCGCCGGGAATCTCCTTCAGGGTGGTGAGCTTCAGCATCTCGGCGAGCGAACCGGGGGCGATGCCGCCAAGCGTGACCATGCGCTCGGCTACCTCGTCGATGCTCTCCTCGATCGCGGCATACTGCGATTCAAAAAACTTATGCAATTCGTGAAAGAGCGGACCCTTCACGTTCCAGTGAAAATTGCGGGTTTTCGTATAGAGGACATACTCGTTGGCGAGAACGGGGCCGAGCAACCCGATCACGCTTTCGCGGTGTTCCCTGGTAATTCCGATTTTCGGTTCCATATCTATTATTTAGATGCAGCCAGAGCAGGATCCGTTACAAATTGAAACAGCGGCGCCAGGAGGTTCGTGCTTGTGTGACCTGGCCCGCGGACCCCGCCCGGCGGGAACAAGCGCGGCGGGCCGCACACCTTGCTCATGATTTAACATTGTTATCGCGTAATCAGGTAGAATTAGGGTATCGAATGGAACTCCATTCCCTCAAAGTATTCCTGGCCGTGGCGACCGAGAAGAGCTTTTCCCGGGCGGCCGATCGTATGTCCCGGACCCAACCGGCCATCTCGCTGGCTGTGCAGCGTCTGGAATCCGAGCTCGACGAAAAGCTGATCGACCGTTCCGCGAAGGACCTGCTGCTGACCGACGCGGGCAGGATCGTGGTGGAGTACGCGCGGCGGTTTGAAAACCTGGAGCGGGAAATGGCGACGGCTCTGGCCGAGCTGCGGGACAACTCGACGGGACGGCTGACGATTGGCGCCAATGAATCGACATCGCTCTACCTGATGCTGCACATCGAGCGCTACCGCCACCTGTATCCGCGGGTGAAGGTGGAGGTGCGGCGCAGCCTGTCCAGCCGGATTCCGGGGCAGTTGGTGGACGGCGATCTGGAACTGGGGGTAATCAGTTTCGATCCCGCCGATCCGAGGCTGGAATCGCACGTGATCTACACGGACCATCTGTCGTTCGTGGTGAGCCCCAAACACAGGTTCGCCGAGCGCGTGGAGATCAGCATCGCCGAGTTGGGCATGGAGACGTTCATCGCGCATAACGTGGCCTCGCCCTACCGCGAGATCGTGCTGAAGGAGTTTCAGAGGCATCGCGTGGCTTTGAACATGGACGTGGAGATGCCCACTGTGGAGACGGTGAGGCGCATGGTGCAGAGGGGCGAGGGCGTGGCGTTTCTGCCACGCATGTGCGTGGAGCAGGAGGTGGAGACGGGGCTGCTGCGCGAGGTCCGGGTACCCGAGTTGAACCATGTGGAGCGCAAGATCCGGCTGGTGTTTCCGGCCAAGCGCGGGTTGAGCCACGCGGCGCGCGCGTTTCTGGAACTGGTGCGGGGTAAGGCATCCGAGGGCGGCACGGCGGAATAGCCGCATCCCTGGCTCAGCGGGCGAGCGCTTCCAGCCGTGCCCGGGTGGCCGAGAAATCGGAGGGGAGCAAGGCGAGCCCCTTGCGTGCTGCCTCGCGGGCTTCCTCGCGCAGCTTGTTCGCATCGAGCGCTTCGGCGAGCTGGAGCCAGGCGTCGGGCACGGTTCCCTTGTTGGCTTCCAGGCCGCGGCGGGCGTAGACCAGGGCGAGCGGAGCATCGCGCAAGGGTGGCTTGGGAAACAGCAGCAGCAGGCGGATGACGCGGTCGAAGTCCTGAAGCTGGGCCGATGGGGAGTCGGCCATGCGGCGGGCTTCGGCGAGAGCGCGCTCCGCACCGGCCGGGGAGTTGGCCAGGGCGGCGATGCGGGCCAGGATCTCGACGTGGGTTCCGGTCATGCTGATGGGGGCGCCGGGTTTGCCCAGGAAAGGTTCGATGATGCGTTCGACGCGGCGGTAGGCGGCCAGGGCTCCCTCTTTGTCGCCCAGAAGCTCGCGCGCGCCGCCTTCCAGGTTGATTTGCACGGCAAGGTCTAACTGGGCCTGCGCGTTGTCGGGGTCGAGGCGTGCGAAGGGTTCGTAGTAATCGCGCGCGAGTTCGAACTGGCGCAGCGCCTGGTTATATTGACGGGCTTCCAGGTGGGCGCGTCCCTTGTGGGCCGTGATGTAGGCGCGTATGCGTTTGACGCGCAGGCTGCTCTGTTCGGAAGCGGGCAACTGGTCGAGTGCGTCCCAGGCCTGGTCGTAGTAGTCCAGAGCGGCCAGCGGGCGCTGATCGCGGATGGCGGCGCCGGCTTTCAGCAGCAGGACCGCGCGACCGCGCAGCAGGCGGATGTGATGGGGTTCGAGCTTAAGGCCGCGGGCGTTCAGATCGCGGGCGCGCTGGAGCGCTTCGGCGGCCAGGCGGGGATCGCCGAGGCTGGCGGCGCCCACCTGGTTGTACTGGTCCGAGAGGCTGTCATAGCAGGAGGCGGCCTGGGCCAGTTCGGAGGCGCTGCGCGCGCCGGCGGCCTGCGAGCGGCAACCATCGACGGCGTAGCGAACCCCTTCCTGGGTGCGTCCCATGACGAACAGAACCTCGGCTCGGGATTGCAGGGCCTGGCCTCCGAGATACTGGCGCATGCGTTCGTCGGGCAGCGTACCGGCGAGCTGGGCGGCTTTGGCGTAGCTTTTCAAGGCGCCCTCCTGGTCGCCGAGGTTCTGCTCGTACGGGTTGCCCTGCAGAGTGCCGAACTTGAGATAGGCGTCGATCAGTTCCTGGCGGAGCGTGGCGTCGCCGCTGGCCGCCGTGGCGAGTTTGTCGAGCTGGGCGAGGCCGCGCGAGACGATGAGTTTGCGAGCCGGCGTGGAGCCGGGAAGCTGGGCGACGGCGTCGTTGAGATCGAACAGCAGGGTGTTCGTCAGGCGGCGCAGGTCCTGGAATCGGGCCTGTGCGCGGTCGCGTTCGACGCGCGCCACATGAGCCTGCCACAACACGCCGGCCATGCCGAGGATCAGAATGAGCAGGGCGGCGGCCAGAGCGGCGGTGAGAGCGCGGTTGCGGCGGACGAACTTCGACAGACGGTAGAGCGCCGTGGGACGTTGGGCCGAGACGGGCAGACCGCGGGACCAGGCGGCAAGATCGGCCATCAGTGCATCGACGCTGCGGTAGCGCTCGGCGGGTTCCTTGCGCAAGGCCATATGCACGATGGCATCCAGATCGGCGTCGATGCCCGCCCGCGGCGCGGCCTGCGAGGGCAGCGGCGGCTCGCCTTCGCAGATGACGCGGATCATCTCCTCCATGGAGTAGCCGGTAAGCGTATAGGGCAGCGTGCCGCTGAGCAGTTCAAACAGCACCACGCCGAGCGAGTACACGTCGGACGAGGTGGAGACGGTCTTGCCCATGACCTGCTCCGGGCTGGCGTACTCCGGCGTGAATGTGTGCATGCCGTGGCGGGTCACCTTGCCGGGCGTGGTTTGCATGTTCCGGCTGACCAGTTTGGCCGTGCCAAAGTCGAGCAGCTTCGGCGTGCCGTCCTCGAGCACCAGTATGTTCTCGGGTTTGAGGTCGCGGTGGATCACCAGGTGGCGATGGGCGTAATCGACGGCCGAGCAGATTTTCAGGAAGAGATCGACTCGGGCGCTCAGGGCAAGGCTTGTTTGCGCGGCGAAGTCGTCCAGCGGAACCCCCTCGACGATCTCCATGACCAGATACGGTTCGCCGTGATTGGTGAGGCCGCCGTCGATCAACTGGGTAATGAAGGGGTGGTTCAGTCCGGCCAGGATCTGGCGTTCCTGCTGGAAGCGTTCGGCGAACATGGGCGAGGCTAGAGCTGGGTTGAGCAGTTTCAACGCGGCGCGCTGGCTGAAGCCGCCCTGGGCCCGTTCGGCGTCATAGACGGCGCCCATGCCGCCGCGGCCGATCAGGCGGACAAGGTTCCAGGCGCCGATTCGCTCGCCGGAGCGGGAGGGCTGTTCGGCCTTGGGCGGCGCGAAGCGTTCCTGTTCCTCATAGGCGCCGACCAGGGAAAGAACCTCGGCGAGGAGTTCGCCGTCGTGGGCGCAGCGCTCGCGGACGAAACCGTCGCGCCACTGCGCGGGCAATTCCATGGCCAGGTGGTAGATCTCTTGTACGGCGTTCCAATCCATCGGGACCCGCCTTGGGGGATCAGGATTCCGGAGCGGGTTCGCCTGCGCGCAACCGGCGCCAGAGCCAGGCTTTCACGAAGCGGATGTCACGGTCCACGGTCGACTTGGACACTTGCAGGACTTCCGCGGTCTCCTGCGCGGTGCAGCCGAGCATATGATGCAGTTCGATGACGCGGACCATGCGGGGGTCGATCGAACCAAGTTCCTTGAGGGCGCGGTCCAGTTCGATGGCCTCCGGGCCGTTCATGTTGAGCCAGGGCAGATCCTCGCTGAGAGGGACGTGTTGCACGTTGCCGCCGCGTTTTTGAGCCTGGCTGTTGCGGGCATGGTCGGCCAGGATCATGCGCATGAGCTTGGCGGCGAACGTGAAAAAGTGGTTGCGGTCCTTCCACTCGGCCTTGCGCTGATGGATGAGGCGGAGATAAAGTTCGTTCACCAGCGCCGTGGCTTGCAGGGTATGGCCGGGACGTTCGCGGCTGAGATAGGAGCCGGCAATCTGCCGCAGTTGCGGATAGGCCAGCGGCATGAGGTTATTAAATGCGCGAACGTCGCCGGTGTTCCAGGCGCCGAGCAGGCGCGTGATTTCACCGTCAATGCGCGGATCGCCGCTGACCGCGGCTTCCGGGGCATCGCCGCCGGAGGTTTCGGGTGTTGCGGCGGCGCCGGGATCCGTGGATTCGGGAGACTCTTTCGGCTCCTCGCTCATGATGAACCAGTTTGCTTAATCTAGCACAGATGCCCGCGAAGTCCAGCGTCAAACACGCAGCGGCAGCAGACGGACGCGATGAGCTTCGCTGTCGCCGGTGTACAGGTTGGCCGCATGGTCGATGAAGACGCCGTGGGGACGGTTGGTCTTGCAGGCCCGTGGCGCGCCGTCGGGGCCATCGCCGCGCTCTCCAGTGCCCAACAGAGTGGTGATCACGCCGCGCTTCAGGTCGATGCGGCGTATGGCGTGGTTCTCGGTATCGGCGATGACGATGCCGCCATCGGGCGACCAGGCGATGCCTTTGGGTCCATTCAAGCGGGCCTCGCGGGCCGGGCCGCCGTCGCCCGTGTATCCCTTCTCGCCCGTTCCGGCGATGTGTTGGTAGACGCCCTTCCTTGGATCGATGCGGAACACTTTGTTCCCTTCGCGAAGGACAAGGTAGAGGTTGCCTCGGGGATCGAGATCGATGGCGCGGGGGCCGTGGACGGCCGTGCCGGCGATGGGTGCGCCGTCGGGCGTGGCCTCGCGGGCGCCTGTGCCGAGATAGGTTTCGATCCTGCCTGTATCCAGATCGACGCGGCGGACGCGGTGATTCCGGATGTCGCAGATCATGAGGCGCCCTCGCGGATCGAAGGCAATGGAGTGGGGTTGGGCGAGCCGGGCCTTCACGGCAGGACCGCCATCGCCCGAAAAGCCGGGCTCGCCCGTGCCGGCGATGGTGGTGACAATTCCGGTGGAGAGGCCCAGCCGCCGCACAACATGGTTCTGCATCTCTACCCAATACATGTTGCCTTCACGATCGAAGCGCACCTCGTAGGGTTCGTTGCAAACGGCCTTGGCGGCGGGACCGCCGTCGCCGGAGTAGCCCTTCTGGCCCGTGCCCGCGGCGGTGGAGATGATACCGGTTTTCAGATCGATGCGGCGGATGAGGTGGTTCCCGATTTCGCACACATAGAGCGCGCCGTCAGGGCCGGTGGTAAGCCCGTAGGGATTGTTGATGCGGGCCTCGGCGGCCTTGCCGCCATCGTTGGTGTAGCCGGGCGTGCCGTCGCCGGCAAGAGTGCGCGTGACCGGCGCGGCGGCGCGCACAGCGGCGGAGTTCAGGGCGGCGGCAGCGGGAGCGAGGAGGAACTGGCGTCTGTGCATCGACGCAATTCTACAAGAGCGGCGAGGGCCTGCTCCACGGTAGGCCAGGGATCGGCGCCGCCGGGCGTGGCGTGAAGGACAAGCGCCGAGGGGGGCGCCCATACTTCCGGATCGGTTGGACCGAAAATGGCCAGCGTGGGCGTACCGGTGGCGGCGGCCAGGTGCGTGGGTCCGCTGTCGTTGCCGATGTAATAGGCGGCGTTGCCCAGCCAGGCCGCCAGTTCGCCAGTGCCGGCGAAGCGGCGTGTGGGCACGGAGGCGGGCAGTTCTTCTTCGGGACCGGCGGTGAAGGCGGCGGGCAGGTCGAGCCGTGCGGCGAGGGCGAGGAAGCGTTCGATGGGCCAGTTCTTGCGGGGGCTGCCGGAGAAGGGATGCAGGGCGGCATACGGCATGGCACGGACGCGCGGCACGGCGATGCGGGGGGCCTTGCGTTCCAGCCGGACGCCGAGCGATTCGGCCTGGCGTGCGTAAAACTCCGTGGCATGGAGCGATGAACCAGCCTCGGGCAGGGCGGGGAGGAAGGTGAACGGCAGATGGCGCACGGCGTGCCGGAACTCCTGGCGCGTTGTGCCATACCAACTCACGATGGAATCGAACGTAGCCAGATGCCGCCAGAGTTCAGGCGGAGCCAGGCCGAGTTCCAGCAGGTCGAGCCCGGTGGAGGACAGCGCACGGGCGCGCGTGGCAAAGCCGGACAGCGGCAGGTGGGCGGCGACGGTCCAGAGTTCGGTGTAGTCCGTGCGCAGAGCTTCGAGAGCGGGCAGCGAAACGAGAAAGTCGCCGAGCGCGCCCGGCCGGATGAGAAGGCGGCGCACCGGCGGCTCAGTAGAGGTTGACGGCGATTTTCACTTCGGCGGTGCGCGGCGGATAGCAAGCCGTGTTGGTGCAGGCCTGGTAGCGCAGCTTTCCGGTGATGATCTTTTCGCCTTTGGGCGTATTGGCGGGGGCGTGGAGTTTGGTGACGATGTCGAAGCCGCCGGTATAGACGCTGAGCGGCTTTTCGCTGAACGCGTAGCGCTCCTGGCTGGGCTCGGGGAAGACGATGGACTTCACGGTGAAGGGCTCGGCGGTCCAGGTGAGCTTGAGAGGGATGAGATACTCGTCGGCCGGTTTGGTGGAATTCACGTGAAAGCCGCGGTTCAGCTTCACATGCACCTTGACGGGCGTTTCCACGCCGGCTTGCGCGGCGGCCGTGGGCGGAGCTTGCAGCGTCAGGATGTTACTGAACTGCTGGGGCCGCAGCGGCGGCGCGCAGAACAGCAGCGCCAGAGCCAGAGGCAGCCTTCCTGCCCGAGTTAAGCAGATGTTCAATGTCGCGTTGATAATCACCTTTGCTCACCAGTCCCACATGCACGGCGGCGATCTTGCCGTCGCGGTCGATCATAAACGAGGTCGGCAACGATTCGACGCCGCCGTATTGCTGGGCCATGACGTCGGTGCCGATGGCCACGCGGTAGTTCACCTTGACGCGCTCGACGTAGGGCCTGACGGCCTCCCAACCCTCTTCGTCCATCGAGATGCCGAGCACGGCGAAGCCCTTGTCGCGGTAGTTCTTTTCAAACTCCATGAACCATGGAATTTCCAGCTTGCAGGGGCCGCACCAGGTGGCCCAGAAGTTCAGCAGCACCACCTTGCCCTTGTATTCGGCGAGGTTGAAGCTCTTGCCCTGGGCGTCTTTCAGCGTGAAGGCGGGCGCGGGGTTGCGCTTGGCGGCCGGCTTAATGGCGGCGGCGCCGGGCGGCGCGTACGAGCAGGCCGCGAACAGCATAAGGACCAGGGCGGTGGCGAAGGGGGCGCGCGTCAAAAGAATCTCCTTATCTCCAGTTTATAGGGGAATGGCGCGATCCCCAAACTGTTGGATGAACCAGAGGCGTCTAGGTTTCCTCCAACTGCGGGAAAGTGTGAACTCTTCGTGACGGGAGAGGCCTGCGTAGAGCCAGGCGGCGGTGTCGCAGAAAGCTTCGCACGAGTAGTCGCGCCATCGGGCAGAGGAGCGGCGCAGGTCGGCGGGCGTGAGCAGGCGCTTGCGCCATTCGGCGCTCCAGCCGAGTTCGCCTCGGGCGCGGGCGGCGAGTTCTCGGGCCAGAAGCGCGCGCCAGGAGGCGCGTGCCGGGTTTCCCAGACGCAACCAGGCGAAGTGAAAAAGTTCGTGGACGAGGATGCGGCGCCATTCGCCGGGCTGCCGGCGTAGAGCGGCATCGAGCACGATCAGGCGCTGGCGCAGGAAGGAGGCGGCGTGCACCTCTTCCCCATGGCGGACGGCCAGCACGCCACGCCGGACCAGCAGCGGCGCACGGTAGCTGAGCCGCAGCGGCGCGCCGGCCAGCGCGGGCAGTTCGCAGCCGTCGATGCTACATCGGGAGGGTGTGAACCGCCTCGGCCTTGATCGCGGGTCCATCGATGACCTTCACCTGAATGCCGCCGCGCATCTTCTCGAACCATTTCTGGAACTTGGCCTGGCGGATTTCCTCATACAACTGGTTGCGGATTTCGCCGTAGGGGATGGGCTTCAGGTCCCCGACGCGGAACAGGTAAAAACCGTTGGGCTGCTGTATGGGCGGCGTCACCGAACCGGCTGGGGTGGCGAAGATGGCCTTACGCACATTTTCCGGGACGCGCGTATCGGAAGCGGCGATGGGCATGAACTCGCCGTTCTTGGCCTTGGTGCCCGGGTCGTCGCTGTATTCCTGCACGAGCAGCGTGAAGTCCGTGCCGGATTTCACCTTGGTCAGCACCTCTTCGGCCCGGAGCCTGGCTTCCTTGTCGTTGCGCGGTTTCTGCGCCGAACCGGGCGGCGGAGGAACCAGACTGTAGGAGATGTAAATCATCTTCACGGTGGCGCGCTGGTACCGTTTCAGGTTGTCGCGATAGTAGCCTTCCACCTCCTCCGCCGAGTTCGAGATGCCGTTCATGGTCTCGTCGATCTGAGCCTGCATGAGCGTTTGCATGTCGTTCCAGCGGATGCGATCGGAGGCCGGAGGCGCCTGGTCGAGTTTGGACTCGCGGGCCTCCTTGGCGAACTGCCGCATCAGGGCCCACTGAATGAGAACCTCCTTGGGCTGGCGGGCGGCCGCCTGGCGGACGGCGAGTGGTGCGCCGCCGAACACCTCGTTTAGTTGATCGGCTGTGTATGCGCGGCCTTCCACGGAGGCGACGACAGTTTCCGGCATGAGATCGGCGGGGGCTTCGCGGCCGGGCGTGGCCGGGCCCAGCAGTTCAAAGAAGACCGGACTCTTCACCTCGACCTGGACCGCGTCGTGGCGTTCCTTGATGATGCGCTCCATGGCGGCATACCGGAGTTCGTCGGCGATCATGGCGGAAACCTCCGTGACGGGCGCGACGTGGAGGGAAAGCACCTGCAGGATGTAAAACGCGTTGCCAAACTGCAAGGGTTCGGTGTACTGGCCGGGCAGGGTGGCGAAAACGGCCTTCTTCACCGCTTCGGGCAGCTTGGAGTTGGGCAGGATGGTGGGGTGTTCCTTCTTGTAAGCCTCGGCGGCCTTGGGATCGGATTCGCGCTCCATGGTGGCGGTAAACGGAGCCCCCGCGCGGAGCTTATCCCACACCTCCCTGGCGCGCTTGCGCGAGGCGGCCTCCGTGCGCAGGGCGCCGCCGCCGTTGTCGTACGGGATGACGATGGGAAGCACCTCGGCCACGCGGTAGCGCATGAGGTTGCCCTTGTAGGCGGCTTCGATGGCCGCCGGATCGACGGGCCGGGTCTTGGTGCGCTCCTCGATCATGGCCATCATGAGCACGGTGTTTTGCTGCCATTCCAGACGGTCTTTATAGGGCGAGCGCTGGTCGAGACCGGCCTTGCGGGCCTCGGCGGTCAGACGACTGAGCATGTCGTAGCGCTCAAAAAAATCGCGCGGATCGGCCGAAACCGCCTGGTTGATCGTGTCCGGCGCGTTGGCCAGGATCTTGCGGAGATCGGCGAGGGTGACGGACTTGCCGTCCACCTCGGCGACGACGTGGCCGGGAGGAAGCGTTTCGCTCCGCGTGGCTGGTTCCTGCGCGCACGCAACCACGGCGCAGACAAGAATCGGTACCAGGATTTTCATGGGATATCGCTATTGTAACAAGACGTACGCAGGGCCGATTGGTAAGCGCCGCGGCGGAGGCGGCGCTCAGGCCGGCTCCTCCTCGCGTAGCAGCACAAGGAAGCTCTCGGCGGCGCGGTTGAACCGCTTCCGGCTGTGGTGGATGATGCCGAGCGGGCGGAACAGCGCCGGTTTGTCCAGGCGGATGGCCACCAGGCGGCCCTGTTCCACCTCCTGGCGCAGGATGCGCACGGGGAGAATGGAGATTCCCTCGTTCAACGCCACGGCCTCCTTCATCATCTGGATATTGTCGAAACGCATGACGACGTTCACTGTGACGCTGGCGTCGTCCAGGTACTGCTTGACGTGAGCCGCGATGGGCAAATCCTCGTCGAAGCCGACAAAATCGGCGCCTGCCAGGTCGGAGGGTTGGAGCCATACCTTCTGGGCGAGCGGGTGTTGAGGCGCCACGGCCACTACCATGCGCTCCTGCCGCCAGGGCGTGGCGCTGATTTCACGCGTTTCACTGGGGTAGCTCACTAAGCCGAGATCGGCGCGGTCGGCGAGAATCGCCTCGTAAATCTTTTCGGGACGGAGGTAGGTGACCACCAGTTCAGCCCCGGGAAACCGTTCGCCGAACTCCTTTTCCAGCCGGGACATCTCCGATAAGCCGACGGAGTAGATGGAGGCCACTCGTACCTGTCCCTCCACACGCTCCTTCAGACGCTCGATGGAGGAATCGAACTCGTCCTTGCGGTGAAGGATGTCCTGGCAGAAATCGAAATAGATGCGTCCCGCCTCGGTCAACTGGAGCGGACGGGTGGAGCGGTCCACCAGAATCACCCCGAGAGTGCGTTCCAGCTCCTGGAGGTGCTGGCTCGCGGCGGACTGGCTAATACCATTGTTTTCAGCGCCTTTGGAGATTGAGCGTTCGTGGGCGAGATCACGAAATAAGCGAATATGATGAAAGTCCACGGATCTATCCTAACATTCAATTATCTAATAATATATAGATTGCAAGTTCTGTTTGACTAATTCTTTGCCGGTCGCTATACTCTGTAACTATCCATAGGGAGCAACGTCCCAACTCCTATTTTCCCTGATGGAGAGGTACACCGTGGGCCAGCAATTTCCAAATTCCGATTTTCCCGATCACCACCGGATTCCGGTGGGCGAGGTTCATCCAACGCGGACCGAACCCGGTCTGCCGCGCGCGCAAGGCATGTACAACCCGCTGCTGGAAAGGGACGCCTGCGGCCTGGGGTTCGTGGTGAACATCAATAACGAAACCTCCCACGACATTATCACCAAGGGGATTCAGATTCTGATTAACCTGACGCACCGCGGCGCGTGCGGTTGCGATCCGGACACGGGGGATGGCGCGGGCATTCTGATTCAGATTCCGCACGCCTTCTTTCAGCTCGAATGCGGGAAGTTGGGATTCCAGTTGCCCGAGCCGGGCGGTTATGGAGTGGGCATGGTGTTCCTGCCGGTGGACCGGCAGCCGCGCTACGCCTGCGAGGGCGTTCTGGAGAGGATCGCCCGGGAGGAGGGGTTGCAGGTGTTGGGTTGGCGCGACACGCCGGTGAATCCGAACGCCATCGGGCGTCTGGCGCGGGCGGCGCAGCCCTACATTCAACAGATCTTTCTGAAGCCGGCCGCGGAAATGACGCAGGACGAGTTGGAGCGCAAGCTCTATCTGGTGCGCAAGCAGGCCGAGGCGGAGATCGCCGCCAGCGATCTGGCGCAGAAGGACTTCTTCTATCTCCCGTCGCTGTCCACGCGGACCATCGTCTACAAGGGCCTGCTGCTGGCCCCGCAGATCGCCGAGTTTTACAAGGAACTGAAGGACGAGACCCTGGTGAGCGCGTTGTGTCTGGTGCACCAGCGATTTTCGACGAACACATTTCCCACCTGGCAACTGGCTCACCCGTTCCGGCACATTTGCCACAACGGCGAGATCAATACGATTCAGGGCAACCGGAACTGGATGCACGCGCGGCAGGGCGTGTTGCAGTCGGCACAGTTCGGCGAGGAGTTGAACAAGGCGTTTCCGGTGATTCAGCCGGGCGGCAGCGATTCGGCGAGCTTCGACAACGCGGCGGAACTGCTGTACCAGGCGGGCCGGAGCCTGCCCCATGTAATGTCGATGCTGATTCCCGAGGCGTGGGATCACGACGTGACGATGCCGGCGGGGAAGAAGGCGTATTACGAATATCACGCCTCGCTGATGGAGCCCTGGGATGGTCCGGCGGCCATCGCCTTCACCGATGGACGCGTGATTGGCGCGACGCTGGACCGGAACGGACTGCGGCCGGCGCGGTACGTGGTGACCAACGATGGCATGTTGATCATGGCCTCGGAAACGGGCGTGCTGCCGGTTGAACCGGCCAACGTGCAGTTTCGCGGCCGGTTGCAGCCGGGCAAGATGCTGCTGTGCGACCTCGAAGCCAGGCGCATTGTTCCCGACGAGGAATTGAAGGGGGAACTGGCCGGCCGCCAGCCCTACGGCGAGTGGATTCACAAGCAGCAGGTGCTTATCGACGAGCTGCCGGCGCCGGGACGCTGGCACCAGACCGAGTTCGAGACGCTGCTGGCGCGGCAGCGCGCCTTCGGTTATACCGACGAGGACCTGAAGACGATTCTGTGCCCGATGGCGGTGAAGGGCGAGGAGCCAATCGGTTCGATGGGCACGGACACGCCGCTGGCCTGCCTGTCGGACAAGCCGCAGCCGCTGTTCCATTACTTCAAGCAGTTGTTCGCGCAGGTAACCAATCCGCCGATCGACCCGATTCGCGAGGAACTGGTCATGTCGCTGACCAGTTACATCGGCACCGAGCGCAACATTCTGGACGAGACGCCCGAGCACTGCCACACGCTGAAGCTGAAGGACCCGATTCTGACCAACTACGACCTGGAGAAGCTGCGGCGCGTGTCGCACGGCGACTTCCTGTCGACGACGCTGTACGGCGTGTTTCCGGCCGAGGGCGGGGCCAAGGAGTTGCAGCGCGCGTTGGACGGCGTGTGCCGGAGGGCGTCGTGGGCGATCAAGTCGGGCTACACGCTGTTGGTGCTCAGCGACCGTAACGTGGATGCCGAGTACGCGCCGATTCCTTCGCTGCTGATGCTGTCGGCGGTGCACCATCATCTGATTCGCGAGGGCACGCGCACGCAGGTGGCGTTGATTGTCGAAAGCGGCGAGCCGCGCGAGGTGATGCATTACTGCCTGCTGATCGGCTATGGCGCCAGCGCGGTGAATCCGTATCTGGCCATCGAGACGCTGGAGGACATGCAGCGCAAGGGGCTGCTGGGGGCGGCCAGCTTCGAGACGGCGCTCAAGAATTACAAGAAGGCCATCAACAAGGGCCTGCTGAAAGTGTTCTCGAAGATGGGCATCTCGACGCTGCAAAGCTACCGCGGGGCTCAGGTGTTCGAGGCGGTGGGCCTGGCCAAGAGTCTGGTGGACCGCTACTTCACGGGTACGGCGTCGCGCATCGAGGGCGTCGATCTCGAGGTGCTGGCGCGCGAGGCCAAGTTGAAGCACGATCTCGCCTTCCAACCCGTGACCGAAGCCGAGACGGAGCTGGCGACCGGCGGCAGCTATCAATACAGGACGCGGGGCGAGTATCACCTGCTGAATCCGGCCACCATCGCCAAGCTGCAGCACGCCGTGCGCAACAGCGACCCGAAGCAGGCGTATGCCACCTACGAGGAGTATTCCAAGCTCATCAACGATCAGAACAAGTCCCTGTGCACGCTGCGCGGACTGATGGAACTCCAGCCCGGCGACCAGCCGGTCCCGCTGGACGAGGTGGAGCCGGCCAGCGAAATCGTGAAGCGCTTCGCGACGGGCGCCATGAGCTACGGCAGCATTTCAAAAGAGGCGCACGAGACGCTGGCCATCGCCATGAACCGCATCGGCGGGCGTTCCAATACCGGGGAAGGCGGCGAGGACGAAGAGCGCTTCGCGCGCGACGCCAACGGCGACTGGCGGCGCTCGTCGATCAAGCAGGTGGCCAGCGGACGTTTCGGCGTCACCATCAACTACCTGACCAACGCCGATGAGTTGCAGATCAAGATCGCGCAGGGCGCCAAGCCGGGCGAGGGCGGGCAACTGCCGGGCCACAAGGTGGACGAGGTGATCGCGCGCGTGCGTCATTCCACGCCGGGCGTGGGGCTGATTTCGCCGCCGCCGCACCACGACATCTACTCGATCGAGGATCTGGCGCAGTTGATCTACGACTTGAAGAACGCCAATCCGCGGGCCCGGATTTCGGTGAAGCTCGTCTCCGAGGTGGGGGTGGGCATCGTGGCGGCGGGCGTGACCAAGGGCCATGCCGACGTGGTGTTGATTTCCGGCGACAGCGGCGGCACGGGCGCAAGTCCGCTCACTTCGATCAAGCACGCCGGGCTGCCCTGGGAACTGGGGCTGGCGGAGACGCAGCAGGTGCTGGTGATGAACGATCTGCGTTCGCGCGTGATCGTGCAGACCGACGGCAAGCTGTGCACGGGGCGCGACGTGGCCATCGCCGCGCTGCTGGGCGCAGAGGAGTTCGGCTTCGCGACGGTGCCGCTGGTGACCGTGGGCTGCATCATGATGCGCAAGTGCCACCTGAACACCTGTCCGGTGGGCATTGCCACGCAGGACCCGGCGTTGCGCGCCAAGTTCAGCGGCGCGCCGGAGCATGTGATCAACTTCTTCTTCTTCGTGGCCGAGGAGTTGCGGCGGATCATGGCGCAACTGGGTTTTCGCACGGTGCGCGAGATGGTGGGCCGCGTGGACAGGCTGGACGTGCGTCCGGCCATCGATCACTGGAAGGCCAAGGGACTCGACTTCAGCAACATCTTTTTCAACCCCGAGGTTCCCTCGCGCGTCGGACGCGTGTGTTCGATGGCGCAGGACCACGGCCTGGACGCCGCCCTGGATCACGAATTGATCCGGCGGGCCGCGCCCGCGCTGGAGCGGGGCGAACCGGTGCATGCATCGCTGGAGATCCGCAACGTACACCGCACGGTGGGTACGATGCTGTCGGGCGAAATCGCCCGGCGCTACGGCAGCGAAGGGCTGCCGGAAGACACGGTGAACCTCCACTTCCACGGCTCGGCGGGCCAGAGCTTCGGCGCGTTTCTGTCGAAGGGTGTCACCCTGACGCTGGAAGGCGACGCCAACGATTATACGGGCAAGGGATTGTCCGGCGGCAAGGTGATTGTTTATCCGCCGAAGGATTCCAGCTTCGTGGCGCACGAAAACATCATTGTCGGCAACGTCGTGCTGTATGGCGCCACCAGCGGCGAGGCCTACTTCGACGGGATGGGCGGCGAACGCTTCGCCGTACGCAATTCCGGCGCCACCGCCGTGGTGACCAGCGTGGGCGATCACGGCTGCGAGTACATGACCAAGGGGCTGGTGATCGTGCTCGGCGAGACGGGACGCAATTTCGGCGCCGGCATGTCGGGCGGCACCGCCTACGTGCTGGATGAAACGGGCGGCTTCGCCCGCTTCAACTGCAACCTTTCCATGGTGGATTTGGAACGAGTGACGGAAGCGGCCGATATCGAGCTGCTGCGCCACTACATCACGAACCTGTACCAGTACACGGGCAGCAAGCGGGCCGGCCATGTGCTGGACAACTGGTCCGCCCTGTTGCCGAAATTCGTGAAGGTGTTTCCGCACGAGTACAAGCGCGTGCTGGGCATCGCGCGCAACGAAGCCGGCAAGGCGAAGTCCGCGGCACAGGCCGCGCCTTACTCCAACGGCGTTCCGGCGGAAAGCGCCGGCGCATTCCGCAAGTAGAGGCCACGAGGAATCACGATGGGAAAAGAGACCGGATTCATGGAGTACGCGCGCGAGCTTCCCGCCAGGAGGCCCGTCGCCGAGCGCGTCAATGACCACTTCGAGATCTACCAGCCGTTCGCCGAGGAGAAGGTGCGCACGCAGGGAGCGCGTTGCATGGACTGCGGCGTGCCGTTCTGCCACACCGGCTGTCCGTTGAACAACGTCATTCCCGATTGGAACGATCTGGTGTACCGCGACCGCTGGCACGAGGCGATTCGCGTGCTGCACTCGACGAACAACTTTCCCGAGTTCACCGGGCGCATCTGCCCGGCGCCCTGCGAAACCGCGTGTGTGCTGGGAATCAACGAGCCGCCCGTGGCGATCAAGCTGATCGAACGCACGGTGATCGACCATGCCTGGGAGCACGGCTGGCTGAAGCCCGAACCGCCGCAGCAGCGAACGGGCAAACGGGTGGCCGTGGTGGGCAGCGGTCCGGCGGGCCTGGCGGCGGCGCAGCAGTTGAACCGTGCGGGCCACTGGGTAACGGTGCTCGAAAAGTCCGACCGTCTGGGCGGGCTGCTCCGCTACGGCATTCCCGACTTCAAGCTGGAAAAACACCACATCGACCGGCGCGTCGATCAGATGACCAGCGAAGGCGTGGAGTTCCGCACGCGGGCGCATGTGGGCGGCAACGTTCCGGTGAAGGATCTGCTCAGCGAGTACGATGCCTTGCTGCTGGCCGGGGGCGCGGAAGCGCCGCGCGACCTGCCCGTGCCGGGCAGGGAACTGAAGGGGATTCACTTCGCCATGGAGTTCCTGCCCCAGCAGAACAAGCGGAACTCGGGCGATACCGTGGAGAACCAGATACTGGCCACCGGCAAGCGCGTGGTGATCATCGGCGGCGGCGACACCGGCGCCGATTGTCTGGGCACTTCGCATCGTCACAAGGCGGCCAGCGTGCATCAGTTCGAGATCATGCCGCTGCCTCCGCCGGAGCGCTCCACTTCGACTCCCTGGCCCATGTGGCCCTTGATGCTGCGCCAGGAGAGCTCGCACGAAGAGGGCGGCGAGCGCGGCTGGGCCATCAACACGGTTCGCTTCGAGGGGGATGCCCAAGGCAACGTGAAGAAGTTGCACGGCGTGAAGGTGGGACCGCCGCCGAAGTTCGAGACGCTGCCGGGTTCGGAATTCTCGCTGGATGCCGATCTGGTGCTGCTGGCCATGGGCTTCACCGGTCCGGTGCGTGGCGGCATGATCGAGCAGTTGGCCGTCGAACTGGATGCGCGCGGCAACGTGAAGTGCGACGGCAACTACATGTCGAGCGTGCCGGGCGTGTTCGCCGCGGGCGACATGAGGCGCGGGCAGTCGCTGGTGGTGTGGGCGATCAGCGAAGGCCGGAAGGCGGCCCGGGCGGTCGACGTGTACCTGATGGGGGCTTCGAAGCTGCCGTAAGCCACCGCCGGGCCCGGACCGCACCCGCCAGTTCCCCGGACTTACTGAATGACTTCCAAGGGCCGTAAGTCAACCGAGCCGTTATGCAGCGGCGCCCACACATCGGCCCCCACGACGGCCCGGTTCGGATCGCTTTCCAGTGCCAGTCCCTGCTCCACGGCGTAGTAATAGTTACTCCCCGCCTTGGCCTGGTAGCGATTCCCCTGTTGATCTTGTAACCGCACCGTGCCGCTAAGCAGGTCGCCCACGGCTTCGGCGCGCTTGCCTGCCGACTCCATCCGCTCCTCGTACATGCGCTGGCCCAGTTCAGCCCGGCCCCTCAGATAGTCCATCGTGGCTTGGGCATCCCTGCCGGCGGCCTGCCGGTTGGCCATGATCCACTGCGCGTTCCACCGCACGGAGGCGATTACCTGTCTCATGTATCGCGACACCTCGGTCTCTTTTCCTTGTGCCGCGATGTAGCCGCTGATGTTGCGTTGCAGGCTGCCCGCCACCAGGTTGGGGTCCGCGGAGCGCATGAACGTCGTGTGTCCGGCGACGCGGCCGGAGACGTTCATGCCGTTGCGCGAAGCGGCGAAGTCCGCCTCGCCGATGGCGTTGCTCACTCCCTGTAAGCCTGCTTGCGCGGGCAACCGGTCGGCCTCTTGTGACAACTCGGCACGGTCGCGCCGGTTGGCCACCTGCACGCCGCTCAGTCCATAGTCGCGCCCCAGACCCTGCGTGATGTAGCTTTCGGCCAACTGTGCTCCGGTGGCATAAGGGCACCAGCCGGCGTAGCCTCCCGTACCGGGCACCTGCATGGTTTGCGGTCCAGGCACGGTACATGTGCCCAGCCGGGTATCGCCCACCCAGATCACGGAGGCTCCGTCCGGACTTTGGAAGCGGAACGAGGTGCGCACGTCGAGGTTGCTGACGCGTTGGACGCCGCCTTCGGCCCGCCATCCGGCCGGTTTGGAGACGGTGAAGGCATTTTCGGTGGGGTCCTGCCAGCTTTCCATGGGCAACTCACCGCCTCCGTTGCCGCCCGCGCCGCCGTTGCCGCGGTCCGCCGCTTCGGGTTGCCGGTAGGCGAAGCTCCGGAGCACGCCGACCAGTTTCGGCCGTGTCCGGTCGAACTCATCCGCCGGCGCCGCCATGCCGAACAGCATCGCAGAGTTTCCGCTGGCCGCCGAGCACAGGACGGCGGCGCGAATTTGTCCGCCGTGCATCGTGAACCCCGCCACGGCCGTGCCGCGGCCCTGCTCGTTCACGCTCGCGGGCGAAGCTCCCGGAAAGGCTCCCCAGCGGTTCGCCATGACACCGCGCAAAAGTGAACCGCAGTCCTGCAACCGCCCCACCACAGGCGCCACCACGACATATGCCTTGCGGTCGCCTGAAACCACCGCCACCTGCCCCGCGCCGAGTTTCTCCACCTTCCAGCCGCCCGGCACGCGAACCTGGAATCCATCGGCGTCCTGGTGAACCGCGCCCGTCCAATCGCCGCGCAACTCTTCGGCCTTTCTTTGGGCGGCCGAGCATCCCAGCAGCGCCGCCGTCCCCGCCAGCAGGGCGATTGTCCTCATGCCCGGATGGCGCATTCGGCGGCCGGGATGACTCAACCCGCCGGGCTGGCCTCAGAACATAACCTTGAGCGACATCTGCCAGTTGCGCGCATCGCCGGCCGTCCCTGTGATGCGGCCGAACGCCGTGTTGGTGGGCGTCGTGTTCGGAGCGTTGAGGTTCGTGTGATTCCAGGCGTTGTAGGCGTCGGCGCGGAACTGCGCCTTGAACGGCTCCCTGATGTGAAAATTCTTCACGATCGAGAAGTCCCAGCTATTCTGCCCAGGCGAGCGTACACCGCTGAAGCGCATCGGAAATAGCCGGTAGTTAGAGGCCAACTGCTGATTCGCGTTCCGGTTGAAGCCGGCGTCGATATTGAACCACCGGTCAACATCCCGCTGATCCTTTGCCAATGAAATGTTCTTGATGTCGCCGTTGAAGATGGCGTTGCCGAATCCCATCGGGCCGCCCGCCTGCAGCGCGACCACCGCGCCAATTTGCCAGCCACCCAGGAAAAAGTCAACCGGACGCGGCAGAGCATTGGCAAACCTTCTTCCTTTGCCGATGGGGACCTCCCAAATTCCGCTGGAGGCAATACGGTGCGGGCGGTCAAACGCGCTGACGCTCTCATACGGCGTGGTGTCGGCTTCGTTCATGAACTCCACCGCCTCCATCACCTTGGAAAAAGTATAGGCGAGCTGGAACGTGAAACCCTGCAGAAAACGGCGCTCGGCGCGCACCTGGAGCGAGTGGTACCAGGAGTAGCCGATGGGCTCCTCCCGCGAGAGGCTGCCGAAATGCGGATAGGGACGCAGCAGGTTGGCGCGGCTGATATTGGCGCCATAGATGGGGTTCGTGCCGCGGAATGGATTGGGGAACTGCTGGCTCAGAAAATCGATGCGAGTCTGGTCGCGCGAGGGCAAGCGGCTCAGATATTGGGCCGGAACGGCATTCATCTCACGTTGGACGTCGAGGCGCGTGCCCCGATTGGCGACATACGATGTGTCGAGCAGCAACTGCCCCGGCAGCACATGCTGAACGCCGAGAGACCAGCGCTGCGCATACCCTTGCTTGTTCGGGCGCAGATACGTGGTCAGGCTTTGGCCAAGGTTGGTCGAGAGTCCGCCCGAGGGTCCCTGAGGCTGAATGAGGCCCGCGGGGAACGGATTGGCCGTGGTCGCCTGGTAGGTCAAACCGCTGTCGAGCGAGGCCTGAATCGGCGTCGCCTGCGCGAACCCGGTCTGAAGCGGCAGAATCGTATTCACACCCAGAGAGTTGTAAAAGATGCCATAGCCGCCGCGGACGATGGTTTCCTTGGCCAGTTGGTAAGCAAACCCGATGCGCGGCATGAAGTTATTCTTTTCGCCGAGGAACGGACTGCGCCCCACGCCGCCCTGGTTCACCCAGGTGGGTCCGCCCAGCGCTTTGAACGCCGAAGCGGGCAGTTCGGGAATGGGGCTGCGCGCATAATTTGTGCGCGCCTGCGCGTCGATCGGGCTCGGCGTCGTCTCGTCGAAGCCGGCCTGGAGCCTGTTGTACCGCTCCGTGATGGGAGTCTCCACTTCGTAGCGCAAACCCAGGTTCACCGTAAGGCGCCGCGTCATTTTCCAGTCGTCGTGGACGTAGAGCCCGAGATACTGGTTTTGAAGCGCCGAATTGGCCGCCACCTCCATGCTGCCAGCGGGGATGCCGAGCAGCATCGCGGCCAGATCCTGCCCGATGGGAGCCGTGGGCGAGTTGTCCAGAGGCCCGCGCGTGTACGTATTGGTGAACGACAGATCCGGCGAGACGCCGATCGGGCGCCGGTTGTTGAAGCTGCGGTAGACGCGGTATTCAGGACCGAACCGGATGGAGTGGTTGCCGTGCATCTTGGTGATGTTGGCCGTGACGGAGTGGGTCAGGCTTGAGTTCACCCCGTCTCCCGGTTCCTCCCAGTTCGACAAAGGGCTGTAGGCGCCGGGCGTGATGCGCGGCAGCGGAGCCTGTCCCTTTTCGGTCAAGGCAATCAGTTGGGGCGAAAAACCAAGGCTGGCGAGGTCAAAGCCGCGCGAGGTGCGGTACTGCCACCACTTCGTGCTGGTAAAGCCATAGCGCAGGTTGAGGACCGTGGTGGGATTCAGCACCACTACGTCGTCCAATGCAACGCCCCGATTGGGGCGGTTCTGATGGATGCCGTTGATCTCGTTCAAATAGTGGTGGTTCTTGTTTTCTTTCCAGAAATCATAGTGGACGCGCAGAAACACGCGGTGATTCTCGTTGATGGCGTGGTCAAAGCGCAGCAGGTTGGAATAGGTCTTCTGAATCGCCTTCGGGGCGCTGAAGTAGTTGTTGCGCCCATCGGCGGTGGCCGTGTTCGGTGCATTCGGCAGAGGGTAGAGGTTTGCCAGGTTGGCGCCCAGCGTATCCAGGCGGCTGCGGGGAATCACGTTGCCCGCGAACGGCTGGCGGGCAAAGCGTCCGCCGGCCGCCGGGACGGTGGTCGATGGGTCGTAGACCTGGTAGTTGGCGTTGGAAAGCCCCAGAAGTTGTGAAAAATCGCCGTTGCGCTGCTGCGCCGTGGGCACGGTGAGCGAAAACTGCGTCGGCACTCCGAACTGGTTCCCTTCGAATGCATAGAAGAAGAACGTACGGTTGCGTCCGTCGTAAAGCTTGGGAATCGTCAGAGGCCCGCCCACGGAGAGGCCATAGCGATTGTCCTGATACACCGGTTGGGGCGTATTGTTCTTGTTGTTGAAGAAATTCGGAGCGTCGAGCGCCGAGTGGCGCAGGAACCAGTGCCCCTCGCCGTGCAGTTCATTGGTTCCGCTCGCCGTGGAGACGTTCACCACCGAGCCCATGGTGTGGCCGATGGAGGCGTCGTACGCGGAGGTTTGCATCTTGAACTCACGCACGGCCGAGGCCGGCGGCGCATAGGCGACTCGCGCATAGCCCCTGCCCCGGTCGGCGGCGGTATTCGAGATGCCGTCAATCTGGAACTCGTTGTTGTAGCGGCCCGCGCCGTCGGCGCTGATGTCGGAAGTCGCTTCCGGGGCCATGGACTTACGCAGGCGCAGGTTGGTCGTGTTGGCGACGCCGGGCGCCAGCAGGGTGAGTTCAAGAGGGTTGGCGCCGCGTTGCGGCAGTTCCGAAATGCGCCGCTGGTCCATCACCAGTCCGAGCGAGGCGTTCGTGGTTTCCAGCGTCGGCGAGGTGTCGCGCACCTCCACCGTTTCGCTGACAGCGCCCACCTCCAATTGAATGGGCAGTTCCAGGGTTTCGCTCACGCGCACCTCCACCTGATTGCGCAGGAACGACTTGAAGCCCGTATGCTCCACGGTGATCTTGTACATGCCGGAGATGAGGTAGGGCAGATTATATTGACCTGCCGCGTTGGTTTCGGCCACGGCGGCCACGCCGGTTTCGTTGGCCGTGGCGCGCACCTTCACGCCGGCAATCACAGCCCCGGTGGTATCGGTCACCGTGCCTCGAATGAATCCGCGAGGATCCTGCGCGTGCACGCAGAGCGCAACGCTCAAACCCGCCAAAAGGCGAACAATGTGTCGAATCATACTACTCCCCTGAAGTAGTCCCATTGAAGGGACTTGTCCGAGCCAGTATATAAGACTCGCGGAGGAGTGCGGCGCGTGCTCTCCTCCTGTTGGCGGCCGGACCGGTGGATACGGTCCTCTGTATCCTTAGTTACATGTTGTCCCGACGATCCCTTCTTTCGCTTCTCCCCGCCGCCGCGGCCGCCCAAACCCGGTTCGCGGGCCTGCCCAACACCGGCCTTGCCTCGCACACCGCTGGTCCGCGCTCGGAGTGCGGCGTCGGCGCCCTCATGCCCTGGGCCGATGCGCTGTGGGCCGTCACCTATAACTCCCACAAGAAGGACACCGGAACGGGACTCTGCCTCTATCGCATCGACGACCGGTTTGAAGCCGTCGCGGTCCATCAACACGACGGCACGCACGCCAACCGTCTGGTCCACGCACCGTCGAACCAGGTCTTCCTCGGCCCCTACGCCATCGACGACCGTGGCAACCACCGCTTCCTGCCCGTCCTGGCCGAACATCGTCTCACCACCACCATGCCCCATCTGAGCGATCCGGCCAACCGCGTCTACTTCCTCACGATGGAAGGCTTGCTGTTTGAGCACGACGTGAACACGCACCAGTCGCGCCAGATCGACGACCTTGTGGAGCGGTTCCAGATCAAACAGCGGCCTCACTTCAAGGGCGGTTTCACGGCGCAGGGGCGCATGGTGGTGACCAACAACGGTTTCTACGAATTTGGCGACACGCAGGCCGGATTGTTTGAGTACGACGGCAAAGCCTGGCGTGCGCTTTCGCGCAAGCCCCATATGGATGTCGCGGCCCGCGGCAATCTCGGCAGCGTTCTGTTCGCCACGGGATGGGACGAAAGCTCGGTTCTGTTCTGGGCACTGGTGAAGGGTGAGTGGCAGCGCTACCGGCTGCCCAAGTCCAGCAATCGCTTCAACCACGCCTGGCAGACCGAATGGATGCGCATTCGCGAGGTGGAAACCGAACACTTCCTGATGGACATCCATGGCATGTTCTACGAACTTCAGCCAGCGCCCTTTGGAGGCCACATCTGGGGCGTGAAACCCATCTGCGCCCACCTGCGCACGATCCCCGATTACACGCCGTTCCGCGGTCTGCTGGCATTTGGCGGCAACGAAGGTTCGCCGAACAACAACAACAACCCTCTTGGCGGCCAGCCCCAGTCCGGCATCTGGTACGGAAAGACGGACGATCTGTGGTCCTGGGGCAAGCCCGCCGGCTGGGGAGGCCCGTGGCGCAAAGCCGCCGTCACCGCCAACCAGCCCTCAGACCCGTTCCTGATGACCGGGTTCGACCGCAAGGCGCTCCACCTGACCGCTGGCAAGAGTTGCACGTTTCACGTCGAGATCGATTTCCTGGGCGATGGCTCCTGGGTCACTTATGAACGGATCGCCGTTTCCGGAGGCTCCTATGTGCATCACGAATTTCCGGGCGCCTTCAGCGCGCACTGGGTGCGGCTGACGCCGTCGGTTTCCTGTACGGCTTCGGCCGAGTTCATTTACGGCTGAGGCGGCCGGCCGCGCGCCCGCGCCGCTCTGCCACAATCGAAACTGTATGCTTCGCGTTCAGATCTTCGGCCTGAAGAATTCCCAGGCCACGCGCGCCGCGGAGCGCTTCTTCAAGGAGCGCCGGATCGACCTGCAACTGGTGGATCTGAAGGTGAAACCCCTGGCCCCGGGCGAATTGAAACGCTTCCTGGACCGGTTCACCCTGCAGAGCCTCATCGACAGGGAAGGGAAGTCGTACGTCGACGCCGGACTGGCCCACCTGCGCATGACCGATCCCGATTTGATCCGCCGCATCGAAACCGATCCGGCCCTGCTTCGCCTGCCTCTGGTCCGTGCAGGCAGCCTGGTGAGCATCGGCCGCGACGAGGAGGCATGGAAGACCATGGCCGCGCAGGCCGCCAAGGCCGGTTGAATCGCCGTGAGGGCCTACTCCAACCCGAGCAGCCGCCGCAACGGCATCTGGTTCTTCACCGTCACCAGCAGCACCACGTTGTTTTGCGCGGCCCCGCCCGCCAGGGGTTGATAGCGCTGGTGCATCAAGCCGGCTTCGATGACGAGCGGCCGGGACGGGCGTACGCCCAACCCGCCGTAGAAGCGGTTTTGATCGAGCGCCGACTGGCCGGCATAGCCGAGACGGAACAACAGTTCGTTGGAAAAAGCCGCATACACGCTGCCTGGACCGTCGGTGTTCCGCAACGGCGCCTCCAGACGCACCATGTACCGCGGACGGTGTTGCAGGCGCCACACGCGCTCCGCGCCCCCCACCGTGCCGCTGCCCAGGAAGCGCTGGTCCAGGCGGAAACGGTGCGTCAGCCGCCAGCGCCGGAAGGGTTGCGCCACGGTGAGCTGCTGTTGGAGGCGGTGCTCGGGTTGCGCCCCGTCGCGTCCGGAAAATCCTTGCGCGTGAGTGGCCGTATGCGCGTACCAGGCCGACAACTGAACATGCCGTCCGAGTTGATAGCTCACGCCAGGACGCAGCAGCCACTGCGTCCATGCCGAGTCGTCTTCCAGGCGCAGACTGGCCTCGAAGTGTACACCCCAGCGGCGTGTCACGGCATGGTCGCCGGAATAGGTGATCCACTGCAAATCCCGCGCCAGATCGGGGTCCGCGGGCATCTGTCCGGCAGCCCCCATCGCCATCGCCATGGCCGCCGTCAAAAACAGTATTCGCAAAAAAGTTCGCATGCCGTTTCGCTTTAGTGGTAAATCCCCGGCGCTTCATGGCCGGTCTGCGTCACATATTCTTCGTAGGTCCCCGGATACAGCAGCGGAGCGCCCGTGCCGCTTTCGCCGCCCAGTTCCAGCACGCGGGAGCCGAGGCCGCGCAGGAACGTCCGGTCATGCGACACGAACAGCATGGTTCCCTCGAATTCCCGCAGCGCCTCGATCAGCATCTCTTTCGTGGCCAGGTCCAGGTGGTTGGTTGGCTCGTCCAGCACCAGGAAATTCGGCGGGTTGTACAGCATACGCGCCATGGCCAGGCGCGTCTTCTCGCCGCCGGACAGGGCCCGGATCTTCTTGTCCACGTCGTCGCCGGAGAATTGAAACGCCCCGGCCAGCGTCCGTAACGCGCCCAGGCTGTCCATGGGGAAGTCCTTCTGCAACTGTTCGCCAATGGTCAGGTCCGCCTCCAGTACGTCGAGCGACTGCTGCGCGAAGTAGCCCATGTTCACGCTCGCCCCCATACGCACCTGTCCGCCGTCGGGCGCGCTGGCCCCGGCGACCATCTTCAACAACGTCGTCTTGCCCGCGCCGTTGCGGCCCATCACCGCCCACCGCTCCCCGCGCCGCACCGTCAGTGTGAAGTTGTCGTAGAGCCGCCGCTCGCCATACGCCTTGGAGATGCCCTCCACCAGCGCCACCTGGTCGCCCGAACGCGGCGGCGTACGGAACTCGAACTTCACCACCTGCCTCTTCTTCGGCAGTTCGAGCTTCTCGATCTTGTCCAGCGCCTTGATGCGGCTTTGCACCTGCGCCGCCCTGGCCGCGTGCGTCTTGAAACGTTCGATGAACCGCTGCTCCTTGGCCAGCATGGCCTGCTGCCGGGCGAAGGCCGCCTGCTGGTTGGCTTCGCGCAGGGACCGTTCGTGCATGTAAAAGTCGTAGTTCCCCGAGTAGACGATGATTTCGCCGCCGTCGATCTCGGCGATGCGCGACACGATCCGGTTCATGAACTCACGGTCGTGCGAGGTCATCAGCAGCGCGCCCTGGTAACCCTTCAGGAACTGTTCCAGCCAGATGATCGATTCGAGATCCAGGTGGTTGGTGGGCTCGTCCATCAGCAGCACGTCGGGCCGGCCGAGCAGCACTCGGGCCAAGGCTACCCGCATCTTCCAGCCGCCCGAGAGCGCGCCCACGTCCCCGTCGATCTGCCCATCGCCGAAGCCCAAACCGTGCAGCACCTCGCGCGCCTGCGCCTCCAGTGTGTAGCCGCCCAAGTGCTGATACTCCTCCTGCGCATGGCCGAAACGATCGAGGATGGCGTCCATCTCCGCTGCGCGCGCGGGATCCTCCAGCGCCCGTTGCAACTCTTCGAGTTCGTGGTGCAACTCGCCCGCGCGTCCGCTGCCGGCGATGGCCTCGTCCAGCGTCGAGCGGCCCGTCATCTCCTCGACATCCTGCCGGAAGTAGCCGATGGTCAGTTTTTTGGGGACGGTGACTTCGCCATCGTCCGGGGCTTCCTCGCCCACCACCATCCGGAACAGCGTCGTCTTGCCAGCGCCATTGGGACCCACCAGGCCCACCTTTTCACCGGGGTTCAACTGGAACGACGCTTCCACGAAAACCAACTGGCGGCCATACTGTTTGTTGATATTGGAAAAAGAAATCATCCGATACTCCAAGCTAGCAGACCGTCCCTGGTCCGCCGCGCCCGCGTGCCGCCCCATTCGGCTATCGTGGAGGAAGTGAACTGCCGCATGTTTCGCCTCACAGCCGCTCTTTGCCTTGCCGCCGGCATGGCCAGCGCCCAACCCGTGGAGATTGTGCTGGCCACTTATGGCGCCGGCCAATTGCATGACGTCACCGGAGTGGTGCGCGGCGCACTGGCAGCGGGAAAGCGTGAACTTCCCGTAACGCTCGACGCGCTGGGCGTGAGCGATCCGTCGCCCGGCCGCGTGAAGACCCTGCGGATCGTCTATCGCGCCTCGGGCACGCTGTTCGAAGTGGCCGCGAAGGATTTCGAGACCATCCCGCTGCCCGCGGCCGCGCCATCGGCTGCCGTGACGGTTCCGCCGTCCGCACCTCCGCCTGCCGCCGCGCCACCCGGCAACGGCATCTCCACCGGCGGTTTCTTCGATACACCGGGCGCCGCCGGGACAGGCACGCCCCCTTCAGGAGCAGCCGGCGTTCCGCCGTTTTCACCCACACCCGCCGCGCCGCCTGCCGCCAGCACCATCGTCTCGCCCGTCGCCTCGGTGCCCAACGGGGCCTGTTTTTACATGCAGACCAACTATGGCGGCACGCCTTATTGTTTTGCGAGCGGTAGCGCCTCGGCCGACCTGGGATCCGAGCGGCGGCGCTTTCGGAGCATGCGGCTGGTTGGTTCCGCGCAGGCGGCCGTGCTGTTCGACGCTCACAATTACAGCGGCGCTTCCGCCCGTCTCACTCGCAGCGAGCCGGACCTGCGCACCGCCCGCGGCGCCTACTATGTGTCCGACTTCGACGAGCGCGCCGCCAGCCTGCGCGTGGAGTAAGGAGAGCCCGCTCGCGGCTCAGAAGGTCCGGCTTGGCCTGTAGCCGGGCCGCGCGCGGACCCGCATCTTTTTCGCCGCGTCGCTGAGGATCTCGATGTTGATGCGCCGGAAGCCGTCGTTCGGATTCGGTTGCGGATAGTAGCTCACCGTGTAGGAGTTCCCCAGCGATTCGCGAATCGACTCGAACGCCTCCACCTGCTTCTGCCACGTCTTGGCGAAGAACACCTGCCCGCCGGTCCGCTGCGAGATCCGTTTGAACACGTTCGATGAGATGGCGTCCCGGTTCACGTCGTTGGTCGAGATCACATAGATCGGAATGCCTTCGTCCTCGGCCACGGCGCGCACGTCGTCCGGGGCGACCATGCTCGCATTGTCGGGTCCATTGGAAAAGACGATCACCACCTTGCGGCCGGGCACCTTGGCGGCATCGCGCAAGGCCAGCAGAAGGGCGTTGTAGAGGGCCGCATCGTCGCCCGCCACGGCTTTGCGCAGTCCCATGATGGCCTGGTTCCGGTCGCGCGTCAGCGAGGCCGCCCGCGACAGGTTCCGCGAAAACGTGTAGATGGCCACCGAGTCGGCCCGGTCCAGGCCGCGTACGAAATCGGCGATGGCATCGGAGGCGTAGACGAAGCCCCTGTACATATAGTTGCTTGTATCGAAGAGCACGAAGACGTTGGTGCCCACGAAGGCATCGCCGCGCGCTTCGGCCGCCTCGGGCACGGCCTTCACCGCCGGACCGGTGGCGACGATGGGCCGCGTGGAGCCGTCGTCCAGCACCTGGATGGGCGGTTTGTTTCCTTCGCCGAACGTGGAGACCTTCTGCAGGATGCCGTCCTCGGTGATGCGGAAATCCACCGGCCTCAAGCCGGTGATGTACTTGCCCTTGTTGTCGGTCACGGTGAAGCTCAGCACCACCATGTCCACCTTCACGCGGAAGGTCGGCCGGTCCTCGCTATCGGCGGCGACGGGCTCCTGTGCCCAGCCCAGCGCCGCGCCGGCCGCCTGCAGGCCTGTACACAAGGCCAGCCTCCGTGTCATCCTTCCGCCCGACGGCTCATGTCTTGGCATGGATTAGTAACCCCCACTGGACAAACTGAGAGAAGCTTCCTGGCCCCGTGCGCGAACCTCGTCGCCCACCACCCGCAGCGCGCGCAACAGGGCAGGCCAATCCTCCAGGTGCGTGGCGAAGATCCGTTGTACCGTGTGCTGCGTCCACTCCGGTACCGACACGGCCAGCCGGCCGGGGTCCACTTGCAGTTCATCGGCCAGCGCGGCGTAGTACAGGATGCTCGACTCCCAGCTTTCGGCCATGATCCGGCTGGAATAGCCCATGAGCGTGGGAAACGTGCGCAGGAACGTCAGCCCTGGCCTGTTGGAACTGGTCAGCGTGGGTTTGGGCGTGCCGAAGGCTAGCGAGATGGCCGCGGGCGCCACCTGGGGCGAAGCCGCCATCCGCCGGATCTCCCGCGCCAGGGGATTCGCGCCGCCTTTCAACGCCTCGGCGATCTGGTACAACTCGGCGGGCGTGACCTGTTCGAGCGCTCCGCCCAGATCCCCGGCCGACAGCATCTCCTCCACGCGCGCCGTCCGGTTCGGAGCGGCCTGTTTGCTGAGCACGGCCACCACCTGGGATCTCACCGCAGGGTTCAGAACGCTTTCGGCCAGCAGCGTTTGTCCTTCGCCCAGGTGCAATCCCACCCAGTGCGTCTGCGCGCGCGTCGAGTTCCACCAGCGGGGCAGTTTGGCCATCAGCATCATCTGCGGCACCAGATCGCCCCAGATGAGCGCCTGCTCGCGCGAAGGAACCAGGAAGTTCTGTTCCGCCTCAGCCAGCGCGTATCCGAGACCGGCCAGTGAACCCACCAGACGTCCGCCCGCGCTCGACGGCCAGCCCGAACCCAGCACCTCGGTGTTCCGCCAGGTCTGGTTGGTGCCCTGAATGCCCAGAAAATCATGGCTGCGCGCGAACAAAGGATTGGTCCGCAGCACCTGGGCCGCGGGAGGCGCGTAGTACAGGTAGTTGAACCCCACCAGGGTGTCGCGCAGCATGGGCGCAAGTTTCCCGCGCGCTTCGCGGAGTTTTTCCGGGTCGGCGCCGGCTTTTTCCACCTCGGTCCGGATGTTCAGTTTCCGCTGGCTGTCCACATGCCTGTCGCTCCAATAGCCGAACGACAGGGCGTTGCGCTCGGCCGTCGTCAGCGACGAACGCGGCAGTTGAATCTCCTGCATGCGCGTGTTCAGGCGGTTAAGAAGCGCTACGTTCACCTTCTCGCCCTTGCCGATGGCCTCGGTATGTTCGGCGATGTCCAGCAGCAGCTTGAGTGAAATCAGGCGCTGCGAATCGAACAGCCGCGTCATCTCCTGCACCAGCAGCGTATGGGCTTCCTGGTCCCGAGGTTTCAGGCTACCCGCCATCAGGTCCAGCATCCGGTCCTGCGCCGAACCCTGGGTGGCGCCCGCCGCCTTCATCAGCGCGAGCACATGCGCGCGGCTCGCATCGAACAGCGCACCTCCGTCCTTCACTTTCGCGAAGTCGTCCACGATGCCCGCGAACAGAGCGTTGCGTTCCGCCACCGGAATCAGGTCGTTCCGGCTCAGGATCTGCCACAGCCCGAGAAGGGACTGAAAACTCCCCGCCGTATCGGCCCGCGTCAACTGGTCGCGCATGGAGCCGATGGCCTGCGCCGTCGTCAGGAAGTTCCGGATCGACTGGTCGGTCAGGGCCGGTTGTTCGGCCAGCAGCGGAATCTGCGCTCCGAAGAATCGGTAGGTGCGCGCGATCCTGTCGATTGTTTCCGGGGCCAGCGGCGCCGCGCGCAGGCGATCCATATCGCTCACGGCCATGAAGATCTTGAGAGGCTCGTTCTCCACCGCCTTCCGGCACAGGGCGAACAATGCCTCCAACACATCATCGGCGGTCTTCCATGACGATGCCAGCTTCGTCAACTTCCCGTCGTATTTGCCGTGGGGATGATTGACGAACAGGTTCTTCCACATCTCCACGCCGCCCGGAACGTGCGGCTGCCCGCCCGGTTCCAGCCACAGCCGCGTGGTCAGCAGCATCAGGTCCGTGTTGGACCGGAACACCGGCCGCGCCGGACCGGGGCTGGTGATCCGCCCTTTCAGCGCCGCGTAGAACCGTTTCAAACGCTCGGGCTCGCTCAGATAGTCTCGGATCGGGCCGTCAATGCGCGCCAGCGAATCGTAATAGCTCGTTAACCACCCGTCGTCCTTGGCCATCAACTTTTCATAGAATTCGACGCCCTTCTCCGGACTCACGCCCACCAGGTCGCCCCAGGCGGCCACAGTGGCCGCGCTGCCTGGCACCTGCGCCTTGCCGTTACGCACGACGAACATGCCGCCGAAGAAGTCCAGGACATGGGCGAAAGCCCGGAGACGCTGAATCGAGATCGCCTTCTTCATCTCGGCTGCCGTGTGGGCGTCCAGCTTCGATAAACCCAGGTACAGCCGGCACAGAGCGGGGTCCGAAAGGAAGACGTCGATGAACTCCTTTTTCTCTTTCTCGGCGGACATCCAATACTCCGGCCCGAACAGGACGGGAACCAGCGTCGGATGATAGTCATACTGGAAGGGGCGGTTATTCCGGAGCGCCACTTCGAGTTCGGCCAGCGGGAAGCCGGAATCGATGGTCAGAAAGGCGCGGCCGGCGTTCACCGTTTCCAGCACCACTTCGCTGCCACAGGCGCCCCGCATCCGGTAGCCCAGCACTTTCAGCAGTTCGCCCGTCTCCGGCGTGTCGCAGGAGGAGATGGTCAACACCTTCGACTCCCCGGCCAGTTTTTCAATCTCGCGCGCCTGCCCGAGATAGCGGAACACCAGCTTCAGATATTCGGTCTGGTCCAACCCCTCGGCCGAGGTCGAAGCCTGGTAGCCGTTGGTCACCACGTTGCGCGCCAGCGCGCCCAGCAACTCGTCCGGCTTCAAGTCCGGCGACAGCGCCGCCATGCGGGCGAAGGAAACCAGCGGTCCGGGAATTCCCGCCACGGGCATATCGATTTTTGCCGCCGTGGGAATGGCCGCCGCCAGATCCGTGCCGCCCGCCGAGCGGTAGGCCGCCAGGTGCTTTTCCGCGGCAGGACGGTCCCCGCGCAGCAGGCTCAGCAGTGTCAATCGCCGCAGTGCCGCCGTCTTGTCCGCGCCTGACGGCAACGCGCCGGCCGCTTTCTCATACGCGGCACGGGCATCGGGGTTCCTGTACCGGTCCAGAAACTCGGCGTATTCCAGCAACTGCCCGGGCGCCGCGGAAGGTTCCTGCGCCGCTTCCCGCAGAACGCGCTGCGCGCCGGCGGCGTCGCCTTCGCTCTCCAACCGCCGGGCCCGCCCGAGGGGATCCTGCGCCCACGCGGCCGCCACCACACCCAACCAAAGGAACGTCTGAATGAAGCCGATTCGCGTCCGGTTCATGGAATCCTTCCCTGGTCCCGCGAAGGACCCTCCTCTCAAACGTGGTTTCTACTCTACCACCGCACCATCCTGAGTCCCACCACCTGCGTCCTGCCGAGGGTCCAACCCCGGTATCCGCTCCACGAGACATGTTTCGAGATTCCAGAATTCTAGGCCAGCCGGGCAACCCGCCGCAAGCCGGACGGTGTAAAATCCGCTAAGAATCATGCGTTCCTGTATCCGTGCGTTCGTACTCTGGCTGGCTGCGCTTTCCGCGGCCTACTCCGCCAGCCCCACCATCGCGGTGATCGGCCTGCAACATTCCCACGTCTGGGGGCACCTGCCCCGGATGATCTCGGGCAACCCGGCCCGCCTGGTTGGCATCTCGGAGGCCAATACCAGTCTCATCGCCGAAGCCCAAAAGCTGGGCGCGCCCGCGTCCGTGTTTTATACCGACGATGCCCGGATGCTGGATACGGTGAAGCCCGATATTGTCTGGGCCTTCACGCCGAACAACGACCATCTCCGCATCGTCAAGCTCTGCGCTCCGCGTGGAATTCATGTCATGTTCGAGAAGCCGCTGGCCTCGACGCTCGCCGACGCGCGCGCCATCCGTGTATTGGCCCAACGCCACGGTATCGTCGTGCTCACCAATTATCAGATGGCGTGGTGGCCTTCCAACTACGCGGCCAAGGCGAAAGCCGGCTCCGGCGCGCTGGGCCAGGTGTGGCGGCTGCGCGGCATAGTCGGCCACGGAGGCCCGGGCTCGGAAGGGCCCCGCAACTCCGTCTTCTTCCAATGGCTCACCGATCCGGTTCAGAACGGCGCCGGCGCGCTCATGGACTTCGGCTGTTACAACGCGCTGTGGAGCCTTTGGTATCTCGGCAAGCCCGAGTCCGTCTACGCCCATGTGAACCATCTCCGACCGGCCATCTTCCCCAAGGTGGAGGACAACTCCACGATGATCCTGGGCTATAAGAATGGCGTTGGTCTGTTTGAAGGCAGTTGGGACCTGCCGCGGAGCTTTCAGGAGCTCGAGGTATTCGGCCTGGAAGGCAGCGCCACGTTGACACGCGACCGCCTGGAAATCCGCAAGGGGCGCGGCGCGGCCATCGAGGAGCCTTTGCAGCCGCTGGCCCCTGGAAACGCCGAGCCCATTGCCCACATGATCGCCGCCGCGCACGGCAAGAAACCGCTGAACCCCATGGTCGCGCTCGACATCAACGTCGATGTCGTGGAGATCATCGAGGCGCTCAAGAAGAGCATCGCCACCAAGGCCGCCGTCAAGCTGCCGCTGCGATAGCCACCGGGCGCTTTACGCCACGATCTGCCGGATCACCTCGCCGCTTACATCGGTCAGCCGCATCTGCCGCCCGTTGAAGGGATAGGTCAGCCGCTCGTGATTCATGCCCATCAGATGCAGGATGGTCGCGTGCAGATCGTTGATTGTCTTCTTGTCTTCCTGCGCGCGGTAGCCGTACTCGTCGGTGGAGCCCACGGCAGAGCCGCCCTTCACGCCTCCGCCCGCCATCCACACCGTGAAGCCGTACGGGTTGTGGTCGCGGCCATCCATGCGCTGCGAAATCGGCATGCGCCCGAACTCGCCGTGCCAGATCACCAGTGTCGAGTCCAGCATCCCGCGCGCCTTCAAATCCGTCAGCAGGCCCGCCATCGGCTTGTCGGTTTCGCCGCAGTGCATCTCATGGTTCGCCTTGATGTCCCAGTGCGCGTCCCAGGATTCCTGGAAGTTCCCGCCGCCGGAATAGAGCTGCACGAACCGCACGCCGCGCTCCACCAGACGGCGCGCCATCAGCGCCTGCCGCGCGAAATAATGCGTTGGCTGCTCACCCACGCCGTATAGTTTCCTGGTCGCCTCGCTCTCGCGCTCGATGTCCACCGCCTCCAACGCATGCGACTGCATCCGGTACGCCAGTTCATACGCCGCGATGCGCGCGCTCAACTCCGTGTCCGCGGGGTTCTTCGCCGCGTGCTCCCGGTTCAGCTTCTGCAACAGGTCCAGCCATCGCCGCTGCCGATCCGGCGGCAGATCCTTCGGCGGCAGCAGGTCCACGATCGGGTCGCCGGCGGAACGGAACTGCGTCCCTTGATATGCCGCCGGCATGAACCCATTGCCCCAGTTGGGCGCGCCGCCGATGGGTCCGCCCCGGTGGTCGGTGAACACCACATAGCCCGGCAGGTTTTCGCTCTCGCTGCCCAAACCATAGGTGACCCAGGAGCCCATCGAGGGATGGCCCGCCTGAATCGTTCCCGTGTTCATCTGGAACAGCGCCGGGCCGTGATCGTTGGAGATCGAGCTTAGCGAATGAATGAAGGCCAGGTCGTCCACTTTTTTCGCGATGTGGGGAAACAGCGACGACACCCAGCGCCCGCTCGCGCCATGCTGCTTGAACTCCCACGGAGAGGGCATCAGGCCGCCCGGATTGCCCTGCGAAGCCACCACCTCGCCCTTTCCTGTCAGCGCCTCGCCCGCGCGCCGGGCCAGCAGGGGCTTCGGATCGAAGGTGTCCACGTGGCTTACGCCGCCGTAACAAAAGATGGAGATCACCGCCTTGGCCTTCGGGGCATAGTGCGGCGGCCGCGGCGCCATCGGGTCCAGCCGGGCCGCGCGCGCCAGTATCCCCGAAGCGGCCAGCGAGGCGATGCCCCCGCCAAATCGCGCCAGCAACTCGCGCCGGTTCCAGAAGCGTTGGGTGGAATGATGCGCGCAATAGCTCATGGCAGGTAAGCAAACTCGTTCGTGTTGAAAAGCGTTTGGCAGAACTCCGCCAGCGCGGGCGCGCCGCCCCGCGCCAGAAAGCCCGCCGCCTCGTCCATCTCCTTCGGCTCCGGCGTGCGGGCGAAGGCGAGTTCGAACGCCCTGCGGATCCGCGCCGCATCGTTGTCCGCCTCGCGCCGCAAGCGCGCCGCGAACTCCGCCGCCTGCATCCGCACCAGGGAGTTGTTCATCAGCAGCAGCGCCTGCGGAGCCGTGGTGGAGGAGTTCCGCCGCGCGCACGAGGTGATCATGTCGGGCTGGTCGAAGGACTCAAACAGCGGATACCGGATACTTCTCTTGTTGAAGACATACAGCGACCGGCGCCACGTCGAGCGGTCCTCATCGGCCTTCCCGTTCCAGGTCCGTTTCGAGCTTCCCTGGAACAATGCCGGATCGATGAACGGCTGCACCGGAGGACCGCCCCGCGTCATGTCCAGCGTGCCGGCCACGGCGAATATCGAGTCCCGCAGGGCCTCGGCTTCCAGCCGTTGCCTCGGCATCCGCCACAGAGCCCGGTTTCGCGGATCGAGCTTCAGGTTCGCCTCGATGTCGCCGCTCGCCATGCGGTACGCCTCGCTGGCCAGCATCAGCCGGTGCATATGTTTCATGTCCCAGCCGCTCTCCACGAACTCGACGGCCAACCAGTCCAGCAGCGCCGCGTTGGACGGGCGCATTCCGGTACGGCCGAAATTCGACGGCGTGGCGACAAGGCCCTCGCCAAAATGATGCTGCCAGATCCGGTTCACCATCACGCGAGCCGTGAGGGGATTCTCCTTCGACGCCATCCACTGGGCGAAGCCGCGCCGCCTGTAGGTGGAGTGAGCGTGCGCGGGCGGGGCGGGGAACGCGGGTTCCGCGTCCGAGGCCGCTGTCAGGACGCCCGGACGCATCTCCGACCCCTTGTTCCCCGGCGAGCCCCTGTGCAGGAAGTAGCTCGGCAGCGCCTCACGTCCCTCCTCGCCAATCGCCATCGCCGTGTCATACTCGCGCGGCTTCTGTTTGCGCAGCGCCGCCGTCTCCTCCGTCACGCGCTTATGTTCGGCCCGCTCCGCGGCGCTCATTCGCGCCAGAATTTCAGGCTCCTCGATTTGCAGCGTGCGTTCGATCTGGCGCGCGTTCAGCCTCTGCCCCTCGGTACGTTTTTCCGGCGGCGTCTTCCAGGCCTCCTGCATATACTCAGGCAGCCGGGCCACCTTTTCGGCGAAAATCGCCTCCCGGTACGGCTTTTCTAACGCCTCGCGCCGCTCAGCGAGCGGCTTCACCAGACCGTCAATCCGCTTTCCCTCGGCGTTGTAGCGGTCCACTTCGGCGGCGTCCACCAGAGGGTATTCGCGGGGCCGCGTCGAATAAAATACCGCCTGGATGCGGTAATAGTCCTTCTGCGGAATCGGATCGAACTTATGGTTGTGGCACCGCGCGCAGCCGAGCGTCATGCCGAGAAACGACAGGGACGTTGTCGAAACGATATCGTCGAGCTCGTCCATCCGCGTCTGCTCGGTCTTGATGTTGTTTTCCGGGCCCAGCCGCAGGAAGCCGGTGGCGATGATGGCCTCCCGGCTGGCGGGCTCGAACTCGTCGCCGGCCAGTTGCAGCTTCACAAACCGGTCGTAGGGCATGTTCTCGTTGAACGACCGGGCCACCCAGTCGCGATACCGCCAGATCTGCACATAGTCCCGGTCGTACTCGAAGCCGCCCGAATCGGCGTAGCGTACCAGGTCCAGCCAGTGCCGGGCCCACCGCTCGCCATATTGCGGCGAGGCCAGCAGAGCCTCCACAAGCTTCTCCCAGGCCTGCGGCGAGCGGTCTGCGACGAAGGCGCGCACCTGCTCCGGCGTGGGAGGCAGGCCGGTCACATCCAGATAGACACGCCGCGCCAGCGCCCGGCGCCCGGCCGGAGGCGAAGCCACCAGTCCCTTTTCGCGCCATGCCGCCCGCAGGAACGAGTCGATCGGATTCGACGCTCCGGTAGCGGGTACAGCCGGACGCACCGGCTTCCGGAACGACCAGAACGCCCGGTCTTTCTCCGTCACAGGATGTTCTTCCATCGCCGCGAGCGCCGCCTTGCGCGCCGCGTCACCTTCGCTACCGCCGTCCGCGGCGGCCTTCTCCGGATAGACCGCCCCGGCGCTGATCCATCGTTCCAGAATCGCCAGTTCCGCCTCCGGCAACTGCTTCCCCGGGGGCATGGCCGGTTTCTGCGCGTGGGCCGCGAACAGGTAGACACGGCTGCGCCCGGGATAGTTCGGCACAATCGCCTCGCCCCGCTCGCCGCCCGCCAAAGCCGCCTCGCGCGTCCGCAAATCGAGATTCGACGTCCTCAGCCCGGCGCCGTGGCAGCCAAAGCAATTCCTCTCCAAAATGTTGTAAGCCCGGTCTTCCAACTCCCCCGCGCCCAGCAGAGAGACGAAGAGCAGGAATAGTGTGCAACGCGTCACGGCAGGCACATTATATCGTTCCGGCAGCCATGCATTGCCGCCTGTTCCCGTATCCTGGGTGAGTGGCCCGCCGGCACGGCTAATCCGATGAATCCACTCTTCCGCCTTCCGTATCTCATGCTGGCCGCCGCCTGTCTGCTGCCAGGCCAGTCCAACGCCAACAAAGGCGAGATCGCCGGCGGCGTGTTCGACCCTGGCAAGGCCGCCGTTGCCGGCGCTGCAATTGAAATCCGCAACGCCTCCACGGGACTTTCCCGCCATCTCACCACCGATCGCCGGGGCGGCTATCGCGCCGTTCTGCTCGACGCCGGTCTGTATACGCTCACGGCCAGTGCCTCCGGCTTCGCGCCCTCCGACGTGGAACAGATACCCGTTACGGTGGGCGGCAGCATCCGGATTGACGTCACTCTTGCACTCCAGACCAGTTCCACATCCATCGAAGCCGGGGCTTCGCTCATCAACGCCACGCTGCCAGCCCCCACGGCGCTGCTGTCGGCCAGCGCGATCACGGACCTTCCTATCAACGGCCGGCGCTTCCACGATTTCGCCCAGTTGACGCCCGCCGTCCAGGCCGATCCGCAGCGGGGCCAGTTGAGTATCGCCGGCCAGCGGGGAATCAACTCCAATGTCATGCTTGACGGCGCGGATTACAACCAGCCTTACTACGGCGGCATTCGCGGCGGCGAACGTTCGAACTCAATCATGACTGTGCCGCAAAGCGCCATCGAAGAGTTTCAGGTGATCGTCGCGGGCTACTCGGCCGAGTACGGCCGCTCCACGGGCGGAGTTCTGAACGCCATCACGAAAAGCGGCTCCAATATGTTTCACGGCGATGGCTTTTATCAGCTCCGCCACAAGGAATTTGGCGCGCGGGATCCGGTTCAAAACGCCTCATCGCTCGAAACCCTGCACCAGGCAGGCGGCTCGTTCGGGGGGCCGCTCCGCCGCGACAGTCTTTTCTTTTTCGCCGCCGCCGAAGCCCAGCGTTCGCGCACGCCGCGCCAAACCTTGTTCGCGCAACTGATCGGCCGCACGCCTCCGGCCGGCGCCCAGGAGGCCTTCGACTTTTATCACTCCCTGGAACGCCCCTTCACGCAAACCAACAACGCCATGGCCGCCACCGTGAAGGCCGATTACCAGTCCGTGCGCGGCCACCGCCTGACGCTCCGTTACAACGGAAGCGGCGCCAACGCGCAGAACGCCGTCAGCGCGGGAGGCGCGATTACGCCCTTCACCAACCGCGCGCTTTCCAACGACGGCGCCGAGCAGGACCGCACCCACACAGGCGCCCTGCAATACACACGCCCGTTTTCGCCCACCCTGCTGAACGACCTTCGCTTCACTGGCAGCCACGAACTCCGCCCACGCCTGTCGAATTCGGCGACTCCCCATGTGACGAACACCCTGGGAACCTTCGGCGCGCGAAACTTCCTACCCGCGATCCAGGACGACATGCGCTGGCAACTCACCGACGCGCTCTCGCTCACACACGGCCGGCATACCCTGAAATTCGGCATCGACTACAACCGCGTCACCGCGGCCCAATCGTCCGGCCTTAACCAGTACGGCGGCTTCTCGTTCACCACCTCGGACATCAACACGATCCTCGACATCCTCTCGCCGGGCGGCGCCATCGCCAACCGCTTCGACAGCACGGCGGTCACCTACAGCCGCCAGCTTGGGAACCTCCACGCGCGAATGGGCATGCACCAGGCGGCCGCTTTCGCCAAGGACAATTGGCGTCCCGCCAACAAGCTCACGCTCGATTTCGGCCTCCGTTGGGAGGGCCAGTTCAACCCCGTCGCGGAGGCGAACAACGAAGCGCTGGCCAGCCAGGTGCGCGGCTTCGTCTTCCCGAACGGCCAAACCATCGACCCCGGCAACATCCGGGACTCTCCGGCCCAGTTCATGCCCCGTCTCGGCGCGGCCTGGTCGCCTTTTTCCGGCTGGCCCCGGACCGTCATTCGCGCACACACTGGTCTTTTTTACGCTTCCACGCCGCTCATCGTCATGGCTGGTCCTGTGAACAACTTCCGGCTGCCTCCGGGCGATGTATCCATCACGCTCGCCCCCGTCGGCGGACTTACCGTCTACCAACAGCTTCTTGCCGCCGGTGTCGATCTGAACCGCTACACGCTGGGCCAGATCCCCGTGATTCCCGCGGAAACCGTCCAGCGCGCCGCGCAACTCGCGCTCGGTTCGGCCCCGGACCCCTTCGCCGGCGCCTCGCTCACCGCCATGGCCGCCGACTTCCGGAACCCCCGCGCCGTCCAGGCGGGCGCCGGCATTGAAAGCGAGATTCTGTCCAACCTGGTCATCGGCATCCAGTGGAACTATGTGAACACCGTCCACCTGCAACGCAACCGCGACTATAACCTCCCGCTTCCCACCCTTCTCGCCAACGATGCCTCGCAAAGACCCAACTATGGCCTCCGCACCCGGAATGTGCGCCGTCCGCTCCCCAATCTCGGCACGATCCTGGCGCGCGAAAGCTCCGCCCGGTCTCTCTACCGGGGTGCGACGGTATCGGCCCAATACCGGACGCGCCGCTACCAGTTCAGCGTCAACTACACGCGTTCGCGAAACTTTTCCGACGACGATACCGAACGCGACGCGGCCGGGGTCAACTACGCCGACCCGCAGGATTTCAGCCAGGAGTACGCCTACTCACGCCTGGACACGCGCCACATGGCCAACGCCCACTTCGTGCTCCCGCTCTGGCTCGGTTTCGAGGCCGCCGGCATCGTCCGCATGCGCAGTGGATCCCCCATCACCGCCATCACCGGTTCGGACAACAACGAGGAGTTCAACACGAACGACCGCCCCTACCTGGCTCCGGGCGTGCCCATGCCGCGCAGCTCCTTCCGCAACCGCACTGTCTATTTCAACGACCTGCGCGTGCTGAAGCGCATCTCCCTGGGCGAGACCAAGACAATCCAGGTTTCGGCCGAGTTCTTCAACCTGCTGAACCTCGACAACGTCGTCTACGCGGGCGTGAACGGCGGCATCGTGAGCGGCATTTACGGTCCCGGCTTCCAGTCCAACGGCACCGTCGCCGCCATCGACCCCCGATTCCAGCGTCTTAAGCTCGCCGATGGGACCTACGACCGGAATAATGCCCAAACCGGCACTCCACTCCAGGTGCAACTCGGTCTGCGGTTCTATTTTTGATCCGCCCGGCGCGCCGATCCGCTCACCAGATATAGTCCTTCGCGATGTCCCGTTTGTCGTAGCCGTCCAAGACGTGCACCACGCGCAGGCGCTTCACCCTGGCCGAATCCATCTGCCCGATCGGTACATACAGGATCCGCCGTCCCAGATGGCTCGCAATCGACCGGAACACGCTGCGAGGCGGCTTGGACGCCACATACACCACATACTTATCCACCGAGTAATCCAAACCCGCCATCAGCAGCCGCTCCGGCTTGTTCTCGGCGTAATCGTAGTCGCGGTCTTCCCACACGTTGAACATCCGGCGTGGCGGGCGCGTCATCAGAAAGCCGCCATACTCGGCCCGTCCAATCCCCGGACCCACCATGTGATCGAACGGGTTGGTGGCATAAAACGCCATGTCGCTTTCGTTCTGGTGCTCGCCGAGCCAGGTGGTCATGTAGGGGTAGCGGGGCCCATCGCCCGGGTCGAAAATCACCACCACGGCCCCCACCTCGCCCGCCACCTTCCGCGCGTTCCGCACGAAAATCGTTCCGTCATGCCAGTTCCGGATCGTCTCCCGGATGTCGATGCCGTCCAGAATCGACGTCGTGAACGGCTCCACGCGTTCCCGCTCTTCCGACAGAATCGTCTGCGCCTTTTTCTTCAGGTAGTGGCCGAAATCCTCGATCACCAGATCCTCGGGCGGATAGGAGCAGATCGAGGAGCCGTCCAACTGCTCCGCCCACTCCCCCGGCCTGTGTTCCTTCCGCCGCATCTTCAAGCTGGCCGGCTTCAACCGCTGCTTGGGGCGGGGAAGACGCCGCCGCAGCCGGATCTTCCTCGTGTTCAGCCACACCTCGCCGGCCGACAGATCCACCGTCTCCAGCGGCGAAGCCTCGCTTTGCGCCGGATACCTGTTGGCTGTCTCCCACACCTCCCAGGCATAGTTGTCGTCCACGATGGCCCGCGAAGCCACAACTATGTCGAACAGCGACGCCGTCAAATCGGAGTTCAAATGCGCCAGGTTGCGCGTGTACCGGGCCATCATGCGGCGCTGCCAGTGCTCCACGCGATCCCCCGTGTTCGCGGTGTAGCTCCGCTCGGCATCCCGCAGCAGCGCCAGTTGCGCCCGGGGCCGGTCGATCAACTCCGGCTCGATCTGCACCAGGCGGAAACGCTCGTAGCGCTCCTGCAGATACGGGTATTCCATCGTGATCTCGGCCAGGCACGACGGTGAGGGATTCACCAGTTCCACGCGCAGACCCGTCTGCTTCACGCGCGGCGGCTCCTGAGGCTTTTCCATGGCGTCCAGCACCGGGTCCAGCAGATTCAGCGTCAGCACCACCATGGTTTCCTGGCCCGGATCGGTTCCTTGTAGCTTCCACGCCACGCCCGCCGCGTAGCGCTCCAACTCCTCGTGCCGCTGGCGCGGGTGCAAACGGTAAGACTCGATGTAACGTTCCAGCGGAATCCGCCGCAGAGCGTACGGGTCCGGGTAGATGTCTCCGATGTGCGGCGGCTCGCCCAAATCCGGCGCCACGAACTCCACGCGCGCCCCCACCTCGCGCGCCGTCCGCATCGCCTCCACGAAGGGATCGCACGGTTCCACCGGCACATACACCGCAGCGCCTTCGTCCTCGCGCGCCGGATACATCAGCACGCTCATTTGCGGCAGCCTGCGCAGCGCCGTGGCAAACTGCTTCTCCAGCGTCGAGGGCAACTCGATGGCCACCACCCTGGGCCGCTCCAGCAGAATCGCCCGGCGTACTTCGATGGCGAACTCCAGCCGGCCGTGCGCCACCGGGAAATAACGCAGATGCCCGCGCTTCAAATCATCGGTGGCCGTGGGTCGCCGGTTCATGCACCCTCCATTGTCGGCGATCCAAGACTGAAGCGCACATTGCCCGCCACGCGCAACCGCTTCCATGTCCGGTTCCATGCGGGAGTTTTACCGGTGAGGCGGGAATGAACAAATTCACGGGAATCATGGGATTGAACAGAGCCTGCTTCCGTCCCAAGTTATGTGCTTGCGATATTAGGATACGGCTCCGCCATCGTGTGCAACCGTCCCATCGCGTCGCAGGTGTCGGCGTATTTATCTAGGACCAGGCTTATTCACGCTTGCGACGTGTCTCCATCAAGCGGTTGCGGATTCGGCGTAACTCTCTCGTGTCCAACTCCACTTTTGTGTCGGCATCCTTCCATAAGCGTAGGCTTAGTTGATCTACCCAATAATTCGCCAACATGCCCGATCCTCGTTTAGGGCAGTTATTTCTCACTTGCACCAAGAGCACTCGCTCGCGAGACGTTTCGAATGAAGCGACTGGGCAACCACCATGCTCCGTTGACAGCAGGGCCGCAGGTGAATGCAGGATGAATATTTTCAACTCTTCTGTAGAGAAGTATATTGGTTCACGATTCGCTTGCGTCCAAGCATGAGTGGTGACGATAAGGGCCAGACTGATCGACCCAAACAGATGCCATAGGCTCAGAAACATTTTTCCCTTCTCGCCAAAGCCTTTCCAGCACCTGCAACACTTCCACCATAGTCAATCGGCTCACTGTTGAACCCCGCCACGCGCAACCGCTGAAGCGATATCCGCAATTGAGCCGCCACTGTTTTGAGCAGTAAGCGAGGGTGTCAGGTATCGGTTGCTTTGTGATAACAACGCTGCTCGCCCCGAGACTAGAAGCGAGTTCAAATGGCCGGAATCGAAACACGCGAAACCCGAATGGGCATTCTCATGACAGGCAATCGCACCTGACCATCCGCCGGTCCCTCCGTTCGGTGCAGTCAGGCCGAAAAAGTTACTATTTCGCCGTGACGCAGTTCCTTCGCCGTAGCCTGATTCGAATGCTGCCCAGGCCAGAATGAACTCGCGTGATAGTCCTGTCTCTTCCGCAAGTTGTTCAGCGGCCGCCGTGTTCCGTCGCAAGAATCCAATGACCTTTGCGTTCGTCGGATCGCTTTCATCACAGTCGGGATTAACGGGAGGCGGTGCCTGACTCCCCCCGCCCCCTCCACCTTGCCCGAGCGGCGAAGCAAACGATTCAGTGAACGAGGTTTCCGTGTCGTTGTCGGTGAGGTACATCGTCCAGACGCGGTACCCGCCGCCTCCCCACGTGTCCGCCGACATGAACCCGCCATCGAGCGCCATCAGATTCGGGCCTTCCCAGAACAATCCCTTCGGGTCCACCCGATTCACCGGATCCCCCTCCACATACGCATACCTATTCCAACTCCCCGGGCTCGCCGGTCCGCCGCTGGCCTGGTATGGGTCCGGCGTCAGGAACCGTCCCCACCCCGGCTGATGATACCGCTGGTCCGCATAGTCCAGCCCCGTCTCGGAGTCCCGCAGGTACGTCGCGAACTTCTCCCGGTCGTTCATCGTCGCCCCCGGCTTCTCCTGCCCGTACGGAT
>JADZBH010000068.1 GCA_020852175.1 Bryobacterales bacterium | reverse complement strand
CCTTCATTGGAGCCGCTGGATCGAAATCTTCCCGTGCGATGGCGATGCTTCCCATTCAGGTGATCCTCACCGTGAAAATGCCAGTATACTGTCGGACTTGCGAGGCGGGCAAGAGGGAAGAGTCTGAATTTCTACTCTTTTTCTTCGCCCCTATGGATTCTTGCCTCTAAGCACCAGATGCGCAACCGGCAGCGGAGGTTCCATGCCTGGCTTCACCCCGAACCACCCGGCGTGATGATCTCCATGATAGGCTCAATGCGGCCTCTCCTCAGAATCATGCTCACCCGGCGCACATTCTTCGGAACATCCCTGTCTCCCGCCCTCCTCCTCGGGAAGAAGACCGCCGCCGAGCGTCCCAACGTCCTGTTTATCGCCGCCGACGACATGAACAACGCGCTCGGCTGCTACGGCCACCCGCTGGTCCAGTCACCAAATCTCGACCGCCTGGCCGCATCCGGCCTGCGTTTCGACCGCGCCTACTGCCAGTACCCCTTGTGCGGTCCCAGCCGCGCCTCGCTGCTTACCGGGCTCCGTCCCGATTCCACCCATATATTCGGAAACAACATCTCCGTGCGCGACAAACTGCCCGATGTTGTCACGTTGCCCCAGTTGTTCCGCCACAGCGGCTGGCGTTCCGTGCGCGCAGGGAAGATGTACCACATGGACGTACCCGGCTCGGTGGGCACGAACAAATGGGACGATCCCCCCAGTTGGGACGTGTCGATCAGCCCTCCGGGCCAGGAGCAGCGTACGGCGGGGGCGGGCAGGAACATCACCCAGGACAAGTCGCCCGCGCGTTGGGATGCAATCGCCTTCAGCGGCGACGGCAAGGATCAAGCCGACGATCGCGCCACCGGCATCGCCATCGAGACCATGAACCAGCACCGCGATGGCTCCTGGTTCCTCGGCCTGGGCTATCTTCGTCCCCACCTGCCCCATGTCGCGCCGGGACGCTTCTTCGACCTCTACCCGCTCGATGCCATCCAGCCGGTGGTGAATCCCCGTGGAGATCTGGACGACATTCCCCTGGCCAGCGAAATCGCCATCAACACGCGAGCCCGCGACATGGGCATGAACGAGCGCGACAAAAAGGAGGCTATTCGCGCCTACTACGCCTCGGTTTCTTACATGGACTGGCAGGTGGGCCGCGTGCTCGCCGAACTCGACCGCCTGAACCTCCGCCGCAAGACCATCGTCCTCTGGGGCGATCACGGCTGGCATCTCGGCGAACACCACCGCTGGCACAAACGCAGCCTCTTTGAAGAGTCGATGCGCGCGCCGCTGCTCATCTCCGCGCCCGGCCAGAAGGGCAACGGCAAAGCGACTCGCTCGCTGGTGGAGTTTGTCGATATCTTCCCAACGCTGGCCGCGCTGGCCGGACTCACGCCCCCCTCCAACCTGGAAGGGCAAAGCCTTGTGCCGCTGCTGCGCAATCCGGCGCGGCCCTGGAAATCGGCGGCGTTCAGCGCCGTTACCGCGCCCGGCGGCATCATGGGCCGCTGCGCCGTCACGGCCCGCTACCGCTACATCCGCTGGAGCGGTCCCCATCCGGACGAGGAACTCTACGACCGGTCGAGCGACCAGCGCGAGTACACGAACCTCGCCCGCGACCCGAAGCAGGCCCGACCGCTGGCCGCCCTGCGCGCTGTCCTCGATGCCGGATGGCAGGCCGCCCGGGCGAAGGTGTAGGGGGCGGCGTCCTGATTTGTCGTGTTGTCAGGTCCTCTGCCGGGGAAAGGGTAGGTGCTCCCCGCAATAGGCGATGACTACTTTGTTGAGTTTCCGGTCGGCCTCGAAGTAAATCTGCAGACAATTTTTCCGATCCCCGCCGCCGAGATCCACGTGCTGGTAGATTCGTCGCTTCGATCCGTTCACCATGAAGTCGCGGTAGCGTCCGAACTTCTTGTAGTCGTTCTTGACCGTATCGCTTTCCGTCTGCGAATACTGGGTAAAACCCCGCTTCGAGAGCTGCTCAGCCCACCCACCCATCGACTCACCCATCCGTACCGAGTCGAAGTATAGGTTACCCACATCGCGGATCGCCATGAGCGCCCGGTAGGCCTCAACTGGGCGCGCGAACTCGGACGCCCGGGCCGCTTCTTTCGCGCTGTCGAGGATGAGCAGATCGTTTCCGAACTCGGCTTCGATCTGTTCGATGGCGGCAACCACGGTGTCCGGTTCCGGAGTCTCTGGAACAGTCGCACTGGCCTGTTCATCATCCGCCAGTGACTGGTGCTGTTGGAACAGGTTCCAGTTCGACTTCAGGAGTTCGACTTCGGTAGCCAGCTCTGCCTTTTCCCTTTCCCCCTCCTGAACCTGCTTCAGGAGAGAAGTGTTCTCATCAATGGCCTGGTCGAGCATCTCCTTGAATTCTTGCAATGTTTTCGCGTCCTGGGCTCCTTGTTGAATCTGAGCGCGGACTCGCTCCGCCTCGGCCAAGCGTTGCCCATCGACCCGTGTTTGGATCTGCCGAATGATTTCACCCTCGGCAAAGCGAAAAGCCGAAACTTTGGCCAGGAAGTTGAAGAGCATGCGGTCAAACGGCTTGCCGGTGAACTCGAACTCCTCAATCTGAGACGGAAAGTAGAGCTCGTGATGCATCGGATCCGAAGTGCGGGTCAGGCCTGGCCAGTAGATCCTGACGCATCCGTTGAAACAAGAGAGGCTCTTGCCCAGACTGTCGGTCAGTCGAAAAGCCGCCCACTTGTCGAGGACAGCGATGTGGGCGAAGCCGAGTAGGCTGCGGTGCAGCCGTTCCGCATCAACGCATGTCCTGTCTGTGAACATGTCGTGGGACAGGACCACAACCGGTATTGTCCGAGCGGGATCAAGCAGGATGTCGCTCACAAAGTCCGGCACATCCGATGCCTCGATGATCTGCCTGTGAGGCAGGATGGGCCGTGTTCCGATCCAGCACGCGTAATCGGTCAGAATTTCCGTAACAATCCGCGGCCGTCCGAGCGTCATCCAGGCGGGACGCACGATAAAAGTCGCGGAGGCCACCCCCAATTGCACGGCCACCTGTACGCGAGCGTCGAGGTGAGCGATCGAAATATCGGTAGTCCATCGCATGGTGGCGTCTCTGTCGTCCGGATGAATCCATCGAAAGCGAGCCAGGGAGCCGCCGGTCACTTCGTGGCAGACCAGGTCCAAGGAATGCCCCGGAAGTGGCTCCGACCGCTGGTTCCCGGAGGGGAAGGCGCACGAAGCGTTCCAGGCACGGCGATATTTTTCTTGGACCCACCTGCCAACGCGGCCAAGAAGTTCCTTGGCAACAGCGGTTGAGCCGGACGCATTCTGGGGCACGACCTCAAACTGGATAGAGTACAGGTTTGGCATCGGTGTTCCGCACGAATTCCTGGATAGTAGATTCACCATAGCCATGCATCACACTGGAGTGCAAGAGTAGCGTCGGCAATTTTCCCATCGGCATTGGAGGTTGGGACTTTCCGCGTCGTGTCTGAATTATTTGTGAACTCATAAGAATTCGCATAGAATTATGTCGTGGAATTCCGGGTATTGTGAAGCTCCGAAAAGAATACGCCAGGGAGGGCGCGGTGCGTCGTGCACGCGCTCTGTTGGATCGCATTTCGGGGGCCGATCCGGCCTTGGGTGAGGAACTGGCAACCCTGCGGGAGACGTTGTCATGGGTGGCGCAAAAAGTGGCGCCGGTACTGCCTTCGTCTCTGCCCTCGGCCCTCTCCGCGGCCTCGCCCGCCATGCCCCCCATGGCCCCGGAAACCATTGTCCTGCGCACCGGTAGGCCCGTTCTCAGCGTTTGCAACGATGAAGCCCGGCTCGTTTTTGAAGATGCCGCGAGCGAGGTCTGGAATTCGCGCCTGCGCAAGGCCAAGCCGCTGCTAACGCCCGCCATCCGGGCCGTGGGCCGCATCGAGGTGGCGCATCATCCGCTGTATCAATGGGTCGGCACGGGCTGGCTGGTGGCCGACCGCGTCGTGGTCACGAATCGCCATGTGGCCCATGAATTCGGTCGCCATAGCGGAGAAAAATTTGTTTTCAAATCGAGTTTTGGCGATCTTATGGGGGCCCGTATCGACTTTTTGGAGGAGTATGGCCGCGTGGAAAGCCGGGAGGCCGGCATCGTCGAGATCCTGCACATCGAAGACGACGCCGGACCGGACCTCGCGTTCCTGCGCGTCGAATCCGTCGCTGGTCTGGCCCGCCCCATCCGGCTGTCCCGGCGCGCGGCCCGGGTCAACGCGCCGGTGGCCGTCATTGGCTATCCGGCCCGCGATAGCCGCATACCCGACGCCGCGCTGATGGACAGCCTATTCGGCGATGTCTACGACAGGAAGCGCCTGGCGCCGGGGCGGATCACGGGCGGGCCGCCGGAGTTGCTGCTGCACGATTGCTCCACCCTGGGCGGCAACTCAGGCTCGGTCGTCCTGGACCTCGACACGGGCGAGGCCGCCGGGCTTCATTTCGCCGGCCGTTTTCTCGAAGCCAACTATGCCGTACCCGCCGCACTGGTGCGCGAACGCTTCGAAAGTCTGGGACGCGCCGCGCGAGCTCATGCCGCGCCGCCTCCCCCGGCGCGCCCCCTGCTTCCCGGCCCGCACCACTCCGAGGACGGCCCCGTTTCCGCCGAAGGCCGCGCGGAGGACTACGCGGACCGCACAGGCTTCGACCCAGGCTTTCTCGGCGCGGCTTCCGCCGTGCCCTTGCCGCGCATCGTGCGAGACCCTTCGAGCGTCCTCGTATTCACCGCCAACGGCGTCACCGGCTCCGAGTTGAAGTACACGAACTTCTCCGTCGTCATGAACGGGGAACGGCGGCTGTGTTTTTATAGCGCCGTCAACATTGACGGAGGCCTCTCCAAGAGAACCGTGCGCCCTGGCTGGCGGCTTGACCCGCGCATTCCTCGCACGCTGCAAATCGTCAACGAGTGCTACGGCAACCAACCCGGGTTCAGCCGCGGCCATATGACGCGCCGCGAGGATCCGGCCTGGGGCACGCGCGCGCAGGCCAACCTCGGCTGCGCCGACTCCATGCACGTCACCAACTCCGTCCCGCAGATGCAGCCCTTCAACGCCGGCCTCTGGCTGGCGCTGGAGGAGTATGCGCTGCAACACGCCCGCGAGGACGTCATGCGGATCAGCGTCATCACGGGGCCTATCTTCGATGCGGGCGACCCGGTCCACCGCGGCGTCCGGATCCCGCGCTCGTTCTGGAAGGTGATCGCCTTTCTCCATGACGCGACGGGGAGGCTGTGCGCCTCCGGCTACACTCTCTCGCAGGACAAAGCGATTCCGGAACCGGAGTTCGTGTTCGGCGCATACGGTACGCACCAGCGGCCGCTTGCGTTCATTGAAAGCAGGGCGGGGGTGTCGTTCGGGCCGCTGACCGCGTACGACGCACTCTCCGCCGGCGGCGAGGAAGCGCCGTCGCGCCCGTTGTCCAGTCTCGAAGAAATTCGCCTGATACCGAAGGGAGCCTGACCGTATGGCCCGTCGAACCATCGCCACACTGGTGCGCGTAAAGGATGAAAACTCGCGAACGGCCTGGGAGGCCATGGCTACGCCAGCGCCCGCCCAGCCGCTGGAACCCGAGGCGCTCGCCGCTACCGCCCGCGCCCTGCAACTCATCGAGCAGGAGCAACGCGTGCCCGGCGTGATGGCCACCGTGCAAGACCCGTTTGCCTGCCTGCTGCAAACGCACTGCGCCAAATTCGGCGCGTCCACGCCGCTGCCCGGCGCGCGAACCCTGGAGGTGAAGTTCGACGAGCACGACGCCATCCGCTGGGCCGCCAGCGCCGTCTTCACCTGGTGGAAACGGATCACGCGCTTCCGCTGGGCCGAGCCCGCTTCGCTCGCCGGCGCCTTTCCCAACACCGCCCGCGTGGCCGTCTTCGGCGATTGGGCCACCGGACTCTACGGCGCGCCGGAGGTCTCGCGCAGCATCGTGAACGAGCCCGCCGGCTACCAGCTTGTGCTGCACCTGGGCGACACATACTACTCCGGCGACCGTGACGAGGTGGACGAAGGACTGATTCAAACCTGGCCCCGCGCCGCCGGAGCCATCCACCGCGCCTTGAACGGCAACCACGAAATGTACACCGGCGGCGAAGCCTATTTCGAAGCCGTGGGCCGCGAATTCGGCCAGACCTCCACCTACTTTGCCCTGCAAAACGACCACTGGATTCTCGCCGGTCTGGACACGGCTTACAGCGATCACGGCCTTCACGGCGCGCAGGCCCGGTGGATCGCGGAACTGCTGGCGCAGGCCGCCGGCCGCCGCCTTGTGCTGTTCTCCCACCACCAGCCCTTTTCACTCCTGGAAGCCCAGGGGCCGCGGCTGGTGGCCAAAATGGCGCCGTTCCTTAAGGACCGCCGCGTCTTTGCCTGGTACTGGGGCCACGAGCACCGCTGCGCGCTCTATGACGCCCACCCCGCCTGGGGTCTGCTGGGCCGCTGTGTCGGACACGGAGGCTTCCCCTACTTCCGCGACAAACTCCCGGGCGCGGGCGGCGGCGCGACGGCATTCGTTCGCGTGGCTTCGCGCCGCGGCGTTCCCGGGGCCGATATTCTGGACGGGCCCAACCCGTTCATCCCCGGTCACGAAGCGCGCTATGGGCCGCACGGCTATGCCTCGCTGGAATTCGATGGTCCTCACATGAATGAAGTGATCCGCTCGGCCTCGGGCGAGATCTTGCGAGCCACTCAGTTGGTTTGACCGGCGGTGGACCGCAGGTCGAACCGGAAGACATCCACCTGCGACGCCCCAGAGCCGAAGGTGGCCACGCGGTGGAACGCAGGCTCGCGGTAAGGGTCGGTGCCTTGCCCCGGCTCGGCCAGGTCCACCCGGCCTTTGGTCAACTCCACGTCTCGCGGCGTGGCGCACACGAAGCCGCGTTGGCCGGCCAGATCGCGACGGTGGCCCCACCAGATGAGCGTCCGGCCCGGCGGCTTGCTCGACTCCGGCACGGGCACCTCCAGGTGGTCCATCCAGGCATAGAACACGGGTTCATTGAAACAGTAGAAGCTCACCGCCTCGACCTCGCCCTGAACCAGCCGTGCCTTCATCCAGTCCGTGGCGCGCGCGACGTTGCTGCGCGAGTGATAGTCGGCCGCCAGCGTGGAACCGATCTGCTTCGGTCCGTTGGGGGCGCTCCACACCACGGCGGCCAGCAGCGCGCACGCGGCCGCCGGCCCGTACGGCGCCCGCCATGCCCAGGCCCGCGCCACCGGATACGCAGCGCACAGATACCACACCGGCAGCCACAAAATCACATGATGCGGGCTCACCACCAGGTTGAGCGGTCGGGAGACAAAAAAGAGCAGCGCTGCGAGAAGGAACGGCGCCAGCGCCCTCCGCCGTTCCACGGCAATCCAGATCATTCCGGCGGCCGACAACGCCAGCGTCACCGGATCGGGTACGAACTGGTGCAGAAAATAGCCGAGGTACTGGCGTACATTCTCCGGGAATGGCAGCAACATGCGAGCGCGGTCCAGATACCCTGTCGAATAGAACTGAAGGCTCACGGCCAGGTAGTGAAGCTGGGTGGCCAGCGGAAAAAGCCCCGTTGCCAGTCCGGCCACGACGCCCGCCGCGACGCTGCCGATGCCCGCACCCGCCCAGCGTCCGGCCAGCGCCCGCCAGCGCGTGCCGCGCCAGGCCCACACAATCAGAAGCGAGACGAGCATCGCGCTCAGCGACGCCGTGCGCGCCAGTTGCACAGCCGCCGGCAGGGCCAGAAACTCCTGTCGAAGGCTCTCGTCCGGAAGCAGCGGCGCCACCCACAATGCCACCCAGGCTCCGCCCGACAACATGGCAATCGCCAGCCAGATCCGGCCCGGCCATGGCAGGCCGGTCCGCGCCTCCTTCTCCGGCGCTTTCGCCGGCTCTCCCCGCCGCTCCCGCAGACCGAACAGGAAGAACATGACCGGCACGGTCAGAGTCAGGGAATGCAACCGCGCCGCCGCCGCCCAGCCAATCAGAAGGCCTACGCAGGCGAACCGTAGATGCCAGGCGCGCGCCTCCGCGGACGCCGCCCACCCCTCCGGCGCCAGGTCCAACCAGCGCACGGCCAGCAACAGGGCCCCCAGGATCAGGCACATCGTCAGGGACTCCACGCGCACGAACGAACTGTAGTCGGCGTAGGGCAGGGAGAGGGCCAGCAGCAACGTGGCCGCCATCGCTCCGCCCGTATTCATCAACCGCCGCGCCAGCACATACAGCAGCCCGTACGAGGCAAGATAGAAAAACAGGGTTACCCCGCGCAGGAAGTAAAACAGTTCCGGCAAGTGGCCGTAAGTGTACCCGGCGAGGTTCAGTCCGCCCGCGCCGCCCGCCAGGCTCAGCAGTCCATGCCAGCCCGCCCACAGCAGCGCGCACAAGGCAATGTAAGGCGTGCCCGGCATATCGAAAAAGTGCTGCCGGAAGCTGCCTTGCGCGAAACGGATCACCTCGCCCGCAATCACATATTCATCGGATTTATAGAACCAGACACGAAAGATGCACAGGCCGAAATTGTGCAACGCCACAGCCGCCAGAACACCCAGGAACAGCACGGCGAAGCAGGTTCCTGTGTACTGTTTCCCCATGGTGGCGGCTCCTGGTTAGGATAGCGCCGTCCGGCCATGGCTCAGGCGCTTTCTCCACCCGCGGCCTGCCGCCGCCCGGCCGGAAAACCGCGCTAGCATGGTGCGTAGGTAAACCCATGAGGCAGGCGATGCGTGTGATTCCGTTCCTGGCGGCACTGTGCGCCGCCGCTTCCTTGATGGCCCAGGTCTCCGTAACCGGGGCGAAAATCGTCGCCAGCCCCGACGCCCGCGTGCGCCCGTTCGAATCGATCATGCTGCAAGTGCGCGTCTACGGACTGCGCTCGAACGCCAGTGGAAGCGAGATGGGGCGTCTGCTGCGCGGGGGACCGAAGGTCACCGTCGCTTCTGGTGGCGGCTGGCTCTCGAAGCCCTTCAAATTCCCCGGCAAGGACGACGAAACCTTCCTTCAGGAGCGCGCCAGCACCTTCGGCGGCATCTTTCAATCGCTCACCAAGGATTATGTCGTGCAGGACACCGTTCTCTACACGGCCCCCGAAAAGCCCGGCAAATATAAGGTGTCCGCCGAAATCGAAGGCCAGAAGGGCGAACTCGACATCGAGGTGACCCCCGACGCGCCCTCCTACAAAAAGCCCGAGACTGTCGAATTCTCCGGCGAAAGGCCCGGCGCGGACCCCTACCGCACGCTCGCCGATCACTGGGCCCCCATGTTCGCGCAGGAAACATGGTGGCAGCCCAAGGACGATACCCCCACCCGCTTCGACTTCGATGGCGACTGGCAGGGCGACAACAACTGGGACAACATGGAGACCGGCACCTCCCAGGCTTACATCTACTACGCCGCCATGGAGACCGACACCCACTGGTTCCTGCACTACAACGCCTTCCATCCGCGCGACTACTCCGACAAGTGCGTCGTTGGCACCTGCCACGAAAACGACAACGAGGGACTGATCCTCACTATCCGCAAGGACGGCAGCCAGTTTGGCAGCCTCGAATTGATGGAAACCCTCGCCCACAACAATGTCTACAGCTTCACCAACGATCGCGGCATCGGCCGCAACATCCATGACATCGACGGCGGCATCGAGTTCCACCAGGACACCCACCCCGTTGTCTTCGTGGAATCGGGCGGTCACGGCATCTATGGTTCCACGGCCCGGCAGTCCGCCTTCCGCCTCTCCACGGATACCTTCACGGCGGGCACCGGAATCACGCTGGTGTATAAGGGGAAGGCCGAGCGGCCCCGCCACGCCAACGACAGGCTGGTGGGCTATGAACTCCTCTCCATTCACGACCACTGGTGGACCAAGGCCTGCCAGCAGGAAAGCGGATGGCCGGAGCGCACCTTCGATGAATTCCTGCCCTACCAGCCCGTCGGCGGACGCCCCGCCACGCCCTGCCGCGCCATCGGCACCACCTTCTATGGACGCAAGGAATCGTCGAACAAGGCGAAGCCGTTCTGGGGGTGGCACGACAACGCGACGAATAAGAAGAAGGCGCTCGGCGTGGGCCAGTGGGCGCTCGACCCGGCTTATTCGGTGCAGCAAGATGTTCGTTTTCCGGTGGATAAGCCAGTGTCTCTGAAGTACATCTACAATCCTTATTTAGGAATTGGGGTCCCTGGCGTCTCCGCGTCAGCCACTGGGCAGTAGACGAGTTGCTTCGCGGTTAACCCCATATCTTGTAGCGTCGTCCGAAGAAATACTGAATCCTGTGGTTGACCCGCTTTACATTCGCGGGAACCAGGTCCATAATGGGTTCACCACCCCCCGAGCCGGAGCCCTTGTGGCCGCCGGATTCTGAATGAGGACGGTATTGGTCCTTTGCTAAGACTCAAACGCGTTGAACTCCAAGGCTTTAAGTCGTTTGCTGAACGCACGGAACTGCGTTTTCCAGGCAACGGTATCGCAGCGGTCGTCGGACCGAACGGCTGCGGCAAATCGAACCTGAGCGATGCCATCAGTTGGGTGCTTGGCGAGCAGTCGGCCAAGACCTTGCGCGGCGCCCGCATGGAAGACGTCATCTTTGCCGGCACGCGCGAACGGAAGCCATTGAGCATGGCGCAGGTAACCATGGTTCTGTTCGATCCGAACTATGGCGAGCGCCAGGCGGCGGCCATCGACCTGCAGGCGGTGGAGGAGGCGCAGGCTCAGCCGGGCGCCCCTGAGGGAGCCACCGCCGCGGCCGGTGACGCCTCTTCCGAAGAGGTTGTGCAGGCGGCACCGGCGGAAACTCCTGGCGAACCAGCCTCCAGACCCACGCTCGAAGTGGCTGTCGTGGAGGACGGCGCGGCCAGGAAGACGAACGGCAACGGCCATGCGAACGGCCACTCGAACGGCCATGCGAATGGCCATGCGAACGGCCACTCGAATGGCCCCGCCGCCAAGCTGCCCGCCACCAAGGAAGTCACCATCACACGCCGCCTGTACCGTTCAGGCGACAGCGAATACCTCATCGACGGCCGTCATGCCCGTCTGCGCGACATCCAGGACCTTTTCATGGGCACAGGCCTCGGTCCGGAAAGCTACGCCATCATCGAGCAGGGCCGCATCGGCCAGTTGCTGAGTTCCAAACCAGCCGACCGCCGCGCCGTCATTGAGGAAGCCGCCGGCATCAGCAAGTTCAAAACGCGCCGCCGCCTGGCCGAAGCCAAGCTGGAGAGCGCGAAGCAGAACCTTTCACGCGTGTTCGACATTTTGGAGGAGGTGGGCCGGCAGGCCAACTCCCTGAAGCGCCAGGCGGCCAAAGCCCAGCGCTATAAGGAACTGCACGGGGAGTTGGTGGTGCAACTGCGCCAGGCCCTGGGCGGACGCCACCAGTTGCTGGAACGCGAAGCCACCCGCATCGCCACCGAGCTGGCTGAGGCCAACGCTTCGTTCCAGAAGCTGGCCGATGAAGTGAATGAGCGCGAGAAGGAGCAGCACGAGCGCCAGGAGCAGGCCTATAAGACGGAAGCCGAGCTTACGGCAGCCCGTCAGCGGCTTGCTGAACTGCGCGTGGAAGCCGAACGGACGCGCGGCAGGCTCGAATCCCAGGCCCGCCAGATCGGCTCCATCGAAAGCCGCCTGCAGCAGGGCGAAGCCGACTCCACCGACCTGGAACAACGCCTGCGCCGCATGGCCGAAGAGATTCAGGGTCATACCCAGGCGCTGGCCGAACTGGAACAGAACGCCGCCCAGGCCCGCCAGTCGCTGGAAGAGAAGACGCGCGAACGCGATCAGCGCGCCGCCGAACTCCGCCAGAAGGAGCAGGGCATTGAAGGCGCCCGCCAGCTTGTGCTCCGGCTGCTGGGCGAAGCGAGCACGTTGAAGAACCAGCTTGCCCAGATGGAAACCTACCTCCAGTCGCTCGAACGCGACTCGGCGCGGCTGCAACGGGAAGAGCAGATGGCTTCAGCCGATCTCGAACGGCTGGACGCACGCAAGGGTGAGCTCACCGAAACACTCGCCGCCCGCCAGTTGGAGCTCGAATCGCTGGCCGATCAACGCCGCCGCGTCGAGGCCGACCTTCAGCAGCGCAAGGGCGCTCTTGGCGATGCGCGCAGGCTGTTGGAACAGTTGCGCCAGGAAGCCTCGCGCCTGAAAGCCCGTAAGGATTCGCTCGAAGAGATCCTTTCTCACCGCGCTTATACGGCGGAATCCGTGAAGCGTCTCTTTAGCGCTTGTGAGCAGGGCCAGGTGCAGGATCTGAAACCGCTCGGTGTCCTGGCCGACTTCGTCGAGGTGGAAAACTCCCACGAAAAGGCCGCCGAGGAGTTCCTGCACGAGGAGCTCGAATATGTCCTGGTGAAGAACTGGACGCAGGCCGAGGCCGGTATCGACCTCATGCGTACCGACCTGGATGGCCGCGCCACATTCCTGGTTGAGCCCGAACCTGGCGACAGTGTGGCCTGCGAACTGCCGGAACCCGTCATCGGTCCTGAAACCGGAATCGTCGCCCGCCTGAGCGAAGTCCTGCGGATGACCAACGGCCTGACCCAGGCTCCGGCCGCCCTGCTGCCCCGCCTGTCCCGCTGCTTCATGGCCGAGGACCGCACCGCCGCCCAGCGCCTGGCGCAGACCTACCCGGACTTTTACTTCCTTCTCTCGGACGGAGTCTGCTATCACGGCCATGCGATTTCTGGAGGACGCAAGACGGGCAGCGGTCCGCTCGCGCTGAAACGCGAGTTGCGCGAACTCACGACGCAGAGCGCCCAGAAGCAGACCGCAGTCGAGGAGATCCTGCAAAGAATCGAGGAGTTCGAGCGCGAACTGCAACTGTTGGGTGAGGAGTTGGAGCGCCTGCGCGGCCAGCAACAGGGCCAGGAAAAGGACGCCCTGGCTCTGGATCACGAGATTCGCAAGCTCACCGAGGAGTACTCACGCGCCAACTCGCGCGTTTCGGTGGCTAAGCTCGAACTACAGCGCATTGAGAAAGAGGTGGAGCGCGTGCGCGCTGGCCGCGAGCAGAATCTGCGCGTGGTCGAGGAGAAGGACGCGCAACGCCAGGTGCAGGAGGAGTCCCTGGAAGCCGCGCGTGCCGCTGTCGCCGAACAGCAGCAGGCCGTTGCCCGCCTGAGCGAGGAGCACTCCGCGCTCCGCGTCCAGGTGGCCGAGCGCGAGGAGCGCCGCCGCAGCGAACGGGCCGCCCAGCAGCGCCTGGAGCAGCAGACCGCCGATGTGGCCCGACGCCGTCAGGAGATTCTCAACGAGATGGAGCGCCTGGGCGTGGAGCGGAACCGTCTGCTGAACGACAACATCGAGTTGGACAAGCGCGGCGCCGAACTCACCGGCCTGGTGGAGTCCTCCGATGCAGGGTCGCAGAGCCTTGCCGCCGCGGAGCAGCAGCATCGCGAAGCGCTGGCCTCCATGGAGGAGGCGCTGCGCCAGTTGCGCGCCCAGGTGCAGGGCGCTCAGGAGAAACGTTCCCAGGTGGAGATGGCGCTTGTGGAGAAGCGGGCGGCCCTCAAGTATCTCGAGGAAACCTGCCGCAAGGAGCTCAACGTCTCCTTGCAGGAACTGGGCCAAACCGCGGAAAACGTGCCGGATGAGGTGGCGCTGCTGGAGGCCGAGGAGAAGTACGCTTCCCTGAAACAGCGTATCGAAGCGCTGGGCGGCGTGAATCCGCAGGCCCTGGAAGAGTATGAGGAGGCCCAGCGCCGCTACGACTTCCTGAACACCCAGCGGCAGGACCTGCTGGATTCGGTGCGCGACACCGAGAAGGCGATTCAGGAGATCGACGTCGAGTCCAAGAAGCGGTTCAGCGAAGCCTTCGCCATCATCAACCAGAGCTTCCGCGAGACCTTTGAAAAACTCTTCGGCGGCGGCATCGCCGAAATGCGGCTTACCGACGAATCCAACGTGATCGACTCGGGCATCGACATCGTCGCCTCGCCTCCGGGCAAGCGGCTGCAGAACGTGCTGCTGCTGTCGGGCGGTGAGAAGGCGCTGACGGCAATCAGTCTGCTGATGGCCATTTTCAAATTCTCCCCGAGCCCGTTCTGCATTCTCGACGAGGTGGATGCCCCGCTCGACGAACCCAACATCAAACGCATGATGGGCCTGCTGCGCGAAATGAGCGACCAGACCCAGTTCATCATCATTACGCACGCCAAGCGCACCATGGAGGCCGCCGGCACGATGTTCGGCGTCACCATGCAGGAGCCCGGCGTTTCACGGCTGGTCAGCGTGAAGTTCAACCAGTCCACGCCGCCTCCGCCGCCGTCCGGAATGAACATGCCGGTGATGCGCCAGTAGGCGCGCACCGGCGTCTCAACCTTCCATCTCCCCCAAACCTGCCACCTCCCCGGGCTGGGGCGCGGGCGGAGCCTGTGTGAATTGGCTTGGCCCGCCGCCCCGGCAGGATGGTGTGGGTGCGCCGTTTTTGGCGACTCCCTCCCGCTTCCCGCATCATATAAGCAGGACCCCCATGTCACAGCCACAACGTGTCGTGATTGTCGGCGGAGGATTCGCGGGACTTTCCTGCGCGCGCGCGCTGAATGGCGCCGCATTCGACATCAAACTGGTTGACCGCCGCAACTTCCACCTGTTTCAGCCGCTGCTGTATCAAGTGGCCTCCGGAGGTCTTTCGCCGGGCGATATCACGGCGCCGCTGCGCAGCGTGCTGCGGCAGCAGAAGAATATCCAGGTGCTGATGGGCGAGGTCACCGGCTTCGACCCGGCGGCGAACCGGGTGGTGCTGGCGGACGGCGAAATCTTCTACGACATCCTGATCGTCGCCGCGGGCGCGGAAAGCCACTACTTCGGCAATACGGGATGGGAAGCCTATGCGCCAGGCCTGAAAACCATCGAGGAGGCCACCGAGATCCGGCGCCGCATTTTTGAAGCATTCGAGCATGCCGAGCGCGAGCCCGATGAGGCCATGCGCCGCGCCTGGCTGCGTTTTGTCGTCGTGGGCGCCGGTCCCACGGGTGTCGAATTGGCCGGAGCCATCAGCGAAATCGCCCATGACACGCTGCGCGACGATTTCCGCTCCATCCGGACCGAGGAGGCGGAGATTCTGCTGCTGGAAGGCGAGCCCCGCGTGCTGCCTCCGTTTCCCCCCGACCTGAGCGATCGCGCCGAGCGGGCGCTGATCGGGCTGGGCGTGCGCTCGCGGACGGGCGTGCGCGTCATCAATATCGATGAATGCGGCGTACTGATGAGAACCCCCGCTGGCGAACAACGCATCGAAGCGCGCACCGTCATCTGGGCAGCCGGTGTACGAGCCAACGGTCTGGGCCGGAAGCTGGCCGAATCCCTGGGCGCGGAAACCGACAAGGGGGGACGCGTGATGGTGAACCCCGACCTCACGCTGCCGGGACACGAGAATCTTTTTGTGATCGGCGACCTGGCGCACGCCGCCGGCGCGGACGGACGCCCGTTGCCCGGCGTGGCGCCGGTGGCCATGCAACAGGGGCGCTACGTCGCCCGGAACCTAAAAGCGCGTCAGGAGGGTCGCGCCCCCGGCGATTTCCATTTTGTCGACAAAGGGACGCTGGCCACCATCGGGCGCAACGCCGCCGTGGCCCAGTTTGGCCGCATCCATCTGGATGGTTTCGTCGCCTGGCTCGCCTGGCTGTTCGTTCACCTCCTCTATGTCGTGGGGTTCCGTAACCGGCTTCTGGTCGCCCTGCAGTGGGGCTTCCAGTATCTGACCTTCAACCGCGGCGCCCGCCTGATCACCGGACTCTTCCACCCGGCCCGGCCCGAGGGGCGCCCCGAACTCACCACCGCGCGGCCTATCGAGGCCGGAGCTGCCACGGCCGCCGGGCAACCCGCTCCGGCTGGCGCCGCCTCCGCCGCCGCGCGGCCCGCCGAGGCTACTCGTTCGGATCGATGAACTTTTCCAGTAGGAAGGCGCGCTTGCGCTTTGCATCCACCACCTGGCCGGAATACTTCGGCGTGCCGTAGAACTCCAGCGTCAACGGCCGGTGCACCGGATAGTCGAGCATCACCACATCCCCGGGCTCCAGAGCCAGGATGGTTTCCGCCGACATGGTCGGGCCGCGTAACCGCGCATCGGCCAGCATTTGAGCCGGGCGGATCAGCTCGAAAATCCGCTGTTGCTCGGCCTCGGAGGACTCGGACTTCCGCAGCGACCACTGCTGGTCGAACTTCTGCCGCAGCATCTTGATGATGATGGACGGAATGCCCATGTTCAGCATTCCGACGTTCTCGCCGATGCGTACCTCCATGCTGATGGCCACCACGGCTTCGTTCGGCGCCAGAATCTGCAGCATCTGCGGCTCGGTCTCGCGCGCCTCCACCGCGAACGTGATGTGCGTCACTCCCGACCACGCCTCTTTCAGGTCATTCAGGATGATCCGGTAAATGCCGTCCAGAATGCTCTGTTCGATCTCGGTGATTTCCCGGTCGAACTTCGTGCTGGCCGGTTTGCCCGAACCACCCAGCAGCATTTCGATCACGGGAAACACCAGCGACGGGTTCATCTCCAGCACCGCGTTGCCGTCATAGGGCCGCATGCCGAGCGCCGTGATGATTGTCGGCGAAGGCAGGCACTGGGAGAACTCCGTGAAGGAGAGTTGCTCCACCGATACCAGGTTGACGATCACATAGGCCCGGAGATAGGCCGACAGGCTCGACGCCAGGGTTCGCCCGAAGTTCTCATGCAGCATATGGATGGCCCGCAACTGGTCCTTCGCGATGCGGTCCGGCCGGCGGAAATCGTAGGTGACCGCCCGCTTCGCCGCGTCGTCCTGGTCCTGCCCGTCGCGGCGGCTGCGAAATACGGTGTCGATCTCTTCCTGGCTCAGTACTCGATCGATGGAAATCGGGCGTTGATCCACATGCCCATGATCGGCGCTTGGGAAGCCGGGGGGGAGGTGAGATTTTTCCGTAATCCACACTGTCCGGGAAGGAGTACCCGGCAGCCCGCTAATATAAAGGAGTTGCCACTCTTTCACGTTCATAACTTCGGTTGCCGGGCGTCCCAGGCCGATGGCGCGGCGTTGGAAGCCGCGCTGGCCGGTCAGGGGCACACCCCTGCCGGTTCGGCGCGCGCCGCCGAACTGGTGATCCTGAACACATGCACGGTGACCTCGGCCGCCGATGGCGACGTGCATCAGGCTATCCGCCGTCTGCGCCGGGAAAATCCCGCGGCTCGCGTGATGGTCACCGGGTGTTACGCCCAGCGCTCGCCCGAAGAACTGGCCGCGCTACCGGGCGTCGATTGGGTGGTGGGCAATTCGCATAAAACAGAAATTGCTGAAATTGTCGCGCGCGAATGGGATACCGTCCGGCCCTCCGGCGCCGGGATCGACTTCCACGGCCTGGTGCACGCCGGAGATATCGGCGCACAGACCGCCTTTCTCTCCGCCCCGGTGCAGGACGCCGCCGGCGACCGTACGCGCCCCAACCTGAAGATTCAGGACGGCTGCAACAATCTCTGCACGTTTTGTATTATTCCCTCGGTCCGCGGCCACAGCCGCAGCGCCGCCGCGGAGGATGCCGCCGGGCAGGTGCGCGCGCTCGCCACGCACTATCGCGAGGTGGTCTTGAGCGGCATCAATCTCGGCCGCTGGGGCAGGGAACGCGGCTTCGCGGCGCCCGGCGGCGGGCCCGCCCGTCTGGCCGGGCTCGTGCGCCGCCTCCTGGACGAAACGCCCATCGAACGTCTCCGTCTCAGTTCCATCGAGCCCATGGACTTCAGCGACGACCTGCTCCGGATGATGGCCGCCGAGCCCCGGCTGGCGGCCCACGTCCACGCACCCTTGCAGTCGGGTTGCGACGCGACGCTGAAGCGCATGAAGCGGCGGTACCGCGCCCGGCACTACGCCACGCGCGTGGAAACGGCCCGCGCCTGGATGCCCGATGCCGCCATCGGCGCCGACGTCATGGCGGGCTTCCCCGGTGAAACCGACGCCGAGTTTGAAGAGAGCCGGCGCTTCATCGAAGCCATGCCGTTCACTTACCTTCACGTATTCACTTACTCGGAGCGTCCCGGTACGCCCGCCGGCACTTACCCCGGCGCGGTGCCGGTGCGTGTCCGCAAGGAGCGCAACGCCGTGCTGCGCGAGCTGGCCGCCGCCAAAAACGTAGCGTTCCGCCAGCGCTTCGTTGGCCGCAAGGTAAGCGCCGTCACCCTGGAAGGAGGCCTGTCCGCCCTAAGTACGAATTACCTGAAGGTTGAGCTGGCCCGGCCGCGGCCGGCGAACCACTTAGTAAGTGTACGAATTGGAGGGCTTACCGCGGCGGGCTTGCGCGAGGAAAATCCCCTGGCGGTGCTGCCCTCATGATCACGCGCGACGCCGCCGCGGCCCTGGTGGCCTCCTTCGCCGCCGGCAGCGACGAGATGGCGGCCAAGAGCCAGGAACTCATCCTGATGCTGTTGCGCCACTCCGAAGCGCCCTTTTCGCGCGATCAATTCGCGCCCGGCCACATCACGGCCACCAGCGTCGTCCTGTCGCCGGACCGGCGTTTCGTGCTGCTGGTTCATCACCGCCGCCTGGAACGCTGGCTGCTGCCAGGCGGCCACGTGGAGCGGGAGGATGCGACGCTGGAAGCCGCGGCGCGCCGCGAGGTGGCCGAGGAGACCGGCGCGGTGCTGGCCGCCTCGCCGGGCCTGCTGGCGGGCCTGGATGTCCATGGCATCCCGCCGAAAAAAAAGGAGCCGTACCATCAGCATCACGACCTCATCTTCGCCTTCCGCGCCACCGATGTCGTGGTTCGCGTGAGCGAGGAATCCCGCGAGGTTCGCTGGTGTGAAGCCACGGACGCCGAGTTTGGCCGCTTCGCGCTGCCGGATCCGATCGTGCGCGCCGTCCGCCGGGCCGCGGGCTAAACCTCGCGCCGGTTTTCGAGCGACTTCAACATCGTCACTTCATCGGCGAATTCCAGGTCCGTGCCCGCCGGAATGCCCATGGCGATGCGCGTCACCCGCAGCCCCATCGGCTTCAGCAGGCGCGCCAGATACACGGCCGTCGCCTCGCCTTCCACGGTCGGGCTGGTCGCCAGGATGATCTCGCTCACGTCTCCCGAGCCCAACCGTTCGAGCAACGTCCTGATCTTCAGGTGTTCGGGACCGATGCCCCGCAGCGGCGAGAGAGCGCCGTGCAGGACATGGTAGAGGCCCGCGTAGCTGCGCGTCACCTCGATGGACTGGATGCTGTGCGGTTCGTCCACCACGCAGATCTTGGACTGGTCGCGCCCGGGGTTCGTGCAGTAGGTGCACAACTCGCCTTCGGAGATGTTGTGGCACAAGGTGCACAACCCCAGCTTGTCTTTCACATCCAACACGGCATGAGCGAAGCGTTCGGCGTCCTCGCGCGAGGTTCGCAGCACATGAAACGCCAGGCGCTGGGCCGTTTTCTGGCCAATGCCGGGCAGACGCTTGAACTCCACGATGAGACGCTCGAGCGGGCCGGCGAAATCGGGCATCGAGGGCTCCGCCTAGAACAGTCCGGGAGGCAGCCCGAGACCACCCATGAGACCGGACATCTTCGACTGCGTCTCGCCGTCCACCTTCTTCACGGCGTCGTTGCAGGCGGCCACCACGAGGTCCTGCAGCATCTCCACGTCGCCCGCCACCTCGGGGTCGATCTTCACCGCCAGAACGTTCTTGTGTCCGTCCATGGAAACGCTCACCATTCCGCCGCCGGCCGAGCCTTCCACCTTGATCCTGGCGACTTCCTCCTGCATGCGCTGCTGCATCTGCTGCGCCTGCTTCATCATCGCCTGCATGTTCCCCATGTTGCCCGGTAGTTTCATACGATTTCAGTCTCTCAAATTCCGCACGTTGCGCACGTGGCTGCCCGGAAACATTTCCTGGAACCGTTGTACTTCCGGGTGTTCCAGCGCCTCCCGCGCCTCCGCGTTTTCGCCGGGAGCGGGTTCGGGCTCGGGCGGCGGAGCGGCCGCGGCGGCGTCCGGCGCACCCCCGGCGGCTGTAAACGTGATTTTCACGGCGCGTCCCAACAGCTTCTGCACGGCATCGCGGATGTCGCTGGAACGCAGAGCCAGGCCGAACTCCTTCGGAGCGGTGAGTTTGCACTCGCCGGCGCTCTCGATGAAAACGGCATGGTCCACGGCATCCATGTACGCTTTCAAGTTTTCAGCCGCCAGATAGGCCAGCAGCCGTTCCTTCAAGGGGCCCGAGGCGGGGATCGACGGACGGGGAGGCGGCGCCGCACCGGCCCCGGCGGAAGCGCGCGGGGACGTCTGCCGCGCCGGCGGCGTGGCGCGCGGAACCGGGGGCGGCGTTTGCGGCGGGGCGGAGGGCGGCGGAGCGCTGCCCGGACCCAGCGCCGCGATTGCCTCTTCGATTTTCACCAGTTTGCCTGCGTGAACCAGGCGCAGCAGACCCAGTTCCAGGTGCAGCCGAGGTTGGAGCGAGTGCTGCAGGTCGCGATAGATATCCAGCGTCAGTTGCAGGTAGCGCGTCAGGTCCTCCTCGCTGAACGAGGCGGCCACGGCGGCCAGTTTTTCCTGCTCCTGCGGCGAGGCGGCGATCAGGCGCGACGGCGTTCCGGCGATGCGCGCCACCAGCAGGTTCCGGAAGTAGCGCGACAACTCGCGCGTATAGTGTTGCAGGTGCGCGCCGTTGCGTTCCAGCTCCTGCACGATGTCCAGCATCCGGTTGGATTCTTCCGCCCGCAGCGCATCGGTCACCGAACCTAGCGAATCCAACGAGAACAGGCCCAGCAGTTCCCGCACCTGGTCCACCTGCAACTCATTCCCGCAGCAGGCAATCGCCTGATCCAGCGCCGAAAGCGAATCGCGTACGCTGCCATCACCCGCCTGGGCCAGAACGGCCAGCGAGCCTTCGTCGGCGGAGATTCCTTCCTGCCCGCAGATCCACCGCATCCGCTCGACCAGTTCGGCGAACTCCACGCTGCGGAAGCTGAACTGCTGGCAGCGCGAAGCGATGGTGGCTGGAATCTTGTGCGCCTCGGTGGTGCACATCACGAACACTACCCATTCCGGCGGCTCCTCCAACGTTTTCAACAGCGCATTGAAGGCTTCGTTCGTAATCTGGTGCGCTTCGTCGATGATAAACACCTTGAAGCGGTCCCGCGCCGGACGAAAACGCACGTTTTCGCGCAACTCGCGCATTTCGTTAATGCCGCGATTGGAGGCCGCGTCGATTTCGATGACGTCGATCGAGCTTCCGGCGGCAATCTCCGTGCAGGCGGCGCATTCCAGGCAGGGCGTGGCCGAAGGTCCCTTTTCGCAATTCAGGCACCGCGCCAGAATGCGCGCCACCGTGGTTTTGCCCGTACCGCGCTGGCCGCTGAAAATGTATCCGTGCGCGATGCGCTCCTGCGAAATCGCGTTGGCCAGCGTGGCGCGCACGTGCTCCTGGCCGATCAACTCGGCGAAATGACGGGGGCGATACTTGCGCGCGATGACCTGATACATGCGACGAAAGCGGGAAAAACAGCTAGAGCCAAGCGCCGGGTAATCCGCGGCACACAAGCGGGACCGCTACCGTTGCTACCTTCCGGTCCTGGCGGGGTTCGCGGCTGCTCATTGCACGGAGCCCGGCACCTGGCAAGAACCTAGATTACCATGCGGCGCCAAATCGCCTTCCGCTTTCCGGCGTTCCCGCGCGTCTGCGCTACGCTGGTCGAGGATGCCCATTCGCACCATTATTTTCGACCTCGGCCGGGTCATCGTGCCGTTCGACTTCGACCGCGCCTACGCGCGCGTCACCGCCCTCACCGGACTCGACCGCCAGGAGATCCGCCGCCGTCTCACGGCCTCCGGCATCGTGCCCCGTCTGGAAAGCGGCCGGATCGAGCCGGCCCCGTTCGTGGCTGAGTTCTGCCGCATCATCGGGCACGAGCTTTCCTACGGCGAGTTCAGCGACATCTGGTTCAGCATCTTCGATCCGCACACGCTCATCCCGGAGTCGCTGCTGGAAACGTTGAAGGTCCAATACCGACTGCTGCTGCTGTCCAACACCAACGCCATCCACTATGAGATGGTCGAGGAACGTTACCCCCACCTGCGCCACTTCGACCACCATGTACTCAGCTACAAGGTGGGGGCGCTGAAGCCCGAGGAGGCGATCTACCGCGAGGCATTGAGCCATGCACAGGCCGAGCCTCATGAGTGTTTCTTCACCGACGACATCGCCGAATACGTGGAAGGCGCGCGCCGTCTGGGCATCGACGCCGTACAGTTCCAGTCGCATGAACAGGTGGTGGGCGAACTCCGGTCGCGAGGCGTGCGGGTTTAGACCGGGCAGAGCGCCCGTCCCCTGTAACGATTTCCCTCTGTCACGCGCCATACACTCACAAGATCGCGGCTGGGTGCCGTTGTTTTGTTGGTGATAGACTGTAGCCACACTGGGAAAGCGCTTGTGCGGTTTGGCCCGCGCCGCTTGCAGGTTCGCGTTGCTGTGATGCTCAAAATCCTCTTTGGTGTCTTTTCATGCGCCTCCGGCGTGTTGCTGGCCGCCGTTCCGGCCAAGGCTGAAGCTCCGGCGCTGTTCAAACAATACTGCTTCACCTGCCACGGCAAAGCCGCCACGGCCGGCATCAATCTCGAGAAACTCACGGCCGCGCACAGCGTTGGCGAACAGTTCCAGCATTGGCTGAAGATCGCCCATGCGCTGGAATCCCGCACGATGCCGCCGCCCAAAATGCCCCAACCGGAGGAGGCCCGGCGCACGGAGGCGGTTTCCTGGATTCGCACGAGCCTCGCCGAGTACGCGCGCGCCCATGCGGGCGACCCCGGCAAGGTCACCGCGCGCCGCCTTACCTCGGGCGAGTACGCCTACACGATTCTCGATCTCACCGGCCTTGAGCTGCGGACGGAACTGAACTTCGCGGGCGACTCGGCCGGCGGCGAGGGCTTCACCAACTTCGGCGATGTCCAGTTCATGCAGGAGGCCGACCTGGAACGCTACCTCGAAGCGGCCAAGCTGGTGGCCAATCACGCCGTCATCGGCGCCGGACCCATTGAGTTCTACGGCGACCCGGGCAAGATGGGCAAGGAGCTTTCGGCCATTCACCGGATTCAGGAGATCTACCGCCGGAATGGTTTCCGGGCCGCTTCCGCCGAAGGGGGCCGCCCCTACGGCATGGAGCGCTACGCCAACGCGTTCTATGCCGCCTGGCGGTTCCGCCACCGCGTGGCGCTGGGCGAGCCCCGGCTCACGCTGCAGGCCGCGGCGGCCGCCGAAGGTCTCAGCGCCCGGTTCATCCAGCACATCTGGTCCGTGTTGGATCACGCCCAGCCCGCCTACCCCGCCAGCGTTGTCGTGGAGGCATGGCGGAAGCTGCCCTCGCCCGAAGCCCGGCTCACGCCCGAACTGGAGAAGACCGTCCGCGCCGGCTGCGACGGCGTCCGGAAATCGCTGCTCGAATGGACCCGCTGGCTGTTCGCCGCCGGAGCGCTCGCCGCGGGCGGCCAGGGCGACGAACGCGCTCTGGTGCTCACGGACGCCTCGTTGCAGGCCACGCCCAGCTTCAAGTTCCGCACCTTCTTCCGGGGCCGCACCAAGGGCGCCGAAAAAGGTCTTGCCCGCATCTATTTGTCCGCGCTTCCGGCCAACCCGGACGCCAAGGACCGTCCACTGCTGATTTGGAAGAACGCCAAGGTCCGGTTCCTCAAGGCCGACCGTAGTGGCGGCCCCTCCACCAGCCTTGTGCCCCACCTCGACGATGCCTCGCGCGTAAAATTGAACCTGGGCCAGGCTCCGGAGGGCTTGGTGATCGGCCCCGAGGAGTTTGTCACCACGGGCGAAGCCACCGTCTTCTTCGACGTGAAGACTCCGCCCGAGGCCACTGGCGCCGCCGTGGAGATTGAAGCCGTGCTTCCGCCTGGCTCGGCCGGCGATGCCGTGCTTCGCGTAACCGTGGCCGACCGCGCCGATTTGTCCGCGGGACGCCCCCCGGCCAACGCCATCATGGCCAACCCGGAGAGCGCCGGTTACAAGCGGTGGAAGTCCAACGTGCTCGCCTTTGCCGCCGACCTGCCCCAAACCTCCCAGGGCGAACCCACGCCGGCCGACCGCGACCCCATCCCGGCGCCCTGGAACAACGACTACAATCAACCAGAGCGCGACCGTTTCCACACGCAGTTGAAGTATTACCGCAACGACGGTTTCCTGGTGGAAAAGATGCTCGACGATCCCACGCGTGAGCGGCTGGAAAACGCCTGGTCCGATCTCTACGCCTCCTTCGATTACCACGCCCTGTTTCTGCAATTCCTCGAAGGAAAGTTCCAGTTCGACGCCAAGGGCCGCAAGATCGGCGCGTTCACGGCCGCGGACCTCGCCGCCTTGCCCGCCGGGGCCCGGCCTTACGTCAAAGCCCTGAACGGAGAATATGCCGGGGTGATCCATAAGCAAAGCGCCGCCCAGGCCCGGCACCTGGACGACAGCCTGAAGTTCGCCGCGAGCGCATGGCGCCGTCCGCTCACCGCAGGCGAACAGGCGGGCCTCCGCGCCTTCTACACGAAGTTGCGCGGAACCTCCGGGCTCGATCATGAAAAGGCCGTGCGCGCCCTTCTCGCCCGGATCCTGGTCGCGCCCGCTTTCCTCTACCGTTTCGAGCGGGCCTCGCCTTCCACGGCCATGCAGCCGCTTACGGCCTACGAACTCGCCAGCCGCCTCAGTTATTTTTTGTGGTCCTCGGCCCCGGATGCCGAGTTGCTGCGTGCCGCCTCGGCCGGCGAATTGAACCAGCCGAAGCAACTGGAACGCCAGGTGCGCCGCATGTTGACCGGCGAGAAGGGGCGCCGCTTCGCCACCGAGTTTTTTGGCCAGTGGCTCGGCTTCTACCGCTTCGACACCTACGCGGGAGTCGATACCGCGCGCTTCCCCGAATTCACCGGCGGCGTGAAGGAAGCCATGTACGGCGAGGCAGTCTCCTTTTTCGAGCACATCGTGCGCCAGGAGCGGCCGCTCAAGGAACTGATCGCCGCCGATTACACCTTCCTGAACGACGACCTGGCCCGGCACTACGGCATGCCGAAGGAGATCAAGCCCGGCAAGGAGCCCTCGCTGGTTCTTCGCGCCGGTGAATATCATCGAGGCGGCATGCTGCGGCTGGGCGCGGTTCTCACCGCCACCTCCGCGCCGCTGCGCACCTCGCCGGTGAAACGGGGGGACTGGACGCTGCGCCGTGTTCTTGGTCTGCCCACGCCGCCGCCTCCGGCCAACGCCGGTTCGCTGCCCGCCGACGACAAGCAGTTCGGCGAGATGACGGTGAAGCAAAAGCTGGAATCGCACAAGCAAAAGGCGGCCTGCGCCTCCTGCCATTACAGGATCGACCCGCTGGGCTTCCCGTTTGAGAAATACGATCCCGTCGGCCGCTGGCGCGACACCTACCCCGATGGCAAACCGATCGAGGATTTCGCCGCCACGCTGGACAAAACCGAGATTACCGGCATCGACGGCCTCATCGAATACCTGCGGCGGAACGATGAGCAGGTGCGCCGCAACATGGCCCAGAAACTCACCGGGTACGCACTGGGCCGTACCATTCTGGCCTCCGATTTACCGCTGATTGACGGGATGGTGCGGCTTGGTCCCGATGCCACCATGGTGCAACTGGCCTCGGGCATTGCCGCCAGTCCGCAGTTCCGCAACCGGCGCGGCAACGTGGACTCGACGGCAGGGCCGCGAAAACCCGCTCCAAAGACGGCTGCCGTGCGGCCCGCGCCCACGCCGGCAGGCTCAATCCGCCCCAACTCCACACGAGGTGACCGATGAACTCTCCCTTGAAGCGGCCCACCGTGAACCCGGACGCGCTCCGCAAGTCGCGCCGCCAGTTTCTGCGCGGCGCGGGCGTGGCGCTGGCTCTGCCCTGGATGGAGTCGCTGCCCCTTATGGCGGCGGAAGAGAAAGCAGCCAAGGCGGCGGGCAGGGCCGCCGGCAAGCCGCCCACGCGTTTTGCCCTCGTCTACTTTTCGAATGGCGTCGAGCCGGAGCACTGGTGGGCCAAGGGCGGCAACGGCGGCGCCATGCAACTCGGGCCGGTGCTTGCCCCGCTGAACCCCTTCCGCGAGGACATCACCTTTCTGCGGGGGCTCTACAACGAACAGGCGGTGCAGTCCACCAGTCCCCACCTGGGGCGCATGGCCAACATGCTTTCCGGCGCCCGGATCAGCCTCGATCCGGCCGACATTCGCGCCGGGGCCACGTTTGACCAGGTACTGGCGCAGCATACCGGCGCGGCCACGGCCGTGCCCAGCCTCGCGCTTGGCATCGAGCCCAACGAACTGCGGCTGGAAGACGGGCTCTCGATGATCTACGCCTCGTGCGTCTCCTGGTCGTCGGCCACCAAGCCCGCCACCAAGGAGATCTATCCGGCGCGTACCTTCGATCTGCTGGTGGGCGACGGCACGGGCCGCGCGCTGGACCGCAGCATCCTGGACTCCGTGCTCGCCGACGCCAACTCGCTTTCCGGCCGCATCGGCGCGGGCGACCGCGCCAAGCTCGACGAATACCTGGAGTCCATCCGCGGCATTGAGAAGCGCATCGAGCACGCCAACCGGCAGGAACGCATAGAAGGCTGGCGTCCCACGCTCTCCCAGCCCAACATGCCGCGTCCGAAGGACGAGTTGCCGCAGGACGTGCCCGCGCACATGCGCCTCATGCTCGACCTGATCGTGCTGGCCTTCCAGATGGACAAAACGCGCCTGGTCACGTTGATGCTGAACAACGATCTATCGCAGATGAACTTCAAGTTCGTGGAGGGCGTGAAGGGCGCGTTGCACCTGGATCTGACGCACAACGGCCGGGTTCCCGCCGCCGAAGCCATGTATCTGAAGACGAACCAGTTTCACATGGCGCAGTTCGCCTACCTGATCGAGCGTCTGAAGCAGATCGACGAGGGCGGCCAGTCTATCCTGGACAGTTCCTTCCTGTTGGGGGGCTCGAACCTGCACGATGGCGACCAGCACGGCGCCGAGCAGATGCCTCTGGTGCTGGCGGGGCGGGGCAATGGCGCGCTGCGCCAGGGCCGCATTCTCAACTACCTGGACAAAGGCGACGACAATCGCCGCGCGTGCAGCCTCTATCTCTCCATCATGGACAACATGGGCCTCAAGCTGGACCGCTTCGGCGACACCAGCCGCCGCCTTGTGGATCTCTAGGCTGCCGCATTGACCTGGCGCTACGCTGGACCGGCGTAACCGCTGGATGGCTCGCCGCCGCCCACCATCGCGGTCAGCCGCCCGACAATATCTTTCAGAGTCTCCGACTGCGCGTTCAACTCCTCGGCCGCCGAAGCGCTCTCCTCGGCGTTGGCCGCCGACTTTTGCGTAACTTGCTCCATCTGCGTGATGGCCTGACCGATCTGCTCGATGCCGAGCGTCTGCTGCTGGCTACCCAGATTCACTTCATCCACCAGCGTCTTCACCCTGCCGGTCTCCTCGGTGATCGCGCGGATAGCCGCAGCCACTTGGTCCACCTTCACCTTGCCGTCATTCGCCTTGGTAATAGATTCCTCGATCAACACCTCGGTGTCCTTAGCCGCTTGCGCGCAGCGCTGAGCCAGATTGCGGACCTCATCGGCGACCACCGCGAATCCCATGCCCGCCTCGCCGGCGCGCGCCGCCTCACCGGCCGCGTTTAACGCCAGGATGTTGGTCTGGAAGGCGATCTCGTCGATGGTCTTGATGATTCTCGAAATCTTGTCGCTTTGCGTGCTGATTTCGCCCATTG
>JADZBH010000067.1 GCA_020852175.1 Bryobacterales bacterium | reverse complement strand
GCAGGAGCTCGCGGACGATCTCCATGACCTGCTGTTCGATGGTCAGTTGTTCGGCTTGTGGCGCGGGTGCGGACATCGCTGGTGAACCTTATATCTTAAAAGACTTGCCCTTCATGAATTCGGCGGCCACCCACTTTTGAATACCGGCCACCTCGTTGTCGATCCAGTACCGCTGCCAGTCGATCTTCTCCGGAGTCCAGGGCAGGCGGGCCCGGTCGTCCGGCGTGAGCGCCTGGTTGGCGGCGCGGATATTCTCCGCCTCGAAGATGAAGCGGTTGTCGAGCATGAACGGCTGGTACAGCGCGAGCGTCTGCTCGCGAATGTTCACCTGCAGGCCCAACATGCGGAGTTGCGTGGCCAGTCCGCCCAGGGCGCGGCGTCCGGGCAGTCCCGATTTCTGGGCCACCTTGCGCATGCCCGTGGCCAGATGTTGCAGGCCGGCCAGCCGCGCGATCAGGCGTTCGCCCCGCCGCTTGGCCGTGGCCGCCGAGACAATCTTGACACCGCTGGTGGGCAGCCACTTCTTCTTTTCCCGGCGGTACTCTTCGTACATCCATTCGACGATGCGGCCCAGCGGCACGGGGTTCGCGTCGGCCGTGCCCACCTGGTACACCTTGTTTTTCACGCCCCGATGGAGCGCGGCGGCGGCGGTGAGAATCGACGTTCCCACCTGGTCCACGGGAACGACCTCCATCGGAGCGTCGGGGCGCAGAGGCCAATGCCTGAGCCCCGCCATGGCCATCATCACCAGCGGCGCGGCCGTGCGCCCGCCCTCCACCCAGCCGGGGAAGGGAAACTCCAGCGCCGCCTCGACAATGGCCGGACGCACAATGGCCCATTCGAGATCCGGCTGCGAAACGATGATCTGCTCGCCCAGGCTCTTGGAGTAGGTGTAAATGTTCACCCAACCCCACTGCGCGGCGCGCTGCGTGCCCAGGTCGATGAGCTGTTGCGCGATCTCCTTTGGCGCGATGCGGCGCGGGCTGCGGGCGGCGCGGTCGCGAATGTCGCGCACCTGCTCCCGGATGAACCGGATCTCCTCATCGAACCGGAAGCTGCGGTCGTTCGGTCCTTTGCGGCGCGGATAATAGCCCAGGATGGGCTCGGATTCCTCGACCAGGCCGTCGCTTTCGCCACAAACAAAGCAGGTCGAAATGTGGACGAGTTTGGCAGCCAGCTTGGCCGCGACCACCACCGAGCTTTCCGCGCCGTCCACGTTGGAACGGAAGCTCTCGTCCACCGGCGGAAAGAACTCCACCAGGCCGGCGCAGTTGATCAGGATGCCCACCCGGCCCCGCAACGAAGCCAGCGTTTCGTCGGTCAGGCCGAACTGGGGCGCCGATACGTCGCCGAGGTGCAACGTGATTTTATCGAGGAAGGATTGCTTGCCGGTCCTGTCGACGATCGGCTTCAGCGAGGGCGAGCCCAGGACGTCGCGTTGGAAACGCTCCTCGGGCAAATGCCCGGCCTTGCCACGCATGAGGATGTGGAGATGCTTGAAGCCGGGAAAGCGGTCAATCAGCAGGCCGAGGACCACCTTGCCGACAAAGCCGTTGGCTCCGGTCAGGAAAATTTCGGTGTCGCTAAAAACCTGCGTGGCGTTGATGGATGAGGGCTGCACGGGGGATGGCGAAAGATCCACGCGCACTCGGGACAAAGCAAGAAAAAGACGTGCGCTACAATAGGCTAGCTACTGCGAACACAGACTGTCAAGACAGCGTTCGCCGCGGCGTTCGCCGGATGTTCCCGGTGGTCTCATTGAGCGGACTATGATCGTCATCGACATCCTGCGCACGTGGCTCTTCACGATTCCCATGGTGGCTTTCCTGACGGCTATCGGCGGAACGGCTTCGCTGCTGATCAGCCTGGTGAGTTCCACGGGCCGCTGGCAGCATTTCGTGGGGCGTGTTTGGGCGCGCATCGTACTGTTCATTTCCGGAGTGCGCGTCACGGTGGAAGGCGTCGATAAGATTCCCCCGGGCGGCAGCTTCGTGTTCATCGCCAACCACCGGAGCTTTTACGATATCCCCCTGATTCTTCCCTGGATCTCCGTTCAATTCCGTTTCCTGGCCAAGAAAAGCCTATTCAGCGTGCCGTTTCTCGGCACCCACTTGAAACGTGCCGGACACCTGGTTGTGAACCACAGCAACGCGCGCGAATCGTTGCGCAGCATGGGCGACGCGGCGCGCGTGATTCAGGAAAAGGAAGTGTCGGTTTTGTTGTTCCCCGAGGGCGGCCGCACGTATGGCGACCTGGAACCCTTCAAGGATGGCGCCGCTTACATAGCGATCAAGGCGGGCGTGCCGGTGATTCCCATCGGCCTGATCGGGGCGGGCCAGATTCTGGGCAACCATGGGCGCATCATCCGTCCGGGGCATGTGCACATGAAGGTGGGCGACCCGATTTACACCATCGACATGACCCTGGCCGATGTGAAGCCGCTTACGCACCTGATGGAAGAACGCGTCGGCGCGCTGATCGGACAGAAAGTCGTGGCGCCGGCGCCGGAAAGCGTTGTCGTTTGAAGCCGGTGATGAACCGAAGCCGGCCATGTCTTTGAGTTTCCTGGTGGCGGTGCTGGTGAAAGCGCCCCTGATCATCGGTTCGACCATCGTGATGGGGACCATCTCGGTGTTGACCTCCCTCTTCGATCCCGACGGCGTCCGGCAGCACGCCATATCGCGGAACTGGGCGAAACAACTCCTGTTCTTCGCAGGCATCCGAATGCGCGTGCGCGGCCTGGAACACCTGCGCCAGGGGCAGCACTTCGTCTTTGCCGGCAATCATCTCAGCCTCTACGACACGCCCGTCGTCCTGGCCTGCATTCCGCGCCAGTTCCTGTTCCTGGTGAACATCAAGTATGTGAAGCTGCCGTTTCTGGGAACCCACCTGCGGCGCAGCGGCCACTTCGCGGTGGACCCGGACGATACGCGGGCGAGCTTGAAGGTGCTCACCGACGCGGCCCGGCGCATTCAGGAACGCGGGCTCAGCGTGCTGCTGTTTCCCGAGGGGCGGCGGTCGCGCGGAGGGTTGCAGGAGTTCAAGGAAGGCGTCGCCTATATCGCCATCAAGTCGGGAGCGCCGGTGGTTCCGTTCGCGTTGAAGGGCACGCGGGAGGTGCTGCCCGTGGGCAGCCTGCATGTAAGGGGCGGTCCGGTGGAGTTGCTGCTGGGAGAACCGGTGGATCCGGCGAACTATACCCTGAAACAGCGCGAGGAGTTCACGGCGCTGCTCCGGGAGCGGATTGAAACGCTGATGCGGCAGTTGGAGACCGAACAGCGCGAAAGCCGGGAGGCGGCGTGACCGCCGCGGCGCCCAACCCGGCCTTCACGCGGGCGAGCCGGCCGGAGTATCTGAAGAAGCTGAAACAGGCTTCCAAACAAAACCCGCTGGATGTGTTGGTGCTGGGCGGCGGCATCAACGGCGCGGGCATTCTGCGCGACCTGGCGCTGCGGGCTTCCGGCGGCAAGAAACCGCTGAAGCTGGCGCTGGTGGACAAACGGCATTTCGCCAGTGGCACCAGCAGCCGCAACTCGCAACTGCTGCACGGCGGTCTGCGGTATCTGAAGAACCTGGAGTTCAAGCTGGTGAAGGAGGCGTTGCACGAACGCTCGGCGTTGAAACGCATCGCGCCTCACCTGGTGGACCCGCTGCCGTTTCTCATCCCCTTCCACGGCCCGGTTGACCGGCTGATCTACGGAACCGGGCTGATGCTGTACGACCTGCTGGCCGGGGCGGACAACATCGGACGCCGCTCTTTCCTGACGAAGGAGCAGGCCTCGGCGCTGGAGCCGGGGCTGAATCTCGAGGGGCTCTCCTCGGCCGGCGTCTATTACGACTGCAAGGTGGAGGCGGCACGCCTGGTGCTCGAAAACATTTTCGATGCCGCGCGTTTGGGCGCGACGGCCGTGAACTACACCGAGGCGCTGGAGTGGCGCCTGGATGGCGACACCTTCCGCGTGAAGCTGCGCGAGCAGTTTTCCGGCGAGGAGTTCGTCGTGCACGCGCGGCGCCTGGTGGACGCGCGCGGCCCTTGGGACAGCGGCGGCAACCTGCGTCTGGTGCGCGGTTCGCACCTGGTCTACCCGAAGCTCTCCGCGTCGGATCACGCCATCGCCCACTTCCATACGGACGGCCGCATTTTTTTCGTCATCCCCTGGGGGCCGAACAACACGCGGTCGCTCGTGGGAACGACCGATGCCGATCATACAGGCGCCGCCGACGAGGTGAAGATCTCGGCGGAGGAGGTGCGGTACATCCGCGAGGTGGCGGCGGCCATTTTCCCGCATGCGGGCGGCATCGAACCCATCGCGGCCTACAGTTCGCTGCGGCCCCTGGTGAAGTCGGGCGAGGCGTCGGCGACGAAAACCAGCCGCGAGCACAGCATTTTTGAAGAACCCCCAGGCTTGGTGCGAATCACCGGCGGCAAGTATACGACCTACCGCGTGATGAGCGCCGAGGCGTCGGATCTCGCATGGCCCGAACTGGCCGGCTCCTGCCGTACGGACGCTGTGGCGCTGGGCGGCAACACGCCCGAGGCTTTCGCGTCCGTGAACGAGCAGGTGGACGTGACGGCGGCGCGCACGGGCATCTACCGCAGCGACGTGGCGATGATCGTCAAACTTTTCGGCGTGCAGGCGCCGGGCGTGCTCGAACGGGCGCCCCAGGAGGGCGCCTCCGACGAACGGGCCTTGACGGCGGTGCTGGATTGGACGCTGGAGCACGAGATGATCGAGCGCATGCCGGATTTCCTGTTCGTTTCGACCTATCTCGGCCACGAGGAGCGGTGGGACGAAGGCCTGCTGGCGCACCTGGCGTCGGACATGGGAACGCGTCTCGGCTGGGACGCCGGGCGGCGGAAGGAAGAAGTGGCGCTGGCGTTGCGGATCGTGTCGATGCCGCGCGCCTAGCGGCCTAGCGCCTTCTCGATGGCCGCCGTGACACCGGCCGAGTCCGGTTCCGTGCCGGGTCCGAAACGCACCAGCGGTTTGCCTTCGCCATCGACGAGGACCTTGGTGAAGTTCCACTTGATCATGCCCGAGGTAGCCTTGCCGGCGGCATCGCTGGTGAGGTAGCCGTAGAGCGGCGCTTTGCCCGAGCCCAACACGCTGATCTTGGAAAACATGGGAAACGTGACGTCGTAGTCGCGCTTGCAGAATGTGGCGATTTCGGCGTCCGTGCCCGGCTCCTGCCACAGGAAATCGTTCGCCGGAAAGCCCATCACCACCAGGCCGCGGTCCTTGTATTTGCGGTACACGGCTTCCAGCGCCTTGTACTGCGGCGTGTAGCCGCACTTGCTGGCGACGTTGACGATGAGCAGCACCTTGCCCTTGTACGTGGACAACGGCACGGAGCGGCCGTCAATGGATTTCATCGTGAAGTCGTGAACGCTGTTGGCCGCGGGCATAAGCATGGAGGCGGCGAACAGGAGCAGGGCAAAGCGGAAGCCGGAGAAGAACCCAGAGTGTCGCCGCATGAATTCAGGATAGTGCGTTGGAGCGCGCTCCGCTCATGGGGCCTGTTACGATGGCGGCATGCTCCGACGCACCTTCGCATCGCTGCTGCCCGCCGCCGTGGCGCTGCCGCGCGCGGGCGCGCAAACTCCCTCCGCCTGGGACGAGCCCTTTCCGCCGCATAGAATCGCGGACAACCTCTACTATGTGGGTACGAAGGGGCTGGCGTCGTATCTGATCACGACGCCTCGGGGGCACATTCTGATCAACTCCAGTTTCGAACGGACCGTGCCGCTGATCCGCTCCTCCATCGAGAAACTGGGCCACAGGTATTCCGGCGTGAAGTTGCTTCTCGGCTCTCATGCGCACAGCGATCACATGGCCGGCAACTGGCTGGTGAGGGAGCAGACCGGCGCCAAGGTATACGTCATGAAGGGCGACGACGGGTTGGTGCGCACGGGCGGCCGCCAGGGTTTCACGAAACCCTGCGCGGTGGACCGTGTGCTGCGCGACGGCGACAAGGTGGAACTCGGCGGCATGGTGTTGGCCGCCGTGCTGACGCCCGGCCACACCATGGGCTGCACCACCTGGACAATGGCCGTGCGGGACGGCGGTGCGAAACGGCTGGCCGTGATCGTGGGAAGCCCCAACGTGAATCCCGGAACGAACCTTGTTTCGACGGCGTGGTATCCGGGGATGGCGGAGGATTTCGCGCGGTCGTTTCAGGTTTGGAAGGCGATTCCGTGCGATATATTTTTGGGCGCGCACGGCGATTACTACGGCATGGTGAAGAAATACGAGAGGTGGAAAGCCAATCCGGAATTGAAGGTGTGGGTCGATCCGGACGGCTACCAGTCCTACGTCAGCGAACGCGAGAAGGTGTTCCGGGCCGAGTGGGAGCGGCAGAAGAAGGGGGCCTAAGGGCCTGGCGTTCATCGAACCAGCCGCCGCCCGGCGATGTGACGAAATAGGCCGTGGCCAGCGCGTCCGCGCGCGCTCCATCGCGTGCAATCGCGGTGACTTGCCCCTCCCGGCGCACGCGTTCGCCGGTGCGCGGGTCGAAGATATGGCCGGGTTGGGCTTCATTGCCGGAGGTGGAAATGCAGGCGTCGCGGAGCTGCACCACGCGGCCCTGCGCGCTCACCCGCCAGGGGCCTCCGGAGACGCAGATGTCGCCGCTGACGGCGGCCATCGCGCGCCGGACTCCTTGGGCGGCCAGTGCGCGGACGGCCTCCCGCGCCGCGTAACCCTTGGCGATGCCGCCCAGGTCGAAGCAGACGCCGTTCAGGGTGATGTCCAGGCCGTTGAGTGTCACATTTCGATACCCATGGAGGGCGGGCGGATGGGGCATGTGGCGCGTTAGGGCGGCCAGCGTTGGATCATAGGCGCCCTTGGTTTCGCGAGCGATGGAAAGCGCCTGGGGAATGATGGCGGCAAGGTCGCCGGTGAGGGTTGCCGACTGTGCGCGGCACAGGTGGTTCAGGCTGCTGTCCGGCGAGTAATCCGACAGAGCGCGGTCCAGGGCGGCGATACGGTCGAAAGCGGCGCGCGCTGGCGTGGCGTCGCGGGCGTGGAAGACCAGGCGCACCAGCGTGCCCATGTGCGGCTCGACAGCCTCCTGGCGGGGGAGTCCGCCGGCGAACGAAGCGGTTGTGAGCAGCGCCGGCAGGGCGGTGAAAAGGACGTTACTCCTCAGCCACGCCATTGTTCCAGTATTGGTACATTTGCGCGGAGGACGGGACCTTGACGGGACGGACAAGCCGGATGCCCAGGCCCAACGCGTCGGTGTGATACCAGATGCTCTTGGGCAGTTGGGGGTCCTGCGCTTTCCAGGAAGGATCGCTCGCGGTGCGCGCGCCGCAGCGCAGGCGTGCGGGCGGGTCCTGCCACGAACCGCCCCGGGCCACATGCGGGTACGGCGTCTTGGAAGGCGCCCAAGGCATGATCGACAGCGCCGGTGCGGCCGCGTAGGCCTTGGCGTCGTACTGATCGAGCGTCCACTCCATCACGTTTCCGTGCATGTCATGGAGGCCCCAAGGATTCGGTTTCTTCTTGCCGACCGGGGCGTATTGACCGTCGGAGTTCGCTTCGTAAACTCCATAATCTTTCAACGCCGCGGGATCGTCGCCGAACGAATACGCCGTGGCGGTACCGGCGCGGCAGGCGTACTCCCATTCGGCCTCGGTCGGCAGCCGGTAGAAATGACCCGTCTTGGCGCTGAGCCACTGGGCATACTTGTTGGCCGCGTGCTGTGTCATCGAGATGGCCGGGTACCCGTTCAGCCCCATTCCAAAGCTCATCTCGACATACGGGCGCGTCGGCCTGCTGACGGCGTCGAGCGTGGGGTCCGTCCCGGCCTGCTCGTTGGCCTGCTGGGAGAACATGAACAGCCGGTACTCGTCCCAGGTCACCTCGCGCGTGCTCATCCAGAAGGCTTCCAGCTTCACCCGGTGCCGCGGACCCTCGTCGGGTGAGCGGCCGGCCTCGGTGGCGGGCGTGCCCATCATGAATTCACCGGCCGGGATGGGCGTCATCGAGTAGGAGACGCCTTCCGAGCCGGGGATGGTCTGCGTATACGGCTTGCCCGCCGCTGGTGCGGGGGCGGCGGCAAGGCGCTTATGCAGCGCCGCGACGGTCGCCTTCTCCTTCGCCGGATCGACCGGGCCCTTGTCCACGCCAAGGGACAGGGCAACCGGTACGGCCGCGGCGAGGCCGAAAAAAGCGGCGGCTATGCGGCCTGACATCATACGAACTTCGTCTTGCCGGGGCGGGCGAGCGGAGGAACGGTGACCGTCTGCGTGCCGTCGAATCCGGCGGGAAAGAGGACTTCCTGTGAATTCAGCGCCTGCTCCCAGGTGATCTGCTGGCCCGTGTAGGCGGCCATGCGGCCCATGATGGCGAGCATCGTGGAGGTGGCCATCCAGTGCCCGTCGTTGAGAGGCTCGTTGCGCCGGATGGAGGCGAACAGTGCGTCGTGCTCGGCCTGGTACATATCGTTCTTGACGCCCGTGAACGTCCAGGGTTTCGAGCCTTCGATGCGGGGCAGAGGACCGCGCCCGATGGTGGCCGAGCCCGCCGAGCCGAGTATGTAGTCGGCGTTCTCGTTGTAGCAGCCATCAATCTGGCGGCAGGCGAGCTGGGCCCGGACATTGTTCGGGTACAGGTAGTTCACCTCGAAGTGGTCGAAGATGTTGCCGTCCTCGGCGGGAATCTGCCGGCCGCCAACCGCGACACACGATACAGGCGGTTGATCCTGCATGGCCCAGGCGACCTTATCCACGCTGTGCACCGCCTGCTCCACCAGGCCGTCGCCACATAGCCAGGTGAAGTTATACCAGTTCCGCAGCATCCATTCGTTGTCGCTGATGCCGGGCGGCCGGGTGGAAGCCGGAGGCATCGGTTTCACGGGACTCGTGTAGTAGGTGGCGTAATAGGAGATCAGGTTCCCGATGGCCCCTCCGTGCACCTGCGCGAAGGTCTCCCGGATGTGGGTGGAGTAACGCCAGCAGAAACCCGCCACCAGCGCGAGATTCTTTTCCTTGGCCAGGCGGGCTGTTTCCATCACGCTGCGGACGCCGGGCGCATCCACGGCCACGGGCTTCTCGCAGAAAACGTGTTTTCCCGCCTCGATCGCCGCCCGTAGGTGCATGGGCCGGAAACCGGGCGGCGTGGCCAGCAGCACCACGTCGACGCCGGAGGCGATCAGTTTCTGATACGCGTCCAGACCGACAAAGATGTTGGCCTCCGTCACCTGCACCTTGTCCTTGAGCGTGCGCGAAAGGCGGCCCAGCGAGTCGTCGATCTGCGTGCGGCTGATGTCGGCGACGGCGACCAGACGGTTCCCGTCGTCGGCTTTCAGGGCCTGCGCGGCGGCGCCCGTGCCGCGGCCCCCGCAACCGACCAGGCCGACCTTGATCGGGGTGGCCTGTGCGCGGAGCAGCGCGGGCATGCCGGCGGCCAAGGCCGTCGCGGCGCCTGTCTTCAGGAAGGAACGGCGTGCGGAACCAGGGATGAGAGTGCTCATAGGAACTTTTTGAGTCTACTATTTTGATCGCCGCCGCGGGTGCGCGCGAAGACTAGCCGGGTGGTCCTCCGTCCGGCGCGAGCCAGCGGTCCACCACGCGGGCCAGGTGGGCGATCTCGAAGGGCTTGGCGAGGTAGTCGTCCATGCCCGAGGCCAGACATCGCTCGCGCTCGCCTTCCATGGCGTTGGCGGTGATGGCGATAATGGGCGTGCGGTCCCCACCGGCTTCCGCCCTCCGGATGGCCGCGGTAGCCGCATAGCCGTCCATCCTCGGCATATGGCAGTCCATCAGGATCAGATCGAACGCCCCCGGCGCGGCGCGTTCCACGGCCTCAAGCCCGTCGGAGGCGACCTCGCAGTTCAGCCCCAGGCGGGTGAGCATCTGGGCCGTTACAAACTGGTTAATGCGGTTGTCCTCGGCCACCAGCACACGCGCCGGCGCCGCACGGCGTACTGGCGGATGGGGTGCAACGGACTGCACGGCGCCACCAGCGGACCGGGCTTCGGAGACGCACTCCAGGGGCACGTCGAGCCAGAAGCGCGAACCCACGCCGGGCGTGCTTTCCGCTTCGATGCGGCTGCCCATGCGTCCGGCAAGTTGCCGGCAAATGGAGAGTCCAAGCCCGCTGCCGCCGTACCGGCGCGTGTTCGACGAGTCGGCCTGCGTGAACTTCTCGAACAGCGTCGGCAAAATGGCTGGATCGATGCCGATTCCGGTGTCGGTCACCTCGATTCGGATCAGTTCCCTGTCAGGCGGCGGTCCGTCCTGCCGCGATACGCGCAGGCGCACGCCGCCCAGGTGGGTGAACTTCACGGCGTTGCCGAGCAGGTTGAGAAGAATCTGCCGGATGCGGATGGCATCGCCACGAAAGCCCCGCGGCGCCCCATCGGAATAGTCGAGGTCGATGCCGATGTTCTGCTCCCTGGCGCGGGGCAACAAAAGGTGCACCGCCTCGCGGCAGACGGCGTACAGGCAAAAGGGCTCATTCGCCAGTTCCATCTTGCCGGCCTCGATGCGCGACAGGTCGAGGACATCGTTGACGAGGTTCAGCAGCGCATGAGCCGAACCCCGGATGACGGAGGCATACTCGCGCTGCGAGGCGTCAAGCGGCGTCTGTTCGAGCAGGCTGCACATCCCCAGGATGCCGTTCATGGGCGTGCGTACCTCGTGGCTCATCGTGGCAAGAAACTCACTCTTGGCCTTGGAGGCGAGTTCCGCCTGGCTCTTGGCTTCGGCGAGCCTTGCTTCAAACTCACGCCGCTCGGTGATATCACGGGCATGAGCAACCACCCCGCCCACGCCAGGCTCATGCAGAAGATTCGTCAGCGCCAGTTCGAGCCAGCGCCACGAGCCATCCTTGTGCAGGAAGCGGAAAACGGTCTCCACCTGGGAGAGCGGCATCGAGTACGCCTGTTCGAGCGCCGCTCCGATGGACGCCTGGTCCTCGGGATGAATCAGCTCCAGGGTGCCCGCTGGCAACTCATGCGTCTCATACCCGAGTTGTCTGGACAGCGTCAGGTTGCCGTACACAACCTGGCGGCAGCGGTCCAGGATGGTGACGATGTCGGCGGAGTTGTCCACGATCGCCCGGAACAGCGCCTCGCTCCGTTCCAGGGCGCGCTGGTGGCGCAGTTGCCGCCGGATCAGCACGGCGCTCAGCAAACCCACCGCGAGGGCCAGCGCGGCGAGAGGGATCAGGAAGACGGGCTGGTGATAAACCGGCAGTTCGTTCGCGGCAAAAGCCGGAGCCGGCCCGCGCACGGCCGCCAGGGCGAGGATGAGCGGACGCCATACGCCCCGTGAAATCGTTGCTCCCCGTGTCACTCGATGCGCTTACCCTCCTTTCAGGACCCATCGTCCGGCAGAAGAGGTTTTGCATTCGGCGTGCCAAATCCGCCGGCGAAGTATCCCCCGTACACAACACCCGCCGCAAGCGATTACGCGCCGGTCACAGATCCGACGCGTTCCGCCCATCTAGGAAATTCGCTTTGATTTGTGCCGCTTACAAGGGCCTGTTCCCACCCTCCCCCGCCGGAGTTTCATTACCGGCGTTAGCCTGTGCCTGGCATGAACTCGAACGAATTGGCCCGCCGTCTGGCCGCCCAGGAGCGAATCACCCGCTGCCAGGCTGAGGCCCAATTGGACCAACTGGCTCGCGACATCCGTCGCCTTCTTCAATCCGGCCACAGCGTCGAGTTGCCTGGATTGGGACGTTTCGAACCCGGACCGGAACTGAAGTTCCATTTTGAAACGCCACCCGCCGGCCGCTCCGCCGGAAAACGGCAGGCCGCGGGAAAACGGCGGGGCTGAAATGACGGCTTCGCGTTTTCCCCCCTTGGAATGGATCGCGGCGGCCGTTCAGGAGTGCCTGAATCGGGGCGAAACCGTGGAGATCGCCGGGTTGGGGCGGTTCCACAGGAACCCCGCCGGCCGGTATGAATTCGAGTCCGAATCGCGCCCGAAGGTATTCCTCGCCTATGCCACCGAGGATGTCGCGGCCGTGGAGCGCTTGTATGACGCGTTGGAGGCCAGCGGCTTCTCACCCTGGATGGACCGGCGCAAACTGCTGCCCGGCCAGCGGTGGCGCAAACAATTGCGCGAAGCCGTGGCTCATTCGGACTATTTTGTCGCCTGTTTCTCACGGGCCAGCGTGAACAAGCGCGGCGGCTTTCAGGAAGAACTCCGCGAGGCGCTCCAATGCGCTCTGGCGGTTCCGTTGGAGCAAATCTATTTCATCCCAGTGCGGCTGAACGCCTGCGATGTGCCCGCGGAGATCCGGCGCGAGGTACAGTACGTCGATCTGTTCCCGGGTTTCCAGCCGGGGTATGCCCGGCTGGCCGAAACCATCCGGCGTCAGGAACAGACGCGTAGGCGCAGGGAGCTTCCCGAAGCGGGCTAGCTTTCGGTGCGGCCAGCGCCGCCGTCATCAACTTTCCTTCTTGGAGGGAGCCAGCCTGGCGACGCGTTTTCTGATCTCGCCGGCCCGCTTATCCTCGGCGGCCAAGTCCAGAAACTGTTCGTAGGCCGCGCGCGCTTCGCTGGACTGCCTCATCTTTTCGTGCGCCTCGCCCAGCCTCAGCCACGCCTCGGCGTAGCCGGGGTTCCATTTGGCGGCCTCTTCATAGCGCATCGCGGCGGCTTTGTAGCTTTTCTTCTTCCAATAGAAGTTGCCGATGCGAAGTTCCTTCTCCGCCTGCAGGGGATTGAAGGCGTACTCCTTCGGCTTGGCGGCATCGTCCTCCTCGGGCGGTTCCACCTCGACGACGGGCGGTGGCACGGCTTTCGACTGCCCGTCCTTCGCTTCTCCGGCCGGGCGTGGGGAGAGCTTTTCCTGCGCCTCGGCGGGCCGAACCGGCGTGCCGGACACCATGGCGATCAGCACGGCGGCGGAAAGCCGTAGAGCGCGTGTCACAATTTGAGTATAGTTCCCCATGTTTGAAGAGAGCGTTGCCAGGTTGCGCGAAAAGGCATCGCAATTGCCTGCCGGCCCCGGAGTGTACCTGTACAAGGACGAGACGGGAACGGTCCTCTACGTTGGCAAGGCGAAACATCTGCGCAATCGCGTCCGCAGCTATTTCAATGAAGACCGTCTGGCGGAGGCCCGCACGGGGACGCTCATCGCCGAGGCCCGCGATATCCATTACATCCTCGTCGACAACGAAAAAGAGGCGCTGGCGCTTGAGAACAACCTGATCAAGCAGTACAAGCCCCGTTTCAACGTCCTGCTGCGCGACGACAAGACCTATCCCTACATCCGGCTGACCAACGAGAAGTATCCGCGCGTTTATGTCACGCGGCGGCTTCGCAAGGGCGACCAGTACTACGGCCCTTACTTCCCCGGCAACCTGGCGCACCGCCTGCTGAACTTCATCCACCGCAGTTTTCTTGTGCCGAGCTGCCACGTCGACCTGACGCGCAAGCATGCCGCACCCTGTCTGGAATACCATATTCACCGCTGTCTCGGCCCCTGTGTCGAAGGGCTCACCACCGAGGCCGAGTATGCCTCGGCCGTGCGCGATGCCCAGATGTTTCTGGATGGGCGCAACCGCGACCTGCTGGTGCAACTGCGCACCCGGATGGAGGACGCCAGCGAGAACCTGCTGTTCGAGAAGGCCGCGGCGATGCGCGATCTCATCTCGACCGTCGAGGAACTCGATCAGCGCCAGAAGATGGCCGCCGCCGCCGGCGACAACACGGACATCTTCGCCTGCCATGCCGAGCCTCCGCTAGCCGCCGTGAACCTGTTCCACCTGCGCAACGGCCGCATTGTCGACCGCCGCGAGTTCTTCTGGGAGGACCTCGACGGATTCGACCCTTCTGAGTTCCTCAGCGCCCTCGTGAAGCAGGTGTACCTGAATCAGGGCTACATTCCGGACCACATCCACGTGCCGGCCGAGTTCGAGGACCGCGAGGTGCTCGAGGAGTGGCTGAGCGAAAAGCGCGGCAAAAAGGTGGAGATCCACACGCCGCAACGCGGCCAGAAGAAGGCCATGCTGGCGCTGGTGGAAACCAACGCCCAGCACAGCTTCGAGGCCCGGTTCCGCGTGATGAAGCCGTCGTCACAGGCTATTTCGGCGGCGCTGGGCGAGGTGCTGGGACTGGAGAAAGGACCCGAGCGCATCGAGTGCTTCGACATCTCGCACATCCAGGGAACCGATAAGGTGGCCAGCATGGTCGTGTGGGAAAAAGGTCGGATGAAGAAGCAGGACTACCGCAAATTCATCATCAAGACGGTGGAGGGAAACGACGACTTCGCCTCCATGCGCGAGGTGGTGGGACGTCGGTATGGCCGGTTGAAGGAAGAAGGGCAACCGATGCCGGGGCTGATCCTGATCGACGGCGGGCCCGGCCAGTTGCACGCCGCCGCCGAGGCGCTGGAAGGCGTTGGCGTCGTGAACGTTCCCCTGGCCTCCATCGCCAAGCGGGAGGAGATCATCTATGTCCTGGGCGCCGAGGATGAACCCGTGGTGCTGGACCGTTACCATCCGGTTCTGCACCTGGTGCAGACCGTGCGCGACGAAGCGCACCGGTTCGCCGTGACCTTCCACCGCCAGCGCCGGTCGTCGGCCCGGTTGACCAGCGAGTTGGTGAAGATCGACGGCGTCGGACCCAAAACCGCCGGAAAGCTCCTGCGGGAGTTAGGCAGTCTGGATGCCGTGCGCCAGGCCAGCGAGGAGCAACTGGCCGCCGTCGTGGGCGTGGCCGCGGCCCGGAAGGTGCGCGCCGCGCTCGCCGGCTCCGGCGGCTAACGGCTCAAGCCGCGCCGGGCCAGCTCGCCGGCGTATACGCGCTTCATGCGCGCGGCGCGGTCCAGCAACCCGGCCGTGAACAGGTCCGGCCGCAGCGCGAGCAACTGTTCGTTGGATATGGCCTCGAAGTGGAGACGCCACTCCTCCTCGTGGTTGGCGTTCAACAGGTCGCGGTCTAGTATGGCGGCGGCGTGCAGATGCAGCGGCCCTGGCACGAAGATCGAAACCTCGCTGGAGGCCGGATGCCCTTCGCGCGCGGGCGGCAACTCGACCGCCGTGCTGAAGCAGGGGATGGCGGCGGCCAGCAACACGGCCCTCGCCTTCACGATGTCGTCCAGCGTCCCGGAACCCGGCGACGCGGCGAAGGTGCACACGCAGACGGCATCTTCGGCCCACGCAGGCCCGTCCTCGCCGCCGTCTTCGTCCTCCAATGCCAGGCCGTCCTCGCTGCTACCGGACTCTACTTCGCCGCCATCCTCGTCCAGAGGCACTTCCTCGCCATCCAGGCCCCGGCGGGCGCACTCCTCTTCGTAGATGCCCCGGGCGAGTTCGGAAAGCTCATCCGGATTGACGTCGAACAGGTCTTCGTCTTCCAGCGCGGCAAAGCGGCGGCGAATATCTTCAGGATCAATGCGCATGGGATGCCAAGGGCGAGGATAGCGCAAGCGGGGGACGTTCCGGCGGCCGCGCTACTGCCCGATGCTCAAGCGGCGCGCCAGCACGTCGGGAAGCGACGCGGCGCGGATCTTGGCTTGCGCGGCCGCGATGTCATACGCGACGCGGTGGTAGCGAACCAACCGCTGCTCGTCGTCGTAGATGGCGAACGCCGCCCGCGGATCGCCATCCCGGGGCTGGCCGGCCGAGCCGGGGTTGATCAAAACGTAGCTGTCCGGATCGATGGCGAAATCGGCGTGAGCGGACTTGCGCGGCACCGCTGGAATGCGCTGCACGCCGTTCCGGTGCAGCATGAATCCACCCTGCACATGGGTGTGCCCGAAGAACGACAGGGGCGTGTCGAGGTAGCCGGTCAACTGCTGTGCATCGCCGGCCTGCAGCAGATACTCGTCCTCGTCCAGCGGCGAACCGTGCAGAATCTGGAAGCCGTCCAGGTGGAGTGGGCCTTTGGGCAGGCCCCGCAGCCATTCCATGTTCTCCGGCGCCAGCACATCTTGCGTCCACAGCGCCGAGGCGCGGGCGGCGGCGTTGAACCACTCCAGGTCGTCCAATCCGGCACAGGCCTTGTCGTGGTTGCCGCGAACCACGTGGGGAACGTTCTCGCGGACAAACGCGGCGCAGGCGTTCGGGTCCGCCCCATAGCCCACGGTGTCGCCCAGACACACCACGCGGTCCCAGGCCCCTTCCGATTCCCGGAGCACGGCCTGCAGGCCCTCCAGGTTCGCGTGAATGTCACTGAGTATCAGGTAGCGCACAGTCGGATAAGATTCACTTCCGGGGGGGCGCCAATGCGGATGGGGGCGCCCACCGTGCCAAGGCCGCGGCTCACATAGATCGACGACACACCTTCACGGTACGGCCCGTAGACGTAGGGTGTAAAAAAGCGCGCCACGTTTAGATTCTCGCCCAGTAGCTCGAAATTCACCTGCCCGCCGTGCGTGTGGCCCGCGATGGTGGTCTGCCAGCCCTGCCGGGCGGCCACGGGAAAAACGTCGGGGTTGTGCGACAGCAGCAGGTTCAGGGCATCCGGCGCGATCAGAGCCTCTGTATCTTCCAGGTAAGGCCTCTGCGAGCGCTGGTAGTCCACGCCGGCAAGATTCAACGTGGCGTCTCCAAAGCGCAGAGCGCGCGCCGCCGAGCGGAGAATCGTGATGCCGAGCCGCGCGCAGGCCTGTTCGGTGTAGTCCTCACAGCCGGCCAGTATCTCATGGTTGCCCAGGCAGCCATAGATGCCCGCTTCGGCGCGCAGCTTCGTCAGCAGGCGCAGACAGCGGTCCAACGGGTCGCGGCGGACCGTGATGAAGTCTCCGGTCAGCAAGGTCAGGTGCGGGCGTGTCTCGTTGGCCATCCCGATGGCGCGCAGCAGCTCCTTCTCCCCCAGGTAGTTGGAAAAGTGAATGTCGGTCAACTGGGCCAGCCGCAGCCCATGCAGGCCGCGCGGCAGCCCGGGAATTTGCAGATCCACCTCGCTCATCCGGAAATCGTTGCGCTCGACGAAAACACCGTAACCGCACACGGCCGCCGGAACGGCGATGGCCGAGGTGCGCACCGTGTTGAGCAACTGGCGGCGCCGGGGGTTGAAGGCGGGCACGCGGCCGATCAGTTCATGCAGCACCCAGACGCCAATGATGCACATGCCGTAGATGATGGCCATGCCGCGCGCCCAGTCGCGCAGCATCGAGGGCGGTATGAAACGGGCAATCAGTCCAACGCCGAACACAATGCCGTACGCGGTCCAGGCCATTCCCGCCCAACGCCAGAGGTGGAGCAGGACGCGCGCGCGCCGCGAACCGCGGGCCCATTCCGAGCGCAGCGCCCAGGCCGACAACCGCCATTGCGCGAACAGAACGAGAGCGAGCGCGATGGCGTCCGGGATTTGGCGTACTCCGACCGGCATCTGGCTGACCACTTCTTCTAGTGTAGCGATCCCGCCGGGGGAGCCTGCCTCGCGCCGCCGCGGCTACGGCGCATTTGGCGCCGCCCGCTACAATCGAAAGATGTCTCTTGTCGTGATCGGCTCCGTCGCCTATGACGGGGTCCAAACCCCACATGGCTCCGTGGACCGGATGCTGGGCGGTTCCTGCACCTACATCGCCCTATCGGCCAGCTACTATACTCCCGTGAGCATCGTCGGCGTCGTCGGCGACGACTTCGCCCAGGAGGATGTCGATCTGCTCACCTCGCGCCAGATCGGCGTCGAGGGACTGGAACACGTCCCCGGCAAGACCTTTTTTTGGAAGGGCGTCTATTCCGAGGACATGAACGACCGGATGACGCTGCAAACCGACCTGAACGTCTTCGCCGACTTCGACCCGAAGCTGCCCGCTTCGTACAAAAGCGCTCCCTATCTGTTCCTTGGCAACATCCAGCCGGACCTGCAACGGGGCGTGCGCGATCAAATGAAGCAGGCCAGCCTGGTCGGCGGCGACACAATGAACCTGTGGATCGACATCGCCCGCCCGGCCCTGCTGGAAACGTTGAAAGGCTGGGATTTCTTGCTGATCAACGACGGCGAGGCGCGCATGCTCTCCGGCGAAACCAATCTGAAACGCGCGGCGGCGAAGATTCTGGAGTTGGGACCGAAAATCCTCGTCATCAAACGCGGCGAATTCGGCGCCGTGCTCTTCACGCCGCACTTTCACTTCATGGCGCCGGGCTATCTGCTGGAGCAGGTGTTCGACCCCACGGGAGCGGGCGACTGTTTCGCCGGAGGCTTCATGGGCTATCTTGCCAGCCAGGGGCTGGACGCCGCCGGGGCGGCCACGCGCAAGCTGGAGCTGTCGCGCGCGGTCATTAGCGGTTCGGTGATGGGAAGCTTCTGTTGCGAACAGTTCGGCGTGGACCGTTTCCGCACGCTGACACGTCAGGAAATCGATGCCCGGTTCGAGGAGTTCCAGGCCTTCACGGGCTTCTAAGGCGAAGCCGCGCGGCGGATCAGAGCGCGTTTCCGCCCCGTCGCCGGGCGGCTGGGCGCCGGCCGCGGCCGTGTGGGCGGCGGCGCTTTTGCTGGGCGCGCTGTTCGCCTGGTGGCACGCCGTGCAGGGCTACAGCTACTATTACGGCGACGCCGAGGCGCACCTTGACATTGCCCGCCACATTCTCGATACTCGGACGCGCACGCTTGAAAACCTGGGCACGGTGTGGCTTCCTTTGCCTCACCTGCTGATGCTGCCCCTGGTGGGCAACGACGCCTGGTGGCGGAATGGGCTGGCGGGCGCCGTTCCCTCCGTGCTCTGCTTCTCGCTGGCTGTCCTGCTGCTGTTCCTGCTGGTCCGGCGGCTGACGGGCAGCACCGCCGCCGGAATGGCCGCGGCCGCGGTGTTCGCCTCGAATCCCAATCTGCTCTATCTCCAATCGACGGCGATGACCGAGGCCGTATATGCGGCCTGCTCGCTGGGCACGCTTTACGCCCTGGTGCGCGCCTCCGAGGGCGCGGGGCTGCTTTGGCCGGCCGTGGCGGGCGTTGCGGCGCTGGCCGGCGCCCTCACGCGTTATGAGGGCTGGTTTCTGCTGCCTTTCTATGCGCTCTATCTCTTGCTCGCCTCGGGACGCCCGCGCTGGGGAGCGGCTGCCCTGTTTTGCGCCATCGCCGGACTCGGACCGCTCGCCTGGCTGGCCCACAACTGGTGGTGGTGGGGCGATACGCTCGAATTTTATCGTGGCGAATGGTCGGCGCGAGCCATCTACGAACGCGCCCTGCGTTCGGGCATGAAGCCCGCGCCCGGCGACGGAGACTGGCGCCTCGCCTTCCTCTACTTCACCTCGGCCATCCGGGCGGTGTGCGGCACGGCGCTGTCCGTCCTGGGCGGTCTCGCCATGGCAGCCTGCATGCGCCGCCGGCTCGCCGCGCCTCTCGCACTGTTGCTGCTCGCACCGCTCTTCTATATCTGGAGCCTGCACAGCGCCGGGCTGCCCATTTTCCTGCCTGAGCTGTGGCCGAACAGCTACTACAACACGCGCTATGCCCTGGCTGCCCTTCCGGCGCTGGCGCTGGGCTGTGGAGCGCTGGTGGCGCTGGCGCCGGGCGTGAAACTCCGGGGCGTCTTGCTGGCTGGCGTCGTGTGCCTGGCCGTCCTGCCCTGGGCGGTGTATCCACGCGCCGGGAACTGGATCTGCTGGAAAGAGTCGCAGGTGAACTCCGCCGCCCGGCGGCGCTGGAGCGGCGAACTGGCGGGCTTTCTGAAGACACGCTATCGAGGCGGAGGAATCGCCATGAGCTTCGGCGACGCGCGCGCCGCTCTGCGCCAGGCCGGTATTCCGCTCCGCGAGGCCATGCACGAAGGGTCGGGTGTGCTTTGGTATGCCGCGCTGGCCCGGCCCGAACTGTTCCTGCGCGAAGAATGGGTCATCACGCTTTCCGGCGACAAACTCGCCAACGCCCTTCCTCGCGGGGAACGCCGTGGACTGCGCTACGACTGTCAGAGGACAATAGTCGTGGAGGGGGCGCCTGTCGTCCAGGTGTGGCGATTGAGTTCCCGCCTGCGACCGCCGGAGTTTGCCGCGCCGGAGGAGGAACAGCGGCAACAATTTGAGAAGGCGCTTCGCGAGGTTCCATGAGGATTCCTTTTTACAAAGCCCAGGCCGTGGGCAACGATTTCTTGTTCACTTGGGTGGATACTCTTCCCGAGCCTTTGAAAACAAAAGCCGAAGCGGAGTTTCTTGGGACGGGGGTGCAGAAACCCGGCGATTCACCCGATGATCTGGCTAAGGCGGCCCGCGACCTTTGCCACCGGAACCTGGGCGTGGGCGCCGACGGATGGTATCTGATGCACCCGGCGCGGGAAGCAGACGTGGAGATTCATCTGTTTAACAGCGACGGCAGCCGTGCCGAGCTATCGGGAAACGGCACGCGGTGCGCCGCGGCGGTGTTGACCTGGGAAGGACGCGTCATGGCGCCGGAGGGCGGCGTGCGTGTGAAAACGGGTTCGGGAGTGAAACGGCTGACGCGTGCCGGGCGCACGGACAACGGGTTTTTGTTTGAAATGGAGATGGGGACGCCACATCTGGAGCCTGGAGCGCTGCATACGCGCCTGCCTCTGGCTTCCGGCGCGCGCGAAGCCGCCGTACTGAACGTGGGCAACCCGCAGTGCGCCCTGGCCGTGCCTTCGCTGGACTTCGACTGGCGCTCGCTGGGGGCTGAAATTGAAGGCCACTCCATGTTCCCGGCCCGGACGAATGTAAGTTTTTTCCGGGCGACTGGGCCTGGAAGGATTGAAGCGCGGTTCTATGAGCGCGGGGCCGGGCCCACGTTGAGCTCGGGCACGGGTTCAACAGGAGCGGCAGCGGCGGCCATTCTGCTGGGAATGGCGGAGCCGGAACTGGAAGTGATCACGGAAGCGGGTCCGATGAAGCTGCGCTGGGAGAGCGCGCCCGAGGGCGCCATCTACCTGGAGGGTCCGGCCGAAGTGGTCGCGCGCGGCGAGTTTTTTAGGAAGGAAAACTGATAGAGCATGGCAAATACGGAGAATCCGGCGGTCGCGCTGACCGGCGTGGCCGGGGAACTGGCCGCGAAAATTCGCAATAGAACGGCCCGCGCGGGGGTCGTCGGACTGGGCTATGTGGGCCTGCCCCTGGCCGTCGAGCTGGGCCACGTGGGCTTTTCGGTGACCGGCATTGACGTCTCCCAGAGCAAGGTGGACGAGATCAATCGGGGGTCCAGCTACATTCAGGACGTTCCCACGGCCACTCTTGCGCCCCTGGTACAGTCAGGCAAGCTGACAGCCACCACCGACTTTTCCGCCGTGGCCGGACTGGACACCATCAACATCTGCGTGCCGACGCCCCTGCGCAAGACCAAGGACCCGGACATGAGCTTTATCGTGTCGGCTTGCGAGGGTATCGCCAAGCACCTGAAGCCGGGAACGCTGGTGATTCTGGAATCCACCACATACCCCGGTACCACCGATGAACTGGTGCGTCCGCTGCTGGAACGGCCCGGCCTGCGCGTGGGCCACGAACTCTTCCTCTGCTTTTCGCCCGAGCGTGTCGATCCGGGCAACCCAAAGTTTCAAACCAAGAACATTCCCAAGGTGGTGGGCGGCACCACGCCAGCCTGCTCGCAACTAGCCGTGGATCTCTATTCGCTGGCGTTGGACCATGTGGTGCCGGTCTCTTCGACGCAGGTGGCCGAAATGGTGAAGCTGCTGGAGAACACCTTCCGGATGATCAACATCGGCCTGGTGAACGAATTGGCCATGATGTGCGGCCGCATGGGCATCGACGTGTGGGAGGTGATCGACGCGGCGGCCACCAAGCCGTTCGGCTTCATGCCTTTCTACCCCGGACCGGGGCTGGGCGGACACTGCATCCCGATCGACCCGTTCTACCTGAGCTGGAAATCCAAGCAGGCGGGCATCGAGGCGCGTTTCATCGAACTGGCCGGTTATGTGAACGGCCAGATGCCGCACTATGTCGTGGACAAGGTTGCCGCGGCATTGAACGAACACGCCAAGCCGCTGAAGGGTTCCAAGGTGCACCTCCTCGGCGTCGCCTACAAGCGGGACATCGACGATATGCGCGAGTCGCCGGCCATCGACGTGGCGCATCTTCTGATGAAAGCGGGCGCGCAGGTGAGCTATAGCGACCCGTGGGTGCCGGTCTTCCGCGTCGAGACCGTCGAATTGCGGCATGTGGACCCGGTGGAGGCTGCGGACGGGGCCGACGCCGTGGTGGTGATCACCGACCACAAAGGCGTTCCTTACGGCGAGATCCTGGAGAAGGCGAAGCTCGTCCTGGATACGCGCAACGCCTTCAAGGGCATCAAATCCGAGAAACTATTCCGGCTGTAAACCGAAGCTGAAACGGGGTGCGCCGCCGGGGCGCCGGACTCAAAAGCCCGCCGTCCCGGTGTGGCGCGCCGCGATGGCCTCGGCCGCCAGGTCGCGCGCCCGCACCAGGTTGCGCGGCACTTCCGGCTCGGCTTTCCTCGCCGTGCCGGGAGGCGACGGGCGGTCGAAGTAGAGACAGCCGGCCACAAGCCCGTCGATCACCACGGGCAGAAGAACGAAGCAGCCGGCTTCCAGAGTGCGGGCGAAGTCGGAATCCAGATACGGACCGCCGCACACATACAGGTCGCGTTTTCCCACCAGCGCCGCCGTCAGCGGTCCGGCGCGGCGCTCCAGAGGAAAACCAAACCGGCCTACCCACTCCGCATTGGCGGCGCCGGCGTGCAGGCGGCCCCGGATGGCATCGTGTGCCGGCGAAATCAGCCCAAACACGGCGCGCTCGAATCCTTCCGTGTCCAGCCCTAATTCGAGAATCCGCCCCAGCAGTTGTTGCAGCCCTCCGTTGTGGAGGTCGCGCGCCACATCGTTCCACTCCGGCGACGCCGCGCCGTCCCGGTTCGTTTCCGGAGGCGCGATCAGCCCGGCGTGCAGCGCCAGTTCCACCTGTTTTTCCAGCCGCAGTTGATCCAGCGGCAGTTGCAGCGTCTTAAAGGTGGCCTTCGTGTCCTCGATGGCCGTGTGGGCGATCCTGCCCAGCGACTTCCCGGTCAACCGGAGCGACTTGGCGAAGACGCGCAACACACGGTCCAGCCGTGCTGCACTCTGGTCCGGCGGAACCCGGTGCAGCGCCGCGGTCAGTTCGTGGCCGAAGCCGGCCAGCAGTGCCAGGTGCTGCTCCTCCGTATAGGGGTTGGTGATGACTGCGGGCGCCGTTTCGTCCAGCACGCGCGCCACCTGCGAGGGCAGGTTCCACCGCCGGACCACCTCGCGCCCCAACTCTTCGTAAGGGAAGCCCAACAGACGCAGGCAGGCTTCTTTTTCCCCCGCGCGGTTCCCGGTCATGTAAGCGATCACCCGCGCGTAGTCCGCCGGAAAGTAGCAGGCCATCAGCACCTCGCCCAGGTTCCGGAACAGGCCGCAGAGATAGGCCTCCTCGGTGCGCGGATAGTTCGAGGCGCGGGCGCCCTCGCGGGCGTGATTGGCGCTCAGCAGCGACAAGGCGAGCAACTGCCGCACGCCGGGCGGACGGCTGCGGAAATGGTGGACCATCATCAGCCCGGCCGCCAGGTCCCGGATGGTCTCCAGTCCCATCAGGGCCACTGCATGGGGCAGGGCCAGGATCTGACGGCCCGAACGGTTGTACTGAATCGAGTTCGCCGTGCGGATGATCCGCAGCGAGAGGCCGACATCCTTACCGATGATGTTCGCGACCGCCCCGGCCGTGGCATTCGGATTGGCCAGGCTGGCCAGCAGTTCCTGTAGGTGTTCGGCCAGAGCGGGGAAGTCGCTCCGTTGGAGAATCTGGCTCAGCCGTGCTTCGACGGCCTCCTCGCGAGTGAGACGCTCCTGCATACCCGATCCATACCGGGAACCGCCAGGAGCGCGCCGGGCTCTCCTCGGCCCTCAGTTCCCCTCTTCCATGAAGTAGTAGCCGATCATGTGGCAGATGATCATGTGCGCGTCCTCGATCCGGCCCATGTGAGGCACGCCGACCTGAATATTCAATTGCGCCGCGGCTCCCAGCTTCCCCCCGTCACGTCCGGACAGGGCGATGGTCCGGCAGCCGATGGAATTGGCGTATTCCACCGCCTTCACCACGTTGGGCGAGTTGCCCGAACCGCTGATCGCCAATACCACATCGTCCCGCTGGGCGAAGTTCTTTAATTGCTCGACAAACGCGATCTCATACGCTACATCGTTGGAGTACGCCGTCAAGGTCGCCAGCGAGTCGTTCAACGACATCATGCGGAAGCGCTCGCCGCGCTGGTAGCTGGCCCCTTTCACGATGTCGCACACGAAGTGGGAGGCCGTCGAGGCGCTGCCGCCGTTACCGCAGGTGAAGATGGTGCGCCCGGCCTTGCGAGCCTCGCGAAAGATTTCGATGGCCTGGCCGACACGGTCGAGCGGGATGCGCTCGATGGCCTCGATCAACTCCTGCTTATACAGGGCTGGGAAGGACAGGTGGGAAGTGCTCATGGTGATTTCCTTTCAGGCTGCCGGATGCGCGGGCGGTTGCGTCCCGGCCAGGACCAGGGCGCCCCACAGCACGCTGTCGTCGCCGAGCGCGGCCGGACGGATATCCTGGCGGGCGCGGCTCCAGGCCGTCATCTGGCGCGCCAGTTCCTGGCGCAGCGGCCCGAACAGCGGCTCGCCGGCTTTGCCGATACCGCCCCCGATCACAAGACGCTCGGGGTTCAGCAGCATCAGAATCGTCTTCAATCCAGCGGCCAGGTCGGCCGCATAACGCGCGGTGAACGCGGGATCGCGCAGCAGTTCGTGGGCGGGGCGGCCGTGATCGCGCTCCAGCCACAAGCCGCCGCACATGCGCTCGAAACAGCCGTGCGCGCCGCACAGGCACTCCGGGCCGCCGGGACGGATCACGGTGTGGCCCACCTCGCCCGCGTAGGAATCGGCGCCGCGCAGCACGCGGCCCGAGGAGAGGATGCCGCCGCCGATGCCCGTGGAGAGCGTCATGTAGAAGAGCGGGTCGGCGGGGCGGCCGGGCGCCACGGCTCCCGCGCCGTGAAAGCCTTCGCCGAGAGCTCCAGCGTTGGCGTCGTTGTCCATGACGGCGGGCACGCCGAACTCGTTCGCGGCCCAGGCGGCAAGGTCGAAGTCGCTCCAGCCGCCGACGTGCGTGGAAAGGGCCACGCGCTGGCGGTCGAACAGCACGGGGCCTCCGAAGCCGATGCCGCAGCGGTCGAACCGCGCACCCTCGGCCCGCCAGGCCGCCACCTGAGCGGCGATGGCCGACAGCATCCAGCCGCGTCCGCCCTCGCGGTCGGTGGCGCGGGAAACGCGGCGGCTCATGCGGCCTTCCTCGAACAGCGCGAGGGTGAACTTGGTGCCGCCGATATCGAGAGCGAGAACGTTCATGGCGCCGTGGCGGGACTGCGCGTTCCGGCGGCGATCACCTCGCCGGGAGTTGCCGTTCCGGTTCCCTTTTTCATGATGGTGACCGAGGCGACAAGGTTGCCGATGCGCGCCGCTTCGTGGATGTCGCCGCAGGCGGCCATGGCCAGCGACGCGCCGGCCGAAAAGCTGTCCCCGGCGCCGCAGATATCCACGGGGTTGGGAACGGGAATGGTGGGCACGCGGTGCTCGCCGGTGCCGTCCACGACGATCACGCCGCCGCCGCCCTGGGTCACCACGAGCGGTTGCGGGCCGATGTGGCGCCGCAGCGCGTGGTAGTCCACGCGGCCGAACAGACGCTGGCAGGCCTCTTCGGCCTCCCTCTGGTTCGGCTTCACGATCACGTTATGGAACAGTTCGGAACGAAGGCGCGAATCCACCCACACGACGCGGTTGGTGAGCCTGCACACGGCCTCGCGCACGGCCGGCGTCACCACGCCTCCGGCCTCGGTCTCGGATTGGTCGCTGACCAGGATCACGTCGAAGCTCGCCGCGTGCGCGCCGAGCGTGGCCACGATGCGGCGTTCCACCTCGGACGCCAGCGGCTGGGCGTTGATGAAATCCGTCCGCGGCAGGTCCTCCTCGCCCGTGGCGGCGTTCCAATGTTTGGTGTAGGTGAAGGTTTGCAGGCTGGAGGAAGCCACCAGCAGGTCCGGCGAGATGTTGCGAAGGCGCAGGGCGCGCTGCAACTCCCAGCCGAAGCCGTCCTCGCCGATGGCGCCCAGCACGGCGATGCGCCCGGCGCCCAGGGCGGCCAGGTTGTTGGCGATGGTTCCGCCGGCTCCGGGCGTCGTCTCGACGCGGGTGACGGCCACGCGGGGAAGCCCGGTTTCGCGAGAAGCCTCGGCGAGCGCCGGATCGTAGGTGCACCAGCGGTCCAGGCAGATATCGCCGACGACAAGCGCGCTCAACTGGGGAAAACGTCGAAGGATGGCCTCGGGTGTCATTGTGCGGCTCCGGATTCGGTGCAGAGCGCGGCGCGGCGCAGCGCGGGAAGCGTCGCGCGGTGGTCGCCGCAAAAATAGTAGCTTTCGCCCCCGTCGGCCACCGTGCGCACCAGAATCGTCTTGTGCGGGCGGAAGTAGTAGCCGGGGTCGGTCTTGGGCAACTCATGGTGGATGTCGCCGCGGATCGGCACCATGTCGAAGACCGCGGTGGTGAAGCCGCGGATGGAGCGGCCCTGCTGATGAGCCACGTTGCGAGCCATGGCCAGGGCTTTCAGGTACACCTCCGGAGCCATGATCGCCGAGCCGAAGCTCAGCATCACGCCGCCCTCCATCGACTCCATGGCGCGGGCGAAGATGAGAAAGTCCGTGTAGCTGGCCTGTCCGATCGCGGCTCCGTCACAGTTCGGGTGTTCGTGGAGGATATCGTAGCCAATGCCGCAATGGACCGTGACCGGCACGCCCAGCCGGTAGGCATGCGCGTACACGCTGAGGTCCTTGTGCGGGAAGCTGCTCTCCAAAATCCGCCGGCCGGTGTGCTCGCCCAAGCCTTCGCCCAGGGCGGCGGCATCGCGGATCCACTCGTTCAACTCGCCCGTCTCGCTCCACAGTCCGAACTCGCCGGTGCGGATGTAGCGCGCCACGCTCTCGGTGGTGGCGCCAATGCGGGCCAGTTCGTAGTCGTGAATCGCGCCCGCCCCGTTCATGGCGATGTGTGAGACGAGGCCGCGCTCCATCAGGTCGATGATGTGGCGGTTCACGCCGGCCCGCAGCACATGGGCGCCCATCATGAGCAGACGGGCCGAGCCCCGCTGGCGGGCCTCATGCAGACGCCGGGCCACGGCGGCCAGGTCCGCGTGCCCGTACTCGGGCGTGGGATCGTCCAGCGCCAGCCAGCGCTCCAGTTTCAGGTCGTTCGTTCTTTCGGCCAGCGGCTTCACCAGCAGGCGGGAACGGTCAAACAGCGGGTAGCGTGAGGGCACGGGAGTGGGCCTTATCGGGGAAATAGCGTGGCGCAAAGCTCGCCGTGGCACAGAAAGTTGGGCACGATGTAGTCGGCGCCGACTTGCACCAGGCGTTCGCGCTTCCAGCCGTCCACCGTCAGGCAGGCCGGCTCGTCGCTGGCCACGCCCACGGTGACTCCGCCCACCGAGCGCACGTTCTCGATCTCCACATAGCCGTCGCCGAAGCCCAGGAACTCCTCGCCCCGCACGCCGGCCGTCTGGATCAGCTTCTGAATGAGAATCGCCTTGGAGAAGCTCTTGTAATCGTCCAGAGCGCCGTAGATATGCTCGCCGAAATACTTCTCCAGGCCCAGCAGATGAGCCTCGCGCTTCATATAGTCGTGGTCGGTGCCCGAGGCGAGATAGAAGGTGAGGCCGCGTTCGCGCAGAGCATCCAGCAGTTCGAACGTGCCCGGCACCACATAGTCCAGCGCCGGGGCCTTGCCGGTTTCCAGGGCCTCCACGCGGTCCTTGATCTGTACCCACAGCAGTTCCAGGTAGCGGTGCTTGTACTCCAGCGGGTCCTTGGGGCTGCCGCCGCGCTTGGTGATCTGATCGGCCAGTTCGATCATCTGATAGATGGTTTGCCGGCCCGTGAGCCGGCCGACAAACTCGCGGACGATTTCGGTGAGCGCGGCTTCGCTCTCGCCCGACCTGGTGGCCGCCAGTTCCTCCACCATCATGGGCACCATGACGTCGACCCACCCGGAGCGGATCGTCGAGATCGTGCCGTCAAAATCGAAGAGGGCCACACGGGCGCTTTGGGCGGTTGCGCCCTGCCGGAGAATTTCCATGTTTGATGCAAGCTTCCTGAAGGAGGGCTGTCGGCATCGAAGCGACGCCATTCTTCATTCTACTGAATCGGCATGGACCCCGAGCGGCCTTGACGCTCCGCCGGCCGCTATTCCTCTTCCTCGTCCGCAGCCGTCGGGGGCGCGGGGTTCTTGTCGTCCTCTTCGTAGTAGTAGGCGTGATAGTAGGTGTACTTCGAATAGAGTTCGCCGCGCTTGGCTCCGTTGGCCACCACGCCCAGCACGTTGTTGTGGCTCATGGATTGCAAGGCGCGCGTGACCGAATCGATCGTGGTCGCCCCCAGGCGCACCACCAGCAGCGTGCCGTCGCACAGCGTGGACAGCAGGTTCGCGTCGGCGGCGAACAACAGGGGCGGCGAATCGATGATGATCCACTTGAACAGTTGCGGCAACCGTGTCAGCAGCGTCTTCACCTCGGGCAGGTTCAGCAGTTCCAGCGGGTTGGCCACGGTTTCCCCGGCGGGCATCACGAACAGGTTCGTGCCCTGGATGCGGCGGATCGCCTCGCTCAGGGCCACCTTGCCCTGGAGGTAATCGGTGATGCCCGGCGAACGGTCGATCTGGAACAGGTTATGCGCGATGGGCCGCCGGAAGTCGAAATCGCACAGCAGCGTGAAGTTGTTCTGCAAGTGGCTCTGCACGACGGCGAGGTTGGCCGCCGTGAAGGATTTTCCTTCGGCCGGCGAGGCCGAGGTCACCACCAGCGAGCGCAACGGTTGCAGGCCCTGCATGTGGTTCAACCGGGTCCGCAGGCTGCGGAACTCCTCCGAAGGCGCATCGGTCACCTTCGTGTGGTCGATGATATGCGCCTCGGGATTGGGGTCCCAGGGCACTTCCTTGATCTGCTCCAACAGGCCGTGGAAAGAGCCGGGCTCGGTCATGGGCGTCGAACCCATCGAGGACAGGGGCGGCAGCGCGGCTCCCTGCGGCGCCGGCGTGCCGAGGGATTCGGCGCGGCGCAGGGCGTCGTGTACACGGCTCATGCGGGGTTTCTCCGAAGGGACATTGCATTCTTATCGTTCATCGCCTTATTCCTCTGATGGGCGTCTTCAGTGCGTCTACAGGCGGACGTTGTAGTAGTAGTACACCGAAGCGCTGATCGCCACGAGCGACACCACGATGCCGGTGAACCACCCCAGCCAGGTAAACCGGCGCCGGCGGCGGATGATCATGTCGTTCTCGAGCAGCGGAAAGCTGCCCAGCACGGCGTACTGGGTGTAGGTGCGGACATCCTTCAGTGTCTTGAGCGAGGCGTCCTTGGCTTCCCGGAAGGCCACCAGAGCCAATCCCAGAACGAGTCCGGCCAGCACGCCGCCGCCGATGATCAACGGGCGCTTGGGCGCCGTCGGCGTTTCGGGCAGCGAGGGCAGGTCCAGCACTTCCAGCGTTTCGCCCTGCTTTCGGTTCTCCAGGTCCGTGGCGATGGCCGAGTTGTTCAGCTTCCGGGTGAAATCGTCGTACTTGGCCTTGGCCGATTCCCGGTCGCGCAGCAGCAACTCGTAGTTCTGCGCCCCGGCCGGACCGGACTCGATCCGCGCCTGAATGGCCCGCTGTTTCTGCTCGGTTTCGGCGATCTCGTGCAGATAGCGTTCGGCTTCCAACTCGCGGGCGCGAACCTGGCCGCGCAACTTCTCGATCTCGGCTTCGATGTCGACGGCCTCGCGCGGCTTGACGGGGGCGGCGGCGCGCACAGGATTGTCGGCGGAGCCTCCGCCGGCCGACGGGGGCAACGCCATGGCCGCATTCACATACTGGTCGCGGTTCCGGCGCGCGGCGGCGATGTTCTGCCGCATTCTCTGCACGTCGGGATAGGTTTCCTTGTACACGTCGAGCATCTGCTGAAGCTGCCCTTCCATCTGGGCGATGCCGGCGTTCATCCTTTGCAGCGCCGGGTCGCTTTGCGCCTGCGGCGAGGAACCGGAGCCGGCGCCCATCATCGGAGACACCGTCTTGGGCAGAGAACCCAGTTTTTCGCGCAGTGCCCGCATCTCGCCTTCCAACACCAGGCGGTCCTGGTTGGCCCGGCTCATCGAGGTATTCAACGAGTTGATCCGCTGGTCCATAGCCGTGATCTGGCTCAGGTTCATATCCATCTGTTCGGGCAGACGCCCCTGATTGCTGCTGCGGAAGGCAACGATTCTCTGCTCGATCGTCTCCAGTTCGCGTTTGGCTTCCTCGTGCTGTTCGCGCAGGAATTGTGTCGTCATCTGCGACTGCTGGGACCGTTCGCGGATGTTCTCGTCGATGAACCGCGTCATAAGGTCGCGCGTCACCTTCTGCGCGACGTGGCGGTTTTCATAGGAGAAGCTGATCTGGAACGCCGTGGAACCGTTGTCGCGTCCGCCCAGGTTGCGGATGTTGTTGATCGAGATATCCTTCCGCATGTTCTCGATGACATCTTCCATGGGCAGCCGGCCGCGGTCCTTGCGGTACAAATCGTGCGTGGTGATGATGTTGGTCAGGGTGTTGCGGCTCAGAATCGTCTGCGCCATGGCACGGACGCGCTCGCCCATCTGCAGGTTGACGTTGGTCGGCACCAGGCGCTCGGGCACCTGCGGCGGCACCACGCGAATGGCCGCCATCGACTCGAACGTGTTCGGCCAGAAGAAAGCCGCCACGGTGGCCACGGTCAGGCAGACCAGCATGGGGCCGGCGATCCACTGCCAGTTCCGCCGCACCACGTTCAAATAATCTTCGAGGTCATACACCCGACGGGGCGCGCCCGCCGCCCCATACTCACCCGAAACGGCCGTTTGTTGCATGTTGGTTGGTCCTCAGGAAAACACTCGATGGCGCCCGCGCCGTCCGCCCCGCGCGGAACGGCGTCCAGGCGCTAGTCGACGATAATGAAATCCCCGTTTTGCAGCTCGATATTCTGTTCAAGCTTCTTGCCTTTGATTACTTCGCTGTAGTTGAAGAACAGCCGCTGTTTACCGCGCAGAATCACGATCTTCTTCTTGTTGGCCCACTCGCCCAGCCCTCCGGCCAGCGTCAGCGCCTCCAGCACCGTCGTCTTCACCACCAGCGGAAACATTCCCGTCTTGCCGACGTTGCCGGTGATGTAGTACTTCGAACTGCGGATGGCGCGCATCTGCACGCTCACCACCGGGTTCTTCAGCACCTTGCCGAACTCCTCGGTCAGCTTCTGCTGCACTTCCATCGGCGTCAGGCCGGCGATATCCACCTCGCCCACCAGGTTCAGCGTGATCCGGCCGTCGGGACGAACCACGAAAGCGCCGCTCAATTCCGGTTCCTTCCAGACAAGAACCGCGATGACGTCCTCGGGTCCGATCTTGAAACTTTTCGGGTCGGCCAGCGCGCCGGTCAGTTCCGCGTTGGGCCCCTCGGGACGCAGGTCGTTCGGCGTCTGCTGGATTCCGCCGGACTCGTTCTGCTCCTTGGCCGCCGGGGCATTCCGCTGCGCCGCGGCCGGGACGGCCAGTGCGGCGCCCAAGACGATGCCCACGGCCATACCCAGTGCCGGGCCCAGCGCCCGCACGCTGACGGCGCCACCGGCGTTGCGCGCCCGCCACGACGCCGCGCGCGCCCACCGGGGTAAGAATTGTTGCATAGAACTGCCTCCGTCAGACTGTCGATTAGGATTCGGCCGCTCCACCAGCCGGCGCGAGAATCCCGCTAGCGACCGGAGATTAGTCCATTTTATATCAACTTGCGTGACGTGCCATCCCCTACAATGGTTTTGAAAATCGCGCCCGGCGGGAAGGAGGACTGGCGATGGCCTATTTTCTTGTGAAATCCGACCCTGGCGAGTACGGGTTGGAGGAACTGGAGCGCGACCGCTCCACTACCTGGGACGGTGTGAAAAACGCACAGGCGCTCCAGGCGATCCGCGCCATGAAGCGGGGCGACCGCGTCTTTTTCTACCACAGCGGCGGCTCATCGGCCATTGTCGGCCTGGCCAAGGCCGCCTCCGCGCCCCGCGCCGACCCGAAGGACGAAAAACTCGCCATCGTCGACCTCGCCTTCGCCGCCCGGCTCGATCCGCCCGTCACGCTGGCCGAAATAAAGGCCGAAGCCGTTTTCGCCACCTGGGCGCTGGTGCGGCAAAGCCGCCTTTCCACCATGGCCGCCCCGCCCGAGTTTGTCGAATGGATGCGGAAGCGTTACCCGAAGGTGAAGATCTAGCCCGGGCCGGCTGCTTGTCAGGCCCGCCGTCCGCCATGCTATGCTAGAAAAGTTGTACCTTCCGCCCCAGGAAGGACGGTATTATTATGCCCAAACTGAAAACACATAAGGGCGCCGCTAAGCGCTTCAAGAAGACGGGTACTGGCAAACTCCGCCGGCACAATTCGCACGCCCGCCACATCTTGACGTCGAAGTCGCGGTCCCGCAAACGCCGGCTGCGGCAGGGCGCGGAGATTTCCGACGCCAACAAGCAGGCCGTGCTCGATATGCTGCCGTACTAGCCGCGAGCTGGCAGGCTGCATTCATTTCCGCCGGTGAGCTCATTCGGGCCCGGCCAAGAAAACAGGTGAGAACCGGCAGGCGGATCCTACGCACGTGCCTGGCCGGTTTGAAGTGATCACAAGGAGGAAACCGTGCCCAGAGTGAAACGCGGTACACACCGCGCGGACAGCCGCAAGAAAGTTCTCAAGTTAGCGAAAGGCTACTTCCTCACCAAGAGCAAGCTGCATCGCTCGGCTCAGGAAGCCGTGGAAAAAGCGCTCCGGTATGGCTTTGTCGGCCGCCGGCAGAAGAAGCGCACCTTCCGTTCGCTGTGGATCGTGCGCATCAACGCCGCCTGCCGCGATGCGGGAATCACCTATTCCAAGTTCATCGACGGCCTGAATAAAGCCGGCGTCACGTTGAACCGGAAGATGCTCGCCGACATCGCTTATGGCGACGCCCCGGCCTTTGCCGGCTTGGTGTCGAAAGCCAAAGCGGCGCTGGGTGAGGCATAATCTCCAGAAGGCTTCCGCCGCCTGAAGGAGAATTGTACCCATGAGCCAGGCTGAACAGGCCGCGGCCGGGCAGGATGACGCGCTCGCCGGGCTGGAGGAGCGCATTGCGCGCGCCGTGGATCTGGTTTTGAGCCTGCGCCGCGAAAAGGCCGGACTGGAGCAACAATTGGCGGTCGCGCAGCGTGCGCTGGCCGAAGCCCAACAAGCTTCCGACGATGCCGGCGCGCAGAAGGCTGAAATCACGCGGCTGATGCTCGACAACGAGTCCATGCGCAAGGAACGCGACAACGTCCGGCGCCGCGTCGAGCGGCTGCTGGAAACCATCGATAATATGGGGACCGCCTGAGCCGCGGTCCCTTTTGTTGTATCCAGGCCCGCGGCCCGGGCTGATTCGACGGAGCGACGATGGCGGAAAAACAACAGGTAAAAGTCACCATCCTGAACCAGACGTTCTCGCTGGTCACCTCGGGCGACCCGAACGACACGCTGCAACTGGCCAACGAGATCGACGAACTCATGAACGGCATCGCCATGCGTTCGCAGAATCTCGATTCCACGCGCGTCGCCGTGCTTGCTTCGCTCCATCTGGCGGACCAGTTGCGCACGGTCCAAAACGAACTCGCACGCCTGCAATTCAACGTCCAACAACGGAGCCGCCGGCTCGGCGAACTCCTCGATTCCATAGAAGCCTGACCGTTCCCATGTCACACTGAGACGAAGCAGTGCGGCTCAGCATCGTCATTCCGGTCTACAACTCCGAGGATTTCCTGAGGCAGTGCCTCGGTCATATCGGCAAGTCCACCCATGCGCCGCACGAAGTGATTGTCGTGGATGATGGATCGACGGATGGTTCGGCCAGAGTGGCCCGGCAGTGGGGCGCGCGCCTGCTCTCCACGGATGGAAGGATGGGGCCGGCTTTGGCCCGGAACCTGGGCGCCCGCTTGGCCACCGGCGATGTTCTGTTCTTCCTGGACGCCGATGTCTGCGTGCGTCCGGGCACGGCCGCCCAGGTGGCGGCGGCCTTCGAGGACGAACCGGCGCTGGACGCGCTGATCGGCTCCTATGACGACGCGCCCGCCGAACCCGACTTTCTCTCGCGTTACCGCAACCTGATGCACTGCTACGTCCATCAAACCGGCCGGCGCGCCGCCTCCACGTTCTGGAGCGGATGCGGCGCCATACGCCGCGATGTATTTCTCTCGCACAGCGGCTTCGACACCGCCTATGGGCGTCCGGCCATCGAGGACATCGAACTTGGCTACCGCCTTAAATCCTCCGGCTGCGTCATCCTGCTCGACGATGCCATCCAGGTGAAGCACCTGAAGAAGTGGACCTTCTGGGGACTGGTGAAAACCGACGTGCTGGACCGCGGCATCCCCTGGACCGAGTTGATCCTGCGCGACGCCAACATGCCGGACGATCTGAACCTCCAACTCAGCCAGCGCGTCAGCGTGGCGCTGGTGTATCTTCTGCTGCTGGCGGCCGTGGCTGGCGCCTTCTGGCTCGGCGCGCCGTTTTTCGCCCCCTTCCTGGGTCTGCTGTTTTTCGCTTTGAACCGTTATTGGATGGACGCCGCGCATGCACGCTCGGTGGCCGTGAACCTGCTCATGTTCGGCGCCATCGCCGCGCTGGCATGCCTTGCGTATTTTTCCGGACAGTTGGCGCTGGTGCCGTTCCTGGTGTTCATGGCGCCGCTGCTGTTCCTGCGCCACCGCTATGAGAAGCCGTCCGGCCGCCGGGCGCGCACGATCCGCTTTTGCTTTGGCCTCTACACAGCCGGCGCCATTGCCTGCTGCCTCTGGTACGCTCCGCACCATCCCGCGGTGGCCGCGGTGTTCCTGTTACTGGCCGTGGTCATCTTCTTGAACAACTCGTTCTATCTGTTCCTCGCCGAGAAGCAGGGCCGGGCCTTCGCCATCGCCGCCATCCCCTTCCATCTCCTCTATCACTTCTACAATGGCGTGTCGTTCGCCGTTGGCCTGTCGCGGCATCTGTGGCGCGGCCTCAAGCGCCGCGCCGCTCCCGGCGAAGCGCGCGCGGGCGGCCCGGGGCGGCTCTGATAGAATTCAAGCCGCTATGCCCGAGGACCGCTCCTTCAACCCCCGCCGCTCCTTCCTGAAAACCACCGCCGCCGCTTCGGCGGTTTCTCTCTACACCCCTCACCTGTTCGCGGGCCAGGTGGCCGGGGCGAATAACCGCCTCAGGACCGCATTCATCGGCATGGGCCGCATGGGGCAGGGCAACCTGAACGTGGCTCTGCGGCAGGACAGTATCGAGGTTGCGGCCGTCTGTGACGTCTACGAGCCGAATCTGAATAAAGCCGTCGAGATGACGAAGAACCGCGCCAAGGCGGTGAAGGATTTCCGCGAGATTCTCGCCGACAGGTCCATCGACGCCGTTTGCATCGCGACGCCCGATCACTGGCACGCCTACATGACCGTCGAGGCATGCAAGGCCGGCAAGGATGTCTACGTCGAGAAGCCCATCTGCGTCACCGTGGAGGAAGGCGCCAAGATGGTGCAGGCCGCGCGCAAGTATAAGCGCGTCGTGCAGGCCGGCACCATGCAGCGCTCGGGAATCCACTTCCAGGTGGCCGCGCAAATCGTCAAATCGGGCGATCTGGGCCAGGTTACCTTCGTGCGCACATGGAACTACGGCAACATGGCGCCCGAAGGCATCGGCAACCCGCCCGACGCCGAGCCGCCCAAGGATCTCAACTGGGACATGTGGCTGGGGCCTGCTCCCGCGCGGCCTTTCAACGCCAACCGCTTCGGAGTCGATCCGAAAGCGTTTTCGCACTTCCGCTGGTTCTGGGATTACGCGGGCGGGATGATGACCGACTGGGGCGTACATCTGCTCGATATCGTCCACATGGCTTTCGATGAGCCCATGCCGCTGGCCATCACCGCGCTCGGCCAGAAGAACTACATCAAGGACAACCGCGACACGCCGGACACGTTGCAGGTCACCTACGAGTACCCGAGCTTCATCGCCACCTATGAGAACAGGCTCGGCAACGCGAACTCGATGATGGGCAAGGGCTATGGCATTCTCTTTCACGGCAACAAGGGAACCTTGTTCGTGGACCGGTCAGGCTTCGAACTTGTGCCGGAGAAAGGCGCCACGCTGGCGGCCCGCGCCGAAAAGTCGAGCAACAACTCCAACGACGCCCACTGGAAGAACTTTCTGGAATGCATCAGGACGCGCCAGCGCCCGGCGTCGGACATCGAAGTTTGCCAGAAGTCCACGACAGCCTGCCTGCTGGGCAACGTCGCCCTTCGCTCGAAACTGCGCCTGGATTGGGATTCCAAGCGCTGGACCACGCAGCAGGCCGAGGCGCGCCGCTTCCTGTCCCGCGAGGAACGCAAACCCTGGAAGATCGTGGTGTAAGGGGGGAAGTGTTCGCAGGTGACAGATTCAGCTCATCAGCGTAAAATCAGCGCTGGCCGCGTTGAATTGGGATTTCCTATGGGAAAGAGTGTGTTTATCCCAGCCCGCGACCTTCCGCCGGAGAAACGTCACGCCGCTGAAATCCTGTTGGGTGGGGCGCTGGCCGAGGATGAATTCCTGCTCTTAAGAGCGTCAAAAGGCAGTATGCTCAAGCCAGCCTTCACTTGAATTTCCGGCCGCCCGGCGGCCAGTTCCGGCCACACGGCCCGAAGTTCATACATAGTCCGGCAAGTGGAAGACCACTGGAGAGCCTCTGAAGTCCTCCCTCCAGAATCAGTCGGCCGGTTCCCCTATCAGGCCGCGGCCAACGGGGCGATCACCGCTGAGGTTGACCAAGGAGATGTTCACATCGGCCGTGCAGTTTGGACAAGGGTTTCCGCTCTGGTCTACACTCGCACCGGCATCCGTCCCGGCGAGAACGCGATATCCACAAACTCCGCACATCCAGAAATTCCTAATACTGTCTGGGGTCAGGAGTTGCTTGTACTGTTCGGAACATGAAGGGCAGAGATAGCCACGGTTGCCCTTCTTGTCCCGTACGATCTGGAGCCTTGCTGATTCGCTCCCGCAGCCACCGCATTTGGGTAATGGCCCGCGTGAAACGACTGTGTCAATGCGTGAATCCATGACGCCATCCAGGGAGCTGGCGGTCTTGCGCTGCTTCCACCAATCGAACATGCACGTTTAGAAAGGACTGGGAGCGGGGGCGCCCCCGCGATTGGCGTAGAGCCAATTCCGGGGGCTGGTGCGAACGGGGAGGGTCGAACTCCCATGGGTTTCCCCGCTGGAACCTAAATCCAGTGCGTCTGCCAATTCCGCCACGTTCGCAGGAGCGGGGCAGGAGAGCCCCGGCAGAACCAGAATAGCATCGGACGTTAAATGCCTTGCCGGAACCTGATGTGAACCGCGCCGGGTTTGCTCAGACCGCCAGCCCCAAGCCCACGAGGTTCGCGGCGAGGATGATGATGGCCATGCCGATCCAGAGGATCACGACGGGCCGCCGGCCCACGCGGGTCCATTCGCCGAGCGCCAGTCCCACCAGTCCGCCAAACAGAACATACCCGCTCATGTGAAGCATCCAGTTCAGGTGGGCGAGACGCTGCGGAATGCTGGCGGCCCCCCAGGCGTAGAAAAAGAATTGGAGGTACCACATGGTGCCTCCCAGCGAGGCCATGGCGGCGTTGCCGAGATTACCGGCCGCTGGCTGGGAGAGATCCGCGCGGATCGACAAATCGCTGTTCCGGGCCAGGTGCCAAAAGCAGTAGAGGAAATTGATCAGGCCGCCGCCGCCCATGATGATGACGTAGCTGGGCAGGGCGGCGTAGAGGGGGTGGATGCCCAGTCCCAGAGCCGCCGTTTCGATGGGTTTGGCGGCGTCGATGGCAAACGACATGCCCGAGGAGAAGATGCCGCACAACAGCGCCAGAATCAGTCCCTTCCTGAGGTCGAACTGCTCGGCGGACAGGCCCAGTTGCCTCTCCTTCCGATGGCCGGCGTAGGTGACCACGGCCACGCCGATGAGGGCGACCACGATGCCGGCCAGCGAGATGAGGCCGCTCGGGGAGTTGAACAGGAACAAAAAATTGCCGTGCAGGAAGGGGGGCAGCAGCGTGCCGACCACCAGTGTGGTGCCGATGGCGATGCCGATGCCCAGCGACATGCCAAGGTAACGCATGGTGAGCCCGTAGTTCACGTTCCCGATACCCCACATGCAACCGAACAGGGCGGCCTTGAGAACCGTCTGGGAGTCGAGCCCGGCGTAGAAGGCCCGGAAATCGGGCAGGAAGTAGAGGCTGACGGCCACGGGCCAGAGGAACCAGGAGAACAGGCCGGCAACCGCCCAGGTGGTTTCCCACGACCAGCGTTTCACCCTGCCAATGGGAGCATAGAAGGATGCGGCGGCCAACGCGCCCACCATGTGCCAGCCAATCGCGCCAACGATCGAGTGCAATCGAGCCCTTTCCGTACCATGGCCCGGTCCCGCCGGACAACCGGCGGGGCGTTCCAGGACAAAGTGCTAGAGTACGCCATCCAGCGGGGGCGGCACCAGAGCGCGCTGAGGCGGCAGGCTGACCGTTTGGGGCGGCCCTGGCAGTCCAATGCCGCTTAGCGAGGATACTTGAGACATGGCCTGGATCATTCTGTTCGTCGCCGGAGTCCTGGAAATAGGATGGGCGGTGGGGCTGAAATACACCGAAGGATTCACGCGGTTCTGGCCCAGCGTGGCGACCGTCGTCGCGATGGCCGCCAGCATGGCGCTTTTGGGCGTTGCCGTGCGCACGCTGCCGCTGGGGACGGCGTATGCGATCTGGACCGGGATCGGCGCGGCGGGAACCCTGTGTGCCGGCATCTGGCTGTTCGGCGAGCCCACGACGTTTCCGCGCCTGTTCTGCGTGTTTCTGATCCTGGCGGGCGTTGCCGGGTTGAAGCTGGTGACTCCTCATTGAGGCAGGCGGGGCTATCGTGCGCCGAGGGATGCGGCAGGCTGATGCGAGCGGCTGCCGCCCACGGCGGCGGCGAGGGCGGCGAGCGAGTCGAGTCCGGTCCGAGCAGGGGCGCCTGCGGTGGCGGGCAGGTGTTGCAGATCTTGGAGGCGCGTGGCGGCGAGGCCGCAGCCGCACTCCCGCATGTCGAGCCAGGCGTGCAGGCGTGAGGCAAGACGCAGCACGGCGTGGCGCGGGTTGGAAAGGCTGGTCACCATAAGTTCGCCCGAGGAGCGGCGTTCAATCATCGCGTCGCCGGCATGGGCGTGGAGGCCGTGATGCGCTTCGCACTCACCGGCCAGCCACTCGCCCTGAAAGCCGCGGAACTGGACGTAAATGGGCACGCCGAAGGCGCGCCATAGGGATTCGCGGAGGTTGGTCGTAAGCAGAGGCGTTCCGATTCCAGTGAGGGCGACGAGGGCGAACAGGGGCGAATCCGGCGGCCAGCCGCCGCGTGCGGCCAGGGCGTGGAGGGTGTCCACCGGGGCGGCGATCACCTCGGGCGCGAACCGGGACAGGGCCGTCAGGTCCGGATGAAGGAAGAGCCTGGCGCGGGTACCGGGATGAAACCAGGGAGAGACGGCGGCGACGCGCGATTCGCCTGGCCAGATGGAGCGCGGCTCGTGGGAGGGAACGGCCCGGCCTGCCGGCATGAATAGCCGGAAGTGCTGGTAGAAGTAATCCAGTTCCACCTCGGGCAGGTCGAGCAGCGCCCGGCGGCGATCCTCCTCCGTGGTAGCCCGCGCGGCATGGCGCAGCGTCGGGGCATGTCGCGCGTAAAACGGCGTCCTTGCGGCCGTGCGCAGCAGGGCCTGCCAGCGTTCGCCGAAGGGGTTGGCGGGCCGTGAACGGCCCGTGAGGTGTGACCAGAGAGGGATTCTCATGGCGGCGGCGTCCTGCCGCTAGGGAGGAAGTGGGGAGTAGAGGCGGAAAATCTCACACGGGGCGTGCGAGAAGACGTTCCAGGTTGCCGCCGAAAATGGCGCGTGCGGCCTCTTCGCCGCAACCCGCGGAGGTGAGCGCCTGCACCTGCTCGTCGAAAATGGCGGCATGCCAGCCGCGAGGGAAGAAGGAAGAGTCGGTGCCGAACAGGAGGCGTTCAGGGCCGCAGACGGCCAGGGCGCGCTCGAACAGGTGGGGCAGCGTGAGCGGATGTTCGAGGTACCTTCGCCAGGAGTTGGAACTGGAGGTATCCAGGTGGACGTTAGGGCAAAGACCAGCCACCATCAGGGCCTCGCGCAGGTAGCCGGCGCCGAAATGGGGCAGAACGATGGGCAGTTTGGGGAAGGCCAGGGCGAGCGCATGCACGTCGATGGGGTTTGAAAAGCGCATGTCGAAGGGCGAAGCAAGACCCAGCCGGGCCCGCACGCCGACGCTGAGCACGCCGCAGTGGATGAAGACGAGTGTGCCCGGGCGGGCGGCGGCCAGAGAGGCCAAGGCGTGCACCCGTTCGTCGTGCAGCGGGTACCGGTGCATGGCCGGAAAGAGGCAGAGGCCCTGTAGGCCGAGTTCGTCGAAGGCGCGCGTGGCGCGTTGGAGCGCGTTGGGGGCGAGCGGATTGGCCATGAAGTAGCCGGCAAAGCGGGCAGGGAAGGCGGCGACGGCGGCGGCCACGGAATCCTCGTCGCCTGGCAGGCTGGCCAGGAGGGCGGCGCGGGAGACGCGGTGGTGGGACAGTTCGATATCCCAGACGGCGGCCAGCGCGGCGGGATCCTCCGGCGGCGCGGTGAACGGCAGGGCGGCGAGTACGCCGGCGGTGGTGCGTCCGGCCTGCGCGGCGAGAAGAGAGAAAAAGTTGTGGGAGAACAGGTGGACGTGGGCGTCGGCGACGGAGAGATCGCCCCAGGGCGTCGCCTTCATTCGGCGACCGCGGTTTCGCGCATGGGAGGCGCGGCCTGCGGCGTCAGTCCGGCGGCCATGGCGAGATGGGTCAGGCTGGCGACGTTGTTCACGCCGAGTTTCTTCATCATCGTCTTGCGGTAGCTGCGGACGGTTTGCAGACCGAGGTTGAGGACGATGGCGATGTCCTTGCTCGTCTTGCCTTCGGCCACCATGCGGAGCACCTGGAGTTCGCGCGGCGAAAGCACGTCGAGCGTGTCGGGCACCTTGGCGGTTTCCATGTCGCCGCGTTGGATGCGGGACAGCAGCTTGTCGGAAACCTGGGGGCTGAGGTAGGAGCCGCCCTTGGCCACGGCGCGAAGCGCGTCGATGAGGTCGCCGAGCGAGGCCTTCTTCAGGACGAAGCCGCGGGCTCCGGCGCGAATGGCGCCAATCACGCTTTTGTCATCCTCGTGCATGGAGAGGATGACGATTTTTGTATTGGGAGCGGTGCGGAGAATCTCCTCCGTGGCGGCCATGCCGTTGAGGTCTGGCAGAGAGAGATCCATGACGACGACGTCGGGGGGCTGGCGGCGGCAGAACTGGACGGCCTCGGCGCCGGACTCGACCTCGCCGACCACGCGGAAATCGTCGGCGCGTTCGAGCATGGCGCGCACACCGTCGCGCACGATGCGGTGGTCCTCAACGAGCAACACGTCACTGGGCACTGGGAACCCGCCTTTCTCGCGCCAATGCCTGCATTGGCATCAACTGCTGATGGTAAATATTGTACTGCCGGGGGAGGGGTTCCCAAACAAAAATCGAAGATTTGTTTGGGCGGCCTGGTACCGGGCAAGCAGGATGGGAAGGGCGCGCGCGGCATCCCGGCGTTGGATTTCCACGTTGGCGTGGAGCGTGAGTTCGGGGCCGGAAAAGAGCGTGAGATCCAGGACGGTGGCGCCGGCCTCGCCGGTGAAGTAGACGGTGAGAAGTTCGGCGATGCGGAACAGGGCGCGTGCGGCGGGCGGCTCGGGCCGGTACCCGGTGTCGATGCTGAGCGTGAGCGTGCCGTCAAAGCGGCGGCCGGCTGCCTCGGCCATGCGCGCGAGAGCGTCGGCGAGGCTGATGCGTTCGGCGAGGTCGGGAGCCGTCAGCAGGCTGGCGCCGCGCACGGAGGCGAACGCTGCCTCCAGCGCCTGTTCCAGAGCGTCCAGGCGGGATGCCCACTCGGGCGGGGCGTCCATGCGGAGCAGCGTGAGTTCGATGCCGGCGGCGGTCAGCTTGCCGCCGGTGTCATCGTGCAGGAGCCGCGCCATTTCGCCGCGCTCGCGCGCGCGGACGGACTCGAACTCTTCCAACAGGCGCGAAAGCGGACGCGTGGGCATGGCGGGCCGGGCGATTAGCGGGCGCTCTTGCGGGCGAGAGCCTTCTTGGCCGCCGCGGCGATGTTCACCGCGCGCAGGCCGTACTTGTCGAGCAGTTCGTCGGGCGTGCCGGATTCGGCATAGACGTTGTTCACGCCGACAAACTCCATGATGCAGGGGGTGGTTTCCGCCGCCGTCTGGGCGACGCGAACCCCGAGGCCGCCATCGGCGAGGTGCTCCTCGGCGACGACGATGGCTCCGGTTTCCCGGGCGGCTCGCGCGACGGCATCGCGGTCAAGCGGCTTGATCGAGTACATGTCGATGACCCGGGCCGAGATGCCTTCAGCCTCGAGCGAACCGGCTGCGCGGATAGCTTCGGCGACAAGCAGGCCATGGCCGATGAGCGTGACGTCCTTGCCGGCGATGAGTTCGTGCGAGCCGCCGATGGGGAACCTGGCATCGGCGCCGTACACGATGGGGGACTTGGCGCGCGCGGCGCGAACGAAGACCGGGCCCACGTGCGCGGCCACCGTGTGGATGACGGCGCGCATGGAGACCTCGTCGCACGGGCTGAGTACGGCGAAGCCGGGCAGGGAACAGGCCAGCGCGAGATCCTCGATGGACATCTGCGACGGGCCGTCCTCGCCGATGGAGATGCCGGAGTGGGTGCCGACGGCCTTCAGGTTCACCTCCGGGTAGGCGGCCGTGACGCGGAGCTGTTCGAAGCCCTTGTTCAGAAGAAAGGCCGAGAAGCTGGAAACGAAGGCGATCTTGCCGGAGGAGGCCAGACCCGCGCCGACGGCGACCATGTTCGCCTCGGCAATGCCGCAGGAGAAGAAGCGCTCGGGGAACTCCTGGGCGAAGTAGGTGGTCATGGTGGACTTGGAGAGGTCGGCGTCACAGACGACGACGTCCTTGTTGGCCCTGCCCAGTTCGACCAGGGTTCTGCCGAAAGCCTCGCGCGTGGCCGCGCCCATCTTCAATTCAAATTTCGTGCCGGTTGCCATGTGGGATTCCTCGCGGTGTACTTACGCCAGTTCGGCCAGCGCCTTTTGCAATTCCTCGGCCGTGGGGGCCATGCCGTGGAACTTGGGATTGTTTTCCATGAAGCTGACGCCTTTGCCCTTGACGGTGTGGGCGATGAGCACGGAAGGCTTGCCCTTGGTGGCTGCGGCTTCGTCGTAGGCGGCGTTGACGGCGTTCAGGTCGTGGCCGTCCAGTTCGATGACGTGCCAGCCAAAGGCGCGCCACTTGTCCGTGAGCGGCTCGATATCCATGATGTCCTTCACGAAGCCATCGAGTTGAATCCGGTTGTAGTCAACGATGCAGACGACGTTATCGATCTTATGGAACGCCGCGAACATGGCCGCCTCCCACACCTGGCCTTCCTGAATTTCGCCGTCGCCGAGCATGGTGTAGGCGCGCGCGGGAGAGCCGTCCAGACGCGCCGCCAGCGCCATGCCGCAGGCCAGCGAGAGGCCTTCGCCGAGCGAACCCGTGGAGGCTTCCAGCGCGGGGATGAAGCGGCGGTCGGGGTGGCCCTGGTAGATGGAGCCCAGCTTGCGCAGAGTGTTCAGTTCGCCGACGGGCGTGTAGCCGGCTTCGGCGAGCACGGCGTACAGCACCGGCGCGGCGTGGCCCTTGCCGAGAACGAACCGGTCGCGGTCCTTCCATCGCGGGTTCTTCGGATCGTGGCGCATGCGGCCGCCGAAGTAGAGTGAGACGATGAGTTCGACGGCGGAAAGCGAGCCGCCGGGGTGGCCGCTCTTGGCGGCGGCGATCATGGTGACGATATGGCGGCGAATCTGCTTGCAGACGGCCTGTAGTTCCTGCACACTACGCGTTTCGGTGACGGTTGCCATGGTGAATCCTTAATAGGATACCAGGGGCAGTTGACGGGGAGCGGCGCGGGCCTACCGCGCGCGCTTGATCTTGGTCCACTTCGAGGCCGCGACTTCGACGCCGTCACGTACGAGACGCGTCCGTCTGGCGGTGGTGCTGCCCCGCATCTCCACCTCGATCTCAACGGAGGTGATGTCGGCAGCGTCGCATCCAAACGCCCGTGACAGGACGTGCAGGAATTTCACCGCCTCCAGACTGTGAGGTCTGGGAGAGGGATTGTTTCGCGCGTCGGGGCGCAGCCTGGGAAACAGGTAGATACAAGGTGGCGGAACAGACCGGAGACCCACCAGGGCCGCTCTTTGCGCCGCGACCGCGAGCTTTGGACACGGGCGGCCCAAGGTCCCGCACAGCATGTCCCAGATGACAACTCCGTCGACAATTTCTCCGCGATGAACAATTTCCGCGCTGAGCCTCGTATGAAGACCGGACCAGGCGTTTTTCCGGGGATCGGCGCCTGGATTCTGGCAGAGCGACCAGATTACGAATTCATCGGCGTTGGGCGGCCGCTGAAAGATATTCGTATTATTCCCATCCAGGCAGCCCTTTGCCTCGATACAACACGTCCGGCCATCCGGCAGATGAACCTCGTAGTCGTGCCGGTCGTTTCCTCCAGCGGCAACCCAATCAACGATCAAAGCTCTTGATTTCAGCCAGTCGAGGATGCCGGCCACGAACTGTCTTTTTGCCTTCATCGTCGCCGCCCTTTGTCCTCGTAAGCGCTCAATGGCGGCGTGAAATATACCGCTATCCCAGAACTCACGCGTGGCAAGGCCATGGTTGCCAAGGGCCGGGGCGGCTTCACGGAGGGCCTCACTATACTGTTTGATTGCCTCTGTCGTCTCCGCCGCGATGCTGCACGGGAGAATGGCGGGAAGGGCGTCCTTGGGCATCAGGCGGCCAGTGAGGAGTAACGAGCCCGGACCAGGGGGCACAGTATATGGGTGGCCAGCCAGGACACAGCCGGAACTGCCAGGCCGTCTCCGAAAAGATGGTACGCGTCGTTGTACCGCTCGGGAATCGGATAAGACGAAGGTTCCACACCCATAAGACGGGCGGCCTCCTGGGCCGTGATGAGACGGGAGCGCACGCGCTTGCCTTCCACCACGACGATGATTTGCCGGCTGGACCCGCCCGCGGGCGTCCTTAGGCACCCGGAAACACCGTCAAAACGAATTTCGGCGCGCTGGATGCGGCCGCCATTCCCGTCAGGCCGGGTCCTCCGGTATACGGCGCCGACATGACGATGGCCGCTTGCGATTGCCTCCCGCAGCTTGGCACGATTTCTATCGGACATCATCCCCAAGAGCCGGGCCGTTTCCTGCCTGGTGTGCCAACGCACTCCCGCTCCATCGTCGCGTACGATGTCCGATAGCGTCAGTTCGGAGTAGGGCGGCCGCGGCATGTCCCACCAGACCCACTTTTGCTGTAGGTCCAAGGGTAACGCCGCGAAGGCCTTTCGCAGCGCGGGCGGATGCCAATCGACCGTGGGGTGATTGCCGCTGATTCCCTGGATCGCATCGCTGCCAGGCTGCGTGGCCACGATGAACAGCCGCGGGCGGGACTGGGGCAGGAATGCAATGGCGTCGATCACCAAGGCCCCGACGGCAAACCCTTTTGAAACAAGGCGGGAGATGATGAATTCGAAATCGCGGCCCTCGTGGGAGGTCAGAAGTCCGGTGACATTTTCAAGCACGATCGTGCTTGGCGCCAGCCCGGCCTCCGAACACGACTCAAGCAGCCGCCATAACGCGTGGAACGTTCCGCTTCGTTCTCCGCGCAGTCCGGCCCCAGCGCCCGCAAGAGACAGATCCTGGCAGGGGAAGGATGCCCATGCCAAGGCTGGCGCCGCAGGGATGTCGCCGGGAGTGAGAGTAGCGATATCGCAGACCCGGAGTTCGGGACACGAGAGGGATTCACCCGATCCAAATTTCCGCCGGTACGCCTGGGCCTTTTTGGGATCCCACTCATTCGCGAGCAGGCATCTCCATCTGTCCCCAAGGCCCAAGCGAGCCATGCCGCCGCCGGCAAAGAACTCCAGCCAGGTGAACCTCATGGGGACGGGAGTGGAGCAAGGAACCGCCTTATCTTCCGCGTGAGCCTCTCGATCTCGCGAATCTCGCACTCCCAAATTATAAGGACTTTCCAGCCAGAGTTGCGCAGCAGTTTCCAGTTCCGGCGGTCCCTTCTTACATTGCCCTGCAGTTTCGCGTCCCAATACGCCCTCCTGGAAGTGGGAGCCGCGCCCGCCTTACAGCGGTGCTGGTGCCAGAAACAGCCATGCACGAAGATAACGGCATGCAGTTTCGAGAGGACGATATCCGGACACCCCGGAAGGTCTTTTCGATGCAGCCGGTATCGAAACCCGAGATCACGGATAAGCTTTCGAACCGACAACTCCGGGGCCGTGTCGCGGCTCTTGACCATGCGCATGACAGCGCTGCGTTTCCGTGGTGAAAAGACATCCATGGCACTTATCGGCTCCAAGCCGCGTTTCAATGGGCCCCGCCCTCACCCCAGCGCGCGCGCGGCTGCCTTGGCGAAGTAGGTGAGTATGATGCCCGCGCCGGCTCGTTTGATCGAGACGAGCGATTCGAGCATGGCGCGCTGTTCGTCGATCCAGCCGTTGCGGGCGGCGGCCATGATCATGCTGAATTCGCCCGACACCTGGTAGGCGGCGATGGGCACATCGAACTGCTCCCGGGCGCGGGCGATTACATCGAGATAGGGCAGGGCCGGTTTCACCATCAAGATGTCGGCGCCCTCCTCCAGGTCGAGTTCCATCTCGCGGATGGCCTCGCGCCAGTTGGGAGGATCCATCTGATAGCCGCGCCGGTCGCCGAACTGGGGCGTGGACTCGGCGGCCTCGCGGAACGGCCCGTAGAAACACGAGGCGTACTTGGCGGCGTAGCTCATGATGGGCGTGTTGGCGTGGCCGGCGTCGTCGAGCGCTTCGCGGATTCCGGCCACGCGGCCATCCATCATGTCCGACGGGGCGACGATATCGGCGCCGCATTCGGCGTGCGTGACGGCGGCGCGGGCGAGCCACTCGATGCTCTCGTCGTTCACCACCTCGCCCGCCACCACCTTGCCGCAATGGCCGTGGCTGGTGTATTCGCAGTTGCAGACGTCGGTGGCCACCAGCAGTCCCGGAACCTCGCGCTTGATGGCGCGAATCGCGCGCTGCACGATGCCCTCCGGGTCGTAGTTGCCGCTGGCGCTCTCGTCCTTGGAATCGGGAATTCCGAACAGGATGACGCCGCCGATGCCGAGCGAACGGACCTCGGCGCACTCGGCCACCAACCGGTCGATGGAAAGCTGGGCGTTGCCGGGCATGGAGGAGATGTCCCGCCGGACGCCTTCGCCGGAGCACACGAACAGGGGGAGGATGAAGTTTTCGGGTTCGAGTCTGGTCTCGCGGACCAGGCGGCGCATGGGTTCGTTGGCGCGCAAGCGGCGCAGACGGGTTTCCGGGTAAGCCATCACAGGGTAGTGTAGCGCCGGGCGGGGAGGCGGCCCGGGATGCATCCTTCCAGGCGGAGGGCCGTTATGCTGGAGGTGTGAAGCCAGCGCCCATTGCCAGGCATTATGTGGTGCACGGACGCGTGCAGGGCGTGGGGTTTCGCGCGTTCGTGGAGCGGCACGCGACGGCGTTGGGGCTGGCCGGATGGGTGCGAAACGCGGACGATGGAACCGTGGAGGCGCACGCGCAGGGTGCGGTGGAACAGGTGAGCGCGTTGGAAGGATTGCTGCGCACGGGTCCGCGCTGGAGCGAGGTGAGACGCGTGGATGTGAACGAAGCCGCGCCGCTGGCGGGCGGCGGCTTCCGGGTGAAACGATGACCGGCGGCGGCCGGTTGCTGGACGCGGGCCGGACGCTGCTGATGGGCATTTTGAATGTCACGCCGGATTCCTTCTCCGACGGCGGGCGGTTCTTCGATGAGCCAGCGGCGCGGGCGCAGGCGTCGCGCATGGTGGAGGAAGGCGCCGTCATCATCGACGTGGGAGGCGAGAGCACACGGCCGGGTGCGCCGCCCGTGCCGTTGGAAGAAGAGTTGCGGCGAGTGGCGCCGGTGGTGGAATGGCTGGCGGGGACGACCCGCGTGGCGGTCTCCATCGACACGCGCAAGGCGGCGGTGGCCGGGGAGTGCCTGCGGCTTGGAGCGCGGATCGTGAACAACGTGGCGGGCTTTGAAGACACGGAACTGATCGAGGTGGCGCGGCGGCATGGGGCTTCGTGCATCGCCATGCATATGCGTGGCACGCCGGAGACCATGCAGACGCTTGCCGTGTACGGCGACGTGGCGGAGGAGGTGAAAAGCTATCTGGCCGGACGCGTGGCGGCGCTGCGGGCCGTGGGCATCGAGGATATCGCCATCGACCCCGGACTCGGTTTCGCCAAGACGGCAGAGCACAATTTCACATTGCTGCGCCGCATGCCGGAGTTGGCCGCGCTGGGCGTGCCGGTGCTGATCGGGGCCTCGCGGAAGCGGTTCCTGGGCGCCCTGGCCGATATGCAACCGCTGGAAAACCGGCGTGACGGCACGGTGGCGGCCATCACGGCGGCGGTGCTGGGCGGGGCGCGGATCATCCGCGCGCATGACGTGGCCGCGGCACGGCGGGCCATTGCCGTGGCCGAGGCGGTGCTACGGGCGTGAGCGGCACGATCCATCTGCGGGGCGTGCGGCTGATGGGCCATGTGGGCGTACCCGCCGAGGAGCGCGCGCGGCCGCAGGAGTTGATCGCGGACGTGGAACTGGACATCGACATCCGCCGCGCGGCGGCGTCGGACGATGTGGGCGACACGGTGGACTACGCGCTGGTGCGCGACGCCCTGCACGCCGTGGCGGCGAGGCGTTCCTACGCATTGATCGAGACGCTGGCCGAAGCCATGGCGCAGGAGATTCTACGCTGCTTCCCGGTGGCGGGCGTCCGTTTGTTGGTGCGCAAACCGCAAGCGCTGGCGCATCTCGGCGTGGAGTGGCCGGGCGTGGAGATTGTCCGGACGCGGAAGGCCGGGCGTGGCATGACGGACGTTTATCTGGCGCTGGGCTCCAACGTCGGAGATCCCCGGGCGAACCTGCGCGCGGCGCTGGCGGCTCTAGGCCGTGAGTGTGAGGTGGAGGCCGTGTCGTCGTTGTGGCGCACGGAGCCGGTGGGCTATCTCGACCAGTCCTGGTTCCTGAACGCCGCGGCCCGGGTGAAAACGGAGCGGAGGCCCGCTGAGATGCTGGCCTTTCTTCAGGGCATCGAGGCGGCCATGGGACGGGAGCGCACGATTCCCAACGGACCGCGGACGATCGATCTGGACATCCTGCTGTGGAGCGGCGGGACGATTGCCGAGGATGGGTTGCGCGTGCCTCACCCGCGCCTGCATGAGCGGCTGTTCGTGCTGGAGCCGCTGGCCGAGATCGCGGCGGATGTGGTGGTGCCGGGACTGGGACGCACGGTGGCGGAGTTGCGCGCGGCCGCCTCCGGGGCGATGCGCATCGAGTGGGCCGGCGCGGCTCCCTGGTAGACTGAGAGTTCCTTTTCCATGGACCACCTGAAAGCACTCATCCGCGAGGTTCCGGACTTCCCGAAGCCGGGCATCAATTTTTACGACATCACGACGCTGTTGAAGGATGGCAAGGGGTTGGCCGCCGCCATCGACGGACTGGAGAAGGCCGCGCGGACGGCGCCGGCGGACCTGGTGCTGGGTATCGAGGCGCGCGGGTTCTTTTTCGCGCCCGCCGTGGCCACGGCGCTGGGTGTGGGCTTCGCGCCGGTGCGCAAGCCGAAAAAGCTGCCGGCCAGGACCGTGTCGGTGGAGTATGCGCTCGAATACGGCACCGACAGGCTGGAGATCCACGAAGACGCCATCCAGCCGGGCCAGCGCGTGTGGATCGTGGACGATGTTCTGGCCACGGGCGGCACGGCGGCGGCGACGGCGCAGTTGGTGGAAAAGCTCGGCGGCACGGTGGCCGGACTGGCCTTCGTGATTGAGCTGGATTTCCTGAACGGCCGATCCAAGCTGGCCGGGCGGACGATTCATTCGCTGCTCCATTATTAGGCCGTGGGGCGGAGGGCGACAGTGCATGAGGTGGTGGTTCCGGCATTTGCCAAGCTGAACCTGTCACTGCTCGTGTTGGGCAGGCGCGGCGACGGCTACCACGAGTTGCGCACGGTGTTTCAAACCATCGGGCTGGCCGACCGTCTGACAGTACGCCACCAATCCGGCGGCCCGTTGCGGATCACGCTCGACGACCCGCTGTCGATTCCCGGCAACCTGGTTCTGAAAGCGGCCCAGGCCGTGGCCGAGGCGGCCCATCTGCGCGGAACCTGGGAGATGCGGCTGGACAAGCGTATCCCTATGGGCGGCGGGTTGGGAGGCGGCTCGACGGACGCGGCGGCGGTGCTGCTGGCCCTGCCCGCGCTGGCGGGGCGGCCGCTGACGATGGCGGAACTGGAGCGCCTGGCCCTGTCGCTCGGCTCCGACGTTCCCTTTTTCCTGCATGGCGGCACGTCGTTGGGACTGGGCCGGGGCGAGGAACTTTACCCATTGAGCACGCCCGCGGCGGGACATGTCCTGTTGGCCACGCCTGGGGTTCATGTATCCACGCCGGAGGCATTCCGGCGGCTTGGACGGGCATCTGTATCCGAATTGACATTGCCGGACCCGATACCTACACTGGAGACTTTCCGGGCCCTGGTGGCGGCGCTTATGACGGTGCGGCCGGGGGCCGGGTGGCAGCGGTACTGCCACAACGATTTCGAGGGTCCGGTCTTTGGCCTGCATCCTGAGTTGTCCGCGCTCCGGCGCAAGTTGGAACTGGCTGGGGCGGACCCGGCCCGGATGAGTGGAAGCGGGTCGACGCTGTTCGGGGTATTCCCATCTCGCGCGAAGCTCCGCGAGGCCGGGGAGAGTCTGGGCGGCGCTCCCGTGGTGCTTACGCGGTTCATGAACCGCGCCCGGTACCGCGCCGCATGGTTCCGCGCCCTGGCAAAGGTAGTCCGCACGACACAATGGCCGCCGCAAAGCCCATACGCATCCCACGCTTCCTCCAGCAGGAGAAGCGGACCTCCCCGCAGTACGATTCGCTGAGTCCCGCTATGAGTTTCGACCGTTTGAAGATCTTTACTGGAAATGCCAATCCGGCGCTGGCGCAGGAAATCTGCCACTGTTTGGGGGTGCAGGTGGGCGACGCCACCGTGCGCACCTTCTCCGATGGCGAAATTCACCTGCAGGTGCATGAAAACGTGCGCGGCGCCGATGCGTTTGTCGTGCAACCCACCTGCACGCCCGTGGAGAAGAACCTGTTCGAACTGTTGTTGATGGCCGATGCGTTGAAGCGGGCCTCGGCGGAGCGGATCACGGCCGTGCTGCCCTACTACGGCTATGCGCGGCAGGACCGCAAGGACCGTCCGCGCGTGCCGATTTCGGCCAAACTGGTGGCAAGCCTGATGGAGACCTCCGGCATTCATCGCGTGTTGGCGCTGGACCTGCACGCGGCGCCGATTCAAGGCTTTTTCGACGTGCCCGTGGACCACCTGTTCGCCGCGCCCGTGCTGATCGACGCCTTCAACCACCTGGTGGGCGAAGACCTGGTGGTGGTGAGTCCGGACGCGGGCGGCGTGGAGCGCGCGCGCGCCTTCGCCAAACGGATGGACGCGCCGCTGGCGATCATCGACAAGCGGCGGACCGACGTCAACGTGGCCGAGGTGATGCACATCATCGGCGAGGTGGCGGGGAAGCACTGCCTGATGGTCGACGACATCATCGACACTGCTGGTACACTGGTAAAAGGCGCCGAAGCGCTTCTGGCCAATGGGGCCAGGAAAGTTTCGGCTTGCGCGACGCACGGGGTTCTTTCGGGGCCTGCCGTGGAGCGCATCACGAATTCGCGGATTGAAGAGGTGGTCATCACCAACTCGATTCCGCTGAGCGACCCGGCCGCGGCCTGCGGACGGATTCGCGCGATGTCGGTGGCTCCGTTGCTGGCCCGGGCCATCCAGTCGATTCACGAAGCGAGCTCGGTCAGCACCCTGTTTGTCTAGGCCTTGCGCCTGGGCGCGCGGGAACGAAACCCACCGCTGGACACCGTGGTCCGAGGCAGAGAGCTCCTGCCGCCGGCAGGACTACGCTCCAGGGAAGAGAGAGTTATGCGTAAGGATATTACGATTACCGCGGACGCCCGCGAAACGCGAGGCAAGAATGCCGCCCGCCGTCTGCGCGTGGATGGCAAGATCCCCGCGGTGCTGTATGGCGCTGGCAAGGACAGCGTCGCAGTCACCGTCAGCCCGAAGGAACTGAACAGGATTCTGCACACCGGTTCGGGCCACAACACGATCTTCAACCTCGATGTGCCGGGGCGCGAAAACACGCCCGTCATGGTCATCGACTGGCTGCATCACCCGATCAAGGACACGCTGATGCACATCGACCTGATGCGCATCGACCTGAACAAGCCGCTGCGCGTGAAGGTGCCTGTGCACACCACGGGCGATCCGCAGGGCGTGAAGCTGCATGGCGGCCACTTCGAGTTCGTTTTCCGCGAAATCGAGTTCGAGTGCCTGCCGGCCGACATTCCCGAGTCCATCACGGTGGACATCGCGGCGATGATGATCGGCGACAGCATCCGGGCGCAGGAACTGCCTCTGGCCGGTTCGATGAAGCTGGTGAGCCCGCCGGACACGGTGGTGTGCCACGTGGTGGCGCTGCGCGACTCCTTGACGGAGACGCTGGCCGAAGGCGATGCCGCCGCCGCCACAGCCAAGGAACCGGAAGTGGCCAAGAAGGGCAAGAAGGAAGAGGCTGCCCCGGCTGCCGGCGACAAGAAGGCCGGCGACAAGAAGAAGTAGCCGCCTTCCGCTAGTCCTCGACCATGTCCCCGGCTTCCGATGGCCCCTGGCTGATTGCCGGACTTGGCAATCCCGGACCGCAATACGAGTTGACGCCGCATAACCTCGGCTTTCTCGTGGTGGACCGGCTGGCCGGGCGCCACGGAATCCGGGTGGCAAGGAAAGAGGCGATGTCTTTGGTGGGATCGGGACGTGTGGCGGGGACGCCGGTGATTCTGGTGAAACCGCAAACGTTCATGAACCTGAGCGGGCCGGCCGTGAAAGGCATGCTGGTCAAGGAAGGGATCCCGATGGAACGGCTGCTGCTGGTTTATGACGAACTGGCGCTGCCGTGGCGGAACCTGCGGATACGTCCGTCGGGTTCGGCCGCGGGCCACAACGGCGTGAAAAGCGTGATCGCCGCCTGTGGCACGCAAGAGTTTCCCCGGCTGCGGCTGGGGATCCACCCCGGCCATCCGGTCGCGGATGGTGCACGGTTTGTGCTCGACCCTTTCCGGCGGGCACAGTTGAAAGAGTTGGATGAACTGCTGGACGCCGCGTCCGATGCAGTGGAGTCCATAATCGCCGAAGGCGCCGAAAAGGCCATGACGAGGTTCAATCGTCGCGCCCCAGGCAGTAACGAAGAGGATCAATGAGGATCTACGAAGAGTTGTTCATCGCGAAGCACGACGCGCCCGAGGAAGATCTCGACGCGCTGGTAAGCCAGTTGGAGAGCGTGATCACGGGCTCCGGCGGCAAGGTGGATAAGGTTGACAAGTGGGGCGTGCGCAAGCTCGCCTACAAGGTGGAAAAGCGGGCCGAAGGCTTCTATGTGCTGCTGGTGTTCCACACCACGGCCGAGGGCATCAAGGAAGTGGAGCGCCGTTTGCGCGTGTCCGACCTGGTGCTGAAGTGGCTGACGGTGCGCATGGACGAGAAGCTGAAGTGGCTGGAGAAGCGCAAGAAGGCTCGCGAGAAGCGCGCCGCGCGGAAGCCGCCGCCGGCCGCACCGCCGCCCGCCGCGCCCTTGGCCGCTGCTCCCGCCGCGCCGGGCGCGCCTGCCCCGGGTACCCCCGGCGCCCCCGCTCCCGCTGCCCCGGCCGCTCCTGCCGCCCCGGCCGTGGAAGCCGAGGCCCCGCCGGCCGAACCCGCGGCAGAGTAGTCCAGTCCATCGCCCCGCAACCGAAGGTATTGAACAAGGAGATCCATCATGGCTGAACAACGTGGCGGCGGACGTCCGATCGCCCAATCCCAGCGCCCCACCGGCGGCGACAAGGCCCAAATGGGCAAGCGGCAGTTTTTCCGCCGCCGTAAGGTGTGCAAGTTTTGTGTCGACAGGATCGATTTGATCGACTACAAGGACACGAAGCTGTTGAATCAGTTTGTCAGCGAGCGCGGCAAGATCGTACCGCGCCGTATCTCCGGCGTCTGCACCCCTTGCCAGCGCCGGCTGAGCGAGGCCATCAAGCAGGCCCGCAACATCGCCCTGCTGCCGTTTGCCAGCGGCTCGGACCGGTAGGAGTCACGGGAGGAAATCATGGAAGTCATTCTCCGCGAAGACATCGAAAAGCTGGGCCACCGCGGCCAGCTCGTCAAGGTGGCTCCCGGCTACGCGCGCAATTTTCTGTTGCCCAAGCGCCTGGCCGTGCCAGCCACCGAATCCAACAAGAAGATCATCGAGCAGGAGCGCTCGGCCTGGTTGCGCAAGGAGGCCAAGGAAGCCGCCGACGCCGCCGAACTGGCCAAGCTCATGTCGAGCATCGTGCTCACCATGCCGGCCAAGGCGGGCGAGGACAAGGAGGGCGAAGCCGCCCACCTCTTCGGATCGGTGACGGCGCAGGATATCGCCCACGCGCTGGAAGCACAGAAGTACAGCATCGACCGGCGGAAAATCGTGCTGCCGGACCCGATTCGCACGCTGGGCGAGTTCAAGGTGCCGGTAAAGCTGCACAAGGAGGTCACCGTCGAGGTGACGGTGAACGTCGTGCGTGAGGAGTAGTCCGGGCGCCTGTTAGTAGAATGGTCCCTTTATGGGATTCTTCGATCTAACCGGACACACCGCGATTGTCACCGGCGCCGCAACGGGCATCGGCGAGGCGATCGCGGCACGACTTGCCAAGGCGGGGGCCACGGTCGCCGTCGCCGATTTGAACCTGGAAGGAGCCGCCGCCGTCGCCCGCGCGATCGGGGACGGCTCCTTCGCCGTTCAGGTGGACATCACGGATCCATCCAGCGTGGCGCGAGCCGCGGAAGAGGTTCTGAAACGCACGGGCCGGATCCATGTCCTGGTGAACAATGCCGGAATCGGAGGCAAGGCCGCGCCGCTGTGGGAGCAGTCCGTGGAGGACTGGCACGGCATCATCCGCGTCAACATGGACGGCGTATTCAACTTTTCCAAGGCCGTCATCGGACACATGCGCGAGCACAAGTACGGCCGCATCGTCAGCATCGCCTCCATCGCGGGCAAGGAAGGCAATCCGAACATGACGGGCTACTCGGCCACCAAGGCGGCGGTTATCGGCTTCACCAAGTCGCTGGGCAAGGAGGTGGCCGCCGAGGGCATCTGCGTGAACGCCGTGTCGCCGGCCGTGGTGCGGACGAAGATCCTCGAACAGCTCACGCAGGAGCAGGTGGATTACATGACGGCGCGCATTCCGATGCGGCGCACGGGCTTTCCCGAGGAGATCGCGGCGGTGGTGCACTTCCTCTCCTCGCCGGATTGTTCCTTCGTCACGGCACAGTGCTACGACGCCAGCGGCGGACGGGCAACCTACTAGCCCGCCACCCGGCCGGACCGGCCTTGCCCGCGCCGTGCCGTCGTCTAAGCTGATAGATAGTGATTACACCCGAACAGTATTCCTCCGCCACGGCGGCCCAGTTGCTGGATGCCTATGAGAACGCCGAGATCGCCTTCGATCACCGGCTGATCCGCGCCTTGCTGGGCCAGATGGACGGCGTGGCCGCATGGGCCAACGAAAACATCGACAATGACATTCTGCACGAATTGCTGGAGCTGTTCTGCCAGTCGCCCACTCCCGCCGCGCTGCCCTTTCTCATCGAGTTCGCCGGGCAGTACCACGATGAACTTCCCGAGGAGTTGATCGAGGCGTTCACGCGGCTGGGCGCGCCCGCGCTTGAGCCGTTGCTCCAGTTGTATGAAGGCCGGAAGGACGATCCGGGAGAGATTCCGTTCGCGCTGGCCTGCCTGCACATTCGCGATCCGCGCGTGGAGGAGATCATCGGCGCCATGGAGGCCGCCGACGCCGAGGACGGGAAGTTCCTGCGCGAAGTCTACTCCGATACCGTCGGCGACATGGAGCCGTTCGACATCTTTCAGCACTACGCCGAAGAGGCGGCGCCCGACCTGCGCGGGCATCCGCTGGGACGCCGCCTGGAGTTTCTGGCCAGCGGCGATGTGAACTACCGTCTGGCCGCGGCGGCGAGCTTCATCGACACGGAGTTGGACGATGAGTGCGTGCCGCCGTTGCTGACGTGCGCGCGCGGAGACGAACACCCGATGGTGCGCGGACTGGCCTGGCAGGCGTTGGAGTCGCGCGTGGACGGCGACAAGGAACTGCGCGCGGAGATGAAGGCGAAGCTCGCCGACACGGCGGCCGACTTCGACGAGCGCGGCGGCATCGCCGTGGCGCTGGCTCAGCACATGGCCGAGGCAGGCGTGCGTGAAGCCGTCGAGCAGTTGCACACGGTACCCGAGGGGCGCGCGCGGGCCATCGAGGCCATGTGGCGGAGTTTCGACAAGAGCTTCGACAGCTTTGTCGTGCCGCACATCGAGGATCCGGATTCCGAGGTGCGCCAGCAGGCGATTCTGGCGGCGGGATATCTGGGGCTCGGCTCGGAGGCTTCGCGCATCGAAAAACAGTTCCAGGATCCCGATTTCCGCGACGACGCGTTGTTCGCGTATGCTCTGTGTTGCCGGGCCGAGGTGTCGCGCCCGTTCATGAAGAAGCAGTTGCGGCAGATCGACAAGCTCGCCAACGGTCTTGACGAGGAAGAGGTGAAGACCGTGATGCAGGCGCTCGACCTTCGTCTGGAAATGCACGGCCTGAAGCCGGTGTTCTCCTCCGAGGAGGGACACGCGCACGACTGATGCGCCGGCGGTGCGTGCATGGCCCTCCCGCTACAATGGCTAAATGACACCCTCCGCCGCGAGCGCGCCGCACCCTCATGACGCTCCGCCGGCGGGTCCCGGCGTTTCGCTGCTCCGCCAGTTGGGCATCGTTTCGGCCACCGCGCTGGTGGTTTCCAACATGATCGGAACCGGGATCTTCACGACCACCGGGTTTCTGGCATCCGATCTCGGTTCGGCCGGGATCATCTTTCTCATCTGGGTTGCCGGCGCGGTGTGCGCGCTGGCCGGCGCCTTCTGTTATTCGGAGCTGGGCGTGAATTTCCCTTCCTCCGGCGGCGAGTATGTCTACCTGACGCGCGCCTATGGCCCCACGTGGGGCTTCATGACGGGGTGGATCAGCTTCTTCGCCGGCTTCTCGGCGCCCATCGCCGCCGCCGCGCTGGCCTTTTCGGACTATCTGGCCTACTTCTGGCCCTCGCTGAAGCAGTCCAACGCCGTGTTCTCGCTCGACATCGGCATCACCACACTGAAGCTGGGCGGCGCGCAACTGGCCGCCAGCGCGCTCATCGCGCTGTTCACCGTGTTGAATTTTTACGGCGTGAAACTGGTGGCCGCCGTGCAAAACACGCTGACGACCACGAAGGTGGCGGTGATTCTGGGGCTGATCGTCTTTGGGCTCGCCTTCGGCCAGGGCGACTGGTCGCATTTTTCGCAGCCGGCCGTGCGGGATAGCGCGACGCCGTTGCCCGCGCAATTTCTCATCAGCCTGTTTTTCATCTATGTGAGCTATTCGGGGTGGAACGCGGCGACATATGTGGCCGAGGAGTTGAGCGAACCGTCACGTACGCTGCCGCTGGCTCTGGCGTTGGGGACCGGGCTGGTGGCGCTGCTCTACCTGGGCCTGAACGTCGTGTTCCTGTACGCCGTCCCCTTGGAGGAGATGAAGGGCGTCATCGCCATCGGATCGCTGGCGGCGTCGAAATTGTTCGGTCCGGAGATCGCCGGCGTCTTTGCCCTGCTGATGGCCGTATCGCTCATGTCCACGGTGAACGCCATGGTCACCATCGGTCCGCGCGTGTATTACGCGATGGCCAAGAACGGGGCCTTTTTCGCGGCGGCGGCGCGCGTGAACGAACGCTCGCATGCGCCCGTGGTGGCTATCGCCTGCCAGGGCGTGGTCGCCATGCTGATCACGATGACGCCGTTCCCGGAACTGATCATCTACATTGGGTTCGCGTTGAATTTCTTCGCCATGATGACCGTGGCGTCGTTGTTCAAGTTCCGTAAGCAGGCGGGGTGGCGGAAGATTCGCGTGGTGAGTTTCGCCTGGCCGCTGATGCCGGTGGTGTTCTTCGTGGTGGGGGCCGTGGCGACGGTGGTGGGCGCCACGCTGCAGCCGCGCATCGCGCTGGCCGCGGTTCTCACCATCATCAGCGGGGCCGCCGTGTACCATTATTCTCTCCGCCATGGACAAAGTTGAGACATGCCGAAAATATTGAACGGAAATCTGGTCCGGGACGAAATCCTTACCGAGTTAAAGCCGCGCGTGGAGAGGTGCCGCTCGCTGGGCGGCCGGCCGCCCGGACTGGCCGTGGTGCTGGCGGGCGACGATCCGGCGAGCCACATCTATGTGCGGAACAAGGTGAAAGCATGCCAGGCGCTGGGGCTGCATTCGGTGGAGGTGACGCCTCCGGCGGCTGTGGCCACGGAGGAGTTGCTGGGCGTCGTGGGCATGTTGAACCGCGATCCGGCCATCGACGGCATTCTCGTCCAGATGCCGCTGCCGAAGCAGGTGGATTCGCGGCGCATTCTGGAGGCGATTTCACCGGAGAAGGACGCCGACGGATTTCATCCGATTTCAGTGGGACGCCTGGTGGCGAATCTGCCCGGGCCGCGCGCCTGCACGCCGGCGGGCGTGATGGAGATGCTGCGGCGGCAAGGAATCGATCCTTTGGGCAAGCAGGCCGTCGTTGTAGGACGCAGCGACATTGTCGGCAAGCCCATGGCGCTGCTGCTGCTGCATGCACACGCGACGGTGACCATCTGTCATTCAAAGACGGCGGACCTCCCCGGTGTTTGCAGGCGCGCCGATATTCTGGTGGCCGCCATGGGACGGCCCGCCTTCGTGCGGCGTGAGTTCATCAAGCCGGGCGCCGTCGTGGTGGACGTGGGGATCAACCGCGTCGCCAGCCGCGCCGAGGCCGAACGCATCTGGGCCGGCGCTCCGGAGCGGCTGGCTGAGTTCGACCGCAAACGGAGCCTGCTGGTGGGCGACGTGCATCCACTGGAAGTTGAGGCAACTGCCGCCTATACGCCGGTACCTGGCGGCGTGGGGCCATTGACCATCGCCATGCTGATGGCGAACACGGTGGAGTTGGCCGAACGCCGGCTGCAACTGGGGTAGGACATGCTTTTGGTCGGCCTTACGGGCGGGCTTGCATCGGGAAAAAGTTTCATCGGGCGCACGCTGGAGACGTGCGGCTGCCACCTGATCCGGGCCGACGATCTGGGCCACGAGGTGCTGGAACCGGACGGGCCGGCCTACCCGGGCGTGCTGGCCGAGTTCGGCTCTTATATTCTGAAAGAAGACGGAACGATCAACCGCCGCCTTCTGGGATCGATTGTGTTTGCCGCGCCGGAGCGGCTGGAACTGTTGAACCGGCTTGTGCATCCGCATGTGTTCGCGATCGAGGACAAGCGCATCGCGGCGCTGCGGGCCGGAGATTCGCGCGCGATGATCGTGATTGAAGCCGCCATCATGATTGAAACCGGTTCTTATAAACGATACGACGCGATCGTGCTCGCCGTGTGCTCGCCCGAAACGCAGATCGCCCGCGCGATGCATCGCGACCAGTTGCCGCGGCATGAAGTGGAGGCGCGCCTGGCGCGGCAGATGCCGCTGGATGGAAAGCGCGCATTCGCCGATTACGTGATCGACACGGACCATTCCAAGGAAGAGACCATTGCCCGGGTGCACGCCGTGTATGGCGCGTTGCGCGCCCTTGAAGAAGCCCGGTTTTCCCGAACAGAGAGTTCCCCGGAGTGATATGAAAGCTCGCATTCTGATTGCCGCCGCGCTGATCGCCGGCGCGTTTGTCCTCGTCACCCACCGCGCCGGATGGCGTCCTGGCTGGTTTGACCGTAACGCCATCTCCTCGTCGGCGCCCCTTTGGTCCGGGCCCGATTCGGTACGCGGCGCCGGATTGAGCCAGGACGAACTGAACAATATCGACATCTATAAGTCGGCCCACCTGGCCACGGTGAACATCACTTCGACGGTCTACCGCCGCAACTTCTTCTTCGAGGTCTATCCGGTGAAGGAGTCGGGCTCGGGTTTCTTCGTGAATCCGCAAGGGCTGATCATCACGAACAACCACGTCATCTCCGGCTCGGCCGACGTGCAGGTGACGCTGCACGATCAGACGCGCTATAAGGCGGAGATCCTCGAACGCGATCCGGCGAACGACCTGGCGCTGATCCGGATCACGCCAAAGGGCAAGGTGAACGCGTTCCTGCTGGGCGACTCGGAGAAACTGCAAGTGGGCCAGAAGGTGCTCGCCATCGGCAACCCGTTTGGACTGGACGGCACGCTGACCACGGGCATTATCTCTTCCATGGGACGCGACATCCGCGACGAGAGCGGACGCACGCTGGAGGGGATGGTGCAGACCGACGCGGCCATCAATCCCGGCAACTCGGGCGGCCCGTTGCTGGATTCGGCGGGCTCGGTGATTGGCGTGAACACGGCCATTTACGGGCCGGGCGGCAACATCGGCATCGGGTTCGCCATGCCGATCAACCGGGCCAAGGCGATGCTCGACGCGGTGAAGGCGGGCAAGAAGATGACACGGCCGCGTCTGGGCGTTTCCGGCACGCTGATTTCCGGCGATCTGGCCGAGGCGGTCGAACTGCCCGCGCAGGGCGGCTTCCTCGTGTACGACGTGGCTGACAATTCGCCGGCGGCGCGCGCGGGCATCCGCGGCGCGCGGCGTTTCGTGGTGGTGGGCAACGTCGAGGTGGGCATCGGCGGCGACCTGATCATGGCCATCGATGGCCGCGCCGTCGACCGTCCCGACGCCATCTCGCGCGCCATGGCGAGAAAACTCGTGGGAGACTCCGTCGAGTTGACCGTCTACCGCGGCGGCCGTTCGGTGAAGATCGCCGTGCCGCTGACGGCAGGCGGCGGTTCCGAGGCCCTGTAATCCGCGCCGATCACCATCCGGAAGGACTCCCGTGTACGATACTCCGCGCCAGCAATTCGTTTATCTTGTGCTCAGCGGCATCTTCGTCACCAACGCCATTCTGGGCGAGGTTCTGGGCGGCAAGTTGATTCATGTCGGCCCCTATGTGATGAGCATGGGGGTGCTGCCGTGGCCGGTGGTATTTCTGTCCACCGACCTGATCAACGAATATTTCGGCAAAGCCGGCGTGCGCAAGCTGACCTTCATGACAGTGGCGCTGATCCTGTACGCCTTCGCCGTGATCTTCGCCGCGATGAACGTGCCCGCGGCTTCCATCTCGCCCGTCGACGACCGTTCGTTCTCCATCGTGCTGGGCCAGTCCCTGTGGATCATCGCCGGCAGCGTGACGGCGTTTCTGGTGTCGCAGTTGGTGGACGTTCTCGTCTTCTGGATGTTCCGCGACCGCACGGGCGGACGCCACCTGTGGCTGCGCGCGAGCGGTTCGACGGCGGTGAGCCAGTTGATCGACACCTTCATCGTGCTGAGCATCGCCTTCTGGCTGCCGGGCAAGATCACCACGCGGGACTTTCTCTGGCTGTCCTTCACGAACTACACCTACAAGTTCCTGATCGCCGTCCTGATCACGCCGCTGCTCTATCTGGCGCACAATGTGATTGACAATTTCCTGGGCCGCGCCGAGGCGAGCCATCTGATCGAGGAAGCCGTGGTGAGTTCGCACCGGACGGCGCTTTAGGTGAATGGGCGGGAGGAGTGGAGGGAGACAAAAAATGGCCGTCCGAAAGGAAACTGGAGGGAACCTTCCGGACGGCCCCGAATCCTCGCCAGTGAAACTCCCAGGTTTGGGAGCCTCACCGCGGAGGGAGGAGGAGAATCGGAACTCTACTGGAACAGCCGCCGCGTGCCGCGCCGGAAAATGGACGGCGTGTCCAGATCGCTAGCGGGCAAGCCTTCGCCGCGTGCACTCTGTTGGGCGCTGGGGTGCGGGAAAGGAGTGGGCGCCGGGGGCGCCTGCGGATAGCTTACCGGGTGCATGGCCTCGGCGGCGGCCGCCTGGGCTGAATATTCAACCGGTTCTTCGATGGTTTCGTCAAAGGCCGGTTCCGGGTCCACGGCAGGCTGGCGGTACGGAGGCGCTTGCACGGCGATGGGGCGGACGGCCAACTCCTCTTCCATGGGAACCGGCGCGGCGATCTGCGGCGGATGGGCCTGGGGCTGTTGTACGTGGAAGCCCTCTACCTGCGCGTTGGCCCGCTGAAAGCCCGTGGCGATGACCGTGATTTTCACCTCCTCGCCCATGCTGTCATCCAGCACGAGGCCGAAGCTGATGGGCACCTCTTCGTCGTCCACGGCTTCGCGAATCAGGTTGCAGGCCTTCTGCACATCGCGCAGCCGGAGCATCTTTTCCGGGCCGGTGATGTTCATGAGAATGCCGCGCGCGCCCCGGATGCCGCCCTCCTCCAACAGCGGACTGGAGATGGCGTGCCTCGCCGCCTCGACCGCCGCGCCCGTGCCTTTGGCCGTCGCCGTGCCCATCATGGCGTAGCCCATGCCGAGCATGATCGAGCGCACGTCGCTGAAGTCGCGGTTGATCAGGCCGGGACGAGTGATGATGTCGCTGATGCCCTGCACGCCCTGGCGCAGCACGTCGTCGGCGATCTGAAAGCCTTCCACGAAACTGGCGTCCTCGGGAGCGATGTCGAGCAGCTTTTCATTGGGAATCGTGATGACCGTGTCCACGGTGCCAGCCAGTTCGGCCAGGCCCTTTTCGGCCATGCGCATGCGGGGACGGCCTTCGAACTCGAACGGCTTGGTAACCACGGCCACGGTGAGCGCGCCCAGTTCCTTGGCCAGCGCGGCCACCACGGGCGCGGCGCCGGTGCCCGTGCCGCCGCCCAGTCCCGCCGTGACGAACACCATGTCGGCGCCTTCTAGCAGTTCGATGATCTTTTCGGTATCCTCCAGCGCCGACTGGCGGCCGATGGCCGGATCCGACCCAGCGCCCAGCCCGCTGGTGATCTTGGAGCCGATGGCCAGCTTGTTGGTCACGGGCGAAGCCTGAAGGGCCTGTACGTCGGTGTTCAGTACATAGAACTCAACACCGGTCAGACCGCTCTGCATCATGCGCGCGGCGGCGTTCGATCCGCCTCCGCCCACGCCCACCACCTTGATTTTGGTTCCACCGGCGACTTCCTCGGCGATGGCGAAACGGATTTCATCGAGGTTCGTTTCCAAGTTCAACATCGGTCCTCCTGCCTCATCGGTTCTTCTTCTGCGTTTTCCGGCCTGCTGTTGTTCCATGGGTCTTCTCTCTCCTCGTTACCAGCCCAGCAATCCCAGCAGCCCGGGTGGTTTTTTCCGCCCGCCGCGCTGCAATTTGAGCCGTGCCGAATACATGCACAGCCCAGCCGCCGTCGCCCAGGCTGGATCCTCAAAGTTTTGCGGCCAGGCGCGAATGCCGCGTGTCAGGCCGAACTTGGCCGGACAGTTCAGCACCTTTTCCGCCATGTCGCACATGCCCGTCAACCGGGCGCCGCCGCCGGTGAGGAACACTCCCTCCAATAGGGCGTTTTCCATGCCGGCCCTCACCAGTTCGCGGCGCACGTAGAGGAACAACTCCTCGGCGCGCGCTTCGAGAATCTCGTTCACATGCCGCCGCGTGATCTCCTGAATGCCGCGTCCTTCGGGAGAGGGGATTTCCAGCAGAGCGTTGTCCGAGGTGAGCCCCAGCATCGCGCACCCGTATTCGCGTTTCAGCGATTCGGCGTCTTCATAGGAGATGGACACGCCATGGGCGGCCCGCAGGCCCAGCGTCAGGTCGCGCGTGAGATGATCGGCCGAAACGGGAAGACTGGCCGCTCCCACCATCGCTTCGCCGTCGTAGATCGCCACGCCGGTGGAATGGATGCCCACGTCCACCAGCGCCGCGCCCCGGCCGCGTTCGTCCGACATCACCGTGGCATAGGCGGCCGCGATCGGTTCAAAGACGGTTTCCTCCACCGCCAGATGGGATTGATGCAGCGCCGACACAAGGCACTGGTGCTCTTGTGCCGACGCTGTGATCAACTGCAGGTTCGCCTCCAGCCGCGTACAGCCGACGCCTACCGGCCTGCGGTAGCCTGACTTTCCGTCCACCGTGAAGTCCTGTGGCAGCACATGGCACAGCATGCGGTCTTCCTCCAGACGCACGCGCGTGCCCAACTCCACGGCATAGGCAAGATCATTGGCTTCCAACTCTCTTGCCCGGCTGAATTCGTAGAGACCACGTCCCTGCAATCCCTCGACGGACGGCCCGCCAACGCCGGCCGCCACCGATTCCACCAGAACCTGCGCATTGGTTTCCGCCTCGCGCACGGCCAGCAGGATGCTGTCGCTCACCGCGTCGGGGTCGGCCACGCGGCCCCGGTACCAGCCCGTGGAGGGAGCCGAGCCCGCGCCCAGGAAGCGCAGACGGCCGTCCTCGATGGCGCAGACCACGCACCGCGTGCGCGAGCTGCCCGCATCCAGTCCCACGGCGATCTTTGTCTTATTCGCCATCATTCTCCTGCGCGGAGGCTGTAATCGTCGTGGGGTCCCGCATGTCCAGCACGGCGGCCCAGGGCATGCGCCGCTCGATGTCGGGCAGATGCCGCCGGAAGCGGTCCAGGTTGAACGCGAAATTTTCTTTCCCCATCCGCAGCAGGTAGCTGCGGTTGTCGAGCTTCACGCGGCACCTCAAATTTTCGACATTGGAAAGGTACACCTCGGAGATCGTCAAACCCGACTGCGCCGCCTGCCGGTAGAACCGCTGCATCTGGCGCACGCGCAAGGCGCGGTCCTCGGGTTTCATATCCTCGCGCACGCCGAACAGCGTGGGCAGATCGTAGCGCTGGCGGTCGTGTTCGGTGATCGGCATCAGGAATCCTTCGGCGTCGATGAAACTCGCCCGTACGCGCCCGTGCCCGGAGGACAACTGCACGAAAGCCGCGGGCTGACGCTCCGTGACGTAAACCTCGATGCGGTTCGGCCAACGGCGCGCGACCGTTGCCTGTCTCACCCAGTCGAGCGATTCGACTCCCTTGCGCCGCTCGCTCAGCGGGATGCCGTAGACGCTCTTGCCGGCGTCGGCGCGGAACATCCGACGCACGCTCTCCTCTCCGGTGCGTACCAGGCCGCCCACGACGAGCGTGGCGGGCTCGCCAGGCACCGGAGGCAACCGGAATGCGAACCGGCTGTCGTGCAACAGGAAGCTCTCGGCCAGGTGCGTGGCCACGGCAATCGTGATGCCGATAGCCAGCACGATGATGGCCGGCAGGGCCAATGCGCGCAGAATGCGCGGCGCCGGTCCCTTCTCTTCCATGAAGAATGCCTCCCGCCGTGCCATTAGGCGCGTACCTCCCCGAGGCGTGCTTCCAGCCCGCTGAGCAGCGTCTCGCCGGCCTGCGAAATGTTGCCCGCGCCCAGCGTCAGGACAAGATCGCCAGGCCGCGCTTCGGCGACAGCGCCTTCCACGGCGTCGGCGAGGGAGCCGGCGTAGACCGCTCCGCGGTGGCCATGGCCGCGCATGCGCTCCACGAGCGCTTCGGCCGTGACGCCTTCAATGGGCGGTTCGCTGGCGGCATAGATGTCGGTAACCCAGACGCGGTCGGCCTGGTGGAAGCTGCGGGCGAAGTCGTCCAGCAGCAGTTGTGTCCGGGTGTAGCGGTGCGGCTGGAAGAGCACGAGCACGCGTCCGGCGCCCATGCGCGCGGCCTGCAGCGTGGCTCGCACCTCGGTGGGGTGATGGCCGTAGTCGTCCACCACGCGGACGCCGTCCACGGTGCCGCGCAACTGGAACCGGCGGTCCACGCCGCGGTACTGCGCCAGCCCGGCGCGGATCTGCTCCGGCGTCAACTCCATTTCAAGACCCACGGCCGCGGCCGCGGCCGCGTTCAATACGTTGTGCATGCCGGGGACCGGCAGTTCGAACTCGCCGATGTCTTCGCCGCGCCGGCGCAGACGGAACCGGCTGGCGCCGGCGTCCATGACGACGTCGCGAATTTCCAGATCGGCCTGCGCGCTCGTGCCGTAGGTCACAACCCGGCGCTTGATGGCGGGAAGGATCCCCTGGACGTTTTCGTCATCCAGACAGACGATGGCGGCGCCGTAGAACGGTACCTTGTTCACGAAATCGGTAAACGCCTGCAGAACGTTGTCGAAGGTGAGGTAGTGGTCCAGGTGTTCGCGGTCGATGTTGGTGACCACGGCGAGGATCGGCGCCAGCTTCAGGAAGCTGCCGTCGCTTTCGTCGGACTCCACCACGAGCAGATCGCTGCGGCCCACGCGCGCGTTCGAGCCTCCCATGGTGGCGACACGCCCGCCTACCACCACCGTGGGGTCCAGACCGGCGTGGCTCAGCATGGTGGCCACAATCGAAGTGGTGGACGTTTTGCCATGGCTGCCCGCCACGGCGATGCCGAACTTCAGACGCATCAACTCGGCCAGCAGTTCGCCGCGCGGGATCAGGGGAATCCCCCTGCGGATGGCCTCGGCCACCTCCGGGTTGTCCCCCTTCACCGCCGAGGTGATCACCACCGCCTGTGCGTCGCCCACATGCGCCGCGTCGTGGCCTTCCATGATGGCCGCTCCCAGCGAGGCCAGGCGGTCCGTGATGGGACTGCGCTTCAGGTCGGAGCCGCTGATACGGTATCCGAGGTTCAAGAGAACCTCGGCAATGCCGCTCATTCCGATTCCGCCTATCCCCACGAAGTGGAGATGCTGGGATCTAAAAAACATTTTTACCTCGTATTGTTTCGGCTTTGTGAGGGCCGTGTCAATCCTTCCTCAGTGTTTTTCCGGGCGATTTCTTCAAGAATCTCGGCCGCGCGGCGCGTGGCCCCGGGCCGTGCCAGCCGCTTCGCGGCGGCGCCCATCGCCTGCACGCGCCGTGGATCTTTCATAAGACCCGCCAGTTCGGCGAACAGCCGCTCGCCGGTCATTCCGGCGTCGTGCACCATCACGCCCGCCCCGGCGCGCGCCATGGCTTCGGCATTGCGCGCCTGATGGTCGTCGGCGGCGAAGGGGAAGGGCACAAGTATGCTGGCCCGGCCCGCGGCGGCCAGTTCGGCCACGGTTCCCCCGGCGCGGCATACAATCACATCGGCGCGGGCGAACGCTGCGGGCATATCGCGAATGAACGCGGCCACCTCACCCGTCAGCGCCGCCGGTTTCGAGTACTCCGCCCAGGCGCGCTCCATCGCGGAGAACTCAGCAGCGCCGGTTTGCATGATCAGGTGAACATGGGCCCCCGAGGCGGCCAGCAGGGGCCAACACTCGCGAGCGGCCCGGTTCAAGGTGCGGGAGCCCGCGCTGGCGCCGGTGATCAACACGGTGAACGGCTCATCCGCCGCCGCACGCCGGGGTTCGATGGCGAAGAACTCGGCCTTCACGGGCCTTCCGGTCACTTCCGAGCGGCCCGGGGGGAACCAGCGCGCGGTCTCTTCGAAACTGAGCAACGCCCGTTTCACCCATCGCGCTGCGACCCGGTTGGTGAATCCCGGCGTGGCGTTGGGCTCCATCACGGCCACTGGCACGCGGCCGAGAATCGCCGCGGCCACCGCCGGTCCGGCCACGAAACCCCCCATGGAAAATACCGCCGCGATGCGCAGACGCCGCATGAGGCGCCACGCGCTGCCGATGGCCAGAGGCAATTGCAGCAGCGTTCGCAGTTTGCGCAGCAGGCCCACGCGATTCAATCCGCCGATCTGCACCCACTCGATCAGAAATCCGGCTTCCGGCACCAGGCGCGCCTCCAGGCCGCCGCGCGTGCCCAGAAAGGTCACGGCATGGCCGCGCGCGTGGAGTTCGCGCGCCACGGCGATGGCGGGCACGACATGCCCGGCCGTTCCGCCGCCCGCCATGAGAAAGTGCAGTTGCCGCATTGGCGTTACCCTTGGGCCTCCTCCGGCGCCACGGAGCGGTCGCTGACGCTCAGCAGAATCCCAATCAGAATCATGCTGGTGACCAGTGAACTGCCGCCGTAGCTCATCAGTGGAAGGGGAAAGCCCTTCGAGGGCCCCATATCGAGCACGACGCTTATATTCATGAAGGCCTGCAGCAGAATGCAGGTGGTGATGCCCACGGCCAGGCAGCGGCCGAACTCATCGAGCGCGGTCCAGTACAGACGGTAGCCGCGCCACAGGATCACGATGTAGCCGGCCAGAACCAGCATCGCGCCAATGATGCCCGTTTCCTCGGCCAGAATCGCGTACAGGTAGTCGGTGTGGGGTTCGGGCAGGAACAGCCGTTTCTGTTTGCTGTTCATCAGGCCCAGGCCCGTTACGCCTCCCGTGGCCACGGCGATGCGCGATTGCAGCCCGTGATAGGCGGTGTCCTGCACCTTCGATCCCGATTGCGCGTATGCCAGAACCTTCCTGCCCACCTCCGTCCGCTGCATATATTCAAACTGGGGATCGACATAGGTGATCACGCGCAGCAGGCGGTAGGGTTTGGACACCATCGCGACGCTCAGCACGCACAAGCCCGTCAGGGCGGCGATCAACAGGTAACGCCGCGAGAGTCCGCCCACGTAAAGAATGGACATGACCGTGCCCGCCAGTACAACGGCGGTGCCGAAGTCGGTCATCAGGATGATGCCGGCGACGAAGAAGACGATGATCGACACCTGTATGAGCGTGTGACGCGAGTTGACGTAGCCGGCGCGCATGGACGCCATCCAGGCGATGAAGAGGATAAGCGCTGGCTTGGCGAGTTCGCTGGGTTGCAGGTTAAAGTAGCCCAGGTGGATCCAGCGGTGGCTGCGAGCGTCCAGGAAGTAGGCGGCCACCAGCAGCACCAAGGTGAAGCCCAGTCCCATGAATGCCGCGGCCGGCGAGAAGAACTTACGGTAGTCGCTCTGGCTGAAGAGCACCATGGCGCCGAATCCGAGAATCGCCGCCAGAAACTGGCGCGAGAGGAAATAGAAACTCCCCTCCTTGTACCGGATCTGCGCCACCACCGAACTGGCGCTGAACACCATCACGAGTCCGAATGCCACTAGGGCCAGCACCGTGAAGAAGAGAATCCAATCCATGCGTCCGCGTGCCATCGTTTTACTTCCTCCGCTCCGTTCCGCCATCGAGAGCCCGCACCAGGTCCTTGAAGACGCGGCCGCGGTGTTCATAGCTGTTGAATTGATCGAAGCTCGCGCAGGCAGGGGCGAGCACCACCACGTCGTCCTGCCGGGCGTGGCGGGCCGCGTGCGCCACGGCGGCCTCCATCGTGCCGCAGGCCACCTGCGGAATACCTTGCAGTTGCACGGCGATCTTCTCCGCCGCCGAGCCAATCAACAGTGCGCCGGCCACATGGCCGCGCAGGGCTTCGGCCAGCGGGGTGTAGTCGCCGTCCTTGTCCTTGCCGCCGAGAATGATCCACAGACGGTTGTCGAACGCCTCCACGGCTTTCAGCGCGGCGTCCACGTTGGTCGCTTTCGAGTCGTTGTACCAGGCCACGCCGGCGCGGTCGCGCACGAATTCGAGGCGATGCTCGACGCCGGGGAAGGTCCTTACCGCCGCGGCGATCTGTTCCAGCGTGGCCCCGGCCAGATGAGCCGCCGCCGCGGCAGCCAGCACGTTCTGCACGTTGTGCCGGCCCCGCAAGGGAATCCCGCTCACCGGCATCACCGGCTCGCCGTCCAGCACGATCACGCCGTCCTGTACATACACCCCCGGCGCCACCGTGCGTTCCAGGCTGAACCACACGGGCCAGCCCCTGGTGAGCGCCGAGTAGCCGGTGCAGGTTTCGTCGTCGGCGTTCAACACGGCGAAGCCGTCGTCGCGCTGCGTGGCGAACAGACGGCCCTTGGCGCCCGAGTAGGCCTCCATCGTCTTGTGCCGGTCGAGATGATCGGGCGTCACGTTCAGGCACACGCCGATCTTCGCCGAGAAGTTTGAAGCCGTTTCCAGTTGGAAGCTCGACAATTCAAGCACCAGCCAGGTGTCCTCGTTGGAGGCGCCAACCAGCGCCGACGGCGGTATTCCGATGTTTCCGCCCACGATCGCGTCAATGCCGCTGTGCCGCAGGATGTGGCCGATCAGTGCAGTACACGTGGTCTTGCCGTTGGAGCCGGTGACGCCGATGATGGGCCCGGTGAGGTAGTAGCTTGCCAGTTCGAGTTCGCCGATCACGGGGGTGCCGCGCTTGCGAGCCGCGACGACGATGTCCAGGTCATCCGGCACGCCGGGGGAGAGCACCACGAGATCCTGGCCGAGGGTTGGATCATCGGCCTGCGGCACGAACCGTATCCCGGCCAGGGCGGCCTGCACGGACTCCTCCAGGAAAGCGAACGGCTTCCCGTCGCCGGCCGTCACCAGGGCGCCCTGCGCCCGTAGCAGCGACACCGCGCCGAGTCCGGATTTCGCCAGTCCCAGCACGGCCACCCGCGCTCCCTGCAACTCGACCCCAGCGACCTTCACCATGCCTCCTATCGCAGCTTCAACGTCGTCAGCGCGAACAGCGCCATCACCAGGCCAACGATCCAGAACCGCGTGATCACCTTGGCCTCGTCCCAGCCCAACTTCTCGAAGTGGTGATGCAGCGGAGCCATCAGGAACAGGCGGCGTCCGCGGAACCGCACGCTGGCCACCTGTAAAATCACCGACAGCACCTCCACCACATACACGCCCCCCAAAAACGGAAGCAACAACTCTTGTTTGATGAGCACGGCCACCGTGCCCAGCCCGCCGCCCAGGGCGAGAGACCCGACGTCGCCCATGAAAATTTCCGCTGGATGGGCGTTGTACCAGAGAAAGCCCAGCACGGCGCCCGTCGTGGCCGCGCAAAAAATGCTCAACTCGGCCGCCCCGGGCAGGCGCACCAGTTCGAGGTAAGTCGACAGTTCGCGGTGGCCGCTTACATAACAGAGCACGGTCATGGCGCCCGCGGCGATGATCATCAGGCCGCTGGCCAGCCCGTCCAATCCGTCCGTGAGGTTCACCGCGTTGGCCGAGCCTACCAGCACGAACAGGAGAAAGCCGAAGAAGAAGATGAATGCCAGCGGGTAGGTGAAGGGCGAGCCGAGCAGCGAGTCCACCAGCAGATCCGGCTTCAGCGATTTGAAGAACGGCACGTTCATCGCCGTGCTGTATTGCCCGCGCGCGTGCAGCACCAGCAGAAAGACACCGATCACCGCCGCCGGAAGACACTGCAGGGCGAACTTGGCCGCGGCCGTCAGCCCCAGGTTCCGCTTCTTGGTCACCTTCGTGTAATCGTCGGCGAATCCGATGGCGCCGTAGCTCAGCAGTCCGAACAGCGCGATCCAGACATAGGGATTGCGCAGGTTAGTCCACAAAAGCGTCGGAACCACGATGGAGAAGATGATGAGCAGCCCGCCCATGGTCGGCGTGCCGGCCTTCTTCTGGTGCGAGCGCGGCCCTTCCTCGCGAATGTATTGCGTGTACTGAAGGCGCCGGAGGCGCGAAATCAGCAGCGGGCCGGCTATCCAACTGATCAGCAGCGCCGTCAGGGCCGCGAAGGCCGTGCGGAACGTGACATACCCGAACAGGCGCAGGGGGCCCCACACCGGAGCGAGCAGTTCGAACAGGAGCCAGTAGAGCATCGCTAGGCGTGCGCCTCCTTGCGATAGCCGAACGAACGGAGAATACGGCGTGCCGTTTCGCGGTCGTCGAACGGCAGCTTTCGCCCCTGAATTTCTTGGTAGCTTTCGTGGCCCTTCCCGGCGATCACGATCAGGTCGCGCGGCCCCGCCTCCTCGATGGCGCGCCGGATGGCCCGCTCGCGGTCCGGCTCGCACAGATGCGGCGTATCGGTGCGGCACAGGCCCACCAGCGCGTCGTTCATGATGTCGAGCGGTTCTTCGCCGCGAGGATTGTCGCTGGTGAGCACTACATAATCGCTGAGTTCGCCCGCCGCCTGCCCCATGAGCGGACGCTTTTTGCGGTCGCGCTCGCCGCCGCAACCAAAAACCGTGAGGATGCGGCCGGGCTCCAGTGCGCGCGCCGAGCTCAGCGTGTTGCGCAAGGCGTCGTCGGTATGGGCGTAGTCCACCACCACCAGGAACGGCTGGCCTTCGTCGATTCGTTCGAAGCGCCCGGGCACGGCCTTGCAGGATTCGAGACCTTGCACGATGACACCGGGCGATAGTCCGTAGGACAGACCCGCGCCGAAGGCGGCCAGCAGATTGGCCACGTTCACGCGCGCCACCAAAGGCGAGCGTACGGGGTATTGCGCGCCGTCCCACTCCACGCGGAAACGCAGTCCGTCAAAACCGCTCTTCACGCCGTGCGGACGCAGCATTCGGCCGCCGCCCGCCTGTCCGGAAGGGGAATACCAGAGAACCTCCGTTCCAGCGTTCGTGTGAATCCGGCGCGCCCACGCGTCGTCCGCGTTGAGTACGGCATGGCGTGGCGGGGGCGCATCCTGACCCCGGAACAACTCCGCCTTCGCGGCGAAGTATTTTTCCATGGTGGAGTGGTAGTCGAGATGATCCTGCGTGAGGTTGGTGAACACCGCCGTGTGCACGGCCAGTCCCCACACGCGGCCCAGTTCGAGTGCATGTGAGCTGATCTCCAGGGAGGCGTGCGTGCCACCGATGCCGCGCAGATCATCCAGAATCTCGTAGATCTCCACGGACTCGGGAGTCGTGTTGGGAGCAGGACGCACGTCATCACCGACGCGGTATTCGATGGTGCCGATGAGCGCTGTCTTGAAGCCGGCCTGGCGCAGTATGGCATCCACGAGGTAGCAGGTGGTCGTCTTGCCGTTCGTGCCCGTGACGCCGGTTACCCGGATCTCCGCCGCGGCTTCGGCGAAGAAGGTGCGGGCCATCAGAGCCAGCGCCTTGCGGCCGTGCTCCACGCGCAGCCACATGCCTGGGAAGCCGTCCGGCGGGGCCAGGTCGCTTACGACGGCCACGCAGCCGCTCTCCATGGCCTGACGCGCATACTGGCGCCCACTGGCGTTGGCTCCGGCGAAGGCGGCGAAGACGGCGCCGGGACGCGCCTTGCGCGAATCGAAACAGAGTCCCGAGGCGGTGATCGAACGCGCGGCTTCCGGCAACGGCGCCAGCAGCGCCACTCCGGCCAGCAGGGCATCGAGTTGGATCGTCTTCGGGATGGCGTCTCCTCTACCTACTGCGCGAACGTGACACGAACGCGGCTGCCCCCCGCCATCAGTTGACCCGGCGCGGGAACCTGCTTGCGCGCCAGGCCGCTTCCCACGGGTTCGAGTTGCAGTCCCAGTTGCACGCACTCGCGCAACACGTCGCTCAGCGTCATGCCCGCGAAATCCGGCAGCCGCTGGCCCACGACAACTCCGTTTGACGCGGCCTCAGAGGCCGCCTGCAAGGCCGCGGCCACCTCCGGGTCAGCCACGGCCGGGGCGTCGCTCGCGTCGCCCGCCTCGGCCAGCATGCGCCGGGGATCGTCCTTGGGCTGCCGGGGCGGCACGGTGTCGGGGATGTCGCGCGCCACGCGGCGGATGCGCATCGCCGCCTCGGCGATCTCGCGGAACACGGGCGCCGCCAGCACGCCGCCGAATTCACGCGCGCCGTTCAGCGTCACCACGATCACCAGGTTCGGGTTGACGGCCGGCGCCATGCCGAGAAACGACGCGTTATAGACGTGGGTGTAGCGGCGTGTCTGAAGATCGAAAATCTGGGCCGATCCGGTCTTGCCGCCGGAAGTATAGCCTTCCAGCCGGGCGTTCTTGCCCGTGCCTCGCAGCACCACCTGCTCCATGAGCGTACGCATCAGGATCGCCGTCTCCGGCTTCAACACCTGGCGGCGCTCCGGCGCCTTCGTGTACACAGGATCCTCGTCCGGACGCTTCTTCCACAGAATCAATTCGGGTTTCACAAGGAAACCCCCATTGGCGATCACCGACGCCGCCTGCGCCAGTTGAATGGTGGTGGCGCCGATCTCGTGGCCCATCGCCACGTAGGCCACGGAACCCTTGTTCCAGTGGCGTAAAGTGCGCACCATGCCGGGCGATTCGTTGGGGATGGGTAGTCCCGTGCGCGCGCCAAATCCGAAGTGCTCGGTAAGGTAGCGGTACAGGTTCGTGGAGCCAGAGGCCAGCCCCACTTGCGCCGCCACGACGTTGCTGGAGAGCACCAGGCCGTCACCCAGCGTCAACGCGCCATAGCGGTGATGATCGTGAATCACCTGGCCGAAGACGTTAATCACTCCGCCACCGCCGCTGAATCCGTCGGCTGGCTTTAGCCGGGTGACCTCGAAGGCCGTGGCCCAGGAGAAGGTCTTGAAGATCGAGCCGGGTTCAAACGGCACGCTCGCCGCCTGGTTCACGCGCTTCGGCATGTCGGCCATGGAGGCCAGTGGCGTGTTTGGGTCGAACGTCGGATAGCTGGACATGGCCAGCACATGGCCATTGCGCGGGTCCATCATGACGACGCTGCCAGTGGAGGAGCCCGTGCGCAAGACGGCCGCGCCAAGCGCCTGGTCGGAGACGTACTGCAGGCGGCTGTCGATGGTCAGGGCCACGGTGCGGCCGGGAACGGACTGTTTGATTACCTCGGCATAGTACTCGGGCTTATTTGCATTGCCGGTAGGGCTCAGCAGCACCTGGCCGTTGCGCCCCCTCAGGTCGCTGTCGAGGCTTGCTTCAAGGCCCGCGATGCCGGCTTGATCCTTGTCCACGCTGCCTAACAGGTTGGCCGCCAGCGTGCCGTTGGGATAGACGCGCTTGCCCTCCTTGCGAAAGTCGATCCAATCCACGTAGAGACTGCGCAGCGCCTCGCTTTCCTCTTGCGGGATGACGCGCTTCACCCACATGAATGCCTTGTTTCGTGCACGAAAGGCTTTGATGCGCGCTAGCAGATCCTTCTCGTTCAGGTGAAGCTCACGCGCCAGCACGCGCGCCGACTCCGCCGGATCCTGCAACGCCCGCGGATTCACCGCCACCGAGTCCAACCGCACGCTCATCGCCAGGCGGTGGCCCTGCGAGTCGAGAATCTCGCCGCGCGGAGCCTGAGTCTCATGCTCTTTCTCGTGCTGCGACTCCGCCCGCTTCGTATAGCTGTCATCGGTGAACACTTGCAGCGCTACCAGGCGCACGAAAATCGCCAGCGCCCAGAGAATGCCCAGCCGCGTCAGAAAAGCAAGCCGCTTCTGCCCCGCACGGGGAGAGGGTGCGCCTTCAAAAGGGTTCATGATGCTGCTCTCGTGTGGAACGCGAAGGTTGGTTAGTGTGAGGCGCGCGAGTTAGCGCGCGCCCCGGTTCAAGGCCAGCGCCCCTTCGGCCGCCGGCGCCAGATCGTGAACGCGCGCCAGTGAAGGCTTCATGTCGTGCAGCTTCGCCAGACGCTCAAGGTTCCGCGGGCTGCGCAGAACCGTGTTGGCGAACAGCAGCGTGCGCCGCTCCTCCATGAGTTCGCCCTGTTGCTTTTCCAGCCGCGTCAGTTGATACCCGGCCATCAGGCGCAGAACGGCGGGCAGCAGCAGCCCGACGACGAGCGCCACGGCGAACGATGCGATGCCGATAAACCGCCAACAGGCTTTGCGCACCTTTGGATCCACATGGCGCACCACGCGGGAATTGTCCAAACTCTTGACCCACCAGCACACATCCTCGTTCGGTAGCGCCCGTACGAAGCAGTCCTGACGGTCCTGCTCGCCCAGCCGAACCGGCAGGTTTGCCCCTTCGTCCTCCATCCATCGAGCCAGCGTTGCCATAATGACTTCTCCCTATACAATCTCGATCGCCCGCAGCTTCGCGGATCGGGAAGCCGCGTTCGTCCGTACTTCTTCCTCAGCCGGCCTGACGACGTGCTTCGTCAGGATTCGCGCGCGCCCTCCGCGCGCGTGCGCCAGGAACCCCTGCTTCACCAGACGGTCCTCCAGCGAATGAAAACTGATCACAACCACGCGGCCGCCAGAAGCCACCAGATCGGGCAGCAACCGCATGAGCGCCTCTACCTCTTCCAACTCGGAATTCACGGCCAGCCTCAGGCCCATGAAGACCTTCGTACTCGGGTTTAGATGACCTCTCCGCGGCCCGGCCAAAGCTTCCACCGCACGGGCAAGCTGCCCCGTGGTGAGGATCGGCCGGGCGCGAATAAGGGCTCTGGTAATCTTCCTCGCGTACCCCCTTTCTTCGCCCAGTTCCGCTATGATCCGGGCAAGCTCTTGTTCCGAACTGAAATTCACCAGGTCGGCCGCCGTTTCGATGTTCTCTTCGCGCGACATCCGCATGTCCAGCGGCCCGTCGTTCATGAATGAGAACCCGCGCGCGCTCGAGGTCAACTGCGGCCTCGATACGCCCAGGTCGGCCAGCAAGCCATCCACCTTCGCCAGCCCCAGGCCGTCCAGCGTCTCGCGCAACTCCGAAAAACGTCCGCGCACAGGCAGGATGCGCTCCGCGTAGTCCGACGTGAACCGGCGCGCCTGGTCGAGCGACTCGCCGTCGCGGTCGTGCATCACCAGCCGGCCCGCGGCCAGCCGCGCGGCAATGGCGCGCGAATGGTTGCCCAGGCCTGCCGTGGCATCCAGATACACGCCCTCCGGACGAACGTCGAGCCACTCCAGCGACTCGTTCAGCATGACGGGGAAATGTTCCATGACGCCTCATTACAACCCCGCCTCTTCCAGCGCCTTCAACGAGTCCGCCAATGTCAGCTTGTGCCGCTCGTATTCCAGGTTGTAGTCGGCCTCGCGCACGATCTCGACGCGCTTCTGCCGGACCCGTAGATACACCTTCTGCTTCTTGTTCAGCCCCAACAACTCCTTCAACCCACCCGGCAACGACAGGCGGCCCTCGCTATCCAGCCGCGCTTGACCGCCGAATTTTTCCAGATTGAAAATCAGCGCCGCGGCCTTCACCGGCCCCAGCCGCTGTTCAAGTTGCTGCCTGAACTCATAGAGATCCGCGGGGTTGTATACAATCGCCGTCTTCAGGTCGAATGTGCCGCAGTAATAGCTTGACCCCTCGGTCGCGCCCCAAAATCTTTGAAACGCGATGGGGAACTTCAACCGGCCCTTGTCGTCGATGGAGGTATCCTCGGCGTACATCGGTAGAAGGTCCACCGGTCGAGAAGCATCGGTTTGAACGGTTCCGGGCATTTGAGCCACTTTCTGGGATCGGGCACCATCTTCAGCCCCGTAGAGCTAGACTAGCGCGAAGTGCATGCCCGTTCAATCATTTATTGCAAGAATCTCAGGTGAAGCTGTGGCAGTAGTCAGTGTCCGGCGGGCGGGTACGGCTAATGGAGGTAGGGGTTATTTGTGCCACTATATATAGTAGGCAGCATGATTTTCTTCCGAGTGTGCAAAAGATATTATTTGCAATTTGTTCGCCTTCCTGGGTACCTGTTGAGCGGAGGTGGCCGAAAATCCCAAGAAGTCTTCCCAGCGCGATGCGTCAATCCTGTATCCTCGGGATTTGGGATGAGCAGCCACAGGCCCAAACGGAGTGAAAGCCAGGGCGCGCGCCAATGTTTCTATTTTATTCGCCTCGATGTGCTTTTATTGGGGTGTCAAGTAGCACGACCAACCGCGCCAACTCTCCCGTGCCTCTGCACTTAGTAAGTGGTGAGTAAGATCGCCGCGCCCTCCTCCCCGCGCGCCGCCCAGTTGCGATTCTCGATACAATGAAGTCCATTCCATGGGACTTCTGATCAACGGAGAATTCGTCGGCGACGACGCCATCCGGCAGGAAGCCGCCTCTCTGCGCCCGCGCGTTCAGGAAGAACTTGACCAGCTCGACCCGATCGCGGCGCAGATGCAGTTATGGGAGTGGGCCCAGGATGCAGTGGTCGAGCGTGTCCTGCTGCGTCAGGCGGCCATGGCCGACACCGAACCGCTGGATGAAGAACTGGTGCAGCGGACCATTTCCCAGATGTTCCCGGTTGCCGGCGACCCTGAGTCCTGTGAGCCCGGTGTCACGCGTGCCGGTGTCGATCCAGTGGAGGCTCGCCGCGAGGTGGAGGCCCGCCTCCGGGTGGACCGTCTGCTGGACCGCCTCTTCACCTCCGCTTCGCGCCCGAAGCCGAAGGAGAGCCAGGAATTTTACAAGCGTCACCGGGATCACTTCCGCCGGCCGCCGATGGTGCAGGCCTCCCACATTGTGAAAAACGTTACACAGGCCTCCGATGAGCCTGCCGCGCTGGAGGCCATCGAAAAGGTGCGTCAGGCACTCGGCCAGGGGCGTGCGTTCGCCGAGGTCGCCGACGAGTGCTCCGATTGCTCCGGCCAGGGCGGCATGCTGGGCTGGTTCACGCGGGGCCAGATGGTGGAAGAGTTCGACGAGATCGTGTTCAATCTTCAACCCGGCGAGATCAGCCCTGTCTTCCGCACGGAATTTGGCTATCACATCGCCCAACTGCACGACCGCAAGCCCGGCGGGTTGCTCCCGTTCGAGGAGGTGCGCGAGGAGATCGAGCAGGAACTCATGCGCGCCCGGCGTGAAGGGATTGTCTCCGGCTTCCTGGAAAACCTGCGCGTCAAGGCGGACGTCCGCAAGGCGAAGGCCCCTGCCGCCTCCGCGTCATGAGCAGCCCGTTCCGGCTCGTACCCGGCGTGAATCCCTGCTGCGTCCCGAGCAAGCAGCGCCAGGAGCAACTCGCGCTATCCCGCGACATGTCCGCCGGGCGCCGCCGCGCGCATGCCCGCACCGCCGAGGGCATGGTACGGCTCGATGGCGGCGAGTTTCTGATGGGCGCCGAGGATAAGGACGGCTTTCCGGCCGACGGCGAAGGCCCGGTCCGGCGGGTCCGCGTCGATCCTTTCCATATCGACCGCGCGCCGGTCACCAACGAGCAGTTCCGCGAATTCGCGCGCGCAACCGGGTATCGCACGGAGTCCGAACAGTATGGCTGGTCGTTCGTATTTCATGCGCACATTCCGGCGGAGCGTCAGGCCTCCGCCGTGGCCGAGCGTGTTCCCGGCACGCCGTGGTGGTGCCGTGTGAACGGAGCCTGCTGGGCGCATCCGGAAGGGCCCGATTCCTCCATCGAGGCCCGCCTGAACACGCCTGCCGTGCATATCTCCTGGAACGATGCCAACGCCTACGCGCAATGGGCCGGCAAGCGTCTGCCGACGGAAGCCGAATGGGAGTACGCGGCGCGCGGCGGGCATGATCAGTGGCGCTTTCCATGGGGCGATGAACTGACGCCCGAGGGCCGCCACCTGTGCAATGTCTGGCAGGGCGAGTTCCCTGGCCACGACCTCGGCGAGGATGGTTTCACAGCCGCCGCGCCGGTGGACGCCTTCCCGCCGAACGGCTATGGCTTGCAGGTGATCACCGGCAACGCCTGGGAATGGTGCTCCGACTGGTTCGACCCGGCATGGCATCTCACCGCCACGCGGGACAATCCACAGGGCCCGCCCACGGGCCGCGAGCGCGCCATGCGCGGCGGCTCGTACCTTTGTCACGTCTCATACTGCAACCGGTACCGCGTGGCCGCGCGCACCAGGAACACGCCCGATTCGGCCACCACCAATATCAGCTTCCGCTGCGTCAGCGACGTGTAGCGCCACTTTCGGCGGCTGGCAGCCGCACGCCCGTCAATCCCGTGCCTCCATCCACGCGGAACGTCACCCCGGTTATATAGGACGCCGCTTCCGAGCACAGGAAGATCGCCAGATCGGCCACCTCATCCACCGTGCCCATGCGCCCCAAAGGCGACGAGGAGCACATCAGCCGCCGCGCCTCCTCGGTCGGCGCCAGACGGCGTACGCCCTCGGTGCCGTCGATCGGGCCCGGTGCGATGCAGGCCGTTCGCACGCCCTCGACGCCCCATTCGAGCGCCAGGGTCTGCGTCAGCAGTTCGACGCCGGCCTTGGCCGCGCACACGTGCGCCTGCTGCGCGATGGGTTGGTGAGCGTGGTTGGCCGAGATGCTGACCAGCACGGCTCCTGGCTTGCGCAACAACGGGTAGGCGGCGCGATAGGTGTTGAACGTGCCGAGCACGTCAATGTCCATCACGGCTTTGAAACCGTTGGCCGACATCGCCGTCACGGCAGCCGGAAAATTGCCTGCCGCGCCCGCGAACACGAAATCCAACGGGCCGTGCTCGGAGTAGGTCTGCTTCAAGGCCTCCTCGATAGCCCCATATTGCCGTACGTCACAGGCATGTCCCGAGGCATTCAACCCGCGGCGGAGCAGGCCTTCCACTGCCGCCGTCATCTTCTCCTCGTTGCGCCCCACCAGCACCACGCGAGCGCCCAGCGCGGCAAATCGCGTGGCGATGCCGTAGCCGATGCCGCTTGTACCACCCGTGAAGAATGCCGTCTTGCCCGCGAACAGCCCCTCGGTAAATACGCCCATCCGGGTATCCTACAAGATAGTCTCCATCCCGTGCCCGCGCTTACCTTTCACATCGAAGCTACCTGTCCGGTTACCGGCGCGCGCGCCGGGACGCTGGAAACGCCCCACGGGCCCATTCCGACGCCCGTCTTCATGCCGGTTGGCACGCAGGCCACCGTCAAGGGACTCACCCAGCGCCACCTGGCCGAGGACCTCGACGCCCGCATTATTCTCGGCAACACCTACCATCTCTTTCTCCGTCCGGGCCACGAGTCCATCGACAAGCTTGGCGGCCTGCACGGTTTCATGAACTGGCGCCGTGCGATTCTCACCGACTCCGGCGGCTTCCAGGCCTTCAGCCTTTCGCAACTCACGAAAGTCACCGAGGATGGCGTTCTGTTCAGTTCGCACCTGAACGGAGACCGCCACCTGTTCACGCCCGAATCCACCGTCGATACGCAACTAGCCCTCGGCTCCGACATCGCCATGGTGCTCGATGAATGCCTGCCGTATCCCAGTTCGCAGGCGCAAGCGCAGGCTTCGATGGAACGCACCATCCGCTGGGCAGCGCGCAGTTTCGAGCACTTCCGCGCGCGCATGTCCGAGACGCCGCGCCGCCAGCACCGCTCCTGCCCGCTGCCCCAGGCGCTGTTCCCCATCGTGCAGGGTTCCATGTACGCCGGGCTTCGCTCGGAATGCGCCCGCCGCCTGGTGGAACTCGATGCCGAGGGCTATGCCATCGGCGGACTCAGCGTGGGCGAACCGCGCGCCCTCAGCATGGAGATGACCGAGGCCACGGTACCCCACCTTCCGGTTCATCGCCCCCGGTACGTCATGGGCGTTGGTACGCCTTCCGAACTCGCCGAATATGCCGCTCGCGGCATCGACATGATGGACTGCGTGATGCCCTCGCGCAACGCCCGCAACGGCTGCCTGTTCACCGCGCAGGGCAAACTGGTCATCAAACATGCGCGGTATAAGGAAGACCCCCGGCCGCCCGACGAGACCTGCGGCTGTTTCACCTGTTCCCATTACTCCCGCGCCTATCTTCGCCACTTGTTCATGGCCGGTGAGATCCTCTACTCCACGCTGGCCACGATGCACAACCTGTATCGGTATCTTGACATCATGCGGACGATCAGGCAGGCTATTGTGCTTGGGACATTTCCCAAATATCTAGATTCCGTGCGGTCCCAGCCGGTGGAAGATC
>JADZBH010000066.1 GCA_020852175.1 Bryobacterales bacterium | reverse complement strand
GCAGGCCTGCAAGGTCGCAGAGCGTGGGATAGACGTCGATCAGGCTGACCGGACGCGAGCAGCGGCCGCCGGGTTTGGTCACGCCCGGAGCCGAAACCATGAACACATTGCGTGTGGCCTCTTCCCATAACGTGAACTTGCGCCAGTGAAGCTTCTCGCCGAGATGCCATCCGTGGTCGCTCCACAAGACGACGATGGTGTTCCTGGCGTGCGGACTTGCGTCGAGAGCATCAAGGAGTTTGCCTACCTGCGCGTCGGCGAAGTGGATGCAGGCAAGATAAGCCTGAACGGCGTCACGGTATTTTCCGCTGCGCAGAATCGTGGCGTGATCCCTCCCGGGGTTGGCCCATTTCACACCGATGGGCGGAATGTCGCTCAGGTCGTCGTCCTTCACGCGGGGTAGGGCGATGGCGTTCTTGGGGAACTGATCGAAGTAGCGCGGCGGCACATACCAGGGCAGGTGCGGACGGTAGATGCCGCAGGCAAGGAAGAAGGGTTTCGCACGCTGTTTCTTCAACTCGCCGGAAGCCCAGGCGACCACCTTGGCGTCGGCCATCTCTTCGTCTTTCACGTCGACCGGGCCCCAATCGAAATTGGCCGCTCCCTTGATGCCGTTGGCCGGCACGGCGGGCGGGCGCGGATCGGTGGGCTTGGTTTGCGCCTGGCTGGGAAAATATGTGTCCCAACTGGCGGCGTCAGGATAAGAGGTGTGATAGATCTTGCCGCCTCCGAGCACGTCGTAGCCATGGGCGCGGAAGTGCTGCGTGAGGGTGGCGGCCTTGGCAAGCACGGGCGATTTGCGCATCGGCTGGCCGTTGTCATAGATGCCCGAAGTAGAGGGCCGGATGCCCGTCATGATGCTGGCGCGCGACGGATTGCACAGGGGCGCGTTGCAGTGGGAGTTGGTGAAGAGCACGCCGCGAGCGGCGAGGCGGTCGAGGTTGGGCGTCTTGGCGTCGGGGTGGCCGCCCAGGCAACCGATCCAATCGTTCAGATCGTCGATGGAGATGAAAAGTACGTTGCGCTTCGAGGAAGCAGGGGGCTGCGCCAGCAGTGGCGAGGCGGCCAGTGTAGAGAGAAATTGACGGCGGTACATCCTGACCGGACAGTGTATCAGCGTAGCGGGGGAGCGTGGCTCAGCGGACAGGAACGCGTACGGTGGGCGCGACGGCGGAGCCGGAAGTGAGCACCAGTTCCCGCTCGCCCGATGGGATGCCGGGCGGCACGACCAGGTTCACCTGATAGACGCCGGCAAGCGCTGGGGCAAGCCCGGCGAAACGGACCAGGCAGGCTTGGCCGCCAATCGTGATCGAAGGCAGCGTGCGCGTCGTGGCAAGCGGCGAGCCGGGCGTGGCGGCGCCGGTCGGAGGCGTGTTGTCCACGGGACCGAGTCCGGTGGCGTAGAGGTAAACGTCTTCGCCAGGCTGGAGCGGAGCCGAGGAGGTGACCAGGGTGTTGCCGGTGGCGTGAACGACAATCGCCTTCGTGCCGTCAAGGGTGAACACGCCAGGGTGCGTCTCACGCACGGGAATGTCCACGGCCTGGCCGGTGGCGTCACCGCGGCGCACGGCCACGCTGGCGGTTTGCGAGCCTGAGAGTTCAAAGGGCGCCTGGAAGTTGATCTGTTCCAGGCCATTCACGTTGGCCGCGGCATAGAGCGGGGCCGGCGTGCCGTTCACCAGGACCTGAATGCCATCGAGCGTTGAGGGCAGCGGCAGGGAAGACGCCGCGACGATGCCGGGCGTGAGCTTGGCGCCGCTCGTGAAGGCCGAGGCCGCCGAACCGGGCGTGAGTCCAGTGGCGAAACTGGCGCCATTGACGACGCTGGAGGAGGTAAGGCGGGGTGGACCGGAGAGATCGATGCGATAGATGGCGCCCGCGCTGTAGTTGGCGACGTAGACCTCTCCTGCCTGGTCCTGCCCAAAGGTGGAGATGCGGAAGTTCGGCGGACGGATCAGCAGTTCGCGGGCCCATGTGCCGCTCTCTTCGCGCAGCGCCCAGATGCGTCCCGAGACGTAGTCGCCGAAGATGTACAGACCGCGCAGAGAGGGCGAGATCGTGCCGCGATAGACGTAGCCGCCGGTGATGGAGATGTCGCCGCTTTCGCGCGTGTACTCGAAGATGGGGCGGACGCCGGTGGGGGTGCAGCCGGCCATGCGGCATTGCATGCCCTCCATGACATTCCAGCCATAGTTCTCGCCGCCCTTGCTGGAGGCGGGTTGAAGGTCGATCTCCTCGGCGCGGCCCTGGCCCACGTCAGCGATCCAGAGGTTGCCGCTGGCGCGGTCGAACGAGAACCTCCAGGGGTTGCGCAGTCCCGAGGCCCAGATTTCCGGAAACGTGAGCAGGCTGCCGGCGAAGGGGTTGGATGGGGGAATGGCGTAGGCGGCAGGATTCGATTCCACGTCGATCCGGAGCATCTTGCCGAGCAGCGATCGGGGGCTTTGCGAGTGTCCAAATGGATCGTTGCCGCTGCCGCCGTCGCCCATGCCGATGTAGAGATAGCCGTCGGGGCCGAACTGAAGCTGTCCGCCGTTGTGGTTGGTGTAAGGCTGGTTGATGGTGAGCAGGATCTTCTCGGAAGCCGCGCTGGCGGTGTTGGCGCCGGGGGCGGTCATGTGAAAGCGGGAGATGGTTGTGTTGCCGGACCGGTCGGTGTAGTTCAGATAGAAGTACTGCCTGGTCTTGAACTCGGGAGGGAAGGCGAGGCCGAGAAGACCGCGTTCGTCGCCGCTGGAGTTGATTCGTGTGACCCGGTCGCGGATGTCGAGGACAGGCAGCGTGTCGAGCGCGCCATCCTGGATGACGCGCACGAGGCCCTCCTGCTCAAGGACGAAGAGACGGTTCGAGCCATCGCCGGGTTGCTGGATATCGACGGGGCGCGAGAGTCCGGTGGCGATCCCGGTCAGTTGCACCTGCTGCGCGCTGGCGGCCGCGGCAACCAGGCAGAAGCAGGCTATGCGGAGGGCGCGCAGGCACAAGCACGATGGATGGCTGGGCCTGTGATAAGTTACACAATTCGTCATGATTCGAAGGTTGTCTCCCATTCTTTTCCTGGTCTTCTCCGCGCTCGCGCAAAGCGTGCGGCCTGTGCCTCCGCCTGGCATCGAGATTGCCGGGACGGATCGAAAGACGCTACAGGCTGAGTTGGAGCGCTTGCGGGAGAAAATCGCGCAGTTGATGCCATCGCCGCTCGTGGCCGATGTGAAGGTGTTTCACGACTCAGTCTACTATGCGCTCGCCTATGACGGGTTTCTGAAGGACGATGAGGTGCTGAAGGCGCGCGAATTGCTGCGGCGGGGCGGAGAGCGCGCCAGAGCCCTGTCCATGGGCGATGCGCCGTGGGCGCGGCGGACGGGCCTCGTGGCGCGCGGGTATGTGTCGAAGATCGACGGCAGCGTACAGCCGTATGGCCTGGTGGTGCCCGCGAACTGGCGCGCGGACGCGCCGCGCCGCTGGCGTTTGGACGTCTGGTTTCACGGACGATCCGAAACACTCACGGAAGTGAATTTTCTATGGGAGCGTGAGCGTTCGCCGGGGCAATTCACGCCGTCTGACACGATCGTGCTCCATCTTTATGGACGCTATTGCAACGCGAACAAGTTCGCTGGCGAGGTGGATTTGTTCGAGGCCATCGACGATGTGAGCCAAAAATACCGCATTGACCGCGAAAGAATCGCCGTGCGCGGATTTTCCATGGGAGGCGCGGCCACGTGGCACATCGCGGCGCACCATGCGGGCGAGTGGGCCGCGGCTGCGCCGGGAGCGGGGTTCGCCGAAACGGCCGAGTACACCGGCGTGATGCGCGGCGATGGACCGAAACCGCCGTGGTATGAGCAGCGCCTGTGGCGGTTGTACGATGCGACGGGCTATGCGGCGAACCTGTTCAATCTTCCCGTGGTGGCTTACTCGGGCGAAATCGACAAACAAAAACAGGCCGCGGATATCATGGCGTCCTACATGGCGAAGGAGGGCATGAGGCTGACGCACATCATCGGGCCGCGGACGGAACATCGCTATCATCCGGATGCGATTCCAGAGATCAACCGGCGCATCGATTCGATCATGGAACGCGGCCGCGTGGCGTATCCGCGCCACGTCCGGATGGCAACCTACACACTCCGCTACAACCGCATGAAGTGGGTTCTGGTGGAGGGGTTGGAGCGGCACTGGGAGCAGGCGCGCGTGGATGCCGAAGTGACGGGGACGCATGAAGTGGCGGTGAAGACGGCGAACGTATCGGCGTTGCGGCTGGCATTCGCTCCGGGCTCATCGCTGGTGGAACCGGGCGAGGTGAAGGTGGCCATCGACGGACAGGTGGTGGTGGTGGCGGGCCCGGAGTCGGATGGCTCCTGGCAGCCAGTGCTGGTGAAACGCGGGGACCGGTGGGACGCGGGTAAGCCAGCGGCGGGCGGGTTGCGCAAGCGGCATGGCTTGCAGGGGCCGGTGGATGACGCCTTTTGGGACCGGTTCATCATGGTGGCGCCAACAGGCAAGGCGGAGCACGAGGCCGTAGGCGCATGGGCGGAGACGGAGCGGAAGTGGGCTGTCAGGGAGTGGCAAAGGCAGTTCCGGGGCGAGGCAATGCAGAAAGCCGACAGCGAAATCACCGATGCCGACATCGCGTCGTCGAACCTTGTGCTGTGGGGTGATCCGAGGTCGAACGCGGTGTTGAAGCGCATCGCGGACAAACTGCCCGTGCGCTGGACGCGCGAGGCCGTGACGGTGGGCGGCCGGTCGTTTCCGGCGGCCACGCACGCGGCGATTCTGATCTACCCGAATCCGCTGAACCCGTCGAAGTATGTCGTGTTGAACTCGGGGTTGACGTTCCGGGAGGCGCACTATCTGACGAATTCGCAACAGACGCCGAAGCTGCCGGACTACGCGGTGGTGGATCTCTCGACGCCGGCGGATGCACGCGTACCGGGACGCATCGCGCTGGCCGGCTTTTTCGGCGAGCGATGGGAGTTGCAGGCAAATCATGGCGAATAAGTTCCTACGGTTCCTTCCTCTATTCCTGGCGGCGCTGGCCGTGCTGGCGCAAACTTCGCGTCCCGTGCCAGCACCGGGCGTAACCGTCCCGGAGGCAGATCGCAAGCAGTTGGAGGCGGGATTGGCGAGGCTGGCGGGAAAGATAGCCGGGCTTCAGGGATCTCCATTGGTGGCCGACGTCAAAATCTTTCACGATGCCGTGCGCTTCGCGCTCGTCTATAACGAGTTCCTGAAGTCCGAGGAGATCGTGAAGGCGCGTGAGTTGCTGCGAGAGGGGGAGGAGCGTGCCGGCTCGCTGGCCCGGGGTGAGGCTCCGTGGGCGCGGCGCACAGGGTTGGTGGTGCGGGGGTATTTGTCGAAGATCGATGGCAGCGCGCAGCCATACGGCCTGGTTGTGCCTGAAAGCTGGTCGCCCGCGGCGGCGCGTTCATGGCGCCTGGATGCCTGGTTTCATGGGCGGTCCGAGACGCTGACGGAGGTGAACTTCCTATGGGAGCGTGAACGTTCCAAAGGGCAGTTCACGCCCGCGGACACGATTGTCGTTCATCTCTACGGGCGCTTTTGCAACGCCAACAAGATGGCGGGCGAGGTGGATCTGTTCGAGGCCATCGACGATCTGAAACAGAAGTACCGCATCGACGAAAACCGCATCGCCGTGCGCGGCTTTTCCATGGGCGGCGCGGCGGCGTGGCACTTCGCGGCGCATCATGCGGGCCTTTGGGCGGCGGCGGCGCCAGGCGCCGGTTTCGCGGAGACCGCCGAATTCCTGCGCGTATTCCAGAACGAGCAGGTTCAGCCGTCGTGGTGGGAACAGAAGCTATGGCGGCTGTACGATGCGACGGATTATGCGGCGAACCTATTCAACGTTCCGGTGGTCGCCTATTCGGGCGAGATCGACAAGCAGAAGCAAGCAGCCGATATCATGGCGTCCTACATGGCGAAGGAGGGCCTGTCACTGACGCACATCATCGGACCTGGTGCGCCTCACCGCTATCACCCGGATTCGATTTTCGAGATCAACCGGCGCATGGATGCGATCATGGCGCACGGACGCATGGCGTACCCAAGAAAGGTGCGGTTCACGACATACACGCTGCGCTACAACCGAATGAAGTGGGTCGTGGTGGATGGCCTGGAGAAGCACTGGGAGCAGGCGCGAGTGGAGGCCGAAGTGACGGGGACACACGGCGTGGCGGTGAAGACGGCGAATGTGTCGGCGCTCCGGTTGGACTTCGCGCCTGGCGCGGCGCTGGTGGAACCGGGCGAGGTGAAGGTGGCCGTTGATGGTCAGACGGTGACGGTGGCGGGGCCGGAGTCGGATGGCTCCTGGCAGCCGTCGTTGGTGAAGCGGGGCGGCCGGTGGAGCGCGGGTGAGCCGGAGGAAGGCGAGTTGCGCAAGCGGCACGGCTTGCAGGGGCCTGTCGACGATGCGTTCTGGGACCGGTTCATCATGGTGGCTCCAACAGGCAAGCCGGAGCACGAGGCCGTAGGCGCCTGGGCTGAGGCGGAGCGGAAACGGGCCGTCAGAGAGTGGCGCAGGCAGTTCCGGGGCGAGGCGATTCAGAAAGCCGATAGCGAAATCACCGATGCCGACATCGCGGCGTCGAACCTTGTGCTGTGGGGCGATCCGAGGTCGAACGCGGTGTTGAAGCGCATTGCGGACAAGCTGCCGGTGCAGTGGACAAACGATGCCGTGCTGGCGGGCGGAGAGCGGTTCCCCGCGGCCACGCACGCAGTGATTCTCATCTATCCGAATCCGCTGAATCCGAAGAAATATGTGGTGCTGAACTCAGGCTTCACCTATCGCGAGTACGACTACTTAAACAACGCTAGGCAGGCGCCCAAGCTGCCCGACTATGCCGTGGTGGATGTAACAATACCACCGGACGACCGTCAACCGGGCAAGGTCGTGCTGGGCGGATTCTTCGGCGAGCGTTGGGAACCGCTCGTCAACCATGGACGATAGGAGGCCAACAATGAAAATCATGCGCCGCATTCTCCCCGCCGTGTTGGCGCTGCTCTTTTCCGGCGCGGCGTCCCACACCGCCGCGGCCGCGGAGCGAACCAGGCTGATCGTACTGACCGACTTCTTCAAGGATCCGGACGACAAACAGTCGTTGATACGGCTGCTGACGTACGCCAATGAGTTCGACATCGAGGGGCTGATCGCGACTTCGCTGGCATTTGGCGACGGCTCGGTTCGTCCCGAATTGATCCAGGCAACGCTTGACGACTATGGAAAGGTTGTGGGCAGCCTCCGTCGTCACGAGCGGCCGGGCTTTCCATACCCATCCATGGAATCGTTGAAGCTCGTCGTTAAGGCGGGCGCTCCCGTGGTGCGCACATGGGCCGGGTTCAACAAGGGGTTCGAAGCTCCGTATCCGCCCGGTGTCCGTGATAGCCGCACGTGCGACCCGGCCGAAAAATGGATTGGTCCGGGGAAGGACACCGCCGCGTCGAGGCACATCATTGAGGTCGTGGACCGGAAGGACCCGCGGCCTGTGTGGATCACTGTGTGGGGCGGCGCCATGGATCTGGCGCAAGCCATCTGGAGCGTGCGCCAGCACCGGACACCCGCGGAGGCGCGGCGCTTCGTCGATAAACTCAGGGTGTATCAGATCAGTTGGCAAGACACGGGAACGATATGGATCTGGAAGAACGTCCCCGAGCTATTCCTGATCCTGAACATCGAAGCGCACAGGGGCATCCACACCGAAGGGCCGGAGGAGATGCGAGATGGCCCATGGACGGACACGAACGTGCGCAAAGATCACGGAGCGCTCGGGGCGGGATATCCGGTGGCGGGAAGGCCTGGCATCAAGGAAGGCGACACGCCATCCTTCCTCCACTTGCTGGCGAGAGGCTTGAACGACCCGGAGCACCCGGAGTGGGGCGGATGGGGAGGCCGGTTCCGTCCTTTCGGCAATGGCACGCGGTTCTTCGTGGAGACTGGCGACGGCCACCCGGAATCACACGACGAGTTGAGAAGACGCCAATGGACGGTGGCGCGCTGGAACCGCGTCACGAGTAACGATTTCGCCGCGCGCATGGACTGGTGCGTGCGGCCGTTTCAAGGCGCCAATCATAACCCCGTGGTGATGCTGAACGGGGATCGGAGCGTACGCGTGCTGGAACGCGCGGCCAAACCCGGTGAAACTGTTTGGCTGGATGCGTCGGGAACAAAGGACCCGGATGGCAATCCGATCGGCTATCGGTGGTGGCAATACCACGAGGCCGGAACGCTGGCCGCGGAAGTGAAGATCGCGAACCCGGAAGCGGTCCGGACCGCGCTGACGGTTCCCGCGGTGACGCGCCCCGGAACGATACACATTGTCCTTGCGGCCACGGACCGCGGAGCGCCGCCGCTCACCTCCTACCGGCGCCTGGTTCTGAACGTCGCGCCGTAGGCGGCCCTTGACGCCGCCAGGCAACGCAGCTAGCGGGAGTAAGTGGTAAGCACCTGTTTGGTGGTCGTTCGCCAGTCCTCGATCGGAGGGGCTCCCCGGGCCGCGAAAAACGCATCCAGCTTCTTCCCCAACTGTGCCGCCACCTCGCGGCCTTCACTGGTATCGAGTATGCTGCGCTCTTCGCCGGGGTCCTTTTCAAGGTCGAAGAGTTCGCTGGGCCAATCGCCAGCGCGCCGGATGTACTTCCAGCGTTTCGTGCGAACGGCCCTCATGTAGCTGTACTCGAAGTACAATTCGGCTCGCTCCTCATACCGTTTGTGGCGAAGGAGGTTGGCGTAGCTGCGGCCTGCGCGGTAAGGGTCCGCCGGCGCCTTCAAGCCTGCATAGTCCAGCAGGCTGGGCATGAAGTCGTACGACGAAACGAATTGCGGAAACACCTGGCCGCGCTTGATCGCGCCGCGGTGGTTCCAGATCATGGGCACGCGGATCGACTCCTCGAAGACATTGAATGGGACCGTCCCATTGCCCTTGCCCCACACGCCGTGATGTCCGCAGTTGTGGCCCTGGTCCGCGGTGAAGACAATCAACGTGTTGTCCAGAACGCCGAGTTTTTCCAGATGCTGGACAACCCGGCCGACGTTGTGATCGACCGCGCTCACCAGCGCCGAATAGGCCAGCATGCTCGCCTCGTTGTTGTGATCTTTCACCGGAGCGGCGGGCCTGCCATCCACCGTCCGCCGAAGCCACCGATGGTCGGGCAGCCTGGGAAAGCAACTGAACTTCGAATCCTTGTATAGCTTGCGGTACTCCTCCGCCTGAAAGTCGTAAGGATTGTGCGGAGCGAAGAATGGCATGTACAGGAAGAACGGCTGGCCGGCGGTCTGGTCGAGGAACTCGAGCGCGAAATCGCCAACACGGTCCGTCTTCATGCCCTCGGTGTTCACCGTCTTCCCGTTCTTGACGAATGCCGGGTTACGGTACGTTCCGCCCCCTCCGGGAATGGTGGCCCAATAGCTAAAGCCAGCCTGCATCACATTGTCTCCGCCCATGTGCCATTTGCCGGCCAGTCCCGCCTTGTATCCGGCGGCGGCGAGTGTGCCGGACAGCGTCGGTTGTCCATCCAGGTAATGCCGCGCTTGCGGACCCGTGCAGTCGTTCACCTCGCTGTGAGCTGGACGGCAGTTGATGAAATCCTGAATGCCGTGACGCGAGGGCAGCCGTCCCGTCATGTAGGTGGCCCGGCTGGGGGAACAAACCGGAGTCGCGGCGAAGGCGTTGGTGAACCGTGCGCCGCTTTCCGCCAGCCGGTTCAGGTTGGGCGTGTGCATCTCCCGGCATCCGGTGTAGTTGAGCGCCCAGGCGCCGTGGTCGTCAGTGAGGAAGAAGACAACGTTCAGAGGCTTTCTGCTTTGGGCGCCCGTGGGCAGCAGAGCGCCTGCCGCCGACGCCAGGAAATGTCTTCTTTGCATGGAAGTATCCTCTCTAAATTCCCAGGGACTCCGCGGTCTTTTTCGCCGCCCACTGGCAGTATTCGGATTGATAGTCCGGGCCTGCGCGATTCTCCGCCGCGAAGCGGATGGCTGGGGCCAAGGGCCGGGCCTGCTCGCCGAGGTACCATGCGGCGGCTGCCGCCGCGAGCCGCACGGTTCCATTGGGGGCGTGCAACTGTACCGCGAGTGTGTTGAGAGCGTCGCTGCTGCCGTGGCGGATGAGTGCTTCGGCGGCAACGATTTGCACGGCTGGCGAATCGTCGCGCAAGAGTGGGTGAAGGTCTTCCTGCTCACCGCTTTGAAAAAGCGATGTGGCTGCCCAGTACCGCACCGCTGGATCCCGGTCCTTGAGATGAGGGAGCGGGTTGGGGTCCACCGAAGCCTTCAGTATGCGGCTCACTGGGAAGCGGTCGTCGCGGAGGTCATACGGCGAGCCGCTTCCCGCGCGCTGCTGCATGTCGGATTCGGGCAGCAAGCCGGTGTCGCGGATGCGGACCTGCCAGTCGAACATCGCTTTCGACATTGCATGGATGCGCCCGCGATGAGTGGGATCGCCGGCCAGATTGTTAAGCTGCCACGAGTCGGAACTTAGGTCGTAGAGCTCTTCCACTGGTTTTGTCCGGCGCATCAGCCACGCCTGATCGCCGTGCAGTTTGCCTTCGCCGTCCAGGCGCCGCAAATCGCGCCACACATCGGCGGTCTCTGAGTAGGCGCCGTGTTGCAGCACCGGGCGGTGCGGCATCCAGTTGCGGATGTACTGCCACCTGCCATCGAACACGGTGCGTGACATTTCGATCTCTTCGTCAACGCGGTCCCTGGCTCCAAACAGGTAACGAGGGGGCGAGGCGGTCCCCGGTCCGAGAAAGGCACTCCCTTGCATCGATCTTGCCCGCGGTATGCCCGCCAGGTTGAGCACCGTGGGTGCAAAGTCGGCGAAGTTCACCAGTCGCGAATCCGTTGAGCCCGGCTTCACGTCCGAGCCGGCGCGCAATGCCCGGGGGATGCGTACGAGGAGAGGCACGCGCATTCCGGTTTGATGCAAAAAGCGCTTCCCGCGCGGCAACCCGGTGCCATGATCGGAGAAGAAGAAGACGATGGTCTCATTGGCCAGCCCATCTTCCTCCAACTCGCGCAGCACTCGTCCCGCTTCCGCATCCATTCGTGAAATCTGTGTATGGAGGATCGCGAGTTGGAGCCGGACGCCGGGCGTATCGGGAAAATAGGGGGGAACATGCACGCGGGCGGGGTCATGGCGCAGATGTTCCGGCAACGATGCGGTAATGCGCTGGAACTCATCACGTGAGTAGCGGATCTGCCCTTGATGCGTGCCCATGAAATTGAACACGCTGAAGAATGGCTGGCCCTTGCCACGCTTACGCCAGTGGGCTTTGCCGCTCGATTCGTCCCACCAGGTGGAGGGGTTCGTGAAGTTGTAATCTTCCTTTGAGTTGTTGGAAGTGTAGTAGCCGGCCTCGCGCAGCAGTTCGGGGAAGCACGGAACGCTGGCGGATTTTGGCACCAGGCCGCGCAGATGCATGGACCCCATCGAGTTGGCCACCACGCCCGTGATGAGGCAACTGCGCGAGGGCGAGCATACAGGGGCCGTGGCGTAGGCGTGCGAATAGAGGACGCCTTGTGCGGCTAATTTGTCGAGATTGGGCGTGGCCGCGTCGGGATCGCCATAGCAGCCCAGGTGAGGACTGATGTCCTCGCAGGTGATCCACAGGATGTTCGGTTTGCGTCCCGAAGCAGCCAGGGCCAGGCCCGCCGCGCCTGCGCCGGTGAGAAACTCGCGTCGCGGCAGGTTAGACATCAACCCCGCCCTACCAGATCAGCTTCAGCGCGAACTGCAGATTTCGTGGCGTACCGGCGCCTCCGATGACGCCGAAGGTGTTCGAGCCAAGCACGGCATTGGGATTGCCAAATCGCGGCGTGTTGGTGAACGTGAATGCCTCGAAACGGAACTGGAGACGCAGATGCTCCGTCAGGGGGAAGTTCTTCAGCGCGGAAAAGTCCCAGTTGAAGTGAGACGGGCTGCGGAGGATGTTCCGCCCGGTGTTGCCGTAGGTGAAGTTCGGCTGGCGGACGAAGGCATCAGTGTTGAAAGCGCGGTCCAACGTGCGCGCTCCCTCGTTGGGATCGCCCACGACATTCGGCCTCTGCACCACGGCGGTCGAACCGGTGTTGGAAGGATTCCCCTGGACAGTGACGTTGAACGGCAAAGTCGAACTGAGGGTAACGATCGAGCCCACGGTCCATCCGCCCAGCATGGCGTCCACCACTTTGTTCGAGCCGGACAGGAACGCGCGATTCTTTCCGAACGGCAGATCGTAGAGCACCGATGTGACGAAGCGGTGGGGAATGTCCTGGTTGTCGAGGCTGCGCTCGGGACGCAGATTGAGGATGTTCTGGTACCCGCATGCGTTCGTGTTTCCCGTGGAGGCATTGCCGCAGGTATCGCCAATGGTCTTGGAGAATGTATAGCTGGCAAGAAGCGTGAAGCCATTCGAGAAACGTTTTTCCACCTTGGCCAGCATGGCGTGGTAGATCGAGTTGCCGTCCAGACGGTGGCTGACAATGGGTCCGAGAGGAGAAATCGCGATCGTACCGCTGCCGGTCTCCATCGTCGTGCTGCGATAGGGGCGCTTCTGGTCGATGTTGCCCGGACCGGCGGGCGAGAAATTGGCATCGTACTGGCGGACCAGGTGGATTCCACGCGAACCTGAATAGCCTGCCTCGACGAGCCAATCGGCGCCAAACTCACGTTGGATATTGAGGTTCCACTGATGGGCATTGGGCTTCTGCGCGTAACGCTGATAAGAGCGGAACGACAGGCCGGTGGCTCGCGATAGTTCCGTTGCGCCCGCCTGCGGACCTTGATTCAGGATGACGGCCGGCACGGTGCTCGACCCCGTGAGGGTCACGCCATAGGCGAACGGCGGATTACCGATCAGGAATTGACCGTCGCCGAAGTTTTCCAGGTAGGCGAAGAAGTGGCCATAGCCGGAGCGCAGCACCATCTTCGGGGTGATCTTGAACGAGAAGCCGATCCTCGCCATGAAGTTATCCTTGTCGGTGGCGACGAGGGCCCTGTCGGAACGCGAACCATCCTTAGCGAGAATGAACCGCGGCTGGTTGGGGTTCGTGTCGATGTCGAAGTTACCCATTAGATTGCGTTTCTCCACCCACGGAGCGGCCTGCTCATAGCGCAGGCCGAAGTTGAGCGACAGGCGTTGATTCACGCGAAAGTCATCCTGGACGTAGAAGCCGTAGTTGTATGTCCGCATGGAGACATTCAAGGGTTTCTGCCACAGCCACTGGCTGCCGAGGCCGAGAAGAAAATCGGCGGCGCCGTCACGCGTGTAGGCGGAGTTAAACGTGTAGCCGCCGAGCGCCGTGTTGCTGTTGAACACCGGGTTCTGCGACCAGATCAGCGACGCGCCTGTCTTGATGGTGTGCTTGGCGCGCACCCAGGTAATATCGCCGGCCCACTGGCGGTTTTGCGAGTTCCGGCTGACGGGGTTGAACGGGCCGATGCCCAGGGCGCGATAACCGGTGATCGTCATCATGGTGAACATGCCGTCGGTATCGACGGTGGCGCCGGGGATACCGAACTCGCGATTGAAATTACGGCCCTTCGCCGAAGCGGGGTTGTCCCGCGCGAAGCTGGTATAGTTCCATCCAATGCGCATCGTGCCGATCACGTTGGGCGTGAACACATGGTTCCAGCCAATGCCCGTGTTGTAGCCCTGCGTGAAGGAGTCGAAATTGCTGCCGCCGAAGGCCGGCGCGGGCAGGGCCGGCGTGTCGGGCATGTTCACATACTGGCTGGAGAAACGGAAGAAGAGGTTGTCGTTCGAAGTCAGGTTTTGATCGACGCGGACATCCCACTTGTCAACGTCCTCGATGACGGGGGGCAGATTGATGAAATTGTTGCCGATGCCGGCGTTCTGTGGCGCTGGGTAGAGGTTGATCAACTTCGCGGCTACGGGATCGAAGCGCGAAGCCGGGATGATGCCGTTGGCGAAGGGTTGCCCGTTGGTTGGATCGGTGGCGCGGCGGGTGGACGGCAGTTCCCCGAAGTCGCCTTGCCGCATCCGCATCGTGGGAAGAGTGCTTTGAACCGTGGATGTTTCCCGGACTCGCGTGCTTTCAAAATCGCCGAAGAAGAAGGTCCGGTTGCGTCCGTTGTAGAGTTTCGGAATCCAAACGGGGCCGCCCAGCGAAAGTCCATACTGATTCCGTTTGAAAGGCGGCTTGCGCGTGTTGGGAGGCGTGAAGAAGTTGCGCGCGTCGAACACTTCATTGCGGAGAAATTCAAACGCGGTGCCATGAATATCGTTCGTTCCGTTCTTGAGCGACACGTTCACCACGCCGCCCATGCCGCGTCCGAACTCGGCGGCATAGGAGTTGGTTTGCACCTTGAACTCCTGCAAAGCGTCAATGGAGGGCGCGACCATCTCGGCGCGTCTGCCGGCCGCCGCCAGTTCCACCTGGTTATTGTCGATGCCGTCGAGCAGATAGTTGTTCTGCGTGGCGCGCTGGCCGCCCGCGGAAAAGCCGCCTACACGGGAGTTGCCCGGCGTCTGCACGGCGCCTCCCGACATGAGGGCAAGGTCGATGTAGTTGCGCCCGTTCAGCGGCATCTCCACGATGCGCTTGTTGTCAACGACCTGTCCCTGCGATGCCTCGATGGTGTTCAAACGGCTGACGGCCGCGGTTACCTCCACGCTTTCCGAGACCGCGCCAACCTCCAACGTGAAGTTCAATTCGGCGCGTTGATCGACTTCAAGGTGCACGCCGCTGCGGATCTCGCTGCGGAAACCGGTGCGCGAGGCCGTCAACGTATAACGGTCGGCATTCAGAAGCGGTAGCGCATACAGGCCGCCCTCGCCGGTTTGTACCCGGCGTTCCAAGCCGGTCGTCTCGCTGCGCACAACGACGGACGCGCTTTGGATGGCTGCGCCGCTCGCATCCATGACGCGGCCGCTGATCTGGCCGGTTTGAGCCAGCAGCGGCAGGGAGAGTAGAAGCGAAGCGGCAAGAAAAAAGATGGAGCGGATAGGGAGGATGATCGAGTTCAACATGATGACTTCTCAATGAAGCAATACTTTCGCACTATATCAGCGAAGGACTGATCAGTGAAGGGCCCGTCTGCCGGACGGCGAATTGCAGGCGAAGATTGAAATTATCATCCAGCGGCCCCATCAGGCTTTGCTCGCCCTGGAGATTCGCGCGTCCTGACAGAACTCACGGTTTTCGAATAGTCTGAATACAAATGAAGCGAAGAACCTTTCTCGGCGGAGCCGGCGCGGTCATGCAGGCTGGCCAGACGGCGCCACAAGCCAAGCCCCAATCAAAGCGACGCAATATTGTTTTCATCCTCTCCGACGACCACCGCTTCGACTTCATTGGGGCACTGGGGCATCCCTGGCTGCGCGGCAGGACGCCAAACCTGGACCGGATGATCACCAGCGGAATCCACTTCCAGAACGCGTTCGCCACCACGTCGCTGTGCTCGCCCAGCCGCGCCTCCATTCTCACCAGCCAGTACGTCTTCCGCCATGGCGTGGTGAACAACACCACGGCGCTTCCGCAAGGCCTGGCTACTTTCCCGGCCCTCCTGAAGCAGAACGGGTACAGGACGGCGCTGGCCGGCAAATGGCACATGGGCGGCGATGACCAGCCGCAGCCCGGCTTCGACCATTGGTTCTCTTTTCGAGGCCAGGGCGAATACATCGACCCGCAGGTGAACCGGAACGGGCAGCGGACCAGGATGAAGGGCTACATCGCGGACATCCTCACCGATGAGGCGCTGCAATTCATCCGGTCCTCGGGCAATCAACCCTTCTGTCTGTACCTGTCGCACAAGAACGTGCACGGTCCCTTCCAGCCGTCGCCTAAGCACAAGAGTGTTTTCCGCGACCTGGACATTCCGTATCCGGACACATACGAGAACACTCCCGAAAACGGCGAAGGGAAACCGGAGTGGCTGCTGAAGCAGCGGAATTCGTGGCACGGCGTGGATGGCGTCATGGGGATTCCGGGTGGTTTCGAACGCATGTACCGCGGCTACTGCGAAGGCATTCTCGCCATTGACGAGAGCATCGGCAGAGTGCGCGAGGAACTGCAACGGCTTGGCCTGGCGAAGGACACGCTGCTGGTCTACATGGGCGACAACGGCTACCTGCATGGCGAGCACGGGTTGATCGACAAGCGGGTGATGCACGAGCCGTCGATGCGCGTGCCCCTGTTCGCCGAATGTCCTTCCCTGGCCAGGAGCGCGGTCGCGGTGACTCATATGGCGTTGAACATCGACATCGCGCCGACCTTCCTCGACTTTGCCGGCGTACCTTCGCCTTCCAGTTTCCAGGGGCGGTCCTTGCTGCCCCTGATAAAGGGCGAATCCGTGGACTGGCGCCAGGAGTTCGCATACATCTATATGTGGGAGCGCGAGGCGCCCATGACACCCACCATCCTGGGCTTGCGAACCGGCCAGTACAGCTACATGCAGTATCACGGCGTTTGGGACCGCTTCGAACTCTATGACATCGTCAAGGACCCAGGACAGAAGGTAAACCTGCTCGGCAAGGTGCACAGCGGCCTGCGGTACGGACGATTCGAGAGCAACATTGGCGACCCGGCGCTCAAGAGTTTGCACGACGGCTTGCAGAAGCGGCTGCAAGCGGAGCTGAAACGCCTGGGCGGACGCTTCGATCCGCAGTGGGGCATGGCGGCTGTTTAGCCTTGGCTACAACACGTCGGCAAAGGTGGGACGCAGCTTGCGGTAGAGCAGCGCCGACGCGTATACGGCGGCAATCGAGATCGCATAGAGCAGCAAAATGCTTCGCAGCGTGGGCATGGGGCCTTGGAGCAGCACCGCGCGCCAGCCGCCGGCGATTACATAGAACGGATTCTTGCGGAAGTAGACATCCAGGCCCGGCGGCAGGGACTGCTCGGGATAGCAGATGGGTGTCAGGAAGAACAGCAGTGTCAGTAGGAAGCCGATGATCTGGCCGAGGTCGCGCAGGTAGACGCCGAGAGCGCTGAGAGTCCACGACAAGGCCAATGTAAGCAACACCTGCGGGGCCAGGAACACCGGCAACAGCAGCGCCATCGCGGGCACGCCGCCGCGCAGCACGAATATCAGCGCGCACAGCAGAGCGAGGCCCACCATCTGCGTGGCCAGCGCCGCCAGCGTGTGAACCACGTTCAACAGTTCCACCGGGAACACGAGCTTTTTCACGAAATGACGATGCTCCACCAGAGCCGAGGGCGCCCGGCCCACCGTTTCGCTGAATGCCAGCCAGGGAACCATGCCGGCGAGGAAGTAGAGCGCGAAGCCCGCCGTGCTGGGGTCGCCCGCAAAGCGCGCCCGCAACACCACGCCGAACACAAACAGGTAGGTGAGCATGAGCAGCAAAGGATGCAGCACCGTCCACAGAGCATCGCCCAGCGAGCCGCGAAACCGCGCCGCCAGGTCGCGCCGGGCCAGCGTCCAGGCAAGCCCGCGGTTGGCCCACACCGCCGCCAGCATCTCGCGCGGCGCCGAGGTGAGGTCGCGCCGCGCCAGTTCGGCGATACTCCAGCACCCCTTCTGCAACAGAGCCGCGCCGTCGCCATCCACGTCCACATCCACCACGATCGCCCGCGCGCCGCTGGTGTGCAGCCAGCCCAGATCCGGCGTCAGCGGTGACACGAACAGGCGGTAATAACCGGCAAATGCCGGCAAAGCGCCCTCGATCGCGCACTCGCGCGATTCACCCGGCGCCAGTGTGCCGTGCAACTCCACCGACGGACCGTCCTCCAGGTAGCGGTGCGATTCGCGCTCGGTCACCTGCCAGCCCAGCGCCGCGCCGCGCCAGTGGAGCGTCGAATCGTTCACCACGCGCAGCGAAACGCGCAGCCGACCATGGCCGCTGATCTCCACTCGCGCATTCTCGTAGCGCACGCTCATGACATTCCGCCCCGGGCGGCACTCAACTATACAACCAGCGCGGCCATCGCGTCCGCACGGGGCCGGTCTTGCAGCCCACCGCATATACGCCGTCGCCGCGCAGGCTGCCGGGCATGCCATAGCGCGCCAGCATGTTCTCCACCCACACATGCTCGGGCTTCGGCTCGCTCTTGAACTCGCCCGTCTCCAGGTGCGCCACCTCGAAGCCGCTGTCGTGCAGCAGTAGATGGACTTCGCGGGCCGTGTACTCGCGGTTGTGACGGGCATCGGATGCGCCGTCTTCCGAAGGCTTGATGTAGGCGGGGAAGAATCCCGGATGATAGCCGGCCAGCAGCGCCGCGATGGCGCGCAGGGATCCGATGTTCGGCGTGGTCAGAACGAGGCGCCCGCCCGGCTTCAGAACGCGGTTGATCTCCGTCAGCATGTGCATCGGATCGGCCGTCAGATGCTCCAGCAGTTCGCAGCACAGCACGGTGTCGAAGGATTCGCCCCCGTAAGGAAAGCGATCGCGTTCGGCATCGAACAAATCCACTTCGCAGATGAAGCGTTCGCCGTCCGTTGAAACCACTTCACGGTGTTCCACCGTGCCTGCCGCTCCGAAATAACAGCCGCGCACCGTGCCGTAGCCGAGTTTCGTCTTGAGAGAAGGCGTGATTTGGAGGTAAGCGCCCATCTCGAGGATGCTCTGCTCCGGGCCGCCGGGCGGGGTCAGTTCGAGCGTCTTCGTCAGACGTGTCAGGTGTGTGTCCACATACTCGCGCGCGGAAGGTTCCGCCCAGCCCAGCAGATAATCGCCTTCCACTTGGATAGCCGGCGGCGCGTGTTCCACGCGCGGCGCCTGCTCCGTCAGGGGAGCCTCGCGCCACTCGCGTCCCTCGGCCACGGCAGCCAGAAATTCCGCGTACAGGCGCGCCACGCGCGGCCACGAGCACTCGCGCTCCACCCACGTCCGCGCTCTCCCGCCCAGCGTCCGCGACAGTTCGGGCCGCGACACCAGCAGGTTCAATAACTCGTAAATCGTGTCCTCTTCCGAGCCGTCGATGGGGACCTTCAAACAGACATCGTCCGGGAACTCGGCGAAACTGCCCACGTCGCTCACCACCGCCGCCTTGCCCATGCCGAAGGCGCGCAGCAGAGTGCCCGAGGTTTCGCCCACCGTGGGGTAGCGAAGGTTCAGGATCACGTCGCATGCCGAGAGGTAGCCGCTGAACTCCGTCGCGGTCGCGAAGCCGAAACGCCGCACGGCGGTTTGCAGGCCCAGGGCGCGTATTTGTGGTTCCAGCGGAAACTCCGGATGCTCCTCGCCCACCAGGATCATCTTCGCCTGGGGCATCATGCGCCGCACTCGCGCGAACGCACGCAATGATTGCGACACCCGCTTGTACGGCTTCATGTAACCGAACACGCCCACCAGCGGATCGGTCTCATTCACGCCCAACTTCGTGCGCCAGTCCATGCGCTCCACGGCAGGCATGGCCGCGCCATGCGGAATCACGGCCAGCGGTCCCGTGTAGCCCGCTTCACGGCAGCGCGCACCTACGTATCGGCTGTGGACAATCACGCCGCGCGCCCGTTCCAGCACGCGGCGCAGCATGGGAACGCCATCATAGTCCGGCCCCACTTCAAGAGCCCGGACATGGCCGGCATGGGCGCGCGCCGCCTCTCCGCCGTCATGCGCGCAGGCCGCCACATACGCGTCCCAATCGCCGCGCCGGATGGTGAGATCGGTGATCAGGTGATGCAAATTCGCCTCGTGCAGCACCACGACGCCTGGCTCGCGCAGCGATCGTTCGTAGACTTCAATGTGATCGGCGTTGTTGCCTAGTTGATAGAGAGCCACGGCCGCGCCGCCCGCGCGCCCGCCGATGTCCACCTCCGCCAACCCGCGGAGTTCCTCCAACAGCATCGCCGAATAGTCCGCGATGCCGCTTCGCGCCGGAGGCAGAGGCGAGTAATAGGCGACCTTCATTGCTTACGGCGCCAGTTCGAGGCGGAACTTCCCCACGGCCATGTCCACGCGCACCTCCAGGGGCGTGCGCGCCATGTCCTGACTGAACAGAATTTCAAATTCAGACTCCGACGCCGGGCCCTTCACGTGAAAGATAAACCGTTCGGCGTCCACCTTGCCGCCGCCGATGGCCACCATGTCCGGCCCCGCCTTCTTCACTGTCACGTCATACTGCGCGCCGAACAATAGCTTCCCCCCGGCCGGGACACGGCCTGCTTTCAATTCGCGGCGTACAAATTGAAGGAAGGCCAGCGCGTCATGCGCGCACGCCGGCACGGCCATGGCGGACTCGCCTCCGCCCGCGCCTGTTTTCCTCGAAGCCCGGCCGCCCGACACGGTCACCACTTCATCGGACTTGCGCAGCGCGAGCGTAAATCTCTTCTCGAACCGCTGCGTACAACCCTTGCCGTCCATCGTCGAATGGAATTCGCCCGTAACAGGTACGCCAGGGAAGCTTGCGTCCAGCATCATGCGCGCGGTCAGAGGCGCCATCGGCTTCATCTGAGCGCCGGTCAGTTCCAGCCGCGCCGTGCCCAGGCTTGCGCCGCTGGGCCAAATAATCTTGTACTCCAGCGTCTCGCCGCGCGCCGTCCCAGCCAACAGGAATGCCGCGGCCAGAGCCGTCCCCCATACGTGCTTCATCACGATCGTGACACCGGCACCGCATGCGCTGAGGCGCGCCCGGCCTTGGAAGAATTCACCCGCACCGCTTCGGCCACGCCGGCGTAAATTTCCATTGTCCGCTCGGCCGCCGACCGCCAACGGAACATCGCCGCCCGTTGCTGGCCCAGGCGCTCCATGCGCAGGCGCAGCTCGGAATCGAGCAGCACGTCCCGGATCGCCGTTGCCATCTCCCGGCCTTCGGAAGGCGAAAACAGCAGGGCCGAACCATCAGCCACCTCGGCCGTGGCGCTGGTGTTGGAGCAGGCCACCGCGCGGCCACAGGCCATGGCCTCGACGATGGGGATTCCGAACCCTTCGTAAAAGCTGGGGAACACGAACAGGTCGCAGCCGCCGTACAGGTGCAGCAAGGCCTCATCGGGAACGAACCCCGTGAAATGGATCCGGCCGGACAGAGAAGACCGCCTGGCGCGCTGCATCACCTCTCCGGCGTGCCAGTTTCCCTTGCCCGCCATCACTAGGTGATGCGGCAGCTCAGGCCGCTCGCGCATCAGGTCTTCAAACGCCGCGATCAGGCCCACCTGGTTCTTGCGCGGCTGCAAATCACCCACCGTTAACAGGTATGGACCCGGCACGCCGAACCGCCGCGCCACCTCCGCACGGGCCACCTCGCGCGACACCGGGCGGAAGGATGAGGAAACACCGTTGTGCACCACGTGAATCTTTTCCCGCGCAGTGCCATACACGCGTTGAATCGCCCGCGCCGAAAATTCGCTCGGTGTCAGGATCGCCACCGCCTGCCGGATGGTGCGCGGAACCGTGCGCTGCAACTGCGCCACGCGTGCCGCCGGAAAAAACTCCGGCCGTTCCACGAAGCTGACATCGTGAACGCTCACCACCATCGGCACGGGAGAGAAGAGAGGCCCGGTGTATTGGATGTGCAGCAGGTCGGGGCGATCCCGCAGCAACTGGCGCCGCAGATCCCAGCCCAAACGTTTGAAAGGGTTGCGAGAGACCTGCCAGCATTGAATCCGGCTGTCCAACTGCTTGTCCGCGCCGGGTTCGGACACATAGGCAATCAACTCGTGGCCTGAGTCCAGCGCGGCAGCCTCATTCAAGAGGCTGCGGATATAGACCTCGTTCCCCGTTAACTTGCGCCCGACAGCGTGTGCATCGACGGAAATGCGCATTCAATCTGTTCTCGCCCTGTGTGCTAAGACCTGTCCGCCACCCAACATGAGGACACAGCCTCGCACATTCTCTCTAGTATAGTCATAACCCCACCCCAGCCAATACCTTCCAGGCGGACTCCCATGTAAAAGAACGCTCGAAACGCCGCCGCCCCGCCGTCCCCAGTTCACTTGCTTCTCCCGGGTTTTGCAGCAGTCGCACGACTTTCGCTGAAAATTCGTCCGGTTTGTCCGCCAGCGACACCGGTAACTCATCCGGTTCGCCTAACCCTTCAGCGCCCAACCGGGTTGAGACTACGGGCGTGCCAGCCGCCCAGGCCTCCAGTATTTTCAACCGTGTGCCGGACCCACTCAGTAGAGGCACCACGGCAACATGCGCCCGCGCCAGTTCCGCCACGGCATCCTCCACCATGCCCGTGCAGCGTACGCCTTGGACGCCGCGCACCAGGTCCCGCACCATATGTTCGTTCTTCCCCACCAGCACCCATTCCGCACCGGGAACAGCGCGCCGCACACGCGGCCAGATCTCCCTCGCGAACCATCGTACGGCCTGCACGTTTGGATGGTATTCCATGTTGCCGCTGAACACTACCGCGGCGCCTTCCCCGGCACGTGGGGGGCGTGGGTGGTGCGGAAGGGTGTTCGGATACACGGCGGCATGGCAGCCGGGCAGCCCGAGCGCGTCGGTTTCGGAAGCGGCCAGTACCAGATCGAAACGGGGCAGCCACTCCCGCTCGATGCGCTCATAGGCCCGGGCGAACCGCTCGTGCGCCCACCGTGTGGCGCCTCCTTCGGCCGTGCCGAACCGCCTGTGAAGCGCCGATTCGATATTGTGCAGGTTCAGCACGACGCGTCCTGCCACCGGCCGCAAGACGCGCTCGTAGTGAGCGCACCAGAGATGCTCGATCACCGCCACCTCGTAGCGGCAACCCTGGACACAACCCGACACGTCGCGGTCGAAGCCGGAGAAGCGGTCCCACAGCGGCGGAACGCCGCGCAACAGGCGGAAGGCATTGCGGCGGAGGCGCGCCGGCAGTGTCCTGGCATGAAACGGCAGACCGATCACCTGTGTCCGTTCCGCCAGACCCTCGGGCAGCGCCGCCGCCGGATCGCCTGCTCCAGGTTCGCGGAACAGGACGACGTCCAACGCGTAGCGTCCGGCCAGATACCGCAGCACCGACGCCGTGCGCAGGGCGCCGCCTCCCCACAACGGGTACGGCGCCTCGGGCGAAAGCAGCAGGGCGCGCGGCCTAGGCATGCAGCCTCATCGCTTCTTCATACGCCAAGCGCGTTTCGCGCGCGGTACGCTCCCAACTGAACTCCAGCGCCCGCCGCGAGCCGGATTCGGCCATGGCGCGCGCCCTGTCCTGTTGGTTCCACACCGCGGCCAACGCCTCGCGCCATCCGCGTCCATCGCCGGCAGCCACGTGCAACGCCGCGCCGCCGCACACCTCGCGCAGGGCCGCGTCCGCGGAGGCGATCACCGGAGTGCCGCAGGCCATGGCCTCGATGGCCGGCAGTCCGAATCCCTCGTAGTGCGATGGAATCAGCAGGACACGCGCGCGTGTGTAGAGCGATGCCAACTCCCGGTCGCTGACGTCGTGATCCACCACGCGAAGCGGGGCCACACCAGCGGCCGCCTCGCGCGCCCTCTCGATGTTCTTGCGAAGGCCCGCGCCCACCACGAGGGCAAAGTCCTGCTTGGCCTCGCCAGTCGGCTGCAAGGAGACACCCAAAGGCGTCACGCGCACCCGGGTTTCATGCAGGCGGAAGTGCTCCAGCACCTCGCGCCGCACAGCCTCGGTGGGCGTCACCACCAGAGTCGCCATGCCAAGAGAAACCAGCCGCGGCGTTCGCTGCCGCACGCGCGGACTGGTTACAGCCTGATATTCGGCCCGCCAGGGCGACAGGTCGTGAATGGTCAACACGCTGGCGCATACAGGCAGGTAGGGCACGGAAAAATCGGTGCCATGGAACACTTGCACCCCTCGCTGGTGCAGAGCCAGCGGCAGGCCGATGCTCCACCAATTCCTCTTGAGGCGTCCGAGAGCCACGCCCTGATCGGTGAACTCCTCCACGGAGTCGGCTGGAACCTCACGCCGCAGGGCGTCGCGCAACTGCGACGTGTATCTCGCGATGCCGCCCCGCGGCGGCAAGCCCTCCGAGCCCGCCGCCAGTGGCGTTGCATCGATGCCGATTTTCACGCCGTGCCGGCCGCCAGCGCCTGCAGCACGCCAGGACCACAAGGCTTCCACCCCAGTTCGCGCGCGGCTTTCGTGCTCAAAATCTTCTGATCGAGAACCAGGCAATCGGCCATCGTCCCCATTGTCGCCCGCGCCGTGTCCACGGAAACAAACTCGACGCGCGCGGGCGCGCCCGCCGCCTTTGCCGCCATCTCCGCCACGGTCCGCGCCGCGACCGCCGTTCCATGCGCGGCCAGGTAGAGCGTTCCGGCCGCCGCGCGATCGAGGGCCAAATGGTAGAGCGCGGCCAGATCGTCCACATGAACGAAGCTCCAATGGTTCTCGCCGGTGCCGGGCAGTTGGAGCACCCCGCGCTCCCGCGCCTGGCGTAACATCATTCCGAGCAGGCCGCCGCCCCGCCCGTACACCATGGCCGGACGGAGCACCACGCCACGCACGCCATACTGTCTGGCATCCTGTACGGTGCGTTCCACCGCCGGTCTCCAGGACAACATGGCGGGAGGCCGCACCGGAAACATTTCGCCCGCCACACGCCCCTGCGTATCCCCCATCAGCCAGACGCCGCTCGTATACACCAGCGGCTTGTCGCTTCCAGATAGCGCCCGGATAAGCGTGGCCACTGTGCGCTCATCGCGCGCCCCCGCCTCCTCTCCCCACTGCATGGCCGCGTGGACCGTTGCATCGGACCGAGCCGCCGCCTCCGCCAGCGCGCCAGTGTCGTCCAGGCCGCCACGCACCGGCATGACGCCCGACGCGCCCAATTTCGCGGCTGCCTCCTCGCTCCTGGCCAGTCCGCTGACCGTATGCCCCTTCTCCAGGAGGATTCGGCTGACCGCGCCGCCGATGTAGCCAGTGGCTCCTGTCACAAAGATCTCCATGGGACCTTATTTTGTCCCACGCCACTCCTCTCCTGTCAACGGTTCGGCGCGGCGCCCTCCCAAATGAAAATGGGGCGGACTTGCGTCCGCCCCGATTCGAACCGTGGATCTGTAATTAGCTCACTGACCTTCCGCGTTCCACTCGCAGATGGTTCTCCACCGTGAACACTCCAGGCACGCCGTTGGCGGCAAGAAACGCTATGTTCCGGTCCATTTCCGTGCCCACAATGCCTTCCAACCGCACGTCACCGTTCTTCACGATGATCCGGATGGACGGCTGCGCCCCCAGGGCGTAGCGGTTCAGAGCCGTCTGGCCGTAGATAGCGCGCGCCATCCGCCAACGAATCCGGTCATCGGCCGGAGACAGGGGCAAAACCTCAATCTGGTTCACCACATGTTCCACGCCTTCCACCCTGGCGGTCACATTTTCGGCGGAACTCTTCAAGGTGGGCCGCGTTACCGAGCCCATCAGCGTGACCGTCGAGCCGTCCACGCGGAAACTGAAGTTGTCGAAGATGCTGTAGAAAGGAAGCGTCACCAGTTCCTTGCGGACCTTATCCGCATTCACCGCGCCAAACATCGAAGGCGCGGCCAGCAGCATCGCAATGGCCAAACCCATCAGACTCTTTTTCATCTTGGTCACTCCTTCCACCGGGTAGGATGTGGCGCAACGCAAGAGGGTTGCCTGGTTTGCAGTCTTTTACATTGCTTTTACATCGCCTGCATAGCCGGGTAGAAAGCGATCCATGGCGCGCTCAGCGCGTCACAGGCTGCACTTCGTCGACAAAGGTCGGCTGGCTTACCACGCGGGGTTCGCTCACCACGTTGGCTTCGCTCACCACTCTCGGTTCGCTCACGATGACCGGGGCGGAGGCAGGCACGATGGGGAGTTCGATCACGGGCACCTCCGGATCGGACTTCTGGGGTGGGGAACCCGCGTCACTGGCCGAGGCTCCGGCGGCGGCGAGTATCGCCAAATGAGCCGTATCGTTGCTGGTAGCGCTGTCCAGCGCCTGAAGCGAACGGGGCAGCGACTCCACGGGATCGAGAAACGGGAGTTCCGGCGATTCGATGCCGGCAAGCTCCTGGAACTTGCGTGCGCTCACCAGCACCCGGGCCTCGAGCGAGGCGGCGCCGCGGTTGTAGGCGTCGACACTACGTTCCAAACTCCGGCGCAAATCCTCCATGTGGGCGGTGAAGGCAATCAGCCGGTCGTGGAGGGTCCTGCCCAACTCGCGGACCGTGTTGGCGTTGTCGGCAAGCTGCTGCTGGCGCCAGCCGTAGGCAGTGGCCTTCAAGAGAGCAATCAACGTGGTTGGGGTCGCCGGGATGACGCGGTTTTCGGCGCCGAATTCGACCAGAGCGGGATCATGCTCCAGGGCCGCGCTGAAGACGGATTCGCTCGGCATGAAGGCAACGACAAATTCGGGCGCGGAGGAGAAGCGGCTCCAGTAAACCGGGCTGGCCAAGTGCTCCAGGTGCGCCCTGACCATCCCGGCATGCTCGCGCAGCTTAGATGCACGCAGGGCCTCGTCGCCGGTTTCGAGAGACTCCAGATAGGCCGACAGCGAAACATTGGCGTCCACCACGATGTCGCGATGGTTTGGCAGGTGTACCACCATTTCGTTCCGCCCGCCGGCATCGTCCACGACGCCGTCGTAGTCGCAGTGCTCGATCATGCCAGCCAGTTCGGCGACACGCCGCAACTGAACTTCGCTCCAACGGCCTCGCGACGCCGCCGGGTGCAAGGCGCGCGCCAGCCCCGATGTTTCCCGTCGTAGGTCCTTGCCCTGTTCGATCAGCCCCGACACCATCTCGGTGAGGTTCGCCAGCGTATCCTGGCGCTCCTTCTCAAACTGTCCGAGATTGGAGTCCACGCGTGCCAGCGTTTCGCAAATCGGCTTGATTAACTCGTTCACGGTGCTGGAATAGCCGGCCGGCTGCGGCTGCGCTGTCTCCTGAATCCGCTCCAAAGCCACACGCGCCAGATCCAGGAACTTCTGGTTGTTCGCCTGCAAGGCCTCGGCAGCCACCGTACGGAAGGATTCCAGCATCGCTTCGGGTATGGCCGCCGGTGCTGTCTCCGGCAAGGTTGCCAGGGTTGGTTCCGGCAAGGCTGCCTGAACCGGTTCCTCCCGTCTGCTCGCCTGGGCCGACTGCAACTCCTCCACCTGAGCGCGCACTGCTTTCAACTCTTCGTTCATCGTGGCGATTCTGGCTGCGGCGGACATGCCCTGTTCGGCCGCCTGCTCCCGCTCAAACTCAGCCTGCCGCCGTGCTTCGGCGAGCGCCTGCTGCCACTGTTCCTCGGCCTGCTGCCGGGCCTCGGCCACGGCCCGCTGCCACTGCTCCTCTTCCCGCTGCATGGCCGCGGCGGCATCGAGCTGAGCCCGCTGTGCCGCTTCACCGCGCGCCGCCTCCACCACGGGGCCCCATTCCGCCGCCGCTTCCTCCCGTGCCTCGGCCACGGCCTGCAACACACTGGCTCCGGCCTGCCGGCGGACCTCTTCCAACTCCCGCCGCAGGCTTTCGATTTCCTCTACCCGTATTGCGTGATCCGGCGCACTTACCGCCAGCGCCGCCTGGTTCCGCGCATCGTCGACGGTCTGCCGCCACTCCGCGGCTGCCTCTTCGCGCGCCGCCCGGAGGGCCGTTTCCATCTGCTCCCCGGCCTCGCGGCGGGCCGCCGCCACGGCGTCCTCTCTTTGCTGCTCGTTCTCGGCTGCCGCGGCATCCAGAGACCTCCGCCACTGCTCCTCGGTCTCTCGCCTGGCCTCAGCCGCGGCCACGTTCACGCGCTCCTCGATCTGCCGGGTGCTCTCCACAGCCACGATGCCATCGCCGCCCGCCGCCTGCTTCACCTCGGCCACCACCTGCTGCCAGTATTCGTCGGCGGCACGCCGCGCCTCGGCCACACGCTCCCCGGCCTCGCTGTGAAGAATTTTCAATTTTTCGTTCTGATCCCGCAACTGCTCTAGCTCGGTGCGCTCCTGCTCGCGTTCCTTCTCGATCTCGGCCACGCGCAGTTCCTGCTGCTTCACCTGATCGGAAAGCTTCGCCCGCTCGGCTTCGCCAGCCTGTTGGCCCTGGGCAACCAAGCCGTTCCGTTCGTTCCGAAACATCATATTGGCGATGAAGTAGCCGAATGCCACGCCCAGTACGATGCTGATTACATACATCAGTTGCGTTTCCACGGTAGTCTCCCGTCCTAAACTCACTGGACTATCGGCAGTCCCAAGGGAAAGGTTTAGGCCGGAAGACCCCGGCGGTCCCCGCTGGAAGCCCCCTTCCCGCTCCAGCCTTATATAATGCCGTTCGATGGCTGCTGTCGCCTCACCGCCTTCGGCTTCTCCGGCTCCCCCGCTTCCGGCCACTGCCCGCGTCTTCTCGATCGACGCGTTCCGGGGCTTCACGATGATCTGGATGTTTTCCAATGGCTTCGGCCTGCACCATCTGAGGGACATCCCCTGGATCGCCCCCCTCCAGTTCCAGTTCACCCATGCCGTCTGGCACGGTTTCAACGCCTGGGACCTCATCCAGCCCTTCTTCATGTTCATTGTCGGCGCCGCCATGCCGTGGGCCTTTGACAAACGCCGTGCCGAAGGCGCCAGCGATGGCGAACTGTTCCGGCACGTCCTGAGACGGTGCGCCCTGCTCCTGCTGTGGGGCATGGTGGCGCGCTCCATCAGCGCGGGACGCCCCAACCCCGACCTGATCAACGTCCTCGGCCAACTCTCCTTCACCTACCTGGCCGCCTACCTTGTGCTCCATCGCGGCTGGCGCGCCCAGGCCGGACTTGCCCTGGCCCTGCTCACCCTTCACTGGGGGTTCTACAACTTCATCCACGCCGATGGGATCACTGGACCCTACGACAGCAATGCCAACCCCGGCTACTGGCTTGACGGCGTACTGCTGGGGCGCCATTGGGGCGGCGGTTACGCCACCATCAATTGCGTCTCCTCGGTCGCCAACACAATTTTCGGGGTCATGGCCGGATGGCTGCTGAAGAGCACACGCACCGACGGCGCCAAACTACGTACGCTGGCCGGGTGGGGCGCTGCCGCCCTGGTGGCCGGGCTTGTATTGAACCCGTTTATCCCGATCAACAAGAAGATTTGGACCGCCTCGTTCGCTCTGGCCAGCACGGGGATTACGCTCTGGGTATTGGCCGCGTTTTATTACCTGTGCGATGTGCGCCAGATTCGCCGCTGGGCCCGGATCGGAGCCATCGTGGGCGCGAACTCGATCTTTATCTACCTGTTCCACGAGATGCTGCACGGCTGGATGGAACGGGCCGCGGCCGCCCTGCTTTTGTGGCCCATCGAATGGTGGGGCGCCTGGGGCAAGGCTCTGGCCTCGTGCGCCGCCGTCGCCTTCCAAATCTATGTGTGCGTCTGGCTTTACCGCCGAAAGATCTTCTTCAAACTATGACCACGGCATCTACGCGCCGCTCCTTCCTGGCCGCCTCGCTGGCGGCGGCCGCGCCTTCGCAAACCAGGCGCCCGCCCAACATCGTTCTCGTTCTCATCGACGATTATGGCTGGCGTGACCTCGGCTGCTACGGCAGTTCCTATTACGAGACGCCAAACCTCGACCGGTTCGCTCGAGAAAGCGTCCGTTTCACCAACGGGTACGCCGCCTGCCCTGTCTGTTCGCCCACGCGCGCCAGCGTGCTCACGGGCCAGTATCCGGTGCGCTCGGGGGTAACCGACTGGATCGCCGGGCGCAAGCAGTGGCCCGCGGCTCGCGCCTTGTGTCCCCGCACGCGCACGGAGTTGCCGCTCGATCATGTGACGCTGGCCGAAGCGCTCAAGCCCGCAGGCTACGCCTCGGCGAGCATCGGCAAGTGGCACCTGGGCGGCGAAGGCTTCTCGCCCGTCGAGCAGGGCTTCGACCGGAACATCGGAGGCACCTCGGCTGGTTCGCCGCGTTCCTGGTGGCCGCCATACAATATTGCCGGGCTCACCCACCCTCCGCCCCAGGAGAACGAGTACCTGGCTGACTACCTGACACGCCGCGCGGAGACATTCATCGAGGAGAACAAGGACCGCCCCTTCTTTCTCTACCTGCCCCATTACAGCGTCCATATTCCCCTGGGCGCGCCCGAATCGCTCGTGGAAAAGTACAGGCATAAGGCTACCGGTGGCTCCGCCCAGGGCGACCCCGTCTATGGTGCGATGGTCGAGGCCATGGACGCCGCGTTCGGACGCCTGATGAACAAGCTTGACGCGCTCGGACTGGCGGAGAACACGCTCGTGTTCTTCCTGGCCGACAATGGCGGGCTGCGCTACGAGGGATCGAGCAAGAAATACGTTACGAACAACGCGCCGCTACGCGCCGGCAAGGGACACCTTTACGAGGGCGGCATTCGCGTGCCCTTTATGATCCGCTGGAAAGGCCGCATCGCCCCCGCCGTCAGGGATGTTCCCGTCTGCTCCACCGATCTGTTTCCCACGTCCCTGGCCGCGGCGGGCGTGAAGATCCCGGCCCATCTCGATGGCGCCGATCTGCTGCCGCTGCTGACGCGCGGACGCGCGCCCCAGCGCGATGCCATCTACTGGCACTACCCGCATTACTCCAACCAGGGAGGGGTTCCCGGCGGGGCCATCCGCTCCGGCCCGTGGAAGCTGATCGAGTTTTACGAGGACAACCGGCTGGAACTCTACAACATCGAGGCGGACCCGGGCGAGCGGACCAACCTGGCCCGCCGTGAAGCCAAGCGGGCCGCCGCCCTGCGCGCACGGTTGAACCGCTGGCGCCGGGAAACTCGCGCGATCATGCCCACGCCCAATCCGAACTACGATCCGGCGAAGGCGGACCAGGGGCTTACCGGCGCCGAGTCCGCCACGCCGCCCGCTTGAGGAACCATGCTTACCCGACGCAGCCTTGCCACATCCCTTGCGGCCTCCTTCGCCGCGCCCTTCGTCCACACGGCGGCACGCGGCCAGTCGCGCCGCCCGCCCAACGTCATCCTGGTCATGAGCGACGATCAGGGCTACGGCGACCTCTCCCTGCACGGCAACCCGCACCTGAACACGCCCAATCTCGACCGCATAGGACGGGAGAGCGCCCAGTTCACCCAGTTCCAGGTGTGTCCGGTGTGCTCGCCCACGCGGTCGTCGCTGCTCACGGGCCGCTACAACTACCGCACGGGGATCGTGGACACCTACCTGGGCCGCTCCATGATGTGGCCCGACGAGGTGACGCTGGCCGAAATCCTGAAACCAGCCGGCTACCGCACGGGGATCTTCGGCAAATGGCACCTCGGCGACAACTATCCCTTACGCTCCATCGACCAGGGCTTTGATGACTCGGTCGTCTGCACGGGCGGCGGTCTCACGCAGCCTTCTGACCCTCCGGGCAACCTTTATACCGATCCCCTGCTCAAGGTTCAGGGCAAGTGGGAGAAGCGTTCCGGCTACTGCACCGACATCTTTTTCCGCGAGGCCATCGCGTTTCTGGAGCGCAACCGGCGCGATCCATTCTTCACCTATATCGCCACCAACGCGCCGCACACGCCGTTGCAGATCGCCGATGAATATTGGAAGCCCTTCGCCGCCAAGGGCCTGGACGAAACCACGGCCAAGGTGTACGGCATGTGCCGCAACCTGGACGACAACATGGGCCGTCTGCTGGCCGCGCTGACGCGCCTCGAACTCGACCGCGACACCATCCTCGTGTTCCTCACCGACAACGGCCCACAGCAGCCGCGATATAACGCCGGCATGCGCGGGCGCAAGGGTTCCGTGTATCAGGGGGGCATCCGCGTACCCTTCTTCTTCCGCTGGCCTGGCCGGGTGAAGCCCGGGCAGGTGGACCGAATCGCCGCGCATATCGACGTGGTTCCGACGCTGGCCGAGTTGTGCGGCGTGAAACTGCCCGCCGGACACACCCCCGCCGGACGCATCATGGATGGACGCAGCCTGGTTCCGCTGCTGGAAGGCCAGGCCGCCTCATGGCCCGGCCGCACGCTTTACACGCAGTGGCACCGCGGCGACCGTCCCGAACTCTTCCGCGCCTGCGCCGCGCGCACGCAGCAGTACAAGCTCGTGAACGGCAGCGAACTTTACGATCTGGCCGCCGACCCGGCCGAGCAGAACGACATCTCCATCCGCGAGCCCGGCATCGTGACCGGCATGCGCAAGGGCGTGGAAGAATGGTTCGCCTCCGTCTCGGCCGAACGCAACTTCGAGCCGCCGCGCATCGCGCTGGGCGCGCCGCAGGAGAATCCCGTCACGCTCACACGCCAGGACTGGCGCGGTCCCAAGGCCAATTGGGACGCCCATGGCATTGGCCATTGGGAGGTGGACGTCAGAAGGCCGGGCCGTTACGATGTCACGGTGCGCTTTGCCAAGGCCGCCGCGCCCGGCCAGGTCGAAGTGAAACTCGGTTCCTTCACCGGTACGCAGAGCTTCGAAGCCGGCGCCGTGTCCGCCACCATTGCCCGCGCCTCGCTGCCGCGCGGTCCAGGACAACTGGAGCCGCTGGTGAAATCCAGCCAGACCGGAACCGGCGCCCTCTACGTCGACGTGAAGCGGCTGGATCCCTGAGCGATACTAGGGATTCGCCCGCGGCCCAAGCACCGCGCTCGCCGGGTGAGCCGGTTCCCAAACATGGCCGTATGGTGACTCCCACCTCACTGTCGCTCATCATCACGCTTCAAGACGGCACGCGGCGCATCTACCCGCTGGCCGCGGATCGCGTCACGCTGGGGCGCGCCGCCGACAACGATCTCGCTTATCCCGAGGACGCCGTCCTTTCGCGCCGCCACCTGCTGCTGGAACGCGACCTGGGCGCCTGGTTCGCCACGGACCAGGGCTCCAAGAACGGTACGCTGCTGAACGGCGAACGGCTGGATAGCCGCGCGCGCCTTACCTCCGGCGACCGCCTGCACGCCGGGCGCGTCACGCTCACCTATCACGACCCGGCCCACGCCATGGAGCAGACCGTCGTCTTTGTGCGCGACGACTTCGACCGGAGCCTGGCCGGCAACAGCGTCGTGACCACGCTCGACCGGTTGGTGGGCAGGAGCGGATCGAGCATCGAACAGGCCCTCAGCACGGGCATGATCACCGGCGCGTCGCGCATCCAGGCCCTCATGGAGGCCGGCCGCGAACTTGCCGGACACCGCCCGCTGGCCGAACTGTTCGAGGTGATTCTCGATCTTGCCATGAAGAGCGTGGGCGGGCGGCGCGGCATGCTCGCCACGTGCGAGGGAGAACGGCTCGCCGTGCGCTCCTTCCGGGGCGACGGGCTCCGCGTGAGCGAAACCATCCGCGACCGCGTGTTGAAACTGCGTGCGTCCGTTCTGGTGGATGACGCCGGGGCCGACGAGAGCCTCCGGAGCTCCAGCACCCTGTTCGCGCAGGAGGTGAAAAGCCTGATCGCCGTCCCCCTGCAAACCAAGGACGAGGTGATCGGGCTGGTCTACATCGACACGAACGACCTGCGCCGCACCTTCTCGGCCGAGGATTTGAACCTTCTCACCGTCATGGCCAACATTGCGGCCATTCGCATTGAAAACGCGCGGCTCATCGAAGTGGAGCAGGCCGAGCGCCTGCTGTCCAAGGAGGTTGGGCAGGCGGCTGAAATTCAGCGTAACCTGCTGCCGCGGGAGGCCCCTCGAATCGCCGGGCTCGACGTGGCCGGCATCAGCCTTCCCTGCCGCTCCGTGGGCGGCGACTACTTCGACTACCTGAGTCTGGCCGGCAACCGGCTCGGGGTGATCGTTGGCGACGTCGCCGGCAAAGGCATGTCGGCCGCTCTGCTCATGTCCAGCCTCCAGGCGCGCGTGCAGGTGTTGAGCGAGGAGACCGAGGACCTGGCTCTCTTCCTCACGCGCCTCAACCGCAGCGTCTCGGCCACCTGTCCCGAGAACCGGTTCATCACGTTTTTCGTGGCCATCCTCGACGCGTCCACGGGCGGGTTCACCTACGCCAACGCCGGCCACAACCCGCCTTACATTCTGCGGGCCAATGGCGCGCTGGAAACCCTGTCCGGCGGCGGTCCCGTCATGGGCGTCCTCAAGAATCAGCAGTACGGCTCCTACCAGGGAGTGCTGGGCCACGGCGATCTGCTGGTGCTCTTCAGCGACGGCGCCACCGAAGCCGTATCCGGCGACGGCGATGAGTTTGGCGAAGAGCGTTTCGAAGCCGCTCTCCGCCAGGCAGCGGGCTTGAGCGCCAGTGAAGTGCTCGCCTTTCTGCAACAGCGCCTCGATCAATTCATGGGCGTCGCGCCCTCCGCCGACGACCTGACGCTGGTGGCGGTGCGGCGCGTTTGACGGCGGCCGCGCCCGGTTGCCAGGCCCCTCGCGAGTGGAAGGCCGCCCGCGGCGGTTATCCTGTAAGTACATGGTTCACACCGGTAAGGGGCACTCGGCTGGAAGGGCATGAAAGACTCCAGCGGCCACGCACTCCACAAGATCCTGACGGAACGCATCGCCATTCTCGACGGCGCGATGGGAACGACCATCCGCGCCTACGGGATGAAGGAAGCCGACATCCGCGGCCGGAGGTTCCTCGACACGAAGAAGGACCTTCTGAATAACGGCGAGTTGTTTTCGCTGACGCAGCCGGAGATGATCTGCGACATTCACCGGCGCTTTCTGGAAGCCGGCGCGGACATCATCGAGACGAACACGTTCGGCGCGACCTCGATCGCCCAGAGCGAGTTCTTCGTGGACGATCCGCGCGAGCACGGCGGACGGAAGGACCCGGCCTTTTATCAGAAGATCATCGAAGACCCTTCTCTGAACGGTCTGGCGTGGGAGATCAACGAGACCTCGGCCCGGCAGTGCCGCGAGTGGGCGGACCGCGTGGCCAACGCCACGGGACGCCAACGGTTCGTTGCCGGCGCGATCGGACCGCTGACGGTGTCGCTGTCGAATTCGCCCGACGCCGACGATCCGGGCTTCCGTGTGGTGGCCTTCGACCAGTTGAAGTCCGTCTACGCGCACCAGGCGCGCGCGCTGATGGCGGGCGGCGTGGATGTCCTGATGGTGGAGACGATCTTCGATTCACTGAACGCCAAGGCGGCGCTGGTGGCGATTCAGGAGGTGTTCGAGCAGGACGGCAAGGAACTGCCGGTCATGATTTCGGCCGCCGTGGGGCGCGGTGGAGAGACGATGATTTCGGCCCAGACGGTGGAGGCCCTGTGGAACGCCGTTGAACATGTGAAGCCGCTCTCGGTGGGGTTGAACTGCTCACTGGGCCCGGATTTGATGTACCCGTTCCTGGAGGAGCTGGCGGAGAAATCGGGAGTGGCCATTTCGTGTTATCCCAACGCGGGGCTGCCGAATCCTCTTTCGCCGACGGGCTTCGATCTGGAGCCGCGGGACATGGCGCGATATCTGGGCGAATTCGCGGGAGCGGGATTGATCAACATCGCCGGAGGCTGCTGCGGCAACACGCCGGAGCACATCGCGGCGATCGCCAAGGCTCTGGAAGCGAAGCCTCCTCGGAAGCGGAGTTTGGTCCAGGTTGGCTCCGGCGCGGGGGACTGGCGGCCCTTGCGGCTCTCCGGCTCGCAGCCGTTCACGCAACAGCGGGGCGTGTTCATGATGATCGGCGAACGGACCAACGTGGCCGGTTCGCCCAAGTTCGCCAAGCTCATCAAGGACGGCAAGTACGAGGAAGCCGTGGCTGTGGCGCGGCAGCAGGTGGAAAACGGCGCCAACGTCGTCGACATCTGCATGGACGAGGGCATGATCGATGGCGTGCCCGCCATGACACGTTTCCTGCACCTGCTGGCCAGCGAACCCGAGGTGGCCAAGGTTCCTTTCATGGTGGACTCCTCGAAGTGGGAGGTGATCCAGGCCGGACTGCGATGCTTGCAGGGCAAGGGCATCGTGAACTCGATTTCCCTGAAGGAAGGCGAGGAGCGGTTCCGGCACACCGCGGCGGAGGTACTGAAGTACGGTGCGGCCGTGGTGGTGATGGCATTCGACGAACAGGGCCAAGCGGCCACCTACGAGGACAGAATCCGCATCTGCGAGCGGGCCTACCGGATTCTGGTGAACGAGGTGGGCTTCCCCCCCCAGGACATCATTTTCGATCCGAACATTCTCACCGTGGCCACCGGCATGGAGGAGCACAACAATTACGCGCTGGATTTCATCCACGCCACGCGCTGGATCAAGCAGAACCTGCCGCACGCCAAGGTGAGCGGCGGGGTGTCGAACATCTCGTTCAGCTTCCGCGGCAACAATGTTGTCCGCGAGGCCATGCACTCGGCGTTCCTGTTCCACGCCATCGCGGCGGGACTGGACATGGGCATCGTGAATGCCGGGATGCTGGAGGTCTATGAGGAGATCGACCCTGAGTTGAAGGAGTTGGTCGAGGACGTGCTTCTGAACCGGCGGCCCGACGCCACCGAGCGCCTGGTGGAACGGGGCGAGGCCATCAAGGCAGCCAGCGCGGGACCGGCGGCGGGCGGGAAGAAGAACGATGAGTGGCGCAACGGCACGGTGGAAGAGCGTCTGGCGCATGCGCTGGTGAAGGGCATCGACACCCATATCGACGCCGACACCGAAGAGGCGCGCGCGAAGTTGGGCCGTCCGCTGGCGGTGATTGAAGGTCCGTTGATGGACGGAATGGGAATTGTCGGCGACCTCTTCGGCGCGGGCAAGATGTTTCTGCCGCAGGTGGTGAAGTCGGCGCGCGTGATGAAAAAGGCAGTGGCCTATCTGACTCCGTTCATGGAAGAGGAAAAGGCGGCGCTCGCGGCTTCGGGACAGGCCGTGAGGACACAGGGAAAAATCGTGCTGGCCACTGTGAAGGGCGATGTTCATGACATCGGCAAGAACATCGTCGGCGTGGTGCTGGCGTGCAACAACTACGAGGTGATCGACATGGGCGTGATGGTGCCGTGCGAAAAAATCCTCGAACGCGCCAAGGCGGAGAAGGCCGACGTGATCGGCATCAGCGGGCTGATCACGCCCTCCCTGGACGAGATGGTGCATGTGGCGCGCGAGATGGAGCGCCAGGGTTTTAAACTGCCGTTATTGATCGGCGGCGCCACCACGAGCCGCGCGCACACGGCGATCAAGATCGCCCCGCACTATAGCGAACCGGTGCTGCATGTGCTGGATGCCAGCCGCGCCGTGCCGGTGGCGACGAGCCTGTTGAGCCAGGAGAGCAAACAAGCCTTCGTGGAGCAGCAGCGGAGCGAGTACGAGGCCCTCCGTAAGGCTCATGCCGCGCCGCGCCAGCCCGTGGTGCCGATTGAGGAGGCGCGGTCGCGCCGCACGTCCATCGCCTGGCGCGCGGAGGATATTCCGGCCCCTTCCTTCACGGGTGTTCGCGTGCTGAACGATTTGCCGCTGGAGACCTTGCGGGAGTTCATCGACTGGAGCCCGTTCTTTCACACGTGGGGATTGAAAGGAGTGTATCCGCGCATTCTGGAGCACCCGGCTCATGGCGAGCAGGCGCGGCAACTCTTCGCCGAAGGCACGGCGATGCTCGATCGGATGACCGGCGAAAAGCTGATCGAGGCGCGCGGCGTCTACGGGATCTTTCCGGCGAGCGCGTTCGGCGATGACGTCGTCGTGTATGGCACGGAGGCGCGCAAACGGGAGTTGGCTACCTTCTACTTCCTGCGCCAGCAGGCCAACCGGGAAGGGAAGGAACCGTGCCGGTCCCTCGCCGATTTCATTGCTCCACGCGAAACGGGGTTGCCGGACCATATTGGTGCGTTCGCGGTCACCAGCGGGATTGGCCTGACGGAACTCTGTCAGCGTTTCCGCGCCGAAAACGACGACTACAGCGCGATCATGGCCGAAGCCATCGCCGACCGCCTGGCCGAAGCCTTCGCCGAGTACTTGCACAAACGAGTGCGCTGCGAGTGGGGCTTTGGCTGCGAGGAAGGGTTGTCGAATCAGGAGTTGATCGAGGAAAAGTACCGTGGCATCCGGCCGGCTCCAGGGTATCCATCGTGCCCGGACCATACGGAAAAGGGAACGCTGTGGCGGCTTCTGGACGTGGGCGCCAACACGGGCATCCAGATCACGGAGTCGTTCGCGATGTGGCCGGGGTCGAGCGTGAGCGGTCTCTACTTCGCCCATCCGGAATCGCGCTACTTCAACCTGGGAAAGATCGATCGCGACCAGGTGGAGGACTACGCGCGGCGGAAGGAACTCAGCACGATCGAGGTGGAGCGCTGGCTGAGCACGAGCCTGAACTACGATCCGGCGGAGTAGCGCTCCGCGCCTCCTGTCGCGCACCTCCCGTGCCGCGCCTTCTGTTGTCAACCCGGCGCGCGGATGTATACTGCACGGTGCCGGAGATCTCTGTTGGAAATCCGGGCTAGGCAAACTCGCGTTCCAAGACGTCACGAGAAACTGGGTCAAGTGACAGGGGGTTGTAATGTATCGAATTGCGCTCATTGGGTTCATCTGCGCGCTGGCCGCCTACGCACAGGTGGCGACGCTGACCGGCCGCATCACCGATCAGACGGGAGCTGTCGTGCCGGGGGCGGATGTGAAGGCGCGGTCGTCGGACACCGGAATTGAAGCCGCGACGGCGTCGAACTCGGAGGGCTACTACACGTTGCCCTCGTTGCAGCCGGGCCAGTACGAGGTTTCCATCACGAAGCAGGGGTTCGTGCCCGTGAAGCAAACCGGGCTGGAATTGACGGTGCAACAGGTGGCACGGCTGGACCTGACGTTGCGCGTCGGTTCGTTGAGCGAAACCGTCGAGGTCCGGGCGCAGACACAGTTGCTCGATAGCGAGAGTTCCACGCTCGGGCAGGTGATCGGGAACAAGCAGGTAACCGAACTGCCGTTGCTCGGGCGGAACACATACGCGCTGGCGATGCTGGTGCCCGGCGTACGGCCCTCGGGCGGAGTGAACAACGTGGTGATCGATCAGATCTCCACAGTGGCCTATTCGATCAACGGGCAAAGGGCTTCGGCGAATGAATTTCTGCTGGACGGTGCGCCGAATTCCACTTCGTCGCAAAACCAGCCCGTGATCAATGCGAATCCGGACATGGTGCAGGAGTTCAAGGTGGAGACCAACTCGTTCAGCGCCGAGTACGGGCGCGCGGCGGGCGGCGTGTTCAACGTCGTGACGCGAAGCGGAACGAATGATCTTCATTTCACCGCATACGAGTTTTTCCGGCACGAAAAGCTGAGCGACAACGACTACTTCGCCAACCTCAGCAACACGGCCAAGGCGCCCTTCCGGTTCAACCAGTTTGGCGGGACGCTCGGAGGGCCCGTATACATCCCCAAGCTCTACGACGGGCGCAACCGGACCTTCTTTTTCTTCAACACGGAACTGGTGCGCTTCACGCAGGGAATCACGTTCACCGCGGTGACGCCGGAGGAGAGCCAATTGCGCGGCGACTTCAGCAACGCGCGGCTTCCCGATGGGCGGCTGGTGAATATCTTCGATCCGGCGACCACGGCTGCCGTGACGGGCGGCTTCACGCGTACCGTGTTCCCTGGCAACGTGATCCCCGCGAACCGGATCGATCCGGTGGCGGGCAAGGTGTCCGCGTTGCTGCCCCGTCCCATGCAGGCTGGACAGCCGCTGGGGCGCATCAACTACACGCGCACAGGCGGGAACCGCGTGCCGAAGGACACCGTCAGCATTCGCGGCGATCACAACTTCACGGCGGCGAACCGCCTCTTCGTGCGCTACTCCCGCGACAACACGCCGCTGTACCGCGCACTGGCCTACGGCGAAGAGTTGAAGTCCTCCTCGCCGACGGCGGGCCCCCAGGTGTTCACGCGGTGGAACGCCGTGGTGGAGGATTCGCACACGTTTTCCCCCAGCCTGCTCGGGACGTTCCGCTATTCGGTGACCCGCCTGGTGAACAACCGGCGGCCTTATTCGGACGGCTTCGACGTGACCTCGATCGGGCTGCCCTCCTACATGATCGGCGGAATGGTGGATCCGATCTCGCTTCCGGCCATCAATATCACGGGTCTCTCTCGAACGGGCTCGGTTCCCAATACCGTGGTGGGCGGCTTCATCGGAGCGACGGACATGATCAAGTTCGGGCCGACGACGCATTCCGTGCAGGGTTCGCTCAGCAAGACGTTGTCGAGCCACACGCTCAAGTTCGGTGCTGAGTACCGGGTGATTCAGTTGAATGCGCAGCAGACGGGCGACCAGGCGACGGCGTTTAATTTCACGCCCAACTGGACGCAAGGGCCGAATCCGACGGTGTCCACCGCGACCGCCGGGCTGGGTCTGGCAACGTTCCTGCTGGGTATTCCCGGAGGCGGTGTGACGCCGGCCCCGTCGCTGGCGATGACCACCAAGTACGCGGGCATCTTCATTCAGGACTCCTGGAAGTTGACGCCCAAGCTCACGCTGAACTGGGGACTGCGGTATGAATACGAGGGCGCGCGCACCGACCGGTTCAATCAACTGACCAATTTCGATTACGGCGCGGCATTCCCGCTGAAAGCCGAGGGCTTGAATCCGCGAGGCGGGCTGACGTTTGTCGGGGTGGGCGGCTTGCCGCGCAATAATACGAACGCCGATAGAAACAACTGGGCTCCCCGCGCGGGCATCGCCTGGCGCGTGCTTCCAAAGACAGTGATCCGCACCGGGGGCGGGCTTTTCTACGCGGCCACGACGGGCATTGGCGGAGCGGCGGGCGCGTTTGGCGTGAGCGGATTCCAGGCGTCGACTTCGATCACATCGAGCCTGGATGGCGTGACGCCGATCGTGAAGTGGAGCGACCCATACCCGCAAGGATTCAACCGTCCGACCGGATCCTCGCTGGGCCTGGCCACGCTGGCGGGTCAGGACATCGGTTTCTTCGATAGGAGCAACTATGTTCCCAGCAGCGCGCAGTGGAGTTTCAGCATTCAGCAGGAGTTGCCGTACAGTACGTTGTTCGAGATTGGCTATGCGGGCAGCCGGGGAGTTGGCTTCCAGCAGAACCGGGTGTGGAACCAGTTGCCGGATTCGGCGCTTTCACTCGGCAACGGGTTGCGCGACCAGGTAACGAATCCGTTCTTCGGCCAGATCGCGGTTGGCGCGCTGTCGCAGCCGCGTGTGGCGCGGGCGCAACTGCTGCGGCCTTACCCTCAATTCGGTTCCGTAACATCGCAGAACGCCAGTTGGGCCAGTTCGAATTACAACGCGATGGAGGTGAAGGTCGAGAAGCGGTATGCCAGCGGCGTCAGCGCGATGGCGGCTTACACATGGTCGAAACTGTTCGACTATGGCGTTGGGCCGTTCGCTGGCGAGGTGCTGGGAGCGGATGGCTTTCAGAACAACAACGATCTCGCCTCCGAGTGGGGTGTGTCCACGACCGATCAGACACACCGGCTCCTGTTCAACGCCGTCTACGAACTGCCATTTTTCAAGAACAACAGAAGCGTGGCGGGCAGGCTGTTGGGGGGCTGGCAGGTGGGCGGCATCTGGTCCGCGTTTTCCGGCGGGCCGCTGGGCATCTCTTCGCAGACCAACAACACCTTCTCGCAGGGCGGAGGGCAGCGGCCGAACTGGAACGGCCAGAATCCCTGCGTGGCGAACCCGACGGCCACCAACTGGCTGGACGCCTCCGTGTTCTCCAATCCGCCAGCCTACGCGTTCGGCAACGCGCCAAGCAACTATAACGGATGCCGCGCCGATTCCACGAGCCAGGTGGACGTGAACTTCGCCAAGACCACGCCCATCCGGGAACGTCTGAACCTTCAATTTCGGGCGGAGGTGTACAACATCACCAACGCCGTGACGTTCGCGCCGCCGAACCAGGTCTTCGGCAACGTACAGTTCGGCACGGTGAACTCGCAGGGGAACCTGCCGCGCATCATCCAGTTTGGATTGAAACTGATCTACTGACGCACCGCGGAGGCGCCGGGAATCCTCGGACGCGGCGGAAACACGGCTCTCATCACCCGGAGCGCGTTTCCGCCGATCAGCTTTTGAATGTCGGTGTCGCTGTAGCCGCGCTGCGCCAGGCCCACCGTGAAGAGGGGCCAATTGGTCCAGGCCATGGTTTCCTGCCCTTCCGGATAGCGCGCGATCGGGGTGGGCCAGAACGACTCCCATCCGGCGTGGAGCCGCCGCCGGGCCGGGATTTTGCGATACTCCGCAGATGCATGCACGGAGCGGTATGAGAAGTCGGTGGCAATGGCCACATGGTCCACTCCAACCTTCCGTACCGCGTAGTCGATGTGGTCCAGCATCGAGACCAGGTCGTGCGACCTGCCGATGAAATCCGCGACTGCGCAGATGCCGATGAACCCTCCGGTATCCGCGATGGCCCGGATCACTGCGTCGGTCTTCGCCCTGTAGTGGGGATGCAGGGCGTGGCATGACGAATGACTTGCCACCATCGGCTTGGTTGACGCCTTGGCCGCCTCGTAACTGGTGCGCTGGCCTGAGTGGGCCACGTCGATCATGATGCCCCGGCGGTTCATCGCGGCGACCACGGCGCGGCCGAAGTCGCTCAAGCCGGCGTCGGAAGGCTCGGCGCAGCCGTCGCCGATCATGTTGCGGCGATTGTAGGTCAGGTGCATCATCCGGATGCCCAGATGGAAGAAAGTGTCCAGCAGGGACATCTCCGAAGGGACGGTCTCCCACCTTTGCTCGAGCGGAACGCCATTGGCGCTGAGGGCCATGGCGGCGCGTCCGGCCTGTTTCGCCGCCACGATGTCCTCGGCGTCAATCACGCGGACCACGAAATCGCGCATCATGTCCAGGGCGTAGGTGAAGTAGCCAAGCCGGCGGAGGAGTTTCAGCGGGTCCTGGCTCTCGCGTCCGGCGTTCTGGAACACGCATGTGACGCCGGAGGCTTTCCAGGCCGCGACAAATTCGGCGCGTTCGGCCGGGTCGGGCACGAACCGCGTATTCTCCATCTCGTCCATCATGTGTTCGAGATCGTTGTCGGAGGCGCCTGCTTCCTGCGCCCTCCTCACGGCGTCTCCGTCCAAGGCCGCGCGCGGCGCGAAGCCGTACGGTTCGATGACGATCGAGGCGGCGTGCAGAGCAAGACCACGTTGAAGCTGCGATGGCGAGGGCTTCAGAAGAGCCTGTGCCGCCCGGCGAGCCTTCGCGATCTGTTCATTGGGGGGCGCCAGACTTCCAGCCGCCTGTACCATCACTGCCCCCGATTTCATGAGTTCACGCCTGTTCAATGGCAGGTTCCTCCTTTGGTTGGGCCGACGTGCCGCCAACCCCGCCCGCCGGCGCCGGGTTCTCCAGTTCCAGGTCCATGCGGTCGAAGATGCGGGCCAATCCGGCCACCAGAGCGCCCCGCAGGAAGACATCTTCTCCGAGGCTGGAGAGTTCCAGTTTCACCGGCCAGCGGATGATGGATTCGAAGACTGTCCGGATCCTGCCGAATAAGGAAGTGAACAGCGGGCCCAGCAGGATGATCTTGCCGGGATCGTAGCAGGCCGAGACATTGACTATGGCCACGCCGAGGGTCTCGGCCAGTTCGCGGGCAAGTTCACCGGCCGGAGCATGGCCCTGGCTCTCGGCTTCCAGCAAGGCCTCGACCGGGGGCATGCGCTTCAACAGTCCGGCCAACGGGCCCGGCGTGGCAAGCGCCAGTTGAAGCACGCGCTCCGTCACACGATCCATGGCCACGGCGGACTCCAGGTGTCCGCGGCCGCCGGTTGGGGAGCCGATCGACGCCGGATCCAGAACCATATGGGCGATTTCGCCGGCCGCCCAGTGCTGGCCGTGATAGGCGGCGCCATTGAGATAGACGCCCAGACCAATGCCGGTGTCGAGTTGAATCAGGGCGAAGGAGTGCTGGTCCTGGCCGCCGCCGAACCGGGCTTCGGCCAGCACGGCGAGGTTCACATCGTTGTCCACCACCACCGGGACGCCAAACTCCCAGTTCAGATCGGCGCCGAGGGCGACGTTGCGCCACCCGAAGATATTGTCCGTCTCCAGCACGATACCATTGCGGACATCCACCAGGCCCGGCGTCGCGATCGAGATCAGCCGCCGGCGGGCAGCGTCCCCCGAGCCATGATTCAGCAGTGGGCGAATCGCATCCTTCAATGTCTGGATGACATCACCCGGACCCAGTTCCAGATGGATGGGCAGTACCGCCTGATGCGTCAACGTCCCGTCCAGCCGCGCCTCCCACACCTGGACGCCGGTGGACGAGATCCGTGCGGCAATCACCCGCCCGCAATCCTCGTTGAACTGGAGCATCGTCGGCTTTTTCCCGCGCTGTGAGCCAGGCTTCTTCGCGCCGGTCTCGACCACCAGTCCGCGTGAGATCAGGTCGGTGACCTGCTCGGAAACCGTCGGTTTGCTCAGTCTGGTGATCCGAGCAAGATCCGAGCGGGAGAGCGGACCATGCTCCCGCAACAGTGTCAGCAACCCCACGGTGTTCATCGTCTTCATTCGCAGCGGACTGACCCGCCGCGTGTGAGGCCGCGGGGTTTTTGCGATCACGGTAGAGCCACCTCGTTCATATTTGTAAGCTCGTCAAACTAAAGTATCTCTTCCCGTTCCCCGGGCAGGAAGCCCCCGGTCGTACCCTTTGGGATGCACTGCCTCCCAATTTCCCAAGGAAAGTGACACCTTGTAACAGGTCGGGACCGGTCTGTCCTCGCGTGAAAAAAAATATTGACGACTATACCAACGAGAGTATATGTTAAGTCATCTAACAATAGCAATGGGCCCCATTAAGGAATCTTCGATCAGGGGATTGGCGCACATGAATCACACAGTACGGCAACGTCAAGGAGTTTTTATGTTGATCGCGAGAATTGCCCTCGCCGCCTTTACAGCGGTTTTGCTCACCCTGCCCTGTTTTCCGCAGGCATCCAACGGGCGGGTCAGCGGCACGGTCCGGGATGAGGCCGGCGCGGTGATCCCGAACGCGGCCCTGGAAATCAAGAATACGGCCACTGGCTTGGCTTTGCGCACAGTCTCGAACGAGGCGGGATTTTATGTGTTTCCTGGCCTGGTGCCGGGCAGCTACGAACTGGAGGCCGGCGCGCCTGGTATGCAGCGGTTCCTGGCGAAAGCCACCGTACAGGTGCAGCAGAGCATTGTGATTGAGCCGGTCCTTCGCATCGCCACCACGGCGACCTCGGTGGAGGTCCTGTCGTCGTCGCCTCTGGTCACCTCGGACAGTCCAACGCTTGGACGGGTTCTGGAACGGACCAGGATCGAGCAGTTGCCCATCAACGGCCGGAACGTGACGGCCCTTCTTGCCACGATGCCCGGGATGGAAGGCAACCGCGCTTACGGCATGCGGGAGGGATCTCAGGAACTGGTGCTGGACGGTTCCAATCTGGCGGACCGTTTTCTTGGCGGGGACCCCCTCCGGCTGCCCAGTCTGGAGTCCGTGCAGGAGTTCAAGGTGGAAAACAACAACTCCTCGGCCAAATTCGCACGGCCTACCTCCATCGTGCTTTCCACCAAGAGCGGCACCAATGCGTTTCACGGCTCGCTGTTTGAAACGCACAGGAACAACGCGATCGGCAAGGCGCGGCGCCGGGAGGACTTCTATGCGAAACCGCCGCACCTGATCCGCAACGAATTTGGCGGCTCGGCGGGTGGTCCGGTAATCCTGCCGGGCGTCTACAACGGCCTGAAGCGCACCTTCTGGTTCTTCGCCTTCGAGGGAAATCGCACGGTGAGCGCCACCACCAGCGGCTACCATGTGCCAACCGAGGCCATGCGGGCCGGCGATTTCAGCAATCTCTATGACGTGCAGGGACGGCTGCAAAGGCTCTATGATCCGCTGACCACGAATGCGCAGGACTGGAGCCGCCAGCCGATGTCCCACGGCGGCCGGACGAACGTCATCAACCCGTCCCGGATGAGCCCGCTGGCCAAGACATTATTCGAAATCACGCCTCTGCCGACCCATCCGCAGGTGAATCCCCTGATCGACTTCAACTGGTGGGGACCCATTCCCAACAATACCCGGCAGTGGACAACCACCGCCCGGTTCGACCACCGCTTCTCGGACTCCGACAGCGTCTACGCCCGGTATACGCAAGGGGATTCCAGCAACTTCACGAACTTCCTTGGGCTGCCCATGTTGAACAACGTCGCCAACACGCGGCAGACCCTCATGCCGAACCGCAGCCTGGCCGTGGCGCACACTCACATCTTCAGCCCCACGTTCTTCCACGAGCTTCTGGTTTCGGCTTCCCGCAGCAACCGCTACATCGGAACCGGCGATCCTGGCGTCAAGTACGCCGACCAGTTGGGGCTTCCCAACCCGTTCGACGTGGCTGGATGGCCCGGTCTCTATACTACCGGTCTCAGCAGCTACTACTTCGAGACGGAGAATACGCAGCGGGCCGCGCTCACCAATTACATCGCGGACAGCAATTTCACCAAGATCACAGGCAAGCACGAGCTTCAATTCGGAGCCCACTTCCGGTATGACCAGATGAACTACCTGCCCGAACAGCAGCAGATTCAGGGCAACATCAACTTCCAGACCATGGCGACGGCTCTCTATGACCCGGCGACTTCGCGCACCAACCCGCAGCCAGCCGCTCTCACAGGCCACAACATGGCGAACATGTTCCTGGGCATCGCCAACTACCGGAACAACTTCGTGCGCGGCTATTTTTACGCGCGATCCCGTGAATATGCGGCCTATTTCCAGGACACCTTCCGCGTCTCTCCCCGCCTGACCCTGAACCTGGGCGTGCGGTGGGAGTACTGGCCTCCCTACTCGGAAAAACGGGGCGTGCTGACCTCTTTCGACCCGCAAAAGAAGGCCGTTGTGCTCGGCGCCGATCTGAACGAACTGTACAAGATGGGCGCGACCATGCCCAGCATCGTGAACTCCTACACGGCGTTGGGCGCCTCCTTCCTGAACTACCGGGAAGCCGGCATGCCCCGCGATCTCATCAACGGAAATACCACCAACTTCGGACCGCGGGTGGGGTTTGCCTACCGCGTGTCGGAAGGCCGCACCCCCACCGTGCTGCGCGGAGGCTACCGGATCTCCTACTTCCCCGTCCCGCTGGACACATGGGGCCGCCGCATGCGCCAGAACATCCCGTTGACGGCGCCCTTCCTCAATAACCTGTTGATCGCGGAAAATGCGCCAGATGGCATTGGCAACTACGGGCTGCGGTCGGTTCCCACGATCATCGCGGGATCCAACAGCCGGAACGCCGTCACCAGCGACAGCGTGGCCTCCTTTACGCGCGGCTCGGGCGTGGTCAGCTACTTCACCCCCGATCAACCCGACAGCCGCCCGATGGATTGGAACCTGACGCTGGAACGCGAAGTGACTCCGAACATGGTTGTAAAGGCCAGCTACGTTGGCAACCACGTGAACAACCTGGAGATGTACAGCCGCTACAATGAGAATCCGAGCACCTACATCTGGTTCGCTTCCACCGGACAGCCGCTGCCCACTGGCGAGTACGCCAATTCCGCCCGCAGGCCCTTTGACCAGCAGGTGTATGGCACGATCGAGGAGTACCAGAAGTCCGGCTGGTCCAACTACCACGGGTTCCAGCTCGAGGCCGAACGCCGCTACTCCAACGGGCTGGCGTTCCAGGTGTTCTACAACCTCGGCAATGCCATGACCGCCGGCGGCCGCGGATCCCAAGTGGTGATTGGCGGTGTGAACCAGTACATGCCCAACGCGGTTCCCGCGGATATCAATGACCGCAACCGCTTCCTGAACTACCAGCGGGACATCACCATTCCCAAGCACCGTCTTCGCTGGAACTGGCTGGCGGATCTGCCATTTGGCAAGGGCAAGAGGTTCGGCGGCGCGTCGGGCCCGATTCTGGACCGGTTCATCGGCGGCTGGCAGGTGGCCGGGCTCGGCTATCTCCGCAGCAACTACTGGGCGCTGCCATCCACCATCTATCCGAATGGAAACCCCATCGAGATCTATGGCGAAAAGTATCCGGTTCAGGACTGCCGCAGCGGCCAGTGCTACAGCGGATTCCTCTACTGGAATGGGTATATCCCTTCGAACCGCATCAACAGCACGGATGCCAGCGGCAAGCCGAACGGCGTCATGGGCGTTCCGGCGAACTATAAGCCCGCGGGCGCTCCGCTGATCCCCTATGGCAGCACGGAACTGCCCGCGAACGCGCCGGCCAACACCGCCCTTTCCGGCTTCTGGGACACCAACACGGTCTGGGTTCCGATCAAGAACGGAACGGTGCAGCGAACCGCGTTCGATGACAACCTTCACCCCTGGCGCCAGCAGTATTTCAACGGGCCTCGCACCTGGGGCATGGACGCTTCGATCATGAAGAACCTTCCCATCACCGAAACCGTCCGGCTACGGTTCCAGGCCGACTTCTTCAACGTGCTGAACAACCCCAACAACCCAACCGCCGTGGCCGCGGACGGATTGTTGTCGTCCCGCACCAGCGGTGTGAACTCGCGCGAGCTTCAGTTGAGCCTGCGCCTGCTGTGGTAGGCCGCGGCGAGGAAGACAGGGAATGCCGCTGTTGAACAGAAGATCGCTGTGGACCATCCCGGGAGGCCTGGCCGCGCGTCTGCTGGCTCCCGGCTGCTGGGCGATGGAGGCTCCGGTATCGAAGCAGCGGGCCTTCGATTTCGTGGAGACCGAGGGCGGCGGCGCGGCAGGTCCGGTGTTGCGCGTGACACCGGACGATGCGTCCTATGTGCATACCTACTACGACGCCTGTCCTTGGAGCCCTTCGGAAAGATACCTCGCGGCGACTCGTCTGCCGTATGACGACCGTTACCCGCGGCTCGGCGACACGGCCGAAGTGTGCGTGATCGACCTTCGTGACCGCACGATCCAGACCGTGTACAAGACGCGTTCCTGGGGCTATCAGACAGGAGCCAATGTGAACTGGGGAGGCACGGACCGCTACCTGTACACGAACGACATCGTGGACGGCGCCGCCGTTTGTGTGCGCCTCGATCTGGAGCGCGGCGAAGCCAGGGTCTACTCGGGCCCAGGCTACAACGTTGCTCCCGACGACTCGTGTGCAATCGGGTTTCCGCTGGAACTGATGGACGCCACGCAACTCGGCTACGGCGTTCCTTCACGCGATCCGCTCAACCCGCCGAGGCTGAGTCCTGGCGCGTCGGAATCCCAGGGCCTATGGAGGACCGATCTGGCCAGCAACCGGAAGACGCTGCTGGTGAGCCTGGCCAAGCTGGCCTCTCAGGTGCCGGAGCCGTCACCCTGGATCGGGGGAACCTGGTATCTGTGGCACTCGAAGTTCAACAACCAGGCCACGCGCATCCTGCAAATCTCTCGCACCATCTTCCCCAACGGCCAGGGCGGAGCCAACACCCTGGTGTTCACATTCAACCCGGACGGTTCAGACATCCGCCTGCTGCCAACCAAGCCCCTCTGGGGCACCGATGGCGGGCACCCCAACTGGCATCCCGACGGCCAGCACATCATTCGCAATCTTTCCATCGACGGCAAAACCAGGTTTTGCCAGTGGCGCTTCGATGGGACCGGCTTCCAGTTGCTATCCGAGAAGATCGTGGGAGGAGGACATCCCCGCATTCACACCAACCGGCGCCACCTTGTGACGGATACATTTCAGGACGCGGGCCAGCAGACCTATGTCTCCATCCGGTTCATCGACCTTCAGACCGGGCGCGAGGAGCAGGCTTGCCGGATGAGAACGGTGGATCGCCGGGCGCTGCAAGACGAGCTCTCCATGGTGCGCCGGCTCGATGGCCATCCTAACTGGGACCGGAACTTCAACCGGATCATTTTTCAGGCGGCGCCGCACGGGAAGCGGCAGTTGTATGTCGCCGGAATGCGGGGCCTGATCACCGCCTAAGCGGATATCAATCTCTTTCCACGTTCCCTGACAGAGCTGCCCAGGAGCGCGAAGGCAACAAATAGATGGTTGTACCGCCGGACAGCGTTTCACCGGCAGCCACCTTTTTGTCGATTGTCGCCAGATCGTACTTGCCCAGGAAGCCTTGCGAGGAGAGAAACTCGCCGAGGACGATCCCTCGGGGCGGCGAGTCGAAGCGGAGATTCATCGTCTCTCCGGACGGAGCGATCAGGATGGGCCGGCCCGCCGCCTGGAAGGCCAGCCAGTAGAGATCGCGGCGGCTGACGGTTTCCGCCAGCGCTTCCGGCGATGCCCTTCCGCGCGGACCATCCAACCAACCGGCTGGGGCGCTGTTCCAGAGCGGCGCCCGATTCCAGGCAAGCTCCTTCACGCCCACAGGAAGCCGCAGTGCCAGGCCGATTTCACGAATCGATATGGCGTTCGCGGCGGTGAACTCGTAACGGGCCTTGAGGAAATTGGCGCCTTCTTCGAAGATCAAACGGCCTCGTGACTCCGCGATGGTGAATGGGACAATCAGCTTGCCGGCGTCGTGGCTGGGCACGCCATAATGCACTTCGCCGAGTGGGATGTTAGTACGGCGGTCCTTTCCTGTCTGTACCACGAGTCCCGGGATCGTGAGCCATTCGGCGCTGTCTCGGCCGCGAACGCTCAGCCCGCCGGCCTTCCAGGCATATTCGAACTCGCGCGGCTTGCCGGCGCGCCTGGTGAATCCAATGTGTGAAAGCAGGGAGGCTGCCTTGCGGCCCGAGGCTTCCGGCGTGAGCGCGAAATCCTCACTCTGCACGAGGAATCCTTCGCGGTCCGACACCGAGATGCGAAGGATCTCCGATCCTTCCGGAGCCGTGAGACTCAGCGGTAGCGCCGTGGAGGACTGTGGATTCACGCGGCACTGGATCAGACCGCTGGCGGCCGTCCTTCCACCAGCCAGCAGTTCCCAACGAAACGTGTGGCCGGACAGATCAACGTAGCTGTACCGGTTGAACACATGCAGGGCGCCGTTCAGCCTTCCGGCGCTCAGCCTGGCATCGGCGAGTTCCAGATGAACGCGTGCATAGACCTTCCGCACGTGGAACGCCAGGTCCTTCGCGTGCCGCTTCGAATCGAGCAGTCCCCACTGGCGCGGGCCCAGATTTCCGTTCACGGAACCGTCGTCCCAGCAGCACATCAGCGCGCCCACTACCCAGGGTTTGCCGGCAATCGAGCCCCATCCCGCTTTGAGGCTGCGGCCCCAGCTCTCCACAAAGCCGCGGTCCTTCAGGCGGTCCGCCTCTTCCGGCACGCCGTGAAATTCGCCCATCAGGAAGGGCGCGGCGGTGGGTTCCAGCGGCGGCCATCCGTAGAAGTGAAAGTCCTTCACCGCCGCACCGTACTCGGCGAGGTTCGCCTCGTTGTCGCAAAGGGCCACGGGACGCGTGGGATCGTTGTCGCTGAGCCAGCGCGCGGCTTGCCCCATCGGACGGTAACCGGAGGAAGGGCCATTCTCGTTACCGATGTGCCACATCACGACCGAGGCGCGATTCTTGTGCTGCTGGTGAATCTCCCTGGCCCGCTGCACGGCGCCGCCGGCGAGATTCCGGTAGTCGCCCTCGTTCAGCCAGACCGCGGGTACATCGGGAACCACATAGATGCCGTGTTTGTCGCAGAGATCGAGAAAATCCTCTTCGAGCGGCGTCGTATGGCTGCGAATCATGTTGATGTTGGATTCCTTGAGAATCCGGATCTCTCTCGCGAATACGGTCTTCAGATCCTCGCCCGAATCGTTCGGGTTGGCGCGCGTGGTCACGGTCCCCTGCACGCGCAGGGGCACGCCATTCAGCAGAATTCTGTCCCCTTTCACCTCAACCTGACGGAAGCCGATCGCGGTCGAAAATTCATGAACGGTGCGTCCTTCCACGCGCAGCCGAAGGGTGAGCGAGTAGAGATGCGGCGTCTCCGCGGTCCATTTGAGCGGGTTCCGGACACGGCCCGCCAGTTCAATAGAAAGCGGGGCGCGGCCATCCAGAAAGCCCGCGGCCTTCAGTCCGTCAACCGGCACGGCGCCGCCATCGGGTCCCTTCAACTCACCTTCCACCTCGTACCTCGCGCCGGTAAAAGCGGCGTCGCTGGCCAGCGCCAACCGGGCGCGCAGCGCGGCATCCCGGTACTGCTCGTCCAATTCGGTGACGAGGGTGTAGTCGTCGATGCGTCGCGCGGGCAGTGAGTACAAATACGTGTCGCGCCAGATTCCGCCCAGAAACCAGACATCGTCGGTGTCGTACTCGTGGGTCAGGGTCCATTTACAGACGCGGACCGCGATGGTGTTGGGCTGGCCGAATTTCAGGTGCGCGGTAACGTCGAATTCAAAGACCGTGAACCCGCTCTCGTGGTATCCGATCTCCTGCCCGTTCACCCACACTCGCGCCGAGTTGTTGACGCCTTCGAACCGCAGCCGGACCTGGCGGCCGCGCCAATTTTCCGGAAGAGTGAACACGCGGCGGTAATAACCAACCGCATCGTCAGGCTGCCACCACGTCGGCTCGCTGAACTGCGCCAGTTCCCAGTAGGACGGAACCTGAATTCCGGACCAGGAAGCGTCGTCGAAGTCGGGCAGGTGAAAGCCATCGGAGGGAGTGTACTGGCGCAGTTTCTCGTACCAGGCCATTCGCGGCAAAGGCAGCCACGGCGTCAATGCGCCATCGGGTCCTTTCAGGAACACCTCGATCAGCCGGGTGCCTGGAAACATGGCCGGAGTGAAGTGCAGCCGCACATAGCGGGCGCGTTCCGGATTGCCTCGGATCCAGGTGTCCACGCTGGAACGTTCGGAGGCCGAAGAGGCCCATTCGGCCCACTTCACTCCGTCGGAGGAGAGTTCCGCGCGCACGGTTACGTCCGGAGGCGCCACCCAGTTCACGCGAATTCCCGCGACCGTGCGCATGGTCCTTTCCGGACCCAGGTCAATCCGCCACCATGTGCCGCCCTGCTGCCGCGGATGCGGCTTCCAGATCTGGCGGGACCATGAGCTGCCGCCTTCGGACGGAATGATGGTCGCGGCCAGTGGTACGGGTGTCGAGGTGATCCAGCGTCCCGCCGAGGTCTCCCCGCCCGTGTACGGTTCGATCATCGCGGCCTGGGAGGAGGCCGTCACCGGACCGAATTCGACCGGCCCCGCCGTGAGCAGCCGGTTATCGCGCCGCAATTGGAAGTGCCACTCACCGTTCAACGGCACGCGGTCATCGCGAAACGTGGCGGCCTGCGCGCCGTCGCCGCTCCATACAGCCATTGCGGCCATCGCATAAAAAAGAAGCGTCCACCGCCGTCTCATGATCTCTTCCCGGTCATGGAACCAACAGCTTTTCCAGCGTGGCCGCCGGCAGTTCCGCCCCTGGATTGAACTTCGGACTATTCATATAGTCGAGCAGGCTTGCGCGAAGCTGCCGTGCCGCGGGCCGGCTGGCAAGGCCGGTGTCGAGATCGAAGGCGGAAACCAGCAGCCGGCCAGGGCCTACCCTGGTTTCAAAGATCGCGCCAAGCTTGTGGTTCCGGTGGTAGTCGTCGATCACCTGCACAATCGGCCGGAATCCCGCTTCGATGCCGTCCAGGATGAACGCGGCGGAATTCTCGGTGATGTCCCACCATTGAAAGTCGCTTCCGTTCGCGGTTGGGAACCCGGCCAGCGCCGGATGCGATGGGTCGCAGTAGATTCCGAGGTGCCCCGGCTGCTTCGCGAACCAGCTCAATGACCAGAAGACCGGGAGGAAGCGCTGCGGCATGGTCCCCTTGGTCTGCGTCCCGGACGGCAGCGTCAGCAGCACCTTGCCTCCGGCGGCGAGTTTCTTCCTGGCTGTCTCATCCAGCGAGTGAGCCAGCAGCACGTCTCCGGTGGAAGAGGGCGCCGCTTTCGGATACACCCAAATATCCCAGAAGTTCTTTGTCCGCGCGGCGGGCAGCTTCACTTCGAGCCGCAAACGCGCCGCCTTTGTGACAGTGCCGAGTGGCGCCGCGATCCCGCCCAGCGTGAGGACCTGTCCCAGACCGGCATCGGCCGGCGCGGTCGAGCCACCGGCCACGATTTCCGTGCCGTTCTTCAACGACCATTGGGCCGATGCTCCTTTGATCGCCGCCTTGCCGTAGTGGGCCACCATGAGGCTCGCCGTGAATGTTTCATCGTTTGTCCATGTGAATTTGGGGAACTTCGCCAGTGCCGTCGTCTCGCCGAAAAACCCATTCATTTCTTCGGGCTCCAGGATCCCCTTCGATTCCCAGAAGGAGTCCAGCAACCCGATGAGAGCCTCGCCCTGTCCGGGGAAATCCTGCAACTGGAGCAACTGCACCCCGCCCCAGTTGGGCGTGCGCAACGATGCCTCGATGTCTTCCTTGTACAGCCGCCAGGCAAACCGCCCGGACGCGAGATGGAACTCACGATTTTGCTCCAGCATGCCCCGCGCTTCCATCTGGGCCCGGAATGCTTCCAGGTTCCGTGCTTTGAGCACGCCCTGGTATTTGCCAATCTCGGAATAGTCGGGCATCGTCACCCACTGGCCCAGTTCGTGGGCCACCATCGGCATGGAGAAGCGATCGGCGTGGGCCGTGTGGTCCCGCATCGTGCCGTCGTTGGTTTGGGCGTACCGGGCGCCGTGGATGCGCACCGGTCCCGAATCGGTGTTGTGCGCCACGTAATAGTCCGAAGTCGGTCCGGGATGGCGGCGCACATGGTCGGAGGAGAAGGTGTAGAGGCGGCGCGGGTCGTACTCCTTCAGTTCGCCGGTCATCTTGTCCATCTCGTCGAAATCGCCCTTCAGCTCGTTGCCCAGGCACATCATCGTGAAGGATGGGTGGTTGCCATACGTATCCTGAATCCGTCTTCCTTCCTCCCGCATGTATTGGGTGAGCACGGGGTCCTTGCCGGCCATGTTGCTCCACACGGGCAGTTCAACCTGTAGCGTGAAACCGGCTTCGTCGGCGGCCTGGAATGCCGCCTCCGGCGGACACCACGAGTGAAACCGGAAGTGGTTCAGGCCGTAAGACCGCGCGATCCGGAATAGCCTCGACCACGCCTCGACGGTCATCGGGGGATAGCCGGTCATGGGAAAAATGTTGCATTCGAGCGTGCCCCTGAGAAAGATTGGCCGGCCATTGAGAGTGAACTGCTTCCCATGGACGCCCATATCTCGCAGGCCGAACTGTCCGCGCCATTCGTCCCGGTACGCACCAGCGGCTAGCGTGATGGCCAGGTCTTGCAGGTTGCCCTCATATTCGTCCCACAACTTCGCGCCGGGACGATGCACGGTAAATTCCGCCTGCGCCTCCGCGCCCGCCACCTCCACCTGCGCGGTGACGCCTTCCGCCGCGAGCCGGGCCGTCACGGGCCTCCCCGTGGCATTGAGCACGGTGACGCGCACCTTCGCCGTCTTTCCCGCCGCTTGTGGCGTGATGCGCACCTGCCCGATCCAAACCGGGCTGGCCGCTCGAAGCTCCAGCCTGCCCACGATGCCGTTCCAGTTGGTCTGCGTATGATCGGTCACGCTATGCGCGTTCCGCCCTACGTCGATCTTGTACGTGTTGTCCACGCAAATCGTGATCGCATGGCGGCCCGGCTCGATGCCCATGCCCAGGTCATAGACATGGGGCGTGGAGAGGCTGTTGCGCGTACCCAACTCCCTGCCGTCCACCCATACCTTCGTCTCCCAATGCGGGCGTTCGAGAAACAGCTCCAGGCGTTTGCCTCGCCATGAGTCAGGAACGATTACGTCTCGCTGATACCAGGCCGCGCCTTCGTAGACGAAGGGGCGCGAGAGCCAGCCGCGAGAGGCGGCGGCGGTCTTCAGGCCGAAACCGGCCTGGTCGGTGCTGCCGGGCAAAAAGATGAGGTCGTCCTCGAATCGCTGTTCATGCCACCGCAACTGGGAGCCGGACTTCTCGGCATCGAGCCGGAACCGCCAGGTGCCTTCCAGAGGAATCACCTGTGTCTGCGATGCGAGCGGCAGCGCCGCCAACAGGATGAGCAGGGCATGTTTCACTACGAACTCCTTTCGCGGCGCAGGCTCTCCGGTCCTGCTTCGTCCCGCGATGTGATTTCCAATGGGCTGTGCGCGCCTCGGGCCGGGGAACCGGGGGAGTGCGCACAAGGGACGTGGGTGACGCCTGTGCGCCACCCACCCAGGCATCCCGGATGAAAGGCTAAAAAACCAGCTTCAACCCGAGTTGAATGATGCGCGCCGAGGCGGCGCCGGTGATCGTGCCGAACGTCGAGCGGTTGCTGACGCTGGTCGCGGGATTGTTCAGGTTTACATGGTTCAGTGCGTTGAACATCTCCGTGCGGAATTGCAGGTTCATGCCTTCCGTCAACCGGGTGTTCTTGAAAATGGACAGATCCCAGTTGGACGCGCCCGGTCCCCGGATCACGCCCACGCCGGAGGTGCCGAAGCGGGTGTAGGTTGGGTCGGCGAACGCCGCGGTGTTAAACCACCTGGCTGTGGTCTGCTGCCCCGCTGGCAGGTTGGCGGGTTGACCGGTGGCGTCCGCGCGATTCTGCTGGCGGCCGCCCGCGCCGTTGTTGACGCTGGAATCCGCGCTGAGAAAGCCTCCGGAGAAGTAGGTGAAGATTCCATTCGTCTGCCAGCCGCCGATGATCCGGTCGAACGCGCCCGGCAAGCTGTTGGCGAAACGCCTGCCCTTGCCGAACGGAAGGTCGTACACGAAGCTGATGACCGAGCGGTGCTGGTTGCCCTCGGGGCCATAGCTGTGTTTGATGTTGTCGATCATCATCACGGTGTAGTTATCCACGCCGCGGATGCCCATCTGTTTCATGAACGTGTAGTTGCCGATGATCGCCAGGCCGTTCGAGTAGCGGCGTTCCAGGTGCAGGTCCAGGCCGTGGTAGCTGGAATAACCCTTGGAGCTGTTCGCGCTGACGAAGCCGAGTCTCTTCCAGGGCCGGCGGTCATTGATGGAAGTTGGATTGGCCGGATCCATGGGGACGGCCTGGTTGGCGTCGTAACGAACCTGCATGTCGCGGCCGGCGTTGCCCACATAGCCCACCTGCAAGAGGAAGTCCTTCGGCAGCGCGTGCTGCACGTTGAAGTTCCACTGGTAGCTGAGAGGCATCGCCTTGTCGTTCAGGTAGTTCACGGTGGTGCCGCTCAGGTCGCCGTTCTTGAAGTCGGTGATGGGCGCCGGCCACAGATTGGCGATTGTGTAGGAGTACTTCGGCGCGTCATTGTAAATGAAGTTCTCATTCACGTACGGCGGGTGGAAATGTTGCAGAGCGGCTTCGTACTGGCGGAAGTTGCCGTACATCATCGCCCAGCCGCCGCGGAAGACGGTCTTCTTCGACCACTTCGGGCTATAGGCGGCTCCCAGGCGCGGGCTGAAGTTGTTCTTGTCGGTCGGTATCAGACGGCGTGGCAGTTCCTTGCCCGCGAAAAGCATCGTGTGGTTTGGGAAATCCCAATTCGAAAGGGCGTTATCCACTTCCAGAGGAAACTGGATCAGTTCGTAGCGAAGCCCGTAGTTGATCGTCAGCTCAGGAGTGGCCTTCCAGTCGTCCTGGGCGTAGTAACTGAACTCTCCCTGTCTGAGCGTGTAACTGTATTTGCCGTCTCCCCGTAGAGCTACCTGCGAATAGCTGGGCAGGCCCAGCAGGTAATCGGCGAACGGGTTGGCGGAGTACTGGCCGTTGAATGTGTAGGTGCCGTTCTGAATCGCCCAACCAAGGTCATACCAGCTAAGCCAGCGCATGTCGGCGCCCATCTTGATCGTGTGGCGGCCCCGGGCCATCGTCAGTTGATCGTTGAACTGCAAGTTCCAGTCGGTGGCTCCGGTCGGCTGCCAGTCGGGAACTCCCGCGCGCTGGAACAGGTTGATCGCCATGCCCGGAGGTCCATAGGCGAAGTCCTCGGGGCGGACGTTTTTCAGTCCGAATTCCTCGACGGCCACGTTATTCGCCGCGATCCTGTCCTGGCCGTTGTACATGTTCGTGATGAAACGGCCCACGCGGAAGTTGTTCAGCAACGTCGGGCTGAAGACGTGCGTGTATTGCACGCCCCAGGTCGGCCGCGACTTCATCGTGGAGATCGTGCCGTTGTACTCGTTCAACGCCGGCCGGACATCCTCGCGGTCCATGAACGTGAGAAATCCATCGAGGCGGATCTTGTCGCTGAGATTGTGGTCGATCTTGATCGTGCCCTGGTCGCCGCGGCGCTGGGTGCCTGTCATGCCGGTGTAGTTGTAGGCGGGCAGTGGCGAGCCGTTTGGAGCGCGGAAATACTTTTGACCCGCCTTGGAAAATCCGGTAATGCGCGAGGCCGGAATCTGGTTGTCAGGGAAGAGCAGGCCCGAGTCGGGGTCCTTCGCCTTCTGCGTCATCTTACTCAGGTTGCCGGCGAAATACTCAGGGAGAGGCATCTGCCCATAGCCAATTCCCGTCTGGCGTATCCGCTCCCCCTCGTAGTTCGTGAAGAAGAACGTCCTGTTCTTGATGATGGGACCGCCCAGGCTGAAGCCAAACTGGTTCTGGCGCAGCGGCGTCTTGGTGTTCGTGAAATTGTAGGAGTAGCGCGCGTCGAAGACCTGGTTGCGGACGAATTCGAAGAGCGTTCCATGAAAGTTGTTCGTGCCCGCCTTGATCGTCGAGGTCACCACCGATGCGCCGCGGCCATATTCGGCGGCGAATGAATTTTGCAGAATCTTGAACTCGCCGATGGCATCCACCGAGATACTCAACCCGTAAGTGTTATTCCGCTGGATGCGCGTGTCGATACCACCCACCAGATAGCTGTTGTTCGACGCCCGGTTGCCCTGGCTGACGAAGTTGGGCCCGGCGTTGTCGCCGCCGGCGCTGCCGCTGGTGACGACGCCATTGGTGAGTGAAGCCAGTTGAAGGTATTGCCGCCCGTTGAGCGGCAGGTCGACGATTTGCTTGTTGTTGATGACCTGCCCGACATCGGAGGTGTCGGTGGCTAGCGTGGCCAGAGTGGCATTGACCTCCACCTTTTCCGAGACCTGCCCAATCTGCATCTGCAAGTCATGCCGGATGGTCTGGTTCACTTGCAGTTGGATGCCCGTGATGTCCAGGGGCCGGAAACCGCCGGCCTCGGCGTGAACTTTGTACGGTCCGGGAGGCAGTGTCGTGAACGAGTAGGCGCCAAGATCGTTCGTGAGAGCGGCGGCGCCCGTGTTCGTGCCTTCGTTGGTGACGGTTACCTTGACGCCGGGGATGACCGCGCCGCTTGCGTCGCGGGCTGTACCGACGATGGAGCCATAGGTTGTCTGCGCCTGCAGCCCCGGAAGCAGCAGGAGCGTAAGAAGGACCGCCAGCAGGAGCGGCAGTCCGCGGTGGTGTGTTCCAAGCATGGGCTAACCTCTTTCGCGATGTCTCACTGAAGCAATATGTGGGGATTAGAGCAATTTCGACACGCCGGGCGTGAAGAAGACCGGGTAGCTGCCGTCAGGACCAGGACGGACCGGCGGCTCCATATCGGAGCGCACATCCGCGGGCAGAGGCAGGTGCGCGTAATTGGAAGCCGAGATCTGGTCCCAGGTCACTTCCTTGCCCGAATAACAACTGAACTGTCCCATCAGCGTGATCAGCGTGCTGCGAACCATATAGTCCCCGTTGTTGATCGGATTTCCCGACCGGATGGCGCCGAACAGCGCGGCATGTTCCAGATCGTAGGCGTGGTTCTTGGTGGGCGGTCCCGGCTGGTTCCAGTTGGTTTCGCCGGTGATGGTCAGCCGGAGCAGATCGCAGCGGCCCTTCGTGCCGAGGATGAGGCTCGAATTTTCGTTGTAGCAGTTGTCGATTGTCCGGCAGTAGGCGTAGATGCGGACGCCGTTGGCGAATTCGTAGACGACGGCATGGTGATCGAAGACATCGCCGTAGATTTCGCCTTTCAAGGTGGAGCGTCCGCCCATTCCATAGGCGCGGACAGGCGCGGTGTCCCGCATCGCCCAACTGGAACGGTCCAGGTTGTGAATCAGGGTCTGCGGCACGTCGTCTCCGCAGAGCCAGTGGAAGTGGTACTGGTTGCTGGCCTGATACTCCACCTCGGTCAGCCCGGGCGCCCGTTGATACATGACGTAGGGCGGGCGGAGCCAGGTCTCCTGAATCGCCACGATCTCGCCGATGGCGCCATCGTGCACACGCTGCATCGTTTCCCGGTAGCCCGGATGGTAGCGGCTTTGCAATCCGCTCACGACGCAGAGTCTCTTGGCTGCCGCCATTTCGACAGCCGTGCGGACGGTTTGAATGCCGTGCGGATCGATGGCGTGAGGCTTTTCCACGAAGACATGTTTGCCGGCTTCAATGGCGGCCTTCAAATGGAAGGGATGGAACTTCGCCGCGTTCGCGATAATGACCGCGTCCGAGCTTTCGATCACATGTTTGTAAGCGTCGAAGCCTTTGAAACAGTGGTTGTCATCGACGGCCATCTGCTCCGGATACTTGAGCTTCAACGCGGACCGTATCTCCTGAACCCGGTCCAGACGAATGTCGCCCATGGCCACGATGCGAATGTCCTTGCCGGCGTTCATGGCGTTCATGGCCGCGGCCTCTCCCCGGCCGCCGCAACCGACAACGCCCACCCTGATGATGCCGCTGGCCGCCACGTAACCCGCCAGTACATTCGTGGAGGCGGCCCCCGCCGCCAGTTTGAGAAACTCGCGCCGCGGCGCGGCGGGTGCGTGATTCGTTCCGTTCGCCTTATCCATGGTTCTCCACCGTGCTGGAAGTTTCCTTCAGAAGCCCGCGCATCCAATCGAGGCTGCGTTCGAGCATCGGGCCGCCTTGTCCCTCGCATTCCAGGCTGAGCACGCCGTCATAACCGGCAGCCGCAAGCGAGTCCACGCACCGGCGGATGTTCGCCGCGTTCACGCCGTCGCCGATCGCGCAATGGCTCACTGCGATGCCGGTCAACGCTCCCTGTGACGCCGCGGCCAGGCTGGCGCTGACGTCCTTGATGTGCACGTGGTTCACCCGCGGCTGGAACCGTTCCAGGAACGCCACGGGGTCCTGTCCCGCGATGAAGGTGTTGCCGGTGTCCATGTTCATGCGCAGGTAAGGCGAGTCCACGAACCGCAGCATCTCGTCCATGAACTCGGGCTTCGTCGTGAAATAGCCGTGGGGCTCGATGTTGATCACGATTCCGTAACGCTCGGCCGCCGTCACGATCCGCGCGTAGATCCGGCGCATGTGCGCCAGCGCTTCGGCGTCGGTCATGCACTCGGGTTGGAACCTGTCGTCCGTGGTGTCGATGCGGGGGCAACCCGCGATGTGGGCCCAGCGCATCGAGTGGAGGATGTATTCCACCCCCAGCGTCGCGCCTTCCGGCCGGGAAAGTGGAAACGCGGCGTCCAGTTGCGAGAACTGGATGCCAAGCCTGTCCATCTTCAGGCGGAGCGCGAGCGGGTCCTCCCAAAGCGCTACATGGGGCTGGTAGCCCAGGCCGTGAATCCACGACACGCCGTCGATAGTTCCGCATTCGATGTATGAAAGATCGTGCCGGTGCGCCCACTCCAGGCACTGGTCGAAACTCCAGTACGAGCTGTTGAAGGCGTCCGTATGAAAGCCAATGTGCATAAGATCAGACCCGCTAAGTGGTATTACCACATGAGCCGAAGCAAGCTCATTTCTGATCTAACCTATGGTTGAAACTTTTTTCTGTCAATAAAAATTCTTACTTGAAGGTAAAAAATTCGTATTGGTAATACCACTTGTAGTGATAAGATCTTCTTGCATGGTTTGGCTGAAGCGCGATTCGCTCACGCCCGCTCCCCGCCATCCGGCCTTCGCGCCGGGTCCGCCGGCTCCGCCAAAACCGGACAGCACGCCGGTGCCAGACGTCTTGACGAAACTTCGCGGGTGGATCGAGGACGGCCGGTTCCCCGCAGGCTCGAAACTGCCGTCCGAACGCATTCTGGCTTCGGAGCTTGGTGTGGGCCGGCCCGCTCTCCGCGAGGCAATCAAGGTTCTGAGCGGCCTCGGGATCCTGGAGAGCCGGAGAGGCTCGGGAACATACCGGAAGACAGGCGTCCTGGCGACGGAACCGCCGCCACCGGGCGGCGTGAGTCCCCCTGAGTTTGGCGTGCTCGACCTTCTGGAGGCCCGCAAGATCCTGGAACCGAAAGCCGCCTGGCTGGCGGCGACGCGGGCCAGTGAAAGGCAGTTGCTGGATATCGAGCAGGCATGCAGGCGTGTGGAGATGCACGACCGCGACTGGAAGGTGGCCGCCAGGCTGGACTATGAACTCCATGCGGCGATCTTCAGAGGGGCCAACAATCCCGTTCTGTGGCATATGCATGAGTTCCTGATTGCGCGGATTCCCGGCAACCCCGCCGGTAAGCTGTACTTCCCACCTGACGTGCAGGCGATGCGCGAGGGCCACCGGGCCATCGTGGAAGCCATTCTGAAGCGGCAGGCCGACCTGGCCGAGAAGGCGATGATCGACCATCTCCATTCCGCCGGGATGAACCTCATCAGGGAGGCGAACCGGTAGCCATGCTGGAGCTTGGGTTTCACACCGATGCGTTTACCTCCTCGTTCTGGAGTTTTGAGCAGTGTCTGGCCTGGGCCCAGGCGAACGGCGTGCATTGGATCGAATGCGGCGTCATCGACGGCGTTTCCTGGATTCACGGCCTGGGCTACCATCCCCACGTCGCCCTATGGGAGGACCCGGTTCTGCTCCGGAACAAGATGGACCGCTATGGCGTCGCGTTCACGCAGGTGGACGCGGCGTTCCCGCTGTCGACGCCCGAAGGCGCGACGATCGGACTGGAATACGTCCTTCACACCATTCCTTGGGCGCGGCTGGCGGGCTGCCCGAGAATCGACACCACGGACGACCATACGCGCCCGCCGGGAATGACCGACCGCGAGGCGATGGAGCAGATGAGGCGTATCTACGGCCGCATCCTGCGAACGGCGGAAGCGTATCAGGTGACTGTCAATATCGAACCTCACGGTTACTACACGACCAAGCCGGATTTTCTGGAGGAGATGCTCAGTTTCGTCGACTCGCCGTATTTGCGCCTGAACATGGACATCGGCAATGTCTTCATCGCCGGCCAGGATCCGGTGAGTTTCGTCGAGCGCTTTCGCGACAAGATCAGCCATGTTCACGTCAAGGACGTCAGCGCGAGTCTGGCGGCGGAGGCGCAGGGAGAGCTGACCGGGATCGGCAACAGCCAGTGCGCCATCGGGGACGGGCTGAACGCCGCCAATGTGCGCAGTTGCGTGGAATTGCTTGCCGGTTACGGGTACAGCGGCGTGCTGGTGATTGAATGCGAAGCCCAGGGAGGGCTGATCGAGAGCAGCCTGGCCTGGATGCGGCGGTTGGTGGCGGAAATCGAAACCAGGGGGGCCGTATGGGACAACACGCGCTTGAACGGTTCATGATGCGATGCGCCCTGCTTATCGCCGCTTGCGGCGTCCTTGCCGTCGCGGCGCCGCCGGACCGTATCCGGGTCCTGATTCTCACCGGTGCGTCGGACCTTCCATATCACGACTGGCGCGTATCGACGCCTTACCTGCGCGGCGTGCTGGAAGGTACGGGGCGCTTCGAGGTCAAGGTGATTGAAGAGGTTCGCGGCCTCACCGCGCGCGGTCTTTCGGACTACGCGGCTTTGGTGCTGAACTACAACGGTCCCCGTTGGGGGCCGGAAGCCGAGGCTGCCATCGAGGAGTTCGTCCGTTCCGGGGGCGGCCTTGTCTCCTTCCACGGCGTCACCTATGGAGAGTTCTACGGCCAGGAGTTCCAGAAACGATGGTCGGCATCGAGCAAGGGCAGCCAGGGCTGGCTTGCCTATCCGCGGCTTATTGGCGCCACCTGGGCGCCGGAAAAGATCGGCCACAGCGTCCGGCACGCCTTTCCCGTGAAATGGATCGATCGCGAGCATCCAATCAGCCGGGGATTGGAAGAGACCTTCCTCGCCAACGATGAGCTGTATCACAAGCTCGACCTTCTTCCGGACGCCAAGGTGCTCGCCACGGCCTACAGCGCGCCGGAATCGCGTGGAACGGGCCGTGATGAGCCCATCGTCTGGACGACTGCGTTTGGCGCGGGTAGGACTCTGCACCTCACCCTGGGCCACGACCTGTCCGCCATGGCGCAGCCTGGATTCCTGGCCGCTTTCGCTCGCGGCGTCGAATGGGCCTCCACCGGAGCGGTAACGCTGCCCGCCGAGGTTTCCGCGCGGCCCAGGCCCAGGAAGGACGCGGCGCGGCTGCTGGTGGTCACGGGGGGGCACAACTATCCGGCCGCGTTCTATACGCTCTTTGAAGGTTACGACGACATCGTCTGGTATCATGCCGCCTCGCAGCAGGAGGCGTTCACGCCCACGACGCTGGACAGATACGACGCCGTGCTGCTGCATGACATGGGGGAGACCATCGGCGACGCCGGGAAGGCCAGCCTCCGCGCCTTCGTGGAAGCGGGCAAGGGCGTCGTCTCCACGCATCACGCCATCGTCGATTACACGTCGTGGCCCTGGTGGTACGAAGAGGTCACGGGCGGCAAGTATTTCATCGACGCCACGGACAAACACGGAAAATCCAGCTACACGGAAAAGGTAGCGATGGTGGCCCAGCCGGTGAAGGGCATGGCAACGCACCCGGTCATCCGCGGGCTTGGACCGCTGCCGCTGGTGGATGAGGCCTACCGGGGCATGTGGCACTCCCCGGCGATCGAGCCGCTCATGGAGGTGGACCACCCGCTCAACGACAAGCCGGTGGTTTATCTCGGACCGCATCCCGCGGCACGGGTTGTCTACATCCAGATGGGTCACGAAGAAAGCACGATGCGCCATCCGGGGTACAGAAAGCTGGTGCGCAACGCGGTCCTCTGGGCGGCAGGCAAGCTTCAGTAACAGGAGGCCGACCGTATGTTTCGCTTACTTCTTGCCACGCTGGCCCTCGGATTCGCCGCACCCCTGTCCGCCGCCGGACCGGCGGTGGACACGGACCGGTTTCTGTACGGGGCCAGCGTCTACCCGGAATTGCAAACCCGGGAAGAGTGGAACCGGATGCTCGATGAATTCCAGAAGGCTCACTTCACGGTGGTGCGCGTAAGCGAGTCCTCCTGGGGAAATCTCGAAACCGCGCCAGGCAAGTACGACTTCGGATGGCTGAGGGACTTTCTCGACGATGCGCACCGCCGCGGGTTGAAGACGATTCTGGGCACGTCGAGCTACATCATTCCGCAGTGGCTGTACGAGCAGAACCCGGGGATCCTGATGCAGTTGGAGCCCGGCGCCGACGTCCATCCGCACAGCCGGCACTCGGTGTGCCTGAATCATCCGGCCTATCGAGCGGCGGTCGCTCGCTATGTGACGGCGTTGGGAAGGGCCTTCAAGGACCACCCGTCGGTGATCGGCTGGCAACTGGACAACGAAATCGAGCACAAGGTGAACCACGTCTGTTACAACGCCGCCTGCCAGCGGGCCTGGCGCGCATGGCTCGTGAAAACCTATGGCACGGCGGATGAGTTGAACCGGCGGCTTTTGCTCACCAGTTGGGGGATGCGGGTCACTTCGTTGGAGAAAGTCCCATTGCCCGGCCGGCACATCGATGGCAGCCTTCCGGCCCTGGGGCTCGCCAACCTGCGTTTTCGCCGCGACACGATTCTCGACCTGTTCGCCGAACAGAGCCAGGCGTTGCGCGCGGCCGGCGTCCGGCAGTGGATCACCACCGATTGGAACACGTATTTCACCGCGCTCGCCGACGATCCGCAGGTGCGCCGGTCGCTCGATGTCGCTGGGCTCAACTTCTATCAGCCTTCCGCCGATCGTCCCGAATTCTGGGAGACCCTGGCCTGGCATCAGGACATGCACCGGTCCGCGCATGGCCTGAACAAGTTCATGACCACGGAGACCCGCGTGGGCGTGGCGGGCGGTACGGTGCAGTCCGACCCCTTCCCGTCACAGGCCCAGTTCCGGATGTGGATGCTGCAACCCGCGGCGTTCGGTTCGTTCGGATTGATGTTCTGGTCCGGTAACCGCTGGCGCGGAGGTCACTGGCCTCACTGGGGCGGCGTTCTGGACTGGACCGGCGAGCCGGAGCCCGATTTCGGCTGGGTGGTGGATGTGGGCGCATTGTTCAAACGGTGGGGCGCGCGGCTGATAGAGCAGCCTGTGAAGGCCAGCGCCCTGGTCCTCACCGACTTCGACCAGAGATCCGCTCTCGACATATACAAGCACACAACGTCCAGTCCGCGGATCATCCCCGAGACATTCGACGCCTTCCACCGCCTTGGCATCGGCGTGGATAGCATGAACCTCCCGGACGCACTCCAACCTGGAAGACTCGACCGTTACCAGGTGGTTGTTCTCGCTGCCGCCACCGCGCTGGACCACCCCGGGTTGCCCGCGGCTTTGCAGGCGTACGCCGCCAAGGGCGGCCATGTGGTCGTTACGCCCTTTACCGCCTATATGAGCAACGACGGAGTCTTTCGCGGCGATGGCTTCGGCGGCAATCTCGCGGAACTGACCGGCGCGGTGGCGCGCACCGCCCGCCGCATGGGCACTTCGGCCGATGCCGGACGCGAGGATCAGAAGGTCGTATGGCTGGACGGCACGAGTCCGGTGGGGATCGACGGGTACTGCGAGTACCTGAAGGTGCGGCCCGGCGCCGAGATCTTCGGCCGCTTCCAGAGCGGCGAACCGGTCCTACATGGCCAGCCCGCCGCCGTGCGGACACGGACTGGCACGGGAAGCGCCATCAAGCTGGCCTTCTGGCCGAAAGACGATTCGTTGATGCGCCTGTTCCGGTCGCTGGTTCTGGACGGTAAAGCCTTGCTGGCCGCCGCCGCGCCGGCAGGAGTGCAGGCGGTGCCGCGCATGGATGCAAGCCTGTTCCTGGTCAACACGAGTTCGAAGGCCGCTCAACTCAGGCTTTCACGCGCCGCCACGGACCGCCTCTCCGGCCGGAGCGTTCAGGGCGATCTCGTTCTGAAAGGATACGAGGTGCTGTGGCTGGAGTGACGCTACGCGGGGATGCTACTCGTCTTTCCCCGCGGTTTCGCCCGCCTCCGCGAGGGCCCTCCAGGAAAACAGCAGCGCTCGCGGGACGTGGAAACAGCCCTTGTAATGATTGCCCTTCAACGTGTGGGTGAGGTTGCCCTGCCGGTCGCGGTAGCCGAACCATTCGCCGTGGCCGGGGTCGTCGAAATGGCGGAACGAGTACTCGTCGATCCGTTCCAGCCAAGTGAGCCAGCGGGGTTCGGCGGTGCGGCAGTAGGCAAGGACGGCGGCGAACAGGGCCTCGGCATGAGGCCACCAGAGTTTCATGGACGCTTCCAGTTGCAGCAGCGGACGTCCCTCGATGTCCATGAAGTAATGCAGCCCGCCAAACTCAGCATCCCATCCGAGGGTGAGGCTGCCTTCGAGAATCCGTTGGATCCGCGGCAGTTCTTCGCATCGTCCTATCCGTTCGGCGAGCAGCCAGAGCAGCCAGGCTGCCTCCACCGAATGGCCCGGGTTGAACAACCGGCCCTCGGGATAGAACCGGGCCTCCGCGCCGCCGCCGCGAAATTCGAGCAGGATGTCGCGGGTGGGGTCGTGGTGCAGCAGGGCCTCGTCGAGGCAGCCGTGCATGAGTTGGCCCAGGCGGGGATCGCCATCGAGATCCGCGATCTCCAGCGCCATCTTGGCGATGACAATCGAGTCCGCCAGGCTCTGGAATGGCGGCTGTCCGGATAGCGCCTCCCGGCCCAGCAGGACGGGCTGGCGGATCCATTCGATCACCTGCCAGAACAGGCTGATGGCGGCGGACCGGTACTGTTCGCCCGCGCCGGTTCGCGCATATTCGGCCAGCGCCATCACCGCGAACACGGCCGCATAGGGCTTGCGTTGGAAGAATGAGGGACGGCCGTCGCGCGCCAGCCGGAAATAGTAGCGGCCCCCGGCGTCGCGCGCATGGCGCAGCAGGAAGTTCATGCCGTGCGTGGCGATATCCAGCCATTCCTGCCGGCGCTCGACCTGGTTGTACAGACGGCTGAACATCCAGATCTGACGCCCCTGGAGCCAGACATACTTGCGCGGATCATAGACGGCGCCCTCGCGATCCAGGCAGGTGAAGTATCCGCCCGCTTCCCAGTCCACAGAATGGCGGACCCAGAAGGGAATGACCGAATCGAGCAGATTCGTCTGATATTTGGCCGCGTAGCGAGGTAGGATCACGGCTTTATCATTGCCTGCCGCAGGTTCAGGAGGCCGCCTCCCCAATGGTAGACTGGCTGACGCCTCTCCTCCTGGCCGGGAAAAGCTCCCGCGCTGCATCGAATTGCTTGGGCGGCCGCGGGATGGCTTGAGAAGCGCCTTCGGGTGGAGGGCCGGAAAGAGGAGATCGGCTCACAGGCTCGAGTATATCGCCGCGGCCGGACCGCCACGGCGAGGACACAATACATGCAACTTTCCGAGACAACTTCACGGTATGCGTGGCTGGTAGTCGCGCTGCTGGTCCCCGTCGCCTTGCTGAACTACCTGGACCGCCAGATGCTGGCGGCCATGAAGTTCTCCCTGATGTCCGACATTCCGAGCATCGGGACTGAAGCGAATTGGGGCAAGATCCTGGCGCTGTTCAAGTGGACCTACGCCTTCCTGAGCCCCCTGGGCGGGTATCTGGCGGACCGTTACAGCCGGCGGAAGGTCATCGCCGGAAGTCTGCTGGTGTGGTCGGCCGTCACCTGGCTGACCGGCCATGTGGGCAGCTATGAGCAATTGCTCCTCACGCGCGCGGTGATGGGCGTCAGCGAGGCGTTCTATATTCCCGCGGCGCTGGCACTCATATCGGATTACCATACCGGACCAACGCGGTCGCGCGCCGTGGGCATGCACCAGATGGGAATCTACGCGGGCGTGATCATCGGGGGTTTCAGCGGCTACGCGGCGGACCATCCGGAACTAGGTTGGCGCTGGATGTTCGATATCTGCGGCGTGGTTGGCGTGATGTACGCGGTTCCTCTCTACTTGTTACTTCGGGACACGCGCCGTCCGGTGGTGGCGCAGTCGGGCGACGCGCAGCCATCGCCGGGCTCGGCCTTGCGGGAACTGCTGGGCAACCGCTCGTTCCGGCTTCTCGTCACCTACTTCACGCTGCCCGCGATGGCGGCATGGATCGTGCGGGATTGGATGCCGGCCATCCTGAAGACTGAATTTGGCATCGGGCAGGGGCAGGCAGGCGTGTCGGCGACTCTCTACTGGATGCTGGCGGCGGTGGCGGCGGCGCTGTGCAGCGGCTGGCTGGCGGACCGTTGGATGAAGCGAACCATCCGGGGAAGGATTTATACCAGCGCTATCGGCATGGCTTTAATCGTGGTTTCCCTGGCCGGCGTGGGGTTGTCTCCGATGACGGGGCAACTTAGCGTGGCGATCCTCTCGCTGGTGGTTTTCGGCGCGGGCTACGGCGCGTTCGACACCAACAACATGCCGATTCTGTGCCAGATCGTGAGGCCGCCCTTGCGTGCTTCCGCCTACGGCGTCATGAACCTGGTCAGCATCAGCTTTGGCGGGCTGGCCGACCTGGGCTTCGGCGTGTCGCGCGATGCCGGCGTGCCGCTCCATGTGACGTTCGCCGCCGTGGCGGCCGTCTCGCTCTTCTCGTTGTGGCTGGTGCTGCTCATCCGGCCCATTCACGAGGACAGCAGCCCTGCTCCCATGGGGCACTGAGTGGATGCGAACGCGGGAGGTGCGCCTCCGGTTCCCTCAACGGCCGAGAACCCAGTCCAGGCTGAGCCGGACGAAAGTGATCCGCTCATAAGGAGACTCGCCGCCGCGTTCATACAAGACGCCGATGGACCCGTCCCGCAGCGAGATGACGGTGGAATAGGCGGATGGTCCGGCATGAATCGTCCGGCCCGAGGTCCAGGTGCGTCCGCTGTCGGCGCTGGCCTTGATGGTCAGATTTTCGCGGCGTGTGCTGGCGGCATTGGTGAACAGCAGCAGATCGCGTCCCCGGTGGCGGTAACGCGCCAGGCCCGCGTTACAGCCCGCATCGGGCAGCGCCTCGTCATGAGCCGCTTCTGAAAACGTAACGCCGCCATCCCTTGACCGCGCCACCAACCGCCGCCCTCCGTTGCGCGCATTCTGTAGCACAACGCCGCCCGCGATCTCGATCGCCTTGCTCTCATCGGTCTCAGGCGCCACGGCGGGACCAACTTTCCACGTACGCCCGTCGTCGTCGCTATAAGCGTTGCGCGCGGTGATCTTCTTTTCGCCGTCCTGCACGACCAGCGGCAGCAGCAGGCGGCCGCTCGAAGTCACGAAGTGGGTGCCCGAAGTGGGGAAGAGGGCGTACCAGGACGGGTCGCGCAATTGTGGCGTCAGATCGGCGGGCGCGCTCCAGGTGGAGCCGCCGTCGCCGCTCACTATGGCATGAACCTGAAGGACCTCGGGACCAGTGAGAGGACCAGGCTTGGCGGTCCGGAACCCGATGCCCGGCGGTCCATAGGCGTAAAAACACCAGAGGCGTCCGCGGGCATCCAGCAGAAGCGAGGCATCGCCCGCTCCGCCTTCGGGCACTCGGACTATCGTGGACTGAGGGCTCCATGTGCGGCCCAGATCGCTGCTCTTCCGGGCCACAAGCGAGATGCGCGCGGGCAGGTCCTGGCCGCCGTCGTGCCGGGCGTCGGCAACCGCCAGCAGTGTGCCCTGGCGGGTCTGGATCAACGCCGGAATCCGGTAGGTGTGCACGCCGGCAAAGCCGTGCTCGAACAGGTCAACCTGTTCGGGCGTGCGAGTCTGTCCATGGACAAGCATGGGCACGGAGGCCAGCAGGAAAGTTCGCCGGTTCAAGGGGAGTGCCGCAGCGTGGGGCCGGTTGGCGATGATGCGGCCAGCCTACCGGGAAGCGGCGGTGGTGTCAAGAAACCCGGGGGCGCGGAAACCCGCGGACTCCCAATCCTCGCGGCGCTGCCTGGCTTCCTATCGCGCGTGCTCGCGGATGTGCTGGTTGACGCGATCCTCCTCCGGACCGATGTAGTGAAACTGTTCGGCCCATTGCAAGCCGTAGCGCCGCGCGATCTCGCTGTCGCGGTTCAGGACAAACTCACGGATGTAATTGCGGTTGGCCTCGGCATCGTTTGTGCCGAGCAGGGGCAGGCGCTTGCCCTCCCGCTCCAGTCTCTGGCGCAACCGCGCCCCATTTTCCCCGGCCGGCCCCTGCGCCTTGTTCTCCAGATTCACGTCGATCTTCCGTTCCACCGTGCTGGCGATATCAACGACGCGATTCACCCGCTGCTGGAACCGCGAAAAATAGTACTTCTCGCGTACGGCGTGAGGTTGCAAGCCCGCCGCGAAGTGCTCCGGATAATCCTTGGAGCCGCCCGCCATCCAACACGCAGCCTCCACGCAGGCGGCCGTCACATAGTGGTCGGGGTTCTCTTCGTAGTGGCCCCAGGGATCGTAACAAATCACCGTGTCCGCTTTCAGCAGGCGGAACAGAAAGATGAACCGCTGCCGGAGTTCCGAGCGCGCGATGTTATCCATCATGTGGTTGTTGTAGTTGAGGTCGAATGCCTGCTTGCATCCGAACACCCTGGCGACGGCGGTGTTGTCGCGCTGGTTGGCGGTGACCGTTTCGGCGTACCAGCCGGGGCCCGCCATATCGTCGTTGGTCACGCGGATCAGGAAGGCCGTGTACCCTTCGTCGATGAGCTTGAAGGCGGTGCCCGCCGCGAAGATCGGCAGATCGTCCGAGTGCGGTTGAATCAGCGCGAGCACCTTGCCGGCGTGCGGCTTTCCTCCGGCCGGACGCTCGATGACGACGCCTCCATGATCGTCGTAGGAGTCAGGAGCCGTGCGCAAAGAGGACTGTTGCAGTGCAAGGGCCGGCGCGGCTTGCGCGAGGGCGCCCAGAAAGTGACGTCGGTGCATGAGTGGCAGTATACTCAGCCCGTGTCACGGACGGGTGGATGGCGGGCCCCTCCGCGCCGCTTGGAATCCATGCCGCGGCTGCTCCATAATGAGAAGGAAGGGCCTCCCTAGCTCAGTTGGTAGAGCAACTGATTTGTAATCAGTAGGTCGCCGGTTCGAATCCGGCGGGGGGCTCCAACACTACCTCAACTACGCCCGCCGCAGAAACGCGTCCACTTCGCCGCTCGATGGCAGCGCCGCCGTTCCGCCCACGCCGCGCGTGGACAAGGCGCCGCAGGCTGCGCCCCAAAGCAGAGCCTGACTGGTATCGTGATCCCGCAACCACGATGCCAGGAATCCAGCGTTAAAAGCATCGCCCGCGCCGGTGGTGTCCACGGGTTCCACGGGAAGCGCCTCCTGGCGCGTGATCCCGCCGCCCGAGAAGACCACCGCCCCTTGCGGCCCCAGTTTCGCCGCCACCATTCGTGCCGTGCTTAACCGCCGCAGGGCCTCTGTCTCATCTTCCACCCCCGCGATGGCCCGCAACTCTCCGGCATTGGGAAAAAAGATGTCCACCTCACGCAGCACATCGAGTATGCCGTAGCGGTCCCACTTCCCCTCGGGGTCGCATCCGGGGTCGAGCGAGGTCGTCATTCCCGCGCCATGCGCCGCGGCGAACAGCCGCCGCAGGCCCGGACGCAAGCCTCGCTGCAAATAGTAGGAAGAGACATGCAGGTGTGTCACGCCCGCGCGTGCAAACCTCTCCACCTCGATGTCATCCGCCGTCAAGGCGGCGATCGAGCCGAGATAAGTCACCATCGCCCGGTCCAGCGCGGACGAGATGGAGACGGTAATTCCCGTTGGCACGTTCGCATCGCGAATGACGGGCGCCGTGTCGACGCCCAACTCGTGCAAACGGCTCACGGCCAGATCGCCCCACAGGTCGCACCCGGCGCGGCCCACGAAGGTTACCGGCACGCCCAGGGTGGCCAGCGCCGCGGCGCAGATGGCCGACGAACTGCCCAGGGTCAGCGACATGCCGGCGGCCAGCACCTCCCGGCCAAGCTCGGGAAACGAGTCACAGCCGCTGAGCACGAGGTCGACGTTGAGTTCTCCGGCGGCCAGGACCCTCATTGCGCCGCCAGGCTATGAATCTTGAAGCTGTTCACCACACGGTTGATCACGCCGTCCTTGGAAGGCGAGTCCGGCTCAAGTCCCTCGTCCAGGCAGCGGAAAAAAGCCAGCAACTGGCCCACCACCACATGGAGCACCGCCGAATTGGCGTCGCCGAGGGCGCTCAGTCCCGGCATTTCGATGCGGTGGTCCTGGGGTCCCAGCAGTTCGTCCGGCACCTCCTCGCCCACCAGCAGTTTCGCCACGCCAATCCCTTTCTCGTTCAGTTCCGCCACCAGGTCGCGTTCATAACGCCGCATGGTGGCGCCCGTGGAGAGAAAGCACACGAGCAGCGTGTCGCCTTGCACATAAGCCATCGGGCCATGCCGTAGCCCGAGGAAGGATTCCGCCATGGCCGGTATGCGCCCCGCCGTCATTTCGAGCATCTTCAGCGCCGCCTCGCGCGCCGCGCCATGACGCTCGCCGCTGCCAAGAAACACCGCCCTTCGGAACGGCAGCCGGGCCACCCGCGCCAGGGAGTCGAATTCCGTCGAAATCAGCCGTTCGGCGCTCGCTGCCAGTTGCCGGCACAACTCCGTATACCGCGCCGAGGCTTCCTCCGTGTCCGCAAAGCCCAGGAAGCGAGCCGCCAGACTCAAGTTCGTGAAACTGCTGGTCATCACCAGGCTGCGGTCATTGGTCCGCTCGTCCAGCGTTACTACATGGGCGCCATCGACCTCGCGCGCCAGGCTGCCCCGTTCGTTACAGGTGAGAACCAGGTGCCGCACGCCGGGTTCCGCGGCACGCACCAGGCGCAGTGCACCCACGCTCTCGGGACTATCGCCGGAACGCGCCAGGGAAACCATTACGCCGGGACGCCCCTTCGGCAGCGCCGTCGCGCCATGGGTCAGAATCGTACCGCCGCTCAGCGTCTGGCAGTCGATGGCCAGGTCGTGCTGCAAAGCTAGCCGCACGCACTCGCCGGCATACTCCGAACTGCCCGACCCGGTGAGAGTCAGCGACCGCGCCCCGGCCAGCACGCCGCGTATCGCCTCCGCCTTGCCCGCCATCCTGTGCGACGTGTCACGCCAGGTCTCGGGCTGCTGGCAAATCTCGCGCAGCGTGTGGAGAAACCCCGCGCCCATCCTCTGGCTGCCACCCTCCATGAGGCGTGCCGCCTCGCTCCCTGATCGGATCAAACCGTCCAAAAGGGACGATCCGGTTATCGGACTTGTACCCATACACTCCAAACTCCGATTATGTCAAACGAAAGCAATAAAAAGCAAACGCAAATGTCTATCGCTTACACATTCTTCCTCCAGTCCGCGTCCGCCTCGTCCTTCACCGGGATGACAAACGCGCCGTCACCGGCCAACGGCTGGGCGCACGCCCAACGAACCGGATGGCGGACGCCCCCTTTGGATTCGAGCTCCGCCGTCAGGTGCAGTTTCCTGGCCGTCACCTCGCGCGGCACCAGCAACGATGCCTGCCGCAGGCGCCCGCCGTGGGGGTGTCCGGCGTCTAACGAGCCCTCCAGCCGGAAACTTCCTTCCGGGTCGCGTAGCGTCAACCGTATCACGCCCGGCGCGGACGCCACGCCGTCGTTGGCCACGGCCACGATGAACTCACGCGCTCCCAGACGCTTCCGCTGCCAGATCCAGGAAGGCCGCAGACGGTAGCCCATTCGCTCTTCCAGCGCCGCGAACCCCTCGGGGTAACGCTCGTTATAGCGCCTCAGGTTCGCCGATTCCGTCCACAGCCCCCAATAGTTCGCCCCCAGATCCAGCGTGTGAAGCATGGATAACTCCAGCCGGTTCACGCCCGCTTCATCTACCGGCAGATAGTTTCCGTCCACCTGGTACTGGCGGAAATAGCCGTCCTCCATGATCGTTGCGAGCCATGCCGGACGGTTCGATAACGCCTCGATCTGCTCCGGTTCGTCGAACAGGATGCTGTCCGACCGCAGCCAGCAACCCGCGCGCACGGCCATGTCGATGACCTCGCGGTTGCCTGTGCGGCTGATGTCCGGCTGTGTGTTCACTGCCAACTGGCAGCGGCGGAAGGCCTCCAGTTGCAGGCGGGTCATCTCCATGCAGGTGCGCTCGGCGGTCAGGTAGTCGGGAAACGGGCTGGGCAGGTTCGATGTGTGACCCTCGCCCCAGAAGCCGTACTGCATCAGGTCCATGAATTCCATCGCCGGGTTCCCATCGAACTCCGCTGCCAGCAGTTCGGTCAAATCGCGGAATGCCTTCATGAACTCAGGGTGGTGATACATAGGCTCGCGGTAGTCGAACTGGGCGCGGGCGGTGCGTCCGATGGAGACAGAGGGCACCTTGGCCGCCACGAAATCGGGCATGGCCAGACGCTCCGGTTGGAACGCCTCGTTGGACAACTGAATCCGGAAGGCTACGCGTAGTCCGCGCCGGCGCGCGGCGTCCAGCGTCAGCCCGAATACCGGGTGCAGATCCAGCCGTCCTGACCGGCGCTGCACATCGCGCCAGTCGCAGCGGATGTAAAGGACGCTGACGAACGGCAGCGACGCCATCCTTTCCACATGCTGCTCCAGCGTCTCCGCGCCACGCCGCGCCGCCAGAGACGGTCCCTTCTCCTCCCATGTGTATCCCACCAGCCCGCAGCCGAAGTTCCGCACCGGTTTCTTCGAGGGCGAGGCCGCCGCCACGGTATACCAGCCGTCGTCCTGCTCGATGCCGAACGGACCCTGGTTCAGCCGGTCTGTCACGCGCGGTCCAGGGCCGAAATCGTAGCCGTCCCAGCGATGCGTAGGCACATCGGCCCTGGCCTGCCCCGCAACTCCCGCCGCCAGCGCGGCGCCGAAACCAGCCTGTAATAGCCCCCGCCGTCCCACTCGTTTCATGACTCCAGCCCGCCTTTCCCGTCCTGTATACTACGAACTGTTCAATAGATAAGTATACGAAAGCCGCATGGAAATCAATCGAAAGTCCGGATGCGTTGCGCTCCTCATTCTCGCACTCACAGCCTCCCTTGCCGTCGCGGAAGACGCCAACCCGCCCGGGCCGTCCAGCGCCGCCGCGCCCCGCCTGGACCGCTGGCGCGTGATTGGACCCGGCGGTGGCGGGGCCATGTACCTGCCTACCGTCAGCCCGCACGATCCGAAGCTTGTCCTGGTGCGCTGCGACATGGGGGGCGCTTACATATCGCACGATGGAGGCGCAAGCTGGCGCCTGTTCCACCTGCGCGGCACAGTGGGCTTCTTCGAGTTCGATTCGTGCGACCGCAACGTCATCTATGCCGCCAGCATCGCGCTGTTCCGCAGCGCCGATCGCGGCAGGACCTGGCACATGCTCTACCCGCCGCCCGGCCAAATGGACCGCATCGAACAAACGGGCGATCACGCCGGCGAGCGCATCGTCATGAAGGACGGCTCCGAGCCCCGCATGAACGCCATCGCGCAAGATCCCGCCACGCCCAAGCGTCTCTTTCTGGCCCTTCATGAGGCCCGCTCGGGCTCGTCGATTCTCACATCGCCTGACGGCGGCGCCACATGGACCACCTACGCCAGGTTGCCTGAGCCCGCGTTGAAGCTCTGGTTTGAACCAGGCGGGAAAAAGCTGATCGCGGCGACCGCCAAGGCCATCCTTGTGGAGGGAACGCCCGGTGTCTTCGATGCCCGCCCCGCGCCGGGCGGCATCATCGACGCCAGCGCCGGGTTCGACGGCCCCGCCTCGCGCCTCTACGCCACTTCCGCCTCCGGCATCCACTCTTCCGCCGATCTGGGTCGTACGTGGGACACCAAGCTCATCGGCAACGCAACTCTCTATCCGGCCATTGCCGCCTCGCGCCGCCACCCGCTCACCGCCTATGCCTCCTTTGCCCGCTCACGCGACACCGAGCGCGCCTTTGGTGTGGCCAAGACCACCGACGGGGGGAAGACCTGGAACCCCGTTTGGCGCGATCTGCCCGGCGCCCCCGCCTCCAATGTCACCGATGCGTGGATCAACGCGCGGTTCGGTCCCGGCTGGGGCGGATACCCTCTCACCATCGGTGTGTCGCCCAACGATCCGGATCTTGTCTATACGACCGACTTCGGCCGCACCATGCGCTCCTCGGACGGCGGCGCGACCTGGCATGCCGTCTACTCGCGCCGCATGTCCAATGGCGCATTCACCTCCACCGGACTCGATGTCACCACCGTGTACGGTCTCCACTGGGATCCCCACGACTCCCGGCGCATGTTCATCGACTTCACCGACATCGGTCTGTTTCGCAGCGAGGATGGCGGCAACACCTGGACGCCCTCCTCGGAGGGCATGCCGGACCGCTGGGTGAATACCTCTTACTGGATGGAATTCGACCCCGAGGTGAAGGGCCGCGCCTGGGTGGCGCTGAGCGGCACGCATGACCTGCCGCGTCCCAAGATGTGGCGGCAGATGCCCGTTTCGCGCTATCGCGGCGGTGTGGCCGAAACCAGCGACGGCGGCAAAACCTGGCAGGCGCTCGCGGCCCAGCTTCCGCAGGGAGCCGCCACGCACATCCTGCTCGACCGCAAGAGCCCGCCGGGCGCACGCACGCTCTACGTCACCATGTTCGGCCGCGGCGTTTATAAGTCCACCGATGGCGGCCGCACCTGGACGCTCAAGAATCAGGGCATCGAAGGCGAGGAACCGTTTGCCTGGCGTCTCACCGAATCGCCGCGCGATGGCGCGTTGTGGCTGGTGGTAGCCCGGCGTAGCGAGGACGGCAGCGCTGGCGGTCCGCTGGATGGCGCGCTGTACCGCTCCACGGACGGTGCCGAGCATTGGACGCGCGTGCCGCTGCCGGAAGGTGTGAACGGACCGAACGCACTTACCGTCGATGCCGAAGATCCCCAACGTCTCTACCTTTCGCTGTGGGGCCGTGCCGCGCGGCCTGTGAACCGCGACGGAGGCATTCTGCTTTCCACCGACGGCGGAGCCTCCTGGAAGCGCCTCTTCGACCGCGACCGGAATATCTACGACGTCACCCAGGACCAGAGGAACCCCAACCATCTCTACGCGTGTGGTTTCAGCGGCTCTGTATGGCGCTCCACGGACCGCGGCGCGGCCTGGCAACGGCTGCGCGGCTATAACTTCAAATGGGGGCACCGCGTGGTGATGGATCCCGTCCGGCCGGACAGGATTTTCGTGACTACCTTCGGCGGGGGCGTCTGGCACGGCCCCGCGGCCGGCGATGCCAAGGCTGCCGAAGATATTGTTACGCCCGTGGCGGAACGGCGCTAGATGCCGGTTCCTTCCAAAGCGGTGGTGGCGCACGGCGGCGGTCCAACCGCCGTCATCAACGCCAGCCTGGCGGGACTCGTGCGGGGAGTTCGCGCTTCGGGCGGTCTCGTGTTTGGAGCGCCGGGCGGGATTCCCGGATTGCTCGCAGGGCGTTTCGCCGATCTTTCCGCCCACGGCGACGAACTTTGGAATGAGATCGCACTCGCTCCCGGTTCAGCGCTCGGCTCCAGCCGCCAACCTCTGCTTGATGGCGACTGCGAGCGCATCGTGGAACAGTTCCGGCGCCAGGAGATCCGCCGCTTCTTTTACACGGGCGGCAACGGCAGCATGGGTACGGCGCTGCGCGTGGAGCGGTGCGCGCGCGCGGCTGGCTATGAATTACAGGTGATCGGCATCCCCAAGACGATCGACAACGACCTGATGGAGACCGACCACTCGCCAGGTTACGCCTCCACGGCCCGCTTCTTCGCCTGCGCCGCCCGCGATGCCGGCGAGGACAACCGCTCCCTGCCTTCTCCCATTTGCATTCTGGAGGTTTTGGGGCGCAATGCCGGATGGATCGCCGCCGCCACAGCCCTGGCCCGGCGTCATCAGGACGACGCGCCCCACTTGATTCTGCTCCCCGAGAGCCGTCTGAGCCTCGATGCCATCGCCACGGCCGCGGAGCGCATCTACCGCAGGCTGGGGCGGGTCTTCATCGCCGTGTGCGAAGGGCAGCGCGACGAACGCGGGCAACCGTTTGGCGCCGACGTGGACCGTCCCGGCAGCCTCGCGCACGAACTTGCCTCGAATCTGGGCCATACGCTGGCCCGCGCGCTCACGGCGAAACTTGGACTGCGAGCCCGGGCGGAAAAGCCAGGGCTGGTGGGCCGTTCTTGCGGTTTGTTTGTTACGCTTGCGGATCGCCAAGGCGCACTTCTGTGCGGCCAAGCCGCCGCGGAGGCCGCCGCCGCCGGTGCCACGGGCGTGATGACCGCCCTCCGGCGCGATTCCTCGGAGCCCTACGCCGCCTCCGTGTTCCTGGCCCCTCTGGAACGGGTGGCTGGCTTGGAACGCCTGCTGCCAGCGGATTTCATCGCCTCGGACGGTTCCGATGTCACGCCCGCGTTCCTCGACTATCTGAGCCCGCTCACCGGTCCCATTCCCGCCTGGCCTCGTCTTCCTGGCTTCTAGCAGTTTGTCGTTCTATGCTTGCATAAATATTGCGATTAGTTTCTCTTTGTAGTATTTTTGCTGTGTACTATGCAAGGAGGATCTCTCATGGGCCACCCTACGGCAACTCGCGGCGCCTCTTTATTTTTCTGCCTCACCCTCGCTCTTTGGGGGCAGGGTACCGACCTTGGCACCATCCGCGGTTTGGTGGTCGATAGCTCCGGCGGCGTGATTCCCGCCGCCTCTGTCACCATCACCGACACCGGTACGCAGTCCGCGCGCCAGTACGCCACGAATGCGTATGGCGAGTACGAGGCGGTAGGGCTGAAGTCGGGCGTCTACCGGATTACGATCTCCGCCAAGGGGTTCAACACGCTGGAACTGAGCGGAGTGGCTTTGCGAGGCGCCACCACGGCGCGCGCGGACGGGCGTCTGGAGGTTTCCCGCTCGGCCGAAACCATCGTTGTCCGCGAGGAAGCCCCCGTGGTGCAGACCGACAACCCCACCGTGGGCGGCACGCTGAACAACCAGCAGGTAACCGAGTTGCCGCGCGACAGCCGCGACTATACCTCCTTCCTCTACCTGAACCCCAACGTGACCCAGAGCAACTCGAACGGCACCTTTAAGTTCATTGGCGCGCAGAGCTACGGGGCCAGTTTCTCGCTGGACGGCCAGCGCACCAACGGCGGCGTGGGCGGCGGTCCCACCACCAGCCAGCCCTCGCTGGAAACCATCGGCGAGCTGACGGTGCTCTCCAACACCTTCACCGCCGAGTACGCCGGCATCGCCAACATCCGCATCAGCACCAAGCGTGGCGGCAGCCAGTATCATGGTTCGCTCTTTTACGACAACAAGAACTTCGCCCTGGCTGCCTGGGATTTGCGGGACAAGAACGGGCAGTCCGCTTTCACGCCCTCCGCCGCCGTGGGCCGTTATCCGACGCCGCGTTTCAACTTGAACGAGTTCGGCGGGTCATTCGGCGGGCCTCTCCCAAAGCTGAAAAACACCTACTTCTTCGCGGCCTTTGAGAAGCAATATTCGCGAAACCCGGTGTATGTGCGGAACACCCGTCTGCCGCACCCCTCGCTGTTGTCGGGCGATTTTTCGAAAGTGGCGGACGGGATCAAGCCCAACGTTCCGGCCAGTGTCACTCTGACGGCCGCCGAGGTGGCGCAAAATACGCTGAACGGCGCCGGGGCGAAGTTCGTGCGCATCCCGTCCCGCCTGATGAACCCCATCACCGGAAAGCTGGTGCAAACCTATTTTCCGCAGGTGAGCACGGACGCTCCGATCGTCGCGAGCAACGGGCGGCTGCTCGACTACTCCACGATCCTGCCCGGCGCTTCCAACCGCAACCTCGGCACGCTGCGCGTGGATCACGATTTCAGCGAGCGGGACCGCATGTATGTGGTGTACAACGCGCAAAGCCAGAGCTTCGCCAGCAGTTCCGTGGCCGCGCCGTTCGTCTCGCTCGGTCTGACGCAGAACGACCGCCGCAACGACACGGTTTCCATCTCCGAGACGCACATGTTCGCGCCAACGGTGATCAACGAAGCCCGAGGCGGCTTCAACCGCGTGCCGTTCCTGCGGCACAGCAACACCGTGATGCGCGGCTTCCTGCAGTCGATCGGCTTCACCGAGGGCGACATCAAGGCGTATGGCGACGTGATCGGCCAGTCCACGCTGGACACCTACGGCCATCCGGCGATCAACATCGGTTCGGCCTTCCAGGGTCTCGGCAATGGCGGCCGCAACACCTACCGCCCCTTCGACCAGAACCTGATCACCTTTGGCGACACGCTGACCTGGGTGAAGGGCCGGCACATTTTCAAGTTCGGCGCCGACTGGGTGCGCAACGCCGCCAAGGACGGCTTCACCAGCGGCCGCGGCAATCCGAGAGGGCTGATCAATTACAGCGGCGCGGGCTCCGATCCGCTGGCCCGCTTCCTGATGGGCATGCCCGCCAACACGGTCAGCTATGTGAACCAGTTCCGGCCGCCCATGGACGTGCACAACTGGGAGCAAGGCTACTTCGCCCAGGACGATTTCAAGATTCACCCGCGTCTGACGCTGAACATCGGGCTGCGTTATGAGATTGTCAGCCCGTTCACCGAGAACAACAACCTGATGGTGAACTTCGATCCGGACTTTACCGGCCCGGGCGGCCGCAAGGGCCGTTTCGTCGTGCCGGACGAAAGCACGTTGAAGTTTATCGACCCGCGCTTCATCGCCTATGGCGTGACCACGGCCGATACCCTGGGCGTGCCGCGTTCTCTCGTGAAAACGGACTATGGCAACATCGCTCCCCGCATCGGCCTTGCCTGGCGCGTCACCGACACGATGGTGATCCGGGGCGGCTGGGGGTTGTTCTACCCGACCTCGGCGGCGCAGGGCATCCGCGACCCGCTGGCCACCAACTCGTTCCAGGTGGGCTTGACGAAGAATTCGACCGTGGCTCCGCTCTCTGGCTGGCCCACGGGCAACGGTCCGGCCACCAGTCCCATGTCGGGCGGCGTCACCAGCGCCCTCAGCGGCATTATCTCGGGCAACTGGGTTCCGTTCAATTTGAAACAGCCCCGGGTGCATCAATACAACGTGACCCTGGAGCGTTCGCTCGGCTGGCAAACCGGGATCCGGCTCTCCTATCTCGGCACCACGATGCAACGGCTGATTTCAGGCGTGGATTACAACATGATTCCAGCCAACGACAAGCCGATGGCCACCACGACGGGCGACGGCGTGACACCCTGCACGCCGGACGATTTCGACTGCGACTACTCGGCCGCCGACCTGGCGCGGCTGCCCTATCCGGGCCTGAGCAGCTATCTCACCTCGTTCCAGAACTTCGGCCACGGCCGCAGCAACGCCTTCCAGGCCGAGGTGAACCGCCGTTTCGCCAACGGCCTCACGTTCAACATTTCCTACACGCTGCTCGATCAGAAGTCGACCTCGCCCGATACCGGCAATTCGAGCCTCGGCGGCACGGCCTACAACCAGTTCAACCCGTCGGCCGACTACGGCATGGATGCATTCACCTCGCGGCAACGCCTGATCACCTACGGCATCGTGCAGTCGCCGTTGGGCCGCGGCGGCCGCTATGGCGCGGACATGCCGAAGGCGTTGGATGCCCTGGTGGGCGGCTGGCAGCTTTCCTGGCAGGCCTTCGCCAAATCCGGCACGCCGTTTTCGCCGTTCTGGATCTGCGACAACTGCGACCCCATCATGCCCGGCAACGTCGCCTCGGGCTCGCTGGACGCCACGGGGGGCTTTTACGGCACCACGTTCCGGCCCGTGGTCACCGGCGACCCCAACGTGAAATCGGGCGACCGGATCTGGAACCCCGACGCCTTCGGCCTGATGCCCCTGGGCGCCGACCTGTTCACCAATCCCTCGGTGGCGGTGCGCAATCTTCTCTCCGGTCCTGGCACTTTCGGCCTGAATATGGGCATTCGCAAGAACTTCCGCGTCCGCGAGCGGGTACGCATCGAACTCGGCGCCGATATGAACAACATTCTGAACCACCCGCTGAAGTCGCCGGATAACTATGACATCGGCTCGCTGGGCAACTTCACGCTGGGTGTTGACGCCAAGACGTTGAAGCCCGTGGTGCAGGATGTGCAGCGCAACCCGGATTTTGGCCGCCTGATCTCCAGCTACCAGCAGGAAGGCGTCGATAGCCGGCGCACGATCCGGTTACGTCTCCGGCTGACGTTCTAGCCCGCGGCCCGGCGCCTGCTCAGGCCAGGATCACTTCGACACCCTTGGCGCGCAACTGCCGCACGCAGTCTTCGGAGGCGCGCTTGTCGGTGATGACGCGGGCTACCTTCTCGATGGGGCCAATGCGCGACAGGCTGCGGCGGCCCAGTTTGCTGGAATCGCTGACGACGATGGTCTCCTTGGCCACCTCCATCATGCGTCCGTTCAACTGGGCCTCCAGAATGTCGGGCGTGGTGGGGCCGAACTCCGTGTCCAGGCCGTCGACGGCGAGGAAGAAACGGTCGGCGTGCAGTTCGTGCAGCATGGCTTCGGCCTGCGGGCCGACGAACGAGGATGAGATCTGGCGGTAGATGCCGCCGACCATGATCAGCGTCACGCCCGAATCGCCGGCCAACTCGGCGGCGATGTTCAGTGCGTTAGTGATGACGGTCACGCCGCGCAGCCCCATGGTTTTCAGCCGCCGCGCGATTTCAAGCGTGGTGGTGCCGCTGTCCAGAATGATGGTTTCACCCGCGCGGACCAGTTTGGCCGCTGCCTGGCCGATGCGCAGCTTCTCCGGCCGGTGGATCGATGCCTTGAACGTGACCGGATAGTCGCGCGTCGGCTCCAATGCCCGCACCGCGCCGCCGTGGCAGCGGACGACCGCTTCGGTACCGGAGAGCGCGTCGAGATCGGCTCGCGCGGTGACGGCGGATATGCCGAAGTGCTCCACCAGGTCGGCGATCATGATGCGGCCCCGCGCCTCCACCATCTCCACGATGGCGCGCCGGCGCTCTTCCAGGAGCAGTTTAGGACGTTTAGGTGCGGCGGCCATTCGTGTCACTCAGGATTGTACGCGAGAATGGCCATTTTAGCGAAGTCATGTGAGAGGAATCGATTCCTGAAGCTTTCGCCGCCTCGCGGTCACGGAGCCCAGACGCTGGCGACGGCCCAGTTGGGCGTGCGAAGTTCATGCACCAGTTCGCCCTTGGCGTTCAACTCGACGATGCGCCGGCCGGAGTAGTCGGAGATGAAAATGCCGCCATCGGGCTGGATATGGAAGCCGGAGGCCCAGCCGAACTTGATGCCGTGCGTAGGGTCGCCTCCGTTGCCGAGCGAGCGGATGATCCTGCCCGAGGGGTCGAGAAAGAGGACTTCGCCGGGCTCGGAGATGGAAACGGCGGTGGTCCCATCGGGCAGGCGGAGGGCTTGGTAGGTGCGGCGGGCCCCGGCGTTGGGCATCTGCCAGCGCCAGACGATCCTGCCGGAGCGGTCCACCTCGAGAAGGGTCGAATCGTGCTCATTGGAAATCAGGACCGTACCCGATGGCGTGGGGCGCGCGCAGCGCAGGTAACCGGGTTTGAAGCTGGGATCGGTGAATTGCCAAGCCACCTTGCCGGAACGGTCGAATTCAACCACGCGGGAGGCCATGGTGTCGCTGACGAGAGTGTTGCCGGAGGCCAGGCGCGAAGCACAGACGGGGTATTGCAAGCCGTGCAGCGAGGTGAGAGACCAGGTTTCGAGGCCGCCGGGCGTATACTCGGCGACGCGGGCCGCGCGGCCCGTGGTGATGAGCACGTTGCCGTTGGCGAGCGGCTGGACGTCGTGGCCGCCGTTGTTGGGGATGGAGCGCAGGACGCGGCCGCTGGGCCAGTCGATCAGCATCGCTGCGCCGTCGCGGGCGTGATTGGCCACCCAGAGCCGGCGCGCGGGCCGGGACTCAGGCATCAGCTTCGATTTCAGATACTCCACGGCGCGGTTGTCGGCGTCCACGCGCTGCGGGCCGCGCAGGCCGTGACCGCCTCCGGGAAACGTGGCGATCTGGGCTTCGACGCCTGTTTCGGCCAGGCGCTCGGAGAGCCACAGAACCTGTTCGTAGGGAACATAATTGTCGGCTGTGCCGTGAATGAACAGGACGGGGGCGTCATCCGGTGAGACCCAGGAAATGGGACTGGCCTGTATGTGGGCGGCAAGGGCTGTGCGCAGGTCTCCGCCCAGAAACTGAGGCAGGACGGCGGCGGCGTCGAAGCCCTTGGCGTAAATACGCGTGAAGTCCGTGGGGCCGGCATAGGAAACCACGCAGTTCACCTGGGAGGACTCGTAGGGGAAGGGGCCGTCGCCTTCGAAGCTGGAGATGCCCGCGGTGAGACCGAGCATGAGGGCAAGGTGGCCTCCGGCGCTGGAGCCCAGGGCGCAGACACGGTTGGCGTCGATGTCGAAGCGGCGCGCGTGGGCGCGGAGAAAACGAACGGCGGACTTGGCGTCGTGGAGGGGCGCGGGGAACTGGAACTTGGGCGATAACCGGTAGCCGATGGTGGCGGCGGTGAAGCCCTCCTGCGCGAGGCGGAAGGCGAACGAAAGGTAGGAGGAGCGGTCGCCGGCGCGGAAGCCGCCACCGTGGATGAGAACGACAAGCGGGTGCGGGCCGCGGGATTGGGGGCGGGCGACGTCCATATGGACGATGCCTCCCAGGACGTTGGAATAGGGTACTTCGCGATCGAGGATGACGCCGGCAGGAACCGTGGGCGTGGAGGAGACCTGTGCCGGTGCGGATACCAGGGCCAAGGCGAACAGCAGGGTCAGGGAGAGGTGGCGCATGGAAGCGTCAAGTGTATCCCGGTTGGCGCCCTGGTGCGGATACAATGGGGACCGCCATGATGAATCGCAGGGACTTTCTGGCCGGAGCGGCCGCGTTTGCAGGTGGACTGGGCGCGCAGACGCGCGGCGGTCCGAAGCGCAACGTCCTGTTCATCTCCACCGATGATATGAACAACGCGCTGGGATGCTACGGGCATCCCGTGGTGAAGACGCCGAACCTGGACCGGTTGGCGGCGCGCGGCGTGCGGTTCGACCGCGCCTACACGCAGTTCCCCTTGTGCAGTCCGTCGCGGACGTCGTTGATGACGGGGTTGGGGCCGGACACGACCAAGGTGTACAACCTGACGACCCACTTCCGGAGCGTGATTCCCGATGTCGTGACCATGCCGCAGTGCTTCCAGAAGAACGGCTATTTTGCGGCGCGCGTGGGGAAGATCTACCACTACGGCAATCCCGGACAGATCGGCACGGATGGTCTGGACGACCCGCCGTCGTGGAACCACAAGGTGAACCCGAGGGGCGTGGACAAGGACGAGGAGCCGAAGCTGACGAACCACACGCCCATGCGGAAGGGGTTTGGGTCGCAGTTGAGTTTTTATGCCTCGCCCGAGCCCGACGGGAAGCACACCGATGGCATCGTGGCCGAGGAGACGATCCGGCTGCTGGAGCAGCACAAGGACGAGCCGTTCTTCCTGGCGGCTGGATTTTACCGGCCGCACTGTCCCTACATCGCGCCGTCGAAGTACTTCGACATGTACCCGGCTTCCAAGTTGGAGCCGATCCCCTATGACGAGGCCGAAGGGACGATGGCTCCACCGTGGGCCTATTACACGAAGCCTCCGAATTGGGGCATGACGCGGCGGCAGACGCAGGAGGTGCTGCAAGCCTACTATGCGTCGATTTCGTTCGTGGACGCCAACGTGGGGCGTTTGATGGCGGCGTTGGAACGGTTGAAGCTGATCGACAACACGGTGGTCGTGTTCTGGTCCGACCACGGCTATGGGGTGGGCGAGCATGGGCAGTGGATGAAGATGACGGTGTTCGAGGCTTCGGCGCGCATGCCGCTGATCATGGCGGGCGCAGGCGTGAAGGGGCGTGGCGCCTGCGGCAGGACGGTGGAGTTACTGGACCTGTATCCGACGCTGGCCGAGTCGTGCGGGCTATCGCAAGCGCCCGGGAACCTGCACGGAAAAAGCATGAAGCCGCTGCTGGAAAATCCGCGGGCGCGTTGGGACACCCCGGCTCTTACGCAGGTGAAGCGGGGCGGGGCCGAGGCGAAAGGGAAAACGGTGGACGGGTATTCGATCCGTACGGAGCGATACCGCTATACGGAGTGGAACCAAGGCGAAGAGGGGATGGAGATGTACGACTACCAGAGCGATCCGCGCGAGGTGCGGAACATCGCGCGGGAGGCTGGCGCGCAGGCGGAGCGGGCGAAGTTGCAGTCGCTTCTGCGGGAGACCGTGCGCCGGCGTGGAGGCTGAGACGGGCGGACTGGGCCAGACGGGCTAGCCGCGGCGCGATCCGGCGCGTATAATCCGCGCATGACCACTCGCCGGTGTGTGCTGGGTATGCTTTCCGCCTTGGCGTGGCCGGGGCGGGCGCAGTATATCGAAGGGAAAGGCGAGGTGCCGTTCGTGCCCTCGCCCGAAGAAGTCATTGAAACCATGTTGAAGCTGGCCGAGGTAACGCCGCGCGACGTGGTGTACGACCTGGGATGCGGAGACGGACGGATCGTGGTGATGGCGGCCCGCCAGTTTGGGGCGCGCAGCGTGGGCATCGACATCGATCCGGACCGGATTCAGGAAGCCCGGGAGAATGTGGCCCAAAACAAGGTGGAGTCGAAGGTGAAGCTCATTGAGCAGAACCTGTTCGACGCCGACCTGAGCCAGGCGACGGTGGTGACGCTCTACCTGCTGTCGTCGGTGAATCTGAAGCTGCGGCCGAAGTTGCAAAAGGAGTTGAAACCGGGCGCCCGCGTGGTGTCGCACCAGTTCGACATGGGCGATTGGAAGCCTGAAAAAAGGGTGCTTGTGGGCGGCCGCCCGGTGATGCTGTGGCGCGTCTAGCACCTGGCTAGGGCAGGGGATTGGCCCGGAAGAGCAGGTGCAGGTAGTTGCCGTCGGGGTCCTCGAAAAATACCACCTTGTTTCCCTTGGACTCCTGGGGTTCGGTGAGGAACGTGACGTTGTGCGTCTTCAACCGCCCATAGGCGGCGTCGAAGTCACTGACGGCGATAGCCAGATGGCGGATGCCCTGTGTCTTCATGGTTTGCGTGCCGCGGTCCTCGACGGCATGGATCAGTTCGAGCATGGAGCCGTTGGGCGCCTTCACGAAGATGGCGTTGGGGGACTGGTAATTGATCACGAAGCCAAGGACATCGGTATAAAACCGCGCCAGCGCGGCGATGTCGTAAGAGGCGATGGCGGTATGTTCGATGCCGGTAATCATATATTGATTATCGCGTAGGGGTGGCGGGGGCGGCATCGGATGCAGGGGGGATGAAGAGGATAGCCGGACGTGGGGAGGCGGGCGTGTGACCGAGGTCGCAGACGGGCGTGCGTGGCGCGGGTAGGTTGGGATGAGTCATGAGCGAACTGATCAACAACCGGGCCCGGCGCATCCAGACAATGAAGGAGATTATCCAGCACCTGCACGCGGGCGGCAGCGAAGACGAGGTGCGGGAGAAGATGCGCTCCGTGGTCCGGGAGACGGATCACTCCGAAGTGGTGGCCATGGAGCAGGAACTGATGGCCGGCGGGATGAAAGTGGAGGAGATCCGGTCGATGTGCGACCTGCACTCGCGGGTGGTGCGGGAGGTGATTGTGCCGCCGCCGCAGTCCAAGACGGCGCCGGGACATCCTCTGGACACGTTCCTGCGGGAGAACGAAGCCCTGCGGGAGTCCATGGCGAAGATGCGGGCGGCGATGCCCGGCGCGGGCGAACCGGCGAGTTTCGAGTTCCGCCAGGCGTTCAACGAACTGACCGACATCGACAAGCATTACCAGCGTAAGGAGCACGCCCTGTTCTCCAAGCTGGAAAAGCACGGGATTCAGGGCCCATCGAAGGTGATGTGGGCCAAGGACGACGAGGTACGGGCGAAGTTGAAGGCCCTGGATGCGGCCCTGCACGCCGGGGCTGGCGACGTGGCGGCGCTGGCCGGGGCGGCGCTGCGAGGCATCGAGGAAATGATGATGAAGGAGGAACAGATTCTGTTCCCCATGTCGTCGGACACGCTGACCGAGGAGGATTGGGGCGAGGTGTGGCTGGCGTCGCCGCGGTATGGATGGTGCCTGGTGGAGCCGCGCAAGGGATATCAGCCGCCGTCGCAGGTGGTACGGAAGGGCCTGGAGATCGACGCCCGGCAGGGAATCCATCTGCCGAACGGGAACCTCACTCTCCAGCAGTTGATGGGGATCTTCGAGACGCTGCCCGTGGATCTGACGTTCGTGGACGCCGACGACCGCGTGGCCTTCTTCAGCGAAGGGCCGGACCGCGTGTTCGCGCGGAGCCGAGCGGTGATCGGGCGGAAGGTGCAGAACTGCCATCCGCCGAAAAGCGTGGACACGGTGGAGCGGATACTACGCGACTTCCGCGAAGGGACGCAAACCGTAGCCGAGTTTTGGATCGAGTTTCACGGAAAATTCGTGCACGTCCGGTACTTCGCCGTACGCGACGAGGAGAAAAACTACCTGGGGACGCTCGAAGTTACTCAGGATCTGACACCGTTGCGGGCATTACAGGGAGAGCGGCGGTTGCTGGAGTACTCGGCCGTTTAGACCGGCTGCGCCACCGGCCAATCTTGACCGAAGCGTTGAATATCTGGCCCAGCGGAATGACGCCGCCCAGCTTGTAGCGGCCAATGGAGGCGAGACCCATCGAGGCGATGCAGCCGCATTGCGAGCAGTCGGGATCGCCCCCAAACTGGCAGGGCGTGACGCGGCTGGTAAGGTCCGCGGAAAGCGTTTCGGTGACCTGAGCGAAAATGCACTCATCCGGTGAAGCGGGCGGCTTGAGGAACTCCGGGACAACGCGCGGGTGCATGTCGAGCTTGGGGTAACGCTGGCGCAGTTCGGTGATTTCGGCTACGACCTGGGCGCGCTGTTTCGAGGAGAGGATTTCCGGTGCGACCGCGCCGCGCTGAGGGGTAAAGAGGCTGAACCAGACCCGGTGAACCTCCGGGCGCGGGGTCCAGAAGGCGAGGAACTCTTCCAGGTAGCCGGGCCGCGAGACCATTTGGGCCGTGATGGTGCAGTGGACGGTGACGCGGTTGCCTTCGATACTCTTCAAAATGCGCTCGTAGGTGGCTGGGGCGCGGCGGACGTCGTGCTCGGCGGGGAGTCCGTCGATGGAAACGACCACGGTGAGGTGATCCATGTTGGCCCAAGCCAAGGCCGGCGCGCGAAAGGCGCTGGTGACGAGTTGGACGTGAATGCCGCGGGCGAGGATTTGGGGAACGAGGGCTTCCATCTCGCGGTAGCGGACAAGGGGGTCGCCGCCAACCAGGGAGACGTGGAGGGGGCGTACACGGTCGATGACGGCCAGGGCGCGCTCCACGAGTTGATCGCCTTTGAAGTCTGAAAGAGTGCGGAGTCCCAACTGTCCGGCGATGTGCTCGGGTTCGTATGCGTAGCAGCCGGGACAACGGAGCGGGCACTCGCGTGTGACTTCCAGGGAAAGAAAAGGCGGACGGCCCTCCAGAATTGCGCCCCAGGCGCGCACCACGTCTCGTGACTGCATTCTTTGAGGATGGCACGCAGCGGCGCCAGGTTGCAGAATATTTTCCCAGGGCTGGCCGTGCTACCGTGTGGGCGCGAGATCGAATTCGGCCAGCGCGGCGGCGGCGAATGCGGTCGCGGCGTCGCTGAGAAAGCCCTCCTGAAGGCTGCCGGACGGATAGACCTTGTTCATCGAGGGAACGTTCCAGGCGCCGGAGTGCTGGTCCTGGCGCTCCGCCAGCCAGTTGAGCGCGTACTGGAGGCGGCGGTCGGAGTGGGCTGCTCCGGCGCGTTGGAGAGTGAAAGCGGCCAGCGCGGTGGCATAGGCGTGCGAACCGGGCGGTGTGGCGGGGGCGCCGGCGTGATGCGCCCAGGGGCCGAGAGAGTCGAGAGTCCAGCCGTGGTCCTTCTGTTGCAGCTTCCAGAGTTCGGCGATGAGAGCGCCGCGCTGCGCACTGGTGAGCAAACCAGGAAGCCTGGCGGAGGACCAGAGCAGTCCGAGGCGGTTGTGCATAGGCTGGCCTGCCTGGTTGTCGCGCAGATAGGCGGTCAGTGCCGCGATGCGTGGCGCCACCTGGGGGCGGGCGCGGTATTCACCGGGCATGAGGCTGACGGCATAGGCGGCCAGAGTGGCGGCGTAGTAGGGCGATGCGGCGGTTTCCCAGGGATCGAGTTCGAGAGAGTACCAGTTCCACGAGCCAGAGTTCGGACCTTCGCGGAGCTGTGTGGACCACATGCGGTCGAGCGCGGCCGGATCGGGCGCCAGCGCGACGGCGGCCAGCACGGATTCCACGGAGTAGCCGGGCTTGCCGCCCGGCGACGGCGGGGCCTGCGAGAGGCGGTGGCGCAGACCGTTCAGCAGCGCCGCCTCGTGAAGCGTGGGCGAGGACTCGTTGTGCAGGCGGCGGATGGCCGGGCGGGAAAGAAGGTAGGTGAGGTTGGTGTGGCAGGAGACGCAGGGGCCGCCCGCGGCTTGCGTGGGCTTCCAGGCGGCCCACTGCTCCTGCCTGGAGTCAAGATAGCGGGCGGCGAGTTGGGATTCCCAGTCTCCGGCGGTGAGAACGCCCATGAGTAGCAGCAGGCAAAGTGGAGTGCGCATCGTTTTGCTTCATGATGGCACGCGGCGCAAGCCGCGCAAACAGCTCACTCCGGGGTTAATGCGCCGTGGGTTTCTCGGCGCCGAGCCCGGTGTTGCCGCGAACCTGAAGCTCGGCGAAGCGGGCTTCCGAGGAGCGGTCTCCACTGGCAAGTGTGGCGAGAACGGCGGCGGCAAAGCCGATCGGTATGGAGACTATGCCTGGGTTTTCCAAGGGAAACAGGGCATTCGCAGGACCGCGCACGGAAGGTCCGACGAGGATGAGCACGATGGAGGAGGCCAGGCCCGCGCCAAGAGCTGCGACGGCTCCGGCGGTGTTGAAGCGTTTCCAGAAGATGGAGAGCACGATGGCCGGAAGATTGGCGCTGGCGGCGACGGCGAAGGCGAGTCCGACGAGAAATGCGACGTTGGCGCCGGGTCCCAGAAGAATGGCCAGGGCAATGGCGACGACGCCAACGACGAAGGCGGTGATCCGGGCGACGCGGACCTCTTCATACGGTCCGCGCGGAGAGCCATGGTGGACGACGTTGGACCAGAAGTCGTGGGAGAAACTGGAAGAGGCCGAGATGGTGAGCCCGGCGACGACGGCGAGGATGGTGGCGAAGGCGACGGCGGAGATGAAGGCGAAGAAGGTGTCGCCGCCGAGCGCCTGCGCCAGCAGCGGTGCGCTCATGTTGATGCCGCCGTTCCGGGAGATGAAGTCGCGGCCGACAATGGTGGCCGCGCCGAAGCCGAGAAAGGTGGTCATGACGTAAAAGGCCCCGATGATGGCCATGGCCCAGACGACGCTGACGCGGGCGGTGCGCGCGTCCGGCACCGTGTAGAAGCGGATGAGGATGTGCGGAAGTCCGGCCGTGCCGAAGATGAGCGCCATGCCCAGGCTGATCAGATCGAGCGCGCCGTAAGGCGGTTTGTACTTGAGGCCGGGCGTGAAAAAGTCCTGTTCAACCGGGAGGCCGTTCACCGTATAGCGGACATGGGTGACGGCATCGAAAAAGGCGGAGAAGCTGAAACCGAAGTGGCCCAGGACGAGGACGCTGAGCAGCAGAGTGCCGGCCATGAGAAGGACCGCCTTGACGATTTGCACCCACGTCGTGGCAAGCATGCCGCCAAAGACGACGTAGACGATCATGAGCAGGCCGACGCCGGTGACGGCGGTCGTGTAGGTGATGCCGGAGTCCTTCAGGAGAAGGCTGACCAGCGCCCCGGCGCCGACCATCTGGGCAATCATGTAAAACGTGCTCACGGTGAGGGTGGCCAGGGCGGCCATGGCGCGAACCGGGCGGGGCGAAAGACGGTAGGCGAGGATGTCGGCCATTGTGTACTTGCCGGCGTTGCGGAGAGGTTCGGCGACCACGAGCAGGACGGTGAGGTAGGCGACGAGCCAGCCCACCGAGTACATGAAGCCGTCATAGCCGTTGAAGGCGATCAGGCCGGCGATGCCGAGGAAGGAGGCGGCCGACATGTAGTCGCCGGCGACGGCGAGTCCGTTCTGCCAGCCGGTGATGCGTCGTCCCGCGGCGAAGAAGGAGGCGGCGCCGGAGGAGCGGCGCGCGGCCCAGGCGGTGATGGCCAGGGTGAGCGCGACAAAGGCGAGGAAGATCAGAAGCGGAACGTTCATTGGGCGCCGGAACCTTCGGGAGAGTCGTTCAGGCGGACCACCTCTTCGGCCATGGCGTCGAAGCGGCGTGCTGCGCGGGTGTACAGGAAGGCGATGAACCAGGCCATGGCGAACTGGGAGAGCGCGAAGAGGTAGGCGATGTTGAGAGGGCCGAGAACACGGCGGTTCATGAACTCGGGAAAGTAGCCCACCAGGACGGGGAGAGCGAAGTAGTAGACGCAGAAGAAGAGGCACGCCGGCACGACGAAGGCGGACTTGGCGCGGAGCAGCGCATGGAACTGGGGTGTCGCGGCGAGGCGGTCCCACTCGGGGGGACGGTGAGAAGACATGGGGAATAGCTTACAGGAGAGCGAAGGGGAGGGCGGGGGAGAGCGGCCGGCGCGGGAGAATCCGCGGGGGCCGGATGCCATAATAAGGGCGGAGTAACCGCTCTATGTCAACTGTCTATCCTGCCGCGGCCGGATCCAACGAACGGGAAAAGCCGGACGCCGGGCAACTGGCCTGGGAACAGGAATTGAATCCGTGGATGGCCGCCGAGGCGCGGTTCAACATCGCCGCCGGACGGCTGGGAATGGACGAGGGACTGCAAAAGGTGCTGCGGTCGCCCTCGCGGGAGTTGACCGTGTACATTCCCGTGATGCTGGACGACGGGCGGATCGAGGTGTTCACGGGCTTTCGCGTGCAGCACTCCATCGCGCGCGGCCCCGCCAAGGGCGGCGTGCGCTACGCGCCGGACGTGACGCTGGAAGAGGTGCGCGCGCTGTCGTCGTGGATGACGTGGAAGTGCGCCGTGATCAACATCCCGTTCGGCGGAGGCAAGGGGGGCGTGATTTGCGATCCGGCGGTGTTGAGCCAGGGCGAGTTGGAACGGATCACGCGCCGGTACACGGCCGAAATTCTGGAGTTCATCGGTCCGGAGAAGGACATTCCAGCGCCGGACATGAACACGAACGAGCAGGTGATGGCCTGGATGATGGACACCTACTCGATGCACAACCGGCAGACGACGACGGCGGTGGTGACGGGGAAACCGCTGGACCTGGGCGGTTCGCGGGGACGGCGCGAGGCCACCGGGCGCGGGTGCATGATCGCCGCGCTGGAAGCCCTGAAGCGATTCGGCTTGAAGCCCGCCGGGACGCGCGTGGTGGTGCAGGGCTTCGGCAATGTGGGCGGCATGGCGGCGGGGCTGATGGCGCGCGCGGGGTTCAAGATCGTGTGCGTCATCGAGTACGACGGCGCGGTGTACAACGCCGGCGGCCTGGACATCGGCGCATTGGCGGAGCACAGGCGCGAAACGGGTTCGATCACCGGCTTCGTGGGCGGGGAGGACATGGACCGGCAGGAGGCTCTCTATTTGCCATGCGAGGTTCTGCTGCCGGCGGCGAAGGAAAACGTGATCACATCGCGCACGGCGCCGAAGCTGAACTGCAAGATGCTGATCGAGGGCGCGAACGGTCCGACGACGGCCCCGGCCGATGAGATTCTGGCTGAAAAGGGCGTCTTCGTGGTTCCGGATATCCTGGCCAACGCGGGCGGCGTGACGGTGTCGTATTTCGAGTGGGTGCAGGACCGGATGGGCTATTTCTGGAGTGAACAGGTGGTGAACGACCGGCTGGCCGAGATGATGGTGGCGGGCTTCGACTCGGTGATGCAATATGCCCAGGCGCACGGCGTGCACAACCGGACGGCGGCGTACATGCTGGCGCTGGACAGGGTGGCGTTCGCGATCAAGTTGAGGGGATTGTACGCTTAGGTAGATGGCGGCGGACTCTCCGACGACGCCGCTTATGCGGCAGTATCATGCGCTCAAGCAGCAGGCGCCCGGCGCCCTGCTGATGTTCCATTTGGGCGACTTCTACGAATTGTTCTACGAGGACGCCGTGGCCGCGTCACAGGCGCTGGAGATCACGCTCACCTCGCGCAACAAGGAAAAGGGCGAGCCCGTGCCAATGTGCGGCGTGCCGCGCCATGCGGCGGAAAACTACATCGCGCGGCTGGTGCAGAAGGGCTACCGGGTGGCCCTGTGTGACCAGATGGAGGACCCGAGGGCGGCCAAGGGTCTGGTGAAGCGCGACATCACGCGCGTGGTGACGCCGGGAACGGCGCTGGGGGACAACGTGCTGCGCGCGCGGGAGAACAACTACCTCGCCGCGGTGGCGCTGCCCGCGGGAAAGGCGGCGGGCGAGGCGGCTGGCGTGGCCTATGTCGATGTGTCGACCGGCGAGTTTCGCGCGACGGAGATGCCCGCGGGCGATGTGGCGCCGTTCCTGGAAAGTCTGAGCGCCCGGGAAGTGTTGCTTGCCGCCGACGATCCCGCCATGCCGGGTGTGCGGACCGTGCAGGAGCCCTGGACCTTCGACTACGACAACGGGGAACGCTCCCTGCGCGACCATTTCCGTCTGCTGTCGCTGGACGGCTGCGGCCTGGGCGGGCGTGTGCAGGCCGTGCGGGCGGCGGGCGCCGTGCTGCAATACCTGCGCGAGACGCAGCGCACGGCGCTGGACCACCTGGACCGTCCTGCGTTCTTCGAGCGCGCCTCGGCGATGATGATGGATGCCGTGACCGTGCGGAACCTGGAACTGGTGGAGCCGTTGTTTGCCGGCGAGTCGCGCGAGGTGACGCTGTTGAGCGCGGTCGACCGGACAGTTACGGGCATGGGGGCGCGTCTACTGCGGCGCAGACTGCTGCGGCCGTCGATCGACCGTGACGAGATCGAGGCGCGGCTGGATGCCGTGGAAGAGATGACGCGGGCGGCGATCCAGCGCGGCGAGTTGCGCGGAACGCTCTCTTCCATGCAGGACCTGGAACGGTTGCTGGCCCGGGTGACGCTGGGCGCGGCGGGGCCGAAGGAGATGCAGGCGCTGGGGCGCTCGCTCGCGCTTGTGCCGGAACTGCGGCGGGGGCTTGGGCCGGCGCGGGCGGCCCGGTTGGGCGGGCTGCGCGAGCGGATGGACGAAGTGGCGTGCGTGCGCGATGCCATTCTTGGCGCGCTGGCCGATGAGGCGCCAGCGGCGCTGAACGACGGCGGTTTCATTCGCGACGGCTTCGACGCGGCGCTGGACGGGTTGCGGGACATCAGCCGGAATTCGAAACAGTATCTGGCCCGGATCGAGGCGCGGGAGCGCGCGCGGACCGGCATCGGATCGTTGAAGATCCGGTTCAACAACGTGTTCGGCTACTACATCGAGATCTCGAAGGCGAACAGCCACCTGGCGCCGGCGGACTATGAGCGGAAGCAGACGCTGGTGAACGCCGAAAGGTTCACGACGCCGGAGCTGAAGGAGTTGGAATCGAAGATTCTCGACGCCGAAGAGAAAATGATCGCGCTGGAGCGCGAGGTGTTCGTACGGCTGAGGGCGCAGGCCGCGGCCGAGGCGGCACGGATTCGCGAAACGGCGGCGGCGGTGGCCGAATTGGACGTAACGTGCGGGTTGGCCGAGACGGCCGTGGCGGGCAGGTACGCGCGGCCGCGCTTCGACGCCTCGGGCGTGATCCGCGTGGAAGCCGGGCGGCACCCGGTTGTCGAATGTCTGGCCGGGCGCGAGGCGCAGCGGTTTATACCGAACGATCTGTTCCTGGATCCAGGCGGGAAGTTCCTGGCGGTGATCACAGGGCCGAACATGGGCGGCAAATCGACTTATCTGCGGCAGGCGGCCCTGATCCTGATTCTGGCGCAGGCGGGCTCGTTCGTGCCCGCCGGAGCGGCGCTGCTGCCGGTGGTGGACCGTGTGTTCACCCGGATCGGGGCATCGGACAACCTGGCGCGCGGCCGGTCGACGTTCATGGTGGAGATGACCGAGACGGCGGCGATTCTTTCGACGGCCACGGAAAACAGCTTTCTTGTTCTGGACGAAATCGGACGGGGCACGGCCACCTACGACGGACTGGCGTTGGCCTGGGCCGTGGTGGAGTTCATTCACGAGCGCATCCGCGCCAAGACGCTGTTCGCCACGCACTATCACGAGTTGACCGAGTTGGCCGGGCGGTTGGACGGCGTGGCCAACCTGCACGTGACGGTGAAGGAGGCGGGCGACCGGATCATTTTCCTGCGCCGCGTGGAGCCGGGAGCAGCCGGGCGGAGCTTTGGCATCGAGGTGGCCCGGCTGGCCGGGCTGCCGCACTCGGTGGTGGACCGTGCCAAGGAGGTGCTGGCGATGCACGAAAGCGTGGAGCACAAGGCCGTGGCCGATTTGACGCCGCGCGAGGAGGCGCTGGGACCGGTACAGATCCAGCTTTTCGAGCCCGTGGGCGGACAACTGGCCGAGCGTATCCGGCAGTTGAAGCTGGATGAACTGCGGCCGATCGACGCTCTGAATCTGTTGTCGGAGTTGCAGCGGGAGTTGCGCGGGTCATGATCGTCGCGGGCATCATGAGCGGCACGTCGCTGGACGGCGTGGACGTGGCCATCGTGGAGATGCCGGGCGGGCGGTTGTTGGAGCACCGCTCCCTGGCGTATCCGGCTTCGCTGCGGCGGCGGTTGCTGGCCGTGTCCAACTCAGACTGCCACACGCGGGAGATCGCGCGGCTTCACTTCGAACTGGCCGGGGTGTATGCGCGCGCCGTGGCGCGCACGGTGGATCTGGCGGGGTGCCACGGGCAGACGATCTATCACGAAGGGCGGCGGGCGACGCTGCAAATCGGCGACGGCAGCGTGCTGGCGGCGCGCCTGGGGGCCCCGGTGGTGTGCGATTTCCGTCCCGCCGACATCGCGGCCGGAGGCGAAGGCGCGCCTCTGGTTCCGTTCGTGGACTACCACTACTTCCGTCATGCGCGGCGGACGCGCGTGGCGCTGAACATCGGCGGCATCGCCAACATCACGATTCTGCCCGCCGGTGCGCGCGTGGACGGCGTGATAGCGATGGACACCGGGCCGGGCAACATGGTGATGGACGCGTTGGCGGCCCGGGCCGCGGGCGGGCGGCAACGGTATGACCGCGACGGGCGCATGGCGGCACGGGGGCAGGTGAACCGGCCGCTTCTGGACGACTTGCTGCGCCAGCCCTTCTACCGGAGGAAGCCTCCGAAGTCGGCTGGACGCGAGGAGTATGGCGCGGCGTTCGTGGAGCGCCTGCTCTCCACCGGGCTGCCCATGGAGGACCTGATGGCGACGGCGGCGGCGCTGACGGCGGCGTCGATCGCCGGTGCCGTGCGGCGGTTCGCACCCGCGAAGGTGGACGAGGTGATCGCCAGCGGCGGCGGCGTGCGGAACCGCCACCTGATGGGGCAACTGGCTGCGTTCCTGCCGGGCGTTCGCGTGGCTGTGTCGAACGAATTTGGCTTGGACGCGGCGGCGAAGGAGGCCATTGCCTTTGCCCTGCTGGCCTATGAGACATGGCGCGGGCGGCCGTCGAACGTGCCCGGCGCGACGGGCGCGCGTCACGCGGTGGTTTTGGGGAAGATATGCCCGCGCCCGCGGTAGCGCCGGAACCGTTGCCGCTCGACATCCTGTACGAAGATGCGCATCTGCTGGTGGTGAACAAGCCGCCCGGCATGCTCGTGCACCCCTCCGTGCGGGAGCGCACCGGAACGCTGATGAACGCCCTGCTGCACCATGCGCCGGAGGCCGGGGCGATCCGGTTGCCGCACCGGTTGGACCGGGCAACCTCGGGTTTGATGGTGGTGACCAAGACGGCGCACGCGGTGCACTCGCTGGCGCTTCAGTTCTTGCGCAGGACAGTGGAGAAGCGTTACACGGCGCTGCTGGCGGGCGTGGTGAAGGACGATGAGCGGGAGATTGACGCGCCCGTGGGGCGCGACCGCGCGGCGCGGCCGCAATGGGGCGTGCGGGAAGAGGGGCGCTCGGCGCTTTCACGTTTATGGGTGGTGCGGCGGGAAGTGGCGCATACGCTGGCGATGCTGGAACCGGTGACGGGGCGCACCAACCAGTTGCGGATTCATTGCGCCTACATTGGCCATCCGGTGGCGGGTGACGATCTCTATGGCGGGCCGGGGGCGGCGCGGTTGTGTCTGCACGCGGGACGGCTGGCGTTTCATCATCCGGCGACGGGACAATTTCTTGTGTTCGAGCGTGCGGCGGAATTCCCAATGTAATAGAATCGCCGCACTATGCCGGAACTCTCCCGCAGGACCGCTTTAACCGCGATCGCAGCTTCGAGCTATCAACGTATTTTGGGCGCCAATGACCGTGTTGGCGTCGGCTTCATCGGCTATGGCCTGATCGGCGCGCAGCACGTCTACGACTTCAAAAGGCAGAAGGACGCCGATATGGTGGCCTTGTGCGAAGCCTACCAGCCGCGCCTGGAACAGGGCGTGGCCGAGTTGGGGGGGCGCGCGAAGCCCTACCGCGACTTCCGGAAGATGTTCGAGGACAAGGATGTGCAAGCCGTGGTGGTGTCCACGCCGGACCACTGGCACGCGTTGCACACCATGATGGCGTGCGCGGCGGGCAAGGACGTGTACGTCGAAAAGCCGATGACGCTGTTCGTGCGCGAAGGCCGCTGGATGACCCAGGTGGCCCGGCGGCACGGCCGCGTGGTGCAGTGCGGCACGCAGCAGCGCTCGGGGTTGCATTATCAGAAGGCGCGCGAACTGGTGCGCAACGGGCACATGGGGAAAATCATGTCCGTCCGGATGACGGCCTTTCGGAACGTAATGCCGGGCTTCGGGTCTCCGCCGGACGGTACCGCGCCTGCCGATTTCGACTACGACATGTGGCTGGGACCGGCTCCGAAGAGGCCGTTCAACCCCAAGCGCGGCATCTATCATTTCCGCTGGTTCTGGGACTATTCGGGCGGGCAGATGACGAATCTGGGGGCGCACCACATCGACATCCTGCACTTCTACATGGATGTGCTGGGGCCGTCGGGCGTGTTCAGCGCGGGCGGACGGTTCGCCTTGCAGGACAATGGCGAGACGCCGGACACGCAGGATTCGGTTTTCGAGTATCCGGGCTTCACGGCGGTCTATTCGAGCCGGGAAGCGAGCCTGGGGCACCGTTCGGATCCGGGACTCTGCTTTTACGGAACGAAAGGGAGCCTGGCCGTGGGACGTTCGGGCTTCGAGGTGGCTTCCGATATGAAGTTTCCGCCCGAGAACGCCATTCCAAGATTCCGCGGGCATGCGGCGGGCGCGGCGCAGCGCGTGGAGGCCAAGCCTGAGCCCTGGACCATGGCGTTGAAGCAGCCGGGCTCCTCGGACGAGCAGTTCGATTTGCACGCGCGCAACTTCCTGGACTGCGTGAAGTCGCGCAAGCAGCCCATCTCGGACGTGGAGAGCGGGCATCGCGTGGCCGTGGCCTGCCATCTGGCGAACATCAGCCTGCGCTTGGGCCGGAAGGTGAACTGGAACCCGGAGAAGGAAGAGATCGCGGGCGACCGCGAGGCTGCGGCGATGCTGGAACGGCCGTACCGGAAGCCGTGGGACGGCGTGCTCCGGAGTCTGCTCGCCTAAGCGCGGGGAGAGAGGCGGTATCCTGGGTACGGGTCACTATGGCTCGTGGTTGGGAAAGCAAGGAAGTCGAATCCCAGCAGGCGCAGGCCGAATACAACCGGCGCGGAAGAAAGAAACGTCTCACGCCGGAGGAGTTGGAACGCGATTCCCAGCGTCATCTGGTGCAGTTGGACATCTCGCGAATCGAACGCGAGATGGCGTCCACGACGCATCCGCGGCGGACGGCGCAACTCCAGGCGGCGCTTGAATTCCTGCGTGACAAAGCGAGACTGATCGGCTAGCAGGCTGCCGAAAAACCCGCCTCGCCGCTCGCGGCAAATCTGCTAAGGTCTAGGGTTATGCTCAAGGCCACCATTTTCCGCGAATACGACATCCGCGGCGTCGCCGACGTCGATCTGCCGAGCGAGGGCATCCAACTGCTGGGGCAAGCCATCGGTACCTATTTGCAGCGCAAGGCGGGGAAAAAGATCAACCTGGGGCGCGACTGCCGCCTGTCGGGCCCGCGGCTTCGCGACGCGCTGCTGGCGGGATTGGTGGCCTCCGGTTGCGAGGTGACCGACCTGGGCGTGGTGCCGACGCCCGCGCTCTATTTCTCTTGCATGCATATGCACGCCGACGGAGGCGTGCAGATCACGGGCAGCCACAATCCGGCGGACTATAACGGCTTCAAGGTGGTGTGCGGCAAGACGACGATTTTCGGCGAGGAGATTCAGAAGATCTACCAGATGATCGTGTCGGGCGACCTGGCGTCGGGCCCGGGCAGCGTGAAGCAGGGCGTCATCATTGACGACTATGTGGACAACGTTGCCTCGTATTTCGACTGGAAGCGGAAGGTAAAGGTCGTAGTGGACGCGGGCAACGGAACGGCCGGCCCGGCCATGACGAAGCTGTTGAAGAAGCTGAACGTCGACGCCACGGAGATGTACTTCGAAATGGATGGCAGTTTCCCGAACCATCATCCTGACCCGACGGTGGAGAAGAACCTGGAACTGTTGCAAGCCGCGGTGAAAAAGGAAGGCGCGGAACTGGGCATTGCCTTCGACGGCGACGCCGATCGCATCGGCGCGGTGGACGAGAACGGCAATGTGGTGTGGGGCGATTACCTGCTGTTGATCTACGCCAGGGAGATCCTGACGCGCAAGCCAGGATCGACGTTCATCGGCGAGGTGAAGTGCTCGCAGGTGCTCTACGACGAGATTGAGAAACTGGGCGGCAAGCCCATCATGTACCGGACGGGCCACTCGCTGATCAAGGCGAAAATGAAGGAAGAGCACGCCGAGCTGGCCGGCGAGATGTCGGGCCACATGTTCTTCGCCGACCGCTATCACGGTTTCGACGACGCTCTCTATGCGGCGGCGCGGTTGATCGAGATCGTGGCCAATTCGGGCAAGCCGCTGTCGGGCCAGTTGGAAGGGCTTCCGGCGATGGTCTCCACGCCGGAGATTCGCGTGGATTGTCCGGACGAGACGAAGTTCGAGGTCATCCAGCGGGTGGCCGCGCGGTTCCGCCAGACGCACAAGGTGGTGGACGTGGATGGCGTGCGGGTGATTTTCGAGAAGGGTTGGGGGCTGGCGCGGGCGTCGAACACGCAACCCGTTCTGGTACTGCGGTTCGAGGCGTCGACGCCGGAACTGCTGGCGCGGTATCAGAAGGAAGTGGAAGACGCGGTGGCCGAGGCGCGGAAGAGCGTCGGCGTGTAAATTCAGCCACTTATGGCTCCTTAGGAGAATCCCGCTTTCGGTCAAGTGGACGGGTGCGGCAAACACTGCGGCGTGCCCGCTTGTTTCAGGTTGTTAGCACACGGCTGATCCCGGCTGCATGATGAAGTGGGGCCGGTACAGGTATGCTGATACGAGCGATGCGGCGAACGGCGCAAGGACGGGAATCGCCTGGATGCGAAAATTGCCGCCAACTCTCGCACCTTTTGGATCAGAGAGGCCGCACTGGCGTCCCTCTCGTTGGGCGCCCGTCTTGAGACGAACAAGAGCCCGCTGATTCGGAGAGTGATTATGTCTACGTGTATTTTCCTTGCCGGTGCTTCCGGCGCCATCGGTCGCCGCCTTGCCCCCCTCCTTCTGAGGAACGGCTGGCGTCTGATCGGCTCCACTCGAACGCCGGAGAAGGCCGCGGAATTGAAGCAGGCTGGAGTTGAACCAGTCGTGGTCGACGTGTTCGACGCGGATGCTCTTCGGAACCATCTCTACGAGATCCGGCCAGAGGTCGTGATCCACCAGCTCACCGACCTGCCCTACGCCCTGGAATCGAGCAAAATGACGGCGGCACTGGCGCGCAATGCCCGCCTTCGGGACGTTGGCACACGCAATCTTGTTGCCGCCGCCGTGCACGCCGGCGCCAGACGATTGATCGCCCAGAGCATATCTTTTATCTATGGCGAGGGCCCCAAACCACACCGGGAGACGGACCCGCTGCTGCCGGTGACAGATCCGGTCTATGGCGAGACTGTGCAGGGAGTGCTCAGCCTGGAACGCCAGGTCACCGAGGCGCCGCTCGAAGGACTTGTCCTCCGCTATGGGTTGATTTACGGGCCTGGCACAGGGTTTGATGCGCCCATCGCCCCTGGGTCCGTGCATGTCGATGCTGCCGCCAGGGCGGCTGAACTGGCCGTCACCAGGGGCGAGCGTGGGATCTACAACGTCACCGAGTCAGACGGGGCAACGTCGAGCGGCAAAGCGATCAAGACGTTCGGGTGGGACTCCGCTTGGCGGCCCGGCATCGCAATCCAGGACGTGCGGAACCCGGCTTGATGGGTCGTGCAGGTAAATTCTCCGTGCCACATCACTGAGACCCGACCTGTCTGGTAACTACCGCGCAGGGCGAGTGTGGATCCAAGCGTCGAATGCCTCAAACTGCCCCGGCCGTCGCGGTTTTGCCGGAGGCAGTGGGGCCCCTCGCGCCAAGCGCAGTGGCGCCCGATGTCCTCGCGTACTGGGCATTGACGAGCACTTCTTCTCCCGCCGCCAGGGCTACGCCACCACCTTCTGCGATCTCGGCAACCACAGCGTTTACGACGTGGTGTTGGGACGCTCCGAGAAGGCATTGGAGGACTATCTGAGCAAGTTGCCCGGGCGGGAGGCGGTCAGGGTGGTCTGCATGGATTTGTCTTCCACCTACCGGGCCATCGTCCGGAAGCACTTCCCCCAAGCCCAAATTGTGGCCGACCGCTTCCACGTCATTCGCCTCATCAACCACCACTTCCTGGCCCTTTGGCGGGAAGTGGACCCGGCGGCCTGCAAAAACCGCGGCCTGCTCTCGCTCATGCGCCGCCACCGCCACAATCTCAAACCGGATCAGCAGCAACGGCTCAGCCAATACCTGGCTGAGCATCCAGCTCTCCATCTCGTCTACCGCCTCAAGCAGTATCTCTGCTATCTGCTGCTGAAGAAACACCGCACACGCAAGCAATGCCGCAAACTCATCCCCCGCCTGCTCAAGGTCATTGACCAGTTGCGCGGGGCCGGCCCCGCGCAACTGGTTACCTTGGGCGACACGCTGCACACCTGGTCAGACGAGATTGCCCGCATGTGGCGCTTCACTCGTTCCAACGGCATCACCGAAGGTTTTCACAACAAGATGGAGACCATCACCAGACAGGCCTACGGCTTTCGCAATTTCGAGAACTATCGCCAGCGCGTGCAGGTGTTATGTTCTTAGGAGGTCTTGGGATTG
>JADZBH010000065.1 GCA_020852175.1 Bryobacterales bacterium | reverse complement strand
TGGAAGAATCCTTGCTGGGCGGCCTTTCGGCCCGCATCGGCTCAAAAATCTACGATGGCTCCGTGCGCGGCCGCCTCGACGTGCTGCGCCAAAGGCTGTCCTCCTGAAGAACGAAAAGGTAACGACGCATGGCTCAGGTCCGAGCAGACGAAATCGCGCGCGTATTGCGCCAGCAGATTGAAAATTACGACGCCGCCGTGAACGTGGCCGAAGTCGGTTCGGTCATCAGCGTGGGCGACGGCATTGCCCGCGTGCATGGCCTGGAACAGGTGATGGCCGGTGAGATGATCGAATTCCCGCACGGGGTTTCGGGCATCGCCCTGAACCTCGAAGAGGATCAGGTGGGCGCCGTGCTCCTGGGCGAGGCGCACGCGATCAAGGAGGGCGACGAGGTCCGCCGCACGGGCAAAATCATGTCGGTGCCGGTTGGCCCTGGTCTGGTTGGCCGCGTAGTGGATGCCCTCGGCAACCCGATCGACGGCAAAGGACCCATCGAGGCCGCGGAGTATTTCGCCATCGAGCGTCTGGCGCCCGGCGTGGTGGACCGCCAGCCCGTGAGGGAGCCGCTGCAAACCGGCATTAAAGCCATCGACGCGATGATTCCGATCGGCCGCGGCCAGCGCGAGTTGATCATCGGAGACCGCCAGACCGGCAAGACCACGATCGCCCTGGACGCGATCATCAATCAAAAGGGCAGCGGCGTCATCTGTATCTACGTCGCCATCGGCCAGAAGCGTTCCACGGTGGCCCAGGTGGTGCGCACGCTGGAAGAGTACGGCGCGATGGAGTACACCATCGTGGTCGCCGCCACGGCTTCCGATCCGGCGCCCATGCAATACCTTGCCCCCTACTCCGGCTGCGCCATGGGCGAATACTTCCGTGACAACAACGGGCATGCGCTCGCCGTCTACGACGACCTGTCCAAGCACGCCGCCGCCTATCGCGAAATTTCGCTGCTGCTCCGGCGTCCTCCGGGCCGCGAAGCCTTCCCCGGCGACGTGTTCTATCTCCACTCGCGCCTGCTGGAGCGCGCCGCGAAGCTGAAAAGCGGCGGTTCGCTCACCGCGCTGCCTTTCATTGAAACGCAGGCCGGTGACGTGTCGGCCTACATTCCCACGAACGTGATTTCGATCACCGACGGCCAGATTTTCCTCGAGTCGGACCTGTTCAACTCCAACATCCGCCCCGCCGTGAACGTCGGCATTTCGGTGAGCCGCGTCGGCGGCAGCGCCCAGATCAAGGCCATGCGCCAAGTGGCCGGCTCGCTCCGTCTGGAACTGGCCCAATACCGCGCCCTGGCCGCCTTCGCGCAGTTCGGCAGCGATCTCGACAAGGCCAGCCAGCAGCAGCTTGCCCGCGGCGCCCGGCTCGTGGAGATTCTGAAGCAACCGAACTACTCGCCGCTGCCGGTCGAAAAACAGGTGCTCATCATCTTTGCCGGCACCAATGCCTTCCTCGACGACCTCGCCGTCGATCAGGTTCGCAGGTTCGAGTCCGAGTTGTACCGCTACGTCGAAAACACCCACCCGAAGATTCTCACCGAGATCCGGGAGAAGAAGGCCATCGACGACGATCTCAAGGCGCGGATCAGCTCCGTCCTCAAGGAATTCAAGGAACGCTTCGTTCAGGGAGCCAACTAGCCCGCCGGAGCCCCGATGCCCTCTCTAATCGACATCCGCCGGCGCATTCGCTCGGTAAAGAACACGCAGCAGATCACCAAGGCCATGAAGATGGTCTCGGCCGCCAAGCTGCGCCGCGCCCAGGACCGTGTCATCTCGGCCCGGCCCTACAACGCCATGCTGCGGCGCATGTTGAGCAATCTTGCCGCCGCCGTCCAGGGCCTGGAGTCCGTGGCCGGCAATCCGCTGCTGGCCCACCGCGAAGCGCGCAACATCCAACTCGTCCTCATCACCTCGGACCGCGGCCTGGCCGGTTCATTCAACTCGAACCTCATCAAGGCCGCCCAGCGTTTCATCGAGGATCATCCCGGCGCCAACGTCTCCATCGAAGCCGTGGGGCGCAAGGGCCGCGACTTCTTCCGCAAACGCGCTTCTGTCTCCGGCGAACTGACCGGACTGAAGACGCCCCAATTCTCCGACGCGAGCGATCTGGCCGGCAAACTCGTCGAGCGCTACGAGAAGGAAGAGATCGACGCCGTCTATCTCATCTACAACGAGTTCAAGAGCGTCATCGCGCAAAAGCTCACCATCAGCCAGGTGCTGCCCGTGGAATTGCCCTCTGGCGAGGCGCCTGCGGATTATATCTTCGAGGAGCCGCCCGAAGTGCTCCTCAGCATGTTGTTGCCGCAATTCATCGAGGGCGAAATGTTCCGCGCGATGCTGGAATCCACGGCCGCCGAACACGCCGCCCGCATGACCGCCATGGACGCCGCCACCACGAACGCCAATGAAGTCATCGACAAACTGACGCTCTATATGAACCGCGTCCGCCAGGCGAGCATCACCAAGGAAATCATCGAAATTGTCAGCGGCGCCGCCGCGCTGGATTAGACAGCGCCGGCCCGCATTGGAGCCATCACCCATGTCCACCGAAACCGCAATCGGGAAGGTTATCCAGGTCGCCGGACCCGCCGTCGATATCCAGTTCCCAGAAGGACAGATCCCCGTCATCTATACAGCCATCCGCATCACCAGCGAGGGCTTTACCGTGCCGGAGCCGATCGACATTGTCTGCGAGGTCGCCCAGCACATTGGCGAAGGCCGCGTGCGCACGATCGCCTTGAAGCCGACCGACGGACTTGTCCGCGGCATGAAGGCCGTGAGCCTTGGCGGCCCCGTGACGGTACCCGTCGGCAAGCAGACGCTGGGCCGCGTGCTCAACGTGCTTGGCGAACCGGTGGACCGCATGGGCCCGGTGGACACGCCGCAACGTTACCCGATTCACCGCGAGGCTCCCAGCTTCGAGGAGCAGTCCGGCGGCCAGCAGATGCTGGAAACCGGCATCAAGGTGATCGACCTGCTGGAACCTTACCTGAAGGGCGGCAAAATCGGCCTGTTTGGCGGCGCCGGCGTGGGCAAGACCGTCGTCATCATGGAGTTGATCAACAACATCGCCATGCACCACGGCGGTGTCAGCGTCTTTGCCGGCGTGGGCGAGCGCACGCGCGAAGGCAACGACCTGTGGCTGGAAATGCAGGAAGGCGGCATTCTCGATCCCTCCGACTACACCAAGTCGAAGGTGGCGCTCATCTATGGCCAGATGACGGAACCGCCCGGAGCGCGTCTCCGTGTCGGCCTCACCGGGCTGACCGTCGCCGAATATTTCCGCGACGAGGAGGGCCAGGACGTGCTGCTCTTCATCGACAACATCTTCCGCTTCACCCAGGCCGGCTCCGAGGTTTCGGCGCTGCTGGGGCGCATGCCCTCGGCCGTCGGCTACCAGCCCAACCTGGCCAGCGAAATGGGTGAGATGCAGGAGCGCATCACCTCCACCCGCAAGGGCTCCATCACGTCCGTGCAGGCCATCTATGTGCCCGCCGACGATTACACGGACCCCGCTCCGGCCACCACCTTCGCCCACCTGGACGCCACCACCAACCTGTCGCGCGACATCGCGGCGCTTGGCATCTACCCGGCCGTGGATCCGCTGGCCTCCACCTCGCGCATTCTCGACCCGCGCGTGCTCGGCGAGGAGCACTACGCCACGGCGCAACGCGTGAAGCAGATCCTGCAACGCTACAAGGACCTCCAGGACATCATCGCGATTCTCGGTATCGACGAGCTTTCCGAGGAGGACAAACAGTCGGTTTCACGCGCCCGCAAGATCCAGCGCTTCCTCTCCCAGCCGTTCCATGTCGCCGAACAGTTCACCGGCTTCAAGGGCAAGTACGTGAAGCTCGCCGACACCATCAAGGGCTTCCAGGAGATTTGCGATGGCAAGCACGACGACGTGCCCGAGCAGGCCTTTTATATGCAGGGCACCATCGAGGAAGTGCTCGAACGCGGCGAACAATTGAAGAAGGTGGGCTAGGCCCGGGTGGAGCCTGATCCCATGTCGAACGCATTCACACTCGAGGTCGCCACGCCGGACCGCCTCATGCTTCATGAGCATGTGCTGGAGGCGCAGATTCCCGCCGCCCAGGGATACATCGGCGTCCTGAAGGGCCACGCCCCGCTGCTGGGAGAACTCGGCATTGGCGACCTGAAGTACAAGAAAATCGACGGCAGCGTGCACGACGTGGTGGTTGCTGGAGGCTACGTCGAAATCAACCACGATCATGTCCGTGTGCTGGCCACGCGCGCCGAGAACGCGAACGAGATCGACGTCGCCCGGGCCGAAAAGGCTCTCAAACGCGCCAGCGAACGCCTGCGCCTTACGGAAGCCATCGACGTGGCCCGCGCACTCAACGCAATGAAGCGGGCCCAGGCCCGTTTGGATACGGCCAAGGCCACTGGCAAGGTCTGACACCTTGCCAGCACCCGATTCTAGGGCTGAAAGAAATCCACCGGCAGATTGATGAACTGAACCGTGTCCTTGTCGGAACGGTTGGGCGGCCCGCCAATCACCGTGAACTTAATCGCGTTCCTCACGGACTCGTTGCTGTGCGGCTTCGCCGGCGATGTGCATTTGCCCTTCACTTCGGCATCGGCGGGCGCGCCGCCGGTAAACACGCCCGCGGCCAGTGAACTGCCGTCCTTCGCCACGCCCGGCTTGCCGCCTTTCCACTTGAACATGAAGTTGTATTCGAGCGTCCACTCCACGTGTCCCAGCGGCTGGAAATCCCCTTTCGGGCTCTGAGCGGTAAACACGGTCCAGAATCTCCGCTTGTCCACGATATGGAACAGGAAGTTGGTGGCATTGGTGATCGTGTTCACCACCTCCACCGGAGCCCTCGATGCCGGATGGTCGCCCGAGATCTGCGTGATCACGCCGCCCCGCAGCGTGGCGTCGAACGAGTGTGTCCAGGGCGTGAAATCGTCCTCGCTATCCAGATGCAAAGTTTCGTTCATGGCAGGCTTCTGATGGCACTGCATGGACACCTGCCCGCCGCTCTTCTTGGCGCCGGCGTAAAAGAAACCAAGGAACTCGATCCTCTGAAACTGTAGAAAGCGGAACTTCCAGTCCGCGAACTCCTTGTCCGTCGTCGCGGCTTTCATCGAAGCCGAGAAATTGATCGCGTCATTGAAGGTCTCCGTGTCTCCTTCCATGATGAAACCCCGGGTGAGATTGCACGTCACCACTCTCCGCCCGATAAAGGGCGAGGGCTTGGCCCCCGGCGTATCGACCTTGATCTTCAACGATGCCGTGTCCATCTGCATGGCGCCGTGTCCCCTTTCACTTTCGCGCCGTCGTGCACACGAACGGTCCGCGCCCGGGCGAACCGGCCATTTGCGCTTGCAGTTTGGCGTTGGCCACCATGGGATCCTTGTAATACGGATCGTGGGCCAGAAACAGTTGGTCCATCGCGGCCAGTGTCTGCCGTCCCGCGATGCCGTCCACGCTCAGGCGCTGATCCTGCTGGAAACGGCGCACGGTCTGCTCAGTCTCCAGGCCGAAGATGCCGTCGCAGTCGTTGCGTTGCTGCGACTTCGGCATGGCGTAGCCCAGGTCCACCAAAGCCTCCTGCAGCGCCCGCACGCCTTCGCTGGTTTCTCCCCGGCGAAACGGCGGCGCGTTGCTGCTGGCGCTTTGCACGCGCCTCTGGTTGCGGAATCTCGGGCACAGAAGCGGCATTCCGGAACTTCCTCCCTTTTCTTACGCGACGTTTCATCCTCCGGTGGCTCGCCTCCAGCCGCGCCAGAGTTCATAATGCGAAAATTCAGCCCGTTTTCGCTTTGCCCTAGCGGCCGCTAGCCGGCCTGTCCGTCACCTCGGCAAACAGACGCAGAAGGTTGCCACCCAGAAATTTGCGAATGCGCTGCTCGCTCCACCCGCGGCGGAGCATGGCCTCGGTGAGTCGCGGCAGATCGGCGATGTCCTTCATGCCGCGCGGGGGCGTGGGACCGCCGTCGAAGTCGCTGCCGAGCGAGACGTGATCCTCGCCGGCGATGGCGATGGCCTCTTCCACCACCGCGATCCAGTCCTCCGGGTTGAACAGCACCTCGTCCGGCGCCGGAACACCGATCATGGGAAATGTCTTGGCCACAAGGCGGTCGATTTCGTCGATGGATAATTCGGATTCCTTGCGGCCGATGGCGCTCGTATCCCAGAACGGCTTGCCCGCGTGCGCCGAACGCCACTCGAACATGCGCCGGTTGTGGAACTCATTGCCGATGTGGAAGCCGATGACGCCGCCCTTGGCAGCCAGTTTGCGCAATAGTTCCGCGGACATGTTGCGCGGGATGTCGTTCCGGCCGCGCAGTCCGTGATGCGAGGCGAGCACGGGCTGCGTGCTCACCTCCAACACCTGCTCAATGGTGGCGTCGGAGGCGTGAGACACCTGAATCACCATGCCAAGGCGGTTCATTTCGCGCACCACGTCGCGGCCGTGCGCGGTAAGACCGCTGAACTTCGATTGAGCGGCGCAGCAGGACTCGGCGAATGCATTGGCCCAGTTGTGCGCCGGCAGTTGCGCCATGCGCAGTCCGCCGCGGTAGAGCGCCCGCAGGATGGCGAGGTCGCCGTCGAGATCGAACCCGCCCTCAAGGTCAAGCACGGCGGCGAGCTTCCCCGCGCGATGGATGCGCCTGATCTCGCGGGCGTTCCGCGCCACTTCCACGCGCGAGGAGTTGGCTTCGATCTGCCGCAGCGCCAGGTCGATCAACCGAAGCGCCTGCCGCGATTCGTGCCGGCCGGGATAATACTGCTCCGGCACGAACAACGTGAACATGGCGGCGTCCAGACCGCCGTCGATCATGCGAGGCAGGTCCACCTGCCCGCCGGACAGCCGCTTACCGATGTCGGTGCCGTCGTAGAGCTGGCGGCTGATCACATGCACGTGGCCGTCGAAGACAAAGGCGTCCTTGTGCAGTTTGGCCGCGCGCGGGGACACCTGCGCGCAAGCGGCCAGCACGGCGAAGTATGCGAGGAAGGCGCGCATCAGGCGTCCGCCTCCAGCGGCGGCACGGGCCCCCGATTGTACAGCGATCCAACGGGCGCGCGGTAGCGGACGTCCAGGTGCGGCGTCTCCAACGCCCTGCCCTTCTGGTAGGCCGAATCCATCGCCGCCGCAAGAATGCCGGTCGTCAGCAGCGTGCGTTCCACAGGGTAGGGTTCCTTGCGTTGCAGGATGAGTTCTTCAATGTAGTGCGTCAGCGTGGCGAAATGCGCATAGTAGCGGGCCGGTTGCAGCCACATGAGCGTCGAGACCGGCTCCGCGCGCCCCTCCAGCGAAGCGGCGAAGTTGAAATCCTCGATGTGGCCGTTCAACAGGAAGACCGCGGCTTCCAGGCCGTCGCGATAGCGTACGACGAATACGGAGGGGTCCTTTACGTTGTCGCGCACATTGCCTGGCTTACGAGTCTGGGAGCGCGCGTTGGCCGCGTCCATCAGCGTGAGCGACCAGGGGTGTGCATCGGCCCAGTTCCACACCGCCGCGCCATCCAGGCATTGCACCGCCTGCACGCCGGACTCATCGCCCCGCCGCCTTTCCACCATGCACTGGAGCGATTCCAAGGCGTGAAAGCCGTACGCCTCCTTCCCTCCATATGCCGTCGCCACCGCGTTCCGGACGCGCGTACCTGGGGCAAGCTCCAATTCCGGACGCCGCCACGCGATGGGCACGGACGAACCGGCGAGAAACGGAAAACCGAGCCGCCGCGAAGCGTCGTACATCCACTTGGCCTTGTCCCAATCGGTGGAGAGGTGTTTGTCTGAGAAGGTGGGCACGGCGCGTCCTGACGCCTCGTACACGCGGACAATCTCCCGGAACAAGCGATGGCGGGGGTAGAGCTTCTGTCCCATCTCATTCTCCGGATAGTTGCCATGCTCGCCGATGAGCACCACGCCATCCACGGCGAGGCTGCCGCCCCCCAGGGTCAACGCGCCGCGCACGTCGGGGTATATGGCGACGTTGTGCCGCGCCGCCATCGCCCGGCTCATGTCGTTGGCCGGCGTCTGGTCGGTGAACATGGAAACGACGTGCACGCGAGGCTCTGTCCGCTTGCCGTCGTACTCATATCCGCCCAGGAGGCGGCCGGCAATCACGTCGGCATGGGAATTTTTCCGGTATTCGGTGATGATGAGGGCGGCCTTGGGCCGGGCGGAAGCGGCGGCCAGCGAAGCGGCCGCCAGAGGTAGGAAGGACCGTCGGAACATGGATCGTATTATGCTAACTCGGATGAACCGTACTGGTGTTGCCTTGGGGTTATGGCTCTGCGCGATGCAAGGCGCATGGGCGCAGCGGCCCGTGATCGCCGTGGGTGGAATCCTGCATGAATCGAACTCCTTTCACTCGGTGAAGACGCGACTCGATGATTTCCGGCGCCCCAGCGCCGCCACGCCACAAGCGACGCTCGACCAGTGGGCGGACAACCTGGACGAGATTGCCGGCTACATTCAGGGGGGCCGGAAGGCTGGCTTCGACCTGTATCCAACCATCGCCGCGCGCGCCACGCCGGCCGGACCGGTGACCGACGCGGCGCTGGACGCGTTGACGGGCGAGTTGATCGCCAAACTGAAGGCCGCGCCGAAACTCGACGGTATTCTTCTGGCGCTGCACGGCGCCATGGTGACGGAGAGTTTCCCGCACGGCGACGCGGAAATCGTGCGCCGCGTGCGCGCGGCACTGGGGGACAAGATTCCGCTCGTGGTAACGCACGATTTTCACGCCAACGTCTCGCCGGAGATCGTCGCTCAAACCACCGTACTGCTCACTTACAAGACCTGCCCGCACATCGACCAGAAGGAACGTGGCATGCAAGCAGCCGGCATCATGGCGCGCATCGTCACCGGCGAGGTGAAGCCGGTTCAGGCGCTGGTGAAGCCGGGCATGCTCTATAACATTCGCTACCAGTACACGAGCGTGCCGCCCTTGCGCCCCATCTATGACGAAGAGTTGCGGTTGGAAAAGGAGCCCGGCGTGCTGGCGGTGAGCGTATCTGGCGGCTACCAGTACGCCGACGTGCCGGCGATGGGCGCCAGCGTGATTGTCGCCACCGACGGCGATCGCACGCAGGCGCAGACCATCGCGAAAAAGCTCAGCGGCATGCTGTGGGCCACGCGCGACCAGTTAAAACTGAACGTGCCGGAACCGGCCGAGGCCGTGCGCCGCGCGATGTCGAGCACGAAGGCGCCCGTGGTGCTGGTTGAGATGGGCGACAATATCGGCGGCGGTTCCGCGGGCGATGCCACGTTCATGCTGAGTGAACTGGTGCGCCAGAAGGCCCGGGGTTGGGTGGTGGCCTTGGCCGACCGCGCCGCCGTAGCCGAAGCCGTCAAGGCCGGAATCGGGGGGCGTTTTTCCTCGCCGGCAGGCGGACGCACGGACAAGATTCACGGAGATCCCGTGAACATCACGGGCCGGGTAAAGACCATCTACGATGGCCAGTTCCGGGAGACCGAGATCCGCCACGGCGGGCAGATGTACTACAACCAGGGGCTGTCGGCGGTGATCGAAGTGGACGGCTCCACGCGCGACCTGGCAAGCTATGTACTTCTGACCACCGAACGGCAGGTGCCGTTCTCGCTGCATCAGTTGATCAGCGCGGGAATCCTTCCCGAGCGCCAGAAGATTCTGGTGGTCAAAGCCGCCGTCGCCTTTCGCGCGGCCTACGAACCCATCGCCGGAGAGATCATCGAGGTGGACACGCCGGGAGCAACGGCCATCAATCCGCGGCGCTTCACCTGGAAACGCGTTCCGCACGATTTGTTTGGACTGCGGCCCTGACGCACCGGCCGCCGCGCCTCAGCCCAGCAGGTCGAGCGCTTCCTGCAATTCGCTGCGCGCGTGCATGTCGCCGCCTTGCGTGGCTGCGTCGATGCCGCGGCGGTAGTAGCCGCGGGCATCGTCGAGGCGTCCGAGCTTTTCCAGCGTCTGGCCGCCTTGGTAGTAAGCGGCGCAGTAGGTTGTGTCGCGCGTCAGGGTCTCGTCGAATTGGACCATGGCGGCATCCAGTTGGCCCGCGTTTACATACTCCATGGCAAGCATGTAGCGGAACCGGCTGTTGCCGGGATTTTGTTCGAGCATGCCCGTAAGGGTTTCAATGCGGCTCATAAGGTTTTCAGAATGGCCTTTGCTTCCTGTAATGAGGGGAACTGCCGTTCGGCTGCGCGGAATTCGCGCGTGTGCACGCAGCGGCGCGTACCGGAGTGATCCACGGGGTGGCACAGATGCAGCATCTCGTGGAACATGACGTATTCCAGCGCCAGGCGGGGCACCCGCGGCTGGTCGAAGATACGGCTGATGATGATGGCGTTGTGAGACGGGTCGAAGTGGCCCAGCAGGCGGCGTGAGACTCGCCTGGACCAGCCTAATTCGGGGCGCCCCAGCAAGCCGTTGAAAAAACGCTGATTCAATTCCTCGAAGATCGCCTCCAGGTTGTGATGCTCGCCCTGGGGTCCGCTGATGTATTTGTGGCCGCGCGATTGCCGCATCAGGTGCAAATGGCGGCGGACATCGGCGCGGTTCATCCAGCGGCGGTAACGGCCGGCCCAGGCCGGAGGAACCGGCCGCCGGAACAGTTTGGCGAGCAGAATCCACGCCAGGGCCTCCTGGATGGGCGCCGGCGCACCCTCCAAAACGTCGGTGATGCGCACTTCCACCGTGCCCTCGCGCAGGCGGATAAAGGAATTGGCGTTGGCGAAACGCCTGTAGAGTACGATGAAGCCGGGCAGAGGCGTGCGAGGGCGAAGTTCGCGAAAAACCCTCGCGTAGATTTGCTCCGGACTCTCGAACAAAAGTGCACTCTGGACTTGCATCGCAGAGAAACCTTACGATAACAGATTGGGCCGCGTGTTCGCCCAAACAGTGGTTCCTTAGATAATTTCGTATGCCTCAACCGAAGATCTCCGCCGTGGGAACGTTTGTTCCCTCTCATGTTCTGACCAACACCGACCTGGAAAAAATGGTGGATACCTCGGACGAGTGGATCCTGACGAGGACGGGAATCTCGGAGCGGCATATCGCCGCGCCGGACGAAGCTACCTCCGACCTGGCGGCGCGCGCGGCCAGCGCGGCCCTGGCCGAAGCAGGCGTTCCGGCGTCCGGCATCGACACCATCATCGTCTGCACGGTCACGCCCGACATGTTCTTTCCGGCCACGGCGTGCCTGGTGCAGCACAAAATCGGCGCGGCCAAGGCGTGGGGCTTCGACCTGTCGGCGGCGTGCGCCGGTTTCATCTTCGGCATCACGACGGCGGCGAACCTGGTGATGGCAGGCACCCAAAAGCGCGTGCTCGTCATTGGCGCCGACACAATGTCGCGCATCATCGACTACACCGACCGCGCGACGTGCGTGCTGTTTGGCGACGGAGCCGGCGCCTTCCTCATCGAGCCTTCGACCGAGGAGGGTTTCGGGTTCATCGGTTCACACAACGAAATCGACGGCTCCGGCGGCGACACCTTGAAGATGCCCGCGGGCGGTTCGCGCATCCCTTCCAGCGTGGAGACGGTCCAGCAGCGACTGCACTATGTCCACCAGGACGGCCAGGCGGTGTTCAAATTCGCCGTGCGCAAGACGCAGGAGGCCTGTTTGACGGCACTCGAGAAATTCAATCTGCGCCCCGAGGATATCAAGCTTCTCGTACCGCACCAGGCCAATCAGCGCATCATTCTGGCCGCCGCCGAACGGCTCGGACTGAGCCGAGACCGCGTCGTGATCAACATCGGCAAATACGGGAATACGACCGCCGCCACGATTCCGCTGGCCACGCGCCAGGCGCTGGACGAAGGCAGGATTCAGAAAGGCGACATCGTTCTGTTCGCCGCTGTCGGCGCGGGCTTCACCGTGGGTGCAAGCCTTTGGCGCTGGGCCTGAAGCGGGCTCTCGGCCAGCCGTACAATGGCATCCATGAGAATCCGTGCGGTCTGCGTGGTCTGTTTCGCGGCGCTTGCCTTGCTGGGATGGCTCCGGACTTCCCCGGCGGCCAAGGATACGAAAATTCCGCCGCGCATCCTGCATGCCCCCACACCGCAACCCGACCGCATCGTTCTGACCTGGGCGGGCGCTCCTGACACGACCCAGGCCGTGACCTGGCGCACGGACGCCAGCGTGCGGCAGGCAGCGGCCGAGATCGCCGCGGCGGAAGACGGTCCGCTGTTCCTCAAACGAACCAGACAGGTGAAGGCGCTCACGGAAACCTACGTTTCCGATCTTGGCGAAGCACACTATCATTCGGTGCAATTCACGGATCTCGCGCCATCGGCGAAGTATGTGTATCGCGTCGGCGACGGTGCAAACTGGTCCGAATGGGCCCACTTCACAACGGCCGGCGCCCGTCCGGAACCGTTCTCCTTCGCCTATGTCGGCGATGCCCAGAACGAGATTTTTTCCATGTGGTCGCGCGTGATTCGCTCAGCCTACTCGGACGCGCCGAAGTTGAAATTCATCATTCACGCGGGCGATCTCATCACCACGGCCGACCGCGATGAGCAGTGGGGCGAATGGCACCGCGCGGCCGGCTGGATCAACCAGTCCGTGCCCAGCGTACCCGTTCCGGGTAACCACGAATACGGCAAGCAAAGTAACGGCGAAAGGGCATTGAACCGGAACTGGAAACCGCAGTTCACGCTGCCCGGCAATGGCGTGCCTGGCTTGGAGGAGACGAACTACTGGTTCGACTACCAGGGTGTTCGCGTGGTGGCAATCAACTCCAACCTGCGGCAACAGGAGCAGGCCGAATGGCTCGACCGGCTACTGGCGCACAACCCGAACCAGTGGACCGTGGTGACCCATCATCACCCCATCTATTCAACCGCGCGGGGCCGCGACAACAAGGAACTGCGCGAGATCATGAAGCCCGTATACGACAAATACCGCGTCGACCTTGTGCTCACCGGCCACGATCATTCCTATGGCCGTAGCAACGTGGTCGCTGGTGAGAAGCGGCACGAAGGCGGCACGGTGTATGTGGTGAGCGTTTCCGGCCCCAAGATGTACAACGTCACGCCAGCGCCCTGGATGCAACGTACAGCGGAGGATACGCAGCTTTATCAGATCATCCGCGTCGAGGACGGCCGCCTGTTCTACGAAGCACGCACGGCGAAGGGAAGCCTGTACGACGCGTTCGAGTTGCGTAAACGCCGCAAAGGGGCCAATGTCCTGATCAACAGGATTCCCGCCTTGCCCGAGAACAGGCGAGCACCGGGCGAGGCCCCGGAAAAGCAGGGCTAGCCGGATTCGCTCTGGCAATTTTCCGCGCACCGGCGCATAGTGGAAGTGAATAGTTCATTCAGTTCGCTCTTGGGAGCATCAGGTTCCTGCCGCCTGCCAGCCAGTTGAGGCCGCCGTCATGAACATGCCGGAAGTAGTCCAATACCGGACCCTTGTATACGCGAACTCCCGCCGTTCGCGCGTGGAATCCCTGCTGGACGAGATGCCTGTGGGACTCGCGCTTCTGAACCGGGATCGAAGTGTGCAGCACTGGAATCGCGCCGCCGAGGCGTTGTCCGGACGCCATCGCCACACGGTGGTGGGTTCTCGTTGGGAGGACGGTTTGTTAGTGGCGCTGCGTGGCTGCGCCATGCGGCGCACGTTCCTGCGGCACCGGGAAGGGCACCTGCTGGCGGTCGAAGTGTCCGCGCATCGCCTGCCGCCTGCTCTGGCCGGAGCGGACGCCACGCTCGCCACGCTCATCGCTGCCTCCCCGGTGATGCCGGTACTGGAGCACGCACGCGGTAATCCGGAACTGGACCTTCTGGACACGATGACCGGCCTGGGCAACCGGCGTCTGGCCGCGCAGGAGTTGGAATCCTATCTGATCCGCCATCAGTTACAGCGGTGGCCGTTTGGCTTGGCGTTGTTTGACATCGACTCGATGCAGGCGCTCAATGCGCGGCATGGGTTTGAATGTGGCGACCGGATCCTGCGCGCCTCTTCGTTGACACTCGCCGCCTGTCTGGACGCGAGCGATGTCCTTTGCCGCTGGGGTGGCGAGCAGTTCCTGGCGCTCCTCCATGGAAGCACGGCCGCGGTGGAAGCAAAGGCGGAACTTTGCCGCGCCGCCATCGAGCAGGTGAGCCTGCAGTGGTTGGGAACACCCGTTGCGTTCACCATTTCAGGCGGCGTGGAGATGGCCGGGACCGGCGATCATCCCCACGACCTCATTGGCCATGCCGCCTACCGCCTGAGAATGAGCAAGCGGCTGGGGCGGAACCGGATCACAGGCTGTCCTGCCGGTCAGGCCGAGTAGAAAGCCCTGGCGGCCTCGACACCGCTGGACCTGGGCGGGAAGCCCTCGGCCCGCAGCGCGGATTCCATACGGTCCAACAGCAACAGGACGTTTTCCTCGCGCGAGCCCGCACCCATGATGCCGATGCGGAACACCTTGCCGGCAAGCGGGCCGAAGCCACCCAGAATTTCGATGCCGTCCCCTTCCATCAGCCGTTTGCGGATGGCGAGATCGGTGACGCCTTCGGGCACGCACGGCGTATTCAACGCCCACATGCGGTGCTCCGGCGCGACGAACATGCGCAGGCCCATTGCTTCCAGACCCGCCACGAACGCCTTGTGGTTGCGTTCATGCCGGGCAAAGCGCGCCGGCAACCCCTCTTCGCGGATGATCTCCAAGGCTTCGCGCAGCGCATAGAACATGGAGATTGGCGCCGTATGGTGATAGCGATGCGAGGAACCGTAGTATTCATCCAGCAGTTTCAAATCGAAATACCAGCTCTTGTGCGACGTGGTGCGGCCGCGCAGAGTCTCCAGCGCGCGCGGAGAGATGCTGACAGGCGCCAGTCCGGGAGGCGCTCCCAGCCCTTTTTGCGTGCACGAATACGCGGCGTCGATGCCCGTTTCATCGATATTGCAAGGCATGGTGCCCAGCGCCGTCACGCAATCCGCCACCACCAGCGCGCCCACTTCGTGCGCCGCCTCGCAAATCGCCTTGCCCGGCTGCTTCACGCCGGTCGAGGTTTCGGCCATGACATAGGCCACCACGTTCGGTTTCTCGCGCTTGATGAAGTCGCGCGCCTCGCCGTCGGAGAAGACTTCGCCCCAGGGCTTCTCCAGGCGCACGACGTTGGCGCCCTGCCTTCTGCCCAACTCGCTCAGGCGGTCGCAGAAAAACCCGTTGGCCAGCACGGCCATCTTGGAGCCATCCTCGACAAAATTCGAAACGCACGCTTCCATGCCGGCGCTGCCGGTGCCGGAAATGGCCATGGTGAACTGGTTCGACGTGCCGAAGGCCGTGGCGAGAAGCCCCCGGATCTCCTCGGAAATCTGGAAAAAGTAAGGATCCAAGTGGCCCACGATCGGCTGTGCCATGGCGGCGTAGACGCGAGGCTCCACCATGCTGGGACCGGGCCCCATCAAGAGCCGTTTGGGAGGCGAAAGAGTGCACGTCGTTTGTGGCATAGGCTTTCAGTCTACAATTTGCCCGGCGAATCGCGGCGGCCGCGGGCGCGGCGGCGCTTGCGCCGTGGCCCGCTTGCTACACTAACGGGGAATGACCCTCTCCGATGTGTTCCTCGGTCTGGGGCAGGAGCGCCTGGATGCGTGCCTACGCCAGATCTCTTTGGGGAAACTGAAAACCTTCCAACTGTTTGAACGGTTCAAGCTGCGCGCGCGGCTGGTGAAGCTGAACCAGGAGTCGCTGCGCAAGGCGGCCCCGAAGTTCCTGGCGCGGCTTGGCGAACAGGATGAGGAGTTCGCCGTGGAGTTGGCGCAGGCGATTCTGGTGTCGCACATGGACATGATCGTCGCCGTGCTCAACCACCTGGGCGTCCCGCACAACGAAGGCTTTTTCGAGAAGGACGCGAAGTTGAACGATCACCTCGCGGGCGACTGGCAGCAACGCTCCTATACGGAGTTCCACGCGAGGTTCCCGGAAGCCGTACTCGTGTTTTATCTGAACCATCTGGCGCACGAAGTGGACGAGAAGTCGGCGCTGTTTGGGCCGGCGGCGGCCTGAGGCGCGAACCGGCATGAGTTTGGCAGACACGCTACAGGAATTGAAGGAGAGCGCGACCGGGCGCATCGCACGCGCCTCCTCGCTCGACGAACTCGAAGCCATTCGTGTCGAAACGGTGGGCCGCAAGGGCGTGCTCGCCGGTGCGGGCAAGGAAATGGCCCAGGTGGCCAAGGATGAACGCGCGGCGATGGGCCAGTTGCTGAACGCGGTGAAGGCGGCCATCGAATCGGCGCTGGAGGAGCGTACGAGCGCCTTTCAGGCGGCGGCGCTGACAGCCCGGCTGGACGCCGAATGGATGGACCTGACAGTGCCCGCGCCGGGCGTGAATCCGGGCGCCCTGCATCCGGTGACGCAGGTACAGCGGTATCTGGAGGACGTGTTCACCTCGATGGGCTTCGCCGTGCTGAGCGGCCCCGAGGTGGAAACCGAGTTTCACAACTTCGACGCCTTGAACATTCCGCCCACGCATCCGGCGCGCGACATGCAGGACACCTTCTGGCTGGAGGGCGGCCGCCTGTTGCGCACGCACACCTCGCCCGTGCAGGTGCGGGGCATGAAGCGGTTGGGCGCCCCGTTGCGCATGATCGCGCCGGGCCGTGTCTTCCGCAACGAGGAGGTCGACCCTTCCCACGAGCACACCTTTTATCAGCTCGAAGGCATGATGGTGGACCGCGAGGTCTCCATCGCCCACATGCTGTACTTCATGAAGACGCTGTTGAAGGAGATCTTCCAGCGTGAAGTGACGGTGCGTCTGCGCCCGGGCTACTTCCCTTTCGTGGAGCCGGGCTTCGAGTTGGACATTCAGTGCCTGTTGTGTGGCGGCGGGGGCTGCGCGGTATGCAAATACACGGGCTGGGTGGAACTGCTGCCCTGCGGCCTGGTGCATCCCAACGTGCTGCGCGCGGGCGGCATCGACCCCGGCGAGTGGAATGGCTTCGCTTTCGGCCTGGGGCTGACACGCCTGGCGATGATGCGCTATGGCATTGACGACATCCGGCTGCTGCAGTCGGGCGATCTCCGATTTCTGAATCAATTCCGATGAAGTTCTCCGCAAACTGGATTGCCGAACTGGCGCCCGGGCTGGCCGTGAAGCCTCATGAACTGGGCGCGTTGATCACCACCAAGACCGCCGAGTGCGAGGGCACGGAAGCCTATGCGCCGTTCCTTGACCATGTACGGCTGGCGCGCGTGTTGGATGTGCGGCCGGTCGAGGGCTCGAAGAATGTCCACGCCACGATCGACGCCGGGCCGCTGGGCCGGAAGCAGGTCGTGTGCGGCGCGCCAAACTGCCGCGCCGGAATTCTGACGGCCTGGGTGATGCCAGGGGCCGAACTGAAGGGCGGCCGGAAGATCGGAACGGCCCAGGTGTCCGGTCTTGAAAGTGAAGGCATGCTGGCGGCTGGCGATGAAATTGGCGTGAACCGCGAGCACGATGGGATCCTCGAATTCAGCGAAGGCGCGCCGGGCGATCCTCTGCCGGGCATCGCGCCCGATCACATCATCGAGATCGACAACAAGAGCCTGACGCACCGTCCCGATCTGTGGGGGCATCTGGGCATGGCGCGCGAGGTGGCGGCCATCACGGGTGTGGCGCTCCGCGACCCCGTGCCCGAAGTGGAGTGGGCGGGCGAGCCTCCACTGCGGGTCGAGATCGAGGACTATGAACTCTGCCCGCGCTACTCGGCGCTGGTGTTCGAGAACGTCACCATCGGACCCTCGCCGTTGTGGTTGCAGTACCGCCTGGAGTCGATCGGGTTGAATCCGATTTCGAACATCGTCGACGTGACGAACCTGGTGATGGCCGAACTGGCGCAGCCGACGCACGCCTTCGACGCGGACCTTCTGAAGGGCTCCACGATTTATGTGCGGCGGGCCAGGCCCGGGGAGCGCGTGCAGGCGCTGAACGAGGAAGAGTACGCGCTGGACGGGCAGGCGCTGGTGATCTCCGATGAGGGCGGCGCCGAGGCAATCGCCGGTGTCATTGGCGGCAGACCCACCGGCATTCACTCGGGCACGCGCCGCGTGGTTCTCGAATCGGCCAACTTCCAGGCGGCTTCGATTCGCAAGACCTCGTCGCGGCTCAAGTTGAGAACCGACGCCAGCATGCGGTTCGAGAAGGCGCAGGATCCGCACAATACGGTGCGAGCGCTGGCGCGCTGCTGGGAGTTGTTTCAGATGGTGTCGCCGGGGATACGCCTGGCGGGCGGACTGGTGGACAACGCCGCGCCTGTGAAACCGCCGCCGGTGATCCGGCTCGATCTCGCTTGGCTGAACCGCAAGATTGGCCGCGCCGTGGATCGCCAGGAGGTGGAGAGGATTCTCCGCTCGCTCGCCTTCGGCGTGGAACCGGAGGGCGCGGAGGCTCTCGCGGTGACGGCGCCGTCGTGGCGCGCCACGAAAGACATTTCGATCGCCGAGGACCTGGTGGAGGAGATCGGCCGCATGATCGGTTACGCCTCGATTCCGCCGCGGCCGCCGCTGGCGCCATCCGAGCCGCCTCCCGACTCACCCGAACGCGAATATCAATACGAATTGCGGCGCAGGGCCTCGGCACAAGGCTTTACCGAGGTCTACAACTATTCGTTCCTCAGTGAGGAATTGGCCCAACGGTTCGGTTTCCCGCCCGAAGAGCACATTCAGGTGTTGAACCCGATTGCCAGCGATCAGGGTCTGATGCGAATTTCGCTGGTGCCGCGCATCGTGCGGAACATCGAGGACAACGCCCGCCACATGGATTCGTTCCGGCTGTTCGAGATGGGCAACGAGATCCACAAACGCGCCGGCGCGACCGATGATGGACTGCCCGCGGAGATTCCCCACCTGGTGGCGGCACTCTACGCCAAGGACGGCGGCGGAGAGGCGGGCTTGTTTGAGTTGAAGCGGCTGGCCGGGATTCTGGCGCCGGGCGTGGAGGTGTCGCCGGCGGGGGCGGCGCGTTGTTTCGAACATCCGCGGCGCGCGTGGACGCTGAAGTCGCACGGGGAAACGGTGGGCCGCGTGTTTGAGTTGCACCCGTCTCATTGCGAGCACGGGCGGGGAGCGATTCTCGATCTTGACGTGGCCGCGTTGTTCCGGTTGCGCCCCGCTCCCGTGAAGTACAAGCCGCTGCGCCGGTTTCCGGTGAGCGAGTTCGACCTGTCGGTGGTGGCCGGCTCGCGCGTGGAGGCAGGCGTGGTGCGTTCGCTTCTGCTGCGCGCCGGTGTCCCGACGTTGTTGGGCGTCGAGTTCGTGGGCCAGTATGAAGGCGCGCCGCTGGCCGCGGACGAGAAGAGCCTGAGCTTCCGCGTGACGCTCGGCGCCGCGGACCATACACTCTCGGCCGACGAGATCACGGCCGGACGCGAACAAGCCATCGCGGCCGTGCAGGCGGCGGGTTATCAACTAAGGATGTGATGATGCGGCGATTCATGGCTGTGGCGGTTTGGATGGCGCTGTGCGCGCCTGTGTGGGCATGGCATCCGGTGGGGCACCGCATCATCGCCGCCATGGCCTACGATCAGTTGTCCGGCAAGACGCGCGCGCGCGTGGACGAACTGATCCGCCGGCATCCCGATTATGCGAAGTTCACCGAAGGCGTGAAGGGCAACGCCCGGCAAACGGCGCGTTGGGCGTTCATTCACGCCGCCGCGTGGGGCGACGACATCAAGGGGGACAGCCGATTTTACGACGATACGCGCCGCGACGCCAAACCCACCAGGACGCTGCCTCCCTTCCCCGACATGCGCCGTCACACGAACTGGCACTATGTGAACGTTTACTTCTCGCCCGACGGCGTACGGCTGCCCAAATCGCCCGTTCCGAGCGCCAAGACGGAACTGCCGAAGATGATTGCCGGCCTGGAGGGCGAACTGGGCTGGTATCATCTGGTTTGGCTGCTGCATGTGGAGGGCGATGTTCACCAGCCGTTGCACTGCACGGCGCGCCTGACAAACCATCTGCTCGACCGCTCGGGGAAGCCCGCTTCGGATCTGGGCGGCAATCTTGTCGTGGTGGACGGCTACACGAACCTGCACACGGTGTGGGACGATTTGCTCGGCGTCACGCGGGACGAGGTGTATATCGACTGGATGGCCAAGCGGCTGAAGAAGGAGCACCGGAAACCGGCGGAGTTGAGCCTCGATCCGAACGTGTGGATCGAGGAAGGTTCCGCCGTGGCCCAGATGAAGGCTTATGTGATGCCGGCCGGCGTGGGAACGCGGGAGAACCCGTTCCGCCGCACACCGGCATACGAAGCCGAATCGCTGGCCGTGGCGCATCAACGCGCGGCGCTGGCGGCCTACCGCCTGGCAGCCGTGCTCAGCTCGAAGCTGCCGTAGAGGCGGGAGCCGGAAGGTAGCGCGAAACGTAGGCGCCAGGAACAATGCGCAGGGGAATGGCAAGACGGTTCCAGAGGTTGATCATGCCAACGGCCATCGTCAGGTGCACGAGTTCCCGCTCCGTGAATTCCGCGCGCACGGCTTGGTAAACAGCGTCCGGCGCGTGGCCCTCGTGGAGATTCGTCACCGCTTCGGCCCACCGCAGCGCCGCTCGTTCCCGTGCCGTGTAGTAGGGCGACTCTTCCCAGGCGTCGAGCCCGTAGAGCCGTTGTTCGGATTCGCCCAGCGCGCGCAGATCCTTCCAGTGCATGTCCAGGCAATAGGCGCATCCGTTGATTTGCGATACGCGCAGGCGGAGCAGTTCCATCAGCCGTGGCTCCAAACCACAGCGGTTCAGGAAGTTCTCGACGCCGAGCAGGGGCTTCATCTCTTCCTGGTATTCAGGTGTGTGGGTATCGATTCTTGGTTCCATGAGTTTGGCGGACGTCCGGCTACCTGCTGGCGGGAATCTCGTAGACGTACAGGTGGTGCACCCGCTTGTAGGCTTCCACCTGCTCCACGCGTGTTTCCTTCCAGCCGCGGATGGGATAGTCATGCGACACCACGCGCGCGCCGGGTTTCAACGACTTTTCCAGATGCGGCCGGATGAGATCGTTCGAAGAGGTCAGGAAATAGAGCGTCACCACGTCGGCGCCGGAAAGATCGGCCGTCATCGCGTCGGCTTCGATGATCTTCACACGGTCTTCCAGCTTCGCCTGGACGATCTTCTCGCGCGAAAGCTTCGCTTCCTTGGGGCTGATCTCAATGCCAACCGCCCTGGCCCCGAACTTCTGCGCGGCCGTGATCACCACACGTCCATCCCCCGAACCCAGGTCGTACACCGTCTCGCCCGCCTTTACCTTGGCGGCGCGAAGCATCTCTTCCACCACATTCTGCGGCGAAGGGACGTACGGAGCGAGCCGGTTCGGCTTCACCTGAGCCAGAATGCCGGGAAACTGCGCCGAGGCCACCCAAGGCGCGGCCACGACGGCCAGTACAGGCAGAACCGCAATCATTCGCATAACCCTGATCGACCCTTCCTCTATTCCATTTTGACCGATGCCACCTGCTTTGCGTTTCGGGTTTTCACCAGGCGCGCCACCATGTCGGTCACGGCGAACCACAGATCGCGCGGCCGGGTGATCGTAAACTCCACTCCTTTCAGGAACTTCACGGCCTGGCCGATGGAATCGCGCCACGGGTTGGAGTACGGATTCAGGATGTAGTTCATGTAAAACACCGGCACCTCGAACTCACTCAGCCGTTTCAGGTGGTCGGACGGGATATTGGCTTCCAACATGGCCTTCGGCCCGGCAAACACCACGGCATCGGCCTGTTCGGTATTGGCGAACTCCTTTTCCATCAACGTGGAAAGGAACTCGGCGCCGCCATTCTTGTTGGACAGGCGTTTCAGATCCACAGTGCCGAGGTTCAAGGATTGCAGCGAGTCGCCGAGCGCCGGAAAGTCGATGCGATCGGCGGCCTCCTGGCGGAACAGAACGCGTTGTTCTTGCAGGTTGAAGGCCACCAGGGAGAAGCGGCCCACCCGCGGGTCGCGCGACAACGTGCGCAGCAGGCTGACCAGCGCGGCTGTATCGACCGGCCTTAGGGCTGAAGCCAGGGCCTTTTGCGGAGCGAAATTGACCAGGATCTTCAGTTTCAGCGGATCCTGTCCGGGGACGCGCGGCGGGATGGGCTCCTCGCGGAACTGGGCGCTTTCCATGGACTGGACCAGGCCTTCGGCCATGGTGAGTTCCATTTGCGCATCTTTGCTGGGAAGTTTGGCTTCGATGTCCCAGGAGAGAGCACAGATGCGTTCGGCCCGGTCGCGTACCAGAAGGTCAACAAAGTACTTGCCGGGGCCAACGTCGAAACCGCCCTGGAGCAGGGCGTCGCCCTTGGCATCCTCCTCGATGGCGGGCACGCGAACTTTTTGAGTGAAATAAATGGGCGCTTCGCGGCGGCCTTCGGGAGCCACGCGAAAGATGATGGTGAGCAGATCGTCGGCTCCGGCCAGATCGCTGAGCGGAATCGAAATGTCGTAGCCGGAGTGAAATTTGAGATCGAACCCAAGAAACGGCTTCTCGGGAACCACGACGCAGGGAAGGTCCTTCCGGGCTTCACCTGCTTCCAAAACCGCCAGGTCCGTATTATGCAGCCGGATCGTATTTTGCGCGCCCGGCGGCGAAACCAGCACCTGCCCAAATGCCTGGAAGCTCAACCAGCCCGCTGCCAGCAAACGTCCCATCACGCGGGCGCCGCGAGGCGCTCCACAAGTCCCGAGACCTTTCATCCCAACCGCTCCGATCTCTATCTATTTATTTACGCTTTCGCCACTCCTCCCACATGATTGCCTGCCGGCCCGGTTTCCCCACCGCGCCCCATCGGCGAAAGCGGATAGTCAGTATTATGTATCAAGATCGAAAGAGCACAAACCGAAATCGGCTGGCGCTTCGCACATGATTCTATGACATCCGTGCGCCGGATGGAACGCGTCGCCGTTCCCTTCGCGTGATTTTTTACGGCTCAGCCCGGCACGAAAACATGATCGGCAGCTTCCAGAAAATCTGTAACGGGATCGAAAAGGAATTTGCCCGCAACCGGGCTTTGCACGGTGAGCGCATTCACTGCGGGCCGGGCTGCACGCAGTGTTGCCATCAACTGTTCCAGATCAGTGAAATCGAGGCGGCCGTGCTCTCGGCAGGTGTCCGGACGTTGCCGGAACCCACACAAAATCAACTACGTGCAAGGGCCCAGGAGTATGCCGGGGCGCGGGCGCGCCTGGTGTCGGAAAAGGGGGAGCAGGAGGCCTGGGGCGGACTGCCTCCGGAGGGAACGCGGCTGGCCTGCCCGGCGTTGGAGGATGGCGTCTGCACGGTTTACCAGTGGCGCCCGTTCATCTGCCGGAAGTATGGAATGCCGCTTTGGAACCCTGATCGTCCGGGGCGCGTGTATGCCTGTGAACTGAACTTCCAGGCAGGCGAGGAAATCGAGGACGGACGGTTGATCCAGATTCAAACGGCGCTCCATGGGGAGCAGAAACAGCTTCAACGGGATTGGGACCGGCGGGAACTTCCGCGGGAGGACCGGCCGTTGACCGTGGCGCGCGCGATTCTGGAAGACTTCAGCGGGTGGGTGCAGACCACGGAAGCCACAAGCGGCGCATGAGTTGGAGAACCAATTGTGCTAGCCTGCACAGGTAAGCTATGGCTTCCCGCTCTGTTAATAAGGTCATCCTGCTGGGACACCTCGGCAAGGACGCCGAGACCCGTTTCACGCCCTCGGGCGCCGCTGTCACGAACTTCACCGTGGCCACCAACCGCCGCTGGAAGGACCAGCAGACGGGCGAGTGGAAGGAAGAGACGGACTGGCACAACGTGGTGCTGTGGCGGGCCGAGAACCTGGCGAACTACCTGACCAAGGGCAAGCAGGTGTACGTCGAGGGCAAGCTAAAGACCCGTTCCTACGACGACAAGGACGGCAACAAACGGTACGTCACCGAAGTGATGGCCGACGATGTGTTGCTGCTGGGCGGACGCGGCGAAGGCGGCGGCGAATTCGAGGGCGGGCGCGAAGGCGGGCGTCCTGTGTCCATGCCTCGCGGCGCGGGCGGCGGCCAGCGCCAGGCGCCTCCGCAACGGCAGGCCGAACAGGACTTCGACCCGGGCATTACCGACGACGATATCCCGTTCTAATTCGGGTATCCGCGCCGGACAGTGCCGGCCGTGCGAAGCTGCGTTCCCCGGTTGTGCGGAATCGGCCGGACTCCGTTCCGAGCGCACCGATAGGGGAGACGGTGTCCGCCCGTCAAGCCCACGGTGTCCAGATCCGGCTGGACCATGTGCACGCGCCGCGGCTGCACATAGTGGCGGATGCGCCGGCAGGCGCCTCCGTAGCCGCCATCGCCCCACACTGGGGCGCCTTCACCCAGATTCACCTCGACGAGCACGATTTCACGCGTGCCGGCGCTGATCGGTTCCTCTGAAAGCGTGAGACGCCTCATCGCGCAAGGAGTCGCGAGCATTTGGAAATTGCGCATGGAACCGGGCGGAAACGCGCCGGTCCGGGTAGTCGAAGATTGGCGCCGAGACGGTCACAAGCCCGGTGACCGGCAATCCTGTGATATAAATTGCGTCACGCACAGGGAGGCTAGTAAATGTTCATCCGACCGTTGTCTCGTTTCACTCTCGGGTCCATCGCCATCATCCTCGGCGCGATGCCGCTGCTGGCCCAGCAGGACATGGGCGTCATCACGGGCCTTGTGCTCGACTCCTCCGGAGCCGCCATCCCCAGCGCCCGCGTCACGGCCACCAATATCGAGACCAACGAGGTTCGCGCCGTCGAGACCTCCGCCTCCGGCACCTATACCATCGGCCCACTACGCATCGGCCAGTATCAGGTGGCCGTGGAGCACGACGGGTTCAAACGCGCGGTGGTCACCGGCCTCCGCGTCTCGGCCCAGGACCGCGTCCGCGCCGACGTGGAACTCACCGTGGGCCAGATCGCCGAAAGCGTCTCGGTCTCCGCCGAAGCCCCGCTTCTGCGCGCCGAAACCAGTTCGCTCGACCTCGTCGTCGGTCAAAAGGAGATGCGCGAGCTACCCTTGAACGGCCGCAACTTCCAGCAGTTGGCCTGGCTCACCTCCGGCGTCATCCCCTCGACACGCTCCCGCGACCGCGAGTCCGGCTTCAACGCCCACGGCCAGCCCATGACACAGAACTCCTTCATCATCGACGGCATCGACAACAACAACAACATCATGGGCATGCAGGACCGCAAGATGCAGGTGGTGTCGCCCTCCCTGGACGCCGTCGCCGAATTCAAGGTGCAAACCTCGAATTTCTCCGCCGAGTTCGGCCGCAACTCCGGCGCCGTCATGATCGTTTCCATCAAGTCCGGCACTAACGCCTTCCGCGGTACGGCCTACAACTACCTTCGCAACGATGCCACCGACGCCCGCGACGTGTTCACCTACGTGGACCGCACCGGCGACGGCCGCGCCGACCCCGAGGTTCTAAAGCAGAATCAGTTCGGCGCCACCTTCGGCGGTCCCATCATCCGCGACCGCACCTTCTTCTTCGCCTCCTATGAAGGCCGCCGCGAGCGCCGTTCCCAGACAGACACCGCCATTGTCCCCACCGCCGCCCAGCGCGGCGGCGTCTTCGACCCCGCTCTCGTGCTCGTGCGTGACCCACTTGCCAACGCCAACTTCCCCGGCAACGCCATTCCCCGGTCCCGCATCGACTCGACCGCGGCCAAGATGACCGAACTCTGGCCTCAACCCAACTTCGGCGGCTTTGGCACCCGGCAGAACTTTGTCCGCAATCCGCCCTGGAACACCACGCGCGACCAGTACGACTTCCGAGTGGATCACAACCTTACCGAGAACGATAAGATCTTCGGGCGCTTCAGCCTGAACCGCTTGGATAACCTACGCGACTCCGTGTTCGAATCCCCGGCCCGCGGCGGCCAGAACAACGACCGGGCCTTTGACGACAACGACGCCCGCTCGGCCGCCTTCTCCTACACCAAGATCCTCCGGCCCACGCTCATCAACGAGTTCCGCTATGGGTTTATCCGCCAGAAGGTGGACAAACGCGAACTTTCCAGGATCCAGGCGAGCGAGATCAACGCCCAGTACGGCATCCACGGCATCCCCGCCAGCGACCGCCTCCTGGGACTCCCCACCTTCGGCCTCTCCGGCGGCCTCAACTTCACCGGCCTGGGTGAATCCGGCTCCATGCCCAATTTCAAGATTCACCAGGTCCACCAGTACCTGAACAACCTCTCCTGGAACCGGGGGAATCACAACTTCAAATTCGGCGCCGACGTGCGTTGGAACCGCTCCGACGTTTTTGGCGGCGCCTCCGGCCACGGCAACATCAACTTCAACGGCAACTTCACACGCATCAGTTTTGGCGACTTCCTGCTCGGCTGGCCCAACTCCGCGGCCCTCACGTCCTTCATCCAGGGCGCCATGCGCTTCCAGAACTACATGTTTTATGCGCTTGACGATTGGAAGCTCACGCCGCGCCTCACGCTGAACCTCGGCCTCCGCTACGAACTCACCACGCCGTGGATGGAAAAGTACAACAACATGAACCGGCTCGAACTCGGCGCCGGCGCCGCCTTTGGCGACATCGTCTACGCCAACGCCTGCTCCTCCTGGTCCTGCCGCGGCCAGGTCAACACCGACACCAACAACTGGGCTCCGCGCATAGGCATCGCCTACCAGGCCACGCAGAAGACCATTCTGCGCCTCTCCGGCGGCATGTTCTATGGAGGCCAGGGATCTCTTGGCGCCGATGGCCGCGGCATCAACAACTGGCCTTATAACCGCTCGGTCACGGCCCAGTCCACACCCACGCGCCCGGCCATCTTTCTCAGCGAAGGGTATCCCTCCGGCTTCCTTGGCTCCACCAGCACGCCCCCGCAAAACCTGAACTGGAACGTCTGGGATTCCGGCTACAAAGCCCCCACCGTCTACCAGTGGAACGCCGCCATTCAGCGCGAACTTGCTCCCAACCTCGCCCTTACCGTCGCCTACGTTGGCTCCAGTTCCAATTTTCTCCTCAGCAGCTATAACTGGAACGGCTCCGACATCGGCCCTCCGGCCACGGAGCGCCAGCGCCGCAGAATCCCCACCTGGAACAACATCAGCTTCTATTCGCCCTTCGGCCAGTCCAACTACCACGGCGTGGACCTTCAACTCGAACGCCGTTTCGTCTCCGGCCTCTACTTCTCCGCCGCATACACCTGGAGCCACTCCATCGACAACATACCGGAGCAGTTTGGCGCCGGGGGCGGCGGCCTGATGGACTTCCGCAACATCGCCTCCAGCCGCGGCAACTCAAACTTCGACGTCCGCCACCGTTTCATTGCTTCCACGGCTTACGATCTCCCCATCGGCAAGGGCAAACGCTGGATGAACCGCGGCGGCATCCTCAACGCCGTACTCGGAGGCTGGGAGCTCTCGAACCTGCTCTCCATGCAAACAGGCAACTACTTCACCGTCACCGTCGCCAACGCCGTCAACCGCCTCGGCGCCACCGGGATTGGCAACTGGTGGCCCGACCGCATCCGCGACCCGCGCCTTTCCGAGCGCACACCCGACCGCTGGTTCGACACCTCCGCCTTCGCCCTGCCGGTCACGCCCCAGGGCGTCTGGTATCTTGGCAACGCCGGACGCGCCATCCTCAACGAAGACGGCCTTTTCAACATCGATCTCGGCCTGAAGAAGTCCTTTCCCATCGGCGAATCCCGCCGGATCCAGGTGCGCTGGGAGACGTTCAACCTCACCAACACGCCCACGCTCGGCACGCCAAACTCGAATATCGAGAGCCCCGACTTCGGCACGGTCCGCGCTACCGTCTCGGTTCCGCGTCAAATGCAGTTCGCGCTTCGCTTTGAATTCTGATCGCCGCGGCGGGACGCCGGCAATGGTTCCCGCCGGCTCTTTCCCTCGCTTGCGGGGCGTAAGGATTCTCCCTTTGTCAGGCGATAGGCTTCTTCCCGCTTTCGGCGGATTCTGGAATGGAAGAGCAAGAACGGTTCCAGTTCGCCGGAGGTTCCCATGCGTTCCGATCCAAACCAGCCGGCCGGAGAGATCCGGAGTGCGAGAACCAGAAGCAAAAGCCGCCAAGCCGCACGCTTGGCCTGGTGGGGCCCGGCGGTCGCGCTGCTGGTGGCCGGCAGCGGCGCGGTTAATCTCTTTTCGCTCATGGGCGGGCCCACGCCCGCGGAGTTGCCGGTGTGGCTGTTGGTTCTGTTTCCTCTCGATTTCGCCGGTGTTTCGCGGACGCTCACACTGGTATCAGCCTTCGCGCTGATTCTGGTCGCCCTGCACCTGTGGACATTGAAGCGCCGGGCCTGGCAGATCGCCCAGTTCCTCGCTGGAGCGTCGGTGATCTTTCATCTGCTGCCGCTCACCTCCCCGATTGGCAGGAACCTTGATGAAGCCTTGAGTTCCTTCCTGATGTGTGCCGTGCTGTGGTTCTCCAGGAGAATCTTCGCCGTCGGCTCGGAGCCTCCGAATGGTTGGACCGCCGCGTCGCGCGCAGCGTTCGCATTCGGCGTCGCGGGGCTGTATGGCGCAGCCGGATTCTGGCTGTTGGAACCCGCTGAATTTCATCACAACTTTCATTGGCTGGATGCCATCGCCCGCACGGTCCGCTTGATGCTGTTCATTGGGGACAGCAACCTGGTGCCACATACTCCGTACGCCACCTGGTTCCTGGATTCCCTGCTCTGGATGTCCGGAGCGGCCTTTCTGTATAGCGGCTTCGTCCTGTTCCGCCCGGTGGTCTACCGGTTCCACTCCAGCCGGAAGGAAGCTGAACTCGCAGTGGCCATCGCGAAACGCCATGGACGCACAGGTCTGGATTTTTTCAAACACTGGCCCGACAAGAGCTATTTCTTTCCGGCGAACCGCCAGTCCTTCCTTGGCTACCGCGTCGCCGGACACTACGCGCTGGTTCTGGGCGATCCGGTCGGTCCGGAGAGCGAGTTGAGCTCGACGGTGGCCGAGTTTCGTGAATTCTGCCAGCGCCGCGGCTGGCGCGTCGGTTTTCATCAGGTAAGCGGCGATCATCTGGCCGTGTATGAAGCGCTGGGATTCCATCGCCTGAAAGTCGGCGATGACGCCATCGTGGATGTGGACCGGTTCTCCCTTGCCGGAAGCGCGATGAAGGAGTTCCGGAACACCGTGAACCGGCTCGACCGTTTGGGCTACCATGTGGAACGCGTCGACGCGCCGCTCTCCGATTCGTTGCTCCTGGACCTCAAGCGAATCTCCGATCACTGGCTAGAAATCCCCGGTCATCGCGAGCGCCAGTTCACGCTGGGCCGGTTCGAACGCTGGTATGTACAAGCCACTCCGGTGTATGTCGTCTTCGACTCTTCGGACAAGGCGGCCGCTTTTCTCAACCTGGTGCCCTCCTATGACCCGTCCCTGGCCACCGTGGACCTGATGCGGCGCACGCCGGAGCATGTGAACGGTCTGATGGACTACCTGTTCGCCAAAGTGTTCCTCGATCTGAAATCACGCGGTATCCACAGGTTCAGCCTGGGCATGGCGCCGCTTTCCGGCTGCGACGACGGGACCGTCGCCAACCACGACGAGAAGGCCGTGTACTGGGCGATCAGGCGCATGCCCTTTCTGTTCCACGCCGACAGCCTGCGCCGGTTCAAGGCAAAATACGCAACCTCCTGGAAGCCCCTCTATGCCGTGTACGAAAGCCGGTTGGACCTGCCGCGGCTGGCGCTTGCGCTGCGCCGGCTGACCGAAATCGAACCCGCCGGCTCTCCCCGGAATCAGGTGGAAGAACCGGTATGAAAGGCGCGCTGCTGGCGGCTGCCGTGATGCCTTTCCTGCTGCCGGCGGCGGACGGCGCGACGGTGCCCGCTTCGATTCGCGGCAAGGAGTTTGCCCTCGCCCGCCTCCCCTCCAGCGCCAATGTCTCCAGCGTCGCGGTTATCTTCCTGCCTGGCGATGGCGGCTGGCGGGGCACGGCGGTGGCCATGGGCCGGACCATAGCTTCGTGGGGCTACGACGTGTATGGCTTCGACACGAAAAAGTACCTGGAGGCGTTCACCGGGACAGGCTCGAAACTGTCGCGGCAAGACCTGGCCTCCGATGTCCGCCTGGTTGTCCATCAGGTTTTCCGGGCTACTCACCGCCGCGTCGTGCTGGTGGGCTGGTCGCAGGGAGCTGCGATGTCCGTCGCCGCCGTTTCGGGACTGAAGGAGACGGCCCCGATTGCAGGCGTGGTGACCCTGGGACTTCCTGAGAGCGGCGTGTTGGGGTGGGACTGGAAGGCGACGCTCGCCACCATTGCGCGGCGCGAACCGGATCAGCCAACGTTCGCCGTGAAGCCGCTGTTGCCGGGCGCGTCGCCGATGCCCGTTTGGATGATCCACGGCACCGAGGATGAATTCACAACCCTGGAGATGGCGCGCTCCCTCTTCCGGGCCGCGCAGGAGCCGAAACAACTGGAGGAAATCAAAGGAGCGAACCATCACTTCGATGGCCACCAGGATGAACTGTACCGCTCGATTAAGAACGGACTGCTGTGGATCGCCGCCAACTAGCCCGCCCGGGGATGGATTCCCTGCGCACCCTGGCTCATTCTGAAAGCTATGAGAGACGAATCCACCCAGGCGCAGGAAAGAGAGCCGCACTGGCCCGGCATGGTGGCGCTTTTCGCCGCGGCCTCGCTTAATATTTTTCTGCCTCCCGCGCTCGCCGCCGGTCCGGGCTGGCTGGGCGCGCTCCTGGTCGCGATCCTGGCGAGCCTTACCCTGATGCTGCCGGACTGGCATCGCCCTTTGGGGCACGCGACAACGGCTCTGGTAACCCTGGAACTGGCGTTCGCGCTTGTCCGCCTGATCGCCGACCTCGCCGGACATCGGGGCGTCCCTCTGGAACTCCTGCAGGGAGCCCTGATTCTGTGGAGCATGAACGTCGTCGTGTTCGCTTCGTGGTATTGGCGTTTGGATGCGGGAGGCCCGCATCATCGCTCCAGGCGCGGCGTTTATATAGGCGGATCCTTCCTGTTTCCGCAGGTGACACTTTCCGCCGATGCCCGGGCCGCGACTGGCACGGACCGGTGGCGGCCCGCCTTCGTCGACTATCTTTTTCTAGCCTTCAATACCAGCACGGCCTTCTCGCCAACGGACGTACCGGTGCTTTCCGCCTGGGCCAAGGTGCTCATGATGATCCAGGCGTCAATCTCCCTGGCGACGGTAGTCATGGTGGCCGCGCGAGCCGTCAATATTCTCTAAGCGCAGCCCGGTCTTCAGTCGAGCGCCGAGGCGTCGGTGATGAGAACCGGATAATCGTGCACGGCCACGTCGAAACTCCGCGCTCCACCGCCCTTGCTCGCGGGTGGCGGGAGCGTGGAGACGGCTCCGGTGAGCAGATCGACGGAGACGGGACGGTCGAGCCTGCCCGCTTCGCCGCTCCACACCGCCATCCGCATTCTGGAGGGTGTGGAGTCCTGCATCAAGTCAGTGGGATTCCAGTAGACGTACACCGGCGCTCCCCGGCGAAGGAATGCCACCGATTCGACAAGCCTCTCCTCGGCGGGAGTTCGGCCGCGCTCGAAGCGCATCAGCAGATCAGCGGGTTTGCTTTCCGCATCGAACAGCGCACAGGCATGCTGTAACGCGTAGTAAGAGGGTTTTGGCGTGTAATCGGTCCCGCGGAGGATGCCCTTGGCGTTAACCAGGCTGCTCTTGCCACTCGCCCAGACGTAGTTCGCCATATCGACGGTGTGGAAGTAACTGGTGAGTTCGACCTTGAGCGAAAGGTCGGAGAGCACGCGCCGCAGCAGCCATTTGGCCTGTCTGGTCTCATTCCATTCGAGGTCGCGCAGCGCGCCCGCGCCGCCCTTAAAGGAAGGAGCGCCGTTCTCGCCCTGCCACAGCGGCATGCCGGGCTTATAGCGGTCAACGATGCCGCGCAGCGCGCGCAGGTCGGCGGCGTAGTGCAGCTCGGGAATCGCCCGGTAAGGATGGTAGGAGATGCGATCCACCAGGCCGCCGAGTCCAGCGGCGAAGGCTGCTTCAAAATAATCGAGCGCCGAAAGACCGGCGAAGGCGCCGCCGATAAGCGTCACGCCGGGGATGCGCTCGCGCAGAATCGGAGCGGTCATCCGGACGAGTTCGACATAGCCTGCCGGGTCCGGTTTGTCCGGCTGCCAGAAGTTGGCTCCGTTGGGTTCGTTCCAAAGCTCCCAATGTTTGACGCGCGTGCGGTACCGTCCGGCGATCGTTCCCACGAAGCGGACCCAGGCCTGCCGCGCCTCGGGACTGTTGAGCGGAACCCATCCGACAGCCGATTCGTGCGTTGCGCCCGGCGTGTAGAGCCTGTTGCCGTAACCGAGATTGAACCAGGGCTGGATGCCGATGGCGAGGAGGGAATCGACCACGCCGTCCAGCCAGGTGAAGTCGTACTGGCCTTTCGATGTCTCCGTTCGCGCCCAGCCGGTCTGGCAGCGGGCCCATTTGACGCCCAGTTGCGCCAGATGCGGATAACAGCGCTCCGGCTGGAACATCTGCCGGTCGAGCGTTTCAAAGCCGATCGAAATGGGCGATGCGGCGATCGATTTCGATGGGCGGGTCTTTAACTTGCGCGCTGTCCCGGTTTGAGCAGCGGCGGCCGCGAGCGGGGTTTGCAGAAACGAGCGGCGGTGCATGCCCCCAGCTTACGGCACACAGCGCCGCGGAAGTTCCATGGCACAGCCATGGTCTAAACCCAATTACCGTGGCTGGCCCGCCCACCATTCCCGCCACTTTTCGAATTCGGCTTTGCGGGTCTTCTTGTCACCCGAACCTTCGTTCTCAGGTCCGAGCTTTTGCCCGGTGAGATGGCGAAGGAGTCTCACGTTCCCAAACCAGGATCGGTTCTTGTCCTCGTCCAGACCGCCGATCAACATGGGTATACGGGCTTTGTCGGCGAAACCGCCCTCGATCAGGGCATCGGCCAGTAGCCTGCGCGCATTGCGATCACGCTCCCGCTCATACGCGGTCCACAACGCTGTGAAATCTTCGGCCTCCAGCCTTTCGTTTGTGGCCACCAAAGCAGAGGCTGCTGTTGTACGTAGATCGGCGGACACCGGTGCCTCCCGGATCACCGCCCTGAGTGTCGAACCGGCCCCTGCCAGCTTGCGGTATCGAATCTGATTCAACGCCGTATCCCGCTGCGCATGTCCGGTCTTTCCCGCGATCTCGATCACATGCGCGATCTGCGCCGGATCCTTCGAGCCTCCCATCGCCTGGACTGCCGACATGGCAAGCGATTTGTTCTTGCCGTCGGCGACCGCTGCAATCGCCGCCCATGCATCTGGACTCCCTAGCGATCCGAGTGCCGAAATCATGTTTGAACGAATGCCTTCTTCATCCCGATCATCATTCAGCACTTTCGTCAACACTGGTGTCGCAGGTCCATATCGAGCCTCGCCCAGCGACAAGGCGGCGAACCTCCGCGCCTAGAACCCATACTTACGGTCGGAGACCGCAGCAAGCAGGCTATCCCAAGCGGGCTGCGTATCGATTTTCGACAACGCCCTCGCAATCTCCTGATGGCGCTTCTCTTGGCCTTTGTCCGCAAGGAGCTTGAGAAGCACCGGAACCGACTCCCCGTCCTTCAGCTTACCGACCGCCTCGACCGAGGTGACGGCAATCGTATCGTTGCGGCTCGACAGGAACGGTCGGACTTCTGCTGCCGTCGTGGCTTCCCCAAACTCACCCAACGCAGCGATGGCTACGGCCTGGCTGAGCGGGTCATTTTCCTTGAGTGCCGCAACCAGTGTAGGCAGGCCCTGCTTGTGCTTGTGAATACCGAGATTCAACATCGCAGCGACCTTCAGCCCGCGTGGAGCGCCGCCATCGGCAGCGTACTTCAGGAACACGCCCGATGCTGCCTCGAACTGCGATTCGGCAAGCCAGTTCAAGGCGAAAACCCGCCGCCAGACGGCCTGAGCGGTATCCGTGGCAACCTTTTCAATCTGCTCTCGAACCAGTGTGAGCGTCCACGTCTCGGCGGGAGAGAAGCTTTGACCCGCCTGTAGGGTGTCTCCGGTGTCGAAACGAAAGACGTGTGCGACTGCAGGCTGTCCCGATGGCCGCATCACGGGCGCCACGACGAATACGGCTTCGCGACCGGCTTTCAGGCTGGCTGGGTAGATGAGTTCCTCCTGGATCGATGTCTCCTGGTGTGAGTCAAGAGACGGGTATCCGCCTCCGTGATATGCTTTCGGTCTTGGGGCACTGAGGATCGCGAATAGCAGCCCCATGGCGTAGTCTCGGGACCCGTCTGTCAGTGCGCCGAAAGGCCACACTCCGGGCTCATCAGTCGGGACCGTTACCCCCCAGGTAAGTCCATATCGGTCGGCCAGCCGCTTCAAGTGGTCCGCAGGCGGCTTTCGCTCTCTGGCGACGAAGACTGCAACATAATCGTCGCCGCCGCGCGCCTTTTCGATGACCACGAGAGACTCGCCGACTTGAACGGGCGAGTCTGTACGATTGGCAACCTCCAACGTAATCTTCCAGGTGGGCAGATCACCCTGGTTGATGTGTACCGAGCCTCGGGTAAGCTGTGCCGTAAGCAGCATGCCGCCAGGGCCCGGTTTAGCCGGTCTCCGTTTGACGCTTTGGTAGTTATCGTCCTCCTTTTCCTCAAGAGGGAGAGGTGGACCTCCCTTTTGGGCCGACGCTGGCCGGGTGCATGCGGTCAACAGAACAATGAGCGGCGCCAATACAGCAAACCACCTCTTGTTACTCCGCCAGACGCAATTACACTTATGGTTTCCCATGCGGGCCTCCATTGCTCCGAGTTATAACTTGTCGACATTCCTCACCCAATCGAACTCGCGCTCCTTCAGGTTTGTTGAACAGCACTCCCGCGCCCCACGCAACAAAAAGACCTTAGGCCTGCCGCCGCCCTGGCTAAGCGGCTCTCGCGTTGCCCCGCAAGCGGCACACGTCTTTTTCCCTAGGCTCAATATGCTCACTCCGTCTCCCGCATCCTTACTCGCCGGGTGCTCGCACCGGTCCGAGCATCACGAAACAGCCACCATTTCCATCGACCCTGTTCGTAACTACTCGAAAGCCAGCGGAAATCTCGCCAGACGACACCCCACCCCTCAGGAAAAGCGTCATTAGGTATATCTGGTCCTGCGCATCTTCGGGGCGCCGCACCCAAAGCCCGCGAACCGTTCCGGCCTGGTCCTTCACAAACGAAAAATCGCTCATAATGTTTCCCTCTTCAGGCAGGGCCTGATCCATATAAGCCGCTGTTAGGCATCGCAAGGCGACTTCTCACAACGGAGGTGCGGCTGGAGCCGCAAGCAGCCGTATGACGTTGCGGATAACGGCACACCAATCGACACTGGGCAGTCAAGTATTCTGCGGCCGCGGAGTTAGTGAAACACCGAGTGGCTCCCCTCTCTCAACATCTTCAAACCTTCTCCGGTGCGAGACACTACTTTTCAAGGATAGCGATCGCCTTGTCGATTGCGTCCGTTATGCCCTTGCTACCCTCACTCTTTCGCCGCCATTCACGTAGAGTCGGCAAAGCTGACTTGTCCCCAATACGTCCCAACCCAACGGCCCGAAACATGAACCTGTCTTTGTCGTCGGTTCCCGTCATGGCCGGAACGAGCTTATGCCCGGCAGAACCAAGCACCGCTGCACCAATTGCAGCCACTTCGGCGATATCAGGATAGGAGTACTTCTCGAGAGGCGCCTTGATCGCGAGTTGGGCCTGTTGCGCGCTGATGAGATCGTCTGGATTCGTCACGCTCCATCCATAGGTGGTTTGGTAGAGGAGTTTTCCTGCCGGAATGGACGATTTTGCGAGTCGCAGGGGCTCATCCACGCGGAGGATCGTACCCACCGGCACTGCCGCGAGAGTACGCTCAGAGGTCTTGTACTGCATTTGGTTGCCTGACACCTGGGGTTGAGAATCGCGATAACTAATAGACCACGACCAGCCCAACGCCACTTTAGAAGCCCCCGCTGAAGTCTCAATTGAAACGGTCTCAGGGAGATCCTCGCTCATCGGAGTGATGGAGCCGGTCACCACAGGATTGGCGCTCCATTTGGCCATTGACATTCGAAACGTCTGGCGTCCTTCGCGAGTTGCGGCTTTCAGAACGGCAGCCTCGATCAACCGGCCAAGTTCATCGCTGTCGGCCAATACCGCCAGCGGCGGTATTGGCACCTTAAGATGTTCGGTAGCACGTAATAGAAAAGCTTTGGTGAGCTTGTCCTTCTCTATGACGATCGCCTGCTCGATGGCATTAAGACACCGCTGAGAATCTCGCTGATGAATGGCCAGAATTGCCGCGGCTCGTTGCCGAGTGGACGGCTTGGGTGCCGCAGTCAATTTCAGGAGTTCCTCCACTGCTGCGGCTGGAAGCGGACGAAGTGAGAGCAGCTTGTTCGCAGCGTGATATTGGGGATCATCCTTGGGCGCAGAAAGGTCCCGGACCAGGTCAAGCGCCTCGCACTCAACCTTCTGGTCGCGTTGGACCAATTCTGCCGCCGTCAACACCGCAACGCCCCGCGTTAACGAAAAAGCGTTTCTCTGCATTCCCTGCGAGTTGCATCCCGATGTAAGAGAAGCAGCTAACACAGCTACAAGAAATGCCTTCTGTGGGCCCGTGGGCCGGCCCCACTTTTCAGGTCGGATGATTCGATTGTCCACGGGTTTTTCCTTTCCACTTGTCGAATTCTGCTGCGCGGCTCTTCGCGATGCCGCAATACTCGTCTTTGGGCCCGAACGGCTGCTTCGTGAGATGCCTCCGCAGCTTGACGTTAGCAAACTGTGCCTTGATTTCCAGAAGTTCCAGCCGTTGGGCCCTGGAACAGGAGGTATTCCCTCTCAAGTCTGGAACACACTCGTGGCGCGAAGAGCCACCATGAGTACCTGAAGCACGGTCCTTTCCTCCGGGCTGATCTTATCGCCTAACCCAAATACGCCGCCGCCCGAAGCCGTTGCGATCCTATGGCCAACTAACAACAGCGTCCCCTTGAATTCCTTGGTCTGCTCGGGCGTGGCCTTCCGGTCAAGAATCTCCGCCACCTCCG
>JADZBH010000064.1 GCA_020852175.1 Bryobacterales bacterium | reverse complement strand
GGCCATGGCGGCCAACATCAACCGCGATCCGGACAGCTACGGCGAGACTCTGGAGGAGTTGCGGCAGTTGTGCGCCAAGTATGAAGTGGACCCGGCGTCGATGGCCGTGCCGCCGAGGAGCCAGGGGGAGAAGGTGAAGCTGCAAGGGTTGGTGGGGGGAGGCCCGGGAGCGGCGCACACGCTGGCGGTGAACTGTGTGGAAGCCGGCGTGCATGAAGTAGCCAGCGCGGCCCGGTTGGCCTCGGCGCTTTTGCCGGCGTTAACCATTCAATAACGGCCGCCTTGTAAAACTCATGCCCCTGGCCTGCGTGCGCCAGGCCGCCGTGTTGGCTGGCGGCTATGGCAAGCGGATGCTGCCGTTGACAGCCTCGCTTCCTAAACCATTGATATCCGTGGTTGGCAAGCCTTTTGCCGAGCGCCTGGCCGATTGGCTGCGCGGTTGGGGCGTCGAACGGCTGTTACTGCTGTGCGGCTGGCATGCCGAGGCCCTGGTGTCCCATTTTGGCGACGGGTCCCGATTTGGGATCGAGATTGAATATTCCATCGCGCCAGCAGCTACGGAAACGGCGCGCCGGTTGCGGCGGGCTGAGTCGATGCTGGACCGGCATTTCCTGCTGCTCTATGGGGACAACTTCTGTCCGATCCACCTGGAACAGGCCGAGGCTCATTGGCTGGATTCACGTCTGCCGGCCCAGATGACCCTGTATGACAACCGGGATGGGTATTCACGAGCCAACGTGGCCTCCGATGAGAGCGGGCGCGTGCGCGTGTACGATCCGGGGCGGAACGCGGCGGGGTTGCGCGAGGTCGACATCGGTTTCCTGTTCCTGGACCGCCAGGTGGTGGAACTGGCCGGGGAGGCGAACGCGAGCCTCGGCGAGACACTGTACCCCGAGTTGGTTCGGCGGAGAATGTTGGGCGCCTACCGGACACGGCACCGGTATTACGGCCCATCGACGCCGGCGCGGCTGGCCGAGACCGAACGTTTTTTTTCACAACCGCCCACGGTGCTGCTGGATCGTGATGGCGTGTTGAACCGCAAGCCCGCGCGCGGTGAGTATGTGCGGTCGTGGGACGAGTGGGAGTGGCTGCCGGGGGCGCTCGATGGGCTCCGCGCTTTCCGGCGGTCGGGGTGGCGCGTGCTTGTGATCTCGAACCAGGCCGGGGTGGCGCGCGGCGTTATTAAGCCCGGCGAGTTGGACCGCATTCACGCGCGCATGCACATCGAAGCCGGGCAGGCAGGCGGCCGGATCGACGGAATCTACGTCTGCCCGCACGGCTGGAACGAGGGTTGCGGCTGCCGCAAACCCTCGCCAGGCATGTTGTTTCAGGCGCAGCGCGACTGGGCGCTGGATCTGTCGCGCACCTGGTTCCTGGGGGATGACAGGCGGGACGCCGAGGCGGCTGGGCGGGCCGGTTGCCCGTTTCTCATGATCGGTCCGGAACGGTCGCTGCTGGCGGCGGCGCGGCTGCTGACAGGTTCCACACAAAGCGAGGAAACACTATGGCAAAACGCATCCTGATCACGGGACATCGCGGCTACATCGGCTCGGTGATGGTCCCCTACTTTCTCGAGGCCGGCTACGAGGTGCATGGCGCCGATACGGATTATTTCGAACCCTGTCTGCTGACGCGGGAGCGGGCCGTCATCGGCGGCCGCCGCGTGGATCTGCGCGACGGGTTGACGCCTCGCGAACTGGAGGGCTTCGACGCGGTGATTCACCTGGCGGCGCTCAGCAACGATCCCATTGGAAATCTGAACGAGCGTTGGACGCGCGAAATTAACGGCGATGCGGCGGTGCGGGTGGCGGCGCTGGCGCGCGAGGCCGGAGTGGAACGGTTTCTGTTTTCGAGCTCCTGCATCATGTACGGAGCGGCGGCGGACCCCGCGCAAGCCGTGGAGGAAACCGCGCCGCTGGATCCGCGCACGCAGTATGCGCGATCGAAGGTGGACGCCGAGCGGGCTCTGTCGCCACTGGCTTCGGCGCACTTTTCCCCGGTGTATCTGCGCAACGGCACCATCTACGGTCTGTCACCCAGAATGCGCTTCGATACGGTATTGAACTCGTTGGCGGGCTCGGCGGTGGCCGGAGGCGCGGTGCGCGTGTTCAGCGATGGGAGACCGTGGCGGCCCGTGGTGCATGTGCAGGACGTGTGCGCGGCGTTCCGGGCAGTGCTGGAGGCGCCCCGCGAGGCGGTCCACAACGAGGCCTTCAACGTGGGCGCCGGCTTCGTGAATGTCCAGATTGGCGCCCTGGCGCGGTATGTCGCCGAGGCTTCCGGCGCACGGCTGGAGGTGCTGGCGCAGCCCGACGCCGATCAACGCACCTACCGGACCTCATTCGCCAAGATCGGCGCGCGGCTGCCGGCGTTTCAGGCGCGGTGGACGCCGCGGGAGGGGGCGGCGCGGCTGGTGGAGGAACTCCGGGCCCTGCCCTTGACGCGCGGGCGGTTCGCCGATGAGCGCTTCACGCGGCTGCACTGGTTGAAGAAACTGCTGGGCGAGGGAACTTTGGGCGAGGATCTGCGCTGGACGGCGAGGCCGCCGGCGCCGCGGAAACAGGGCCGCGAGGTGATGGCGTGATGGACGGCGTACGGATCGTGCCGCTGCGGCAGATCGTGGATGAGCGGGGCAAGATCATGCACATGATGAAGGCCACCGACCCGCACTTTGAGAAGTTCGGCGAGATCTATTTTTCCTGCTCGTGGCCGGGAACGGTGAAGGCCTGGCACATCCACACCCGGATGACGGTGAACAACGCGGTGATTTCCGGGCGGGCCAAGCTGGTGCTGTACGACCTGCGCGAGACATCGCCGACGCGGGGCGAGTTGCAGGAGATCTTCCTGGGCGAGGACAACCATGTGCTGGTGCAGATTCCGCCCGGCATCGCGAATGGCTACAAAGCCTATGGCGACAAGATGGTGATTCTAGCCAACTGCGCCACGATCGCCCACGAGCCGGACGAGATGCGGCGGATTCCGCCGTTCGATCCGTCGATTCCTTACGACTGGTCCCTGCGCCATGGTTGATACGGTGTCATTGGTCCCCGAGGCGCGCTCGCTTCCCCGGCTGGCCGGCGCGGTGTCCGGACAGGCGCCGTCGCGTTTGCGTGCCGGTCTGGTGGTCACCCGCACGCCCCTGCGCGTGAGTTTTGCCGGAGGCGGCACGGACTTTGCCGGCTTCTACGAACAGGGAGAGGGCGCCGTGCTGAGCACGGCCATAGACAAGTACGTCTATGTCACGTTGAAGCGGCATGATGCGCTGTTCGGTTCGCCGATCCGGTTGAATTACTCCGAAACCGAGCAGGTGGAAACGGTGAATGAGATCCGGAACGACATCGCCCGGGCCTGTTTCGGGCTGCTGGCCATAGAACCGCCTATCTACATGAGCACGGTGGCCGACATTCCGGCCTCGAGCGGGCTGGGCTCATCGAGCGCCTTTTGCGTGGGGCTGCTGAACGCATTGCATGTCTGGCGGGGCGAGACCGTGGCCGCGGCGCAACTGGCCGAGGAGGCGGCGCACATTGAGATCGAGGCGCTGCGGCGTCCCATCGGCAAACAGGATCAGTACGCGGCGGCCTATGGCGGATTCAATTTGTACCGGTTTCTGCCGGGCGGCGGCGTGAGCGTGGAAGCGCAGCGCTTTGCGCCAGGCGTGCGGCGGCAGTTGTTCGAACATCTGCTGATGTTCTGGACGGGCATCGGCCGGCAAGCCCCGGATGTGCTGGCCGAACAGAGTGCCAACATCGGCGAGCGCCGCCAGGAGCTGTCGTCGTTGCGGCGGCAGGCGGGGGAGCTGCACTTGGCGCTGGCCGGGAACTTCCATCCGGAAGCTTTCGGGCGGGCGCTGGACGAGGGATGGCGGCGAAAGAGGCGGTTGGCCTCGACGATCTCCAACGGGCGTATCGACGGCTGGTACGAACGCGCGCTGGCGGCCGGGGCGTGGGGCGGCAAGTTGTGCGGAGCGGGCGGAGGCGGTTTCTTTCTGTTTGCCGCGCCGCAGGCGAAGCACCGGGCCGTGCGGGCCGCGCTGGGTGAGTTGAAAGAGCTGAGCATCCAGGCCGAGCCGCAAGGTTCGCGCGTGTTGATGCCGCATGTGGAGTAAATAGTGCGCGTTGCCGTGACGGGAGCGGGTGGATTCATTGGCGCCAATCTGGTGCGCGGCTTGCTGCGTGAGGGGCACGAGGTGTGTGCGATTCTGCGCCCCGGCGGATCGCGGGAACGGCTGGAGGGGGTGGAGCCGCTGGCCGTGGCCGAGGCCGATTCCGGCGATGCCGCCGCGTTGACGAAGGCTCTGCGCAGGCACAGGCCCGAAGTGTTGTACCACCTGGCGTCGAGCACCTGGAACGGCCCGGCGCCAGAGGGCGGGCACGAGGGCGCGATTGTGCAGGGGATGCGTAGTCTGCTGGAGGCCTGTGCACGATGGACTCCCCGGCGGCTGGTGGCGGCGGGGTCGGCGGCCGAGTACGGCTCGGGCGTGGACTTCGATGAAGACGCGCCGCGCCGTCCGGATACGGCGCTGGGAACGGCCAAGGCCGAGGCCGGCCGGATGGCGGCCGAATGGGCGCCGCGGCAGGGCATGGAGTGCGTGTGGCTGCGGCTGTTCACCCCATATGGCCCCTGGGAGGCGCCGGCGCGGCTGGTGCCTTCGGCCATCCGGGCGGCCATGCAACAACGGACGCTCGTGTTGCGGGCGCCTGGGGAGCAACGGGATTTCGTGGCCGTCGCCGATGCCGTGGAAGCAATGCTGCGCTCGGCGCGGGCGCCGCTGCCGAACCCGGCGGTGCTCAATGTGTGTACGGGAGAGCCGGTAGCCGTGGCGGAGTTGACTGAGCTGGTGTTCCGGTGCGTGGGTGCCGAGCCGCGGTGGGAGACAGGACCTCAAGGGCGCGCGACGGCGGGCGGCGAGACGCTGGCGCGTAGCTCGGGGCGGAACCGGCGGGCGATGGAGTGGCTGGGCTGGAGTCCGCGCCTGCACCTGCGCGCGGGAATCGAACGGGCGATTGCGTGGTGGAAGGAGCGCACGGTATGAAGACGGTCATCAACCGGACCAGGGAGACGGATGCTACGGCGGCGCTGCTGTCGAGCGGACACTGCCTGCTGTGCGGGGCCGAGGAGCTGGAAATCGTGCTCGATCTGGGAGAGACGGGCCTGGCGAATAATCTGCCCGCCGCCGGGGCATGCGGCGGCGAGCCGGTATTTCCTCTGCGTCTGGCGCGCTGCCGGCGCTGCACGCACGTGCAACTGGCCGACCGCGTGGCGCCGGAACTGCTGTATGGCCACTACCTGTATGTAAGCTCGGCGAGTTCGACCTTGGACCGGCATTTAAGATCGCTGGCCGGGGCCATCGCCGCCAGAACCGGGCCGGGGCCGGACGGCCTGGGGCGCTCGCTCGACATCGGTTGTAACGACGGCACGCTGGCGGCGCACATGAGCCGGCTTGGTTTTCAGGCGCATGGCATTGACCCGGCCGAAAACCTGGCCCCGCTCGCGCGGGCGCGCGGGATTGCCGTGGAGGTGGACTACTTCGGGCGCGAGATTGCACGGAGTTTGCGGAACAGGTTGGGCGCGATGCGCGTGCTGACGGCCACCAATTCGTTTCCGCACATTCCGGAATTGAACGGGTATCTGGAGGGCGTGGCCGAACTGCTGGAGCCGGGGGGCGTGTTCGTGATCGAGGCCCATTATTTGCTGGATCTGGTGGAGCAGTGCGCCTTTGACACGATCTATCACGAGCACTGCCACTTCTGGCGTCTGGAGCCGATGATGGCGCTGTTTGCGCGGCACGGCCTGGAGATCTTCGATTGCGAGCGGCTGCCGGTTCACCACGGACAGTTGCGGGTATGGGCGCAGCGCTCTGGAGCCGGAGCGCGGCCCGTCAGCGGGCGCGTGGCGGCGCAGTGCGCGGCCGAACGCGCGGCGGGACTGGACCGGAGCGAGGTGTACGGCGAACTGGCGCGGAAGGCGGCGGCCGTGCGCCGGGATCTGCGGACGGCGCTCGATGGTTTCCGGCGCCAGGGGCGGCTGGTGGCCGGCTATGGGGCGCCGGCCAAGGCGTCGACGCTGGCCGCCTGGTGCGGGCTCGGCGCCGGCGACCTGCCGTGGATCGCCGACCGCAATCCGCTCAAACAGGGCCGCTTCACGCCCGGCACGCACATACCGATCGTGGGTCCGGAACGCATGGAGACCGAACGGCCCGACTACCTGCTCCTGTTCGCCTGGAATTTTGCCGAAGAGATTTGCGCGCAACTGCCAGCCTACCGCGAGCGCGGAGGCCGGTTTCTGATTCCCGTGCCCGAGGTGCGAATTGTTTGAGCGTCCGCTCCGGGTGCACACGCGCGGCATCGGCCGCGGGAGGATTTCCCATGTATGACCGCACACTGACCACCGGCGCCGGAACGCGCCTTACCGTGGAAACCGGCGGCGCGCGCCGCACCGTCGATTTGTACTCACCCGAGGGGTTGCGCGCGGTGGCGAGCCTGTGGCTGAAGCTGGGGGCCGAGTATCGCATGATGTACGAGCCGACGTGGCTCGGCGTGCCGATTATTCAACTCCCATCCGACATCGTGCTCATGCAGGAGCTGCTTTGGCGGCTGCGTCCGGACTGGATCGTGGAGTGCGGCGTGGCGCATGGAGGATCGGCGATTTTCTACGCTTCGTTGTGCGAATTGGCCGGAAAGGGGCGCGTGCTCGGCGTGGATGTGGAGATCCGCAAGCACAACCGGGTGGCGCTGGAGGCGCATCCGATGGCGCACCGCATTGAATTGATCGAGGGCAGTTCGACGGCGCGGGAGACCTTTGATCGGGTGCGGCGGCGGGTGGCCGGATCCAACTGTGTCGTGGTGGCGCTGGATTCCAACCATTCGACCGAACATGTGCTGGCCGAGTTGCGGATGTATGAGCAGTTGGTGACGCCGGGGAGCTATCTGGTGGTGATGGACGGGGCGCAGGCCGATGTGTGGGACATTCCCCGAGGGCAGAGGGAGTGGCGGTTAAGCCATCCTCTGGAGGCGATTGAGCGGTTTTTGGCGGCGCACCCGGAGTATGAAGACGATCCGCACTACACGCGGCTGCATGTGACCTGCTGCCCGCATGGGTTTCTGCGGAAGAAGAGACGCGAGGAGTGGGGCGCGCCGCTGGTGGCCGAGCACCAGCCCTATCCCGAGGAGGCGGCCATTCGATGATCGCGATTACGGGTTCGGAGAGTTTCATTGGCGCGCGGCTGTGCGCGGCGCTGGATGCCCGGGGCCAGGAATGGACGGGCCTGGACACGGCGCCGAGGCAGCGGCGGACGAGGCGCGGCGACATACGCGGCCCGGCCGTGGCGGAGTGGCTGCCCGAAGATGGCACGCTCATCCATCTGGCGGCGGTTTCGCGCGACGGCGATTGCCGGCGGAATCCGCGGGAAGCCTTCGATGTGAATGTCGGCGGGACGCTGAACCTGATTGACGCGGCGCGGCGGCGCGGCGTGCGGCGGTTCGTGTTCGCCTCGAGCGAATGGGTGTACGGCGAGGTGGCCAACGACGAGGTACAGCGCGAAGATGCGCCGCTGGACGCGCAGCGGCTGGTGAGCGAGTACGCGCTGTCGAAGCTGGCGGGCGAACGGCTGCTGGCCGGGGCGGCGCGGCAGGGCGGCTTCGAGGCGGTAACCGTGCTGCGGTTCGGCATCGTGTATGGACCGCGGAAGGCCAACTGGTCAGCCGTGGAGATGCTGCACGACGCGGTGGCGCACGAAGACCATGTGGAGGTGAAAGGATCGCTGGCCACGGCGCGGCGGTTTATTCATGTGGAGGACATCTGCGCGGGAATTCTGGCGGCGGCCGGCCGTGCGGCGCCCGGTTTCCGGGTATTCAATCTGTCGGGCGACTGGCTGGTGACGCTCGGCGAGGTGATCGAGACGAGTATGCGCCTGACCGGGCGGAAGCCGCCGGTGCGGGAAGGCGCGCCACGGGCGGTGAGTATTCGCAATCCGGACAACGCGAGGGCGCGGGCCGAACTGGGGTGGGCGCCGGCGTACGGGCTGGCCGAGGGGCTGGCGACGCTGGCGCGGAGGGTGGCGGCATGAGGGTGCGGGAACTGGCGCGGCGGGTGCTGCGGGTGCGCCTGTGGCAGCACGTGGTGAACGAGGAGATGAAGCGGGGACGGTACCGGATTCCGATTCACGCCGCCTTCGGGCATGAAGCGCTGGCCGTGGCGCTGGACGAGGCGATGGAGGAGGGCGACCAACTGGCGTTGACGCACAGGAACATGGCGTATCAGTTCGCGCGGGCGCGGGCCTTCGAGCCGGTGCACCGGGAGTACCTGTTGCAACCCGCGGGCGCGGGCGGCGGACGTCTGGGTTCGATGAACCTGACGCAACCGGGGCGTGGGATCGTGTATACCTCCTCGATTCTGGGCAACAATCTGCCGGTGGCTTGCGGGCTGGCCCTGGCGCACAAGCTGCGCGGCACGGACGCGGTGGTGTTCGCGCTGACGGGCGACGGGGCAATGGAGGAGGGGGCGTTTTACGAGACGCTCGTATTCGCGCGGTCGCACAGGTTGCCGCTGGTCGTGGTGGTAGAGAACAACGACCACTCGCTCGCCTCGAGGATCGCCGAACGGCGGTCGCCAATCGACCTCGGGAAGCTGGCCGGGGCGCTGGATATTCCCTGCCGGGAGTTGGCGGGGAACGAGTTGGGCTCGTACCTGGACGCATTCGTCCAAGCACGCAAGCAAGCGGCCGGAGGGCCGGTGGCGATGGAGGCGCACGTGCGCACCTTTTGCAACCACGCCGGGGCGACGCCGGGATGGGCGGCCGATCCGCGGAGCCTATCGCTCGGCGCGGGACTGACGATCGAGCCCACGAGCGAGGATCCGGCCTACGGGGCCAGTCTCGCCTTGGGCGGGGAGGCGGCGGCGTTCACCGAATCGCTGCTGAAGCTGGCATCGGGGCTCTCCGATGCCGTGGAGGAGGCAGCATGTCCGAGCCGGTAAAGACGACCTATCTGGCGGCGGTGAACGCGGCGCTGGCGCGGGCCGCCTCGGCGGCGCTGGACGGAACCAGGCCTCTGGTACAGATGGGCGAGAACATCGACAAAGGCTCGCGCCTCTGCGGACTGGCGCGGAACCTGCCCGGAGTGCTGACCAACATCGGCAATTGCGAGTTGACGCACGCCGGAACGGGATTCGGGCTGATGCTCAATGGCGTGCACTGCGTGCTGTATGTGAAGCAGTTGGACTTTCTGTTGCTGGCGCTGGACCAGATGGCCCACACGATGCGGTTGATCCGGGCGCACGGCGCCGCGCCGGCGGCCGGGTTCACGATCGTGGCGATTGTGTGTGACCAGGGATGGCAGGGGCCCCAGTCGAGCCTGCAAACCCTGCACGGGATTTGTTCCACGGTGCGCGCCGACGGATTCTCGCCGGTGGTGCGGGCCGAGGCCGAGCGGATCGTGAGCAAACAACTGACGCGGCCTGGTTTCCGGATTCTGGCCGTTTCGCAGAGGCTGTTCGGCGCGCCAGCGCTCGAACTGCCGGTGTTGTGGGAGTCCGAGGATCAGGGCTGCTTTCAGTTCGCGCGAGGAGAGGATGCGACGGTGGCCTGTTTCGGGTTCACGCAGGACTCCGGCGCCGGTCTGGTGGCGCGCATGGCGGAGCAGGGGCGTTCGGCGAGCCTGTTTTCGCTGCACGCGGTGGCGCCGCACCGTTGGGAGAGGATCGTGGACGATGCGCGGCGGACGGGCCGGCTGATTGTGCTTGACTCAGGCGGCGAGACCTTGTCGCCAGCGCACAAGCTGGTGGCGCAGGCGCTGCGGGCCGCGCCCGGGATCGAGGTGAAAACGGTAACGCGCGAGGATGAGGAGCGCGACGCGGTAGGCGAGGACCGGTTTGCCCCGCCGCTGGAGGAGTTGGCCCTATGCCGTTGACGGCCGCCGAATCGCTGGCCGCCGGGCTGGCCGAGCACCGGGCGGGAAATCTGGCAGGGGCCGCGATGCACTACTGCAGGACGCTCGAGACCGCCCCCGGCCAAACGGATGCGATGCATTTGCTAGGGCTGCTGTTGAGCGAGCAGGGCGAGCATGGGCGGGCGCTCGGATTCCTGAGCCGCGCCGTGGAGCTGCATCCGAACGCAGTGTATCTGGCCAATCTGGGGTTGGCCCTGCGCCGGGCGGGCGATCTCGCAGGGGCTCTGTCGGCCTACCGGCAGGCGCTTGCGTTGCAGCCGGACCACGCACCGACGCTGGACAAATTGGGACGGGCCTTGATCGACGCCGGACGCTACGGCGAAGCCGAAGCGGCGCTCGGGCAGGCCTCGCTGGCCGATGGCTGCAATGCCGGGCTGCGCAACGCGCTGGGACGCGCCCGGGCCGAACAGGGGCGTCATGCCGAAGCTCGTATGGACTTCGAGGCGGCGCTCGATCTGGATCCTGCTTACGAAGAGGCCGCACGGAATCTGGCGGGCGCGTTGCTGCATCTGAGCCATGACGCCGCTGGCGGGGGCGACTGGCAGAGGGCGCTAACCTTGATCGAGGAGGCCTGCCGGCGGGCTCCGGCGCTCGCCCAGGCATGGTATGACCGCGGGTTGGCGGCTTCCGTGTTGCGGCGTCTGGAGGAATCGCGGCAGTGCTATGAACGGGCCATCGCGTTGCACTTCAATTACGCTGAAGCACACAACAACCTGGGACATGTGCTGGAAGCATTGAGCCGGCCGCGGGAAGCCATGCAAGCTTATGAGAGGGCCCTGGCGATCCGGCCCGGCTACACCGGAGCGGAATACAATCTGGCGCTCAGCTTGCAGAATGCAGGGCGTTTGCGCGAAGCCGAGGCGCTTTATGAGACGCTGCTGGCGCGTGAGCCGGGGCATGCCGACGCGCGGAACAACCTGGGCGGCATACGGCTGGGCGAGAACCGGTGGCAGGAGGCGGCAGCCGAATTCGCGGCGGCGCTTACGCACAAACCCACGCATGGGGAGGCGCGCTGGAACCTTGCCCTGAGCTACCTGGCGCAAGGGGATTTCGAGCGCGGCTGGCCGCTGTATGAAGCCAGGCTGGAGCAGCCCGGTTTCCCCCGGCGCGACTTCGACTGTCCTCGGTGGGCAGGCGAGGATCTGGCCGGACTGACGATTTGCGTGTGGGCCGAACAGGGGTTGGGCGACACGATTCAATTCATGCGTTACCTGCCGGCATTGTTGCAGCGGGGCGCGCGCGTGAGCTTCGAGGTGCAGGAGCGGCTGGCGCCGTTTCTCGCGCGGGTGCTGGAGGCAGACCGTGTCCGCGTGGTGGCGCGAGGTGGCGCCGTGCCTCAGGCGGACTATCATGTGCCGCTGTTAAGCCTGCCGCTGCTGGCGGGAGGCAACCAGGTGGCGCCGGTTTGGCTGCCTGGGAGGATCGAGGCGGCGCCGCTTGGCGGCGGCTCCGGACGGCCCGCGCGCAGGCGCGTGGGATTGTGCTGGGCGGGCCATCCGCATCATGTGAAGGGTCGCGCCCGTTCGATGCCGCTGGCGGCGCTGGCGCCGCTGCTGGCGCTGGAAGAGTTCGAGTTCGTGTCGTTGCAGCGCGGTCCGCAGGCGACCGAATGCGATGACCTGCCGGACGGCCTGCGCCTTCCTGCCGCCGAGCGGGAGGAGGGCGGCATCGCCGAACTGGCCGCTATCGTCGCTTCGCTCGATCTGGTGATCACGGTTGACACGATGGTGGCGCACCTGGCCGGAACGCTGGGGCGTCCGGTGTGGACGCTGCTGCCGTTCGCGGCCGACTGGCGCTGGATGGGCGAACGCACGGATACGCCGTGGTACGGCACGATGCGTCTATTCCGGCAGACGCGGCCGGGAGACTGGGCGGGCGTGGCCGGGCGCGTGGCGGAGGAGTTGACGGCCCTGTGGCTGGCCGCGGGCTAACAGTAGAGTTGCAGGTGGCGCGGGAGCGGTCCGGGCCGCAGGGCTTTGAGAATGAGCTGCGCCGAGTAGAGTTCGCCTGCCTGGGAGCGGATTTGCCCGCTGCGCGCCGTCCAGTTTTGGTGCAGATTTTGCGCACGCGCGGCCGCCTGGGCGAGGCGGAGACGGTCCCGGTGGGAAGCGGTGTCCGGCGGCAGGGCGGCCATGGCGGCGAGCGCGGCGGCGCGCTGCTCCATCCACGGCGCGGCCGCGCCGGGGTCTTCGCAGCGGTTGAGTTCAAAATCGGCGTGTTCCAGCGCGCGGAGCGCCTCGTTCCAGGCGTCCATCACCTGTCCTGCTTTCCGAAGCTGGCTGTGTTCAGCGACAGGATCACGGCTTCCAGTTGCGACTGTTGCGAACTGAACTGGCTGATGAGCAGATCGGCCTGTTGCAGCTTGAGGGCGAGCGAGGATTGCATGAAGGAGATGCGCTCGCCGATGGCGGCAATCTGTTCGTCGATCCGGGTGTCGGCCGTGTCGAGCGATTCCTGTTGCTTCTGGATGAGGCCGGAGTAGGGATTGCTGACCTGGTCCAGGCGTTTGGCAAGCGCGCCAAAGCCGGTGGTGGCGCTGCCCATGAAGTCGAGGGCGGATTCAAACTGGGCGGTGGAAAGCGAGTAGAAGGCGGCCGAGTTGAAGCTCATCGTACCGGTCTTGTCCAGTTCGATGCCGAGCGCGGCCAGCGAAGAGACCAGGCCCGGGCCCTGGTAGCCGGTGACTTCGCGGAGCAGCCCCTGGGTCTGGCGCAGAATGCTGTCGCCGCTCAGGATGCCGGCATCTTCGCCGATGTGCCGGTTCACGGCCTGGGCGGCGGCGTTGTAAGCCTTGACGAAGTCGTTGATGCCGTTGGCGAGCGAGCCGCGCGAGGAGTTGGCCGAGATGGTGACCTCTTCGCCCGGTTCGGTGGCGGCCAGAATGTTCAGCGTGAGGCCGTCGATGACGTCGCCGATCGTGTTGTCGGCGCGTGAGATGGGGATGCCGTTCAGCGAGAACTCGGCGTTGGAGCCCTGGTTGGAGGAGGTGAGCAGGTTGGTGGCGGGCGAGCCGGCCTCGCCGTTCAGGGCGAGCGTGGTTTCACCCGTCTGACGGGTGGTGAGCGATAGGTAGTAGGCCCCCGATCCGGCGCCTGAATTGATGATGGTGGCTGTGACGCCGGCGCCGGAGTTGTTGATGGCGTCCCGGAGACCGGTCAGGTTGTTCGTTTCACTGGCGAGGCTGATCGAGTAGGTGTTGGTGCCGGAGACCAGTTCGAGCGCGCCGTCGGCATCCACCTGCGTGGCGTCCTGCGTGTCCAGGCCGGCGATCGTATTTTCATTGGCCGCGCCGGCCACCGAGGTGACGTCCGTGATGCGATAGACGCCGCTGCCGGTGACGCCGGTGTTGGTGACCGTGACGCGGCTGGTATTACTCGAACTGACGCTCAGGCCGCGGTTGGCGCCGATGTGGGCCAGGGACTCGACGGAGATGGCGAGGCCCGAGACGGCGCCGCGAAGCGAACCCAGGGCCTGCTTCCTGGAAAGGATCTCACTCTGGTTGTTCTGGAGTTGCTGCACCGGGAGCGAGGCGATGGACACCGCGCGGGAGAGGATGGTCTGAAAATCCTCGGAGAAGCTGCTGATGCCGGTGAACTTCAGCGGTGTGATACTCATCCTGCTCACTTATCGGCCGGCGGACGCGGGGCCGCTAGCCGGATGAGCGTACCGGGCAGGGAGTAGGTGCTGAATCATCGAGGGGGTAGATGGCTGAAAACGAAAAAAACTGCCCGGGACCAGACAGGCCGCCGGGCAGCTATGAGGAAGGGGGACGTCAGGCGCCGCGCCGACGCCTGCCAACGGCCACCAGTAAACCGGAGGCGACCAACAGGTAGGTGGATGGCTCGGGAACCGCGCCGTTGGGGTCGTCCGGATCGTCAATATCGATGATCTCGCCGCTAGGTTTCCAGGAGGTGGAGATATAGGAGTATCTGGGGCCGCCGCCGGGATCGTCGGCGACGTCCACCTGGCTGAAAAGGGTGATCTCGTTGCCGAAGAAATCGGTGAACACGCCGGTGGGGGCGATGGCTTCCGAAGGTACCGAATCCCAATGGTTCAGCACGTTGAGCGGGGTAACGCTGGCGATGGAGGTTACCAAAAGATCGGTTCCGTTCCACTGGCCATCGGTGGAGGGAATTGTGAATCCCGAAAAGGAAGCCCCAGGAACGATGCCATTGAGGATCTGGTTGGCATCCACCTGGCAGCAGTCATGGTCGGTACCGATCATGATGCCGCCGCCGCGGGCTCCGAGTTGGTAGATCTCATTGGCCGTGAGTCGGCCGGTATCGCCACCCGGGCCGGGGAATTCTGTCGTGGAGTTGTAGTTAATGCTGCGGATGTACAGCGTGCCATCCAGCAGCAGATTGTCCTTGGTGGCATAGTGGCCCCGCACGGCGTCCAGATCGGCCGCATCGAACTTGGCCGATGGGCTGGTGGCGTCAAAGACGATGACGTCGTAGGTGTTGGCGCCAAGGTGCGCGGCCAGGGTGCCGGGGGTTTCGCTGCCTACATAGGTGCTTTGGAAGATGCCACCGCCTCCGAAGGCTGTGAGATAGTCGGACATCTCCTGCCGGTAGGCGTTCAGCGCCTGGCCGCCCCACTCAGGCGTTGAGTCCCACCACAGAACTTTGATCGGCGCCGCCGAGAGGACGGGCGCGAAAGTAATAAGCAAGGCAAACGCTAACTTTGACCACATCTGCATGCTTCCTCCTGAACGAGATCCCAGAGATCCATGGTGGAAGTGTAACTTATGAATGAGTTGATAAATTCAATCGAATCAATACGTTAGTACCAGTACTTTTTAGAACGGTACCAGGCGGCCCGGCGGCAGGTTCGCCGTTGCAGAGCCATTGAGAGACCTGCCTTACGATGAAGCCCACGGCAAGGGCGGCGGAGGGGGTGGGTTTGATCGGAAATGGCGTGGGTCTGGGCGGAAACCGGGCGGGCCGGGATGGGTCTCGGCGGAAATCGTATGGGCTTGATCGGAAGTGGGGCGGATGGGAACAAATGTGCGACAAATTGTTGTGAAGCTAAGCGCTCCAGAATCAAAGACATCATACCGAAGGGGGAGACAGCGGGCGGGGAAGGGTATGCTAAGTAATTGATATATATAGGTAATCGTCGGTTCTTACGCTCAAGCACACAGGGCTTCCCGGGAGACACACACACCGGAAGAGCGAAGTTGTACTTGTAATTTATTGATAACACATCACTTATTAGATCCATCCGAACCGCTGGCAATCTCTTATATGGTTGGTTTTATGGTATTTGGAGTATGGCTACCATGGCTCTGGATGGGGGAACCGGGCTTGATTGTGTGCTTGATCATAAATCCAAGCCCACACCATGAGTCCGAGAGGAAAGGCGTAGACGAATGTGCCCCTGGAGTGTACATCCTATGTAGATAATGGGGTGCACATAACGCACCGCCATTGGAGAATCGTGGAGAAACCAACCCGGAAGCCTTTCCTGATCAATCTTTCGGTTGAGGAAGAGAATCTGGCCGCCATTCCATTCGCCGTATTGGAGCGGCGTGTCGGCAAGCGTGTCGGCAAGCTGGAGATTCGAGGCCGGAAGACACTGCCGGACGGAACCGACGCCGCTGTGGTGTGGCAGGTACAGGGCAATGCGGATTTGGGTCTGCCGACCGAACAGGATCTGGACATTTTTGTCGCCCTGGGCGTGCTGACCTACCGCAACAATTTCGCCAAGACGATTACGTTCACCGGCCGCGAACTGGCGCGGATTCTGAACATCAACCAGGTACACGGCAAGTTTTATCAACGGCTGAAAGTGGCCATGGACCGCTTCATTCCGCTACGGTTCCGGGCGCTGATGGCGACCGACCGGCAGGAAGAGGTGAAGTGGCTGAACGTGTTTCAGGAGTTCAGTTGTTTCGTGGATCATTCAACGGGCCGGTTCACCGGCTCGGTGACCTGGACGGACAAGGTGATCAAGGCCATGGACACGGGGTATTTCCGCGTGCTGGACGCGGGCGTGTACATGGAGTTGGACGGAATTACGGCCAAGCACCTGTACCGGTTCCTGGTGGTGGCCTTTGAGCGGACGGATCTGGTGGTGATCGACGCGCGGCGGCTGGCCGCCGAGCATCTGGGCATCGTGAATGTGCCGAAGTATTTCTCGCGTTTGATGCAGACGCTGGAGCCGGCCTTCGATCAACTGGTGAAGAACCGTGTGTTGGGGACCTGGCACGTGGTGTCCTCGGCGGACTGGCGGATCGCACTGCACCGTCATGTTCTGTACACGCCGGAGTCGAGGAAGCTGCTGGAGCACTCGGCCCACATGGACGATGAAGCGATGCGGAGCTATTGCCAGAAGCTGTTGGAGACGGCGGGCTACGCAACGGCGCAGGCGCAGACGTGGTGTGAGCCGCTGAACGGCTGGCAGCAGTTTTACGCGGTGCAACGGCTGGCGCGCGTGGTGAGCGAGTTGAAACAGTTGGGCGTGCTGCCGCATGTGGCGCAGGCGTTGATGAAGCGCGGCTTTGAGCTGGGACTGGGCAGCGAGGCGGCGCGGCAGTTCATGGACGAAGCCATGGTGGCCGTGGAGATGTGCCAGCACAAGGTGAACGTGGGCCAGAGCCTGCGCAACGTGGCCGGGCTGGTGGTGAAGCTGATCAAGGACCAGGCCTCGCGCGACAGGCTGGTGCCGCGGGATTTCGCCGAAGCTGCCAGGGCGCGCTACCGGGCGCAGGAGCAGAGCCTGCAGCGGCAACAGAGCGAGGCCGAGGAGCGGCAGATGGTGCTCGAATATGAGGACTTCGCGAAGAAGCTGGGGCAGACGGCGCTTGAGCAGATGAGCGAGCCGGCGCGGGAGACGTTACGGCGGGACCAGTCCGAGGTGGTGAAACAGTCGGGTTCCTTCGAGCATGCCCCGGCGGCGGTGATTCAGAGCGAAGTGGAAGAGTTGATGGTGGCTGAACTGGGACGCCGCGAGGCGCCTCCGTTTGAAAAATGGAAGCTGCGCATGAAGGCACAGCAGGTGGTGCTGCCGTTCGGCGCGGTGGAGGCGGGCGGCTGAGCTTGGCGGACGCGGAGAAGGCAAGGACGATCGCGCTGGTGAATCTGGCGTGGCAGCACCGTTTCATCGACGAAGCTCTACGGGCGGATCTGAACCGGCTGTTTGAAACGCAGCAATTCATCATGGGCGAGCCGGTGGGGAGGCTGGAGCGGGAGTTGGCGGCCTATTGCGGGGCCGAACATGCGGTGGCCTGCGGGTCGGGGTCCGATGCGTTGTACCTGGCGCTGGTGGCGGCCGGGATTGGCGCGGGCGACGAGGTGTTGACCACGCCGTATACGTTTTTCGCGACGGCGGGGGCAATAGACCGGGCCGGGGCGCGGCCGGTGTTCTGCGACGTGGAGGAGAACTCCTACCACATCAACCAGGACCGGGCGGCGGCGCTGCTGGCGGAGAGGCCCGGCATACGGGCGGTTATTCCGGTGCATCTGTTCGGTGCGTGCGCGCCGTTTGAGCGGCTGCGCGAGGCGTGTGCCGCGCGGGGCGTGACGCTGATTGAAGACGCCGCGCAGGCGATTGGGGCGCGTGTGGCGGCGAAACCGGCGGGCAGCTTTGGAGCAATGGCCTGCTACAGCTTTTTCCCGACGAAGAACCTTGGCGCGTATGGCGAAGCCGGGATGGTGACGACAAACGACGCCGGGCTGGCCGGGCAACTGCGCATGTTGCGGATGCACGGCTCGCGCGTGCGGTACGTGCATGAGCGGGTGGGCATCAACTCGCGCATGGATACGATGCAGGCGCTGGTGCTGCTGCATAAGCTGCCGTACCTGGAGGAGTGGAACGAGCGGCGGCGCGGCAACGCGGCGTTGTATCGCGAACTGCTGGCGGGCGCGCCGGTGCGTTTGCCCGCGGCCGAGGGTGAGGGAGACCGGCATGTCTTCCATCACTTCGTGATCACCTGCGAGCGGCGCGACCGGTTGCGGGAATACCTGTTGGCCCATGGCGTGGGTTGCGAAGTGTATTACCCGATTCCGCTCCATCTGCAAGAGTGCTTTGCCGGGCTGGGCTACAAGCGCGGCGATTTTCCCGTGGCCGAACGTCTGGCCGGTGCATCGCTGGCGATTCCCGTGGGGCCGTGGCTGGAGCGAGACGAGGTGGCGGCGGTGGCGCGGCGGATCGGGGAGTTTTACCGGACGGCTTCGAGTGGATAGACGGCGCCGAGGGTGGAGAAGGAGAACTCGCGCATGAGGCGGTCGAGTTTCCGCGACATGCCGGCCAGGCCGAGGTAGGTGCGGGAGCGGGAGATCCAGCCGGAGGCCAGGCGGGGCTGTTGGTGATCGACTTCCCAGGGGTGGTAGTAGAGACAGGCTGGCTGCTGCTCCACCCAGTTCAGGCGGCGGATGGCCGCGGCCGAGTAGGAGTAAGGGAGCATGCGCAGGTAGCCGCCGCCGCCGGCGGGCGCGATGTGGCCGCCAACCAGGCGCACGGTGGCGACGGGAACTTCCAGAATGGGGCCTGACTGGGTTTCGATGCGATAGGGGAAACGGGGCGAGCCGGCGACGCCATAGCGGTCATGCTGCACGGGGATGATGCTGGAGTCGTAGCGGAACCCCAGGCTGGCGAGGATATCCAGGGCCCACATGGAGCGCCGGGTGATGGAGAAGCTGGGGGCGCGGTAGGCGCGGGGGCTTTGGCCGCAGGCATCCTCGATGGCCTTCATGGCGCGGGCGGTGTCTTGGCGGAACTGATCGGGCGTGAGGTCGTAGACGAGGCGGTGCAGGTGGCTGTGGCAGGCGATTTCGTGGCCGGCCTCGGCGATGCGGCGGACGATGGCGGGGTAGCGTTCGGCGACCCAGCCGAGGATGAAGTAGGTTCCCTTGATGTCGTGCCGCGCCATCTGATCGAGGACCTCCTGCGTGGACTCGCGGACGCGCGAGGGCAGGGAGTCCCAGGTGGCGGGGTCGACGGTGCGTTGGACCTCGGAGGGGTGGAAGTAATCCTCGACGTCGACGCTGATGCAGTTCATCATGGCGCGGTACGGTCTCCGGGCGCCGGTTTAGGACGGAGCAGGCGAAGCAACAGCACGGTGAAGCCCAGGGCCGCGCCGAAGACGAACAAAACCGCCTGATCGAGCGAGCGCCGCAACCACCCGGGCGGCGAGGACCGCTTCGGGACGTTTCCGGTTGTCATGACGCCACTCCGATCAGACGCCCGGCCTGATAGAGCTTCCCCTTGAGCTGGGCGCGCTCGTCCGCGGTGAAACCAAACGCCAGGACCAGGATAGCGCCCGCCAGGGCCGAGAGCGCGGCTTCGGAGAAGAAGAGCGTCCAGGTGAGGGGCGGGGCGGCCGCGGTGAGGGCGAGATTGAGGGCAAGAAGGCTGGCGCCGATGGCGAGTGGCGCGCCGATGCCTTCGCGGAGGTAGCGTGCGGCGGGCATGGCGAGTTGGCGCAGGATGTAGGGCGGCATGAGAAACAGATGTGTGACCAGCAGCGGCGCCAGGACGCCCAGCGCGACGCCGGCCAGGCCGAGAGGTTTCACCAGGGCAAGGCTGACGGCCAGGCTGCTGGCGGCCTCGGCGATGTTGATCCACATGAGGAAGCGGACGCGGGCGGTGGCGAACAGAAGCTGCCAGGAGATGCTTTGCATGATGCGCGGCAGTTGGGCGACGAACAGGATGATCATGACGGCGTCGCTGCGCATGGTCCAAGGGCCGGTGACGAATTCGGGTCCGACCCAGAGGCGGAGGAAGGGCGTGCAGAAGCCGGTCAGGCTGGCGAAGAGAAAGACCGCCAGAAGGCCGGAGATGCGTGAGCCCGACAGGAAGACGCGGCGGAGTTCCTCGATGTTGCCCTGGGCATGAAGCTGGGTGAACTTGGGGGTATAGGAGCGTGTGACCGAGGAGCAGGCCGTGGAGGCGTAGGTGACCATGATGCTTCCGATGGAGTAGAAGGTCACGTACTGGACGCCGAGAAAGACGCTGGTGATGAGGCTGCCCGTGCGGTAGAGGAGCAATCCGGCCAGCGCGCTGACGATGTTCCTGATGCCGTAGGAGGCGAGTTCGGCCAGCGAGTCGCGCCGGAACAGGGCGGGGGTCCAGAAGAGGCCGCCCAGCAGACGCCGCGCGGCGGCCATTTGCAGAGTCCAGGACAGGGCGCGGCAGGCGAAGTAGGCGAGGCTGAGACCGATGAGGCCGTGGCCCCGGGTAAGAACGGCATAGGTGGCAGCGGCCATGAGAAGGCGGTTCAGTACTTCGATGCCGTTGACCAGGTCGAGCCGCATGGAGCCGACCAGGGCTGAAGAATAGGACTCCAGAGGCAGGCTGAGCCCGATGACGACGGACATGAGGAACAGCGCCACCTGGGCATCGTGGACGTTCAGGCCGGCGGTATTCATCCAGCGGGGAAAGGTGAGCGCGATGGCGGCGCCGATGCACATTACGATGAGACCCATGGCGGCCAGGGCCCAGAAGGCGGAGGAGATGATGTGGCTGAGGGCCTCGGTTTCATGGCGGGCGCGGTGGCGGGCCACGTAGTAGGTGACGGCGCCGCGAAGGCCCATGTCGAGAAGGCCGTAGTAGCCGATCAATTCGGCGACGAGCGACCAGGCTCCGTAATTGGCCGGGCCGAGAGAGCGGATGAGGAAGGGGGTTATTACAAAGGTGATCAGGACGGCGGCGAAATAGCCGCCCATATTGGCCAGGACGTTGCGAAAGAGGGAAGCGCCCGCGGGGGATGGTTGCATGGTGGTGGCGTGCGGGTTCAGCGGGCGGCCGGGAGGGGGGATTCGCGGGGCTCGCTGAGCACGAGCACGGCGGCCCAGGCGTGTTTGCGCAGGAAGGGCAGGCAGCGGAAGAGAAGACGGTCGAAGCCATCCAGCAGAGTGACGAGCGAGGCGAACCATCTCATGCGATGGAAGAGGACGGCGCCGAGCGAGGAGAGGTGGAAGTAGTGGACATCGACGCGGCCGAAGAAGCGGCGCGCCAGGTCGAGGTCGGACATGAGAAGCGGGTGTTCGTCGGCGCTGCGCATTTCCGGCGTGCGGTTGCGGTAAAGATTGATGACGGGGTTGTGTCCGAGGGGTTCGATGAAGATGGCCTTCCCATCGGCGGTGAGCACGCGGGCGATTTCGCGGAAAGAGGATTCCAGGTCGAGGTGATGAAGGATGCCGGTGCCGCAGATAACGCCGAAGCTGGAGGCGTTGAAGGCGAGCGATTCGGCGTTCATCACGCAGGAGTGCAGCGAGGGCAGATCGCGCTTGAGGGAGATTTCGTGGTGCAGGACGGCGGCGACATGGGAGATGTCGATGCCGGCGACGAGGCGCGCGCCGCGAGGCAGCAGGATGGTGCCGTGGGAGTGGGGGCCGCAGCCGTATTCCAGGATGGCGCGTCCTTCGCAGTGGTCGCGCAGGAAGGCGCGGTAAAAGTTCTTGCTGGCCGTGGTGACGGCGTAGAACTTGTCAGCCTGCCGGCGGGTTTCCTCGCCGAAGGTCTTGTCGTGAAACTCGGCTTCGCGCTTCAGCCGTTCGCGCCCGGCTGTTCCGGTCACTGCAGAGGCTCCATGGTGTGCTTTCTTCTCCTTTCGTCAGGGGGCGTGCCGGGCGTTAGGGGCGCACGGGGTGGCCCCAGGGCTGCGGGGGCAGGCGGTGTGGCAGGGGCCGTAGGCCGCCGGGGGCCGGCTGGGGAGCCGGCGCCAGCTTGATCTGGCTTTCCAGGATGAGCCACATGCTGGAGGTGAGCAGGAGCATATACAGCAGGTCCATGCGCTGGCAGGAGTAGAAGGTGCTGCCGAGGGCAAACGCGATGAGGGACAGGCAAAGGCCGTTCGGAATGGCCCACAGGGCGGGGGCGGCCTTGGCCATGCGTTTGGCCGAGGCGCGGGTCGAGTAGATGGCGCCGAAGAGCATGCCCGCGTACAGGACGAAGGCGAAGATGCCGGAATCGGCCAGCACCTGGGCATAGCTGTTGTGGGCGACGTGCTTGCCGTCGACGCGGGTGTCGTATTGGGGCGAGAGCACGGCGTAGTTATAGCCGCCGAAGCCGACGCCCAGGATGGGATGATCGAGCGACATGCGGAGCGCGGCGTTCAGGTGCCAGAGGCGGGAGGCGGCCGAGGCCTCCTCCTCGACGTTGGACAAGGTGGCCATGCGCGTGGTGAACATATCCTGCACCAGATAGATGGAGCCGGCCGAGCCCGCCAGGATGAGCAGGAGCAGCCAGATGCGGCCCTTGGCGGTGAGGGTGATGAAGAGCATGACGACACCCATGGAGAGGATGCCGCCGCGGGAGTTGGTCATGACGATGGCGGGAATACAGAAGACGAACTCGGCGAGCAGGGCGTACTGGATGATTTTGTTACTGGTGAGCGAGCGGCCGAACCAGCACAGGGGCATGACCGTGGCCAGGGCCATGGCGACGAAATTGTTGTCGCCGAGCATGGGTCCATAGCCCCGGGCCAGTTCGACGCCGCCGAAGACGACGCCATAGAGTCCATATTTGATGCCGACGAAGCCGAGCGAAAGGGCGATGGTGAGATAGAGCTCCTTGAGATCGTCGATGGTCTCGATCAGCATGGGGATAAGCAGGAGGGCGATCATCGCCTTGATGAAAAAGACGAAGCGGTCGACGGCGAGATCGGGATAGACGGCGAAAGGGACCGAGAGGGTGAAGGGGACTTGCAGGGCGATGAAACAGATGCCGATGTAGTGGCGGAAAACGTTGGCGATGTTGGGGATGTAGCGGATGGAGCCCAAAGCGGTGGCGCCGAAGATGACAAGGGAATAGATGTTCCGCTCGTCCTCGACGTAGCACAGCACGTCGGGCCGCATGAGGGCGTACCAGAGATAGCCGTAGAGTCCGTACTTGGGCCTGACCAGAGCGAGCAGGACGAGAATGAACACGATCCCGATCAGGGTCAGTTCGCGTAAGGACACGGGCAAGTGTGAAGATCTCCTTGGAAAGACACGACGGGCGGCAAAGCCACAAACAATTCCCAGTCATTATGATATCGCCCGGAGGCGCGGCGGACACGGGCCGGTTGGCCCGGTACGGAGGTTCCAGGGGCCTGCGTTACCGATGGGCGGCGGAGAAAATCTCTTCGTAGCCGCGGACCATGGCGTCGAGGGAGCCGCATTGTTGGACCAGTTGGCGGGCTCGGAGACCGCGGGCGGCGAGATCGGGCGCGGCCAGGGCCGAGGCCAGGGCGGCGGCCAGCGCTTCGGAGTTCGACGGCGGGCAGAGCCAGCCGGCCTGAGCGTTTTCCACCAGTTCGGGGATGCCGCCGACGGCGGTGGAAACGATGGGGCGGGCGGCGGCCATGGCTTCGAGAAGGGTCATAGGCAGCCCTTCGCTTAACGAGGACATGACGTAGGCGTGTATGGATTCGTAGAAATCGCGGGTTTCCGCGCGTTCGCCATGGAACACGACACGGCCGGCGACGCCGAGTCCGGCGGCCAGGCGTTGGAGATCGCCGTGCAGGGCGCCGCCGCCAAGAAATTCCAGGCGGCAGTGCGGGTGTTGCGCGGCGAGAAGGGAGAAGGCGCGCAGAAGGGTGGCATGGTCTTTGACGGGGACCAGGCGGCCGACGGCGCCGAAGACGAAGGGGCGGGCGGCCGAGGGCGCGGGGAGAGGATCAGGAAGCGGCGGAATGGCGAGATAGGGTTCCAGGGGGATGCCGTTGTATACGACGCGGAGTTTGCTTGATGGCAGCAGAGGGTGGGCGGCGAAGCGGTCGCGGGCCATGCGGCAGACGGCGACGATGGAATCGGTGAAGAGACAACTGGCGGCGAAGATAGCGTCGGACTTGGCCGAGGCGCCGATATTGCCGATGCCATGCACGGTGCTGACGATGAGAGGGACGCTGGCGCGGCGGCCGGCGAAGACGCCGTAGTGGTGGACGAGCGGGTTGTGGGTGTGGACGACGCCAGGGCGGAATTCGGCGAGGAAGCGGCGCAGGGCGGTCATGGTGGGCCAGTGGAGGCCTTCGGGCTTGTCGAAGGCAAGAGTGCGAATGCCGCTGGCGTGAAGGGGCTCGGCGAGCGGGCCGGGTGTGCGCAGGCAGACGACGGCCACCTCATGGCCTCGGGCCTGGAGGCCGCGGCTGAGATGGACCGCCATGCGTTCGGTGCCGCCGACGGCGAGCGAGTCCACCAGTTCGACGATGCGCAGGGATTTCACGAGGGGAAGGCCAAAGCTGGGCGGCGATCAAGGGTCAACCCTTAGAATTTTAAGTGATGCAGACCTGCCCTCGCAGCCCCGCGGACGAGCGGGCGGCCCCGCCGCGCACGCGTTACGGGTGGCTGAGGGAGATTCTGAAGCAGCCATGGCCGTGGTGGCGGAAGCTGGCCGAGGCAGGCTGGCTGGGCGGCGAGTCGCGGGAACCGGTGCTGGACGGGATAAGAGGGATAGCGATTCTGCTGGTGTTTCTGGCGCATGCGGACCGCACGTTTCTGTGGCTGCGCGAAGGGGTGGCGGGCGAGTGGGCGAGCCTGTGGTTCACCAATGGTGTAGGGCACGCGGGCGTGGAGCTTTTTTTCGTGTTGAGCGGCTATCTGCTGTATGGCTACCTGGTAGCTGAGCCGCGGGCGTACGGGCACTTTCTCAAACGGCGCATCGAGCGGCTGTATCCGGCATTTCTGGCGGTGTTCACGCTGTATCTGGCGCTGAGCTACGCGCGGCCCGACCGGTCGAAGATTCCCCCGGGGTGGGATGGCGCGGGCTATCTGGCGGCCAACATTCTGCTGCTGCCGGGCATCTTCGACATGCGGCCCATGATTACCGTGGCGTGGTCGCTCAGCTACGAGTTGCTGTTCTATCTGATTGTGCCGTGGGTGGCGCTGTCGATGCGCCGGTGGCGGCCGCGGGCGCGCTGCTGGACACTGCTGGGCTTTGCTTTGGCCTATACGGCGTACAGCGTGACGGACCGGTATCGGGAGGTGCACGTGGGAGGGCTGCCGCTGCCGCCGGCGGCGCACATGCGTCTGGTGATGTTCGTGGCCGGGATGCTGGTGTACGAGTGGAGCCGCATGGAAGGCGTTCGGGCGAGGCTGACGCGGGGCATGGAGGCGGCGGCGCTGGCCGCGGCCGTGCTGGCGGCGGGGTTTGTCTATTGGACGCAGGAGCACCCGCAGGCGCTGGCGGCATGGTTGCCGGGGTTTGGCGAGTTCCCGGATGTATACCGGGTTTGGGCTCTGGCGGCGGCGGCGCCGGGGCTGTTTTTGTGCGCGCTGTGGGGAGGCGGACTTGTGGGCCGTGTGCTGCGCTGGCCGTGGCTGCGGTGGCTGGGGCAGCAGAGCTATTCGTTTTACCTGATGCACGGGCTGGCGATGCTGGCCGCAAGCGAGGTGCTGCGGCGGTGGCTGTCGCCAGGGCTGGCGGCGTATTGGGTGGCGGTGGCGGTGGTGGGACTGGCCAGTGGAACGGTGTCCACGCTGCTGTTCGCGCTGGTGGAAAAGCCGCTTTCGCTGGCCGTGCATATCAAGTCCGCTAGACTCTAGAGAGTGTCCGTGCGCGGAGGCATGGGGCGAGGGATGGAGGAGAACGGTCCGGGGATGGCCTCGAACACATATCGTTGCTGGGTCGAGGTTTCGACGGGCCAGATTGTGGAGAACTGCGCGGCGATCCGCGATCTGGTCGGCCCGGGGGTGGGTGTCATGCCCGTGGTGAAGGCCGATGCGTACCACCATGGCGCGGTGGCGGTGTCGCGGGCGTTGGAGGCGGCCGGGGCCGGGTGGCTGGCTGTCAGCAACGTGGAAGAGGGCGTATCACTGCGTTCGGCGGGGGTGGGGTGTTCGATTCTGGTGATGGGCGGCTTTTTTTCCTGTGAACGCGAGGCGCTGGCCGGGCAGCGGCTGACGCCGCTGGTGCATTCCATGGCCCAGTTGCGGGACTACGACCGGTTTTCGGGCGCGCGAGGCGAGGCGCTGCCGGTGCATCTGGACGTGGATTCGGGCATGGGACGGCTGGGAACCAACGAGAGCGTGGAAGACGTGGTGGAGGGCGTGCGCGGTTTGCGGCACGCACGGCTGGAAGGGCTGACGACTCATCTGGCCTCGGCGGGCGACTACACGTCGCCGCAGACGGATGAGCAGGTGGCGCGGTTCGGCGTGGTGCGGCAGGCATTACGCGCCGCTGGCGTGGAACCGCGTTGGGTGCATCTGTCGAGTTCGGTTCCGGTGACGCACGCGCGGCGCGAAGCCTGGGGGAATCTGGTGCGGCCGGGGCTGGCGGTGTATGGCTATCCGGGTATATGCAAGGGCGACAGCCCGGCATGCGCGGTGGCCGTGAAAACGGCACTGAGTTGGAAGGCGCGGATTCTAGAGGTAAAGGATCTGCCGGCGGGCCAGAGCGTGGGCTACAACGCCTTGTTTCGCACCGCCCGGCCGACGCGCATGGCGGTGATCGCCGCGGGTTACGCCGATGGCCTGCCCCATGCGCTTTCCAACCGGGGCCGGGTGATCGCGGGCGGCGAGTGGGCGCCGGTGATTGGCGCCGTGTCGATGGACCTGGCGGCGATTGACGTAACCGGTTGTCCGCCGCTAGCGCCGGGCGACGCGGTGACCGTGCTGGGCACGGAGGGAGCGCTGCGGCAGGACGCCGAGGATTTGGCGCGTGCGGCCGGTTCCATCGCGTACACGATCTTGTGCGGCATCGGGCAACGGGTGAAGCATGTGTACCTCTGACGCGGGACTGGCCTGTTTATGATCAAACGTCTGATTCATTCCCTGGGGAGGAGCTACCTCGACCGGGTTCTGCGCGGCGAGTCCGGCGCGCAGCGTTTCAAGCGCTGGAACGAGCGGCCGGTGGAGTTCCGCTTCGTGTTCGAGCAGTTGACCAGGCTGTGCGGCACGGCGCAAACGGTGCTCGATGTGGGCACCGGAACCACGGCGCTGCCGCACCTGATGGCCAACTGCGGCTTCGTGGTGACGGCGATCGACAACGTGCGCGACTACTGGGACGAAGGGATGGTGAACCGGCACTTTCATGTGATCGACGACGACATCACCCGGTCCGGAATGAAGACGGAGAGCCACGACGTGGTGACCTGCGTCAGCGTGCTCGAACACATTCCGCCGCACCTGGAGGCGATGCGGAACATGCACCGGGTGTTGCGGGCGGGCGGGCATCTGATTCTGACCGTGCCGTATCACGAGACCGAATACCATCCAAACGTTTACGAGCACCCGGAGTCGTCCATCGGGAAGGGGTTGCCGTATGTGGGGCAGTCCTACTCGCGGGCCGAGTTAGGACAATGGATCGAGTTGGGCTTCGAGGTGGTGGAGCAGGAGCACTGGTGTATGTGGAGCGGGAAGCTGTGGACGTGCGGGGAGAAGCTGAACCCGCCGCGCAGGACAAGCCCGGGCGAGCCGCACCAGTTGACGTGCCTGCTGTTGCGGAAGCGCTGAATCAGACGGCGTAGCGGCCGCCGGAGATGGCGAGCAGGCGGGCATAGCCGGCGGCGGTTTGAACGGCGAAATCGTAGCGTGGAATACCGGCTTTGCAGAAGGCAAGCACGGTGCGCAGGTAGAGGTTGTTGAAGAAGCCGGGCGGGCGGTTGGCCTCGATCGTGGAGAAGGTGTCGAGGAGGCGTTTGCGCTTCTGGGCATTGACGAGGGCGCGGAAATCGCCGGTCCACTGTTTCACGGCGCCTTCGGGCATGGGGAGCGGGCAAGGGTCGTGATCGACGTAAGCCTGCCAGGGGACCGAAACGGTACTGGGGGGGAACTGGCGCAGGACGTGGCTGTAAAAGCGGTGGTAGAGCATCTGCCGCGTGGGCACGCGGGCGATGGTTTCCAGGAAAGCGCCGTCGAAGAAGGGCAGTTGAAGTTCGTAGCCGTGCTCGTGGATGGTTTCGTAGAAGCCCGAGAGATGGTGGCGCTGGTCGTTGAACAGTAGGAAGAAAAAGAAGGCTCGGAGAGCCGGGAGCGAGGCGGCCAACGAGGAAAACTCTTCCCGTACGCCGCGGTGCGGGAGTGCCGCCGCCTCGGCGCGCACCTGGCGGCCATAGAGACGCATGGGCAGTAGGGCTCCGGCATTGCGGACGCAGGCATGAAGGGCCGCTTCGGCATGGCCGGCCAAAAGTTGGCGTTCGATTTCCGGGGTAATGTAGACGCCGCCCAGTCCGACGCTGCCGCCGTCGCCGGACCAGACCAGGCGCGGGTTCTCCACGGTGAAACCGGGGCGCTGGGTCTGCCAGGCGCGGGCGAGCGATTCGATGACGTGGGAGCCGACGATCCATTCGCCGGAGAAATGTTCGGTTTCCGAGGCGGCGGCGAATCGTGCGGCCAGGATACTGTCCAGGGTGCCGGCCAGGGAGAAGTTGTAGGTGGCCACGTTGTAACCCTGTTGGCGGAGCGCGGCGGCGATACAGCGCGAATCCAGACCACCGCTGAGGAAGGCAATCGCCGCCCGGTGATCCTCCATGCGGAGGCGGACGGCGTTGCGAAAGGCCCCAGCGGCGTCGCGGGCGAGGTCTTCGACGGGCTGTGTGCTTTCGGGGATCGCTTCGAGGCGGGTGTGGCGGTTCGCCGTGAGGGCTGGGCCGTCGAGTTGGACGTATTCTCCGCTGTAGAGGCGGCGAATATGGCGGTAGGCGCTGCGGCGGGCCAGGGGAAAGCCGAAGCAGACGGTTTCGGTGGCGCCCTGGAAATCGACCACCTTGGCAACGGTGGAGAGGCGTTCCAGGATCCACAGGGCGCTAGCGAAGACGACGAGGGGGCCGCTTTCCCAGTAATAGAGCGGGCGGAGTCCGAGCTTGTCGGCGGCCAGGGTCAGGCGGTGGGTGCGTTCGTCGTAGTGGGCTCCGCACCAGCTCCCGTTCGCCTCGGCGAGCGCGGCGGGGCCGGATGTATCGAGGCGCAGGCGGAGGGTTTCGGTGTGAGCCAGACGGGTTCCGGAGGCTCCTCGGAGATAAGGATGTCCGGCGGCAGCCAGCTGAGACACGCCCGGCTGGCCGCTAAAGCCGGGCGAGCCGAAGCAGCCGAGATCGGCAATGGCGATAAAAGCGCGTCCTGCCTCCATGGTGTGCAGACACGCGCCGGGCAGCGCGCCTAGAAGTTGGACGATTTCGTTCCGGGTAGCCGGAACCGTACCGGCGGAACCGGTCTCGCGGAGATAGTAGCCAGCGAGAAGAGACATGCGAAAGCCAGGCCGGGCCGTGCGCTACCGGGGCTGCCTGGGCGTGGATGGTCTGGCGCTGGAGCTCTCCACGCCGCCGTGGGTCCGGACGGCCTGAAGCTGAGGAGGCCCGCCGGAAGACTGCGAGATATGCACTTCGGTGAAGAAGCGGAAGTCGTCGCTGGCGGTGATGTAGCCGCTGCCGGTGCAGAGCCCGGTATTGGCCGGGCAGGGCAGGTTCACGGTGCTGGCGCCTTCCACCGAGAGCGAGGGGAACGAGCGCACGGAGAGCAGTTCGGCCGTGCCTACGTCGGTGTTGTAGATGCCGTCCGGAACGCCGGGCGTGCGAATGGCGAGGGTGTCCTCGGAGGGCGTCGAGACGACGGTGTAGAACCTCTGGTTCGGGATGCGGCCGAGCAGGGCATTGGTGGAGCCGCTGATTTCGATGACCTGGCCGGGGACGAGGTTGTGCGGCTCAAGAAAGCGGACGATGGCGGTCTTGTCGGTGACCTCGATGCCGGCCAGGCCGGATGTTAACTGCCAGAAGCGGGCCGGGCGGGGGCGGATCTGCTTGTTCTTGCCATTCAGGGCGCCGCCGCCCGCGATGCCGTCGATGTCGATCTGGTCGAACTCGGCCAGCAGATGTTCGGCGCGGGTGGTGATGACCACGGGCGAGGAGCCTTCAGGGCTGATGCCGAGAATGGCCATGCGGGGGCGTATGCCGACCCACAGATCGGGCTGCTCCTCCAGGCGCGGCGAATACCAGATCTGGCTGACGATGGTGTCGCGCGAGCCTTTTAGCTGGCCGCCGTCCTGGCCCTTGGAAAACCCGATCTTTTTCAGGCTGCCGGCGGTGGAGTAGCGGATGTCGTAGAGGTCGTTGGAATACTTGGGAGCGGCGAAGCTGACCTCGTAGCCGGGGCCGCGGTCGCCCACGCGCTCGGGCGCCCAGAGCGAGGTGATGGAGGAGACGTAGGCGTCGGGCTCGTTCTCGATGCGCTCCATGGTGATGGGGCCGATCAGGACGGTTTGCCCGGAGAAGTCGGCGTTAAAGAATGCCGTATCGACGTAAAAGGCGGTGAGGTTGGAGAGATACTGGCCGCGGCGTCCGTCCCAGGGCGGGGCGGAGTAGTAGGGCCATCCGGCGATCATGGGCTGATTGGGGAACCCGGCCGTGCCGGTGGCCGAGCGGTGGTGCTGCGGGTTCTCATTGATGGTGACCTTCATCCAGCGGCCGGGGTAAAAGTTCGGGCTGATCTGGTGGTAGAAGTGATAGCGCTCGGCGCGGTCGTCGGGGTCGTCGGGCACCTTGGCGTAGGTGCCGATGGTGGACATGTAGCCTCCGTTCCTGGGCCGCGGGACGAGCTTTCCGAAGCGGAGCCAGAGGTTCATGCGGTTCACCTGGGGGTCGATGGGCGTCTTGGCGTAGTTGGTGACGCGGCCCGCCGGATAGGGATATGCGTTTTGCTGGCGAGGGTGATAGATGAAGGTGAACGAGGATTGCGGGCAGACGCCCAACTGGGGCTGGGTTGCGCCCACGGCTTTGTATTCGCCGTCGGCGACCTTGACGGGGACCTTCACCTGCGTGCGCTGGTCGTTCATGGAGCCGATGGTGTGGGGGTGGTCCTCATATTGGATGCCCCGGTACTTCTCCGAGTTCAGCAGGGGTTCGGTGAAGTAGCGGAAGTGGATTTCGCGTCCGGGATAGGTGAGGAAGGACGGCGTTTCGTTGGGGAGGGCGCGGGTAAGTGTGACGTCGGCCTGGCCTGCGCTGACGACGAAGGAGGAGATGGGAGTCCAACGGCAGTACAAGGCGTCGATGGTGGTGTTGAAGCCGGGCTGGACATCGATTTCAAAAGCGCCGGGGAGGGGTTTGAAGAGATTCGTGACGCTGCCGGCGAAGGTGCGTTCCAGATCCTGGTCGTTATTGTTGCTGCGGTAGAGCAGAACGTGTTGATCGGTGAAGGGGCCGAAGCCGGTGGTGTCGACGGGGATGGAAAAGGTATTGGCGTCGATGATGTCGACTTTGTAGCGCTTGTTCACCTTGGCCCAGTCGCCGGTGGCGCCTTCCAGGCGCATGATCCACTGTTGATCGGCGATGGTGCGGGCGGGAAGGTTGTGAGGGGTGTCGCAGGTGACGACGGCGGGGTTGGCGTTGGAGATGCGGGCGGCCTGCGTGCAGGACCAATCCTCGATGATGTAGGGTCCCTGGCCGAAGGCGGCGGCGGGAACGGCGAGGGCGAGCCAGGCGCCGGCCTGCCTCCGATGCCGCAATCCCAGGAAACCCAGAACGAAGAGCAGACAGCTTAACAAGGCGACTGTCATGAAGATCCTCCTTTTACCACGCCGGCTCAAGACGTTCCTGGTGGGCCGGGCTGTAGGATTCCTCATCTGCCGGGAGGATGACACCCGTTCACCTCAAGAACCGTCGCGGGGTACAGACTCTATCGTAGCTCCTGAGGGAGCCGGACGGGGAGCGCGGGGCGAGTCAAGCGGCGCCAACACTTTACGAAGCTCCAGACAGGGGCGTTCAATCAGGTGGTAGGACGCAAGGGCGGCGGCCGCGGTACACAACAAATTGATGGGAAATGAGTTCCACGGGGCGGTGGAGGTGCGGTCAAGGAAAGGTTCCTGCCAGAGGTAGATGGAGTAGCTCAGCACCCCGATGTAGCACATGAGCGGATGGTTCAGGAACCGTCCCGCGGGCGTGGCGGCGCGGCGGATGCAGCCGTCGATGGTGAGGGCGATGCCCAGATTCATGATGGACTGCCCGGCGAGGTGGACGAAGGGATCGTGGCTCAGGAACGACAACGAAATGGCGAAAGCCGCGGCGGGAGCGAGCCAGAAGGCGGTTGAGGCGAGGAAGCGCCGGTAGAGAGTCCAGCTCCAAAGCGGCTCCCGTTTGAGCGCCAGCAGGCAGCCGATGCCCAGGGCGTCCATGTTGGTTTGGAAGGAGGAACCGACGCTCCAGGCCAGATCGGGGAAGAACCAGGGCGTGAAGAACCGGAGCAGGGGGGCGGCGAAGAGAACGGCGATGGCGACGCGCGCGCCGCCGGCCAGGCCTCCCAGAGCGAGCGTGGCGGGCCACAGCAGGTAGAACTGTTCCTCGACCGAGAGGGACCAGAGATGGATGAGGAGCCAGTGGCGGTCGCGGTCGTAGTTGACGGTGTAGGTGACGGCGTGGAGGAAGTCGCCGAGGCCGAGCGGGGTGAGTCCGGCCAGGGTGAGAGCGGCCATGACGGCGATGTAGGCGTAGGCGGCGGGGAAGATGCGGAAGAAGCGGCGGATATAGAAGTGTCCTAGCGAGATGCGGCCGCGGGTGCGGAGTTCCTTGATGAGCAGCGTGGTGATGAGAAAGCCGGAGATCACAAAGAAGACGCGGACGCCGAAGTTGCCGAGGTTGCGGCGGAGAAAGACGAAGCTGGGGAAGTACTGGGTGCCGGAGGTATGGGCGAACAGCACGAGGGCGATGGAGAGGGCCCGCAGACCGTCCAGGCTGGGGATGCGGCCAGGACCCTCGGTGGCGCGGGCGGCCGCCTGGCGGATGAACTGGGGAACCAGCGCTGGCATGGATGAACCGCTTAACGCCCTGGGGCGCTGGTTTCCAGCATGGCACCGATGGCGCGGGCCTGGAGGCGTCCATCGAAGTTTTCAAAGAACCAGGGGCCGGGCGTGACGGGGGCGCCGGGCAGCGAGAGGAAGCCGTGCAGCTTGCCGTCCAGGGTTTCCGGGGAGTCGGCGTGATAGAGGCAGGAATAGGGGACGCCGCTTTGGGCGAGAATGCGGTCTACCGGCGAGCCAGGGTCGGTGATGGAAAGAATGGGGCGTCCGGTGAGCAGATAGTCGTAGAGCTTGGCGGGCACGGTGTAGCCGACCTTGCTGTTATTCACGATGTCGATGAGAAACAGGGAATCGGCGGTGGCGATTTCGCGCATGGCGTCGTCGCGGGGGATGAGCTGGCCGTTCATATCGAGGCAACCGCGGGAGGCAAGCAGGGCCACCGAGGGGCGGGCGCGGAGTTGGTCCATTTCCTGGACAATACCGATAAAGCGGAGGCGGAGAGCGTCCGGGTTCAGGCGTCCGTTGCCGATGAGGCGCGCCAGGGAATCGAGCATGGCGTGCGGGTGGCGCTGGGAATAGAGCACGCCGGCGTGCAGCAGGACGCGGTAGGGACGCGGCGGGGCGTCCAGCGGGCCGAAACCTTCCTCGGGGTCGAAGCCGTTCCAGATGAGCTGGAACTTGTGGGCCCAGCGCGGGTATTGGGCCCTCCACAGGTCGCGCATGGTGTCGGTGACGGCCAGGACGATATCGGCCGAACGAAAGATTTCGCGCTGCAGGGCGCGGTCATAGGGCTGGGCCCAGCGGCGAGGGCGTCCGGGATTGCCGAGGATGGGGTCGCGGAAGTCGGCGATCCAGGGCAGCCGGAATTTGCGTTTGATCCGCCAGGCGGCAATGTGGCTGCCGGTGGGCGGCGAGGTGGACAGGAGGGCCGAGAAGGGCTGGGCTGTGTGGAGCCGTTCGAAGGCCTCGACGGCATGAGGCACCCAGGGGAGTTTCTCCTGATAGGGCAGAAAGCGTTCGGCCAGAAGGCCAAGATGGCTCCAGCGGGCGGCGGCGGGACTGCCGTCCGCCGGACCGGGCACATGAACTACGCGTTCCAGCGTGGGGTCGATGCCGCCGGCCGAGGAGGCGATCACCCAGGTGGGCCAGCCGAACTGGGGGAGGTACTTGGCCAAACGGGCGGCGCGTTGCACGCCGGAGGTGTTTTCCGGCTTGTAGTAGTACGCGAACAGGGCGAGATTGCCGGCCATGTGCTACCAGTCCCCTAGGGGAAGAGCTTCACCATGTGCGGTCCAAGGGCGCGTGTGAGGCCGAGAGGCAGCAGGCGCCAGAGGCGGATGGCCAGATCGAACTTGGGATTGTTGGGGTTGAAGTTGGGCAGTTCCTTGCGTTTGACCAATAGGACCTCATAGGGCAGAGGGCGGATGGTGGTATCCCAGTGGCGTTTGAAATCCGAGTTGCCGCTATCCACCTTGCTGCGTCCGAAATCGAACAGCGTGTAGCCATTATTGCCGGCCCACAACAGGTGGTCGTAGTAGAGGAAATTGTTGGGGGCGAACTGCCGGAGAGCGAACAGCGAGGCGGCGTAGTAGGTGTGCATCTGTTCGCGAAAGAGGAGATTCAGGCTGACGGCGGCCAGGCGGTCGCCCAGGAGGATTTCACGAACGTCGGCGCCGGGGCCGAATTCGGCGAGCAGGGTGGCGAAGAAGTGCTTGGGAAAGATGGGGGTGCCCAGCCGGCGGTAGTTGCGGGAAAGCAGGTCGTAGAAGCCGTCCAGATTCCGGGCGGGACGGGAAGAGAAGTCACTTTTCAGCGACTTGCGGACCATGTTGCGCGTCTTCTTGGGAAGCTGTTGCAGCAACTCCTCGCCGGTCATGGGCTGGACCGTCTGTGTGTAATCCAGATAACGTTCCAGACGTGGAAATCCGAGGCATTGGGACTCGTCGTGGTTGCGCAGCTCGATGTACTGGACTTCGAGCTTGGAACCGAGGTGAATGATGGCGTCGCGCAGGAGCTGTTTGGCCTCGCCACTGGTGGCCAGCATGCCTCCGTACACGGCAAAGGGCGAGGAGAGAAGGACGCGTCCCATCATCCAGTTATCCACCAGGAACAGAGGCACGATGGCCTGGCATTCCGAGCCGTCATAGACGCTCATGTAGTGGGGTTGGAAGGGGAAAGCCGATGCAATGGTCCGCAGCCATGCCGTCAAATGAAAACAGGTTCCATGTGCATGACGGGTGACGAACTCATCCCAGCTCGGGAACCCGTCTTCCTGTAGGTGGCAAACGCGGAGCGACATGTTCCGGTTGGTTGTGTGTGGACTCTTGGAGAGCGTGGTTCGACCACGAACTTAAACGCTTCCGAAGAGAAGTATAGCAGTTTGTTCTTGATTTACTTACCGGAAGACATTCCGAAGAAGCGGCGAATGGCCTGGCGGCAGCGCCGGGCGGCCTGGCCGTCCCAGAAACGCGGCACGCGGCCCTGTTTCGGCGAAGCTGTGTGTTCGCGCCAGGCGGCCAGGATGCTGTCGCGCGAGGTGCCGGCCAGGCGGTTGGTGCCTTCGGTGACGGTGACGGGCCGTTCGGTATTGTCGCGCAGGGTGAGGCAGGGAATGCCCAGGGCCGTTGTCTCTTCCTGGATGCCTCCCGAGTCGGTGAGCACCACGCGGGCCGCGCTCATAAGGCCGACGAAGTCAATGTAACCAAGCGGTTCTATGAGATGCAGATTGGCGGGAAGCTCGCCGGCAAGCCGCTGGCGCGTGCGGGGATGGACGGGAAAATAGAGTGGCAGCCCGGCGGCAATCCCGGCCAGGGCCGAGGTGATCCCGGCGAGTTGCGCTGGCGAATCGACATTGGCGGGACGATGAAGCGTGACAAGCCCATAGGGGCCGGCGATGCCCAGGCGCTGTTGCACACCCGAGCCGCGGGCCTGCTCCAGGTGAAAGTAGAGCGAATCGATCATGAGGTTACCCACGAAGACGGTCCGTGAAGCATCGGCGCCTTCGCGGGCCAAGTGTTCCAGGCCGCTTTCCTCCGTGACCAGAAAGAGATCCGAGATGGCGTCGGTGGCCAGGCGGTTGATCTCCTCGGGCATGGAACGGTCGAAGCTGCGCAACCCGGCTTCGACGTGAATCACCGGGCAGCCGAGTTTTTTCGCCACCAGGGCGCAGCCAAGCGTGGAATTCACGTCGCCCACGACGAGCACGCCGGCGGGTTGTTCGGCGAGCATGACGGGTTCGAAGCGGCGGAGAATTTCGGCTGTTTGCATGGCGTGGGAGCCTGAGCCGACTTCGAGGCTGTGCGCCGGGACGGGCAGGCCGAGGTCGCGGAAGAACTGGCCGGAAAGACTGTCGTCATAATGCTGGCCGGTGTGGACCAGGCACAGGCCGAAATCCGGATCCGAGCCCAGTTCCCGGCACAACGGAGCCAATTTCATGAAGTTAGGGCGGGCGCCCCCGACGCAGATCAGCTTCACGCTCACCTTGTCAGGATAGCGGCAATCCGAGGGTGTCTACGGCAGCAGAAAGGCGTCCGAGTCGAGCCAGGTGAGATGCCAACGCGTGGGGTCGGGCTTGAGAGCGTGTTGGGAATCGAACAGATAGACCGGTTTGACGGCGTAGTGCTGGAAGCCGAGGCGGCGCAGAATGTTCGAGAGAAACGGCGAAGCGGCGCTCATCAGCACCTGGCTGGCGTCGAAGTCGCGGGCGGCGAGTTGGGCGGCCAGGGCGGCGGCGGCGGTCCAGGCCTCTTCGGTGCGGTCATGAACCCAGAGGTCCGCCACGCGGGCCTGCCGGTTTAATGAATTCAGAATGGCGTAGCCGGCCGGGAAGCCGTTTCGGAGGAGCGTATAGGCTCTCCAAGGGCAGGCCGGACAGGAGAGGACATAGTTCAGAAATCCAGCCGTGTGGAGGAAGCGCTGCCTGGGGCCGCCCTTCTCCGCGTCCGGCAGAGCCAGCGCGGGTGAATCCGCCTCAAACCGGGCGATGGGCGCGGCGGACCACTCCGCGGCCCGGCGCCGCCGGCCGGGATGCAGCGTGAGCAACGAATCGCGCACCAGGCGCGCGGCGTGTTTGGCGGCCTGGCCCGGTTCGGCCGGCTCTTCGCGGAAAGTGCGCCAGGGGCGCACCACGCGGCGGTAAACATTCCACTCGCCCACTTGCGCGAAGCCCATCCGGGTGAGTATGCGGCGGGCCTGAGCGGCGCCGCCGATCACCACGGCGCAGCGGGCCTTCTCCGACAAGGCGCGGTAGAGAATCAGCCCGGCGCCGGGGTGGGACTTGCTGGCCGCCCAGTCAATGAGATGCATGGCGGGAATACTCTCGCCGGCGGCTTCCAGCATAAGCGGCCACACGGCGCAGTGAGCGGTCAGCCGGTCATCCTCCAGGTAGGCAAAGCTGCGCCCCTCGGGCCAGGCGGTGTCCGGACGCGGCGCGAAATACTTCCAATCAAGAACGGGAGGCCGGAGAAAGGGTGCATCTTCGGGCGGGTGGAAGGTGTCGCGCAGGAAGCGGGCGACGCGGTCCCGTTCGCGGGGAGCCACCTGGTGCGGCGGCGGAAACGCACCACCTTCGTTCACAGCCATTCGCTTAGTATAACTGCCTGATTCTACGCTTCTTGTTGCAAGCCGCCGGTGGCCGCGCACGGCCCCGCGCCTAGGGTTCTGGGCAGGAGACGATGCCTTATGCGAATGAATTGGAAGGGGAAAGTCACATTTCCCCTGGCCGCCGGATTTCTGCTGGCGGGGCCACTTTGCCAGGGCCAGACGGCCGTTGATCTGAAGTCGCAGGCCAGGAATGTCGATTTTTCCCAGGCGGCTTCCACCAAGCCGTCGAAGATGGGCTCCACGCTTCCCGTCGCCTGCGCGCTGGGCGAAACCTTCTTTCTGACTACCGCCGCCAGCGGCCAAAATCTGTACGGCTGCACAGCCCCCAACACCTGGAACGTAATGAGCGGCGCCGGTTCGGCCAATCAGATCGGGGGCAACTCCGTGGCCTCGGGTGCGGCGTCGGTAACGGGTGAGTTCTATGCCTGGGACCCGGCCGACAGCAAGCTGAAGCTCTACAAGCCGGGCAATCTTTTCTCTTTTAGCGGAACGAACGTGAACGTGGCCACCGAGTCGGTATTGCAATACGGCTCCGGCCCCACGATTCCACCCACTTGCGGCCAGTATGGACTGATCTTCTTCAAAACAGACTCAGGCGAGAACGCGAAGCTGCACTACTGCAACGGCTCCACCTATGAGCTGGCAGGCGGATCAGTGATCCCGGCGGAGGGCCCGTTCGCGCCGTTTGGCATGGCGGGCACGGGCACGGCGTTTGCCGCGACGCTGGCTAACCGCGTGTTCCTTTATATGTTCCTGCTGCCGCAGCCGCTCACCTTCTCCCGGTTCACTTTCAATGCCAGCACGGCCACGGCCGGCGGCAAGGCCGCCTTTGCCATCTACGACGCCAACCGGCAAAAGTTAATGGAGGGCACGGCGGCGGATCTGTCCACCACCGGCGGCAAATCCTCCGCGCTGAGCGCTTCGGCCACGCTGCCGGCGGGCCGCTACTACATTGCTTACGCGGCCAGTGAAACCAGCGTCGCCTCCACGTTCCTGTCGATCTCACCCACGCTGACCACCATACTGAACCTGTCGGCGCAGCGCGTCGGCTTCTGTTCGTCGACCGCCAACCTTACACTGGCGCTAGGCAACCAGTTTCCGGCCACCTGCACCATGACGCTGCTGGCCAGCAACAGCACCCTGCCCCTGGTCCTGATGGAGCCCTGACGCCGATGCGAATTTCCCTGCTTTTGTTGCTCCTCTGCACGGCCGTCTTGCAGGCGCAGAGCCTGATTGAAGATTTCCGCTGCCGCCTGGCGGCCGGCGTGGCCACCGGTACGATCACGACCGTCACCTGCGACCAGCCGCACAACTTCGGCGGCCGTCATGCCATGTCGCGCCTGTCCGGCGTGGCCTCGGTGACGGAAGGCAAACAGGCCATTATCGACGGCGTCACCTACACCTTCCGCGCCAATCTCAACAACGCCGCGCCGGGCGAGGTGCGCATAGGCTCCACCGGCATGGAGACGGCCACGAACCTTTTCAACGCCATCAACGACACGGGCGCGGGCAAGGGATCGGCCTATAGCAGCGCCACCACGGCGCACGCCACCTGCTCGGCGTTCAGGCCCTCGGGCGCTTCGGTTCTGGTTCAGTACAGGACCGCCGGTCCGGCCGGGCATGGCATCCCTGTCAGCGCCAACAGTCCGCTTGGCTGGAACTCCTCCACGCTGCTGATTCAGTGGTTCGTCATGCTGTCGGGGGCCAACGGCTCCTGGTCCGCCTTCGGCTCGGACACGACGCCGAAATACTACACGGCCACCTATGTCACGGCGAACAGCTTCTCTGTTCCATTCAACTCGAACGCACTCACGCCGCAGAGCTTCGCCGGACAGGTTGTTTCCGTGCGCCGCGCCTCGGGCGACGGTTCCAGAATGTTTTATCCGGCCCCCACGGTGCAGGGCGACATTCGCGAGGCCGTCACCGACGAGGCCACCCTGGCCATCACCATACCCGCCTGCGCCGACAGCAACGACGAGGCGGCCTGCTCGCGGGGCTACTGGAATCCGGACAACCAGAAAGCGTACATGAAGGATCAGAAGATTCAGAGCTTCGTTGTCTCTGGCGGCGTAGCCACCATCACGTTGACGGCGCCTTATGTGGACGGGGGCGAAAGCGGTTTTGAACCCCTGGAGGCCGGCCGGTTGATTCACATTCGCGGTATGCAGCAGTACGCCACGGCCGCCAATCCAGGCTATGCGGGCGCGCCCAACGCACCTCCGCAGACCGAAGCCGCCCACATGGCCAAGAACTCCACGCGCGGCTATCGCGTGCAGTCGCTGAGCCCGGACAAAACCATTCTCACCATCCACACGGCGCTGGCCAACGGCTCCTACACGTTGAGCTGCCTGCCGGCGGGCTCCTGCATCGGCCGCACGCAAAACGAAGGTTACATCGCCATCACCTGGCGCTCCTCGCCGCTCATCTACTTCCGCCCGCGCGATACCAGCGGCTATCTGTACCCGAACGGTTACCTGCATTATCACGTCAAGCAGGGCGAGTTCGACCCGCTCGCCAACCGCCTGCGCATGTGGGTGAAGTGGGGCGTGAACAATCCGCGCTCGGAGAGCGGCGGCCTGGACTTCAACATCGGCACCTACCCGCAAACCGCCGCGCAGGACGCCCTGGGATCGGGCTCGCACTTTTACCACTACTACAACTTCAGCGCCTACGATGGCGTGTGGCAACAGATCGAGATGACGGCCGCGCCGTCGCACCAGGTGGGCGCGGGTGGAGGCATTCTGTGGCCCAATGAGCCGCTGCGCGGCCACATTTTTTATCCGCCCTGGCCCGGCGGCGCGCGCTCCTACATGGAGGGCCTCACCATTCTCTATCTCGACCCGGTGGGCTACAAAGGCCCCTGGGACGGGCAGACGATGCATCTGGCCGGACTCGCCTTCGACCGCACGGACAACGAACCGGAAGAATTGGTGCGGGGACGGTCCATCGTGTACTCGCCCAAACGGTTCATCGGCGGCATACTCACGGAAAGCGCCGGCTATGACGTCTCCTGGGAGGCGGTACCGGTTTCCGGACTTACCTATGAGGTGCGCTACAGCACGACGCAATCGCTGAAGTCGCTAGGTTTCTCCAATGGCCAGGGCAGCACCATCGTGACGCCGCCCGGTGTAAACGCGGGCTTGAATGGCGCCTGGTGGGTGTCGCCGGCCATGAGCCAGCAGGAGAACTTCTATGCGGCGATCCGCCCTCGCGTGCCCGTCTCCGGTGTCACCGGCGCGGGGCAGTCGCCTATCTGGGTGGTGACCAGGGCCAGCCTCGGCGTGCAAGCCGGTGACACGGTGACCGTCAGCGGCGTGGGTGGGAATACGGCCGCCAATCAAACCGCCGCTTCCGTCGCCGCCGTGAAGCCGCGCAAGTTCTGGTGGCGCTTTGAACCGCAGGTGGCCAACGGCTGGTCCATTCCGGGCAAGCTGGCGTCTATCACCTCCGACGCCGGCGTGTGCACGGCGCAGTTCACCGAGAACCACGATCTGCCTCCCGGCTGGCTGATCGAGGTGCAAGGCAGCACGAACGCCGTGCTTGGGTCCATTCCGGCCCTCGCCCCCAAGCTCTACACCGTCGCCAGCGTTCCCACCCCGCAATCGTTCATCTTCAATTGCGCCGGCGTGGCCAATGGGGTTTACAACACCGACTACAGCAACGCGGTCCACCTGGCCATTCAGGCCTTCCCGGGCGTGGGCCTGTCCGGCACGGGAAACGGCGGCTGGACCGGCGGCGGAGTCATCACCAGCGACGATGAATACAAGAACTTCGCCGAAGTTCACTATGCGCCCTACGTCACCACGGGGACGCCGCCGCAGCCACCAGCCAACCTGGCGGCCTCGGCTGCTTCCTCGAGCGCGATCAACCTGAGCTGGGACGATCCTTCGGCCGGCGTGGCCAGCGTGCGCATCGAACGGAAACAGGGCTCGGGCGGCGTCTATTCCGAAATCGCCCTTGTGGAACCGGGAACCGCAACCTACTCGGCCACGGGTTTGCTTCCGGCCACCACCTACTTTTTCCGCGCCCGCGCCACGAACTCTTCGGGTACATCTTCTTATGGCAACGAGGCGTCGGCGTCCACGATCGATCCCACGGCCCCGCCGCCCGCCCCGACACAATTATCCGCGGCGGATGCCTCGGCCGATCACATTCTGCTCACCTGGCAGGACAACGCGGCCAACGAGACCGGCTATGAAGTGGAGATGGATGCAGGGACCGGTTTTGCCCGCGTGGCCACGGCGCCGGCCAATGCAACCGAGTGGTCCAGCTACCCCGCGCTAAGCCTGGAACCGAGCCGCGTCTATGGTTTTCGCGTCCGGGCCATCAACTCCTTTGGTACGTCCGCCTATAGCGCGCAGGTGAACCCGGCGACGCTGGCTCCACTACCCGCCCGGTTAGCCGCACCGCCCACGCCGGACTCCGTTGTGGTCCACATGCAGGCGCCCACCACCGAGCCCTGCCAGATTCGCGCCGGTTCGGCCTTGAGCAGCGAGCCCGGCCCGGACGGCGTGCGTTCACGGTCGATTGTTGTCGGCGGCCTTCTGGCCGAGGAGCTCTATTCCCTGGTGGTGAAGTGCGGCTCCATCGCCTCGAAACGGTTTGAAGTGGCCACGCCGGCCAGCGCGCCCGCCGGCGGCACGTTCACCGTGCTGGCCTCCCGGCCGGTTCAGGCCATCGGCGCCGACAACTTCCTGATTGACTACGGCGGTACGGCCGAGAACCTGAATCAAACCGCCGCTTTCTCCTGTTCTTCGGCACAGTGCTCGGCCCAGGTGGAATACCAGGCTGGATGGATTGCCTGGGTCAGCCGGCGCTGGTGCAGGAACCGCGCCTCGGATCCGGGATGCGCTCTTCCGGCCAATATGCTGGCCCGCTCCAAGCCGGAAGCCGTTGTCGTGGGACAGCCCTGAAGCCTCCCCGTGGCGATTTTCCTCTCTCCGCCTCTCACGAAGGAAGCGAAAGTTTCCGATGCTAACATGGGAGGCGGAACCACGGACAGAAATCCCTACTCTCACCGAATGAGCGCCGCCGACCAGTCAGATCAGCAGACCGCCGCCCTGAATGGCCGGGCCTTTCCCCTGGCCTCCGCCGCCCCGCTTCTCTGGTTCGGCCTGTTGTTGCTGATTCCCTTCCTGCCAACGCTGACGCTGCTGGTTCAGGATTGGATCAACAACGAGGACATGGGCCATGGTTTCTTTGTTCCGGCCGTGGCCGGTTACATCGCCTGGCTCAAGCGCGGCGAACTGCGCTTCCCCGCCCCAACCAATTACTGGGGCCTTACGCTCGTGGTCTGGAGTTTCCTGCAGTTGGGCGCCGCCACGCTCGGCGCCGAACTCTACCTGGCGCGTACGGCATTCATTTTCGCCATCGCCGGAGCCGTCCTGTTCCTGTGCGGCACGAGTAACTTCAAGAAGCTTCTGCTTCCACTTACTTTATTGTTTTTCATGGTCCCCATGCCGGCGATCATCTATAACAACATCACTTTTCCGCTCCAGTTATTCGCCAGCCGCGTGGCCGAGGTGACGCTTTCCCTCATCGGCATTCCCGTGCTGCGCGAAGGCAACGTACTGGAACTGCCCAGCCAGCGCCTCTCCGTCGTCGAGGCATGCAGCGGCATACGCTCGCTGCTTTCGCTTACCTTCCTCGCCATCGTCTACGGCTTCTTCTTCGACTCCCGCCCGTGGATGAAATGGGCGCTCTTCGTCGTCACCATCCCCATTGCCGTCGCCGCCAACGCCCTGCGCGTCACCATCACCGGCATCCTCAGCGAGATCGACAAGGACCTGGCTAGCGGCGTCTTCCACTCCATGGAGGGCTGGATTATCTTCCTGCTCGCCCTGGCCATGCTTCTGGCGGCGCACAAACTGCTCAGCCTCGCCCTGGCCCGTACTCGTTTCGCTCCTCCCCCGGTCTAGCCGGCCGCGCCATGGGCCGCCCGGTATTCCGCTAGAGTCGCCCCCTGAAAATGCCGTGCCGCCGCGCGGAACAGCTTCTCCAGATGCGCGTACAGCCGCTCGATGGACGCCTCATCGGGGAACGCCGGACTTCCACCCGGCATGAACTCCGAGGAGTGCAGCATGAATTCGGCATAGCCAGCCCGGCCCTGCTCCATGGCCCGGCGCCGCGCCCGCTCCAATACCCGCAGCATCTCATTCAGGTTCCGGCCAGTCGGTCGCAGCCATTCGGCCGCCGGATAGAACCGGTTCAACACGCGCGCCCCGTGCCGCCCCGCCACCGGTCGCAGACTCCGCACCAGCGGCGTGTCCAGGGGCAGAATCGTCATCGGCGCTTCCAATAACGCCGACCGCCCCGGCCGCCGGATGTCGGCGAGGTCCACGAAATACGCCTCGTGCGGGCATCGGGAATAGTCGGGCCAGTGCGGCGCGCCGGGCACGCCCAGCCGTTCGGCCCAGTCGATGAGCGGCGTCACCGAGCAGTCCACCGTGTAGCCCTGCTCCAGCAGCGCCTTCGCATACACCCCGTCAAACCCCCACCGCCCGGCGCGATGGCTCACCACCGGAGTTTCAAACCGCTCCCGCAACAACCGCGTCATCACGGCCACCTTCTCGCGCAACACCGGCTCGGGGTAGGCGATCAACAGCGGCTGCTCGCTCATGTCGTCGGCCGTCAACGGCACAAGCGGCGGCGAGTTCCAGGCGTGCAGATGCATCCCCAACTCGGCCGTGCCGCGTTTCAAACGCGGCATCACGAAGCGGTGAAAGACGGGGCACAACGCCATCTCGTAATTCGTGAGATAAACCGGTTTGAACCCATGCCGTTCGCACAACTCCTGGAACCGTTCCAGATAAGCCGAGTTGGCCGTCGTGATCTCGCGCGGCCTGGACCAGAGGTGATCGCCCTCGGTGTCGATCGTGATCAGGAAATGCGGCTTGGTCACTTCCCCGCCCTTCCATGCTCGCGCGCCACCTGCTCAAACACTTGCACCACCTCGCCGGCCACATGCCCCCATGAGCGCGCCTGCCCCCAGGCGGCAATCGCCTGGCGGTCCCACGGCCGCCGCAGCGCCCCGGCCAGCGCCTGTTCCAACTCCGTCACATTGTTGGCCGGAACCACCAGGCCCCGTTCGCCGCGTCCGGTCATCTCCGGAATGCCGCCCACGGCCGTGCCTACCACCGGCGTACCGCACGCCAGCGCTTCGTGCACCACGTTCGGCCAGCCTTCGGCGAAACTCGCAAGGCAGAAGACATCGGCCGCCGACATCAGCGCGGCCAGCCGCGGCGGCTCCAGGCGGCCCAGCATCCGCACACGGTCCTCCAGGCCTCGCGCCGCGATTAAACCGGCGATCTCCTTCTCATACCGCCCGTCGCGATTCGCCGTGCCCGCGATCAGCAGATGCGCGTCCAGGCCGGAGGCCCGCAGTCCGGCCAGAGCTTCGATCGTCACCTGATGCCCCTTCATCGGACCCAGCCCTCCCGCCGACACAATCAGCCGCGCGCCGCTGTCCACACCGAACTCCCGCCGTCCGGCTTCCCGGTCCCGGGGATAAAAGATACTCGCGTCGACGCCGTTGGGAATCGTTGTGCAGCGTCCGGCATCAGCGCCGAGCGAGAGGGCGAATTGCCGCAACTCCTCGGATACGGCGATGATGTGCGCCGCGTGGCGGAAGGCCCAACGCAGGCAACGCCGCGGTCCGGCTTCCCTGCCCCAGATCATCTCGTTCCCCCGCAGCGTGATGACCGCCGGACGCCGGAACCACCGTCCCAACAACACCGCCGCCGCGCCGTCCGGGTAGCCGAAGTGGCTATCGATCAGATCGAAATCGAATCCACGCCGCAAGCTTCGCAATGTCAGAGCCGCGCGCGCCGCCAGGCAGGGAATGTTGATCGGAGTGCCGAACGGCGGATAGAACCAGCGCGGGTGAAACACCTCCATGTTCTGATCCAGGCGGCGGCCGGGAATGGAGAAACTCTGCCAGGGGTTGCCGCGCGGGTTGCCGTAGTCGATCAGCGGCACCGGAGCCACCACCTTGAGCTCGACACTTCGCGCGGCCTCGGCCAGGCGCGCCCGCACGAAGGGAGAATGGCCCGGTTCGCACGGGTTGGGGAACGAGCAGGTGACCGTCACCGCGCGCAGCACAGCGTCAGTCTCCCTGCCGGCTCACCACGCGGCGGTACCACAGTGAGAAGACGAGCAGCGAATACAGTTGCGCGCTTTGGTCGCTGCGGCCATGGCGGGAAAGAATCTCCTCCACGGCGCCGCGCTCGAACAGTGAATCGCACGGTCCGCCCGCCGAGGTGAGCGTCTCGCGCACCCACCCGGCCAGCTTGCCGGCGAACCAGGACGAAGTCGGGACCGGAAAGCCTTTCTTGGGTCTGTAAATGATCTCGCGGGGCAGCATCGGCTCGACATACTTCTTGAGCAGGAACTTGCCCACTCCGCCGGACATCTTCAATTCGGGCGGCAGCGCAAAGCCGAACTCCACCACCTTGTGGTCGAGGAATGGCACGCGCAGTTCGAGCGAGTTGGCCATACTCATGCGATCGGCCTTCACCAGCAGGTTGTCCGGAAGCCATGTGGTGATGTCGATGAGCCCCATGCGCGCCAAGGCCGGCAAACCGGCAGCCAGCGCATAGCCTTCCCGCAACGGCTGCCTGGACAACACGCCATCGGCCCGGGCCCGCAACAGCGCCGACACTTGCCCGGACGACAGCGCCGTGCTCACGCCCCCGTAGCGCTCCTCCAGGGGCCGTCCCAGCAGGCGCGCGTACTTCCGCAGCTTGCTCTCGCCCGCCACGGCGGCCAGGGCCGCGCCAGCCGCGCCGGCCAGGGGCACGCGGTTCAGCTTCTCCAGCGCCAGGTGAACGCGATAGATGGGATATCCGCTGAACACCTCATCGGAGCCTTCGCCCGATAGGGCCACCGTCACCGACTGCCGTGCCAGGCGCGCCACATGGTACAGCGGCAGCGCGGCTTCATCGGCGATGGGCTCATCCATGTGCCACAGGATTTTGGGCAACTGCTCCTGAAATTCGCCTGGCGTCAGCACCAGTTCGTGATGGTCGGTGCCGTAATGCCGGGCCACCCTGCGCGCATAGGGCAGTTCGCTTTCCGGCGAGTCGTAGCCAATGGAGAAGGTCTTGATCTTCTCCACGCCCTGCCGCGCCATGAACGCCACGACGGCGCTGGAATCGAGCCCGCCCGAGAGGAAGGAACCAAGCGGCACGTCGGCGATGAGATGCTGCCGCATGGTCTCGCCGATGAGCGAGTCGAACTCCTCCAGGGCTTCGTTCAGACCGATGCGGCGCGGAGCTTCGAGAGGCAACTGCCAGTAGTGCCGCGCCTCCACCTTGCCGTCGCGCACGGTGAGCGTGTGGCCTGGCAGCAGCTTGCGCACATGGCGCAGCATGGTGCGCGGACCGAGTACATAGCGGTGGCGCAGAAACTGCTCCAGGGCCACTGGATCCACCTCGCGCGGCAACTCGGGAATCTCGAGCAGCGATTTCAGCTCCGAGGCGAAGGCGAACCGCCGGGCATCCGCGTAGTAAAAAAGCGGCTTGATGCCCAGCCGGTCGCGGGCCAGGAAGAGCACATGTTGCCGTGAGTCCCAGATGGCCAGGCCGAACATGCCGCGCAGGTGCTCGACGCAGCGTTCGCCGTACTCCTCCCAGGCGTGAACGATGGTTTCCGTGTCGCACCGGGTGCGGAAGCGGTGGCCGCGCGCGATCAACTCCTCGCGCAGGGGTTGGAAGTTGTAGATTTCTCCGTTGAAGACAATCCAGACGGTGCCGTCTTCGTTGGACAGCGGTTGGTGGCCGCCGGAAAGGTCGATGATGCTCAGGCGGTTGAAGCCGAGCCCGGCCGGGCCATCGAAGTAGACGCCGTGGTCGTCCGGCCCGCGGTGCCGCGCCACCTCGCGCATGCGGTGCACCAGTTGCTGGTCAGCCGGCCGCGCCGGATCGAAATTGAGAAGTCCGTTAATGCCACACATGGAGAGAAGCGGCGTACGTGCCCGCGGCCGCGCCGGGGCCGGTCATTCTATGGTCGCAAATTGCCCGGACCTGGCAAGGAGCGCTTCGCATCTGCTAGGATTTCAGCCGTTTGCCTCCAACCCGCCTGCGAATAATCCGGCCCTTTCCGCACTGCCGTCCTGGAGGCTCCATGCGCATTCTGGTGACGGGCGGCGCCGGTTTTATCGGCTCCCATCTCTGTGAGCGGCTGTTGCGGGAGGGCCACGCGGTGGCCATCCTCGACGATTTGAACGACTTTTATGCGCCTTCCCAGAAGCGCGCCCACCTTGACGTGATCCGGCAGGCCGGGCTGGTCCGATTTTTTGAGGGCGACATCTGCGATGCGCGGCTGGCGGAGGATGTCTTTGCCGCCGTGCGCCCGGAGGCCGTGGTGCACCTGGCCGCCCGGGCCGGCGTGCGGCCTTCGCTGGCCGATCCCGTGCTGTATGAGCGTGTGAACGTAGGCGGCGCCCTGGTGATGCTGGAGGCCGCGCGGCGCCACGGAACCCGACGCTTCGTGCTGGCCAGCTCAAGCTCCGTGTATGGCGCGGCCAGCGCCGCTCCCTTCCGCGAGGATGACTACAATCTGCTGCCCATCTCGCCTTACGCGGCGACGAAGCTGTCCGCCGAAAAGCACGCCTACGCGTACGCCCATCTCTATGGGCTGTCCACGGTCTGCCTGCGGTTCTTCACAGTGTATGGGCCGCGGCAGCGCCCCGACCTGGCCATTCGCAAATTCTCCGAAGCGATGCTGGCCGGGCGGCCCATTCCATTTTTCGGCGATGGCAGCTCGGCGCGCGACTATACCTTCGTCGCCGACACCGTGGCCGGCATCGTGGCGGCGCTGCGCTTCGATCTTTCGGCCTATCGCGTTCCTTACGAGATTTTCAACCTGGGCAACTCCTCGCCCATCGCGTTGTCCGCCCTGGTGGCTCAACTGGAACTTGCGCTCGGCGTCAAGGCCCAACTGAAGCGTCTGCCCGACCAGCAGGGCGACGTGCCCATCACCTACGCCGATATCAGCAAGGCGCGGCGCCTGTTGGGCTACCGCCCGGCAACGCCGCTGGCCGAAGGGCTGGCCGTGATGGCAGGCTGGCTGCGCGAGCGGGAGAGCCTGGCGCCTGCCGTGTAGCGCGCCGTTTCCCGTCGGACCGGCGGCCTGCGTATGTTAGGCTGAACACTGAAATGGGCTTGCACCGGAGGATGGTCCCTCATGTCGAAGGATAGGTTCCTGCGCGCCGTGGAGGAGATTGTCGAAGCCGACGCGGGCACGCTCCAGGGCAACGAAGCGCTGTCCGGCATCAACGGGTGGGACTCCATGGCCGTGCTCGGTTTCATTGCTTTCGCCGACAGCGAATGCGGCTTGACGGTGGCTCCCAAGAGTATCGTGGCCGCCAAGACGCTGGACGACCTCTACCGGCTCCTCACCCCAGCCACGGCCGGCTGAGAATGCCGCTGTTCGATCTCCGCGTTCTGCCGCTGCTCGTTTTTCTTCTGCTGGCCGCCTGGCCGCTGATTCTCTACCCCGCGTTGATGCTGCTGGCGGGCCGTTTGCGGCGCCCGGCGGCGCCCGTCGCGAATCCGGCCGAGTGGCCGCGCGCCGCGCTGGTGATCTGCGCCTTGAACGAAGCCCGCGTGATTGGCGCCAAACTCGACAACACGCTCGCGCTCGACTATCCGCCGGGACGCCTGCGCGTGGTCGTAGTTTCGGACGGCTCCACCGACGCAACCGCCGCCATCGTGCGCGGTTACCGGGAGCGCGGCGTCCAGTTGATCGACCAGCCGGCGCGCCGCGGCAAGCTCACCAACCTGAACGAGGTGATTCCCGCCTGCCCCGAAGAGTTTGTCGTGCTCTCCGACGCCAACGTGATGTACGACGCGGCGGCCATCCGGCGTCTGATGGCGCGTTTCACCGACGCGCGCGTGGGCTGCGTCTCGGGCAAGGTGATCATCACGAACACGACGCCTGAATTGAGCCAGGGCGAAGGCAGCTACTATTCGGTGGAGTGGATGTTGCAGGAGCAGGCCTCCCGTTTGTATTCGATGGTGGGAGCCGACGGGGCGATGTACGCTCTGCGGCGGGCGCTGTATGAGCCATGCCCGGCCGGGACGTTGATCGAGGACCTGGTGATTCCGCTGTCCATCGTGGGCCGGGGCTACCGGGCCGTGATGGAGCCGGGCGCGGTGGGTTGGGAAGAGGGACCGTCGAGCCCGGCCGAGGAGTTCAAGCGCAAGGTGCGGATCGCGGCTGGAGCATCGCAGGCGCTGATGCACGGCACGGGCTGGCCGCGCCGGGGCGCACCGTTGCGCTTCTGGTTTGTCTTTGTTTCGCACAAGCTGCTGCGGTGGCTGATTCCGGTGAACCTGGCGGGCGCTCTGGCCGCGGCGGCGCTCACCTGGGCCCACCCGCTTTCGCAACTCGTGCTGGCGGGCTTCGGGTTGATGGCCCTGCTGGCGCTGGTGCGCTGGGCGTCGGGGGTGCGGTGGACGCTGTTCGACGCGCCGTATTATTTTCTGTTCGGCCAGGTGGCCGTGGCCGTGGGGCTGTGGCGCGGCATCGCGGGCACGCAATCCGTACTCTGGGAGAAGGTGAATCGCTAGATGACGACGAATCCCATGGATCTCAGCGGCGGGCGGGTTCTGGTGACCGGAGCCAGTTCCGGGCTGGGACGCGCCGCGGCCGTGCTGTTCAGCCGGTTGGGTGCGCGTGTCGTGGCGGCGGGGCGCGACGAAGTGCGGCTGCGGGCCACACTGGAGAGCCTGGAAGGCGAGGGCCACGCGACCGCGGCCCGTGACCTGGACCAGACGGCGGGCCTGCAAGCCTGGCTGAGCGAGCTGGCCCAGGAGGGCGGCAGGTTCACGGCGCTGGCACACCTGGCGGGCGTTCACAGCGCCAGGCCGCTGCGCGTACTGGATGCCGAACACGTGGACCAGGTGCTGCACACCAACGTCACCTCGGCGGTGGCGCTGGCGCGCGCTTTCCGTCACAAGAGTTGTTCGGAGCGTCCGGCTTCGATCGTGTTTGCCGCCTCGGCCGCGGGCCTGGTGGGGGCGCCGGGCGTTTCGGCCTACTCGGCGAGCAAGGGCGCACTGGTGAGCCTGGCCAGGTCGCTGGCCGTGGAACTGGCCGGCGAGGGCATACGCGTGAACTGCCTGGCGCCGGGCATCGTGGAAACCGCGATGACCGGCCGCATACGCGCCATGATGACCGCCGAGGCGTTTGCCGCCATCGAGGCCATGCACCCGTTGGGCCTGGGACAGCCGGAGGACGTGGCCGCGGCGGCGGCCTTCCTCATCGCGCCCGCCGCGCGCTGGATCACGGGAACCACTCTGGTGGTGGACGGCGGGTATACTGCCCAATAGGAGCGTGCCTATGTTCGCCGCGATTCGGAGGATTGCCTACTATCTGCCCGCGCAGACGCTGGACAACGCGCAACTGGCCGCGGAGTTCGAGGACTGGACCGCCGAAAAGATCTCGGAAAAGACGGGTATCGACGCACGCCACATCGCCGCGCCGGGGGAGTGCGTCTCCGACATGGCCATCGCCGCGGCCCGCAAACTGTTCGGCACCGGCGCCTGCGCGGCGGGCGATGTCGATTTCATCCTGCTGTGCACGCAGAGCCCGGATTACTTTCTGCCCACCACGGCCTGCCTGGTGCAGCACGCCCTGGGCATTCCCGCCACGGCCGGAGCGCTGGATTTCAACCTTGGCTGTTCGGGCTGGGTGTACGGCCTGGGCCTGGCGCAGGGTCTGATTCAAACCGGGCAGGCGCGCCGCGTGCTGCTGCTGACCTCGGAGACCTATTCCAAGTACATCCACGCGAGGGACAAGAGCGTGCGGACCATCTTCGGCGACGCCGCCGCCGCGACGCTGGTGGAGGCGCACGAAGGCGAAGGCGGCCCGTTCCTGGGCCCGTTCGTCTACGGCACCGACGGCTCCGGCGCGGAGAACCTGATGGTACCGGCCGGGGCCATGCGCGAGCCCTCCAACGAGACGACCGGGCGGGTGGAAGCCGATGGCCAGGGCAACGCGCGAAGCCGCGACAACCTGTACATGAACGGCGCCGAGATCTTCAACTTCACTCTGAAAACGGTTCCGGCGAGCGTGGAGGAGTTGCTGCGCCGCTCCGGGCTGAGCCTGGACGAGGTGGACCTGTTCGTTTTCCACCAGGCCAACCAGTACATGCTGCAGCACCTGCGCAAGAAGCTGAAGATTCCCGCCGAACGGTTCAGCATTCGCATGCGCGCCTGCGGCAACACGGTGTCCTCGACGATACCCATAGCGCTGGCCGATGAGTTGGAGGCGGGCAACCTGCACGCCGGGCAGCGTGTGATGGCGGTGGGCTTCGGCGTGGGTTATTCGTGGGCCGCGGCTCTGCTTCGCTGGGTGTAGCAGGCGGAGACACGGGCGAAAGGCGCGCAGGCGAAAGGCACGGGGGGCGCTACCCTGCCCCGCGCGCGGCGTCTCTTACGGCAGATAAGGCCGCAAGCCGGGATAAGAGGCTTGCACGAATCGCACGCAGGATTCGGTGGCTTTGTCGAGGTCTTCGGGGCTGGAGGCCATGACGACACGCACCATGGCCGTGTCGGATCGGTTCAGGCGGATGGAGTCCAGCACCAGCCAGATTTTGGCGGCGTACTCACTGGCCACCACGCGCTGGTAGGACTGATACCAATAGAGCACCACGGACTGGCTGTTGCCCTTCTGGATGACATAGCGGTTCACCGGGATAGGTTCGGGGCTGCCGGGTACGCTGATCTGGATCTCGTCGGCGATACGCGGCGTCCAACCGGCGCCGGGCAGGCAGTTCTTGGGCGAATGCGGCGCCTTGCCGGTGCGTTGCGAGTCGAAATAGGCGACGAACAAGTTAGCGAAACGCGAGCCGTCCGGGGAGAGGTAGGTGCGGTTCAACAGGTCGTCGGCTTTCAGGACGTCCTGCACCTCTTTTTCGACGACGTTTTCCTGCGTTTTGCGCCAGCCGCCGAGGTTGTCCGGCGCCAGAGCGAGGGTTTCGTGCGGGGGAACCGTCTCCTTGCGCTGGAGCACCATGTACATGGCCAGCGTCTGGAGAATGAGGACGGCGCTGAGAATCTGGCAGTCTTTTCGCTTGAGAAAGCTGAGAAAACCCGAGTTCATTGTGCGTCCTGGGAAGGCACCCTCAGTATACACCGGCATCGGGGGCGGCTACCCGGGCGGCATGCCGTGTTTGGCGCGGTGACGGCGTTCCACGGTGGCGAGAATGTCGGCCACGCGGGCGTCCCAGGTCGCCGTGCGTACCTGTTGTTGGCGGATAATTCTTTTTTCCACGTCGTCGCCTTCCGTCAAAGCAGCTTCGATTTCCAGCAGAAAGCGCGCGGGCTCGCCGGCGATGCGTACGCAGTGGGCGAACTTGTCGATTTCCGGCGTCGGCACGGCAACGATGGGTTTGCCCGTGGCGAGATACTCGCGCAGTTTGAGAGGATTCGCGTTGAACACCTGCTGGTTCTGGCGGTATGGAATGATGGCGACATCGAAGGCGCGGGCCCAGTTGGCGAGCGATTCGTAGGGCTGCGGTCCGGGAAAATGAACGTTGGCCAAGCCCATCAGCGCCGGGGCCGGTACGGCCACCCTGCCGATCATGAGGAACGTCCAGTTAGGGCGGGCGCGGGCGAGGAATTCCACCAGATCGAGGTCGATCCAGGCTTCTATCAGGCCGAAGAAGCCGATGACGGGCTTGGGCAGGGCGGCAGCGGCGGGGGCCGCGGGCGTGCCTGTCTCCGATGCCTTGGCGAAGAGATCGGTATCGACGCCGTGCGGCGAATGCGCCACGTCCGGGTTGAGCGATTGCTTGTGGGCCAGCAGCGTGGGGGAGCTGACGAAAATCTGATCGGCCCGGCGCGCCAGATCGTCGTCCATCCGGGACAGCAAGTCGGCATCAACCCCCGGAAAGGCCGAGTAGTTGTCCGTGCAGTAATAGACGGAAAGGTCTTCGCCGAGACGTCCGGCCAGGGCGCCGGCATCCGGGGCGACGAACCAGGAGATGGCGGGGCCAAACTCGAGATGGCGCATCGCGCGGCGGACCAGGAATACGCCAGCGGCGCGGTTGGCCGCGGCGACGAATGGAAGGCGGCGGAAGGGAATCTGAGGCATCACCATGTGCCACAGCCGCGGACCCAGCTGGCGCGGCGGTTGCACGGCGGCCTGGAGTTTGGAAGCGATCTTCTTGAGATCGCGTGCGTTCGTGCCCGGGGCGCGCTGGCCGGGGGATTCCACATAGAGGAGAGGAAACCGCTCTGCCAGGCGCCTGGCGATATGGTGGCTGCTGGTGCGGTTTTCGGCGAACCAATCGTTGCCGAAATAGACGATCGAGCAGCCCTGCATGCCTTCCGTTCCGGCGTGGCCTTTCCGGCCATCGTCGTATGCCATCGCTTTCCAGCATATCCGACGAGGTGCGGATCCGGCGAGTGGCTGACATGTGATACATAGCAGATAGCTACCTAACAGCTTTCTAATTGGTTGTATGGATATGCTGATTTCAAAATGGTTACGATAAATAATAAAATATATCTGGTAGCTACCTCACGCCTATCTCTTGACTGTCGTATAGTTTCTTCATAGTATTTATATATGTCCGCCGTCATCGCCGTCGCCAACCAAAAAGGCGGCTGCGGAAAAACCACCGTCGCCATGAGCCTGGCCGGCGTCCTGGCCGCGGAAGGCGGCCTGAAGGTGCTGCTGATCGACGCCGATCCGCAGGCCAGCGCCCAGCAGTGGGCCATGCGCGCGGGCGACTCCGGCATGGGCTTCGAGGTGATGACCCATCCGCATGAGGACATCCACCGCAAGGTGCGCGAGATGGCGGCCAAGGGCTACGACATCATCCTGATCGACTGCCCGCCGGGAGCCTCTCAGTCGGCCACCGGCAAGGACAGCCAAACCTCGATTTCGCGCATGGCGATTCTCTCCGCCGACCTGGTCGTGGTGCCGGTGCGGCCGTCGATGCTCGATTACCTGGCCAGCCACCAACTACTGCCGCTGTTGAAGGAAGTGGGCGCGCTCAAGGACCGGCAGCGCGTGTTCATCGTGGTGAACGGCAAGGCGCCGGGCCGGACGCGCACCGGGGCCGAGGCCCTGTCGGTGGCTGAGGAGGTGTTCCGGATCGAAGGGGTTGATGTACAGGTGCTGCGCAGCGAGATCACGACGCGGCAGGCTTTCGTGCTGGCCCCCACGACGGGGCAGACGGTCACCACCTACGAGAGTTCGGGCAAGGCGGCCGCTGAAATCAGGAATCTGGCAGAGGAGATCGCGAAATGCCTCCAAGCGAACGAGGCGGCCTGAGGGCCGCCTTCACGAATTTCAAGCCCGAGACGGAAAAAGAGGCGGAAATGCGGCTGCTGGGACGGGCCGCCGAAGAAGCTCCGGCGGTGCCGGAGGCCAGGGAAGTGGCCCAGACACCAAAAAGCTACACGGTAGCTACCTCACCCTCCAGCCGGGTCGGCGGTCTCACGCCACGCCCGCTGCTGCAACGCGAACCGGTGCGCCAGCTCTCCTTCCGCTGCCCGCAGTCGCTCGCCGCCGAATTGCGCCGCAAGGCTTCCTACAATCAACTGGAGCAGCAGGAAATCATCATCGAAGGCATCAAGCGCGTGGTGGCCGAGTTGTCCGATCCTCCGCCGGGTTGGGAAGGCTAGCGCCCGCGCGCTCCACCGCGCCGAGAAACCCCTCCCAATCCCCAGCCATGGCCTCGGCCAGCTCGAGCAGCCGGGCGGCCAGGTCCTCGGCGCTCGTGAACCGGACACGGAGTTCTCCCTCGCCCATCCGGATCGCTGGCGCAAGCTCTCCCGCCTGCTCTCCCGCGAACCCTCCAAACGGGCCCTCGCCGGAGGTTTCCGGCAGCGGGATGCGCACGCGGCGTCCGGCCACGGCGCGCCGGGCGCGCTCGAGTTCCAACGACAGACGTTCGCGGCGCCGCGCTTCCCACTGAAAGCGCTCACCCGCGCGCAGGGCTTCCAGGCGCGCGAGCAACGCCATGCGTTCCACTGCAACCGCGTTTCCCACGCGCAGGCCAGGCAACCCGGCCATCAGTTGCCGGGCGCGGCGTTCGCCCACCCCCAGTAACTTCTGGACAGCTTGGCGGTCCAGGTGGCCGGGCACATAAGCGCGCAGCGCCTCCAGAATCGCTGGAAGTTGTGCAAACCAGGCCGGTTGGGGAGGCATACGGGGCGCTTCCACGTTAGCATACGTTAGAGAGTGGTCCGGCAATTTGACCAATTTTGCAAGCTGGCTTCCTTGCCCATTCACTTGTGATAATGTTCCTTATAGAAAGTATGGACCTGGCCCAGGCCTACCCGGCCGTTACTCCCGATTTCGCGCCGGTAAAGGCGCTACTGCTCAACTCGGTGTCCAGCCCCATCACGCGCGCCTTGTACGCGGCGGCGCTGGATGACTTCTTTGCCTGGAGAGCACGGCAGGGCCATCCCCCTTTTCAGCGGGCCGCCATCCAGGCTTATCGCGCGCACCTTGAAGGTCGCGGCTATGCCGCCTCGACGGTGAACCAGCGCCTGGCCGCTCTGCGCAAACTGGCCCGCGAGGCGGCGGCCTCGGGACTGCTCGACGCCACCACGGCGGCGGGCATTGTCCAGGCGCCGGGCGTGCGGGAACGGGGCGTCCGGGCAGGGAACTGGCTGACCCGCGAGCAGGCAGCGGCGCTGCTCGGCTCACCGGACACGGCGACGCTGCGCGGTTTGCGCGACCGCGCCATTCTGGCCCTGCTCATCGGCTGCGCACTGCGCCGGGGCGAACTCGCCGCGCTCACGGTGGAGGAGTTGCGGCAGCGTGAAGGCCGTTGGGTGTTGCCCGATCTTCGGGGCAAGCAGGGGCGCATCCGCACGGTGCCGGTACCGTCCTGGGTGAAGCAGGCCGTGGACGCCTGGACAGAGGCGGCCGGGCTTTCCTCGGGCCGGCTGTTCCGGTCGTTGCCGCGCCATGGGGGCGCGCCGGGCGGGTCGATCTCGCCCCAGGCGATTCTCGACCTGGTCCGGTTCCATGCCGCCCGGCTGGGCCTGGACATCCGGCCGCACGACCTGCGGCGCACCTGCGCGAAGCTGTGCAGGGCCGCCGGGGGGGAGTTGGAGCAGATTCAACTGCTGCTGGGTCACGCCAGCGTGCAGACCACTGAGCGCTACCTGGGCACGCGCCAGAATCTGGCCAGCGCGCCGAACGACCGCCTTGGACTGGGGTGAGGCGGCAGATGCGTCGAGACAAACGGCGGCCGCGGGGCACTTTTTCCGTGGAGCCCGCGGCTCCCCGCCATGCCGACTGCCCAAACCGCCCATTTCGGCGCCGTTTCCTACGCCGAGGACAGCACGCTTGAATTTCCGGCTGGATTGCCGTCCTTCGAGCAGGAACGTTCCTTTCTCCTGCTGCGGCCCGCGGCCTACGAGCCTTTGTGCATTCTGCAAAGTCTGGCCACGCCGGGGCTGGCCTTTCTCGCCATCGACGTACGGCACATCGCCGTGAACTACCGCGCTGAACTGGATGACGAGGCGGCGGCGCTGTTGGGCGGCGCGGCGAACGAGGCCGAGTTCGACCTGCTGGCGCTGGTGGCCGTGGCTGGCGACGGCGGCGTGAGCGTCAATCTGCGGGCTCCGATCGCCGTGCACAGGCCGGCGCGGCGGGCCGTGCAGTGCATCCAATCCAACCCGGCATATTCCTGCCGCCATCCGCTGGGCGGGCCTCCGGTGGACTTCGAGGAGCCACTCCCCGGAGGGTCCTCATGCTCGTGATCCGCCGTCGGGCCGGGGAGGCCTTCTACATCGGCGGCGCCATTGAAATCCGCGTCATCGAGTTGAGCGCCCAGCGCGTGGTATTAGGGATCGTGGCTCCGCCCGAGGTGCCGGTTCTGCGCCAGGAGATCCGGCAGGCGGCCGAGCAGAACCAGGAGGCCGCACGCGGCATGACGCCCGCGCAGGCCGCTTCGCTGGCCGCGCGTTTGCGGCAATTTCCCGTTCGCTGACGATTTTTTGTCAAACCCCGCCCGTTTCCCCCGATAAGCACCACGAAGACAGCCCCTGGCACACAACCAGACGCCGGGCCCGAGGAGGATTCTCGGGAGGAGCTGCCCATCGAGGAGAAGATATGGGATTTTCCATTAACACCAACGTCGCGTCGTTGCAGGCGCAGGAGTATCTGCGAGTATCGAGCGACTTTCAGCAAAAGACCATTAACCGCGTCACGTCGGGGTTGCGGATCATCAATTCCGGCGACGACGCGGCCGGCCTGGCCATCGCCAACGGCTTCCGTTCCGACCGGGCGGTGATCACACAGGGTATCCGGAACGCCAACGACGGTTTGTCGAGCCTGCAGACCATCGACGGCGGCCTGAACAACATTTCGCAGCTTCTGGACCGGGCCCGCACGCTGGCGGCGCAATCGGCGTCGGGCACCTTCACGGGCGACCGCACGGTGCTGGACAGCGAATTCCAGAGCGTGCTGGGCGAGATCGACCGCCAGTCGCAATCCATCGGATTGAATACGGGCGGCGTATTCGCCAAGAACCTGAATGTGTTCATCGGCGGCGGCCGCGGCGCGACCAACGCCGAGACGATCGGCAACGGCAGCGTCGCCATCGATCTGTCGACCTCGACGGTGGACGCCCGTAGCTTGAAGTTGAAAGGTTTGCAGGTGACCGGGGCGAGCGCGACCGACGTGGACGAGATTCTGGCCGATTCCACGAACACGGCCTCGGAGAACGTGAGCGGGTATACGGACTTTTACTTCCGCGGCGCGGGCTTTTCCGACGACGACCGGCTGCGCGTGCAGGTGAACCTGACCGGCGTGGACGACGCCAACGAACTGGTGGCGGCCATTAACGGAGCCATCGAGGGAGCCGGGGCGGGCGGCACGGGCGCGGCCACGGCGTTCAAGAACGCCGGCATTTCGGCCTCGATCGTGGCTGGCGCGGATGGGACCGAGAAGATCGTGTTCAAGAGCTCCTCGGCGGCCTTCCAGGTGTCGGCCGGCGACCGGCTGGCCAACGCGGTGCTGGGCAACGTGGCGAGCGGCACGCAGACCGGCGAGGCGATGGACTACAAGGTGCAAGGCGCGGCGGCTTCCTCGACGTCGGCTTCGGCGTTTGCCGCGGCGGGCAACGTGATCGTGCGCCTCCAGGGCGGCTCGCTCGCCCAGGCCGCCGACATCACCCTTTCGGTGACCACCTCGACCACGGCAGCCGATGCGTTGACCAGCCTGTCGAGCCTGGTGGCCAACAACAGCTCGCTGATGGCGGCGGGTATCAGCGTGACGGCCTCCACGGCGGGCTCGGCGATGGAGTTCAGCTCCAAGCGCGGCGAGCACTTCGAGGTAATGGCCGTGGGAGACTCGTTGAACTCGCTCGGCCTGGGCTCGGCGCAGTTCACGGCGGGCACCGGCTCGACGAGCTTCGACGTGACCAGCATCACCACGGCGGCGATCGCGGCCTCGACCTCGGGCGCCACGACGAGCACGCTGGGCTTCTCGGTCGGCGGCGGCTCCTATGTCACCGGCAGCTTCACGCAGGGTACGGCCACCGACGCGGCGACGCTGGTGAGCAACCTGAACAACTTCTTCGCTCAGAACGCGAGCCTGCAACGGGCCGGACTGGTGGCGGCGACCGCGTCCGGCGGCGCCATCTCGATCAGCTCGAACAACGGCAGCTTCATCCGGGTGAACCAGAGCGCCACGGCGGGCGGCGGCAACCTGGGCTTCGGCACGACGGCCGGAGCAGCTGGCACGACGACAGTGGCGGGCGCCTCGGCGACCACCTCGGCGGCGGTCAATTCGGGCGGCGCCTACAGCTCCGGCCAGCTAGCTTTTTCGCGCTATGCCAGCGGCAGCGACGACCAGACGGTGACGCTGTCGCTGAAGGACTCCTCCGGCGCTCAGCAGTCGCTGGCGGTCAATCTGCAAGCCGACTCGAGTGCTGTCACGGGCCGCACGATCGACGAAGCGATCAACTACCTGAACAACCAGATCCAAGCCAGCTCGAGCGCCGATCTGAAGAAGATCGTCGCCGTGAAGGAGCGCGACGAGGCCGACGGCGGCGCCGAGCGCATCGTGTTCCTAAGCCCGGCGTTGGATTTCAAGGTGAGCGTGGGCAAGAGTTCGGGTGTGACAGGGCTGTTTGCCGGCACCGGCTCGACACAGGGCTCGGTGGTCAGCTCGTCCCTGCTTTCCGGCGGGGCCAACGTGGGCATCGGCTCGCAAGGCGACGCCGAGGCAGCCGTCAACGCCCTGGCGGCTGCCGTGGCGAACCTCGGCAAGGTGCAAGCCGTGGTCGGTCGCGGCCAGAACCAGTTCAACTACGCCGTCAACCTGGCGTCCACGCAGTTGACCAACCTGGCCGCCAGCGAATCGCGCATCCGCGACGCCGACCTGGCCGCGGAAGCCGCCAACCTGACGCGCGCGCAGATTCTGCAGCAGGCCGGCATCGCCGCCCTGAGCCAGGCCAACTCGGCCCCGCAGGCTGTGCTCAGTCTTCTCCGCGGATAATCTCTCCCCTATCCAGATACCACCGTGGAGTGGCCGCCGGGACCTGGTTCCCGGCGGCCTTTTCTTTTTTTCCCGCCGCGGGGTCCGGCCAGGCGCGGCGGGGCGCGGCACAATTCCGCCACCAGGCGGAGCAAACGCCAAAGTTTTGCCGCGGGCCGCCGATATGAGGAGTGTAGCCACAGTTCGAGGAGGACCGGCCGCGGGGGCCCGCCCAGGGCGCTCCGGTCCCCGGGCCCAGCTTTTTTCTAAGGGCAACGCCTGAGGCGGCGCGGAAAAACACCTGAATTCCGTCTGCCCGGCGTGTCTTTCCTCATACCACCCCTGCTCACCCCGATAAGCCACCCAGATGCGCAAGGAGCGCCAAGGCTCCGGCGCGAAACCTGCAAGGAAGCTCAGGCGGCCAAGCCGACCCGGGCCACCGGGCGTGGCCGGACCTCCACGGCACAAGGGGAGAGAGTATGGCGTTCACGATCAACACGAATATCGCGTCGCTCCAATCGCAGGAGTACCTGCGGATGTCCAGCGAATTGCAACAGAAAACCATCAACCGCGTCACCAGCGGGCTGCGCATCATCAGTTCGGGCGACGACGCCGCCGGGCTGGCCATCGCCAACGGCTTCCGCTCGGACCGCGCCGTGCTCACCCAGGGTGTGCGCAACGCCAACGACGGACTGTCGACGTTGCAGACGATTGACGGCGGGTTGAACAACATTTCCCAGTTGTTGGACCGGGCGCGTTCGCTCGCGGCGCAGTCGGCCTCGGGCACATTCACCGGCGACCGCACGCTGCTGAACAGCGAGTTTCAGAGCGTGGTGGACGAAATCGACCGCCAGGCGCAGGCCATTGGCCTGGACGCCACGGGTCTGTTCGCCACCAAGCTGAGCGTGTTCATCGGGGGCGGGCGCGGTCCGTCGGCGGCCGACCAGATTCAGAACGGTTCGGTGGCCGTGGACCTGAGCGCCTCGACGGTGGACGGGCGTTCGCTCGGGCTGAAGGGCCTGCAGGTGACCGGCGCGCTGGCCACCGACGTGGACGACATTCTGGCCGACACGACGAACACGTCATCGACGGTGGTGCCGGGCTCGACCGAGTTCTTTCTGCGCGGGGCAGGCTTTTCCGACGAAGGCCGCGTGCGGCTGTCTGTGAACCTGTCCGGCGTGGACGACGCCGAAAAGCTGGTGAACGCCATCAACTCGGCCATCGAGCAGGCCGGCGGGGCCGGGACGAACCAGTCGGAGGCCTTCAAGAACGCCAACATCCGGGCAGTCATCGTCACCGACGCGCAGAACAACCGCAAGGTGGTTTTCCAAAGCTCGACAGCGGCTTTCCAGGTGTCCGGCGGCGACCGTCTGGCCAACGCCCTGCTGGGCAACGCGAGCGCCGAGGGTTCCAGCACGGGTGCGCCGCTGGATTATCTGGTGAACGGCGGCGGCGCCACCGCCTCGACGGGCACGGCCTTCGCCGCGGCGGGCAACGTGGTTGTCCGCATCCAGAGCGGCTCGCTGGCCCAGCCGGCCGACATCACGCTGGCCGTGACCACGGCGACGACGGTGAACGACGCCCTGACGAGCCTGTCCAGCCTGGTGGCGGCCAACAGCTCGCTGATTGCCGCGGGCATTGGAGTGACGGCCAACTCGCCGGGCGCGGCGCTGGAGTTCAGTTCGCGGCGCGGGGAGAACTTCGAGGTACTGGCCGTGGGCGATGCCGGGAACGTGCTGGGGCTGGGTTCGGCTCAGTTCACCGCGGGCACGGCCTCGGCGAGCTTCGACGTCTCCAGCATCACCTCGGCGGCCGTGGCCGGGGCGGCGACGCAGACGCTCGGTTTTTCCATCGGCGGCGGCGGCTATGTCACGGGCGCTTTTACGCAAGGCACCTCGGCCAGCGTGGCGACGCTGGTGAGCGACCTGAATACATTCTTCTCCCAGAACCCGGCGCTGCAACAGGCGGGGCTGGCGGCCTCGACAGCGGCCGGCGGCGCGGTGACCATCGCCTCCAATAACGGCAGCTTCTTCCGCGTCAACGTGAATGCAGCCGCGGGCGGCGGCAATCTGGGCTTTGGCACGGCGGCCGGGGTGACCGCCACGGCCTCGGTTTCAACAGCCTCGGCCACGACGGCGGCGACGATCAATTCCGGCGGCGCCTCGTCGAGCGGCATGCTGGCGTTCACGCCCATTCGCGGCGGCGATGACGATCAGACGATCACGCTGTCGATCAAGGACGCCTCGGGCAACCAGCAGTCGCTGGCGATCACGCTGCAGGATGATGGCAACGGCCAGACGGCGCGCTCGATCGACGAGGCCCTGGACCATATGAACACTCAGATTCAGGCCGCCGGCAGCGAGGACCTGCGCTCGATTGTCGCCGTGAAGCAGCGGGATCCCGCGGCGGGCGGCGTGGAGCGGATCGTGTTTCTCAGTCCGTTGAAGGAGTTTCGCGTCTCGGTGGGCGACAACGCCGGCGACACGGGGCTGATGGCGGGAACCGGTACGTCACAAGGGTCGATCATCAGTTCGTCCGTGCTGCCGGGCGGCGTGAACATCGACATCTCGACGCAGGCCACGGCCGAGGCCGCCGTGGGCGCGCTGGCCACGGCGGTATCGCAACTGGGCAAGGTGCAGGCCGTCGTCGGCCGCGGTCAGAACCAGTTCAACTTCGCCATCAGCCTGGCGCAAACGCAGATTATCAACCTGGCCGCCAGCGAATCGCGCATCCGCGACGCCGACCTGGCCGCCGAGGCGGCCAACCTTTCCAAGGCCCAGGTGCTGCAACAGGCGGGCATCGCCGCCCTGGCGCAGGCCAACTCGGCTCCGCAGGCCGTGCTCAGTCTGCTCCAAGGCTGATCGCGGCATCATCTCCCTCCTGCCAGGCGGCGGCCCCGCGCCCGGTTCCGGCCGGGCGTACGGCTGGCGTGTCTCCCCGATCGCCGCTGGTTTCCGCTGGGGATAGCGATGAAGGCTATTCCCAGCGATTTTTCCGTATTCTCTTCTTTTGCGTCCCATCGCCGCCGAACAATGCATGGGGAGAGAGAACGTCCACAGTGGCATCGATACAGAAATCGGTCCACCGCGGGGTAGAACTGCTCCAGCAGGGTAAGCACACCGAGGCGGCCGGCCTCTACCGCTCGGTGTTGCGGCGCGAACCGGGCCATGCCGGCGCGCTTCACCTGCTCGCGGTGGCGTTATTCCAACTGGGACAGGCACAGCAGGCGGCGGAGCTGGGTGAGAAGGCCGTGCGCGCCAATCCGCGCGCGCCGGACTATCACAGCAATCTGGGACGCTACTACCTGGCCCTGAACCGGCTGCCGGAAGCGGCGTCGGCGCTCGAACGGGCGCTGTCGCTCGCGCCGGACCATGCGCTGGCGCACTTCAATCTGGCGCTGACGCGGCAGAACCAGTCGGAACTGGCCGAGGCCGCGCGCCACATGCGGGAGTACACGCGGCTGAACCCGGGCGACCCGGCGGGCCACCATCACCTGGGCAACCTGTGCGGAGCGCAGTACCGCTTCGAGGAGTCGCGCGCCTGCTTTGAGCGGGTGATCGAGTTGCAACCCGGACAGGCCGAGGCATGGAGCAATCTGGGCAACGCCGAGCAGCAGTTGGGGCGCTGGCCGAGGGCGCTGGAGTGCTATGAGAAGGCCCTCCATTGGAAGCCGGACTTCGCCGACGCCATGAGCAACAAGGGTGCGGCGCTGCAGGCGCTGGGCGATCTGGCCGGGGCCCGCGACTGTTACCGGAGAGCCTTGGAGCTGAACCCGGGCATGTTGCAGGCGCGGGGAAACCTGGCCAATCTGCTGGCGGCCGAGGGCCGGCACGAGGAGGCCATCGCCGCCTTCGAACGTCTGCTGGCCGAGGCGGGCGGCAACGAGAACTGCTGGAACAACATGGGCAACTCGTTGCAGGAGTTGGGGCGCTATGAAGAGGCGCTGGCCTGTTACGGGAAGGCGCTGGCGCTGAATCCGGCCGCCTTCACCATCTACAACAACATCGGCAACTGCCACCGGCGGCAGGCGAGGCACCAGGAGGCGCTCGACTGGTACGGCAAGGCGCTGACGTGCTGGCCGGAGTTTGCCGAAGCTTTGAACAACACGGGCGTGACTCTACAGGACATGGGGCGGCTGGCCGACGCCGTGCCGTATTTCGAGCGGGCGCTGGAAGCTCGGGCCGGCTATGTTGACCCGCTGATCAACCTGTCGAATAATTACCGCGACCGGGGCCGGCCCGAGCAGGCCATCGGATGTTTGAGGCGCGCGGCCGGGATGCGCCCGGACAATCCCTACATCTGGAACAATCTCGGCTGTTCGCTCGGCGACCAGGGATGCGTCGAGGAGGCCATTGCCTGCTACCGGAAGACGCTCGAACTGGATCCGCGCAACCATCACGCGTATTCGAATCTGCTGCTGAACGTTCACTACCTGGACACGGCTGCGCCGGAGGATATTCATGCTCTGCACCGGGACTACCAGGCGCGCTTTGCCTGGCCGGAGGGACCTCGTTTTCCGCCAGCGGCGGCGGGCGAGGCCGGGCGCGGGCTGCGGGTGGGATATGTGAGCACCGATTTCCGCCGCCACTCGGTGGCCTACTTCGCCGAGCCTCTGTTGGAGCGTCACGATCCGTCGCGCGTCGAATTCTACTGCTACGCCGATGTACCGCGTCCGGACGCCGTGACGGCGCGCTTTCAGCGGATGGCGGGAGCGCGATGGCGCGATATCCGGGGCTATAACGAGGACCGGCTGGAGCGGTTGGTGCGGGCCGACGGCATCGACATTCTGGTGGATCTGGGCGGCCACACGGCGGGCAGCCGCGTGCGCGCCTTCAGCCGGCGGTTGGCTCCGGTGCAGGCGACCTGGCTGGGATACCCGGACACGACCGGGCTGGATGCGATGGACTACCGCATCACGGATCCGGAGAGCGATCCGGAGGGCCGAACCGAGCGCTGGCACAGCGAACGGCTGGTGCGGTTGGAGGGCGGGTTCCTCTGCTTCCGCCCGGCTCCGAGTTCGCCCGATCCGGCCGCGGCGCCGCCCATGGCGGTCTCCGGCGTCATCACCTACGGTTCCTTCAACAACATGGCCAAGATGAGCCCCCGCGTGTTGACGCTGTGGGCGGAGATTCTGCGGCGGACGCCGGGGGGGCGGCTGGCTCTAAAGAACCGGGCGCTATCGGAGGCGCCGGCGCGGGCGCGGGTCATCGCTGCGTTCGCCGCCCAGGGAATCGCCGCACGGCGAATCCTGATGGCGGGCGCCGTCGAGTCGCTGGAAGGACACCTGAACTCCTACGCGCAGGTGGACGTGGCGCTGGACAGCTACCCCTATCACGGCACGACGACCACGTGCGAGGCCCTATGGATGGGCGTGCCCGTGGTGACGCTCACCGGGGAGGCGCACGTGTCGCGCGTGGGAGCCAGTCTGCTGGGGCGCGTGGGCTTGGAGGAGTGCGCCGCCGGATCGGATGAACAGTACATTGCCCGCGCCGTTTCCTGGGCCGGGCGTGAATCCGAACTCGCCGTCCTGCGCCAACAGTTGCGCGCCCGCTTGCGGGCCTCGTCCCTGATGGACGAGCCCGGCTTCGCGCGGCGGATGGAAGCCGCCTACGCCGCCATGTGGCGGCGCTTCCGCGAGGCCGCGCCGCCGGCCGCGATTCACGTCTGAGCCGGAGTCACAGAAAAGGAATCAGCCATGCCACGACCGATGTTCTCCATCGTCATTCCCACGCGCGAGCGCCACCGCACGCTTGCCTACTCGATGCGGAGCGTGCTCATGCAGCCGTATCCGGATTACGAGCTGATCGTGCAGGATAACTGCTCGGGCGGGGACACGGCCCGCGTGGTGCGCGAGTATCACTCGCCGAAGATCAAGTACAACCGGGCGCCTTACGCGCTGCCCATGAACGAAAACTGGGAAGAGGCACTCAAGCTGTGCGAGGGGCGCTACATTTTCTACCTGGGCGACGACGACGCGATGATGCCGGACGGCATGACGCTGGCGGCGGCGATTCTGGAGCGGGCGCCGATGGACGTACTCATGTGGGACAAGTACACCTACTGGTGGGAGGACGCCCTGGAGCCGAGCGTGGCCGGCCGTATGTTCCTGCACCTGACGCACAACTTTCAAATGCTCGATCCGGTGGCGCTGTTGCGGGGTTATTACAACTGGGAACTGGGCTTCGGCTCATTGCCGAGCATCTATACGGGCTTCACGAGCCGGGAACTGGTGGACCGCGTGACGGCCCGGACGGGCAAGTATTTCTATGTGGGCGCGCCGGACAACTACACGGGCATCGCCAACGCCTATCTGGGACGGAACATTGGCAAGTTCGAGCGCGGGTTATCGATCGGCGGCAATTCAGGGGCTTCCACGGGCTGCGCCTACTTTTTCCGGAGCAAAGGGGCGCGGCGGCGCCAGGACTATCACGCCGAGGAGCGGAAGTCGATCGCCGAGATCATCCACCCGGCGCTGATTCCGTCGGTGAACCTGGAGGTGAACTGGGCCGACATCCAACTGCGAGCCAAGGAGGCGTTGTTTCCGGGCGACGACCGCTTCCAGTTTCCGATGGCCAGGATGCTGACGGCCATGGCGGCCAACATCAACCGCGATCCGGACAGCTACGGCGAGACTCTGGAGGAGTTGCGGCAGTTGTGCGCCAAGTATGAAGTGGACCCGGCGTCGATGGCCGTGCCGCCGAGGAGCCAGGGG
>JADZBH010000063.1 GCA_020852175.1 Bryobacterales bacterium | reverse complement strand
TTCAACGGTAGAACGGCGGTCTCCAAAACCGCTAGTGCGGGTTCGATTCCTGCCGCCCCTGCCAGCTTCTCAACAGACTGGACAATACGATGGCTGAAGTAGTTTCAAAGAGCGCACCGATGGACGGAGGCAAACCGCTGGCCGGTCTGCAGGCGTGGCCGGCGCGCGTGAAGGAATATGTAGGCGACCTGCAATCCGAGATGCGCCGCGTAAGCTGGCCGACCCGCGAGCAGGTTCAAACCACGACCATCGTGGTGATCATTACTGTGTTCCTCTTCGCGGCGTATTTCTGGGCCGTGGACTTGGTGCTGGGCCGCGCCATCACGCGGCTGTTCGACATGCTCACGCAAAAGTAAGAGGGAACGATGCCTGAAGAATACCTCGGTCCGGACGAAGCCGAAGCTGAAGTGCAAGCCGAAGCGGAAGCCGGAGAAGCAGCGCCCGCCGCGGCGGAGTCATCCGGCCCGCCCTCGGACGAGGATAGCGGCGACGCGGTCCCCGGCGAATCCGCCGGACAGGAAGAGGGCGCGGCGGCCTTGGTCCCTACCACCCAGGTGGCTCCGGATGCGGTTCAGCGTCCGGACATGAACTGGTACATCATCCACACCTATTCGGGATTCGAGAATAAGGTGCGGGAGTCGCTGCGTACGCGCGCCGGGGCGTTCGGATTCGCCGATCAGTTGGGCGAGATTCTGATCCCGACCGAAGAGGTCGTGGAGATGCGGAACGGCAAGAAAGTGACCAGCAAACGGCTGCTGTATCCAGGCTATGTCCTGGTTCAGTTGCAGATGAACGAAACGCTGTGGCATGCCGTGAAGGAGACGCCGCGTGTCACCGGATTCGTCGGCGGAGGCAAGGATCCCGTGCCGTTGACCGCCGATGAGGTGAACTCCGTGCTGTACCGCCAGACGAGTTCGGCCGAACGCCCGCGTCCGAAGATGAGCTTCGACAAAGGCGAGATGGTGCGCATCACGGAAGGGCCCTTCGCGAATTTTTCGGGCCGTGTGGACGAGGTCAACACGGAACGCGACACATTGCGCGTGCTGGTGACCATCTTCGGACGCTCGACGCCCGTGGAGTTGGATTTCCTGCAGGTGGAAAAGCTGAATTAGCCCGCGGCTGGAGCCCCAGGTTCGCGGCGGGACACGACAAGAGATTGACGAGGTAAAGGAACAATGGCGAAGAAAGTTCAGGCGATGGTGAAGTTGCAGATTCCGGCGGGAAAGGCCACCCCGGCTCCTCCGGTCGGCACGGCGCTCGGTCCGCAAGGCGTGAACATCATGGAGTTCTGCAAGGCCTTCAATGCCAAGACCTCGGCCAAGGATCAGGAAGGCCTTATCATCCCCGTCGTGATCACGGTCTTCTCGGATCGCTCGTTCACCTTCATCACCAAGACGCCTCCGGTGCCGGTACTCATCAAGCGCGCCGTGAACCTGGCCAAGGGCTCGGCGGAGCCGAACCGGAACAAGGTCGGCAAGATCACCTTGAAGCAGGTGGAAGAGATCGCCAAGATCAAGATGGTCGATCTGAACTCGTTCGAATTGGAAAAAGTGATGGAGCAGGTGAAGGGCACGGCGCGCTCGATGGGCGTGGACGTGGCCGTCTAGCGCCAGTCACACGCGGTCTGCTTCTCCGGCTGACGGAAGCAAACTTAACCGCGCCATGTTCCTCCGAATCGCGGTACAATAGAGATCACGCGCCCGTAGCTCAGCCCGGATAGAGCGTCTGCCTCCGGAGCAGAAGGCCAGAGGTTCGAATCCTCTCGGGCGTACCACTTCTCCGGCCCTCCTCCGCCACTCACACGCAGTGAAACACAAAGCGCCCGCTTTGGGGCGCGATGCGTGTCCGGTTTGCCGTCGTCACACAGCCCTATATGTAGGCGATGACGTCGATTTCCACCAGCGAATCGCCGGGGATTCCTCCGGCAGCCGCGATGGTGGTGCGCACGGGAGGCTCCTCGCCAAAACGTCCTTTGAACACCTCGTTCATGGCTGTATAATCCTTCAGGTCATTCAAGTACACGTTGCACTTGAGCACCTTGTCCATGGAAGAGCCGGCGTTTTCCAGTTCCCTCTGAATCTCTTTCAGCACATGGTCCGTGTGTGCCTTGATATCTCCCTGGAAGTGCGCGCCCTTGCCGGCAATGAACAGGAGACTGCCGTAGCTGACCGCGCCATTGAACAGCGGCGTGCCCTTCGGCTTGGGACCTTTGCGGTGCACCTTTTTCACGGGAGCGCTCTGCGCCGCCGCCGTGACCGCGGTGGCCGCGGCCAGGCCAGCCACGGCCGCTCCTGCCTTGAACATGCCTCTACGGCTCCTGGTTTCATCGGATTGTTTTGTCGCCATGGGTACATTGTAGGCGATACTGAGACTGGCCCGGCATGACCGCCCGAATCTTCCTGAAGCTAATTTTCGGCGTGCTGTGCGTGCTCGTGGTGGCGCTGGCGGCGGTGGACCTTCTCGTTTCCAAGATCGCCGAAACCAGTTTCCGCGAGACGCTGGAACGTGAACTGGTGCAGAAGGGCCGCATGCTCGATCTCACGCTTGGCGACGAAACCGGAGACGCCCTGCGCCGCCGAACGCGCGAAATCGCCGAGGCTTCCGGCGCGCGCATCACGCTGATCGATCATCAGGGCGTGCCGCTGGCCGACTCCGAGGCGGACGTGGCGCGCATGGAGAATCACAAGGCGCGCTCGGAGTTCGTCTCGGCCCTGTCCGGACGCACAGGCGCCGAAACACGCCGCAGCACCACGCGCAACATCGACTTCCTCTATGTGGCGATGCCCCACCATCTTGGCGCCGTGCGCCTGGCCGTGCCACTGGCGGAGGTGCAGTCACAGGTGGAGCGGATCCGGCGGCGGATGCTCATCTCCACCGCGCTCGCGTTTCTGCCCGCGTTTCTGGTGGCCGCCTGGTTCGCGCGTCTGGTTTCCTTCAAGCTCGGCGCCATCATCGACTATGCCGGCAAGCTCGCCGAAGGCCACTTCAGCGCGAGGCTCGGCAGCATCGGCTCGGATGAACTGGGCATTCTCGGCTCGAAACTGAATGACACCGGCGTGAAGCTGGAACGCATGTTCGAACAACTTCAGCATGAGCATCAGGAGTTAGAGAAACAGGAGCGCATCCGCAAGGACTTCGTGATCAACGTGAGCCACGAGTTGCGCACGCCGCTCGCCTCGATCCAGGGTTACACCGAAACCTTGCTGGATGGCGCGGTGAACGACCCGGCACACAACGTCCGCTTCCTGCACATCATCCGCCAGAACGCCGAGCGTCTGACCAATCTGGCCAGCGACCTGCTGACGCTGAGCCGTACCGAACTGGGATCGCAGAAGTTCCAATTCGCCAGTTACCATGCGAGCGACCTGCTCCGGGACTGCGCCGATGCCATGCGGCCTTTGGTCCAAAAGAAGTCCCTGCAACTCACGGTCCTGCCCGCGCCCGCCGGACAAGAGGTGTTCTGCGACTGGAAGGCCGTTCACCAGGCGCTGTGCAACCTGCTGGAAAACGCCATCAAATACACGCCAGGGGGCGGACAGATCACCCTGGGCGCGGACGCTGCCGCGCGCCAGGGCTTCATCCGCTTTTTCGTGAGCGACACCGGCATGGGGGTTCCCGGGGAGGAGTTGCCGCGCCTGTTTGAACGCTTCTACCGCGTGGACAAGGCCCGCTCGCGCGAGTTGGGCGGCACAGGGTTGGGGCTGGCGATCGTGAAACACCTGGCCCGCTCGCACGGCGGCGACGTGGCCGTTGAGAGCGAACCGGGGAAAGGCTCGACTTTCTCCTTTACGCTGCCGGACCATGACAACGGAATCGGCGAACATCCGCTGAGCGGCTCCAGCCAGGATGAGCCGCGCGTAACGGCTCCGTGACCGCGGCGGAAGAGTCAGCCAGCATTCACGGCCCTGTCATCGCTTCGTCACGAAGCCCGCACTATCCTGATAGAGGTATGGGAGAAACAGTGTGAAGAAAATCATGCTGATCGAGGACGACGCCGATCTGTTCGCTCTTCTCAAGTACAACCTGGAGAAGGAAGGCTTTCAGATGGTGGGCGCGCATACAGGCAAGGGCGCCATCGACCTCTGCCGGCGCGAACGGCCCGACCTGATTCTGCTCGACATCATGCTGCCGGACTCCGACGGCCTGGACATCTGCAAAGGCATTCGCGCCCGTCCGGAACTGGCGCACATTCCGGTGATTTTTCTCACCGCCCGCGCCAGCGAAGCCGACCGCATTGTCGGCCTGGAACTGGGCGCCAACGACTACATCGTCAAACCGTTCTTCATCCGCGAACTGATCGCCCGCATCAAGATTCAGTTCCGGCCGCAGACCGCGCCGCAACGGTCCCTGCGCTCGGGCGCGCTCGAGTTGGACCGCAATGCGTGCCGCGTCTTCCAGGGCGGGGAAGAGGTGACGCTCACGGCCACCGAGTTCCGCCTGCTCGAATTCCTGATGTCGCGCCCCAGCGTGGTCTTCAGCCGCGAGCAGTTGCTGGATGCCGTGTGGGGCCACGACCGCGCCGTGACCGATCGCACCGTGGACGTCTACGTCTTGCGCCTGCGCCAGAAGATTGAAGGCGACGCGGGCGGGCCGGGTTACATCCGTTCGGTGCGGGGATTCGGCTACAGCTTTAACGAGCAGAGCCAGGCCGATGGCGAACGCGTGGCCACGGCCTGAGAGCCAACGCGCTTAGTAAGTCGTCCTGTCGTGAAGTACTAGAACGCACGGGGTTAAGTACCGGAACCTCTAGGTACTGGTACGGTCTTGCCGGGTCCAGCATAATTCCGCAAGCTGGAATCCGAAAACCCGTGGCTGCCTCCATCGCATCGTCAAGTGTTCTCATACGTTCAGCGCCCGCGCGGCGAGACGCGGGACTGCTGGAAGCGCGTGTGGCCCGGTTCACGGCGTGCCATCTGGGAGTACCGGCCGCGCGTGTCACCCAGGCGGCCCGCTTGCGGGAGGACCTCGGCCTGAACGATGACGCCGCCATTGTGTTCTTCGAGGAGTTCGGCCGCCAGTTCGGCGTGAATCTCGATACTCTGTTCGGGCGCTACTGGGCACGGCATTTCGGACCGCTGGGTTTGAGCTGGGGATCGTTCGGCCTCATGGCGCTGGCCGTTGCCTCGGCCGGCTTCCTGCTGGGCTTTGGAGCCTCGGTTGACGCATGGCTGCTCTGGGCGTCGCTCGTGCTGTTGGAGTGCTTCGCCCTGGGCGGCGCGCCGTTTCTCAACGCCGGATTCAACCTGACACCGGTTCGCGTCTCCGAACTGGTGGCCTCGGCCCGCTCCGGGTTCTGGTGCGAAGGCGGATGCCGCATTCATTCACGCCGCGCCCGCGCGCGGCGCCGCGCGTAATGTTGGAAGTCTCCTCGCACGCATCCTCTGTTTCCGGTTGCGGACCGTCCGGAAACTCTGTAGTTTCAATCATGGTCCGGAGCTTACTAACTACTTTGTTTTTCGCCTTACCCGCGCTCATGGCGCAAATCGACCCCGACAGCGCTCATGTGAATCTCTACTTCCCGCAATTGGCCGACGGAGGGACAGCCGCGCAGCGCTGGCAAACTTCGATCATTCTGCAGAACCCGCACCCGTCGCTGGCGGCCGGCGTGCTGTTGACCATCCGCGGAAACGACGGCCGGGCGCTTGCGCTCGACTTCGGAGCCGGAGCGATTTCCACGGCTAACTTTTCGATTCCCGCCGGAGGCACCCGCATTCTGCGCTCCACGGGAGCCTCGCCACAGGTGGCTACCGGTTGGGCCCTGCTGAACTCCACGCTTCCCATTCACGGCACCGTGCTCTTCCGGGCCATCGAGTCAGGAACGCCGCGCGTGGACATCGCCGCGGCGCCCACGCTGCCCACGCCGGTGTACCGTTCGTTCGCCAACGCCGACCTGGGCATTGCCCTGGTCAACCCGTACAATGACAGCCCGATCAGCGTGCAGGTCAGGGCCATGGATCACAACGGGACGCAGGTGGGCGTTTCCTCGGTGAACGTCCCCGCCCTGGGGCATACCTCGTTCAATCTGCGGAATGTCGTTACCACGCTGCCCGGCGGCTATGTGGGCACGGTGGAGTTGAACACGCGCGCACCTCTGAACCTGGTGGCCTGGACGTTGAATGCACAGGACAACGTGCTGTCGTCCTTGCCTCCGGGCGCGGCGCGCTGGCCCATTTCGCATCACGACCGGATTCAACTTGCCTTCTGGAAGGTGTTGAACGCCATGCGCTCGGCCACGGCGGGCACGCCGGGCCTGGATCCGCTGAACCCGCTCGTGCGGCTGGTGTTCGATCCCTCGGGCACGATCAACGCCTCGGCCAGTTCGGATAACAACCTCACGATCAGCTACGCCCTTTCCGAACTCATCAGCGATTCTCCCAGCGAGATGGGCTTCATCGTGGGCCACGAGTTGGGGCACATCATTCAATTCCGCAAAGGTGTGACCACGTTCAACCAGAATACGGAACTCGACGCCGATGCCTGGGGCATGTTATTCAATCTTGTAGCCGGTTTCGATCCCTACGCAGGCGCCGGCGCTCTGGCCAAACTCTCGATGGCCAATGGCACGGCGGGGCTGGTGGACCAGCAGTTGGCCGAGCATTTCGACGTGCACCGCTCGACGAACACCCGACTGCAGAACATGTATGAGTTGCTGAAGCTCATCTGCGAGAGTAGCGACTTCCGTTCGTTCTGCGGCGATTACAAGTCGTTGATTCATCCTCATTTTCCCCCCAGCGCGCCGCTCAGCCTGCCCATTCCGGTTCGGCCCGCGACGGATCCCGACCGCATGTTGCGCGCGCTGCCTGCGACGTCAAGGGAGTTGCGGATTCAGTAACACGCTTGGTTTCCACGAATCCATCGCAACTTACCCAGCGCGCCCGAGTTTAACCGTACAGGAGGAAGCAACATGAAGACCCTGATACGGACCACGATCGTGTGCGGAGCGCTGGCCGCGGTTTCCGCCTTCGCCGCCGACCGTCCCGCCGAGCGCCAGGTGGAGCAGCAGAAGCGGATCAAGGAAGGCGTGCAATCGGGTGAACTCACGCGGCTTGAAACGCGCAAGCTGGAACAGAAGGAACGCAAGCTGCATCGCGAAATCGTAAAGGATCGCGCGGACGGCAAGGGCTTGACGCCGGCCGAGCGGGCCAAGATCGAAGCCAAGCAGGACGCGCTCAGCGGGAAGATCGCCAAGGAAAAGCACGACGCGCAGAAGCGGCCCTAGGGACGGAGCCTGCGGCTTAAGAGGGTTCGCTCCAGGGCGAGCCCTCGCGCCAGTTGTCCAGGGCTGCCTGCCACGCTCCGTAGCGCGCGCGCAGCGCTGTCATGCGGGACTGCTGGCCGCCGTCGCGCGCCAGATTCCGCGCTTCGATGGGATCGTTTTTCAGGTCGAACAACTCCTCGAACCGGGGCTGGCAGTCGGTGTACAGCGTGTACTTCCATTCGTTGGTGCGCACGCCTTCGGTGGAGGGAATCCAGCCGTTGTTCGGAAAATTATGTTCGTAGTAAAACTCGTTGCGCCAGGCCGTGCGCTGGCCTTGCAGCAACGGCGTGAGATCGCGGCCCATGGTTCCTTCCGGCGCGCGTAGCCCGGCCATGGAAAGTATGGTCGGGTGAAAGTCGATGTTCAACGTCGTCTCCTGCACGCGTGCGCCACGGCGCGCGGCGGGCAGGCGGGGATCGTAGACGATGAGCGGGGTCCGGATGGATTCCTCGTGCATCAGCCACTTGCCCGCCAGGCCGTGCTCGCCCAGATAGAAGCCGTGGTCGCCGGTGAACAGGATCACCGTGTTCCGGTCGCGCCCCAGTTCGCGCAGCTTTTCGCGTAGCAGCCCCACTTGCGTGTCCACTTCGGTGATCAACCGGTAGTATTTCCGGATGCTGGTCTGGAACAACTCCGGCGTGCTGAAACGTACGGCCCAGCGGCGCCGGCCTTCCGAGCGCTGCACCTCAATGGGCATCCGCTCGATGGTGCGCAGGTCGGCCGTCCTGGGGTAGGGAAAGGTTGCGCCGTCGTACATGCCCTCGGTGGCTTTCGAAGGACGGAACTGTTCAGGACTGTTGTCGTCCACGTGGGGCACGTTGAAGCTCAGCGAAAGACAGAACGGCTTGTCCCGGGGAACTGCGTCCAGGAACTCGCGCGCCTGTCCGCCGAACATCTCCGTGACGTGCACCTCGCGCCCTTGATATTGCGGGAAGCGCGGACCCTGGCCGGGCACGCCACGCCAGAAATCAAACCGGCCGGCAGGCATCGTGGGTCCGGCGCCCACGCCATACTTGCCGACGAAGCCGGTGTGGTAGCCCGAGGAGCGCAGCAGTTCCGGATAGGTGCGCGCCAGTTGCTCCGGAGTAAAAGGCTTTTGAAAGTCCCAGATCTTGTGTGCGCGCGCGTAAAGACCGGTGAATATGCTGGCCCTCGATGTCATGCAGATGGCCGTGGTCACGCAATGCCGGTCGAAGGTGACGCCTTCGCGCGACAGGCGGTCGAGGTTCGGCGTGCGGATCACGCGGTTGCCCATGCAGCCTAGGGCGTCCAGTTTGTGATCGTCGGTGAGCAGGAAGATGATATTGGGCCGCTCAGCCTGCGCCGCGAGCCGAGGCGAGCCGAGCATCGCCAGCGGACCGGCGGCGGCGCCTTGTAGAAAGCCTCTGCGGTTCATCCCGAGCCCAATTCGTTTCGTCGCGAGGCCCATGCGTTGCATCACGAGGCCAATGATACACTCAATCGAAACCAGCCCCCAGCCGCCACGCGGCCCGTGTGAAGCCCGGGGGCATTCGCCGTCATTGAAAGGGGTCCATGCGACGCACCGCGAGTCTCTTGCTCATTCTGGCCGCTGCGGGGCAGCCGCTGCCTTCACAAACCGCGCCCGCACAGGCGCCCAAACCGGCGCCGCTCGTGTTCAAGGCGGAAGCGCCGGTTCTGAAAACGCAGTCGATCACCATGAACGGCCGCGAACTGCGCTATCACTCCACCGCCGGCTTCCTGCCCATTCGCACCGAAGCCGGCGAAATCGAGGCGCAACTCTTTTTCACGGCTTACACGGTGGAGGGCGCGCCAAAACAAAAGCGTCCTGTTACGTTTTGTTTCAACGGAGGACCTGGCGCGGGCTCGCTGTGGCTGCACTTGGGCGCCATCGGTCCCCGCCGCGTGCCCATGAACCCCGACGGCTCCATGCCCGCGCCGCCCTACCGTCTGGTGGACAATCCTTCCACGTGGCTCGATGCATCGGATCTTGTCTTCATCGACCCCGTGGGCACGGGATATTCACGGGCCAAATCTCCAGACGGGGCCAAGCGTTTCTTCTCCCTGCGCGGCGACATCGAGGCGATGGGAACGGCCATTCGCACCTGGCTCACCGGGAACCAGCGCTGGGGTTCGCCGGTGTTTCTGGCCGGGGAAAGCTATGGCACCACGCGCGCCGCCGGACTCGCCGGGCACCTGCTGGAAAAAGGCATCTCGCTGAACGGCGTCTTTCTCATCTCCACGATTTTGAACTTCCAGACGGCGCGTTTCGCGCGCGGCAACGATCTGCCCTACGCCGTCTTCCTGCCCACCTACACGGCCATCGCGCACTACCACAAGCGCCTGCCCGCCGACTTGCAGGGCTCACTTGAAAAGGCGATCGCCGAGGCACGCGGCTATGCCGGCGGCGAGTATCAGACGGTTCTATACAAGGGCGATTCGTTGAGCGCGCCGGAACGGCAGAAGGCGATTGCACGCCTGGCGCGGCTCACCGGCTTAAGCCCCGCCTACATCGACCGGTCCAATTTGCGCATCGAGATCCAGCGCTTCTGCAAGGAACTGCTGAGGGACAAAGGCCTCACCGTGGGCCGCCTGGATGGCCGTTTGACCGCCTCGGGCGATGGCTCGCCCGCCGCCGAGAGGCCCGAGTTCGATCCTTCTCTCACGGCCATCCGTCCGCCCTACACCTCGGCGATGAATCAGTACGCGCGGCAGGAGTTGGGCTTTGAAACCGATTTTGAGTATTTCGCGCTGGGTGGCGGCATCACATCGCCGTGGGATTTCAATATTACCTCGATGCCCCTCGGACAGGGCTATGCCGACACCTCGATCGCGCTGGGCGAGGCGCTTGCGAAGAACCCGTACATGAAGGTGTTCGTGGCACAAGGTTACTACGATCTGGCGACACCCTTTGAGGCCGCGAACTACACGATTCAGCACATGGATCTCGACGCGAAGTTGCGCGCGAATTTCCGTTTCGCCACGTATGAAGCCGGGCACATGATGTACATCCACGAGGCTTCTCTTACCAAGTTAAAGCAAGACGCCAGCGAATTCTATGCGTCGGCTGTCCAGTAAGCCGGGGCCCGCCTCTACATCTTCAGCACGTTCACCTGGAAGCGCTCCGGCGGCAGGTCGCGGGCGGGAGAGCGGCTCAGGCTGGCCCAGGTGTGGTAGGCGGTGTTGGCCAGCGTGGAATCCAGATAAAAGAGAAACTGATCGGAGAAAACATCCAGTTGCGGGCGGCGCCGGAAAGTGAGGCGCAAGCCTACCGCCTTTTCGAGATCCACCCCCTCGCGCGTGGGCACCGCCTTATCTTCCAACAGCGTGACAAAGCTGGCACGCCCGGCGTGAGGCCACACGTCGGGACGCAGAAGCGACCGTAGATTCGGTTGCGATTCGAAGGTGATTTCGCACTGGCGGATCCATTCGAGCACGTCGTCGCCCCACTGCCAGTGGTGCACGATGCGCAGGTAGCGGTCCACCAGGTTCAGCGCCATGTCCATCTTGCGCCGCCCGCTTTCCGCCTCGCCGGCCAGCGTGTCCAGCGCGAAGCTGGGCACCAGGTCCTCCTTGTCGATCAGGGTTTGTGCCATGTCGACGACTCTGTCGAGCCGGCGCACCGGAGGCTGCTCGTGCACCAGCAGCGGTGGCAACTCATGGACAGTCTCTCCTGGCAGTTCGACGTAGTGACGATCACCGAGGATGTCCATCGTAATCCTCCCTCCTACTGCCAATCTATCGGCCGTGCCGCGAATTCCTGTACCGCATTCTGCCCATCCAGACGCGAACGTTGCGGCAAAGGTTGCAGGCCGCCGCTGATGGCGCAGATGATTTGCACTTCCCCATCCACTTTTGTCCGGAGATCGCGCGCCAGCTCGCCTTCCGCGAACAGACGGATATGTTCACGAATCCGGCCTGCCTCGTCGATCATCCGAAAGCGGATGCCCGGATGGTTCGCCTCGATCGCGGCCAGCACATCGGACAGCAACGCGCCGGCGGCTACGACCGTGACTTCGGCGCGGCCGCCCGTGTAGCTGCGCAAGGGGCCCGGCACGAATACGCGAACCGTGCGCGCCACTAGAGGTACGCCGCCTCCACGCTTTGAATGCGGGGCAGGCCCTCGGCCGCGGCGCGCCAGCGGGCGCCCTCGTCGCGGCTGGCCCAGACGGAGCCCTGCGTGGTGCCGAAATAGAGACCCACGCTCTTTCCGGCATCGGCCGTCATGGCCTGCCGGAACACGGTCCACCAGCCGTTGGATTCAGGCATGCCTTGAGAGAGGCGCGACCAGGTGCGGCCCGCGTTGGTGGTCTTATAAACGGCGGGCTTTCCTCCGGGACTGGTGCGCGGCCACACGCTGGTGCCGTCCATCGGGAACACCCAGCAGGTGTCGGGGTCGCGCGGGTGCAGCACCATGGGGAAACCCACGTCGCCAATCTTCTTCGGCATCCGCGTGCCAATGCGTTCCCATTTCGCCTCGGCGCGCTCCATGCGGTAGATGCCGCAATGGTTCTGCTGGTAGAGGCGGTCGGGCATGAGCGGGTGAAGACGCACGCAATGCGGGTCGTGGCCATATTCGGCGTTGGGGTCGGGCAGGAAATCGGCCGCGATGCCCTTGTTCAATGGCTTCCAACTTGCCCCAGCGTCGGTGGATTCAAACACGCCCCCCGAGGACATGCCGATATAGAGATGCCGTGCGTCCCGCGGATCGACGTTGATCGAATGCAGACGCGCGCCGTCGGGAGGGCCTTCCTCCTTCGCGCCGCACCAGTCGTGCCACTTTGCGTTCGCGTTGAAGCCGTCCACGCTCTCCCATGTGCGTCCGTAATCCTGGCTGCGGAATAGGCCCTGCGGCGAGGTGCCGGCATACCAGAGCCCCGGCTGGCTGGCATGGCCCGGCTGAAGCCAGAAGACATGATCCACCGTCCGCGGCTGATCGCCATGCTGGGAGCGATGGGTCAGTCCGGCGGGAAAGGCCGGCGGCTTGGCCGCCTCGGTCCACTTCCGGCCGCCATCGGCGCTCAACATCACGGTGGGCCCGAGGTGTCCTGCCTTGGAGGACAGGACCATGCGCTTGGGGTCGCGCGGGTCCTGGACGATGTGGAAGACGGAGGTTCCAAAACAGATGGGAGCGGAGATGTTCCAACTCCGCCGTCCGCCTCCGTCGCGAAGCAGCCAGGCGCCCTTCTTCGTTCCAATCAACAGGTGCAGCGTGGTCCCAGTCGGCATTCCTGTTTCTACGCCTTTTCTACTCCCGCGTCAAGTAAGAAATTCGGAATAGCTTGACCCGCCACTTCCGCCGCGGGCGTGACCGCCACTTCCGCCGCGGGCGTGAATGGTATGCTGCTTGTTCATGTCTGATCTCGCCTACACCATCGGAGTCGATCTCGGCGGTACAAACCTGCGCGCCGCCGCGATTGACCGCAACGGCAACATCCTCGACAAGACCTCCGGAGCCACCAACTTCGAGGAGGGACGAGATGCCGTACTGAGCGATATCGCCGGCGCTGTGAACCAGCTTCGCGCCCGCTTCGGGGCCTCGGGTTTCTACGGCATCGGCATTGGCGTGCCGGGCTTCATCGACATCGAACGCGGCGTCATCGTCGGCACGCACAATCTGCTCGGCTTTGACGGCTTCCCCATGCGCGACGACCTTTCGCAGCGGCTGTCGACGCCGGTCATCCTGGAAAACGACGCCAACGCGGCGGCTTTGGGCGAAAAATGGATCGGCGCCGGGCGCGATGTGAACGACCTGGTTCTCCTTACGCTTGGTACTGGTATTGGAGGCGGCATCATCTCCTCCGGGCGCGTCTTGCACGGCTTCGTCGGCATGGCTGGAGAACTAGGACATATCACGGCAATACCAGGCGGCAATCCATGCGGCTGCGGCAATTCGGGCTGCCTGGAAAAGCACGCCTCGGCCACTGCCATAGAAGCAATGGCGAAGCTGGTTGCACTGGGCGATCACCTTACCGCCAAGGATGTGTTCGATCTGGCTGAGCAGGGCAATCCCCTGGCGCTGCGCGTCTTCGAACACATGGGCTTGGCGCTGGGACTCGCGTTGGCCACTCTCATCAATATCTTTAACTTTCCGCTCTATCTGCTGAGCGGAGGCGTTTTGCCTGCGTGGCGTTTCTTTGCGCCTTCGATGATGGCCGAGATTGAAACCCGGTCGTTCACCTTTCGCAACACGAAGACGCGTGTGGAGCCGGCCACGCTCGGCAATCAGGCAGGGTTGTACGGCGCCGCCTACCTGCCGTTCCTGATGCACAAGATGAACACCGGCGCATAATCCGGGCCTGACGCGCGGCCCAAACGGGGGCCACTTGCCCGGTCCGCGCGAGGCACCGTTCCGTTCGCCTGCTGTGCGCCTGCACGGCGCACTGTCTGTCGCGAGAGTTCCAGGACGTTCCCGCCTAAGGTTCGCTATTACCCCCGTTACTTTTGTACTGATTTTACCCCCACCCATGCCTTGCATGTTCCATCCGGGCGCAAATGGGGGTACAGTCAGAAGAACCTGGGTCGCACGGTGGAGTTTTCCGGCGGTACTGGGTAGTTAGGAGGAGTTGTCATGGAACCGAACAAGTCGACAGAACTTGCCCAGCAGCGCCGGAGCGCTTCTGAAAAACAGGTCCCGGCCAGTCCGCAACCGGCGGGCTTTGAAGGGTTACTGAGCCAGGCGGAAATGGCCGTCCGCGACGGGCGGGTCGAGGAATCGAAGGAGCACCTGACGCGCATCTTCGAATTCATTTCGCTTTCGCCTGCGCATCGTGCACCGGCCGGATCCGAGGGAATACCATCCGGCGCATTGAAGATGTCGCAATCGGCGTAGAAGGCAAGACGGTACGGTTCACGCTGGAAATTATTTTTCCGGAGTGAGCCGATTTGCTTCCGTTTGCCGCTTTTGCAGTAGAGGGTGGGAAATCGCACCGGCCGCGACCGCATGACGGCGCGGCGGATCATCGCAGGCTCCGCAGAGAGTCTTCCCGCTCGTGGTACTTGGAGGAGAAAACTGTGAGTGAAACCGAGAACCGCCAACCAGCGGTGTATCCGACACGCGCGTTGACCGCCCTGGTGAACCGCGCATCTTCCGCCAGCGTTTCGGGACACGATGCCGACGCGCGCGCCTACCTGATGGGAATCTACGAAATCCTGGCCGACCAGCAGAGCATGCCTGTGGACATGGCTCTTTCGGCCTGAACGGCAAGCACACCCGCCGGGCCACCGGTACAATAGGTGGCTTATGTTTTGGCTCGGCATCGACATTGGCACCGGCGGCACACGCGCCCTTCTTCTGGACGAGGAAGGGAAGGTGAGGCACGGTTTCACGGCCCCGCACGAGGAGATTCTCATGCAGCGGCCCCTGTGGGCCGAACAGCGGCCGGAAAACTGGTGGGATGCCACGCGGGCGGCGGTGCGCGGCGTATTGGGGGCGGCTGACGCTGGCGGTGATCAGGTGGCGGCCATCGGGCTTTCCGGCCAGATGCATGGCTTGACGCTGCTGGATGAGTACAACGCCGTCATCCGGCCCGCGCTCATCTGGTGCGACCAGCGTTCTCAGGTCCAGGTGGAACACGTTCACGAGGTGTTGGGGCGTGAGAATGTGGTGCGCTGGACGGCCAACCCCGTGCTTACCGGCTTCACGCTGCCCAAACTGCTGTGGGTGCGTGACCATGAACCGGCCCAATTCTCCCGCATCCGGCGCCTGCTGCTGCCAAAAGACTACATCCGCTTTTGCCTCACAGGCGAGTATGCCACCGAGGTGTCCGACGCCTCGGGCACGGCGCTGCTCGACGTGGCGCACCGACGCTGGTCGGGCGAGATGATGGAGGGGCTGAAGCTGAACGCCTCCATTTTGCCGCGACTGTACGAGTCGCCGGAGATCACGGGCCGGGTGACGGCGCAGGCGGCCGCGGCCACCGGGCTGAGAGAGGGTACGCCGGTGGTGGGCGGCGGCGGCGATCAAGCCAGTTCCGCGGTGGGCAACGGCATTGTCGAGGCGGGCATCGCCAGCGATACGCTGGGCACCTCGGGCGTGGTGTTCGTTCACCTCGACCAACCCGCTTATGATCCGGAAGGCCGCGTGCACACCTTCTGCCACGCCGTGCCGGGCAAATGGCATGTGATGGGCGTGACGCAAGGCGCGGGGCTTTCGCTGCAATGGTTCCGCCAGCAACTGGCGCCCGGGGAATCCTACGACGGGCTTACGGCGCTGGCCGCCACGGCGCCCGCGCTGGCGCAGGGGCTCTACTGGCTGCCGTATCTGATGGGCGAGCGCACGCCCCACATCGACGCCTACGCGCGCGCCGCCTGGATCGGGCTGACGGCCAGGCATACGCGCGCCGACATGGTGCGCGCCGTACTGGAGGGTGTCGCCTATTCGCAGAAGGATTGCCTGGCGCTGATCGAGCGCATGGGGGCGCGAGTGGAGAAGGTACGCCTTTCCGGCGGCGGCGCCAAGAGCCCTTTCTGGCGGCAGATGTTCGCCGATGTCTTCCACAAGCCGGTCGCCACGCTGGAGACGCAGGAGGGTTCGGCGTACGGGGCGGGGTTGCTGGCCATGGCCGGATCGGGCCGCTTTGCCTCCGTCGAGGCCGCCTGCCGCGGCGCGGTGCGCGAAACGCTCACCGTGGAACCCGGCGCGGAAGCCGCCGCGGTCTACGAGCGAGGGTACGCTACTTACACGCAGCTCTACCCGGCGCTGAAGGCGATTTACCCGCGGTTGTAAGTGGATGTTATCGAGGGCTCATCACGAACAAGCGGCTGGGTGAGTCTTCCGGCAGCAGGTAGAGCTTGCCGCCGCGCCAGGCCATGCCCTCGTTGGTGAAAGGCGCGCCACGATCTGTCTTGCCCGCCGTGAACCGACGCACCAGCCGCCAGCCGTTTGGATTCCACCACTCCACGGCGCCCGCCTCGCTCGCCTGGGTATCGCGCGACGCATTGCCGGAGCCAAGCAGCACGCCGTTGTCCCACTTCAAATCCTGAAAGCCGGTGCGGCCCGGATTCGGCGATTTTGTCAATTCACGGCCGTCCTTCGACCAGGAATAAATGAACTTACTATCCCAGTTGCCGCCCATCAGGATACCGGGTCCTGCCGCTACGCAGCCAATGTGATCGGCCACGTCGAAGCTGCTCTCCAGGGCGAGAGTCTTCTTATTGCGCCTCTCGATCGTGGTGGGTCCATCGCGGTCATACTCGGCGACAGGCAGCCACAGGGATTCCCCGTCCAGTTGCAGCCCGCCGGGGTGGATGCGTTTGCCCTGCTGAACCTCCACCTGGCGCAGCAGTTTGCCCTTGCGTGCGTCCAGCAGCGAAAGGTATCCCTTGCTCTTCCTGGCGTCCACCGAGGAGACCCACAGCCGGTCCTGTTCGATGTCGATGCCCTGCACATGATGCAAATTGACGCCGAGCGTAAGCACGCGTTCGGCTTTCCATTCCACGAGAGTGCCCGCCTCGAACACCTGGGCCGGCAGCGCCCCGGCCAACGCGGCGGCCAACGCCAGAAACGTCATCCATTTAGGCAAGCAGATCCTCCATTACATGGCCGTGCACGTCGGTAAGCCGCCGGTCGATGCCGTTGTGGCGGTAGGTGAGCCGCGTGTGGTCGATGCCCATCAGGTGGAGCAGCGTCGCGTGCACGTCGTAACAATAGACCGGCTTTTCCACGGCTTTGTAGGACCACTCGTCGGTGGCGCCCCATGTGACGCCGCCGCGTACGCCGCCGCCAGCCAGCCACGAGGTGAAACCGAACGGGTTGTGATCGCGCCCCTTGCTGCCCTGGCTGCATGGCATGCGGCCGAACTCGGTGGTCCAATACACGATCGTATCTTCCAGCAGTCCGCGCGCCTGTAAGTCCTGCAACAGACCGGCCACGGGCTTGTCGAGAGCCGTACCCAGTTCGCCGTGATCCTTGGCCAGGTTTTCGTGGCTGTCCCAGTTGCGGCGCGGGAAGCCGTTGTCGGCGCCGCTCCACACCTGCACGAAACGTACGCCGCGTTCCACCAGCCGCCGCGCCACCAGGCAGCGCTCTCCCATGTCGGCCGTCACCTTGTCGTCAAGGCCATACAGTTTCCGCGTGGCTTCGCTCTCGCTGGCCACGTCGAGCACCCGCGGGGCGCTGAGTTGCAGGCGCGCCGCCATTTCATAAGACGCCACGCGCGCATCCAGCCGCGAATCGCCGGCACGTTCTTTCGCGTAGGCGTGATTCATCCGGCCCAGCAGCGCCAGTCCGTCGCGCTCGCTGGCATCCGTGATGAAACCATTGTCCGGCGGGGGAAACAGGTCATGCACCGGCGTGGGCGTGCCGACGCGAATCGAGGTCGCCTGATGCGCGGCGGGGAGGAATCCGGCCGACCAGTTCGCCGCACCGTTAGGCGGCATGCCGCGCGGGTCGGGCAGCACGACGAACTCCGGCAGATTTTCGCTTTCGCTTCCCAGGGCGTACGACACCCAGGCGCCAGCGCTGGGGAACCCGGGCAGAATGAAGCCGGTATTCTGCATGAACGTGGCCGGACCGTGCACGTTGGACTTGGAAATGAGGGAGGCCACGAAGGCGATGCTGTCCACACGCCGCGCCGTGTGCGGCAGCAGATCGCTCACCCACTTGCCGCACTGCCCGTACTGCTTCCAGCCCCACGGGCTGGGCATCACAACGCCGGGATTACTTTGGAAGAGTTCGACCTTTTCGCCGGGGTCCCACTTTTCTCCGGCCAGTTTCACCAATGCCGGTTTGTAATCGAAGGTGTCGCACTGGCTAGCCGCGCCGGACATGAAGAGTTGAATGACGCGCTTGGCGCGAGCCTTGTAGTGCAGGCCGCCGTTGAATTCGGGACGGCCTTTGGGCGCGCCCGCCGCCTCGCGGCCCAACAGATGGGCCAGCGCCAGCCCGCCAAATCCGTTGCCTGCCGTGCTCAAGAATTTCCGCCGGTTCATCGCTGGCTTTCTTCAATCCACAAACATGAACTCATTCGTGTTGAACAGGACGCGGCACAAATTGGCCAAACCGTGCTGTTTCGCGTAGGTTTCATAGGCTTGCCGTTCATCGGGCGTGGGGTCGCGGCCCAGGGCCAGGCGCACGGCCTCGGCCGCGCCGCCGCCGGAGTCCCGCACTCGCGCGGCGAACTGCCGGGCCATACGTAGCACGAAGGGGTTGTTCCATACGGCGAGCGCTTGAATCGCGGTGATGGTGGTCGAGCGTTTGGCCGTCAGCACGGACGGATCCGGGCAATCCAGACGGTCCATGAACGGATCGGGCACGCTGCGCACGATAAACCGGTAGATACTGCGCCGGTTGGCGCCCGGCGTGGCGGGATCGAAGCGGGCGTAATCGTAGACGGGCGAGTGGTCGTCCTTGAACCAGAACATGCGCACGGACGGCCCGCCCATGGCGAGGTCGAGCGTGCCCGCCGTCGTCAAAATGGCGTCGCGCAGGGCTTCAGCCTCCAGCCTCGTGCGGTTCATGCGCCAGAGCAGACGGTTTTCAGCGTCCACCCGGACGCCGTCCTCGCGTTGCGCCGACGACTGCCGGTACGCCTCGCTGGTGACGATCATGCGGTGCAACTTCTTGAACGAGCCGCCTGCTTCGTCGCGGAACCACACGGCCAGCCAGTCCAACAACTGGGGATGCGATGGCTTGCCGCCCATGTGGCCGAAGTCATTCGCCGTATCGACGATGCCCGAGCCGAAATGATGCTGCCACACGCGATTCACGATGGACCGCCACACGAGCACGTTGGCAGGCGACGTCAACCAGCGCGCCAGGGCCGCGCGGCGCGCGCCCTCGTCGCCCGGCGGCGTGGCAAAGCGGGCGTCGAGTCCCTTCACGCAACTGAGCGCGCCCGGCTCGGCCTTCTCCTTGGGAGCGCGTACGTTGCCGCGGTCCAGCAGATACACGTCGCGCGGTCCAAGAGGCGGGCGGAACGTGCCGGCACGGACGAAATAGCTCGCGGGCGCGTAGACAAGGCGCGGAGCCGGTAGTTGCGAAAGCCGCGCATCCACGGCCTTCATTTCCTGTTCGAGCAGGGCCGCGGCGGCGTAGGTTCCAGCGCCCACGAGAGCGTCCACCAGCACCTTCCGGCGTGCGCGGCCGGCACCGCGCCGTGCTTCCAATTCGCTCTTTTCGGCCTCCTCGGCTGGCGTCTTCGGCGCGCCCAGGTGAGCCAGCAGGAGGCTGGCGTCCTGGATGCTCACATCGAGCGCGGTGATCTCCTCGCTGGTGGCGAACTCGATCTTGTCCTGCAACGGTTGCAGGCGGCGCTGCAACGCCAGCTTTTCCGCCCACAACGCCCGCCGGTTGGCATACACCGCCGGATCGTCGTCGAAGGGCCTGTCGGCGCGGTCCACGCCCGCGAACACGGCTTGCAAATTGTAGTAGTCGCGCTGCGGAATAGGATCGAACTTGTGATCGTGGCAACGGGCGCAGTGCGCGGTCATGCTGGTGGTCACCGACATCACTTGCGCCACCACGTCGTCGCGGTCGAGCACGCGTGTCAGGTCCTTGTCCACGGTGCCTTCGCGCAACTCCTGATGGCCCACGAAATCCCAAGGACCAGCGGCGAGAAAGCCGGTGGCCACCAGAGCCTGCGGCTCCGCGGGCCACAACACGTCGCCCGCGATCTGTTCCTGCAGGAAGCGTGCGTACGGTTTGTCGTTGTTGAACGCCTCGATCACCCAGTCCCGGTAGGGCCAGGCGTTGGCGCGCGGCTTGTCCTTGTCATAGCCGTGCGATTCGCTGTAATGAGCGGCATCCAACCAGTGGCGCGCCCAGCGCTCTCCATACCGGGGCGAGCCAAGCAGCTTGTCCACCAGTTGTTCCCAGGCGTCGGGGCGCGCGTCGCGTACGAAGGCATCTGCCTCTTCCGGCGATGGCGGCAAGCCGGTGAGGTCGAAGTAGAGACGGCGCGCGAGGGTCCGCTTGTCCGCGGGTTTCGAGGGCTCCAGGCCTTTGGCGCGCATGGCGCGCAGAAGAAAGGCGTCGATAGGCGTCCGGCCCCACCCGTTTTCTTGAGGCGCCTCCACGAGCGCCAGGGGCTGCAATGACCACCATGTCTCTTCCGCCGCGCCAGCGGTATCGTCCTTCGCGCCTTCCTCCACCCAGCGGCGGATCACCGAAACCTGTTCCGGAGAAAGCGGCGCACCCACCTTGGGCATCTTCGGGTTCGCGCCGCTGACGGAGGCCAGCAGCGGACTCCCCGCCGGGGCTCCCGGTTTCACGGCGGGGCCGGATGCGCCGCCCTTCAACAAGGACGCTACCGTGGCCACCGAAAGCCCTCCGCTGGCGTTGCGCGCGCCATGGCACACCGCGCAGCGCGCCGCCAGGATGGGATGAACCTCTTTTTGATAACTTACCGGAGCCGCGCCCAGAACCGCCGCCGACATGGCGGCCACCGCCCAGAATTTCATGCCCCCTCAGCATATCTCAGCCCCGCTGGAGGGAGACTCTCCGGGCCGCTTCAGGAAAACGGTGTGAACGGTTCAGTCGCCGTGCGCGGGCGACGCCGCGGCCGCTCCGGCGCTTTTGCCACGTGCGAACCAGGCGCGTGCGTCTTCCACCAGGGAGTAGCCAACAGGCACCACCAGAAGCGTCAGCAGCAGGCACAATGACTGGCCGCCAATGATGGTGACGGCGATGGCCGAGCGTTGCGAGGCGCCGACGCCCATGCCGATGGCCGTGGGGATCAGGCCGGCGATGATGGAGAGCGTCGTCATCAGAATGGGCCGCAGACGGACGCGGTTGGCATCGAGAATCGCCTTGCGCAACGGGACGCCGGCGTCGCGCAGGTGGTTCATATAGTCGATCTGCAGAATGCCGTTCTTCTTCACGATGCCCAGCAGAAGCAGCACGCCGAGGGCGCTGAACAGGTTCAACGAACGGCCGGTGAGAATCAGGCTGAGCAGCGCGAAGGGAATCGACAGCGGCAGCGTGGCCAGAATGATGAAGGGGTGGACGAGGCTTTCAAATTGCGCCGCCAGCACCATGTACATGAAGATGGAGGCCAGGCCTATGGCCATGATCATGTTCTGGGTGGTCTCTTCGAGCACCTTCACCTGGCCGCTGAACACCGACTGGTAGCCCTGCGGCATGCCGACGCGATCAATGGCCGCCGTGGTCGCCGCGGCCGCTTCGCTCAGCGAGTGGCCCCGAGCCACGTTGCCGTAAATGCCGACGGAGAACTGGCGTCCGTAGCGGTCGATGCGCGAGGGGCCGAGGCCGCGCTCCAGGCGGGCCACCGAGTCCAGGCGGATCAGGCCGAGCTTGGCCGAGGGCACCAGCAGGCGGCTGACGACGCTGGGATCGTCGCGCTGGCCGGGCATGAGGCGCATGGTGACCGGGTACTGCTCGGAGTCTTCCTTGTAAGTGGAGATCTCATCCTCGCCCGACATGAGCAGGCGTACGGCTCCGGCGATGTCGCTGACGCGCACGCCAAGGTCGCTGGCAAGCTGGCGGTCGATGGTCACCTGAAGCTCGGGGTTGTTCAGGTTCAGGTTGGCCTTGAGGTCGGTGAGCGAGGGTTCCTTCTGCAACTCGATCAGGGATTCCTTGGAGAGGGAGACCAGTTTGTTGATATCGGGGCCGAGCACCTGGAGGCGGATGGGCGAGAAGGTATCGCGGCCGCCGAGCACGTTGGGGAAGTTGATGCGGGGCCGGTAGGCGGCGTAGTCCTTGATGGCTTCGCGCACCTTCTGGCCCATCTCCTCGATGGTGCCGCGCTGGTCCGGAGGCGCCAGCAGGATGGTGGAAAACGACATGGTGACGCGGTCGAGGAAGGAGGTGCTGCCGGGGACGGTAAGGATGACGCCGGGCACCTTGTCCACCTTGGCCAGCATCTCCATGGTGACGCTTTCCGTGCGTTCGAGCGAACTGCCTTCGGGCAGTTCCAGGAACAGCCCCAGTTCGGACTGGTCCTCCTGCGGCATCCAGTCGCGGCCAATGTGCTTGTTCAGATAGAAGGTGGAGGCGAAGGTGAGACAGCAGACGGCGATGATGACCCAGCGGTGGTTCAACGACCAGCCCAGAATCCGCAGGTAGGGCCGTTCAAACCAGTTGGGTTCATGCCCGCCGTGCGGCGTGTGGCCTCCTGATTTGCGGCGCAAAAGCTTGGCCGCCAGCGAAGGCGTAACCGTGAAGGCCACCAGCATGGAAACGAGAATGGAAAAGGCCATCGTCCAGCCGAACTGGTTCAGGAAGCGCCGCGCGTAACCGCTCATGAAGGCGATGGGCACGAAGATGATGACCAGCGAGATGGTGGTGGCAACGACGGCGAGCGAGATCTCCTTGGTGGCCTGGATGGCCGCCTCCTTGGGCGGCATGTTCTTCTCCTCCAGGAAGCGGACAATGTTTTCGAGCACAATGATGGCGTCGTCGATGACAATGCCGACGGCCAGCGTGAGGCCGAGCAGCGTCATGGAGTTCAGCGTGAAGTCCATGACGCGCAGGACGGTGAAGGTGGTGACGATGGAGGTGGGGATGGCCAGCGCGCTGATGAGCACGGTGCGCCAGTCGCGGATGAAGAGAAAGACGATGAAGGAGGCCAGCAGGGAGCCGATGACAAGGTGCTCTTCCAGCGCCGCCACGGAAGCGCGGATGTAGGTGGCCTGCTCCTTGATGAGCTCGGTCTTCACGCCGGCCGGAAGCAGGTGCTTCACCTGTTCCAGCTTGGCCAGGACGCCGTCCACGACCTCCACGGTGTTGGTGCCTGTCTGCCGCTGGATGCCCATGGTGACGGCGGGCTGTCCGCGCAGGTATCCGAACGTACGTTTCTCGGCCATGCCGTCCTCGGCGTAGCCGATGTCACGCAAGCGAATGGGCGCGCCGCCTACGTTCTTGATGATGATGTCGTTGAACTCGTTGACCGAGGTGACGCGGCCCATGGTGCGCACGCCGACCTCCAACGGCCCGGTGACCATCCGGCCGCCGGGGGTTTCAATGTTCTCGGTGGTGACGGCGCGCTGCACATCCTGCGCGGTTAGGTTATAGGCGTTCAGCTTGTTGATGTCGAGGAACAGGTTGATCTGGCGGTTACGCGCGCCGCCGATGTCGATGGCGGCCACGCCGTCGACGGTTTCCAGGGCGCGCCGCACCTGTTTGTCGGCGACTTCGGTGAGTTCGCGGACGGAGCGGTTCCCATAGATGGCGATGTTCACCACCGGATCGCGGTCGAGTTCGGCCTTCTGCACGACGGGCGGCTGAATGTTGGGCGGAAGGCGGCGCATGGCGCCGGAAACCTTCTCGCGGACATCCTCGACGGCGGAGCTGATGTCGCGTTCGAGAACGAAGGTGATCATCACGCTGGCCGAGCCTTCCGTCACCATGCCGCGGATCTCTTCAATGCCGCTGACCGAGGATACGGCCTCTTCAATGGGCAGCGTGACCTGCGAGACCATCTCCTCGGGGCTCGCGCCGGGCAGACGCAGGCGGACGTAAATGGTGGCCGGATCGGACTGAGGGAAAAGATCGACGCCAAGGTCCATGAAACTGAAGATGCCCAGCGTCACCATGAACATGATGAGCATGAAGGCAAAAACCGGCCGGTTGACGCAAATCTCGCTGAGGCGCAAAGAGATCTCCTTACGGCAAGTATAGATGGTTTCCACAGGGGTAAAGGTTACCCGGCGGAGGTTTGGCTGTAAGCCGCCGGCAGGTTCGCACGCGCCCGTGTTCGCCTATTCTTGGCTCCGATGTGGCCGTCCGGTCCGCGTGCGAAAATGTCGAAAGTGTCTCAGTCTGTCTTCCTGTTCCCGGGTCAGGGATCCCAGTTTGCCGGCATGGGTAAATCGCTGGCAGAAGCGTTCACCGAGGCGCGCGAGGTGTTCGCGCGGGCCGATGAAGCGCTCGGATTCCCACTGTCGAAACTTTGTTTTGAAGGTCCCGAGGAGGAGTTGCGTCTGACCGAGAACACGCAACCGGCGATTCTGACGGCAAGCGTGGCGGCGTATGCCGTGCTGCGGTCGCGCGGCGTGGCGGCCGGTTTCGTGGCGGGCCACAGCCTGGGCGAGTATTCGGCCGTGGTGGCCGCGGGCGGGCTGGATTTTGCCGATGCCGTCCGGCTGGTGCGGAAACGCGGACGTTACATGCAGGAGGCCGTGCCGCCAGGCGTGGGGGCGATGGCGGCGCTGCTTAAGCTTCCGGCCGGAAAACTGGATGCGATTCTGGCCGAAGCGTCGCAAGGGGAGGTGGTGTCGGCGGCGAACCTGAACTCACCCGATCAGGTGGTGATCGCGGGCCATGCCGGCGCGGTGGCGCGAGCCATGGATCTGGCCAAGGCGGCCGGCGCCAAACGGGCCGTTGCGCTGCCCGTGAGCGCGCCATTCCATTGCGCGTTGATGCGGCCGGCCCAGGAGAAGATGCGCGCTGAACTGGAGGCCGTGAAGTTTCAAGACCTGGCCGTGCCTTTGGTGAACAACTGGCAGGCGCGGGCCGTGCGCTCGTCCACCGAGGTACGGCAGGGGCTAATCGAACAGATTCCCAACCCTGTGCAATGGGTGGCGACGCTAAACCTGCTGGCCGCGGAGGGAGTGGCCACGGGCTTGGAGGTTGGACCGGGCGCCGTGCTCAGCGGGCTTGTGAAGCAGACGGCGCCGTCCATTGCGATGTCGAAACGGGGAGAGGCGCAGGATTTCGATTGAAGCCTCCTGCCCAGGGGTGGCGGTGAAGCCGCCCCGCTGGCGCGCTTAGCCGAGGCGTCCCATCTTGCCGGCGTGATAGTCGCGCACGGCCTGCTGGATCTCCTCGCGCGTGTTCATCACGAACGGCCCATAGCTGGCCACCGGTTCGTTGATGGGCTCGCCGGAGAGCACAAGCAGCAGTGAATCAGCCGAGGCTTCGACCGTGACCGCCTCGCCCTGCTTGCTGAGCAGCGCGAGTTTCGCTTCGCCGTCCAGCGCCTTGCCGGCGATTGTGACGGCGCCGCGCAGCAGGACGACAGCCGTGTTACAGCCGGCCGGCAAGGGCAGTTCGGCCTTGGAGCCGGCGCTCATGCTCAGGTCCCAGACGTGGAGCGGCGTGAAGGTCGCGGCCGGTCCGCGGGCGCCGTTCAATTCCCCGGCGATGACGCGGGCCGAGGCGCCCTCGCCCAGAGCCACAGCGGGGATCCGGTCCTTGGTGATGCTCTGGTATTTCGGCGCGGACATCTTGTCCTTGGCGGGCAGGTTCACCCAGAGCTGAACCATCTCAAAGACGCCGCCCTGGCGCGTGAACGCGCGGCCGTGCATCTCCTCGTGGACCACGCCGGAGGCGGCCGTCATCCATTGCACGTCTCCCGGCTCGATGGTCCCGGAGTTACCGGCCGAATCGCGATGATCCACCGACCCCTGATAGGCGATGGTGACCGTTTCAAAACCGCGGTGAGGATGTTCCTCGACGCCCCGAGGCTTTTCCGAGGGTTCAAACGCGGCAGGGCCGGCATAGTCGAGCATCAGGAACGGACTGATCTCCGTACCGACGCCGTTGGAGGGGAACAGGTTTCTGACGGGGAAGCCATCGCCCACCCAATGGCGCGATCCGGCTTCATGCACGCTGACTATCGATTTCTGAGTATTCATTCCGATTTCCTCTCTTTCGCTACTTTCGATACCGATTCGGCCGCCAGGCCGAGCTTGCGCAGGCCCCGTGTGAGCGCTCCGATTTCGGAGGGAGATAACGCCGCGACGGCCTGCTCCAGATGGCGCTCATGTTGGACGAACAGCCGCCGGATGAGCGCACGGCCCCGGGGCGTGAGATGGACGACACGGGAACGCCGGTCGGTTCCGCTGGCCCTGCGCTCCACCCAGCCGCGCCGCGCCAGGCGGTCCACGGCCGTCGTGATGGAGCCGCTGGTGAGCATCACCTTGCGTCCGATTTCGTTCACCGGCAGCGGACCTTTGTGCAGGAGCGCTTCCAGCACGGCGAAATCGCTCAGACACAGGCCGAGCGAATCGACGCTGGCGCGCGCCACGGTTTCCATGGCGCGGGAAGCCTTCCACAGAACCAGCCAGAGGCGGGCGCCGGGGGCGGCGTTCGTTTCATTACCGGTTCGCGTTTCCATTCTCTTGATATCAAGATGCTTCAAATCAAGAAAAGATGCAAGCGGTTCCGGCCGGACAAGGCAGCCGGGCAGGGAAGCCGGGCGGAGGGAGCGGGGCGGGGAGGCAGCTACGCCGGGCAGAAAAAGCCCGGAAGGGAATATGGGCAGGAAAGCCGGGCGAAAACACAACGGGCGGACCCGTCCAGGGGCCCGCCCGCGGAGTGCCAAATGAACTGGCGGTTATGAGCAGAGCGAGCCGTCAGGCGCGGGGCGCCTTGGGCACGATCTTGAACTTCTCCCGGTCAAAGTAGAGGATGCGCCCTTCGCGGTAGCTTTGGACGGCCATCGTGATGAGCACCTGCGCGCGGCCGGCCGTTTCCACGTCGAGCGTGGGCTTCTGGCGGGAACGCATGCAGTCCAGGAAGTTGCCCACGTGGGTCTGCATGGTGTTGGTTTCCTTCACCTGCACCTTGATTTCGTTCTGGCCCTGGAACTTGTCCTTCAACTCGGGCACGATCCACTTGTCGCCGCGCGTTTCCGCCTTCAGCGTGATGTGGGGCGCGAAGCCCTCGAAACGGCCGTGCTCGACCATGGTGAGCGTGGCGCCGTGGCCCCGGATGAGGCCGGGGATGTGCTGCGAATTGGCCATCGAGGAACTGAGCACGAGCGAGTGGCCCTTCTCATACTCGCCGATGAGGTGGAACGTGTCGGGTACCTCGCGGTCGGGTTTCGAATTGTCCTCGGGCAGTTTGTCGAAGACATAGATGCCGCCGCCAGCCATCACCTTGTGCGGAAACTGCGGCTCGCCCCAGCAGATGTTCATGGGGGCGACGACGTGGAAGAAAAGATCGGTGGCGATGCCGCCGGAGTAGTCCCAATACTTGCGGAAGCGGAAGTAGCGGTCGGCGCCGAGGTCACGGACCCAGTCGCGTTTGGGGGCGTTGCCGATCCACATTTTCCAGTCGATGTAGTTGTCGCCCTTGCCGTCGGGACCGGCCTCCTTGTCGATGGTCCAGTTCCACTCGCCCTCGACGGAGTTGCGGTGGTAGGAGCCCTGCGACAGGATCATCTTGCCGAGCATGCCGTCGCCGATGAGGCGCTTGGCCTGGTGCCACTGGTCGCCCGAGGTGGTTTGCGAACCGACCTGAACGACGCGCTTGGTTTCCTTCACGGTGTCGATGAGGGCTTTCACCTCGTCGACGGTGTGGCACATCGGTTTTTCCAGATACACGTCCTTGCCCTTGTCCATGGCGGCCAGGGCGATGGGGGCGTGCCAGTGGTCGGGCGTGGCGACGATGACGGCGTCGATGTCGGAGCGGTTCAGGATCTCGCGGTAGTCCAGCGTGCCGTCGCACTTGTGCAGTTCCTTATTGGCGGTGACGCGCTTCTGATAGACGTCGCAAACGGCGGCGATGCGGGCGTTGTGGGTCGTGGAGCCGGCCTTGGCGAATTCGCGCCCGACGTAACTGCCCCGGCCGCCGCTGCCGATGATGGCGACGTTGATGCGGTCGTTGGCGCCCAGGACACGGCCCGCGGCGGGCTTGCTGGCGGCGCGGGCAGCCGCGGGCAGGGCGGCGGCGAGGGCGGCGCCTCCGCCGGCCGACCGCAAAAAGCCTCTCCGGTTCACATGAGGGTCTTGATTCGACATGGGTCCATCCTTTCTGGAAGCGGCCCAGGGAGGGGTGCGGCGCCGCTCGTGTGGATCACGAATAGTTTATCGCTTCCGGGACCCTGAGCGGCGCGCTCCTATTTGAAGATGCCGCCTTTGGATTCCGTGCGGAACCGGACACACACGGGCATGGCGACTTCCAGTTTCTGGCCGGTGGGCGTGAGCACTCCGGTTGCCTCATCAATCTTGAAGACGACCAGGGAATCCGAGTTCTGGTTGGCGGCGATCAGCCATTTGCCGTCGGGCGAGATGCCGAAGTTACGGGGCGTTTTGCCTTGCGTGGGCTCATTGGCGGTGCGGGCGAGGCGGCCGCGCTTATCGACGTTGAAGACGGCGATTGTATCGTGGCCGCGGTTGGAGCCGTAGACGAAGTTGCCCGATGGGTGGGACAGCACTTCGGCGGTGGACATGCCTTTTTCGACCGGGCCCGGAATGGTGGGCAGGGTTTCGATCTCCACCAGTTTGCCCGCGTTGGCGTCCCAGAACATGGAAGTAAGCGTCATGGCCATTTCGTTGATGACGAAAGCGAACTTGCCGGAGGGGTGGAAACTGAAGTGGCGGGGTCCGGAGCCGGGTTTCGTGTGAAACTCGGCGTGCTGGCTGAGCTTGCCGGACCTGGCGTCGAACTTATAGATGAAGAGGCGGTCCAGGCCCAGGTCGGCGGCGATGGCGAAGCGGTTGCGCGCGTCGAGATTGATCGAGTGGGCATGCGGGCCTTTCTGGCGCGCAGGATCGGTTCCCGAACCTTTGTGTTGAATCACGCTGGCCGCCGCGCCCAGTTTGCCGTCCGGACCAACGGCGATACTGGCCACCGAACCGGTGCCGTAGTTGGCCACCAGGGCCCACTTGCCGGTCTTATCGATGGTGACGAAGCACGGGCCGCCCCCTTCGGAGCTGACCTGGTTCAGTTGCGTGAGTTTGCCCGTGGTGGCGTCGATGCTGAACGCGGTGACGGTGCCGCCGGGACGGCCGCCGGCGCCGTACATTTCCCCGACCGCGTAGAGATACCTGCCGTTGGGGTGGATGGCGACGAAGCTGGGGTTGGTGGTTTCGGCGGCCAACTCGGGCGTGGAGAGTTTGCCCGAAGCGTGATCGAACCGGGCCACATAGATGCCTTTGCTGGTGGGGTCCTTGGTGGCGCCGCCCGCGCGAACGGTGTAGGTGCCAATGTAGACCAACGAGGATTGCGCGGCCAGAGGGAGGCCGGCCAGAAGCAGGAGCGATAGGGAAAGGAAAGCGCGCCGTGGGAACATAGCCCACGCAGTATATCAAGGCAGGAGATCGGGCCTCATGCGGCGGGTTTTTTCGAGTGCGGCCTCGCGGCGCCATTGTTCGATGGCGGCATGATTTCCGCTGAGCAGCACATCGGGCACTGTCCAGCCGCGGAACTCCGCCGGACGCGTGTATTGCGGGCAATCCAAAAGGCGTCCGCCGCCCTCCGCGGCGCGATTGAAGCTTTCGTTCTCCGTGGATGCCTCGTTGCCCAGTACGCCCGGCACCAGGCGCGCGACGGCGTCGAGAATGACGGCCGCTCCCAGTTCGCCGCCGCTCAGCACATAGTCGCCGATGGAGAGTTCCTCGTCGGCCAGGTGCTCGGCCACGCGTTCGTCCACGCCTTCGTAGCGGCCGCACAGAAGGACGACCTCGTCGAAGGAAGCCAGGCGGCACGCTGCGTGTTGATCGAATCGGCGTCCCATGGCGCTCAACAACACGACCCGCGTCCGCGGGCCGCGTCGGGGCAGGATGGACTCGACGGCGTCAAACAGCGGCTCGCACTTCATGAGCATGCCTTCGCCGCCTCCGAAGGGGCGGTCATCAACGGTCTTGTGACGGTCGTGCGTCCAGTCGCGGAGGTTGTGAACATGCGTCCGTATGAGGGCGGCTTCGATGGCTCTGCTGACAATCCCGTGGGCGAGGATGCCGTTGAAGAAGTCCGGAAAGATGGTCAGCAGATGGAAGGTCATGCGCCGCTGCCGGGCCGGTTCAAGGTATCGAGACCCTCGGGCAGGGCGACACGAATGATTCTGGCGTCGGGCTGGACGGCGCGGCAGAGTGCGGGCACGAGGGGAATCAAAAGGGGATCGCCAGAGGCGGCGGTCACAGCGAGCAGCGTCTGGCCGGAATTCTCCTGCCAGTCGGCGACCTCACCCAGAAGGCGTCCGGTGGAATCGTCCACGACATCGCAGCCGACGAGGTCCTGGAGAAGGTATTCGCCAGGATCGAGTTTCACATGGGCGCGGTCAATCGACACTTCGGCCCCGCGCAGGGCCTCGGCGGCCTCCACGGTGGCGGCTTCTTCCACGGAGAGAAGGGAACGGTTCTGGTAGGGGAGCAGAGAGCGCAGATGGAAGGCGGCGGCGCCGATGTGGACAGGAATTCCCGGAGCATAACTCCGTTCGACACGCTGGTCCAACACCATTTCTCCACGCAGGCCCCTGCTGCGCGCGACCCTGCCCAGCAGGACGCGAGGACGTAGCTGCTTACTCAAGTATTTCCAGGGTAAACCGGCGGTTCAGTTTCATTCCGGCCGCACCCAGAAGCGTTCGCACGCTGCGGGCGGTGCGTCCCTGCTTGCCGATGACTTTCCCGAGGTCACTAGGGTCGACGCGAAGTTCGAGTACGGTAACCTGCTCGCCTTCCACCTCACGCACGCTGACATTCTCGGGGATGTCAACCAGGGCTTTCGCTATTTCTTCAACAAGTGCTCGCACAGACATCCCGTCCATTACAGCCTCACCTCACAGGAAAGGATAGCATTGCTGCCAGTGCCGTGCCTGAGAGGGGACAAAGCGGGTGTATCGAATTCACACCCCATCACGATTAACTTTTCCGTAGCCGGATCAGGCACTTGCCGGAACGGCTGGGTTGGACTTGATCAGCCGTTTCACGATGTCGGTGGGCTGAGCGCCCTGGCCGATCCAATGATCGATGCGTTCGTGGTTCAGCTTCACTTCGGCGGGGTTGACGACAGGGTTGTACTGGCCGACAATTTCCAAGCAGCGGCTGTTGCGAGCGCGCCAATCCTCGATCACGACCACACGATAGGACGGCTTTTTCTTCGCGCCGATGCGGGCCAGACGAATCTTCAACATTACAGTCGCAAATCTCCTCAGATATTACTATAGCGAAGACCAGGCGTCCGCGCATCCATGCAGCGGCTATAAGCCGCCTTTCAGGAAGCTCTCCAGGTCCGGCATCTTCATCTTGCCGAGACGCTTCCCCAGGAATCCTTTCCCCATTCCGCCGGTGAAGCTCTTCATCATCTTCCGCGCCTGGGCATACTGCTTCAACAGATTGTTCACCTCCTGCACGGTCGTGCCGGAGCCCTTGGCGATGCGGCGGCGCCGCGGACCGTTGATCACCATGTGATTGGAGCGTTCGTGCGGCGTCATCGAGTCGATGATGGCGATGACGCGCGTCATCTCCTTCGGATCCACCTTCACATCCTTCAACTGCTTCATCGGTCCGATATTGGGCATCATGCCGAGCAGCGATTCCAGGGGTCCCAGCTTGCTCAACTGCTTCATCTGATCGCGGAAATCGGCCAGGGTGAACTCATCCTCGAGGAGTTTGCGCTGCATCTCCTCGGCGTTCTTCGTGTCCACCTGTTCCTGCACCTTCTCGATAAGAGACAGCACGTCGCCCATGCCGAGAATGCGCGAGGCGACGCGTTCGGGATGGAAGGCTTCCAGGGCATCGGCCTTTTCGCCCACGCCGACGAACTTCAGCGGCTGGCCCGTGACCTGGCGGATGGAAAGCGCCGCGCCGCCGCGCGCGTCGCCGTCCATCTTCGTCAGAACAATGCCGGTGATGCCGAGCCGTTTGTGAAACTCCTCGGCCGAGCGGACGGCGTCCTGGCCCGTCATGGCATCGGCGACAAAAAGGATCTCGGTGGGGTTCAGGGCTTCCTTGAGCGACTGCAACTCCGCCATCAGGTCCTCGTCGATGTGCAGGCGGCCGGCCGTGTCGACAAGCACGAAGTCCTTGCCGGTCTGCATGGCTTCGCGGCGGGCGCCTTTGGCCAAGTCGAGCGGCACGTTGTTGCCGGGCTCGCCTTCGTAGCTGGGAATTTTCAGGTCGCGGGCGAGAATCCGCAACTGGTCCCGGGCGGCCGGGCGGTAAACGTCCACCGACACAAGCAGCGGTGCATGGCTGGCGCGGAAGAGATAACGCGCCAGCTTGGCCGTTGAAGTGGTTTTGCCCGACCCCTGCAAACCGACGATCATGACCACCGTGGGCGGCTCATTGGCCGTGCGCAGGCGCGACTGGTGTTTGCCGAGAATCTCCACCAGCTCATCGCGGACGATCTTGATCACCTGCTGGCCGGGCGTAAGCGAGGACAACACCTCCTGTCCCATCGCCTTCTGCTTGATGCTCTCGATGAGCTGCTTGACAACCTTGAAGTGAACGTCGGCCTCGAGCAGCGCCACGCGGATCTCGCGCAGCGCGGCCTCCATGTTCTCTGGCGTCAGCTTGCCTTCCCCGCGCAGGTTCTTGAAGACGCGCTGGAGTTTTTCCGAAAGAGTATCGAACATCTAATGAAGATTGTACGGGAGGCGGACGGGCCTCCGCGCGTTTCGCCGCTAGGAGCCTGTCCCACAGAACGCGTGGGCGAGTAAAGACGGGCGTGCCTTTTTGTCCGTGGCCG
>JADZBH010000062.1 GCA_020852175.1 Bryobacterales bacterium | reverse complement strand
CGGCCACGGCCAGGGAAGTCTCCACGGGGAGCATTCCCCGGCCCCGATGGGGGGAACCGGGCTCAGTCAGTTCCTCCGAATCGGGCCGGTTTCTGCGCAACAAGGAGAAGGATTCGTTATGCGCAATACGGAACAGCCAGGGGGCGAAACGCGCGTCGTCGTCCAGCTTCCTGAGATTCTGGTATGCCTTGAGGAAGACGTCCTGCGCCAGGTCCAGCGCATCTTCCCGGTGGCCCACCAGCCGCAGGATGTAGTTGTAGACACGTTTCTCCCAACGCGACACCAGGTTGTTGTAGGCGTCGACGTTTCCCTGGCGGGCTTTCGCCACCAGGTCCCGGTCCTCGACCTCGCGAAAGATCAATCGGTATCTCCGGCCGTCACTTGGAGAGACGCGCCCCGGGCGGAAAAAGACGAAAGGGGGCTCAAAAACAGTGTACGCCCGCCGCCGGGCCAGGCGGCACGGCCGCTAATAGAACAGATACTTCTGCCAGCGGTCCTCGCTGCGAGCGAGAAGACGCATCAGGTGGCGGCTGGTATGAAGGCTGAAGGGGCGGGGCGAGCGGACCAGCTTCATGCCGGCCTCCTCGGGCGTGCGGTTGCCCTTGCGGTTGTTGCACTGGTGGCAGCAGGCGACAAGATTTTCCCAAGTGGAGTCGCCGCCTCGGGAGCGCGGGACGACGTGATCCAGGGTGAGTTGGGCGGAAGAACCGCCGCGCAGGCAGTACTGGCAGGTGTAGCGGTCGCGCATAAGGATGTTCTTGCGGGAGAGGGCGCGGGCCTGGTGGGGGATGCGGCGGTATTCGAGCAGACGAATGACGCTGGGGAGCATCAGGTCGGAACGAGCCGAGCGGAGCGGAATCTGGGACAGCTCCTCGGCGCTGGCCACTCCCTTCAGGACGAGCACCAGCGCGCGGCGCGCCGCGCACACATGAATCGGCTCGTAACTGGCGTTCAGCACCAGCACCGGCTGCTGGAGCCGGTCAAGGCTTGCCATTCTCATGAAGCTCCTTTGGCCAACGAAAGATCGGGAGACGGCATGGGCTCCAGGAAGGCTTCCAACCGGATGCGCCGGTCGGCGCGGGCGACGGTGGCCACCGAGACGTGGCGGGCTCCGGCGGCCAACAAAGCGGCGGCGCAGGCGTTGGCCGTGGCGCCGGTGGTGAGAACGTCGTCGATGAGAAGCAGCGACCGGCCCTCGACATTTCGCGCATTTCCGGCGGTGAACGCCGAGCGGACATTGCGGCGGCGGGCCAGCCGGTTGAGTCCGGCTTGAGGGGGTGTGGGGCAGGTGCGGCGGAGGGGATCGTGGCAGGGGACGTGGAGCAGGGCGGCCGCGGCGCGAGCGAGAAGCTCGGCCTGGTTAAAGCCTCGTGAGAGGCGCCGCCTCCAATGCAGCGGGACCGGCACGACGGCATCGACCGGCTGTTCCCGCGGAAGGGCCGAGACGAGCAGGCGGGCCAGGACGGGACCGAGCGGCGTGACGCGCTCGAACTTGAGCAGATGGATGAACTCGCGGAGCGGACCTTCGTAGGCGCCAAAAGAATAGGCCGCCTGGAAACGGTGCGCCCCGGAGGAACACATCAGGCAGACGCCGTTTCCGCCGAGCGGGCGGGAGTTCAGAAACGGCGTGTTGCAGCGGAGGCAGGCGTACTCTGGTGTAAGCGGTTGAACGGAGTCCAGACAGCGCGGGCAGACGGGGATGCGGGAGAAGTGATCGAGCTGGTGAAAACAGAGGCGGCAGGTATCGGGCAGCAGGATGCTGAGCACATGTCCGGCCAGACGGCGCAGACCACCTGCTCGCTCGGGCGGCTGACGATCAGAGAGCCATGGCTGCGGGAAGTCCCACCTCCTGGGGCCTCGAAGGGCCTAACTTCTATTCAACAGTGTACACGCACGCGGAGACGCCCGCAAAAGGACGGCCGGCAAAGGCTGGGTGGCGGGAAGCGCGGGAGGGCGGGGGCCGGAGGGCGTTAGCGCAACGGCGCGAGGTCGAAATCGACGTGCGCTTCCTGGCCGCGCCGCACGGTGACAAGCTGCTCGGCGGGGATACGAAAACCGGGCTTGGTGGCGCCCACGATGTAGTCGCCGGGCTTGAGCATGGGAATGCGCAGGCGGCCTCCGCGGCTGGTCTTGCCGGTGCTCCGCTTGTTAAGGATCAGTTCGGCGCCATCCTCGGGGACGCTCACGACGAGGGTTCCCGTGGTGCCGGCCACCTGGACGAAAAACGTGAGCGTGGCGGCTTCGCGCGTGAACAGGTGGAGCTTCTTTTCCACGCGCGGAGCGCCGAGGGCGATGGAGTGTTCGCCGGGAAACAGAGTATTCAGCGTCACCGGCTTGGCCCCCGTGACGCCAACGCGGGACTCATCGAGTTGCAGCGCGAGTCCGGGTTCGTTCGACAGGACGGAGCCGCGCTTTCCGGCGGCGGCCACGGCAAGCACGGTGCAATTCTGCGCCTGGGCGGGCTTGGTCCACGCAGGCGGCCCCCCGGCAACGATCGAGAAGACGAACCGTGCGTCGCACCCGCCGGCGCGCAGTTGCAGGACATGGTTTCCAGGTGACAACTCGGGCAGCGCCCATTCGCCTTCGCTCAAGCCTCCGGCAGGTTTGCCGTCGATCGTCACCTCGCCCGTGGGAACATCGGCGGTGAGCACCAGCGAAGCAGGCCTGGCCGGCGCGGGAGCGGCGGCGTTCACGGCGGGGCCGGGCGAAGGGGCCGGGCTCTGCTGGTTCCGCAGGATGATGAAGGTTCCCGCCACCATGCTGATGCCCATGGCCGTACCGAGCAGTGTGCGGGCCAGCAGTTTCGAATTCTGTTTGATAGGTGGCGGCTGTCCCTCGCGCACAATGGGGCGCACCTTGATCTCTGGCGGGAAGTTCCTGTGCGGAGGCGTCGCGTGGGCGCCGGGCGTGGGCGTGTAAAACTGAATCTCCGCCGGGATTGCCCTGGGTGCGTCTTCCGGGTCCCGAAAGCCGGGCGCCGGGGGCGTGGGCACAAGCGAGAGCATCTGGTCCGGCTGCGGGGCGGCAAGATCGGGCTCGGTGACCACGGAAAGTCCCGTTGCCGTGTCGATGCGGGGCCCTTCGGCGGCGGCGGCGTGTTTCAGCAGCGTGCCGCGCGCCACCATGCGTTGCTGCGCCTGCGTGATCAGCGGCTCGAGATGAATATTCCGGCTGTACTCGCGGCTGAAGGCCACCAGACGGTCGTAGGCGGGTTTGAGCGCATCCAGATAGGTGGCTTGCTCGATTTCGTCGGTGAGAGCGGCAATCTCCTCGAACAACTCCTGCGAGGGCGGCTCGTCGTCGTAATCGTCGTAGGCTTCGTCGAACTCGCGCTCAGGCTCGGGTTCGGGATCGAGTTGCTCGAAGGCGGTTTGCGTGGAGACACGAGGCTCCCGCGGCGGCCAGGGGCCGGGCTGAGGCGTCGAACCGAACTCAGGCGGATAACCTGCCCAACGGGAATCGTTGAAGTCCGGGGCTCTGTTCATACGGCGAGTGCCTTTCTCCTTCTCCACTATCGGAGGCAACGGGACCCGGGTGCACTCGGACAAACCTCTGATTCCCAATTGCGGCTTTTGCCTACGGATCTCAGGGGCGGGGAGTACCGCGTCTAAGGAAACCGATACCCCTCAATCGCTAGGGTGGTACTGGAGAATGGGATTCATGAGCGAGATGGTGATCATCGTAGACCGGGAAAATAGAGTGGCCGGGCGGGAGACGCGGGCGGTGATGCGAGCCGGACGGCTGCCTCATCGGGCCAGCTTTGTCTTTGTTTTCCGTACAGATGGACGGCTAGTGGTGCAGCGGCGGACGGAATCGAAGGACATCTGGCCCGGGTGGTATGACCTGGCCGCTGGCGGGGTGGTGATGGACGGAGAGAGCTACGAGGAGAGCGCCCGGCGGGAACTGGAGGAGGAGCTAGGTGTGCGCGGGGTGGATCTAAGGGGAGGCGTTGAGTTCTGGTTCGAGAATGAGGCCGTCCAGGTGTGGGGGTGCGCCTATCTGTGTGAGTGGGCAGGGGAGTTACGGCTGCAGGAAGAGGAGGTGGCCGCCGTGGAGGAATGGTCTGAGGCGGCGGTGGAGCGTGCCGCCGGCAGCGGCGCGCGAGTGACGCCGGACAGCGTGGCGGCCTACGCACGTCTCCGTGAAATTGGCCTCATATCCCCCCGGCGTTGACCGATCTGTGCATCAGGGAGTATCTGGCCTCGATGCACGGGAGACACGCACACAGGAGACAGTGGATCACTCTGGCGGCGGCATGGATGGCGATGGCGGGAGCGTGTCCGGCGCAGACGGCGGCTCCGCCATTGAAGGCGAGCCCGGCGGCGCTCACATTTAACTACACGGAAGGCGATGCGAAGCTGCCAGTGGCGCAGACGCTGTCGGTGAGCGGCGGAAACGCGGCCTCACCGTTGAACTATTCGGTGGCGATCACGGGTGCGCCGTGGCTGGCGGCGACGCCCGCCACGGGTACGGCGCCGGCTTCGGTGAAGGTGTCGGCGAACCCTACGTCGCTTTCGGTGGGGAGCTATACAACGGTCCTCACGGTGTCGAGCGTGGGCGGACCGTCGACGCAAACAGCCGCGGTGGCGGTCACGTTGACCATCAAGGCGGCCCCTCCCACGCTGGCGGCCGCACCGAACCCGGTGGCGGTGAGCTATGTGCGTGGCGGCGCGGCGCCGGGGGCGTCCACGGTGAAGCTGACCACCAGCGGGGCGCTACTGCCCTATACGGTGACGGCGGCGGGCGGAAACTGGCTCTCGGTAACTCCCAGGAGCGGAGTGGTGTTTCCGGCCTTTCCGTCCGAGCTTTCGGTGGCGGTTTCGCCGGCCAACCTGGCGCCGGGCACTTATAAAGGGACGATTACGATTACCGCGTCTCAGGCGGCCAACAAGACGGCGATGGTAAACGTGACGCTGACGGTGTCGGCGGGGCTGCCCGCTGTGACGGCCCTCTGGCCGGACGAGGCGGTGCAGGGGGCCCCGGCGACGACGATCACGGTGACCGGTTCGAATTTTTTCACCGGGACGACGGTGAAGGCCGGAACAACGGCGCTGGCGTCGACGCTCCTGGGACCGGAGGCTGTGACGGCGGTGATTCCGGCGTCGTTGCTGGCCTCGGCCGGGACGCTGAGCATCGTGGCCAACAACACGGGCGCGGGGGGCGGCGATTCGACCCCGGCGCTGAGCTTCACGGTGCATGCGCCGGGGCCGAGGGTGAACGCCGTGGTAAACGCGGCGAGCTTTCAGGGCGGGACGGTGGCGCCGGGCGAGATGGTGGTTTTGTTCGGGCGCGGGCTGGGGCCTGCGTCGCTGGCCTCGTTCGAGACGCCCGCCGCGGGCGCGCCCATCGCCACGGCGCTGTCGGGCACGAAGGTGACCTTCGACACGACGGAAGCTCCGGTGATTTACACCTCGGACGGGCAGGTGGCGGCGATGGCGCCTTACGACCTGGCGGGCAAGACACAGGTGGACATCGCGGTGGACTTTAACGGCACTACCTCGGCGGCGGTGACCGTGCCGGTGGCCGTATCGGCGCCGGGCGTGTATACGGCCAATGGAACGGGCGCCGGGCAGGCGGCGGCGTTCAACTACGACGCATCCACCGGAGCGTACACGTTGAACACCGAGGCAAGCGGCGCGCCCAAAGGCAGCGTGATCGTGTTCTATGTGACCGGCGCGGGGGGCGCGGGAACCGACGGCATGTTGGTGACGGCGCCCTCCACGGCGCCCAATCCCGCGGTGAGCGTGACGGCAGGCGCGGCGACGGCCACGGTGCTGTACGCGGGCGGCGTGGTGGGGCTGGTACAGGGATTGATGCAGATCAACGCCCAACTGCCCGCCGAGATGCTGGCCGGCAAGGCGCTGCCGCTGACGGTGACCGTCAACGGGCAGGCGAGTCAAACCGGGGTCACCGTGACGGTGAAGTAGCGGCGGGCTGGACAAACACCACTCCCACATCGCCGCGAAAACCGGTGCGGCAGGTGAGGGAGGACTGGCGGGCGGTCCAATCGGGGGGAACGGTAAGGTCGATCTGGTAGATGCCGATGCCACCGCCGGCGAGTCCGGCGAAGGGAACCTGGAGTCCGGCGACGCGCTGGCCCGGCTCGTCGATGCGGTCGGAGAGATAGCAGGCGAAAGGAATGGTAACGCGCGCCGGGGGATCGGCGGGCGAAGGTTCGCCGGTGGCTACGGGGCGATCGACGGGGCCCATATTGCGGACAAACAGATGGAGGGTTTCCCCGGGGAGCGCCGGGTGGGCGGCGGTAACCGGTCCGCTAAAGTCCTGGTGGGCGAGTTGGAGCGTGTTGTCCGGGCCGGCGCGTTCGAAGCTGATGGTGGGTTGGTCGAGCAGCGTGAATGGGACGGTCTGGACAAAGGGAGACTCGGGGTTGGCCAGACGAATCGTGGGGGCCTGTGCGGAGGGGGTAATCTCCCAGGGGATTTGCACGGCGGCGCCTTCGGCGGTGGTTTCCGAGAAGGGCAGGTCAAAGCCGGAGAGGCGGTAACGCGTGTGGCGGCCGATGCCGGAGCCGATGAAGCGGATGACGGAACCGGGATAGGCGAACTGGGTGTTCGTACGGACGAAGGGCGTTTCGGGGATCATCTCATCGACGGCGCCGTCCCCGGTACGGATGCGAAGGAGACGGCCGGTGTGGGTGGAGACCCAGGCGAGTTCACCGTTGCCGCTGAGGATGGACTGCGCGGCGCCTTCGGGTACGGCGGCGAGGGCGCTGGTATCGCCGGCAGGGGTGGCAAGGAAGGGCTGCGGACGGCCATCGGCATCCGGAGCAAGATAGAGCAGCGTGCCGTCGTTGGCGAACGAGGGCTGGGAAATGAGGCGCTGGGGATAGAAGGCGAGTGTGCGCTGGACGGTGAAGGGCGCGGCGGTGAGGATGAGTTCGAAGCCATCGCCACGCGGCCGTTCGTAGACCGCTCGCAAGGCATCGGGGCTGAGCAGGCCGAAGGTGGCCTCGCGGGTGGAGGGGATCTCGATGGGCGGTTCGCCGTCGAGGAGGATGCGGAGGGAGCGCGAGCCGTTCGGGCCGTTGGCGAGGATCGCGCCGGTATTGGCCAGCGACTGGCGCCCGGCGGGGCCATAGACGAACTGGCCAAGCCCGGTGATCTGCCGCGAAGGGAGTTCCATCCGGTTCAGCCGGCCGTCGAATGTGCTCCACAGCAGGAAACGGCCGTTGCGGGAGACCTGCATGGAGGTGGCGGGCAAGCGGTCGAGGCCGGCGGCTTCGATCGTGAAAAAGGTGCGGGGCACGCCGGACAGGCCGCAACTGCCGCTGCGGCAGGGATAGTGGACGGCGTAGCCGGTCACCGAGCCGTCGCCACTGGCCAGGGGCGAGACCATGCCTGGACCGAAGGGGTCCGCGCCGCCATTGCCTGAGGCGGCCAGGGCGAGGCCGTCGCCGGTGAAACGGTACACCTTCGCCGCGGGATTGTCGATGTCGCCGCCGGAGGGCAGGTTCAGGACACTTGTGAAGGAGAGCCGGCCATCGTCGGTGACGGCGAACTCGGCATACTGGGCGTTCAGCGCGGACGCGGCGAAGAGGACAAGCCAGATTCGCTGCATGCGGCTATGGTATCTCGCCGGGGGCTTCGGCAAGCATCGCCGCCAGGATCGCCTGGGCCGCCTGCTTGCCGCTGTCGCCGGTTTCCCCCGCCGGGCCGACACAACTGGGACAGCCGGATTCGCACGGGCAGGCCGCGATCATGGTGGCCGTCATCTCGAACAGCTTGTGTCGCAGGCGGTGGAGCGGCTGGCTGAGGCCGACGCCGCCGGGGTAGGTTTCATACAGGAAGAGATTGGGCTCGTAGTTGGGGCCCCCGGCATGGGGTGCGATGCCTTCGGTGATGGAAAGGCCGAAGTCGCGCGGATCCGACATGAGCAAAAGCGAGGCGACGGCGCGGAAGGCCGTGCCAAGGGCGTTGAGTCCGGCCTGAATTCCGGTGGGCGTCAGGCCGGGGAAGCGCTCCAGAAAGCCCGTGTGGAAGTGCAGCCAGAAAGCCGTGGTGTGCATCTCCTGCTCGGGAAGATTGAGCGTGCCCGCGCCGATGTTCTCCATGGTGTAGAACTTCAGTTTCTTGAAGCCGACAATCTGCTGGTTCACGCGGACCTCGCCGAAACAGGCCGCGGGTGAGCCGGGGCCGGTGGCGGGCGGCTCCTCGAAGCGGGCGAGTTCTTTCACCTGCGTGTAGTCGATGGCGTCGGTGAAGTAGTCGCATTCGATCTGCCGGACGTAGGCCTTGCGGTTTTCGTAGTCGAGGCGCTCCACTTGAAATTGCGTGGCCTCGTGCAGATAGATGGCCTTGGGATGAAGCTCGCCGAGAGCGGCCGTGAAGGCCACCTCGCCGATGACGCGAGGCGCGGCGGTTTCGTCGATGACGATGAAGTTGTCGCTGGTGATGGCGCGAAGGCTGATGGCGTCGGCCGGATAGGTGTCCGAGGTCCAGTGCCAGTTCTGGTTGGACTGATGGACCAGTCCGAGCCCGGCCAGGAAGGGCATCAACGCCGCCGTCGCGTGAGGGCCGAACGTCTCGTCTTCGGCGATGGGGAGTTCAAAGGCCGCGCATTTGAGGTGGCTGAGGAGAATTTCGAGGTTGTCGGGGTTGATCTGGGCGTGCTCGGGCGGGCGGTTGAAGAAGTAGCCGGGGTTCTCGACGATGTATTGATCGAGCGGCGCCGAGGAGGCGACCAGGATGGCGAGCGAGGTGGTTTGGCGGCGGCCGGCGCGACCGGCTCTCTGCCACGTGGAGGCGATCGTGCCGGGGTAGCCCGCCATGACGACGCAATCCAGCGTGCCGATGTCGATACCCAGTTCGAGAGCATTCGTGGAGACGACGGCCCGGATGCCGCCCGTGCGGAGGCGGCGTTCGATTTCTCGGCGCTCCTTGGGAAGATAGCCGCCGCGGTAGCCCCGGACCGAATCGGGACCCATGGGGAGTTTGAGGGCGGCGTCCTTCAGGTAGGTAACCAACACCTCGGTGGCCAGACGGTTGTTGGCGAAGACAAGGGTCTGCTGGCCGCGCTCCATCAACTCGGTGGCGATGCGGCGGGTTTCGTTCAGGTAGCCGCGGCGGATGCCAAGCTGGCGGTTCACGACGGGTGGATTGTAGAAGACGAAATACTTTTCGCCAGACGGAGAGCCGTTGCGGTCGATGAGGGCAAACTTCTCGCCGGTGAGGGATTCGGCGAGTTCGCGCGGGTTGGCGATGGTGGCCGAACAGCAAATGAATTGCGGCCGCGAGCCATAAAACTCGCAGATGCGGCGGAGACGCCGGAGGACGTTGGCCATGTGCGAGCCGTAGACGCCGCGGTAGGAGTGAAGCTCGTCGATGACGATATAGGCCAGGCGTTCAAAACACTTTGCCCATTTCGTGTGGTGGGGCAAAATGCCGGCGTGAAGCATGTCGGGGTTGGAGAGCACGACGTTGGCGCGTTCGCGGATGGCCCGGCGTGCATCCTGCGGCGTGTCGCCGTCGTAGGTGAAGGCGCGGATGCCGGAGTCCATCGCTTCCACGATGGCGTGAAATTCGGCGAGCTGGTCTTCGGCCAGCGCCTTGGTGGGGAAAAGATAAAGGGCGCGGGCTTCGGGATCGGCGATCAGGCGGTTCAGCACCGGCAGGTTATAGCAAAGCGTCTTCCCGCTGGCGGTGGGTGTGACGACGACGACGTTTTCGCCGGCGTCGATGCGGGAAAAGGCTTCGGCCTGGTGCGAATAGAGCTGCTCGATGCCGCGCGTGGCCAGGGCGGCGCGCAGAGCGGGCGCGGCGGCTTCCGGCAGCGGTGCGAACTCGGCCTCGCGTGCCGGTTGATGACGGATGAAGCGTATGGGCGAGGAGGGCGTTTCCATCGCCTCGCGGAAGCGTGCGACGGCGGTTTCAACGTCTTGCGCGGGGCGGGGATTGGGAAGTAGAGAAAAGTCGAGAGACGGCTGCATGCTTCGCCCTTTCTTTGCGGTCCTTACGAGGGTAGCAAAGTTACGGCACGGGTGGCGGCGCGGGCGTGTCAAGATGGTGCGCGATGCGGTTGTTTGCTGTGGCGTGCGTTCTGGCTGGCGCCGTGGCGTGGGGCGCGGGCTGGCTGCGCCCGTTCGAGGCGGTGGAACTGCCCTTCGTTCACGAGCCGTCGAAAAGCTCGCGAAAATATCTACCCGAATCCGTCTCGGGCAGCGTGGCGCTGCTGGACTACGACGGCGACGGGCTTCTGGACATCTATTGCGTGAACGGCGCGGCTGTGCGCGATCTCATGCCGAAAGGGGCGCGGGCGGACAAGAGCGCGGCGAAGTATTGGAACCGGCTCTACCGGAACAAGGGCGATGGCGCCTTTGAGGACGTGACGGAGAAGGCCGGCGTGAGGGGCTCCTTTTATGGGATGGGCGCGGCGGCGGCGGACTTCGACAACGACGGCGATACCGATCTCTATGTGACCGGGTTCGGCGGCAACGAGTTGTTTCGCAATCGCGGCGATGGCGCCTTCGAGGAGATTGGCGCGGCGGCGGGCGTGCGCGGCGGCGAGTGGTCCACGGGCGCGGCGTGGGTGGATGTGGATGGCGACGGCAAACTGGATCTGGCCGTTGCCCGGTACGTCGAATGGGATTACCACGACCGTTGGTGCGGCCCGCGCCAGCAGGAACTGCGCAGCTATTGCAATCCGGAGACCTTTCCCCCGGCGTCGCACCTGCTGTTCCACAACGAAGGCGGCGGACGGTTCCGCGACGTGAGCCGCGAGTCGGGCTTCGGCTCGGCGCCGGGGCGCGGACTGGGCGTGGCTCTCACCGATTATGACGGCGACGGACGCATCGATATCACGGTGGCCAACGACGCCGCACCCCAGCAGTTGTTCCACAACGAGGGAGGCGGGAAGCTGCGCGAGGCGGGCTTCGACATGAACATCGCCTATGACGACAATGGCCGCGTGTTTAGCGGCATGGGGCTGGATTGGGGCGACGTGGACGGCGACGGGCGCGACGAGCTTGTGGTGAACGCGTTGGCGCAGCAGCGCTATGCGCTCTACCGTTGGGCGGGTGGGACGTTCGAGTACGCCTCGGCGGAGACCGGCTTGGCGGCGGCCTCGCGCAACCATTCCGGATGGGGCATGAAGCTGGTGGACATGGACAACGACGGGCGGCTGGACCTGGTGACGGCGCAAAGCCATGTGATGGACAACATCGAGCGGACGCAGCCGACGGTTGCCCATCGCGAGCCGATGATGCTTCTGCACAACGTCGGCGGGTTGTTCGAGGACGTGAGCGCCCGTATGGGCGCAGCCTGGTTGAAACCTCGGGCGGCGCGAGGCGCGGCGTTCGGCGACCTGGACAACGACGGACTGGTGGACGTGGTGGTGGTTTCGCAGGAGGAGAAGGCGGTGGTCTTCCGGAACCGCGGCGCGGGCGGACACTGGCTGTTGGTGAAACTGGCGGGCGTCGTGAGCAACCGCGACGGCATTGGGGCTTTGGTGCGCGTGCGGGCGGGCGGGCGCGAGCAGCGGCGCATGGTGACGACCGCTGGCAGTTACCTCGCGTCGAACGACGTGCGGGCCCATTTCGGATTGGGCGAGGCGGCGGTGGCCAATGAGGTGGAGGTGATTTGGCCGCGCGGTATGCGGCAGATCGTCAGGAACGTCAAGGCCGGCCAGGTGCTGCTGCTGCGCGAGCCTTCAGCGCCTTGAAGGCTTCCAGTTGGGCGCGGGCTTCGTCCTTCCGCCCAAGGCGGCGCAGGACGTGGCCCAGTTGGAAGCGGGCTTCGGCGTGGGAAGGGTCGAGTTCGACGGCTCGTGTGAGCCAGCGCAGGCTGGACTCGTCGCGGCGGAGTTTCACCAGGGCGGCGCCCGTCAGATAGAAGTTGCGCGCCGATGAGGGATTGCGCGCGGCGGCTTCGGCGGCGAGTTGGAAGGCCTTCTCGAACTGGTCGCGTTTCAGGAAGAACTCGGCCGTGTTGGCGTAGGCCCAATCGTAGTCGCGGTGCTTGTCCTTGACGAGGTCGAGCGCGCGGAAGAAGTGGCGCAGGGCGGGTTCGTCCTGTTGCAGGAGGTCGTAACAGAGCGCCAGATTGTCATGGGCGCGGTAGTTGTCCGGGTCGAGTTCGGTGAGCCGCAGCAGATGAGTGACTCCCTCCGGGTAGCGGCCCTGGGTGTAATACAGGCGTCCGAGAGCGTATAGTGCCGCGGAGTTCTTCTTGTCCTGGGAAAGGGCCTCCAGAAGGCGCGTCTCGGCTGCGGCCTCGTTGCCCATGAGGATGTAGGTTTGGGCGAGGGGGACGAGAACGGCGGCGCGGTTGGGGCAAAACGAGAGGGCCCTCTCGAACGCCTGAGCGGCGTCCGGGAAGGCCCTGCGCGCAAAACTGGATTGTGCTTCCGCTGTCGCCTGCCCGCACGGACCGCCCGCGAGTTGCAGGGCGGCCAGTACGATCAGGATCACATTAGAAGGTTAACCGCAACGCGATCTCGATGTTGCGGGCGCCCATCTGCTGGCCGGTGTACTGGCCGAACAGGGGGCTGGCGATGCTAGTCTGCAAACCGCCGATGCCATGGCGGTTGAACGGGTTAAGGAAGGTGCCGCGGATTTCGGCGGACCGGTGCTCGTCGAACTTGAACATCTTGGTGATGTTCATGTCCTCGGAGATCCAGTGCCGGTCGCGGATGTTGGGCAGGTAGGGCCCAACCGTGCCCAGCCGCTGCACCACATTCTGGCCGCCGGCGAATACGGGCGGGTTCGTGAAGGCGTCGCGGTTCAGATAGGGCGTGCCGCCCACCCAGCCGCGGAAGTTGATGCCCGCGTTGGAATTGGCGACGATGTTCTGGCCGCTCACCAGGTCGGGCCGGGCGGAGTTGCCAGTGGGCAGGTTGATGCCGCCAGTACCGATACCTACCGGGTTGCCGCTGCGGAAGGTGTGGATGGCGCTGAACTGCCAGCCGCCGATGATCTTGCCGGCGACGCCGCCGACGTTGATCAGCTTGTTCGGGCCGATCGGCAGTTCGTAGATCCAGCTCAACTTGGCCACATGCGGGACGTGGTAGTTCGTGATCGAGCGTTCCAGGTTGCGGTTGAACACGTCGGCCACGCCTTCCGAGTCGATGGCGTTGTCGGTGAGGCCGATGGACTTCGACCAGGTGTAGGCGCCGAGGAGGGCCAGGCCGCTCTTGAAGTGGCGCGTGGCCTGCACCTGAAGCGAGTTATATGTGGAGAGTCCGATGTTCGGGAAGATGTCGTTGATACCCGTGAACTGGGCAAACGGACGAAGCGCCTGCAGGTTCGTGCCCGAGAAGCCGGCCCAGGGGGCGGG
>JADZBH010000061.1 GCA_020852175.1 Bryobacterales bacterium | reverse complement strand
TCCATCGAAAGGAGAAGCCTGCCAACGGCACACCTCGCCCGTGAACTCTCAGGCTCATCCCGCATTGGAATCACTTCCCCACTCCAGGCTCATTTGTGGATTGGAAAATGCTACCATCCGCCCCGTTCTCAGGCCTCCGGAGCACCCGTACGGCCATTACGCCGCCCCGGCCAAACCTCGCAACTCCACCACCAGCGCATCCAAAGCCATCGTCTTCTGTATGTTCCGCCGCAGCAGGTGAATCAGCTCATCCACGCGAATCACCGCCTCGCGAATCCAGGCAAACCCCACCTTGCGCGCCAGCGCCCCCAACTCCCCCCGAATATCGATGTTTCGCGCCCCCACGGCCCCCTCGCGCAAGTGCAGCAAGTCCTCCAACAGCAGGTACAACACCTTCAAATACGGCTCCAACTTTTCCGACCGCGACGCCGCCAGCTTCTCCGAATACCGCGCCCAATCCCCAAACGGGGCCTGGCCGCACGCCGACCTCACCAGCGCCAGCATCGCTTCCCTCCGCTTGTCGTACGCCGCCAAATCCAACCTCAGCGCCGTCCCCGGGCTCCCGGCAGCCAACGCCACCCTCCGCTCCGCCTCTCCCACTCCTCGCGCGAGCGCAAATGCCATCATCTCTCCATCGTCCAGACGCGACATCCGCACCGGCACGCTCCGCGACCGGATTGTCGGCAGCAGATCATACGAATTCTCCGCCGTCAGCACGAAGATCAGATACGGGGGCGGCTCTTCCAACGTCTTCAACAGTGAATTCGCCGCCTGCTCGTTCGCCCGGTCAATTCCGTCCACCAGAAACACACGCCTGCCGCCCTTCATCGGCCCATACTGCGCCCGTTCCTTCAACAGGCGCATCTGCGGAATCTGAATCTGCCGCAGAGGCCCATCCGGCGCGAACGTCACGAAGTCATTGTGCGACGCCAGGAAGAATGGATCCTCCGCCCGCTTCTCCGCCGTCCACTTCTCCCGCTCGGCCAGAGTTCCAGCGTTCGACTCCAGGCTCAAATCGTCGCGTTCAATCAACTCAGCATCCCCTAGCAACCGCGCCGCGAAACGCCGTGCCAGTGTCGCCTTACCCACGCCTTCGGGCGCGTCCAGCAGAATCGTTTGCGGAATCCTGCCGCGTTCGATCATCCCCGCCAGAACCGCGCACGCCGCCGCGTTGCCGTGAAAATCCGGAAACACCGGGTCAGTCATAGACGTAGTGCAGTACTTTCTTCAGGTCTTCCCACGCCTCGCGTTTGGCCTGGACGTTGTACGCCCGCAGCAGGTACGACGGATGGTAGGTCACCATCAACGGCACATCTCGCCACTTGTGCCAGCGCCCGCGCAGTTTCATCACGCCATCCTTGGTCCCCAGCAGCGCTTTCGCCGCCGTCGAGCCCAGTGCGCAAATCGCCCGCGGTTGAATCGTCATCAATTGCCGGAATAGAAACTGTCCGCACGTCTGCATCTCATCCGGCTCCGGCGCCCGGTTTTCCGGAGGACGGCACTTCACCACGTTGCAGATGTACACGTCCGGGCGCTGGACCTGAATTCCTTCCTTGGCCGCCGTCCCTTCGATCATCTGCGTCAATAACTGCCCGGCCCGTCCCACGAACGGAATGCCCTGCGCATCTTCATCGGCGCCCGGTCCCTCGCCCACGAACACCAGTTTCGCTTGCGGATTGCCTACGCCGAACACCAGGTTGGTCCGCCCGCGATGAAGTTTGCAGCGCGTACAGTTCCCCATGTCGTCGAGGATTCGTGGCAGCGAATCATCGTCTGGCGTCATGGAAAGCACGGCAGGCACCGGAGTCTCGGCGCTTACGGCTTTGACGGCCGGCGCGGGAGCCTCGGCCCCCTCGAACTCCGTGACCGTTTCCGGCGGGGCGGGCAGCGAGCGCACGTGCAACTCGCGAATCCCCAAATCGCGGTAGAACTCCAGTTTCCGTCTGGCCTCGTCCCGGTCCATCACGATGTTCTGCCTGGCGCCTGGCGCAGCGTCATCACCTGATCCAGAATCCGCTCCGCGATCACGCGCTTGCTGCCGCGCGGCACGGCCACGTTCGCGCCCGTCCGCATCACCAGCGTCACTGCATTTGAATCCGACTCAAACCCCGTTCCCTCCTGGCCCACGAGATTCGCCACCACCATGTCGCAGTTCTTCGCCTCGAGTTTCCGGCGGCCTTCGGCCTCCAGGTTCTGCGTCTCGGCCGCGAAGCCCACCAGCAGACGGTCACCTTTGTTCCGTCCCACTTCGGCCAATATGTCCGGCGTTGGTTCCAGGCTCAACATCCACCCGGATGCCGTCTTCTTCGTTTTCTCAGCCGGAACCTCGCGCAGATGATAGTCGGCCACCGCGGCCGCCTTGATCACGATGGTGGCCTCTTCCAGGCGTCCCATCACCGCATCGCGCATTTCCAAAGCCGTTTTCACGCGCACCAGTTCCACACCCGCCGGCACGGGCAGATTCGCCGGTCCGGACACCAGAATCACGCGCGCACCCCGAAGCGCCGCCGCCTCGGCCAGCGCGTAACCCATTTTGCCGCTGGAACGGTTCGAGATGTAGCGGACCGGATCCAGCGCCTCCTGGGTCGGCCCCGCCGTCAGCAATACCGTCTCGCCCGCCAGGCCGTGCCGCGCCATCAGCAGCCGGACCACCTCATCGGCGATACGTCCCGGCTCGGCCAGACGCCCCGGTCCCGACGTGCCGCAGGCCAGCAACCCCGTCTCCGGCTCAATCACCGTGTGCCCACGGCCGCGCAACACATCCAGATTCGCCTGCGTCGCCGCGTGCAGCCACATGTTCGTGTTCATCGCCGGCGCCAGAATCACGCGCCCGGTAAAGGCCAGATAAGTCGTGGTGAGAAAGTCGCCCGCCAGGCCGTGCGCGAATTTGGCCAGCAAATCGGCCGTCGCCGGGGCCACCAGCAGCGCATCGTTGTCCTGCGCCACATGAATGTGCTCCACCGCGCTCGACAACACTTCATCGGCCCCGCGGTTGGAAAACAGGCTCGTGATGACTTTCCGGCCCGTCAGCGCCGCGAAGGTCAACGGCGTCACGAACTCCAGCGCCGCGTCGGTCATGATCACCTGGACCGTCGCGCCGCGATCCAGCAGCGCACGCGCCAACTCCGCCGCCTTATAGGCCGCTATGCCTCCGCCAACGCCCAGCGCGACGCGCATCGCTTCCCTTCCCGCAGGCAAGCTGCTTTATTCGGCCGGAACCGCCGTCTCCACCGGCGTCTGCCGCTTGGCATCGGTGTATTGAATCAGTCCGCGCCGCACCTCTTCCATCGCGCTCACCGTCGGCTTTTTCGATGTCGTTGGCAGATAGCTCCGCGCGCCACTCTGCAACTGCCGCGCCCGCTTGGCCGACACAATGATGAACCGGTAGGTGCTCACCTCCGGATCGTCCGGAATAATGTTAATCGCGTTGCGAACTTCGCTCATGAACTGACTCCACTTCCTGCTTGCTTCTACTGTCCCCGGCCGCCGGCCGGCTACCCGCCGGTCTCCTCGAAGGACTGCAAGATCGGCCGGATCGCTGTTTCCATCCGCGTCCGTCTCATCCGTTCCGCCGCGATGATCGCGCGCAAACGGTCCACGGACTGTTCCACTTCAGAGTTCACCAGCACATAATCGTAGCGCCGGTAATGCCGGATCTCCTCGGCGGCTTCGCGCAGTCTCCGTTCGATCACTTCCTCGGAATCCTCGGAACGCGCCCTCAGCCGCTTAGCCAACTCCGTGCGCGATGGCGCCAGAATAAACAGGCTCACCGCGTCCGGAATCTTTTCCTTTAATTGTGCCGCACCCTGGACGTCAATGTCGAGCACCAGGTCCTGCCCCCCGGTCCGCGCCCGGTCCAGATACCCCCGGTGCGTCCCGTAATAGTTGCCAAACACCTCGGCATGTTCGAGAAACTCGTCCGCGGCGGCCATACTTTCGAACGATTCGCGATCGACAAAATGATAGCTTTGCCCTTCCTTCTCCGTCCCTCGCGGTTTCCGCGTGGTGTACGAAATGGAAAAGGCCAGCTTCGGATCGGAATCCAACACCCGCCTTACAAGCGTCGATTTTCCCGATCCCGAAGGCGCTGAGATGACAAATACGACGCTCATTCCAGATTCAGGCTCTGCTCTCTGATTTTTTCGATCTCTGATTTCAGCCCCAGCGCCAACTCGGAAATCCGCCGTCCGGGCTCACCTGCCGCGTTCGACTTCGACAACGTCGTATTGGCCTCCCTATGCAATTCCTGCAAGAGAAACTCGGTCTTCTTGCCCACCTCGCCCCCGCCCGTCAATAATTTCTCCAACGCAGCCGTGTGCATCTTCAACCTCGTTGTCTCCTCGGCGATGTCACTCCGGTCGGCCAGCAGGGCGGCCTCCTGGTACATCCTCTGCGGATCGGCGTTTTCAATCACCTCGGCCATCCGCTCCCGCATTTTCGCCTCCAGAGCCGGCAGCACCTTCTCGCGCAGGCTTTCGATTTCCGCCGTCAACTCCCGGATGCGCCGCACCCTCGGCAATAAATCGGCCAGCAGGTCCGCCCCTTCGCGCTCGCGCACGGAGTTTAGCTTCGCCACCGCATCGCGCAGGCAGGCCACCATGGCTTCCTGCATCGCTTCTCCCGGCTCCTCGCCGGCGGGTTCCAGCAGCATGCCCGGCAGCCGGAACGCCGTGTTCAGATCCGGCTTCGCTTCCAGGCCGTACTCGCCGGCCGCCAACCGGAAGGCCTCCAGCCACGCCTCCAACAGCCTCCGGTTGAAAGCCGCCGGAGCCGCCGTTTGCACGCGAAGCAGCGAAGCGCGGATCTCCACGTGCCCGCGCACCAAGCCCGCCTGCAACGTCTTTCGCATCGCCGGTTCATAGGGGTCCAACTCCGGCGGAATGTGGAAGTGCAGGTCCAGCGTGCGATGGTTCACGCTGCGCAGGCTCAACGTCAGATCTCCCGCCGGCGTCGCCGCGCGCAGGCGGGCAAACCCCGTCATGCTCCTCACGCCGCACTGGGGCGCACGGTCCTGGCTCATTCGGCATCTCCCTCCAGATACTGCAATTCATGCAACCGCCGGTAAATCCCTCCGCCGCCGATCAACTCCTCGTGCGTGCCGGTCTCGCGGATGCGTCCTCCTTCGACCACCACGATCTGATCGGCCCGGCGAATCGTCGACAGCCGGTGCGCGATGACAAACACGGTCCGTCCTTCCATCAGATTCGCCAGCGCGCGTTGCACCAGTCTCTCGCTTTCCGTGTCCAAATGCGAGGTCGCCTCGTCCAGAATCAGCAGCGGCGCGTTCTTCAGCAGCGCCCTGGCGATGGCCAGCCTCTGCCGCTGTCCGCCGCTCAGTTTCGCGCCTCGCTCGCCGATCACCGTCGCATACCCGTCCGGCAGCGCCTGAATGAACTCATCGGCCAGTGCGATCCGCGCCGCCTCGCGCACCTCCTCCACGGTGGCGTCGCGCCGGCCGTAGCGAATGTTACTCTCCACGGACTCGTTGAACAGGAAGGTGTCCTGGCTTACCGTCGCGATCTGCGCCCGCAGCGAAGGCAGCGTCAAGTCCCGCAGATCACGTCCATCCAGCGTGATCCGTCCCGAGGAGACATCGTAAAACCGCGGCAGCAACTGCGCCAGCGTGCTCTTCCCGGAACCGCTCGGCCCCACCAGCGCCACCACCTCACCCGCCCGGATCTCCAGGTTCACTTCGCGCAACGCGAAACCGTCGGGAGAGTTCGGATAGTGGAACCCGGCATTCTCGAACCGGATCGCCTCGCGCAACCGCGGAGCCTCCACCGCGCCCGGTTTCGTCCGCACGGCCGTCTCGCGGTCCAGATACTCGAATACCCGCTGGCTCGCGCCCAGCGCCTGCTGAAAAATATTGTGAATCCCGGTAAGCCGCTTCACCGGTTCGTACAGCATCAGCAGCGCCACCACGAAACTGGTGAACTCGCCCGCCGTCATAGCCCCCAGCTTGATCTGGTTGCGGGCATAGGTGAGCAGCGCCACGATGGTCACCGCGCCGAAAAATTCGATGACGGGCGAGGCCAGCGCCTGCAACGCCACATACCGCAAACTGGCCGATTTCAGCCGCGCCGCCGCCGCCGCGAACCGCCGCGACTCGTGCTCTTCGGCCTGAAACGTCTTCACCACCACGTGCCCGCTCAAGGTCTCCTGCAGAATCTGGTTCAGACCCGCCGCATGGTCCTGCGCCGCTCGCGTCGACCGCCGGATCTTCCTGCCGATACGCGCCGTCGGAATCAGCACGAAAGGCAGCAGCGTCAGGCTCACCACGGCCAGTTTCCAGTCCGTCTGCATCACCACGTACAGCAGTCCGATCGCGGAAAACGACTGCCGCAGCCAGTCGGCCAGCATGTGCGAGATGGCTACCTGGATCTTTTCGATGTCGTTCATGATGGACGACATCAATTGGCCCGTCGAGGTGGTTTCAAAGAACTGCGCGTCCTGGCCGAGCACGCGCTCGAAAATCTGCTGCCGCAGATCGGTGATGGCCGCGAAACCGACGTGGTTCACCAGATAGTTGCCCGCGTACTCGCACAGGCCCTTGGTGAGAAAAACCATCAGAATACCGAAAGCCACCGCCGTCCATACGTTGTGAATCGCGCTGGGAACGAAGTGCTGCAAGGTCACCGTGTGGCCCAGCGCGGTGAACAGAGGCACCGGGCCTTCGGCCGTCGAGGGATCGAGCACGCGGTCGAAAATCGGCTTGATCAGCAGGGCAATCAGCGCATGGGCCGCCCCCGCGACGGCCATCAGCGCGACCGAGCCCAGCAGCGGCGCCGAGTACGGCCTTGCGTAGCGCAACAGACGCAGCAACTCCCTCATGCCTTCCCCCCCAGACGGCCGAGCGCCGCCACGGCATCTGCATAGGGGATTCCCTCGCACCCGGAGGCGTCCTTCAAGAGTTCGTACCTTGTCCGCCACGGCCGCCACACCATCTCATCGGACGGCCCGAACAGCGCCAGCACCGGCACTCCGTACGCCGCCGCGATGTGCGCCGGCCCGCTATCGTTCCCCACGAACAGAGACGCGCGGCTCATCCGTTGCTTGAGATCTTCCATCGGTGCGCCGCTAAGGCACGCAAACCGGCGGAAGGGAGAAAAGTCGTCCTGCGACGAACCAACGATCGCCGGTTCCAGCCCCAACGTCCTGCTCACATGGTCCGCGAGTTTCACGAACCGCTCCGCCGGCCACGTCTTTTCCGGCGCCGACGCGAAGGGATGGAACAGGGCATAGGGCGCGGCTGAGGGAGGCGCCTCGCGCTCCGTGTACAGGCTGGCTCGGGGCGTCTCCGCGAGCGGCACGCCCAGATGGAACATCGCCGAGGCCAGATGTTCCGCCGTGTGCACCGTGCGTTCCTCGCCCAGAATCCGCTGTGCCCTTGGAATGGGGACGTTATAGAGCAACCCGGCCCCGCTGTGATGCCCGAACCCCGCACGCCACCGCGCCAGCGACGCCGCCGCCAACTGCATACTCCGCGTGCCGCCATGCAGGTTCAAGGCAAGGTGGGGACGGAAGGCGAGCGCCTCGCCCAACTCCGGCCGGGGCAGCGCGCGCACCGCCGGATTATGGGCAAACACAGGCCGGAAAGCATCGTCGGCCATGATGGCGATCTCAAGGTCGGGCCTGTACCGGTGCAGCAAAGCGATCGCCGGCGTCGTCAACACACAATCACCCAGCGAGCGCAGGCGGATGACCAGCACCCGCGCGCCAGGTGGCAACTGATCGGCGACCGGCGTCATGGGTCGGGCCCGCGGCCCTGGTTCTAGCCCTCCTGCCTGGCCTCGTCAACGAGCATCACCGGGATGTCGTCGCGAATTGGATACACCAGCCGGCAGGTGGGACACCGCAGACCGTTTTCGTCCTGCATCAACTCCACAGGAGTCTTGCAGATCGGGCAGACGAGAATCTCGAGCAGTTCTTTACTGATCGCCATAGTGTGAACTGTCAGTGTAGCAGTGCCGCGCGCCCGCCCCTGCCCCGCCCGCCGGCTTATCCCGCCAATTCCGCCCGCGCCTTCCGGATGACCGCCAGATACTGTTCGGCCAGTTTCTGAATGCCCGCGTAATCGCCCGCCTTGATCAGTTTGGCATCCACGAGTTCGCCGCCCACGGCCACGGCGCAGGCGCCGGCTCTCAGAAAATCACCCGCCGTTTCCAGGTTCACGCCCCCGGTGGGGATCATTTCAATTTGCGGAAACGGCCCCTTCAGAGCCTTGATGTATTTCGGCCCGCCCATGTTGCCGCAGGGAAACACCTTCACGACATCGGCTCCCGCTTCCCACGCCGTCAACACCTCGGTCGGCGTGAGCGCACCCGGGCAGATCGGCTTGGAATACCGCCGCGCCATCTCGATCGTCTTCACGTTCAACGACGGCGTCACGAAAAACTGCGCGCCCGCCAACATGCAGATGCGCGCCGTCTCGGGATCGAGCACCGTGCCCGCGCCCAGCACGATCTTGTCGCCAAACCGGTCGGCCACCTTCTCCAGCGCTTTCACCGCGCCCGGCACGGTCATCGTGATCTCGGCCGCGCGAATCCCGCCGTTGTAGATCGCCTCGATCGCGTTCACCGCCGCCTCGGCCGTCGCCGTGCGCACCACCGGGACGATCCCCGTTTCCTGGATGAAGGACAACACCTGGGCCTTTTTCATCGAATCTCTCCTGTTCTCCCATCGTACAAAAAGCCGCCCGCCCCTCCATGGGGCAAGCGGCTTCGTTGGAACCTCGCCGGGGCGCGGCCTAAACCGCGATGCCCAGTTTCTTGTACCACGGTTTGGCGGGCTTCAGCGCCGCGTTCACCGCGTTGATGTTCTTCACGCCTTCGGTGGACAGCCAGTCTTCCAGGGCCTTCAGTCCCTGCTTTCCGTATACCGGAATGCCGTCTTTCCATGTGGCCCGGCCGCACAGCACGCCCGAGAAGTCCGTGCCCGCTTCGGCCGCCAGGCGCAGCGATTCGGTGAACTGGTCGTTGGAAACGCCGGCGCTCAGATAGATGAACGGCTTCTTCGCCACGGCCGCCGCCTGACGGTAAATGTCCAGCGCCTCGGCCATCGAGTAGGCTTTCTGGCCCTTATATACGCTGGAGCCTTCCGTGTAGTTGGCGTTGATTGGCACCTCCACCTTCAGTACGTCCACGTAATACTGGGGCTTGGAGAACTCCTCCATGCTCTGGATCACCACTTTCGGCTTCAGCTTGGCGAACTCCAACCCCTTTTCGTCGCCGCCCTTGGGATCATAGCCGATGAACTCCAGGAAGAACGGAATCTGGTGATGCTCGCACTCGGCGCCGATGCGCTCCACGAAGCAGTGCTTGATATTGTTGGTTTTTTCGTCGTCGAACGGGGTGTAGTAGAGCAGAATTTTCACCGCGTTGCCGCCCCAGTCCACGATGCGCTTCACGCTCACCTCGGGCAGCAGATCCGGCAGACGGCCCGGTTGCGTCGCGTCATAGCCCGTCTTCTCATACGCCAGCAGCAGACCGCACTTCGGGTCGCGCGCCTTGGCCGCCGGCAGCCCCCATTCCGGATCCAGCAGAATCGCGCTGGCATGCGGCGTCAAAACCTTGGACACCGCGACTTTGAACTCTTCCATCATTGCGTCGGTAACCGCGCCCTTGTCGACACCCTTCGCCGCCGCGATAGACTTTTGCAAGCTACCGCGCTGGTCCATGGCCGCTGCCGCGATCACGCCGTTCTCGTTCGAGAGTGCTTTCAGATGTTTGATTTTGCCTTGGGAAAGTGACATGAGATCACTTA
>JADZBH010000060.1 GCA_020852175.1 Bryobacterales bacterium | reverse complement strand
GCTGATGATACCGCTGGTCCGCATAGTCCAGCCCCGTCTCGGAGTCCCGCAGGTACGTCGCGAACTTCTCCCGGTCGTTCATCGTCGCCCCCGGCTTCTCCTGCCCGTACGGATAATAGTCCACCGTTTCGGTCTGCCCGCTCGTGATATCGTGCCTCCAGCGCACGCTCCCCAACCGGTCCTGCACCACATTGTACTTCCCGTCGCGCAGCAACTTCGAGCCGAACCACACCAGCGTCTTCCGCTCCGTCAGCCGCAGATAGTAACCGGGGAACGTCTGCACCGCCGATATCTGGAACTCGGCCAGCCGCTCGCCGCCCGCTCCATAAAACATCAGCGTCTCCTCTCCGAGCACCGCGCCCTCTTCGGTCACGCCCACCGGGTTTTTGTCTAGACGTCCGCCATGCCCGGTTCCAGGACCGTCGCGGTTGATGCCCGATCGCCGCGGAAACTGGTTGTTATCGGAATGCGGCAACCGAGGCAGCGAAACCCGGCGCCTGTTGACCCCTGGTCCGCTTCCGAAGGATACTCATCGACGTGAAACCCATCTGGTTGGTGCTCGCCGCGGCATTCGTGGCGCAGGCACAGACGACTCATAACCCTGCCCGAGTATCCGCGCGGCAGTTTCCCATCATGGCGTGGGGCGGCGCGCCCTCCGATCCGGCGCAATTGAAGCTGATGAAGGAGGCCGGACTCAACGTGGCCGGCTTCTGTAAAGCCGAGGACGCGGGCGCGGTGCGCGACGCCGGTTTGAGCTGCTTCGTCAACGACAAGCGGATCAATGGCTACGACTGGGCCAAGCTTCCGCCGGAGGCCGAGATTCGCAGGAATGCCGACGAGGTGGTCCGGCTGGTGGGGAACAATGATGCCGTGCTGGGCTTTAACCTGCGCGATGAACCGCACGCGTCGATGATGCCTGCTATGGGACGCGTCGCGGCCATTCTGAAAGAACTGGCGCCCGGCAAATGGCCCTACGTCAACCTGTTCCCCTATTTCGTACCCAGAGAACGCATTGGCGCCGATTATGAAACCTATGCCAAAATGCTCGTCCATGAGATCGGCCAGCCCTTCTTGAGCTACGACAACTATTCGCTCGCGGGGGGCGAGATGCTGGACAGTTTCTTCAACAATCTCGACATCGTGCGGAAGATCTCGCTCGATGTGAAGACCCCGTTCTGGAACTGCGTGCTGGCCAACGCCCACTTCAACTACATGGAGCCCTCCGATGCGACGCTCCATCTCGAAGCCTACGCCACGCTGGCCTATGGAGGCCGCGGCATCCAGTACTTCACCTACTTTGCACCGCGCATCGGAAACTACCGGCTGGCGGCCATCGACCAGTTTGGAAACAAGACCGCCACCTGGGATGCGCTGCGGCGAATCAACCTGGAAATTCATGCGCTTGCACCTACGATATTGAAGTTACGCAGTACCGGTGTCTACCATACGCCCGACGTCCCGGAATTTGGCACGCCGCTCAGCCAGAGCAGGCTGGTGAGCGGCGTGACAACGCGCCAGCACCTGCTGAAGCAGCACACGCAAGGCCGCCTGCTCGTGGGCGAGTTCGAAGACGGCCAGGGACGGCCCTACTTCATGATCGTGAACAAGGATCTCAGCAACAGCTTCCAGTTCACCGTCCACCTGCGCGAGCAGGGGCGCAAGCTGATCCGTGTCAGCAACTATTCCGGCCAGGAAGCGCCGTTCGGCGGCGAAAATGACTGGATCGCCCCCGGCGCCGGCATCCTGTTCCGCGTGCAGTAGAGCCCGGCAACCGCCGCCAGGCCCAGCAACGATAACGCGGCCCCCAGATACACGCTCGTCGGCCGGAACTCCATCCGGACCCTGTGTGTCCCTTTGTCCAGGACCACTCCTCGCAGCCCTCCATACACCTCCAGCAACTCCGCCGGGTAGCCGTCCACCGTGGCCCGCCACCCCGGATACCAGGTGTCGCTCATCACCAACAAGCCGCCACAGCCCATCTCGGCGTGGACCTCCACCAGGTTCGAGACACGCCGCAGCAGGTACACGCGGTCAACCGCCCCCGGCTCGGCGCTTCCCGCGCAGGGCTGGACCTTCGGAGCCGGGCCCTCCAGGAACGCCCACCGGCGGAAATCATGCGTGCCTCTCTCCATCTCCCGCGCCACCTGCCCTCGCTTCCAGCCGCCTTCCACCTGATGTACGGTCCAGACCCTGGGCATCACAGAATCGTTCGCCCACACCTTCCTGCCGTCCCTGGCCGTGTACGCCAACCGGTTCCAGGATCCCTGCGGGTCCGGGGCCGCCACATATTTGACCCCCATGAGAATGTGTGCGCGCTCACTCCCCATACCCAGACGGTAAACATTCGCCGTCACGCTAGCCAGAAAACTCATATCTGTTTCCATGCCATATAGATCTGACATGTTATACAAGTAATCCTTTGCGTTCCATTCGAAGCGATAAAGACCCGGCTGCGCTTGTAGCCACCCTGCCAGTTCGCTGTCCTTCGGCAGATCCCTCATGGCTCCGGCCCGCCAGGGACTGTCCAGGTTCGGATACTGATACGCCATCCCGCTGCTGAGTTCCGCCATCAGTAATACGCCCAACCCTGCCACCATCCCCCGCCGGGATACCGCTCCGGCCGACCAGCCACTCACTAACGCCGCCGCCAGCAAGGCCAGAAAGCCCACCACAACACCCCGAGCATCGGCTTCCACCTTGCCATTCTTGTCCGCGAAGTAGAAAGTCCAGATCGTCCAGAGCACCACCGCCGCGCCTACCGCGACACGCCCGAACAACCAGCTCGTTCGGGCCAGCCCCTCGCGTTTCAACAGACGGTCCACGCCAAGCCCAGCCAGGCCGGCCGCTCCCAAACTCCACACCACTACCGCGTGCGATGGGTTTCGCGCTTTCTCCAACATGGGTATCAAGGCATAGAGCATTCCATGAAGATTAGTCTCCCCTGCCAATGCAAATAAAAGACCGCCAATACCCAAACACATCAACCAACGCACCGGCCGCCCGCGCTCATCATTGCCCCAAAGCCCCCACACTGCACTCACGGCCAGCAAAATACTCAAGAAGCCAATGTAAGCGTTCGTATGCCGGTGTACGCCGGGTAGCACAGTTCCGAGTAGGGCAAAGTTCTGAATGCCGTAATTTGCATGTACCGTATAGGATACGGGCTGTGTATGAGAAACTGGATCAGACATTCCCACCCATCTTATGGCCAGACGGGAGTATTCCATAGCCGGTAGAATTTGCACCGCTCCAACCAGTCCGGCGACCGCACCGAGTACCAGAAAGCCCGCCGCCAGTCGCCGCCGTGCCGGTCCGCGAACCGCCCACGTCTCCCACAGCCAGACCCCCGCCACCGCCAACCCCACGAACAGCGGCGCCACATGGTGTCCCGTCAGAACTGAAAGTCCCAGAAACAGGCCAGCCAGACCGACGCTCCGCCAGTAACGATCCCCCCGGAGCGCCCGGAAGATGTAGAGCAGGATGAGGGGAGCCCAAAGACCGCCCATCTTCTGCTGGGGCCAGTCAACATAGTTCACGAACCCGCTCAAGGCATAGACGAGACCACCCATCACGCTGGCCGTGCGCCCACACGCTAAACTCCTCAGGAACCAGTAGAAGAATAAAGCAGCAGCCCAATGAATTAAAACGAAATACCAGTGCAAAACCGATAATTTTATCCAGCCATGCCGGGTCGGCATGGCGAACAGCAGCCAGTTCACGGGATTCGCCGTTCCGGGCTGCGCCTGTGCCAGCAGGGGCTGGCCTCCCCAACTGTAGGGATCCCACAGCGGCAGCCGCCCGGCCTGCAGTTCTCCCACCTGAAACTGCATCCACGGAACCACCTGGCGGGCGATATCGGGCGTATCGATCCAGGTGTATTGATTTGTGAGGACTAACTTCCAATGCGCCAGCACCACCAGAACCAGCAGGAGGCAGGGAACTCGCACAGCCCGCCAAAGCCGCTGGCGCCGGGTGGCAACCGCCGATGGTTCGGGGCCGGCCACCGCCGGAGTAGCTGGCTGCACTGCATCAGACTGGTGGTTTTCGGCCATCTTCCGAAGTCGCCATCATAACCCAAAGGTCCACAAATTCAAACAGTTGCCGTTTGGCACCCAAAATGTAAGGAGGATGGTTGAAAGGCAGGTGCTTCATGAACGCACGTCTGGCCGTTGCAGTCACCGCGATCCTCGCCGCCACGCTTTCGTTCCCGCTCCGCGCACAGGATGACGCGGAGGACGATCCCAGCCGGGGCGTTGCGCGCATCAGTCTGATCAATGGCGACGTCAGCGTTCGCCGCGGGGACACTGGCGAATTCGTCGCCGCGGCGATCAACAGCCCGGTGATCGCTTTGGACCGTGTTGTCACTGGCGTCAACTCCCGGGCTGAAATTCAGCTCGACTATGCCAACTATATGCGGCTGGCCGACGACGCCGAGGTGCGGCTGTCGCAACTGGAATACCGCCGTTACCAGGTTCAGGTGGCGCGCGGCCTGGTTACTTATAGCGTGCTGCGCGATTCCGACGCCCAGGTGGAGATCGCCACGCCGGCGCTTTCGGTGCGTCCGGTGAAGCGCGGCGTCTACCGCATCAACGTCCGTTCTGACGGCACCACGGAGATCACCGTCCGTAAGGGCGAGGTGGAGATTTTCACGCCGCAGGGCTCCGAGCGCCTGAAGTCCGGGCGCACGATGCTGGCCCGGGGAACCGATGCGAATCCCGAGGTCCAGGTGGCCTCGGCTGGCGGCCGGGACGGCTGGGACGAATGGAATGACCATCGCAACAGCGATCTGGAACGTTCGCAGAACGACTCCTACCGCTATGTCAGCCGTGACGTGTACGGCGCGGAGGATCTCTATGGACAGGGCGACTGGGTCTATTCGGCTCCTTACGGCTACGTCTGGGCGCCGCGCGTGGCAGCGGGTTGGGCTCCGTACCGGTATGGCCGCTGGACCTGGATGGACTGGTATGGCTGGAGCTGGGTGAGCTACGACCCCTGGGGTTGGGCGCCCTATCACTATGGCCGCTGGTTCTATTCCAGTAATCGCTGGTGCTGGTGGCCGGGCGGCATGGGCGGACGCCACTACTGGCGGCCTGGCCTGGTGGCCTGGGTCGGCTGGGGCGGCGGCGGCATCGGCGTGGGTTTTGGCCATGTCGGCTGGATTCCTCTGGCGCCCTACGAACGCTACAACGCGTGGTATGGCCGGAACTACTACGGCGGCTTCCGCAACCGGAACTACATCGACAACAGCGTGACCATCGTCAACAACATCAACATCAACAACACCTATCGCAACTCGCGGGTGAACAATGCGATCACGGGCATCAACGGCAACGAGTTTGGCCAGGGCCGCGGACGCTACCAGGCGTTCAACTCACGCGATCTCGGACAGGCCTCGGTGGTGCGCGGACAGGTGCCCTACGCGCCCGGCCGTGACAGCCTCCGCTACTCCGACCGCGACACACGCATCACGCGCGCCTCGAACGAGAACGAACGTTTCTACTCGCGAGGCAGCCCCGCCAAGATCGACCGCGTTCCTTTCGAGGATCAGCGCAGGGGCATGGAACAGGTGAACCGCAGGACCTTTGGGGAGAGCGCCGAACGCGCCGCGCGCGGTTCGGAGCAAACCCCTGGACGCCAGGCGGGTGAATTTACCAGGGGCGGGGAAGCCGGCACGCGCTCTGAAGCCAGGACTGACCCCGGCACGCGTTCCTCCCGCACAGAGTCCGGCTGGCGGCGCTTTGGCGACCCTTCGGGCCGCTCGGCGGAGGCGGTTCGCGGTAGCGGCTCCGGGCGAGGCTTTGAAACCGGACGCGGTGTCGATTCCGGCCGTTCGGCGGACACGGGCAATTCGGGGCAGGACCGCACCGGTTCCATCGACCGCGGCAACCGTTCGGACTCCGATGGCTGGCGCCGGCTGGGCTCGGGCAGCGGACGCTCCAGCGAAAACGAGGCCAACCGCCAAAGCGCGCCCGGCAACTTCGGTTCCGGTCGCTCTGTGGGCGAAAGCAGCGGCCGTTCGGCGGACGCCGGCGGCGACCGGTCTACCTCCGGCGCTGGACGCGGCGTCACGGAAAGGCCGCAGTCCAACGACAGAAGCACCGGTTGGCGGCGCTTTGGCGATCCCGGCTCATCGGGCAACACACGCTCCATCGACCGCTCCCAGGAGGGTTCGAGCGGCAGGTCGAACCGAGGGTCCGACTTCACGGAGAACAACGCTGGCTCCTTCGGGCGCTCCGTGGATCGCGGTTCCAGCCGCTCCTCGGAGGGCTATTCGGGCCGGACCTACGATCGCGGCTCCAGCCGGGAGTCTTATGGCGGCCGTGAGCAGCGCTATGAAGCGCCTCGCGTCAGCCCGCCGATAGTCCGCGAGCGTCCTTCCGGCAGTTATGGCGGAAGCTACGGAGGCCGCTCCTCGGGTGGCGGCGGAAGCCCAAGCTTCGGCGGAGGCGGTGGCCGTTCCAGCGGCGGTGGCGGAAGCCCAAGCTTCGGTGGAGGCGGTGGCCGTTCCAGCGGCGGTGGCGGAAGCCCAAGCTTCGGTGGAGGCGGTGGCGGACGTAGCAGCGGAGGCGGCGGTGGGGGCCGAGGCCGGTGAGAATTCTCCAAGTTATTTGAACCGTTTCATTGTGTAAGTTTACTTACATATCATCAGCTGCGTCCTGCCCCACTGCGTGTACAGCTATCCTCTCTGTTGCCTGCTAGTATCATTTTGTCTTGACGACGTTAACCGATAGAGTTATTATCTGTGCAAACACAGCACTGGCGTGCCATATTTCATCGCATCATTCGTCGGTGATCACAACAGGAATCCAACGGCGAGATCGGATAGAGCGAAGGAGGTTACCGTGATGAAATGGAATGTCTTGTCCCTCACACGTCGTAAGGCATTGGCATCCGTCGCGGCGGTTGCCTCAATGAACGGAAGTTCGTCACGGTCGCTCCCTTCCAGGCTCATTCCTCTTCGCAAATCAAGCAGTAAAGAGCTTCTCGTGAAGCTTGTGCTAACTCGAGACCGCTTCTTTGCCCTATGGAGAGCCTCGATAAGCCCGCACAGCGCTTCCCGGTTGGCCAGCTACAATTTGAATGGAGAACAGCAGTGGTCAAAGAACTTGGTCGCGGCCGCAGATGCCCCCCTATTCGATCTGATTCCCGCTGGCTCTACGGAAGTGATGGCCGTCTCATGCAATCTCGGCTCTGCACAATTATTGTTCACCAGATATAACTACATGGGATATACGGGTGAATCGGATGTCTTGCCATTGCACCAGGCTGTACTGGCCGTTGCAGCGAGTGCGACCGCTATCTACGCGACTGATTCCGCGACGCAGGTGTGGACGAAGAAATTTGGGGGTATGGAAGCCGCAATGCGATTGGCTGCTGCTTTTCACGCCCCTGTGATAGGAGGTGTTAAACTTCCGGCTGTTGCGATGAGCGCCCACTTCCTGGGAGATCATCTCGTACTGTTGGATCATGTAAAAGCGCGGGCAGTAAAGCTCTTCTCGAACGGGCAGCGGCAAGAAGGTCGCTTGATCCACCCGGATATTGAAGCGGCGCTCCAGAAACAGGATGCGGATGTCGAATCGCGTGCCCGAGCCTTGCGGATAACAGGAATCGAGAGTGCTATGACATTCCCACTAAGTATTGCCCGTGCGGCTTCAGATCCGGCGCATGGCCTGTGGGTAATTGCTAAATTACAAACAGGATTGATACCGATAATCCGGTTCAACTCGCGCCTCGAAGTTCAGGATTCGTTGAGCATACGGGTTCCGCAAGATTCCGTCATCGGAGATAGGCCACCGGGGACCTTGGCAGTTTCCCTACCGACGATTGCACTCGGTTTCCAAGAGGGCTTTCTAACCCTGGCGAACGATGTGGAGTAACCTGAATATGCTTTTACCGAGACGTACTTTCTCTCTGTTTATCCCACTTGTGCTTGGAGTCTTTGGAGGCATTCAGCGTGCTTGGGCGCAATGTTCGTTTGTTCTCTATAATTGTTATGTGTTCTGCACAAATAATTGCTGGCAGTGCCCACCTACGTCGTTTTCCGTCTATGAGGATTCGTACATAGTTCCTCAATACAACGGATATTGCTTTTATTGCTACACGGGGTGCGTCTATCCATTCGAACTCTGCGCATTTTACAGCGTTATGATAATGGAGCGTTGCGGGGGAAGCGAGTACCAACAGAGAATTGTGTACTTGTGCTGTACTCCTTGCGGATATATAGGGCCATGCTAGGCTGGGGAGATTTACTAGGGAATGTCACATCCTTGGCGCCCCGTGGCGTGGGTGTAGTGTTTATAGTCGCTGCGACCTCTAAATTTATCCGTTTTGACCGGTTCATGGCTTCTGTTCTCAGCTACCGGATTGTCTCGTCGGTGCGTTGCGCATTTGTGCTGAGCATGATGATCGTTTTTGTTGAAGTGCTGATCGGAACTTTATTGATCGCAGCATGGCAGCCATGGGCAAGCGCTGCTGGTTTCGGACTGTTGCTCGGATTCACTTGCGTCATCGCGGTCACGCGCTTTCGACATTCGCCTCCCAGGGATTGTGGTTGCTTTCAATTTGGACGTACCCATGGCACGCAACCAGTTGGGTGGCATGTATGCGTTCGCAACCTGATATTCATTGCTTTTCTATCCCCTCAACTCGTGCATTGCCCGCCAGAATGGATGGTGATCATCGTCGCAGGATTAACCACCGCCTGTGCAGCGGTGTATGGTGTCGAGAAACATCGCTCGAAAAGTACAGCGTCGGCATAGTATTAACAGCGATAACATAATGTATATTATCGGAAGTTGTTCGTGCGCCCCGACCTCCCAACCCCATCCTCCGCTGCGATACCATCGTCTCCCGTATGTTCTCCTCCCTCCCTCTCTCCGGTAAGGTCGCCCTGGTCACCGGAGGCGGGCGCGGTATCGGTAAAGCCATCGCGCACCGGTTGGCCGCGGCGGGCGCCAACGTCGTCATCGCCAGCCGGAAGCTCGAACTCTTGCAGCGCACCGCCGCCGAGTTCGCCAGCCTTCCCGGACGCACCCTAGCGCTGGCGTGCCACGCCGGGCGCAAGGACGAACTCGAACGACTGGTTTCGGAAACCACGGCCCAACTCGGTCCCATCGACATCCTGGTGAACAATTCGGCCACCAACATTGGCCAAGGCCCCGCGCTCGAAGTCACCGACGAAGCTTTTCTGAAGACAACCGAGTTGAACGTCCTGGCCCCTTTGCGCCTGGTCCGCCTCGTCGTTCCGTCGATGATCGCGCGCGGCGCGGGTGGCTCTATCATCAACATCGCTTCCATCGCCGGGCTCCGACCGCAGCGCGGCGGCCTTGTCTATAGCTTCACCAAAGCCGGGCTCATCATGATGACGCGCGTGTGGGCCATGGAGTTCGGCGCGCACAACGTCCGCGTGAACGCCATCTGCCCCGGTCTGATTCGGACGGATTTCTCCGAACACTTCTGGAACAATCCGGCCTATGTCGCCGAACTGGAGCGTTCGCAGCCCATTCCGCGCATCGGTCGCCCGGAGGAGATCGCGGGCATCGCCCTCTACCTGGCCTCCGAGGAAGCCAGCTACGTCACAGGCCAGTGCTTCACCATCGACGGCGGCAACACGGCCGTCTAGCCGCTTTCCCGCAACCGCCGCGCGTCAAACCCTTTACACTGACTGAATGACGGCCACGCGCCTCCGCTGGCGCCAGGCCCGCCGTTTGGAGCCGCTTCCCTGAACACCGCAGTCCATCAGTCCGGTGCCAATACCGACCGTGTCGTCCGCTCTGCCGGCATCATGTCGGCCGCCGTGGCCAGCAGCCGCGTCACCGGACTGGTGCGTGAAATTCTGCTTGCCCGCCTGTTCGGCGCCAGCATGGATTTCGACGCGTTCGGCCTGGGCTTCCGACTGCCCAACCTTACCCGCGACCTGTTCGCCGAAGGCGCTCTCTCCTCCGCCTTCGTGCCGCTGTTCACCGAATACCTGGCCAACCGCGGCAAGCAGGAGGCGCAGCGGCTGGCCAGCCTGGTGATGACGGCCATTCTCATCGTCATCGGAGCGCTGTGCATCGCCGGCGTCGCCCTGGCCCCGCAGTTGGTGGACCTGTTCGCCAGCGGCTACGCGCTCGTGCCGGGCAAGCGCGAACTGGCCATTCAACTCACGCGCATCATGTTTCCCTTCCTCCTGCTGGTGGCCCTGGCCGCGCAGTCCATGGGGATGCTGAATGCCTGCAACCAGTTCGGCGTGCCGGCCCTGGCCTCCACGATGTTCAACCTCGGCTCGGTCAGCTTTGGACTGCTGCTCGGCTTCGTGCTAGGCCCGGCACTGCACCTCACCAAGATCGAAGGCATGGCCTGGGGCGTGGTGCTCGGCGGCGCGTTGCAGTACTTCTGGCAGATTCCTTCCGTGCTGCGCCAGGGCTTCCACTTACGCCTGGCCATCGACTTCAGCGACCCCGGTCTGCGCCACATCATGCGCATGATGGGACCCGCCATTCTGGGCTCGGCGGCGGTCCAGATCAACGTACTGGTGAACACCAACTTCGCCAGCTCCATCGCCGACCCCATCCGCGGCCTCAACGGTCCGGTGAGCTGGCTCGGCTGGGCGTTCCGCTTCATGCAATTCCCGCTTGGGCTGTTCGGCGTGGCCATCGCCAGCGCTACCCTGCCCGCCATCTCACGCTCCATCGCCAGCGGCGACCACGAAGACTTCCGGCAAACCGTCGCCCGCTCCATCGGCTTCGTATTCCTGCTGACGGTTCCCAGCTCCATCGGCCTGATCGTGCTGGGCCGCTCGATTGTCGCCGCCATCTATCAAGGCGGACTCTTCGATTCCTACGATACGCGCCAAACCGCGCTTGCGCTGGCCTGCTATGCCTTCGGACTGGCTGCCTATGCGGCTTTGAAGGTGGTTACGCAGGCCTTCTATGCGTTGAAGGACTCCCGCACGCCCATGTACGTCAGCCTGGCCTCCATCGCCATCAATTTCGGCGTGGCCTGGGGAGCGTTGCGTTACACCTCGCTCGGCCACGCCGGGCTGGCCCTGTCCACCTCGGCCGTGGCCCTGTTCAACTTCACCGTCCTGTTCTGGATGCTGCGCAACCGCATCGGCGGCATCTATGGACGCCACCTGGCCAGCTCCACCGGACGCATGAGCGTGGCCGCCCTGGCCATGGGCGTCGCCGTCTTCCTGCTGAACACGCTCATCGAGTACCGGTTCGGCGCGGGCCGCATGTCCTCGCTGATCTCGCTGGGCATCTGCATTCCGGCCGGCGTCTCGGTGTTCTACCTGGTGACTCGCACGCTCAAGGTGCCCGAACTGGCCATGGCATCCAATGCTTTGGCCGGTCCGCTGCGGCGGCTGCGCGGCCGCGTGCGAACGTCGTAATTCTTACACTTCTCGCCTGATTTCCTACTCAGTACTGGTACTTATTCAAAAGAAATGGAACTACGCTCCAGTCACAGGGTGCCGTATTCTTACCGGGAAATGGAAGGGCGAGTCATGGTACGTTTCGGAGGAATCGCCATTCTGGCGCTGTGCCTGAATTCTTTTCCGGCTTTAGCGCGAACCTTCACCGTGTCCGATGTATCTCTTTCGGTTCTGGACTTGAATCCGTTTGATGAGTCGGAGCCGGTGCTGACAGTTCATCACAACAATGCATCTGCATCGGCCTGGGTTCAATCGGACTCGGTTTCGCTCTGGGCCCTTAGCTATCTCATGATTGCCGGCACCAACTACATTAAGGAGGAGCAGAACGGTGGGACAATCTTCCACCCGCAGCCCTTTAGCCTCCTGGGCTCGGCGCTCTTATTCGCGGAGGCGGAGGTCTTCTTCACAGTAAGAGGCGGCGTGGGCCAGGGCGAACTGGCTGGCTTTGCCAGTGCGGAATACGATCGCTGGCTTTCCAACGTCCCAGGGGTGCAACTGCTTGACTCATCCATCGCTCTCCCCAATAGCACCGATCCACAACCCATCACGATTCCTTTCCAATTCAATGTTCCCATGCGCCTGTTTATCAGGACCATGATCCATGTGCCGCTTCCCCCCGGAACGTTTGAAACCGACGCGTATTTCGAAGCCGTCGCCCGAGGTGAACTGAGCTTCCGGGAGATCCGCGACCTCAACGGCAACATCATTCCCGGCGCCTATTTCGAAGAGGTCACCATCCCGGAGCCCTCGACCGCGCTCCTGTTCGGCTGTGGCGCTTCGGTTTTGTTCGCCGTGGGCCGGTGGCGGCGCCGCTCGCGGCTTATGTGAACCGTAGGGCCGCCAATAGCCCGCATGGTACACTGACAACGATGAACCGCGACATCGAGAATACGCTCCAGTTGCAGCGCATCGATCTGCAAAGGAGCGAACTCGAAAAGGAGCTCGCGGCCCTTCCCAAACACATCGCCGCCATCGAAAAGCAGTTGGAAACCGGACTGCGCAACCTGGAAAGCGACCGCGCCGTGCTGGCCGCCAACCAGAAAGACCGCCGCTCCCAGGACGCCGACATCCAGACGCATCAGCAGAAAATTTCCAAGCTGCGCGATCAGATGATGTCCGCGAAGACGAACGAACAGTACCGGGCCTTCCAACACGAGATCACCTTCTGCGAAGAGTCCATCTCCAAGTGCGAGGATCGCATCCTCGCGCTGATGGAACAAACCGAAGCGCTCGAAGCCAACGTCAAGGCTGCCGAAGCGGTGCTGGCCCAGCAAAAGACCGCCGTGGAAGCGGAAAAGGCCGATGCGCGCAAGCGCGGCCTGGCCGACATGGCCAAGCTGAAGGAACTGGCCGCCCAACGCGCCGAGGTGCTGAAGGAGGTCCCCGCCCCCCTCTACACCGCCTATGAGCGCATTCGCAAACGCACGGCCATCGCCGTCGCCGAAGCCGCCGCCGGCCGTTGCAACGCCTGCCAGTTGGAACTGCGCCCCCAATTGATGCAGGAGGTCCGCCGCGGCGATTCCATCAACTTCTGCGAAAACTGCCGCCGCATCCTTTACTACAACCCCGCCATCGCCTTCGACACCGCCACCGGCCCCGGCCACGCCGCCGCTCCGTCCGGCGCAGGCAAACGCGTCGACATGACCTAGCCTGACGCTGGCTAGACTAGAATTTCCCCAGGCTTCGCAGCATCGGTTCCGTGTTCCGCCCGCCCGGCAACTCAACCGCGTGAATCGTCTTCCAGTTCAGATCCTTCGTACCGATGTAGTGTGCATTGTTCCGTTCGGCTCCCATCAGAATCACGGTATAGCCGGCCTTGGTGAAGGTCAGCGCGCGGTACTGCCGCTCGCCTGTTTCGCTCCTCCAGCGGTCCTTATCCGGCTTTCCCAGCACGCGGACCACGTCGAAGTAGTCCGTCGCCGCCGTGAAGCCCAGGTCGGCCTGCACCACCGGCCTGTACTCCACCGAACCGCCGCTTTCCTTGAAGCGCGACACGACCACGAAGATCGCGGCCAGCAGAATTCCACCGGCCAGAACCGCCGCGATCAACTTGCCGATGGACGATTCCGCGCTTGTCTCCAGGCGCATGTGCTCCCGCGTGGTCGGCGCGCGCGGCACCTCGTTCGACGGGGCGGGCGCGGCCGCGTTCCCCTTGGGCATCTGCAACACGCGCCGCGTGTGCGGAAATACCGTTCCGCCGCTGTACTCGATCTCCCTGCGCAAGCCCACGATCATCACCGGCTCGTCGATCTTCGAGATCTCGCCCAGCCACGCCCTCGGGATCCACAACTCGAGGTCCATCTTCGGGTTGTGAACCAGCACCTCGCTCCAGGCGCCCCGCCGCATCTCCCACTCGTTGTGTTCAATGTTGACGATCGGCGGATAAAACGAAAAGCGGCGATTGCCCAATTCGTCCAAAGCCGGAGGCGAAGGCGAGGATGCCATGCGCCTTTATCGTAGCATCGCTCCCTGGCGGCCCCAGCGCGGCCTCATCGCGCGGCCTTTCGCCTGCGAGGCTTCCCCGCCCCGGTTTTCCGCGCTAACGCGCCAATTCCTCCACCAGAATCCCCGCCAGGTCCGACAGCAGCTTCAACCCCGTGTTGTCAGGACCGTAATCCACGCCTGGCATCCCGTCCACCGTCAGGGCCAGCGCGATGGTTCCCCGGGGCGTTTTCACCAGTCCCACGTCGGAGCGCAGCGCATCCAGCGCGCCCGACTTCGAATAGACCCACTCTTCCGGCAGCCGCCGTCCGATTCCGTCCTTGTACCGCTGCCGGTGCAACACATCTGAAATAGCCCGGGAATCCGCCGCCGAAACGATCTGTCCGTCCTCGATCATCTCCAGCAGACGCACCATCTCGCGCGGCGTGGACACGCCCAAACCAAACCGCTGGTACTCCTGCAGCAGCCCCTCCTTCGCATATCCCTGCGCCGCCTTCAACTTCGCTCCATCCCCGCGCACTTTCCGCAGCGACTTCGTCGCGGTGAGCCCGATCTTCTCCAGGTAAGCGTTCACGGCATCGGCCGTGATCCGTCCCAGCACCAGGTTCGTCGCCGTATTGTCGCTGACCACGATCATCAGGTTAGCCGCGTCGCGCACGCGCACCCTGGCCCCTTCGCTGAACTCCTGCAACACGCCGGAACCCGAGACGCGATCGGTTTCGGTGAGGCTCAGCTCCTCGTCCCACCGCACCTTGCCCTGCGCCACCTGATCGTGCAGCGCGCACAGGATGGGCAGTTTGATCGTCGATGCCGTCCGCACGCGCTCGTCCGGGTGCAAGCCATATTCCGCGCCCGTCCCCAGATTCTTCGCATAGAGGGACACATGCCCTGGAAAGCCGCCCGCCCGGCCTCGAATCCGCGCGTCGAGCGCCGCGGCCCGTTGGGGCGTCAGTTGAGCCCAGCCGTACACCGAACATGAAGTGGCGGCCAGCAGGAGCAGAAGTAAAGCGCGCATGGATTGAGTGTAACCGCGCCCCGAGCGGCCCCATCCCACACTATGAACGCGCCTCACGCCATCGCGCGGTAAAAGGCGATCAGATCCAGCGGCGGCGGTACATGCCCCAGCGCGCGGATCATGCCCGACACCTGCCCTCTGTGGTGCGTTCCGTGATTCACCACGTGGAGCACAATTTGCCATAACGGCGTCGTATGCGAGTTCCCCTTCAGGTCTTTGTACTCGATCTTGCCCGCGAGCGCGGCTTCGTCCTGCGCGGCCAGGAACTCCTCCCACTGGCGGAGCAGCGAGGGCCACTCCGCGCGGAGAGTCTCCAGCCGGAAGTCCTTCTCTGGATCGATGAACTTCTCCAGCGGAGCCGCCCGGACGCGATGCCACCAGACACGGTCGGCGGCGAACACATGCGCGAGGGTTCCGGCCACGTTCTTCTCGCTCGTCTGGAAATCGTGCGCGAGTTCCGCTGCCGTTAAGCCCTCGGCGGCCGTCAGAACCCGCCCGGCCGCCCACTGGGCGTACCGCATGTGAAGGCACAGGGCGTCTTTGGAAACCATGCCTATCAGATTACCTACGCGCAGGGCGGCGCGTTCCGCGCACCCGCATGTACACTATCCCCATATGGCACCCATCCCCGTTTCCCAGCAGCAGTCATTGGTCGAACGCCTGCTTGCCGCCTGCGGCGGCGCATATACGCCCGCTCAGCGCCGCAAGTATTTCATCACGGGCCCACAGTGGGCCGCCGCCTATGAAGGCAACGCGCTCTTCCACGCCCCCACGCGCACACCGGTCAGCTTCGAGACGGTCATCGAGCAGTACGCAAAAATCGGCATCGCCCACTGGACCACGCATGACACCGACGTGATTCCCACCGATGCCATCGGCACGGCACGGCAGGACGGCATTGTCGCCGCCATTGGCAAATCGCTTCAGGCCAACGGTCTGGCCTGCTCCATGGTCACCACGGAGACGTTCCACCATGCCGTTTGGGCCGCCAGTCCGGCCGCCGAAGCCCCCGAGATCCGCGCCTACGCGGCTACGCGCCTGGCCAATACCGTCCACATCGGCCACGAGCTGGGAGCCAGGTATGTCGTCTACTGGCCCGGTTCGCTCGGCTATCAGGTTCAAGGCGCCATCGAGGAGACGCAGACGCTGCGATGGTTCGCCGACGGCTTGAACGCCGCCTGCGAAGCCGACATCGCCGCGGCCAAGGCCAAGGGCCGCCCCACGATGAAACACTGCCTGGAGGCCAAACCCTTCGAGCCCCAGGCTGAAATCCTTCTGCCCACCTCGGACGCCATGCTGGCCTTCATTTTCTCCGGCCTGCTCAAACATCCCGACATGGTGGGCCTGAATCCGGAATACCTGCACGAACTGATGTGGGGCGCCGCCCCGCGCGCCGCGCTGGCCCGCGCGCTGATGTGCAAGAAGCTCTTCCACTTCGACATCAACGACGGCTACCGGCTGAAGCACGACGTCGATATCGCCGTGGGCCTGGTGAACCCGCTGGACTGGCTGAACGTCCTGGTGCTGCTGCGCAGCCACGGCTATAACGGCCCGTTCAACCTCGATTACAAGCCGCCGCGCACCACCTCCAACTGGGGCGTTTTCGCCGTCAGCTTCACCACCGCCGTCGATCGCTTCATCACGTTGTGGGAGATGGCTGGCGAAGCCATGGAGGACGCCGTCATTCGCGAGGCCACCGATGCCCTCAAGTCCGGCGGCGGCGGTGATCCGCGCGACGTAGCCAGCCTGGTAGCCGCCAACAAGGAGTTGCTAACGCTGCACGAACTGATCGCGCACCGTCTGTTCCAGATCCTGGTGGGCGCCCACCGCGGCCGCGTCTACTCCGTTTGACGCCGTGGGCCGAATGCTCATCTACGCGGGGGCCGGGCTCATCCTGCTCGGCCTTCTCGTCATCGCCATGGACAAACTCGGCTTCCCGCTGGGCCGGCTGCCGGGCGACATCGTCTACCGCGGCCGGAACTCCACCGTCTATTTCCCCATCGCCACCTGCGTGCTGCTCAGCGCCGCGCTCTCCCTGCTTGTGTGGCTCTTTCGCCGCTGACAGGCCTCGCGCTTAGTGAATCAAGCCCAGCTTGTCCAGCGGCCAGTACACGAACACGGCCTTTCCGTAAATATGACGCCGGTGCACGGGCCCCCAGGAACGGCTGTCGTTGGATGAGCTTCGATGGTCGCCCAGAACATAGTAATGTTCCGGCGGCACGACTAACTCCGGCGACGATTGCCGGTCGCGGTAGTAATCCGGGACATAATCCTCGTGCAACGCCTCGCCGTTCAGGAATACCTCGCCCTCGCGAATCTCCACACGGTCGCCGGGCAGGCCGATCACCCGCTTGATATAGCTCTTCGACGGGTCTCCCGGATACCAGAACACCACCATGTCGCCCCGCTCCACGCTCCCCATCCCGAACCGATAGACGAACTTGTTGATGAAGATGCGCTCCTGGTCCTCGAGCGAAGGCATCATCGAGGTGCCTTCCACTTTCACGGGTTGATACAGGAACAGGATCACGAGGATCGCGATGACCACCGACAGCATCAAGTCGCGCACGCCCGCGATGGTCGTGCTCACCAGGCCGCGCGAAGGCTCGCGCGGCGCCGGGCGGCTGGCGCTGGGGTCTGGTTCGCCGGAAAGAGGCTGGGTCATGTCCGGAATGGCTCGCCTCCATTCTCCATCAGTCCCGCCTCCGCCGACAAGCGATACACTGTTCGGGACTCCCATGACGCGCGCACTTACCTTCCTGCTCCTACTGGTTTCCTCCGCTGCCTTGCATGGCCAGGCTCCTCGCAAGGTGCTTGATTCAGGCGCCGGCGAAGGCCCGGCCTGGAATCCCGCGCTCGGACTCCTGTTCTCGGGCGCGGGCAGGATCACGCGCCTGGCCCCCGATGGCTCCGTACACGTTTACCGCGATCCTTCGGGAGGCTCCAACGGCCTGCTGTGGGACTTCGAGGGCCGCCTCATTGTCTGCGAAGCCGCCAGCCGCCGAGTCACGCGCATCGAGCACGACGGCTCGGCCACCGTGCTGGCCGCCGCTTACGAAGGGAAACAATTCAACTCGCCGAACGATCTGACGCTCGACTCCCGCGGGCGCATCTACTTCAGCGACCCCCGCTATGGCCGCCGCGACGGCATGGAGATTCTCGACGCCTCGGGCAAGACCATCGAAGGCGTCTACCGCATCGACGCGCCAGGCCAGGTCACTCGCGTCATCACCCACGAAACCGGCCGCCCCAACGGCGTGCTTGTCTCGGAGGGCGACCGCTACCTCTATGTCGCCGCCAACAATAACGACAACTTGGGCGGGGAGCGTAAGCTATGGCGCTTCGACCTGCGCGCGGACGGCTCCATTGACGCGGCCAGCCGGAAGCTTCTCTTCGATTGGGAAACCAGCCGCGGCCCGGACGGGCTGAAACGGGACACGCGCGGACGGCTCTACGTCGCGGGCGGCCTCAATCGCGCGAACCGTTTCGAGTCGCCAGAAAAGCACAAGGGAGGCGTCTATATTCTTTCGCCCGAAGGAAAGCTGCTCCGCTTTGTTCCCATCCCGAACGACGAGGTGACCAACGTCGCCTTCGGCGGGAAGGACTGGAAGACGCTTTACATCACGGCTGGCGGCACGTTGTGGACGCTCGACGTGGATACGCCCGGCGAGGCGCCGCTGAAGCATGCCCGCCCGCCACTGCCGCCCAACACGCTCACCGCCGCCGAGAAAAAACAGGGCTGGCAGCTTTTGTTCGACGGTAAATCCCTTGCCGGTTGGCAGGGCCGCCCCACGTTCGCGCCGATGTCCCCCGGCGATTGGACCGTGCAGGACGGCGCCATCCTGTGCGGCGGAACCAAGCCAAGCTGGCTCAGCACGGACGCCTCCTTTGGCGATTTTCAATTGAAGCTCCAGTTTCGCGGCGACGCCTCAGTGAACAGCGGCGTCTTCCTCCGCTCGCAAAAGGAAGGCCAGCCGCACGTTACAGGCTACGAACTGCAAATCTGGGACTACCAGCCGCAGGGCTACCTTACAGGCAGTCTTGTCGGCTCGGTCAAAGCCGGGCCGGCGCGCGTCAAGGGCGAGGTGTGGAACCAGTTCGACATCACCGCCCGAGGCGACCGATTCACCGTCCTGCTGAATGGCGCACAGGCGCTCGACGCGCATGACACAAAGCACGCCTCCGGCGTCATCGGCTTCCAATGCCAGCTCAACCAGCGCATCGCGTTCCGCGACGTGAAACTGCGCCGCATCGAACGCTAAAGTAAGCGGACACGGAGGGTCCCGCGCGTGATACGATCCCTCTAATGTTCGGTGTCCGCGCGTTTGCGTTGATTGGGCTGGGTCTGCCACTGCTCGCGCAGCAGGACGGCGCCGCCTTCTTTGAAAAAAACGTCCGTCCCATTCTGGTCCGCCAGTGTCTCGGTTGCCATTCGGCCACCAGCCAGCCCATCATGGGCGGACTCCGGCTGGATACGCGCGAGGCTTCGCTCAAAGGCGGGTCGCGAGGGCCCGCGATGGTACCTGGGAACCCGGGCGAGAGCCTCCTGATGAAGGCGGTGCTGCACACCGCCGGTCCGTTGAAGATGCCGCCCGGCCCCAGGATGAAGGAAGCCGACGCGGCGTTGCTCGCCCAGTGGATTCAAATGGGAGCGCCATGGGGAGAAGCACAAACCAGTGCCGCGCCCGCACCGAAGAAATTCTGGGCCTTCATACCGCCCCAACCCGCTCCGCTGCCCCAGGTGAACAACGCCGCCTGGGCCGCCTCGCCGGTGGACCGCTTCGTACTGGCCCGGTTGGAAGCCAAGGGCCTGTCTCCGGCGCCGCCCGCCGACAAGCGGACGTTGATCCGCCGCGCCACCTACGACCTCACCGGACTGCCGCCCACGCCCGCCGAGGTGAACGCCTTCCTCGCCGATTCCTCGCCCGGTGCGTTCGCCGCCGTCGTGGACCGCCTGTTGGCTTCGCCGCGCTACGGCGAGCGCTGGGGCCGCCACTGGCTGGATATCGCCCGCTACGCCGACTCCAATGGCCTCGATGAAAATCTCGTCTACAAGAACGCCTTCCGCTACCGGGATTATGTGATCGCCGCGTTCAACAAGGACAAGCCCTTCGACCAGTTCCTGCGGGAACAGCTCGCCGGCGATCTGCTGCCCGCCAGCGACGATTTGAATATCATGTACGAGCGCTGGACGGCCACCGGTTTTCTCTCGCTCGGAGCCAAGATGCTGGCCGAGGACGATCCTGTGAAGATGCAGATGGACATCGTCGATGAGCAGGTGGACACCACCATGCGCGCCTTCCTCGGGCTCACCGTGGGCTGCGCCCGCTGCCACGATCACAAGTTCGACCCCATCCCGCAGAAGGATTACTACGCGCTGGCCGGCATCTTCCGGAGTTCGAAGACCATGGAGAACTTCAAGGTGGTCGCCAAATGGCATGAGTATGTACTGGCGCCCAAGGCCGACCGCGACCGCCTGCAAGCCCACGAGGCCAAGGTGGAGGCCAAGCGCAAGGAGGCCAGCGCGATCGCCAACGCCGAGAACCGGAAGCTCACTGCCGCCGCCATCGAACGCGTTGGCGCTTATCTGCTGGCCGCCGCCCATGTACAACGCGACCGCGCGGTGCAGGTGGCGCCCGTGGAGAGCGCCGCCGGAGCCATCGAGCGTGAAGCGGGTTCGTTCGACGCGGGCAATGTGCCGCGCGCGCTCGTCCGCCGCAAGCCGAACACTGTCCAGGGAACGAAAGGCCCGCACTGGGCCGAATACAAGGTGGCGGTGGCGCGCCCGGGACAGTATCAACTCGACGTGCTCGATCAGGAGAAGGGCTCGGGAACCGCCGATTTGTATGTGAACGGTGTTTGGATGAAACGCGGCGCCGAACCTATTCAGAACCGCGAGGCTTCGCCCGAAGTGGACGGCTGGTCTTACGGGGCCATCGTGCCGCTGCGGGCGGGCGAAAACGTGATCCGTCTGGAGCACGCCTCACGCTTCCCTTACTTCACCAGGCTGATGCTCTCGCCAAACACGCTGGCGAACGTGCCGCTGAATATCGTGCAGATCGCCGCGCGCTATGAGGTGAACCCCGGTTTCCTGGAACAGATGGTGGATCATCTGGAACGCTCCAACGGCGCGCCGGCCTCGGTGCTGTATGCCTGGGAGATTCTGGGATCGAAGGCAAAGCTGGACGCCTGGGCCTCGCCCGCCAAGGCGCTCTTCGCCGGACAGAACTTCGCCACGCCCGAGGAACTGTCCGCGCGATACAGCGAACTGTTCCGCAAGGCCTCCGTCGAAGGAGCGAACGCGCAGGACCCCGGATTGAAGGCGTTGTATGAGTTCCTGCACGAGAAATTCGGACCCTTCCGCGCGCCCGAAAGCGCCCGCCGTTTCTATGCGGCGGCGGTGCGGCAGGAACTGGAGCGTTTGGACGAAGAGGCGAAGCAACTGGAAGCGGCCACCCCGGACTTTCCGCGGGCGATGGGCGTGAGCGAGGGCGCGGAGATCGCCGATGCGCCCATACACCTTCGCGGCAGCCACTGGACGCTGGGCGAGAAGGCGCCGCGCGGCTTCCTCCAGGTGCTGGGCAATGCACTGCCCGCCGCGTTGGGACCCAACGAAAGCGGACGGCTGCAACTGGCGCGGTGGATGACGGCGAAGGAGCACCCGTTGACCGCGCGCGTGATCGCCAACCGCCTGTGGGGCTGGCATTTCGGACGCGGCATCGTTCCCAGCGTGGACAACTTCGGCCGGCTCGGCGAAAAACCAACCGATCAGCCGCTGCTGGACTGGCTGGCGTTGCGGTTCGTCGAGGACGGCTGGTCCATGAAGGCCATGCACCGCACGTTGATGCTGTCCAGCACGTACCGCATGAGCAGCCGGTACGACGCCAGGGCGGCCGAGGCCGATCCGGAGAACGAACTGCTGTGGCGCATGCCGAGGCGGCGCCTGGAGGCCGAGGAGATTCGCGACGGCATCATGAGCGCCTCCGGCTCGTTGCGGCTGGAGATGGGAGGCAGCATCCTGAAGTACAAGGACCGGCAGTATGTCGCCAACACCTCCAAGGGCGGCGAAGTCGATTACGACCGCCCCATCCGGACGGTCTATGTGCCGGTGGTACGCAGTTCGCTCTACGACGTGCTGCGCGCCTTCGACCTGCCGGATCCGGCCATGTCCAGCGGCAGCCGCGATGCCACCGTGGTGGCGCCGCAAGCCCTGTTCATGATGAATAGCTCCGTGATGCTCACGCACAGCCTCGCCATGGCCGACCATCTCTTGGGCCGCACCGGAGCCACCGACGCAGAGCGCATCCGCGAGGCGTATGAACGGGCGCTTTCCCGTCCGCCCTCGGCGCAGGAAATCGACCGCGCGCTCACCTACCTGGCGCGCTTTGAAACCGAATGGAAAGGCGACCGCAGACACGCCTGGCAAAGTTTCTGCAAGTCGCTGCTGGCATCGAGCGAATTCGCATATTTGAACTGACATGAACCGGCACTGGAACTCTTATCTGAATCAAACCCTGTCGCGGCGGGAATTGCTGCGGGCCTCCAGCACGGGCTTCGGCGCGGTGGCGCTGGCGGGGCTGCTGGGCTCCGAGCAGGCGCGCGCCGCCGCCGGTCCGCTGGCAGTAAAGACGCCGCACTTCCCTGCCCGGGCCAAGCGCGTGATCTTCCTGTTCATGCACGGCGGCCCTTCGCAGGTGGATACCTTCGACTACAAGCCATTGTTGAAGCGCGACCACGGCAAGCCGCTGCCCTTCGCGCGGCCCAAGGTGGTCTCCAGCGAAACGTTCAACCTGCTGCAATCGCCCTGGGAGTTCAAACAGTACGGCCAGAGCGGCGCCTGGGTAAGCGATCTGTTCCCGGCGCTGGCGCAAAAGGTGGACGACATCTGCTTCATCAAGTCGATGCACGGCTCGAACTCGCGACATGGCGGGGCGTTGCTGGAACTGCACACGGGCTCGGATACCTTTATCCGTCCCAGCATGGGCTCGTGGATCACTTATGGCCTGGGCAGCGAGAACTCGTCGATGCCGGGCTTTGTCACCATCTGTCCCACGCAGAGCCATGGCGGGGCGAACAATTTCGGTTCGGCATTCCTGCCCGCGCCGTATGCCGGGACGGCGATCGGCTCAGTGGGCATCGCGGCGCGCGACGCCAGAATTCCGTTCATCGCGAATACCGAAACGCCCCGGCAAATTCAAAGGGCGGAGATCGACTACACGCAGGAGTTGAACCGGAAGCAGTTGGAGTCCACAGGCCCGGACCACGCCCTGGAAGGTCGCATCGAGTCGTTCGAACTGGCCTTCCGGATGCAAGCCGAGGCGCCGGACTTGCAGGACATCAACGGCGAATCCGAAGCCACGAAGAAGATGTACGGCCTGGACAACCCCATCACGGAGGACTTCGGGCGGCAGTGTCTGATGGCCCGGCGGTTCTCCGAAAAGGGCGTCCGGTTCGTGCAGGTGAGCCACACCTATAAATGGGATCAGCACACCAACCTGAAGCGTGACCATCAGCAGAACGCGGCCGAGGTGGACAAACCGATGGCGGCTCTGCTGACGGACTTGAAGGCGCGCGGTCTTCTGGAGGATACGCTGGTGCTGTGGGCCGGCGAGTTCGGCCGGACGCCCACGGCGCAAGCCTCCGACGGGCGCGACCATAACCCCGAGGCATTCACGGTCTGGATGGCGGGCGGCGGCGTGAAGCCCGGTTACAGCCACGGATCGACGGATGACTACGGCTACTACTCGGTGGACAAGAAGGTGCACTTCCATGACCTTCACGCCACGATCCTGCATCTGATGGGGCTGGACCACCTGAGGCTGACCTACCGCTATGCCGGCCGCGACTTCCGGCTGACCGACGTGCACGGCAACGTGGTGAAGGAGATCATGGCGTAGGGGGCCGGAGTGGCCAAGAACATACGAGCGCGCGTGGGCGCGGGCGCGGCGAACCATACGGGGGATGTACGCACGGTGCAGTATCTGCTGAACTGTGTCCCTGCGCGGCGGGGCGGTCCGGTGAGCGAGTTGGCCGTGGACGGCGTGGCGGGGGAGAGCACGCTACAAGCCGTGGCGCGATTTGTGCGGCGCGTGCAGGCAGGCAGCGAAGTGTTCACTCCTCGCGGGCCGGCCCTGCGCGCCTTGCAACAGTGGGACCCGTATCCCCGCATGAAGATGCCGGATCCTGTGCCCAGGCCGCCTGAGTGGGCCGCGGTGCGTCCAAGGACGCTGGCTGCGTCGGCCGAGCAGGCAGTGACCGGAGCAGTGGCCTATGTCCGGGCGCACCGCGGCTGCGTGCGGGCGGGCGAAGTGGCGTTGGGGATGCTGCCGTGGGAGCGTGAGTTGGAAAGAGCGGCGGCGAGCGTGGCGCGGGTGGCCGGGACAACGGCGGACCAGCAGTTGGAGGCGATGCTACGGCAGGCGTTGGAAGCAGCCGCGCCGGGCGATGCCGTGGAAGCGGAGTTTGGGTATCCGCGAGGCGCGGTGGGGCGGTCGGTGCTGGTGGCCCGGTTGGCCGAGGCGGCCCGGAATGGGGCACGGTGCACGGAATGGCCCGGCGTGCCGGGAGGCGGACAGGACGGCTTGTGGCGCGCCGTGCAGTTATGGCTGGAGTCGCGCCCATGGCGATGAGACGGAACCGCGAACTGACAGCGTTCGTGCGGGAGGTGGTGCTGCCCGCGGGTCCTGACCGGAAACCTGTGCTGGACCCTGCGCGTATGTTGTTCCGGCTTCACGCCAGCCGGTCGAGGATTCACGGCTGGGGGCTTTTCGCGGAGGAGAGGATTCCCAAGGGGCGGCGGGTGCTTGAATATACGGGCGAGCGGATTGGGGAGCGCGAGGCGGAACGGCGCAGCGTGCGGCCCTCGGTCTATCTGTTCCGCGTGAGCCCGGTGCGCCTGGTGGATGGCGTGATCGGAGGCAGCGGCGCGGAGTTCATCAACCATTCCTGCGATCCGAACCTGACCGCGAGGATCACCACGGGCCGGATCTGGTTGAAGAGCCTTCGCGCGATCGCCGAGGGCGAGGAACTGACTTATGACTACCGGTTGTCGACGGGCGTCATGCTACCGTGCCGTTGCGGAGCGGCGAACTGCTCACGCTATCTGAACCGGATCCGGTGACGGTCCGGCGAGCGCTTGTTCCACCGGGTCGACGAAGGATATTCTAGGGAGTCGCGCCGTCGTCCCGGACAGCGCACGATGCCGCTGGAGGTTGCTGCCCTTGTTTTCCGTAATACTGCGCCGAAGCCACATGTATCTGGGCTTGTTTCTGATGCCCTGGGTCTTCCTGTACGCCCTGAGCACGATGACGATGAATCACGGCGAATGGATTCACTCTCTGTACGGCGAGCCGCGCGTGAAGTTCGCCGTGGAATCCGAGCAGGCCTTTGACGGGCATTTCCCCGAAGGCGCCACTCCGAAACAGAAGGCGATGCAGATTCTGAGCGGCCTACGGTTGGAGGGCGCCCATAATGTCCGCGTGACGCCCGGCGGCCAACTGGTGATTCAGCGGCAGGACATGGTGACGCCGCGGCGCATCTCCTACTCACCCGAAACCGGACGGCTCGTGATCGAGCGGGAGACCTTCCGTCCGGCCAATTTCCTGGAGCGCTTTCACCGGCGGCGAGGATTCCAGTCCCCCTACCTGGCCGACGATGCCTGGGCGGTGATTGTCGATGTGGTGATCGTCGCCATTCTGTTCTGGGCCTTGAGCGGACTGTGGATGTGGTGGGAGATGCCAACCACGCGGAACTGGGGCTGGCTGGCCTTCGTGGGCGGCCTTTTGATCTTTCTGGGATTCCTGTTCGCCATCTAGGAGGCCAATCATATGAAACTCGATCTGGTATTGCGCAGGACTCATCTCTACCTCGGACTTGTGTTGCTTCCCTCCTTCGTCATGTATGGCGTCAGTTCGTTTGCGTTCAGCCATCCCTCCTGGTTCCAGCCTGCTCAGGGAACGGTCCGGAAGGATTGGACGGTCCGGAGCGAGCGGCCCTACCACCTGGATGGGCCGTCTTTGACGGACGACAAGGCGCTGGGCGCCAGGATCATGAAGGACGCTGGCATGGACGGAGCTTTCGGCGTCTGGCGGCCGCCGGGTCAGAACCGGATTGAAGTGATTCAGATGGGCTTCCTGTCAGCGGCCCGCGCCGTTTACCTGCCGGAACTTCAGCAGTTGCGCATCGAAGATCGCCAGTTCCGTTGGGGAAACTTCCTTACGGGCATGCATGCGCGCGGCGGCTTTCAGTATGAACCGCTTCTGAATGACCTGTGGGCGGTTTTGATCGATCTTGTCTGCCTGGCCATGTTCGGCTGGATTGGCACGGGGCTCTATCTGTGGTGGAAGCGCCGGCCCACTCGTAACTGGGGATGGCTGGCCATTGTAAGCGGGTGGGTGGTGTTCGGGCTGTTTCTGTGGCTGCTATGATGCTTCGCATGCTTGTGCTGATTGGTCGGCGCCGGCGAGCCGCCGCGGGAGTACTTCTCCTGGCGCTCCTGCTTCTCCCTGCCCCGGCCCTGAGCGCGCCGCATGTGTCAGACGATCCCGTACGGTGGGCCTACCGTGTCTATCATCCATTCATGTATCGTTACCCTGCCATTTTGGGAGCGCACACGGCGCTGGATCCGCGGAAGGAATCAGGTTTGGAGCAGTCGCTGGCCGTGCTGCGGTTGATGGTTGAGTATTGGTGATGAGTGGGGCGAGGAGCAAACAACGTCCCCGAGAGGGAGAAGCGGGTTGGGGGAGGTGGCTAAGACCGCTGTCTGCAACGGGCGGGGGACAGCGCTCGGACCGCATTCCTGCGTTGCCTTCGCCTCAGCTCAGGTAGCCGCCATCCTACACCTGACAACTGGAGTCAGCTACGAATTTACACTCAGGAGTTGACGCGGGCAGCCTCGATCCTCCCCCCTAGTATCATGGTGAGCGCATGGAACGAGTTCGCATGAAACAGAATGCCTGGTCCAGACGGGCCGTGATGGCGGGATTGGGGGGAGCGGCGCTGGCGGCGGCCGGACGGACGTTGCGCATGGGAGTGGTGGGCGGGCGCTTCGGCGCATCGTTCTACTTCCACGAGCACCCGAATGCCGTCGTGGCCGCCGTGTCGGATCTGAGGCCAGAACGCCGTTCGGCACTGATGAAGACCTACAACTGCGCCACGGCCTACAACTCCCTGGACGAACTGCTGAAGGACAAGTCCGTGGAAGCCGTGGGCCTGTTCACGCCCGCGCCGGACCATGTACGCCATGCCGTGGCCTGCCTGGAAGCCGGCAAGCATGTCTTGTCGGCGGTGCCCGCGGCGACGACGCTCGAAGAGTGCGCGCGGCTGCGCGAGGCCGTGAAGCGGTCAGGCTTGACTTACATGATGGCCGAGACCAGTTACTGGCAGCAACTTACCATTTCCGCTCGTAAGTTATATCAGGAAGGGGCCTTCGGGCGGATCTACGCCTGCGAAAGCGAGTATCATCACGCGGGCCTGGATTCGTTATTCGTGGAAAACGGCGCGAAAACCTGGCGCTATGGTTATCCGCCGATGTTATATCCCACGCATTGCACGGCGCATCTGGTGGGCGTGACTGGAGAACGGCTGGCGAGCGTGTCCTGCATCGGTTGGGGCGATGGCGATGCCGTGCTGCGGAACAACGTCTACGCGAATCCCTTCTGGAACGAGACCGCCCTGTTTCAGAGCGATCGCGGAACCGCGTTCCGCGTGGCCGTGTGGTGGAAGGGCGCGCACAAGGGGACCGAACGCGCGCAGTGGTATGGCGACAAGATGAGCTTCTTCTTTCAGCATCCGAACGGGCTGGGTCCGGCGGTAGTGCGCTGGTCTTCGGGTAAGGAAAAAGACGCGGGCGGGTTTGACCGTGCCGCGGCCGTGCTGGCGCCGTACGAGGAGAAGAAGTGGTGGGCCACGGACATGCTGCCGGAAAAGCTGCGGCACGACAGCGGGCACGAAGGTTCGCACACCTTCATCACGCATGAGTTCGTGACCGCCGTGCTGGAGCAGCGCAAGCCGGCCGTGGGCATCGCGGAGGCCCTCGCGTTCACCGCGCCCGGGATCGTGGCGCACGCCTCGGCGCTCAAGGGTGGCGAGACGATGAAGATCGCCAGCTTCGACTAGCGTCCGCGTCAAATCTCCGCGTCAGTCCCGCGTCAGCCGCGCGCCTTGCGGTAGGGCGTACGCGCCTCGGCGATGGGGACGCCGATCACCTCGATGCGGGAGAGATCGCGCGTGCCGATGCCATGCTGTTCGGCGAATTCCAGGGTGTTGTCGCAGGTTTCAAACGGGGCCGTGCCGCGCGAGGCCATGGGATCGAAACCCATGAGAGCCGCGCCCACTGCGTCGGTGGTCGCCGGGTTGGCGCCCGCGATGAGCACGCCGGGTTTGATCAGCCCGACGCCGCGGTTCCACGGCCCTTCGCCGCCCGTCATCGAATAGATGCCGTCGATGAGGGCCAGGTGGATGGGGCGCGCCGCGCAGAGGTCGGCGACGATGCGGGGCACGCGATACCCTCCCTGCCGGGGCGAGCCGGGGTGGAGTTCGCCGGGCGCGATTCGCGAAGGCTGGCGCTGTCCGCCGTGGCATACCGCGCCGCGTCCGCCTTTGGGAACAGGGCTGGGCTCGTCCACGCCCGCGCCATCGCCGTAGATCGTGCAGGGAGTGATGCCAAAGCAGTTCTTCAACGACATGGTGATGCCCGCCGTGGCGTGCTCCTTCAGTTTTGCGATCGAGACAAACACGTCGCAGTCGGCATAGGAGTGGTTCAGGTAGTAGGCCGGAAACATGAGGCCGCCGTTGGGGGTCGTGAACTTGTGATATGACTTGCCCTGGCCCAGGTAGTTCGTATTCTCCATCTCGATGCGCGTGGAGGCGTGGCTGGCGGCGTTCAAGAGATGGCGCGGCTCCCATCCGGCTTCGAGCATCACCTCTTCCACCGTGTTGGCGGTTTGCCAGGGGCTTTCGAGAATCCGGATCCGCCTGGCTCCGGCATCGGCCATCAGCCGGATCAGCGAGCCGATGACGGCCGGGTGAGTCCAGTGTGTATGTTCAAGAGGAGAATGGCCGAGACGCTGATTGCCGGCTCCGGTCAAGTTCACCTTCAGGGCGACGGTCTTGCCTCTCACCAGGCGGGACAGGCCGCCGAGTTGATCCATGAGCGTGCGTAGCGCCGGGGTGAGCGCGGAGCCGTAATCGGGACACCGCGCAATGGCGACGGGAGAGGTGGGAGCAGCGCCAGGCGTGGGGGCAGGGCCAGTGCGGGACTGGGCCCAGGCCAGGGGGGAGGCGGCGATGGCGGCGGCGAAGTCTCGGCGTTTCATAGGGATCTCCTACTCTACGGAAAGTGCAGAATAAACGGGTGCATCGGGCAATTGGACCTCGTGGAACCCTTCGGTCGCCACGAGTGGCAACTCGCGGGACTCCTCCAGCGGTGCAACATACCAGCGAACCTTGCGTGCGGCGGCGGGCAGGCGCACCGAGGGCAGCGCCCCGGGGTTGGAGCGGAGGGCGTAGTTGGGAAGGTGGATCAGCGTACGCCTGCCGTCCGGGGATTGCTGGACGAAGGGCGTCATGGACTGGGCGTTGAAGATCGCGGCGTAGTCGTTGCGACGGCTCAGCAGAGCGTGCACCGAGCCAGCAACCTCGTAAGGGTCCGACCAGGGTTCCACCGGTTCGGCCACGCGGCCTTTGCCCACGCCGCGCGCCCGGTAGCCGGGAGGCGTGTTGTGCAGCACCGTTCCGGCAGGCAGGAGTTGGGCCACTCCGGAAGGCGCAATAACCAGGCCGCCGGACTGCACGAAGGCGTGGATGGCTGCCAGGTCCGGCGCGGGCGGCGGAGCCTCGTCCAACAGCAGAAGGGCCCGGAGCCCGGCCAGCGCGCCAGGTTTCAGGCCGGCCGGAAGCAGAGCGCGGTACGCCAAGCCTCGGCGGCTGGCAAGGTTCAGCACCTCCCCGGACAGGAATTCGCTGTCCCCCTGGAACGAGGAGACAATCCCCAGCCGGGCCCAGGGCAGGAAGCCCCGCCAATCCGCGTGGGCCTCGAAGAATTTTAAGGTATCGAACAGTGTGCGGCAGGCCGTTGAGGCGAGATCGAACGACGGCCAGGGCTGGAACACCCAAATCGCGCCATAAGCCGCAGCATCGGCGACCGCGAGGGCCAGGTGCTGCGGCCCGAGCATGGGGATGAGGTCAGATGGAACGGCTGCGTCGATCCAGACCGGCTTGCCGGGGGCGAGAGTTTGGGCGAGCCGGATCCGCCAGCCGTTGGAATCCAACCATGGAGGACCCGTGGGCGCGGCTACTGTACCACGGCCGGACTGACGCGCCAGTCCAGGCCAGATACCTTCGGTAATCCTTTGAACCGAAGCGGGTTGTTCGACGGCGAAGCCTTTCCGCAGGGCAGCCTGACGGACCGCTGCGCAGGCGGCGGGATCGTCGAAGAGAAGGCAGTTGATGGGTTCGCCTTCCAGGGCGGCCAGGCGCGAAGGCTCGCTCCAGGCCGCGGGCCAGCGCATGGGGATCAGGCGTTTCGGGTCGTCCAACCTTTTGGCTCTCCTTGCAGCACTGGAAACAGGTGCACGGCTAATGCCATGGCGCAAGTTTGTAACTTTAGTTTGCTGAGAAGATCCATGAGAAGAGTACCTGCGTACCGTTGACCGAAGTGGTTCATCCGGCGAATCTTAGCTATAGCGTGAGCGGGTTCCGGAGGAGCCGGACGCCAGTGGTACTTGGCCCGGAGGAACCTGTGACGATACCCCTATTCCAGCCGCGAAGGTCTATAGTGCACGGACGCGATTGGAGGTAAAGTGAGGAAGGCATTGATCGGTGAATTCATGGCGAAGGCCGCGGAAGAAAAACCAACAAACGCGTGGATGTTGCCGCCCCTGATCCTGCACCCTTTTTCGGATGCGACGGGGCCCAGCCGGCTGGTGGAGAGCTCGCGGGCATCGTTGATGCTACAGGGGTTGCTGCCGAACGGAGAGTTGACAACGTCGGAGTTGGAGCAACGTCTGCTCGACGGGCGATATTGCGAACTGCGCATGTTGTATTACGTCGGGCGCGACCTGGTGCGCTGGATCGAGCAGTGTCTGGAATACGCAGAATCACACCCGAATCTGCGTACCCAGGAGTTGAAATTCCAAAGCTTCGCCACGTACCTGGTGGAAAATACGCCGTCCGGTGTGGTGACGAAGCTGAAAGCCTGGGGCGTGGCCGATTACAAGGCGATTTTCATGCGCGCGCTAGGGCTGAACTGCGTGTTTGGCGAGGTGCCGGACCGGTACCAGTTAAGCAGCGAATTCGTGCGGCATTACTACCGCTACGCCGACCACATGTACTTCTGCCGCCAGCAGGCGACCATCTTCCCCAGTCTGGATCCGGGAGAATTCGATTTCGAACTGTTCGCCAGCGGCGAATACACGCGGATGCTCGAAAAGGAGTGGGAGACCGAGTAAGGCACACCGGCGCAGGGGGGCGAAGTGAAATGGGGGGTACACGAACCGGACCATTTTGATACAATGGCTCGCGTGGACCTGCCAGCCATTCCTCTGAACCCGGAATCCGGGGAACCGCTCTACCGGCAGCTCTACGTCTCGATCAAGGCGGGGATTCAAAGCGGAGCGATTGGCGACGGCGTGCGATTGCCCGCCACTCGGGAGCTTGCGGGACAGTTGGGGGTGAATCGGGCCACAGTCGGGTTGGCCTACGAACTCCTTGAAAAAGAGGGTCTGCTGACAGCCCATGTGGGACGCGGGACGTTTGTCCATGCACCGCCCGCCAGCGACGGCGTCATCTCCTTTGCTTCGTCGCGTCCGGCCAGTGAACTGTTTCCCGTGGAAGCCGTGCAACGAATTCTGCAGAGCACGGCGCGCGACGGGGAGCGGTTACGCAGCCTGCTCCAGTTGGGCAGTCCGTTGGGATATCAACCACTTCGAGAGTATTTGGCAAGCGATGGTTCCGGTGAGGTCCTGATCACTTCGGGTTGTCAGCAGGCACTGGACCTGCTGGCCCGGGCCTACGTGCAACCCGGCGACCTGCTGATGGTGGAGGACCCTGTGTATCCGGGACTGCGGGAGGTATTTCACCGTTCGGGTGCGCGGCTAATTGGTCTGCCCGTTGGTGAAATTGGTCTGGATGTGGAGGCGTTGGAACTGGCGCTGCGGCGGGAGCATCCGCGGATGCTGCTGGTGACGCCCGACTTTCAAAATCCAACCGGAGCGACACTCCCCGTGGAGGCGCGCCAGCGAATTTTGGAACTGGTGGGCCGGCATGGGATTCCGGTGGTGGAAATCGCGATCTACAGGGGGTTGCGGTACGAGGGCGATGACATTCCGAGCCTGCGGGATCTGGACGCTTCCAGGAGCGTGATTCACATCGGCAGTTTTTCCAAAATCGCATTTCCTGGCCTGCGCGTGGGCTGGGTGAACGCGCCGCGCGAGGTGGTGGAGCGGCTGGCGGAAGCCAAGCAGTGGTGCGACCTGCACACGGATCATCTTTCGCAGTACCTGCTGCACGAGTTTGCCCGGAGCGGAGCGCTGGAGGCGCACCGGCGGCAGGCGCTGGAAGCGGGCCGCGAGCGTCTGCGGGCGGCGGTGGAGTCGCTGGAGGCGTGCCGCGAAGTGGAGCATTTCACCCGGCCGCAGGGCGGCATGAGCCTGTGGGCGACCCTGCGCGGCGGCGTGGAGGCCGAGCGGGTATTGGAAATGCTGGCCGGGCGGGTGACGTTCCTGCCGGGGACGGCGTTCGCGGTGTCGAGGCGGCATGTGCATTCGCTGCGTTTGAGCTTTGCCGGACTACGGCCGCAAGCCATCCGGAAAGGCATCGGAATTCTCTCCGAAGGGGCGCGGCAGGCGCCTGCGGCCGGGGAGCGGTATGGGACGCCACACATGGCGATCGTTTAATGTTTGAAACAAGGGAGTCTGCAAATGTTTTTAAGTGATCAGTTCCGCGTGAAGGTCGGTTTGGCGGAGATGCTGAAGGGCGGCGTCATCATGGACGTGACCAACGCCGAGCAGGCCGTGATCGCCGAAAAGGCGGGCGCCTGCGCGGTGATGGCGCTGGTGAAGGTGCCGTCCGACATTCGGAAGGATGGCGGCGTGGCGCGCATGTCGCCGGTGAGCAAGATCCGCGAGATTCAGGCCTCTGTGTCGGTGCCCGTAATGGCCAAGGCGCGGATCGGACACTTCATGGAGGCACGGGTGCTGGAGGCGCTGGAAGTGGACTTCATCGACGAAAGCGAGGTGCTGACGCCGGCCGACGAGGAGAACCACATCTGGAAGCACGATTTCAAGGTGCCCTTCGTGTGCGGCGCGAGAAACCTCGGCGAGGCGCTGCGCCGGATCGCCGAAGGCGCGGCGATGATCCGGACCAAGGGCGAGGCCGGCTCGGGGAACATCGTCGAGGCCGTGCGGCACATGCGGACGATCGTGAAGGAGATGCGGGCGATTCAGAGCTACTCGGTGGACGAACTCACGGCCGAGTCGAAGAAGCATGGGGCGCCGCTCGAACTGATGCTCTACATTCACGAGCACGGCAAGTTGCCGGTGCCGAACTTTTCGGCGGGCGGCGTGGCGACTCCGGCCGACGCTGCGCTGGTGATGCACCTGGGCGCCGAGACCGTGTTCGTCGGTTCGGGCATTTTCAAGAGTCCCGATCCGGCGGCTTTCGCCAAGGCGGTTGTAAAGGCCGTCACCTACTACAAGGACCCGTTGAAGGTGCTGGAAGCCAGCGAGGAGCTGCCCGACGGGATGCCCGGACTGGATATCCGCCAGATGGCCGAATCGGACCTGATGGCGACGCGCGGCTGGTAAGGCATGCGCATCGGCATACTGGCGATTCAAGGCAACTTCGAGGCCCATGCCAAGGCCTTCGCCGAAGCCGGAGCGGAGGCGTGCGAGGCGCGGACACAGCAGGACCTGGACCGCGCCGAGGCCCTGGTGCTGCCCGGCGGCGAAAGCACGGCGATGCTGAAGCTGCTGCGCGAGGAAGGTCTGTGGGAGCCGCTGCGGCGGGCCTGCTCGGCCAAGCCGGTGTTTGCCACCTGCGCCGGGGCGATTCTGCTCGCCAGGGAGGTGAGCCACCCCGTGCAGGAATCGCTCGGCCTGGTGGACATCGGCGTGGAGCGCAACGCTTATGGGCCGCAGGTGCACAGCACGGTGGCGCGGCTGACCACCGGGGAGGGCGAGGCGCTGGAGGCCGTGTTCATCCGCGCGCCGGTGATCCGCCGCCTGGGAGCCAGCGTGCGTGTGCTGGCGCGTTATCAGGGCGACCCGGTCCTGGTGGAGCAGGGACATTTCCTGGTGGCGACGTTTCATCCCGAATTGACCACGGACCGCACCCTGCAGAAGATGTTCCTGGGGAAGGCGGCGCGTGTCGCGGCTTAAGCCGAGGGACGCCTCGCACGGCCCGGCGCCGGAACGTGACGGCAGACCGGTCACGAACCTGCCGGCGGCCAGGAAAAAGGTGTTGTTCGTCTGCGTGGGCAACTGCATCCGGTCGCAGTTCGCCGAAGCCTTCTCGCGCGCCTACGGAGCCGACGTGATCGAGGCGAGTTCATGCGGCCTGGCGCCGGCCGGTTTCATCGCACCGCCCGTGCATAGGATTTTGCGCGAGCGCGGCGTGGCCGCCTCGGGACTACGTTCGAAGTCGCTCTACGAGGCCGGAACGGGCCCCTATGACCTGGTCGTGAACATGAGCGGCGAGACGCTGCCGCGCCAGTTCCCCGCCCCGGCCGGAGGAAATAAGGTCCGCGAGTGGGCTATCGCCGACCCGTTCGGCAAGGCGGACGAACTCTTCGACGCGGCGGCGCGAGAAATTGAAGCGCGCGTGATGGCCCTCGTGCTGGAACTGCGGCGAGCGTAGGAACAAATCCCGCCGCGGCCGGTTTCAGTGTTTCAAGCGGCTACAGGCCGCCGTGGCGCCGCTGATGTCGATGGCGCCCGCCCCCTCCTCGATGTGTTGGATGACGCCGTTGGCGTCAATCACGAACGTCGCCCGGTTGGCGATTCCGCGGTCGGCCATCAGGACGCCGTAATCGGCGGCCGCCTTCCGCATGAAGTCGCTTAACATGGCGAACTCGATGTTCTCTTCCTTGGCCCAGTGGCCCAGCGTGGGAACGTTGTCGGTGCTGACCATGAACACTTCAGCGCCGGCATCGCGGAACTTTTGGATACCAGCCTGGTATCCGCGTAGTTCGCGCGTTCAACCACCGGTGAAAGCCGCCGGGAAGAAGGCGAGCACGACGGTGGACTTGCCGGCGAAATCGGCGAGCTTCACTTGGCCGCCGCGCGTGGAAGGCAGTTGAAAGGCAGGGGCTTTGTCGCCTACCTTCAAATGCGTCTTCGGAGGCGCCGGGGCCTGTGCCAGCATGGTTCCGGCCGCGAGAGCAAGCAGGAAAGTGCGTCTCATGCGCCGTAGCTTACCACGAACCGGGACGGCGGCGGCGTCCCGCCGCTCAGTCTCCCAGAAACTTGCCGTAGGCCTGAAACTCGGGCATGTTGTCGAGCACGGCCTTGACGCCCGCGGTGATGGGTATGGCGAAGACAAGCCCGAGCGGCCCCCAAAGGACGCCCCAGAACATGAGCGCGATGGTGACGGCAAGCGGGTTCAGGTGGACGCGCGAGCCGACCAACTTCGGGTACAGAAGATTGAGCGCCAGCAGGTGGAAGAAACCGACCACGCTCGCGATGATCAGAAACGGCGGCAGCGCCTTGAAAACGGGCAGCGCGGCGACAATGGGAGGCAGAATGGCCAGCGGCAGGCCGATGTAGGGTACCAGGCTGAGGAAGCCGCTGATGGGGGCCACCAGCAGGAAGTAGGGAATGTTCATCAGGTAGAAGAAGATGCCGCTGGCGACGGTCAGCAGCACGCCGAGGACGAAATTGCCGACGACATAGGCCCGGGCCATGTCGCCGATGCCCTGCCAGGAGCGGCCGGCGGCGTGGCGGCCCGGACCGGTGAACATTTGCAGGTAGGCGCGGCGCAAATGGTCGCGCCAGCTCAACATGAAATAGACGAGAAACGGAACGAAGCTGACCAGCAGCAGGACGTGCAGGACATAGTCGATGTTGTCGGTGAAATAACGGACGATGGGTCCGGCTTCGGACCGGATGCGGACCTCCTGCACCGGAGGCGGCAATGAGTTGGCGGGAGGCATGACGGCCTCGGGCTGGCGCCGCCGCGCGGTGCGCGAAACGGGCTGCGGAGGCTGCGGGGGCGGCGTCACGGCCTGCGGTTCGCGCAGCCGTTTGGGAACGACAAAGTCGGTGACCGTCTTTTCCGCGCTTTCCAGCGAGAGCACGACCTCGTCGATCAGTTCGTTCATGCGGCTGGAGTAGCGCGGCAGGTCCTCCATGAGATTGGCAGCCTGAATGTAGATGCCCAGGCCCGCCAGGTAGACCAGGAGCAGGCCGATGGAGCAGACCAGAAAGCTGGCGAACGAGCGCGGCAGACGGAGGCGCATGAAGGCTTCGACAAAGGGTTCCAGCAGAAACCCGATGGTGACGCCGGTGACGAGAGTAACTACGAAGTCGCGTCCGAAATAGAGCAGAGCGATCACCACGCCCGCGGCTATCAGGTTCAAGGCGGCCTGAGCCGGTTTGCGTTCGGTGATGGACGGACTGTGCAGGACGGCCACGCGCGCGCTCCGACGGGAAGAGTTGAGCGGTGGCTGGATCTCGCCCCAGCAGAGGACCCCCAGCAAGAAAGACCGCCCCGATCTCCCCTCTATTGGCTAATCTAGCATGAGGGTGGAAGGCGCTGGAAAAAATCGCGGGGAAACGAGTGAATTGGTGGCTGAACGCGAGCAGACGGGACAAAATAACCGCATTTTGGCCCTGGACGTAGGGGCGCGGCGGATTGGCATGGCGGTGAGCGATGAGCTGGGGTGGACGGCCGTGGGACTTCCAACACTGAACCGGACGCGCGTACGCGAGGATGTAGCGGCCGTGGCGCGTGTGGCCGGAGAGACTAGGGCCAGCCAACTCGTGCTGGGGCTGCCCCTGAACATGGACGGATCAGAAGGCGAGCAGGCGGCCTATGTGCGGGATTTCGGAGCAAGGCTGGTGAAGCGCGCCGGGCTGGCCGTCGAGTATTGGGACGAGCGGCTGACCTCGGTGGCCGCGGCGGAGATTCTGTCTGGCCAAGGCGCGGGACGGCGCCGGGACAAGGGGGATTTGGACCGTGTGGCGGCGGCGGTGTTGCTGCAGGAGTATCTGGACGCGCGCCGGCCGGGGCAGGCATGAGACGGAAGGTACGCGTCGCGGCGGTAGCGTTCGGGGCACTGGCCGTGTGTACAGGCGTGTGGGCGTGGACCCTGTCGCAGTCGCCTTACAAGGGCTTCACGGGTGAGCTGTTTTTCGAGTTGAAACGGGGCACGGGCACGGGGGCCATGGCGCGGGAACTGGCGGCGGCGGGGGTGGTGAAAACACCCTGGCATTTTCTGGCGGCCCGCCTGACGCGGCCGCGTGTAGCCCTGCAGGCCGGCGAGTATCGCTTTCAGAACGAAGCCAGCGCGGCGGAGGTGTTGGACCGGATCGCCCGGGGAGATGTGTACTATGTCGAACTCACGGTGCCCGAAGGAAGCAACCTGTTCGAGATTGGGGAGCTGATCGAGAGAAGCGGCCTGGGCACGGCGAAGGAGTTCCGGCAGGCGGCAGCGGACGCCACCGGGATTCAGGATCTATCGCCTGGGGCCGTGACCCTGGAGGGGTATCTGTTTCCCTCCACCTACCAGGTGGGGCGGCGGACGGACATGAAGGAACTGTGCCACAGAATGACGGCTGAGTTCCGGAGGGTATGGAAACACCTGGGTGGCGGCGCGGAGGTTCAGACGGCGGTAACGTTGGCATCGCTGGTGGAGAAGGAGACCGGCGTGCCGGAGGAAAGGGCGCTGGTGGCGGGCGTGTACAGGAACCGCCTGGAAGCAGGGATGCGCCTGGAGTGCGATCCGACGGTGATCTACGCGGCGCTGCTCGAAGGACGCTGGCGGGGCGCGATTCACCGCAGCGACCTGGACAGGGCGCACGCCTACAACACATACCGGGTGGCGGGGTTGCCGCCGGGTCCGATCGCCAATCCAGGCCGGGCATCGCTCGAAGCAGCGTTGCGGCCCGCCGAAACCGGAGCGATCTACTTCGTGGCCAAACCGGACGGCAGCGGACGGCATGTATTTTCCGGAACCTTGGCGGCGCATGCACGGGCTGTGGCATCCTACCGGCGTGGCACGGCGCGCCAACGCGGCGGAAAAGCTCCGGCAGTGGCTGGAAGAAAGAAGACCCGAAAGCGTTGACGAGGCGATGGCGGAGGAGATCCGGCTCGCCCTTGGCGGCGTGACAGCGGGACGGTTGCGCGGCCTGCTGCGGAACAGCGGAGCGGCGCTGGACCCGCTGGTGGAAGGCGTGCGGCAGGATTCCTGGGAGCAGTTGGAGCGCACGCTGGGAGCGTTGGGTGCTCTCTACGAAACCGGGTCGCTGGAGACCCGGCGGCGCTGCCGCGGCGAAGTGATCCAGGCGCGGCAACATGCGCTTTGGGCCGTGCGGCGTTTGGAAGACGAGGCGCGGCGCGAGCGCGAACGGATGCGGGAGGCGATGCTTGTGTGGCTGGAGAATCCACCCGTGTTCCGGGCGTGGGCCGAAGCCCGGCGGCGGTTGGCCAGCCGGCCTCGCCCACGCGCGGAAGAGGACTCCTGAAAACCGGCGCTAGTCGTCCTCCTGCTGCGAGGCCAGTTTGCTCACCACGCTGAGATCCTCGAGCGTGGTCACGTCGCCCGACACGGTGTTGGTGGTGACGATTTCGCGCAGCAGCCGGCGCATGATCTTCCCCGAACGTGTCTTGGGCAGGCCCTCGGTGAAACGGATCTCCTCGGGCCGGGCGAACGAGCCGATCTCGTGCGCCACCCACTGCCGCAACTCCTTGCCCAGCGCTTCGTGGTCGTGATTGCCCTGCTTCAGCGTGACGAAGCAGCATACGGCCTGGCCGGTGATTTCGTGCGGCTTGCCCACCACGGCGGCTTCAGCCACGGCGGGGTGTTTCACCAGCGCCGATTCCACCTCCATCGTCGAAAGCCGGTGGCCGCTTACGTTCATGACGTCGTCCACGCGGCCCAGCACCCACAGATAACCGTCGGCGTCGCGGCGCGCGGCATCTCCGGTGAAATACACGCCCGGCACACGCGACCAGTACTGCTCCTCATACCGCTTCGGATCGCCCCAGATGGTGCGCAGCATCGCTGGCCAGGGACGGCGCAGAACCAGGTAACCCTCAGAGCCCGCCGGAACCGGATTGCCGCTCAAATCGACCACCTCGGGCAAAACGCCGGGCATCGGAAAGGTTCCCGAGCCGGGCTTCAGCGCGACCGCGCCGGGCATGGGAGCGATCAGGATGCCCCCGGTCTCGGTCTGCCACCAGGTATCGACAATCGGGCAGCGCGAGCCGCCGATCACGCGGTGATACCACTCCCAGGCCGCCGGATTGATCGGCTCGCCCACCGAACCGAGCAGCCGCAGCGAAGTGAGATCGTATTTGCCGGGCCACTGGTCGCCTTGCCGGATCAGGGCGCGTATGGCGGTGGGCGACGTGTACAGAATGGTGGCTTTGTACCTCTCGACAATGGACCACCAACGGCCGAAATCGGGCGTGTCCAACGTGCCTTCATACATCACGCTGGTCGCACCGGCGCTCAACGGGCCGTACACAATGTAGCTGTGGCCGGTGACCCAACCGATGTCGGCCGAACACCAGTAGACATCGGCGGGCTTCAGGTCGAACACCCATTTCATGGTCATGTGCAGGAACAGGTTGTAGCCGGCCGTGGTGTGCAGAATGCCCTTGGGCTTGCCGGTGGTGCCGGAGGTGTACAGGACGTAGAGAGGGTGTTCGGAATCCAGTTCCACGGCCGGACAATCGGCGGCCGTGGCCGGATCGAGCGCCTCTTCGAGTTCATGCCAGTAGAAGTCGCGGCCGGCTTCCATGTGGATCTGGGAACCGGTGCGCCGGTGCACGATGACGGAGTGGATCGTATCGCACCCGGCCAGCGATTCATCGACGGCATCCTTGAGGCGAACCTCTTTCTTCCGGCGCCAGCCGCCATCGGCGGTGATCACCGCTTGCGCTCCCAGGTCCTGGATGCGGGCGCGGAGCGCCTCGGCGCTGAAGCCGCCAAACACCACGGAATGCGTAATGCCCAATCGCGCGCAGGCCAGCATGGCCACGGCGGCTTCGGGCACCATCGGCATGTAGATGATGGCCCTGTCGCCGGTGTTCAGCCCGCGCGCCTTCAGGACGTTGGCGAAGCGGCATACCAGGCGGTGCAGTTCGGCGTAGGTAATGGTGCGCGTATCGCCCGGCTCGCCTTCCCAATAGAAGGCAACTTTGTCTCCGTTCGCGGCCAGGTGCCGGTCCAGACAGTTATAGGCGATATTCGTCTTGCCGCCGGTGAACCACTTCACAAACGGCGGGTTCCACTCAAAGACGTTCTTGTACGGCGCGAACCAGTGAAGCTCCTTCTGTGCCAGTTCGCCCCAAAACTCCTCGGGATGCCCGGCGGCCCTGGCGCATAGAGCCTGATAGGCTTCAAGCGACGGCACGTTGGCTTCGGCGGCGAAGGCCGGCGGCGGTGGATAAATGGCTTCCTGGCTCATGGGAGAATCCTCGTGGATGGATGGAGTGAAAAGGGCATTGTATCGAACTGATGACCGCGGCCATACGGCCGGGCGGCATTGAGGCGGCGTTGAGGACTTTCACTGCTCGCCAAAAATCGAATATACTAATTGCGCTTGGGGGGACTGAGGCGCATGGCGCTTCACAAAGTCTTTAGTTGGGGTTAGAACATGAAACGAATACTCACTTTGTTGCTTTGCGCGGCGCTGTGCGGCTTGGCGCAGGAATTCCGGTCCACTGTATCAGGGCGCGTCACCGATCCGAGCGGATCGGCTGTGTCGGGAGCCAGGATCACGGTGGTCGAACGAAACACAGGAGCCAAATCGGAGACCTCTTCGGGCTCCGATGGCAGTTACTCGCTGCCCTTCCTGTCGCCGGGCCCTTATAACTTCACGGCCGAGATGAACGGCTTCAAAAAGTATGTACAGGAAGGTTTGAATATCGGCACCAACCAGCGCATCGCCCTGGACGTGGCGCTGCAACTGGGCAACCAGGTGGAATCGGTCACGGTCACGGCCGACGTGGCCATGCTGCAAACCGCCACGGCGAGCGTGGGACAGGTGATTGGCCAGAACGAAATCTCGGTGCTGCCGATGAACGGACGCACGCCGCTGACGCTGGCCCAGTTGAGTTTTGGCGTCACGCCCTCGTCGGACCCGCGCTTCACGCGGCCCTTCGACAACTCCGGCCCCTCGGGCTTTTCCATGGGCGGCGGGCAGGCGCAATCCAACGAACTGCTGCTGGACGGCTCGCCCGACATGACGAAGAACCGGCGCGTGGCCTACAACCCGCCGGTGGATGCCGTGCAGGAGATCAAGGTGGAAGCCTTTCAGCCCGACGCGGCGTATGGCAACACCGGCGGCGGCACCGTGAACGTCACCATGAAAGGCGGCACCAACGAGTTGCATGGCTCGCTCTATGAGTTCCATCAGAACCAGAAGCTGAAAGCCACGCCGTTTTTCACCAACGCCGCCGGGCAGACCAAGCCCGTCACGCGATTCAATCAGTACGGCCTGACCGTCGGCGGCCCGGTGTGGCTGCCGAAAGTTCTGGACGGCCGCAACAAGCTGTTCTTCTTTTTCGGCGCCGAGGGCATCCGCCAGTCCGAACCGGAACCTGCCTTTTCCACCGTGCCCACGTCGGCGCAGCGCAACGGCGACTTCTCGCAACTGCTCGGCGTGAATTCGAGTTACCAGCTCTACGACCCGGCCACGGGCGCCATCGAGGGCAGCCGCATTCGCCGGCAGCCTTTCGCCGGCAACCTGATCCCCGGTACGCGGCTGAACGCGGTGTCGAAGAACTTTCTGCAGTTCCTGCCCGCGCCCAACGCCTCCGGCGGCGCCGATGGCGTCAATAACTACTTCAACAACATGGTCCGCGCCGACGTCTTCTCCTCTTTCATGGGACGCATCGACTGGAACGTGAGCGATCGTCACAAGCTGTTCCTGTCGGGCCGTTACAACGACCGCATCGAGAATCGAGGCAACCGCTTCTCCAACATCTCCACCGGCAACAATCTGCTGCGGCAGAACTGGGGCGTCACGCTGGACGACGTTTACACCCTTGCGCCCACGTTCTTTCTGAACACGCGCCTGAACTGGACGCGGTTCACCGAAGGCAACATCCGCAACAGCGACAATTTCGATTGGACTTCGCTGGGCCTGCCCGCCTCGCTGGCGCGCTCGTCCTCCAAGTTCGTACTGCCCCGCATCGACGCCGACACCTTCACGGACTTCGGCGACAGCGGCGGCGACAGGACGCCCTTTGACAGCTATCAGATCTTCCTCGCCGCCACCAAGATGGCCGGGCAGCACACGTTGAAGTTCGGCACCGATCTGCGCACACAGCGGGAAAGCTCGAACGGCTTCGGCAACTCCTCGGGCCTGTACCGCTTCCAGTCCAACTGGACGCGCGGCCCGCTGGACAACGCGGCCAGCTCGCCCTTGGGCCAGGATCTGGCCGGCTTCATGCTGGGCCTGCCCACGGCCGGCAGCTTCGACGTGAACGCCACGCGCACCCAGAGCGCCAAGTACGCCGCCTTCTTCCTGCAGGACGACTGGCGCGTGCGCACCAACCTGACGCTGAACCTCGGCCTGCGCTATGAAAAGGAAACGGCCAACATTGAGCGTTGGAACCGCGCCGTGCGCGGCTTCGACGGTGGCGCCAGCCTCGGCATCACTGCGGCGGCCAAGGCGGCCTACGCGGCCAATCCCTCGGCCCTGCTGCCTGCGGGCCAGTTCAATCCAGTCGGCGGAATCCTCTACGCCGATGCGGGCAACCGCGGGCTCTACGGCACGCCGAGCAATAACTTCAGCCCCCGGTTCGGCTTCTCCTGGTCGCCCAATGTGCTGGGCAGCAAGACGGTGGTTCGCGGCGGTGTGGGGATGTTCTACAATACGGCCGGCACGCAACTCAGCGTGCAACAGCCCGGCTTCAGCCAAACCACCCAGCTTGTCTCCACGCTGGATAACTATCTGACGCCCTCGGCCAGCATGTCGAACCCCTTCCCGAACGGCATCCTGCAGCCCATTGGAAACGCCAACGGCGTGAACACCTTCCTCGGCCAGAGCGTGCGCTTCGTGACGCCGCGGATGGGCCGCTCCTACAACTGGCGCTGGAACTTCAACATTCAGCGCGAACTCGCGAGCAACCTACTGCTGGAACTCGGCTACATCGGAGCCGACGGCCGCGGTCTGCCCGTGGATCGCGAGTTGAACTATGTGCCGGACCAGTTCCTGTCCAGTTCGCCCACCCGCGACCAGGCCAACATCAACCGGCTTACCGCGCTGGTGCCCAACCCCTTCCGCGGCCTTCTGCCCGGCACCAACATGAACGGCGGCACGATCGGAGTGGAAAACCTGCTGCGCCTTTATCCGCAGTTCAGCGGCGACGGCGGCGTGCGGGAAGACGCGCAAACCGTGGGATATTCGAACTTCCACATGTTCCAGGTACGCCTGGACAAGCGTTTCTCCAACGGCTTCCAGTTCCTCACCAACTTCCAATGGTCGAAGTTCATGGAGGCCACGCGCTATCTCTATTCGGCCGCGCCCGATCTGGAATACCGCATCGCGGGCGAGGACCGGCCTCTTCGCTTCGTGGCCTCGGCCAACTACGAACTGCCGTTTGGCAAGGGCAAGGCCCTGGCCGGCGACGCGGGACCGTTGCTGAACCGTCTGGTTGGCGGCTGGCAGCTTGCCGGCATCCTGAACCTGCAATCGGGGTCGCCCGCCGATTGGGCCAGCCGCAACGTGATCTATTACGGCGGCGACATGCAATGGGATGCGCGCAACCTCAGCCGCGCTTTCGATGTGAACCAGTTCGAACGCGCCGCGGCCCTCCAACTCGATCGCAACCGCCGCACCTTCCCGAGCGCCTTCTCGAACCAGCGCACCGACAAGATCACCAACATCGACCTGTCGGTGGTGAAGACGGTGGCCATCGTCGAGCGCATCCGCCTGCAGTTCCGCGCCGAGACGTTCAACCTGTTCAACCACGCCATCTTCAACGGGCCGGAGCTGAATCCCACCAGTTCCAACTTCGGCCGCATCACGTCGCAATCCAACCTGCCGCGCACCACGCAGTTGGCCTTGCGGCTTACCTTCTAAGGCCTGCCTCCGGCGGGCGTACAACAATAAGGGCCGGCGCCTCCGCGAGTGCGGCAGTCCGGCCCTTGCTGTTTTCAGCGGTCGGCGCCGCCGCTTCTACCGGCGCGGCTCGCTCGACGGCGGCACGATGCCCTTGATGCGCAGGTAGGTCACCTGGTTGCCGTAATGCTCGTTGTCGTGGGAGACGTTGGTGAACAGGGCGGTGAGCTTCGAGCGTTCACGGCCGAACAGCTTGATCCTGTTCGCCGCCTGCGCGTCGGTCATGGCATCGTATACGGCATCGCAATAGGCGATGGACGCCTTGAGGGCCTCGACCAGATCGGCCTTGCTGGCTTTCGTCTTCTCGATGGAGGGCGTGTAGGCTTCGCCTTTGGCCGCTCCGCAGATCAGGTGGTTGCCGTCGGCGATGTGTCCCACAAGCTGGCCGTAGCTGCGCACCTCGGGCGCGGGCTTGAAGCCATACTCGGCCTCCGGCATCTTCTCGGCGGCCTTCAGGTTGTTGTTCTTGATGCCGGTCCACATGGCTTTGGCATCGGCGCTGAGCGGATTGTCCTGGGCAAACAGAGCCGGCAGGGCAAGCGCCGCGGCAAGGAAAATTCGTGCGGTCATGTCGTGTCTCCTTCAAGGAGATTGTCGCGCAGACGGAGGCGCCTCAGGAGGGCCCCCCCCGGAACCGGATCAGCGCCGGGCGCGCGCCAGCGGCCCGCCCGCGTTCAGCACGCCGATGGTGGTAAGAGCGATCCTGCCGCGTTCGGTGTTCTGGTTTGTGTAGGCGAACCCGCCCTTGGTGAACGTGCCGTCGGTCCAACTGTCGATCACGGTTCCCTGCACCGAGGTGACAATCCGCGAGTCCCGCACATCCACCTTCACCTGGTACTGCTCGTTGCTCGGCAGCGGCATCTCCAGCGGCAGCACCGTTTCAGGTCCCGGCACGCCATCCACGACGCGCCAGCGCAGAAACGACAGGCGCGCTTTGCCCGTGGGGTTCAGACGCAGCTTCGCGGCGTAATAGTTGGCCGGATCCTGTACCCGGACCGCCCAACCAAGCGCGCGATGCTCCACCGTGCCGACAAACTCCACATGATAGTTGGTCAGATCCATGCTCGCCTTGTGCAGCGTCAGCGTGCGGCCGGAACCGCCCGCTCCACCCGCCTTCACCACGCTCCACTCGGAAGGCGCCACGCTGAGCGGTTTTACCTCGTCCATGGCTGGACGGGGGGCCGGGGCATGCGCCGATGCCGGCGCGTAATACCAGTAACCCGCTCCGGCCCCGGTGAGCGCCAGCACGAGGGCGAACTTCGCGTACCAGGGAATGCGTTCCGTCCACGTGGCAGGCGGCAGACTCAACGAGGGAGGGCTTACCTCGATGCGAAACTCAGAGACCGGCTTGGCCACGGCTGGAGGAGCTACGTCGATGGCCGGTTCAGGGTCGAGCGCGCTGGCTGCCGCGGCAGGGGCCATGGCCTGCGGCAGGATGGGCGTATCCAGACACGGCGGTTCGCCGGGTTCCGCGACGTTGACGGGACGGACGGGCGTGGCTTCGTTCGACGGAATGGGCGGCGCGGCCGGCACGCCCGCTTGCGCCGCCACCATCGTGGCGAGCCGTGCGCGCGGTCGCGCCTTGCGGCGAATGGCCAGTGCCGTGCTTGTGGGCGCCGGGTCGTGTGCAATGCGGTCGCGCGCCTGCCGCAGCAAATTGCTGAGGCTGGCGTTGTCGGTCTTCTCGATATGAAGCGGCGGCGCCGCGGGGGGCGGCTCGCTGATGGGGTGTCCGGCCGTGGCCTCGGCAAGTGCGCCAAGCGAAGCTTCCAGCGCAACGGAGACACGCGCCACCGTCGCCGTCTCGATCACCGCGGCGGCCTGTGGGGCCCCCTCCTCACGCCTCGGTCCACGTAGCGGCGGCGTCGAGTACAGCCCGGGCGGAGGCCCGGCGTGCAGCACGCCGGACGCTGAGGACGGAATCGCCGAGCCCGTATTCCGCAGCCGGTCGATGGTGTCGCGTTGCACGCGCTCCAGGTACAGGCGTTTATGTTCGTCGTTGCAATACGGAACCGCGGGCGTGGAGGCATCGCCTCCGGCCAGCGGAGCATTGCAGTAGCGGCAGCTCTTCGGCGCCATCCGTTTCCCTCTCCCGAGTCTCCTCGCTCCCCATAGTGGAGCAAACGCGGAGGCGAAAACAGAGCATAAGCGCATGCATTTGCCCACCTGAGGAGATTAAGGGGTTCGCTCTACGGTGTAAGCCTGAATTCCCCCGTATGCCTGAGGGTTACAAAAGGCCGCTCGCGGCTCCTCGGGCTCCTCGCCGGTCGCGATCAATTGCCTGGATATCCCTTCCTCTTGCGATCCTGAACGTACCGGCGCGTCTCTTCGAAAATCTTCATTTCGCCCGTGATACGCGGATCGCCCGTTTTCCGCTGGTAGGCCTCCAATCGCGCGTTCAGACGGTCTCTGGCCGCCGAGTGGTCCGGCGATTCCGCCAGGTTGTTCCTCTCCCAGGGGTCGGCCTGCACATCGTAGAGCTCTTCGCGCGGACGGGTTAGCGAACGCCGCGCCGGGTCCGGCAGGTCCGAAGGCCGGGCGCCGTAGTTGACAATGTAGTGATAGCGGCGGTCGCGAATCATGCGTCCGGCGAAGCTGACCGGATCGAACTCGCCATGCCACTCCAGCCCGGCGGCGGTCCAATCGCGAGTGCGGTCCACAGTCCCCGATCCACGGGCCAGCAGGACATCCAGGAAACTGCGTCCTGACACGGCGGGCGGAACGGGCAGGCCCGCGGCTTCGAGCATCGTCGGGGCGAAGTCAATGAAGTTCACGAAATCGTCCACGCGGCGTCCCGGCCGGATGCGCCCCGGCCACATCATCGCCATCGGGACGCGCACGCCCCAATCATAGAGGTTCGTCTTGGCGCGCGGGATGGCCGTGCCATTGTCCGAAGTGACGATGACTAGAGTGTGGGCCAGTTCCCCGCGTTCTTCGAGAATCCGCAACAACCGCCCCAGGTCCTCATCGGCGTAGCGAAGCTCATAGGCGAAATTTTCCCTCCCGCGGCGCGCGCCTGCGGTCTGGGGCAGGTAAGGCGGTGTCTTCACCTCGTCCGGCGCGATGCCGAAGCGTTGCAGCTTCCGGTAGTTTTCCCGGGCGTGGGGGTCGTGAGGTTCGGTGCTCCCGGCCCAGAACCAGAAGGGTTTATCCTTGGGCTTCCGGTCCAGGAAATCGGCGAAGTTGGCGGCATAGTCGATGGGGTTGATCCCCTCTTCCACCACCTTCCGCTCGAGCCGCTGATAGGCGGTACCGGCGGGATTCCGGGTGCGCCCCGATGGCGTTAGCATGCCCGGACCCCATCCTTTCCCGGTGAAGCCGGCGTGGTAACCGCCCGCTTCGAAGCAATCGGGCAGCACAGGAAACCTGGCAGGCAGCCATGCCTGGATGAAAGCGCCCTGTTCCAGCTCCCAGAAATTGCGGCCCGTGAGCAGCGCGGCGCGGGAGGGCGCGCACGACGGGGCCGAGGTATAGGCGTGCGTGAAGAGAACGCCTTCGCGCGCGACCCTGTCGAAATTCGGCGTCGGGAGCCTGGACCAGCCATAGACGCTGCGCTCGAGCCAGCTCTCGTCGTCCGTGATGTAGAGAAGGACGTTCGGCTTTTTCGAGGGGAGAGCCGCGGCGGCGAGCGACCGCATGAGCGACCTCCGGCTGGGAAGTCCAGACTCGCCCGGCTGCATGAGTTCGCTCATCGTTTCCTACTGCCGCCGCCAGCTTATCAATTCGCGCCCTGCCTGCCCCCCGGCGGACGCTTCTTGTTGGATGACGGCGCGCGTCCGGCGTCGTTCAGAGCCGAACGCAATACATACTCGATCTGCCCGTTCAGGCTGCGCAGATCATCGCCGGCCCAGCGGCGGAGAGCCTCCAGCAACTCGGCGTCCAAGCGGATCAGGAACGATTTCTTCTCGGCCATGAAACGTGAGGCGGACGGTTTCTAGTGGTAGATGGTCCCCGTGTTCACCACGGGTTGAGTGGCCCGCTCGCCGCACAACACCACCAGAAGGTTGCTCACCATGGCCGCCTTGCGCTCCTCGTCGAGTGTCACCACGTTGTTGCGGCTGAGCAGCTCCAGGGCCATCTCCACCATGCCCACGGCTCCTTCCACGATCTTCTGGCGCGCCGCGATGATGGCGCCCGCCTGCTGCCGCTGCAGCATGGCCGCGGCGATCTCCGGCGCATAGGCAAGGTGGCTGATGCGCGCCTCCAAAATGTCCACGCCCGCCACCAGCAGGCGCTCGTGGATCTCACTCTTCAGGCGTTCGGCCACCGCTTGCGTATGGCCGCGCAGGCTGATGACGTGCTCCTCGTGCGAATCGTACGGGTAGGCGCTGGCCAGGTTGCGCACGGCCGCCTCGCTCTGCACGTGGACATAGTGCTCATAGTTGTCCACTTGAAAGCAGGCCTGCGCCGTGTCGACCACCTTCCACACCACCACGGCGGCGATCTCCACGGGGTTCCCGTCCTGGTCGTTCACCTTCAGCTTGTTCGTTTCAAAGTTGCGCACCCTCAATGAGACGGGCTTCTTCGAATAAAACGGATTGGCGAGACGGAGTCCCTCCTCGCGCACCGTGCCCGCATAGCGTCCGAACAGTTGCAGCACGACGCCGTGGTTGGGCTGCACGATGAACAGGCCGCCCAGCGGGATGAGTTCGACAAACAGCATGAGGCCCCAGACCAGGAGGGGCCAGGCGCTCGCGCCATTCTTGACGGCGGCGAGCGACGACACCAGCGCGTAGAACGAGCCGGCCAGCAGGCACAACAGCAGCAACAGCGACCAGACGCCGTTCAGGGAGGCGGTGAGCTTCTCTTTCATATAGCATTATGATATCACTTTGCAATCACCCGTCAAGAGGGCCGCGCCACCACGCGCGGTGCCGCCCGGACGCGGCGTTCTAAAATAGGAGGATGTCTTTACCGACCGAAGAGTTCTACCGCATCGGCAAGCTGCCGCCTTACGTGTTCGCGCAAGTGAACGAGATGAAGGCGCGTCTGCGGGCGGCACAGTACGATGTGGTGGACTTCGGCATGGGCAATCCGGACGGCGCCACGCCCCGCCTGATCGTGCAGAAGATGGCCGAGGCGGCGCGCGACAAGCGCAACCACCGCTACTCGCTGTCGAAGGGAATTCCGAACCTGCGGCTGGAAATCTGCAAGCGCTACGAACGGAACTACGGCGTGAAGCTCGATCCCGAGAAAGAGGCCATGGCCACCATCGGGGCCAAGGACGCGCTGGCGCATCTGCTGTTCGCCGTGATTGGACCGGGCGACGCCGTGGTCTCGCCGAACCCCGCCTATCCGATTCACCAGTGGGGCGTGATCATGGCCGAAGGCCATGCCTGCATGTTGCCCATGCCCACGCCTGCCGAGTTCCTGAACCAGTTGAAGGACCTTTACCGGAAGCAGGCGGTGAAGCCGAAGATGATCCTCATCAGCTTCCCGCACAACCCGACGACGCACTGCGTGGACCTGGACTTCATGAAGGAGATCGTGGCCCTGGCGCGCGAGCACGGCACCATGGTGGTGCACGACTTCGCCTACGCCGACATCTCGTTTGACGGTTACAAGCCCCCCAGCATTCTCCAGGTGGAGGGCGCCAAGGAGCACTGCGTCGAGATCTTCTCCATGTCGAAGAGCTACAACATGGCCGGCTGGCGCATGGGGTTCTGCGTGGGCAACCCGCGCATGATCCACGCGCTCGGCCGCATCAAGAGCTACCTCGACTACGGCATCTTCCAGCCGCTGCAAATCGGCGGCATCATCGCGTTGCGCGATTGCGAGGAGGAGCCGGCGAAGATTTGCGAGGTGTACCGCAAGCGCCGCGACGCCCTGGTGAAAGGGTTGAACCGCGCCGGCTGGCAGGTGGAGCCGCCCAAGGGCACCATGTTCCTGTGGGCCCGCATTCCGGAACAATATCAGAAGATGGGCTCGCTCGAATTCTCCAAGCGGCTGTTGGAGAAGGCGCTCGTCGCCGTCTCGCCCGGCATCGGCTTCGGCCCGCTCGGCGAGGGGCACGTCCGGTTCAGCTTCATCGAAAACGAGCACCGGACCAAGCAGGCCGTGCGCTCGGTGGCGCAGTTCCTGAAGACGGACAAGCCGGAATAACCTCATGGGGCGCACCGGAGCGCCCCTCCGCTTTCCCGCAACGCATGCCGCGGCCCGTGCGTACAATGAGGAATGAAACAAATCCTTGGACTTTTGTTGCTGGCCGCGCCCCTGGCGGCTCAACACATTTCCGTCGGCATCAAGGGCGGGGTCCCGTTCACGGAGGCGTTCAAGACTGGCCAAGGTCCCGAGATCGCCTACAAATCACTGTTGAAGCCGTACACGTTCGGCCCGTCGGTCGAGGTGCGGCTTCCGTTGCGGTTGAGCGTGTCTCTCGACGTGCTGTATAAGCGTCTCGCCTATGACGGAACATTCCGTTTTTCCGGTCTGCGCGCCAGTGCCAACCAGTTCGAATTCCCCGTCATGGTGAAGTACCGTTTCAAGGACGGGCTCTGGTCGCCCTACGTGGCCGCCGGACCCTCGTTCAACAAGATCGCCAGCGTGTCGCGCACCATCACCAACCCCAGCCAGTTCGTCTCACCGGACGAGTTCAAGAACTCATCCAGCGGCGGCTTCGCCTTTGGCGGCGGGCTGGAATTCAAACCTGTGGTGCGCATCACGACGGAGTTGCGCTGGACGCGCCGTGGCACGAAGAACTTCCTTTCAGCCGCCTCGGGCCTGCTCGAAAGCAACCTGAACCAGGCGGAGTTCCTTGTGGGCATCCACTTTTAACCGCGTCCCGCCAGGCGCCAGCAATCCGTCCGGGGTTGCATCATAATGGACTGCACCTTAGCTATGCGAACCTGCGCCTGGTTGTTCGTCCTTGCCGGCATTCTTGCGGCTCAGCATGAAGTCCGCGACGAAAAGAAATCCAAGAATCCGGCCATCGGGAACCCCGAAGCCATCGCCGCCGGACAGAAGCTGTTCTTTACTTCGTGCGCGGGCTGCCACGGTCCCGCCGGCGGCGGCGGGCGCGGACCCAACCTGCGCGAACGCGGCGCCTGGCATCCCATGGACGACGACGCCATGTTCACCGTCGTGCAGAAGGGCGTGCCGGGCACGGATATGCCGCCGCTGAACCGTCCGGAAAACGAGGTGTGGCAGATTGTCGCCTTCGTGCGCTCGCTGACCGCCCCGGCCATGGATGCCAACGTACCGGGCGACGTGGAAGCCGGTCGCCGCCTGTTCTGGGGCGCGGCGGGCTGCTCGGGCTGCCACATGATCGCGGGCAAAGGCGGGTTCCCGGGGCCCGATCTCACCAACATTGGAGCCTTGCGTTCGCTGAACGAGATCCGCACGTCGATTCTCGATCCCAGCGAACGCGGCGTCACGGAGAATCAACCGGTGCGCATCACCTTCCGCAAGGGAGGCACGCTGGACGGCATCTGCGTGGACCGCACCAACTACGCGATGCAGGTGATCGACCGCAAGGGCACGCCACACCGCATCGACATGAACCAGGTGGAGGCCATCGTCTTCAGCAAGAAGTCATCCATGCCGGACGACTACAAGTCGCGCCTGAGTCGCGAGGAGTTGCAAAACCTGCTGGCCTACCTGAGCCGCCAAACCACGCGGCCGCCCTCCAAATAACCGTCCGGAGATTCCTTTTATGTACACCTTCCACCCACGGCTTGTTTTCGTGGCCGCCCTGATGGCCCTGCCCGTATGGGCGCAGGTGGCCGCGCGCGACATCCTGGCCAGCCCCAACGAAAACTGGCTTACCTATGCGGGCGACTATCAGGGCAAGCGCCACAGCCCGCTGAAGCAGATCACGCCGCGGAATGCCGGTTCGCTCGTGCCCAAGTGGACGAACCATATCTCCGGCGCCACGCATCTGGAGGCCAGCCCGATCGTCCACGACGGCGTCATGTACATCACCAACACAAACGAGGTGATCGCGCTGGACACGCGCTCGGGACGCATCATCTGGCGCTATAAGGACACGCGCAGCAAGAAGGAGAGCGTGAACCGCGGCGCGGCCATCCTTGGCGACCGCGTCTACTTTGTCACCTCCGACGTTCACCTGGTGGCGCTCGACCGCCGCACCGGCGCCGTGGCCTGGGTGAAGCAATATGGGCGCGTCGAGGACGGGCTGTACGCCTCGGCGGCGCCGCTGGCCGTGAAGGACAAGATCATCGTCGGCGTGTCGGGCGGCGACAGCGGCATGCGCGGCTACGTCACGGCTTTTTCGGCCGATAAGGGCGAGGAATTGTGGCGGCTCTACACGGTGCCCGCCAAGGGCGAGCCGGGCGCCGAAAGCTGGGGCGGCTACATCGAATGGGGCGGCGGGGCCACCTGGCTGTCGGGCACCTACGATCCGGAATTGAACCTGCTGTATTGGACCACAGGCAACCCCTGGCCTGACTTCTATGGAGGCGACCGCAAGGGCGACAACTTGTACACCTGCTCGCTGCTGGCCATCGATCTGGACACCGGGAAGATGAAATGGTATTTCCAGTTCACCCCGCACGACACGCACGACTGGGACGCGCAAAGCTGGCCCGTGCTACTGGACACCGAGATCGGCGGCCGCATGCGCAAAGTGGTGATGCACCCCAACCGCAACGGCTTCCTGTATACGCTGGACCGCACGACGGGCGAGTTCCTGCGCGCCACCAAAATGGTGGACAAACTCGATTGGGCCAGCGGCTTCGACGCCAAGGGCCGGCCCATCCTTGTGCCCGGCAAGGAGCCCTCGCCCGCCGGAACCTACGTCTGTCCGGGCGTGCGCGGCGCGGCGAACTGGATGGCGCCCACCTACCATCCTGGCACCGGCCTGCTCTATGTCATGAACCTGGAGCAGTGCGACGTGTTCACCTCATCGGCGCAGGAGCCCGAGCCGAAGAAGAATTTCGCCGGAGGCGGAGCCGGTCCGAAACACAATGAACCGGGCCAGTTCTTTCTGCGCGCCTATGACCCCAAGACGGGGAAGCGCGCGTGGGAGTATCCGCTCACGGGAAAGGCGGCAAGCTGGTCCGGCGCCGTGTCCACCGCCGGAGACGTGGTCTTCTTTGGCGACGACGACGGGCAACTGGTTGCTCTCGACGCGCGGACCGGCCAGCATCTGTGGCACTATCTGATGGGCGAAAACCTGACCGCGGCGCCGATTGTCTACTCGGTGGATGGCAAACAGTATGTCGCCATCTGTTCAGCCACGGCGGTGTTCAACTTCGGGCTCTTCGAGCCGCAAAAGGCCATGGCGCTGCCCGCGATGCGTACGCAGCCCTAGGAGCCTGTCCCACAGAACCCCATCGGGCAAGTGAGCGGCGTGAGTAGTGCTGGCTGAAGCGACAGGTCGCGCGGCTGAGGCGGCTACGGCGACTCGAGACCCGATGGAAACGAGCTCTCAG
>JADZBH010000059.1 GCA_020852175.1 Bryobacterales bacterium | reverse complement strand
GGCACCATGGCCTGATGGCACTCGGGGCACTCGGCGATGGCGGGCTTTTTCAGAAAATCGTGAGCGCGGCGAGTCGAGGTGCGGCGCTTGGAATGGCGTCGTTTTGGATTAGGCATAGTGCTACCTGGTTGAGTTCAAACTCCTAATTGTCGCACGGAGAGAGGGTCCGGCGCGAGTGGTTGTGGCCGGAGTTACTTCGCGTTATGCCCGCCCGGGTGGTAGTCCCGGAGGGCGGCCCACCGTTCTTCCGTGCGCGACTGGGCACAGGAACAGGCCTGTTCATTGCGATTGACGCCACAGACAGGGCATAGCCCCAGGCAGGATTCGCGGCACAGGCGCTGCATGGGAAGCAGCAGTAGAAGGTGCTCGCGAACTGCGTCGGCGAGTTCCAGTCCGCCGTGATCGTAGAAGCCAACGCCGGTATCGTCTTCCGAAAGCGCCAGTTCGGCTTGTTCGGGGGCCTGGCCGGAGGGTTCGTACACAAGATCGAACGCCGAATCGACGGGAACCGGAAAGGGTTCCAGGCAGCGGTCGCAGGCGCAGCGGACCGAACCGGCGAGGCGGCCGTGCAGCCGGATCTGGGCGAGGACGGGCTTGAACTCGGCGCGGCCGGAGACCTGAAGCGGTGCGGGCTGGGAGACGCCCGCTGGAAGAAGGTCGAGCGAGCCTGCGGGAAGCGTGAGGTCAAAGGCAACGGGCTCGAGTTCCAACTCCTTCACGCGGAAAAACATGGTGGCTCCAGATGGGGAAAATGCCGGCACGCGGCCCGACAACCATTATAAAGGCAGCGCTGCGCATCCGGTTGCCAACGCTCGCGCTCGCTACGCGTAATCCATTAGGGGAACTTCGCGGGGAAGGGTTCCGTACTGAGAAGAGGAAGAGCAACTGGACATGGCGAACGGAAAACACGGACGGCGGTGGGTGAAGTGGAGCATCACATTTTGCATGGTGGCGGGGTTATTAACGGCGGGCGGCCTCTATTTGCAGGCCAAGCTGAAGCCGGACTATTCCATCGACCCGTCGAAGCTGGCCCGCGTGGAGCGGGGAGACATTGCGCGAAGCGTGGTGGCGACGGGAAAGATTGAACCGCGCGTGAAGGTGGAGGTGAAGTCCAAGGCCAGCGGGATTGTAGAGAAACTGCTGGTGGACTACGGGCAGTATGTGAAGCAGGGAGACGTGCTGGCGGAACTGGACAAGGAAGAGTTGCGGGCGCGGGTGCGGGAGGCCAAGGCGTCGGTGGCGGCGGCGCAGGCGGCCGGGCAGATGGCCGAGGCGGCTTATGAGCGGAACCGGGCCGAGGCCGAGGCGCCGGAGCTGCCGTTCCTGAAGTCGAGCGTGGACCGGGCCTCGGGCATGCACAAGCAGGGTCTTATCTCGCGGGCTGTGCTGGAGGAGGCCGAACGGGCCTATGAGGTGGCGCGGAACAAGCAGACCATCGCCATACGGAACGTCTCGGTGACCAAGGCGGACATTGCGCGGGCGCAGGCGCAGACGGCGCAGGCGCAGGCGGCGCTGGACCGCGCGGAGGAGGATCTGCGGCATTCGACGATCGTGAGCCCGATGAACGGTCTGGTGCTGTCGCGCGATGTGGAGGTGGGCGACGCGGTGAGTTCGATTCTGGTGCTGGGCTCGCAGGCCACGCTGGTGATGACGCTGGGCGACGTGAGCGATGTGTATGTGCTGGGGAAGGTGGACCAGGCCGATATCGGCAAGGTGCACCTGGGGCAGGAGGCTCGCATCACGGTGGAGTCGTACAAGGACAAGCGGTTCACGGGGAACGTGATGAAAATATCGCCGCTGGGAGAGGAAAAAGACAACGTCACGACGTTCGAGGTGCGGGTGTCGATCCGGAATCCCGGCGGAGTATTGAAAGCGAACATGAGCGCGAACGCCGAGGTGGTCTTGGAGGAGCGCAAGGACGTGGTCTTGGCGCCGGAGAGCGCGGTGTTGTTCGCGCGCGACGGCAAGGCCTCGGTGGAGGTGCCGGATCCGGCGGCGCCCAAGGGCAGGCGTGCCGTGCCGGTAACGCTGGGCATCACGAACGGGGTGAAGGCGGAGCTGGTTTCCGGACTGAAGCCGGGCCAGCCGGTGATTCTGCAATAGGGGCGCTGAATGACGCTTCGTGATCTGTTCGCCGATACCTTCCGCACGTTGTGGGCGCACAAGGTACGCACGATGCTGACGATGTTCGGCATCGCCTGGGGGATTCTGTCGATTACGTTGATGGTGGCCGCGGGCGAGGGTCTGCACAAGGGGCAGCAGATGCAGGCCGAGACCATGGGCAAGGATCTCATCATCGTCTTTTCGGGACGGACGAGCATGCAGGCGGGCGGCGCGCGGGCCGGGCGGCGGCTCCGTTGGCGCGACACGGACCATCTGGCGCTCGGGCGCGAAGCCGTGGACTGCCGGCATGTGCTGCCGGAGTTCGCACGCGGCGGCTTGCAGGTGAGAAGCCGGTTCAACGCGGGCGCGCTGATGGTGACCGGTTCCCTGCCCCCGTTCGCCGGGATCCGCTCGCTGGATGTGGAGGAGGGGCGGTTCTATACCTGGCGCGACGAAGCAGAGGCGCGGCGGGTGGCGTTTCTCGGCTCGGACGTGCGCAAGCAGTTGTTCGGCGACAAACCGGCGCTGGGCGAAACGGTGACGATCAATGGATTCCCGTACGAGGTGGTGGGCGTGATGAAGCGGAAGGAGCAGAATTCGGATTACAACGGCCGTGACGTGAACAAGATTTTCGCTCCGTTGGGCGCGGTGGTGCGCGACTTTCCCCTGCCGCCTCCCAGCGAGCCTCATGTAATCGACCAGTTGCTGGCCGTGCCGGCTTCGGTGGAGCGGCACGACGCCTGCGAATTCCAGGTGCGGCGCGGCCTGGCGCGGCTGCACAACTTCGACCCCAACGACAAGGAAGCCGTGCCGGTGTGGGATACGTTCAAGGGGGCGCGGGCCTTCCAGAACATGACCGACGGGATGAAGATCTTTCTGGGAGCCGTGGGCGTGGTGACGCTGTGCCTGGGCGGCATCGGCGTGATGAACGTGATGCTGGTGGCGGTGCGGGAGCGGACGCGCGAGATTGGAATCCGCAAGGCGGTGGGGGCGACCAGCGCCTCGATTGTCGGCCAGTTCTTCGCCGAGACGCTGATCATCGTACTGGTGAGCGGCGCGCTGGGGCTGGGCATGGCGATGGGGTTGATGGCGGTGGTGAACTCGATGGAGATGCCGCCATTTTTCGCCGGGCTGATCGCGGACTGGCGCGTGACGGCCGGGTCGCTCGTGCTGTTGGGGCTGGTGGCCGTGCTGGCGGCCGTGTACCCGGCCACGCAGGCGGCCTCGATCGATCCGATTGAAGCGCTGCGGTACGAGGCATAAGGCGATGGCGATTCTCATCGAGGTGCTGATCCAGGCCTGGATCGCTTTGCGGCGCAACCCGGTGCGCAGCCTGTTGACGATGCTGGGCATTGTGTGGGGCATCGCCTCGGTGACGCTGCTGATGGCATATGGCAGCGGCTTCCGGCGCGTGCTGGTAAGCGGGTTCGACGCCTTCGGCAAAGGCGCCGTGATCGCGCGGGCCGGACAGACGAGCATGCAGGCCGGAGGCGAACGGAGCGGACGGCGGGTGCGCTTCGAGAAATCGGATGTGGACGCGCTGCGGGCTGAGGCGACGCTGATCAAACGGGTGTCGCCGGAAACCCTGTTCCGGCTGCCGGTGGCCTATGGGAACCGCCTGAAGACGATTGGAATTCGCGGCGTGATGCCCGAGTACGGCGAGATTCGCAACGAGAGGCCGGCGGAGGGGCGGTGGCTGAACGGCGAGGATCAGGCCGGAGCGCGGCGCGTGGCCTTCCTCGGCTCGAAGGCGCGGGAGAAACTGTTCGGCGGCCGGACCGCCGTGGGCGAGACGATCCGGATTGGCGGGCTGCGCTTCGTGGTGGTCGGCCTGATGGAAACAAAGTTCCAGTTGAGCAACTATTTTTCTCCGGACGATGAGTGCATCTTCATCGCCTACTCGGCGGCGGAGCAGTTGTGGGACGCGCAGTATCCGGCGGTGATCGTATTCGAGCCCGTTGCGCCTCACCTGGAGCGCCAGGCGGTGATGCAGTTCCGGGAGATCATGGGGCGGAAGCACAGGTTTCATCCGCAGGATCCGCGGGCGGTGACGGCGTTCGGCCGCGAGGAGTTCCGGCCCATCATCGACGGCCTGACGATCGGGCTGCAATCGCTGCTGCTGTTCATCGGGGTGCTGACGCTGTGCATCGGCGGCATTGGGCTGATGAACATCATGCTGGTGAGCGTGGATGAGCGGGTGAAGGAGATTGGCATCCGGCGGGCGCTGGGCGCAACGCGGTCGCACATCCGGGTGCAGTTCGTGGCCGAGGCGCTGGTGATCACGGTGGCGGGCGGACTGATCGGGCTGGCGCTGAGCTACGCCATCGCCGGAGCCGTGGGAACCGTACCGATGCTGAGCGCGCTGTTTGAAGACGAGTCGGGCAAAGGCGACCTGCGGCTGTTGATTTCGCTGGAAAGCGCGCTCGCCTCGGCCGGGGCACTGCTGCTGGTGGGGCTGCTGAGCGGAACGATTCCGGCGGCGCGGGCGGCGAAACTCGACCCCGTGGATGCGCTCCGGTACGAGTAGCGCGGCGCTCAGCGGCTGCCGAACCAGGAGTAAGCCGCCACGCCGAAGCCGACGGCGACGACGAAGCCGCGGATGAGCGGAGCGGGCATCCTGCGGGCGACGCGCGCGCCTGCGTAACCGCCGATGGACGCGGCCAGGGCCATCACCAGTGCCACCTTCCATACAATGGCGCCGGAAAGCGCGAAGACGACGATGGTGACGCTGTTCATGGCGGCGGCCAGTACGGTTTTCACGGCGTTCATCTCGTGGATGCCGGCGATGCCGACGAAGGCGAGCGAACTCAACATGAGAATGCCGATGCCCGCGCCGAAATAGCCGCCGTAGACGCCAACCAGGAACTGAAAGACGACGATGGCCGCGATGCGGCGCGGAGTAGGCGTTTCGTGGGGATGGGCTCCGATCCAACGGGCAATGGGCCGTTGGATGAGAAGGAGAACGGAGGCGGTGACGAGCAGCCAGGGAATGGCTCCCGCGAAAACGCGTTCCGGGAGGCGGGTGACGAGAAGCGAGCCGATGACGCCGCCCAGAAAACTGGGTGGAAGCAGCCGGACCAGATGCGTGCGGCAGCGGGCGAGTTCGCTACGGTAGCCCCAGGCGGCGGCGAGCGATCCGGGGAAGAGCGCGAAGGTGCTGGTGCCGTTGGCCAAAACCGGCGGCATGACGGCGAGCAGCGAGGGAAACGTGAGGAGAGTGCCGCCACCGGCGACGGAGTTGACGACGCCCGCCACGAAGGCGGCGGCGCAAAGCAAAGCCCAGGCAAGCAGGGATTCGGGCATGGGAAGGAACAGCGTAGCAGACCGGGCGCACGTGCCGCGCTAGCCTGGAAGAATGTCAAAAATCGATGTGGTGGCCCACATCCACGCAAAGACGGGCAGCGAGAGTGTGCTGCGGGAGATTCTGGAAGGCTTCGTCGCGCCGACGCGGAGGGAGAACGGCTGCCTGCGCTACGACCTGTTCGTGGACCTGTCCGATGCCGGGAAGTTCACCTTCATTGAAGAGTGGGAGAGTGAAGCGGCGCTGGAGGCGCACAGCCGTTCGGCGCACATTACCAGCGGGCGGGCGCGGATGGCGGATATTCTGCGGGAACCGGGCTGGGTGCAGGTGTTGACGCGGCTGGTTTGAAGTCCGCGCGAAGCCGGAAACCGGGCGCGGCCAGCGGGCGTCCAACGGACCAGCGCAGGATTTCCATGAAAGCGATGACCGTGGGGCTGGCGGCGCTTGCCGCATGCGTGGGTACGGCTTCGGAAGAGGTGATCTTCCGCAGCGACGTTTCGCTGGTGCGCGTGGACGTCCAGGTGATGGACTCGCGCCGCGAGGCGGTGACGGGGCTCGAACGGGAGAACTTCGTGCTTCGCGAGAGCGGGCGGGTGCGGGAGATCCGGAACTTCGCCGCCGAAAAGATGCCGGTGGACATTCTGCTGCTGCTGGACGTGAGCGGCAGCATGAGGCCGCATCTGGAGCAGGTGGCGCGGGCTTCGCGCGGCGCGCTGTCGGTGTTGGGCAGCGACGACCGAGTGGGCGTGATGGTGTTCGACCGGGCCACGCGGCTGCGGTCGGGCTTCCGGTCCAACCCGCGCGAGGCGGCCGGCGAACTGGACCGGCTGCTGGACCAGGAGCGCTTCAACGGCGGCACCGACATTACGCTGGCGCTGCTGGACGCGGCGCGTTATGTGGAACGGCAGGCGAGGCCGGAGGCGCGGCGGGCCATCGTGATCGTGACCGACGACCGGACCGAGTTTGAACGCGACGAGGCGAGCGTGGGCCGCGCGCTGGACCGGGCCGACGCGGTGCTGAGCGTGTTGTTGGCCGATGCCATCGAGCCCGGTTATTCGCGGGGCGGCGGTCCATATCCGCCCACGCGCCGGCGCGGCGGAAACTGGCCCGGCGGAACATGGCCGGGCGGCGGTTGGCCGGGTGGAGGCTGGCCGGGTGGAGGTTGGCCCGGCGGAGGCGGACCCGTGATTCTGGGCCCGCGCGGAGGCGGCGGGACAGGCGGCGCCGGGGGCCGCTTGAAGTCCGCGGGCACCGAGGAGATCGCGCGCGAATCGGGCGGCGATAGTCTGCGGTTAACCGACGGCACGGCGGTGGAGCGGACGTTGCAGCGGATTCGCAGCCGGTATGCGCTGTACTTTCTGCTGCCCGGCGATGCGCGCGAGGGCGAGTCGCGGTCCGTGGATGTGCAGTTGAGCGAACGGACGCGGGTGCGCTACCCGGGCGCGGAGGTGCGCATGCGGCATCGTTATGTCGTGCCGGCATTGGGGCCGCGTTCGACGCCGGCCGAGGTGACCGGAACCATGGAACCGGCGGGGGGACCGGCGAGCGGCGAAAACGGGCACACGGCCAGCGAAGCGGCTGAGCCGGGCGGCGAAGGCGGTTTCCGGCGGGCCACCACCGCCGAAATCGAGGAAGCGGCGCGGCAGCGGGAGGCGGCATCACGCCGCAAGCGTGCCGTAAGTGAGCCTGGCCCTTCGCGTGGGCCGAACCCCACGGTGGGCGCATCGAGCGGACCCGGCTAAGCGCGGTCGCGCCAGTTCTTTCCCGCGTTACCCCTTGAAGGTAAAGTCGGCCGTCCTGGCATCCGTGCCGACGGTAACCTTCACCTCTTGCTTGCCGAGCTTTTCGTGGACGGCTTCGATCACATAGTCGCCCGGGGGCAGGCCCTGGATGGTGAACTTGCCGCCGGCGCCGGTGACGGCGAAGAAGGTGTGGGGCGCGACGTTGACATACGCACGCATCCAGGGGTGGACATTGCACTTGAAGGGGATCATCAGCTCCGGCGTGGCGAAGGTCTTGATCTTGGCTTCGCCTTGCGGCGGCTGCGATTCGTTCCACTCGCGGTTTTCCACGGGCAGCGGATGGATGTTGTGATTGACGGGGTCGGAGTTGTGAATCTCCAACTCCTGGCCGGCCATGATGGCGGCGACGTGCGGCACGTAGACACACTTGGACTGGTCGAGCCTGACGCGCGAGGCCGGTACAGGCGTGGCGGGCACGGGGCCGGACTTCACCCACACATAGACGTTGGCGAGCGTGCCGTCCTCGTTGATGACGATCTCCTCGGAGGGCGGGGGCGTGCCGCCATGCTGTTTGAGGCACTGCGGGTTGGCGTCCATGCCGGTGAGGAGCCTGGGTTTGGGTTTGGCTCCGGCAAACAGGATGCGGCCGGTGACCGAGCCCGAGGCCGCGGGCGGCGCGGGCGCGGCGGGTGGCGCGGGCGCGGCCCCAGCGGTCTTCTTTTCTTCGGTGGGCGATCCGGCGCAAGCGGCCAGCAGCAGGCAGCCCAGCGCCGTACCGGCAATAACTATGCTTCTCGTGTTCATGGTTTTTGCTATTGTATAAGGTTTGCTCATGTCACAAAAAGTTCCCATCACAGTAGCCCACGGCGACGGCATCGGACCGGAGATTATGGCGGCCACGCTGGAGATCATCCAGGCGGCGGGCGCGCAGCTCGACATCGAAACGATCGAGGTCGGCGAAAAGGTGTATTTGAAGGGTATTTCGGCCGGTATCGAGCCGTCGGCGTTCGATTCGATCCGGCGCACGAAGGTGTTCCTGAAGGCGCCGATCACGACGCCCCAGGGCGGCGGGTTCAAGAGCCTGAACGTGACCACGCGCAAGACGTTCGGCCTGTATGCCAACGTGCGGCCGTGCGTGAGTTACCACCCCTACATCCGGACGAAGCATCCGGTGATGGACGTGGTGATCGTACGCGAGAACGAGGAAGACCTGTACGCGGGCGTCGAGTACCAGCAGTCTCCCAACGTAATGCAGTCCATCAAGCTGATCACGCGTCCGGGCACGGAGCGGATCTGCCGGTACGCCTTCGAGTACGCGGTGCGCAACAACCGCAAGAAGGTGACCTGCTTCACCAAGGACAACATCATGAAGATGTCCGACGGGCTCTTCCACAAGATCTTCGATGAAGTGGGCGCGGAGTATCCGTCGATCGAGAAGGAGCATTGGATCGTCGATATCGGCGCGGCGAAGCTCGCCGACACGCCCGAGGCGTTCGACGTGGTGGTGATGCCGAACCTGTACGGCGACATCCTGTCGGACGTGGCGGCGCAGATCGCCGGTTCGGTGGGGCTGGCCGGCTCGGCCAATATCGGGACGGGCGCGGCGATGTTCGAAGCGATTCACGGCTCTGCGCCGCGGCGCGCCGGGCAGAACCTGGCCAACCCCTCGGGACTGTTCCTGGGCTCGATCATGATGCTGGTGCACATTGGCCAGACCGAAGCGGCCGAGCGGGCGCACAACGCCTGGTTGAAGACCGTGGAGGACGGCATCCACACCTACGACATTTTCCGCGAAGGCGTGAGCAAGCAGAAGGTGGGCACGAAGGAGTTCGCGCAGGCCGTGGTCGCGCGCCTGGGCCAGCAGCCGGAGAAACTGCCCGCTGCCAGCTACAACGCGGCGCCCAAGCAGACGGCCACGCACAAGGAAGCGACTCTGGCGACGGCGAAGAAGGAACTGGTGGGCGTCGATTTGTGGATCGCCGATGAGGCGGCCAACCCCCAGACCATGGCCGGAAAGCTGGAACCGCTGGCGGGCGGCGCCCTGAAGCTGACCATGATGTCCAACCGCGGCATGAAGGTGTGGCCCAACGCGGCGTCGGACATTTATGTCGTGGATCACCTGCGCTGCCGCTTCCTGTCGGCCAATGGCGGCACGGTGACACACAAGGAGACGGCGGCCTTGATCGCGCGGGCGGCCGAGGCGGGCCTGGACGTGATCAAGACCGATAGCCTGTACACGTTCGACGGCGAGCGCGGCTACTCGCTCGCGCAGGGCGAGTAACGCGGGCGCCTGGTCTCCACTCCGGTTTCAGATTCAGTTTGTTCCGGCGGTGATAAGGCGTGACCGCGCCGAAGCCGCCGCTGGAATTCTTCGCGGCCCAAAGCCGCATTACCCTGCTCTCGGGTTCGGCACGTTCTCATACGAAGAACGTGCCTTTTGTTTTCCGGCTGCGCCAGACAAGCCGGGGTGGAAGATTCTCCGCTGCAAATTTTTCTTACCCGCCGTGCCTGACGATCACAATTACCTGCTTATGAGGGGGTAACGGGACCAGTACGCAGCAAGTCCAAAATGTTTTGGCAGCCGGGCGTCCAACCGGATGTGCTTTGTGATGTTGTATTTGCGAAGGGGCGACGGCGCGCGGCGGGCGTAAGCGGGGAGTTTGGCATGCGTCTTGCCTTAGTATGCGGCGTAAGCGCGGCCAGAACGCGCAAGCCGCGGGGAGCTAGGACCCCGAGGGAGGACCCAGACATGGATACGATCAATTTCACGAAGTCCGATGCGAATGAATCTCCGAAGAAGGCCCACTGGACGGTGTGGCTGTTCGGCGGCGCCGCGCTGGCGCTGGCCGGCGTGTGCGGCTACGAATTTTACCGGCTGGAAGAGATGGAGCGGAAGATGGCGAGCATGAATGCCATCACGCAAAACGACCTGGCCGCGATCCGGGAATCCTCGGCAAGCACGGCCATGGCCATGCGCAGCACGGTGGACGCGTTGAGCCAGCAGGTGGACGCGAAGACCTCGCAGGCGGCGGCGAACTACCAGCGGACGCTGGCCAACGCCAAACTGCACGCCGAGAAACTGGTGAAGCAGGTGAACGAGCAGAACAAGGCCAACCAGGAACGGTTGAGCCTGGAGTTGGGCGAGGTAAGATCGGCGGCCAATCAGAACGCCGAGAAGGTAACCGGCCTGGAATCCAATCTCGGCACGGTGAAGACCGAGGTTTCCCAGACGCGCTCGGTCCTGGAAGGCGCCGTTGGCGATTTGAAGAGCGTGCGGGGCGACCTGGGCATCCAGAGCGGCCTGATCGCCACCAACGCGAAGGAGTTGGCGGCGCTGCGCTCACTGGGCGAACGGAACTACTACGAGTTCACGATCTCCCGGAAGAACACGCCGACCAAGGTAGGCAACATCGTTCTGTCGCTGAAGAAGGCCGACGTCAAGCGGAACAAGTTCAACATGGAAGTCGTGGCCGACGACAAGCGCGTGGAGAAGAAGGACAAGACGATCAACGAACCGGTGCAGTTCTACGTGAGCGGCGCGCGGATGCCCTACGAGTTGGTGATCAACGAAGTAGGCAAGGACAAGGTTGTGGGCTACCTGGCGACGCCAAAGGTGATGGCGGCGCGCCGCTAGTCTGGCACTGAAAGCTTGGAGGCTTGCCCGGACCCCAGACCCTGGCGAGCCTCCTGGAACGGACGGAACTTCAAAAGATCAGCCGGCATCGGGCCATCGAGCGGGCCCGGCGCCGGTGAAACGATACCCTCTCTCGATCCCGGTTACCCTCCAAAAGGCCGGGAAACCTCTCAGGGCGCGGGACTCCACCCCGCGCCCTGAATTTTTTTGCGCCGCCCCTCTCCGTTACCCTGCCCTGTGTTTCCGGATCAAGCGCTCCGGCCGGGCGGCCGGTTGCGGCGTGACTCTGCGCGGTATGGCCGGGCGGTTCACCTCCCACCACTGGCGGGCCTGCTCCTGCGTCCATGGCATGAGCAAGGCCAGCCGGGCCAGTTCAGCCGACAGTTGACGGCAGCTTTGCGGACGCGCCGCCGGGTCCTTGGCCAGACAGCGCAGCACAAGGCGGTCCAGGCCATCCGGTATGTTCAACTCCGTGCGGGCCGAAGGCGGTACGGGCGTTTCATTCAGGTGGGCAAGGGCCATCGAAAGGCCGTCGGCGCCGGAGAACACAAGGCTTCCCGTGAGCAGATAGTAGGCGACGCAGCCAAACGAATAGATGTCGGCGCGGCCATCCACGTTGGGTTTGCCGGAAGCCGTTTCCGGAGCCATGAACGCAGGCGTGCCCAACGTGGCGCCGGGCATGGTGAGGGGCTCCGCGGCGGGTGCGTGGCGCGATTTGGCCAGGCCGAAGTCGAGCACCTTGCTGTAGTCGTAGGCCGAGCCCTGGATCGACAGCACGATGTTGGCGGGTTTCACGTCGCGGTGGACGATGCCCTTTTCGTGCGCTTCGGTGAGCGATTCGCACACCTGCGACAGAATGTGGACGGCGCGGGCGGAATCGACGGGGCCGAAATCGCGCACGAGTTTGTGCAGGTCGATGCCTTCGAGCAGTTCCATGACGAGGTAAAAAGCGCCTTCCTCGGTGGAGCCGAAGTCGTAGAGCGCCACCGTATGCGGCGAACTCAACGCGGCGATGGCGCGCGCCTCCCGTTCAAAGCGGAGGTTGGCGGAGCGGATCGCATCGGGCAGGTTGCCGGGCACGGTATCCGGGCGAATCAGTTTGATGGCCACGCGGCGCGCCAGAAGGGCATGCTCGGCGATCCACACCTCGCCCATGCCGCCTGTGCTAAGCGGTTCCAGCAGGCGGTAGCTTCCCAGTTCGCGCAATTTGCCGAGTTGTCCCGTGAGTTGATAGATGAAGCGCGCCACCACGGCGGCGCACACGGCCATGGCCAGCGGGGGCGCGAACAGAGTGATCCACTGCGCGGCCAGAGGGGCGCCGGCGCCTCCGGCGGCCATGTTCAGCACCAGCCCGAGAGGGCCCATGAGCGAGGCGGTGACGGCGGCCAGCAGTCCCTTGCCGAAGGTGGCGGGCACGGCCAGCACGAACAGAACGATCCAGACTTCGAGCGACGAGAGGCCGCGAATGGGTATGCCAGGCGGCCAGGGCAGCGCGTGCTCGGCCACGGCGATGGCCAGCGCCGCCAGCACCTCAAAGACCAGCGCCGCGTCGAGCATGAGGCGCGGCGGCAGGCGGCGGCTCCAGGCCAGCGCGCAAAACAGCAACCCCAGCGCGATACCGGCCAGCAGGCTTGCGGCGTAGAACGGAGGTGCGGTGCGCGGATCGATCCAGCCCGGCTGCACGAACGCGCCCATGAGCAGCACGAGCAGTTGCGCGAGGGCATAGCCCAGCGCGAGCCAGCCGAAGCGGCCCACGGCGCGTTCGGCGAAATCCAAAGGAAGAGCCGTGGTGGCTGGAGAGACGCGGGCCGTGTGCGCCGCGAGCGGGGTGGGAGCGGCCATGGGGGCGGTCGCGGGACCGTTCACAGGGTATCACCGGAGGGCGGCGCGGGTCTTGACAGAGTCTTGTCTCATGCAAGATGAGCCTGAAGCGTGGCATGGATTCACATGCAAGATGAGCCTGAAGGGGGTTGGGATCGGGATGCTGGGGATTGCTGATCAGCATGGACGATACGACGTGGTTGAGCCTGGAACAGATGCGGGCGTTTTTGGCGGGAGCCGGGCCGGTGGAGTTCGCCGCGCAAGGACGGAAGGAGATCTACGAGTGGGTGGAACGGGTGCTGGTGCGGTATGAGTACGCCGGGCAAAGGAAGGTCGGTAGGGGGTTGCTGCGGCGCTACCTGGAGAAGATGACGGGCATGAGCCGGGCACAGGTGACTCGGCTGATCGCGGGCAATACGGGGACGGGGCGTGTGAAAGTGGCCGGGTATGAGCGGCATCGGTTCACGGCACGCTACACCAAGGCCGATGTGGAACTGCTGGCCTATGTGGACAAGGCGCACGGCAACCTGAGCGGGCCGGCGGCGCGGCGCATCCTGGAGCGGGAGTATGAAGTGCACGGTATCGCGGCCAATGAACGGCTGGCGCGGATCAGTTCGGCGCAGATCTACCGGCTGCGCGGATCGGAGTTCTGCCGCCAGCGCAACGCCACCTACGAGCCGACGCGGCCCGCGGTGGGCGCCATTGGGCAGCGGCGCCGGCCGGAGCCCAACGGGCGGCCCGGGTATCCGCGCATCGATACGGTGCACCAAGGCGACATGGATGGCATGAAGTGCGTCTATCACATCAACGCCGTGGACGAAGTGACGCAGTGGCAGGTGATGGCCGCCACGCCGAAGATCTCGGAACTGTGGCTGATTCCCGTGCTGGAGGCGATGATCGGGCAGTTTCCGTTCCAGATCCGCGGCTTCCACTCCGACAACGGCAGCGAGTACATCATGATTATCGTGTATTGACTGTCCAAGCAATCGCGGGCGGAACACAAGGCAGCAATCAGGCACAGATTCCACCAGGCCCCGAGGCCGGCTAAGCGCTGGACCAGGCCATACGAGCGTTTCGCGCAGCCCGGGAATTAGCGCGGGAGGGGCTAACTTCCCCACCACCGCTCGCCCGGCGCCAGGTGAGCTTTCGCCACGTCTGGGTTCAACTCAACGCCCAGCCCTGGCTTCTCCCGTATGCGGTAATAACCGTTCTCGAAAATCGGGCCGTCGTGAATCACCAGGTCCGGCCACCACTCGACATACTTCGCCAGTTCATGGACGCGGAAATCGCGCATCGAGGCCGCCGCGTGAGCCGAGGCGATGGTCCCCACCGGGCTGGCCGGGTTGTGCGCCGCCGTGGCGATGTAATACTGCTCGGCCAGGTCGTGAATGCGCTTGGATTCGAGCAGCCCGCCCGATTTGGGAATATCCAGGTGCACATAGTCTGTTCCCTGCAACTCGATCAACCGGCGGAACCCGTCGCGCGTGTACAGGTTTTCGCCCGTGGACACTGGCACGTTCACGGCATGCGTCACGCGCGCCATGGCCTCCGGGTTGCCGGGCGGCACGGGATCCTCCAGCCACATCGGGCGCGCCGGTTCAATCACGCGCGCCATATTGATGGCGTCGCGCACGTCGTACTTCCAGTGCGCCTCGACGCCGAAGTCGATGTCCGGTCCCAGCGATTCGCGGACGGTCATCATGGCGGTCTCGATGCGGCGCAGATCCTTGTTCGTCAACCCGCGCGTGTAACGGTCGTGCCCGGGCTCGGAGTACGTGGGATCCGCCTTGGGCGGAATGCCGTCGCCCTGGAACTTGAACGCGGTCCAGCCGGCCTTTTCCGCGCGCGCCCCGGCCACCAGTTCGCGCCACGAGTTCCGCTCCTCCACCCGCTCCGGCGTTTGCAGCGTGCGGTAGAAGCGCACACGGTCGCGGAAGCGTCCGCCCAGCAGGTTCACGGTTGGAGTCTCCAGCAGGCGCCCGGCCAGGTCCCACAGCGCGATCTCGATGCCGCTGGCCGCCGTCACCGTCACCCCGGCCAAAGCGCCCACGCCCGCGCTCAGCATGAGCATCTTCGTGTACAGCTTGTCCACGTTCATCGGGTCTTCGCCGATGACGTGCTGCGCCAGTTGGTTCAACGCCAGATCCTTCACGCCCGGTCCCCAATAGGCTTCGCCCAGCCCGTGGACGCCCGCGTCGGTTTTCACGCGAATCAGGTTCCAATCCCAGGTGCCGCGGATGACCATGCACTCGACGGCGGTGATTTTCACCTTGCCGCGCACCGCCGCCGCCAGCCTGTGGAGCGGCAACATACCATAAGGCGCGACAGCCGCCGCGCCCAGCGCCGTTCGCAGAAACCCTCGCCGTGTCGCCATCGCGCTGCCTCCCGTCTACAGTTTCACCGGGCGCGTGAACGTGTGGGCGTAGGTCTGCCCTCCCATCACGTCGCGCAAGCGGAAATGGAGAAACGATTCCCGGCCCCGGCGTTCGGTTTCCACCTCCAGAAACCCGCCTTTCACGCGGTGGAAGCGGTGGAAATTCCTGTTCTCTCCGGGCGAGCCCGAAGCGTGCGAATCGCTGGCGGGACCGACGGAAAACTCATTCGTACCCGTCTCCGGATGCACGGAATGATACTGCCAGTGCCTGTCGCCATTGATGTTCACGAAGTTGTCGCCCAGCGTCGCCTTGGCCCATTCGCGGAACTGGCGCCCTTCCCAGGCGAACTCCTTGTTCGAGTGGTTGTCGCCCTTGGTGGCACGGTCGGGTCCGACGATGGGCGTCGGCGACACCAGCACGCGCCAGTCCGCCGAGGACTCCGCCATCGACTTCATCAACCACTGTTTCTGTTGCACGCCCCAGATGGTTTTCTCCGGACCGTCGGGCATGTCGTTTGGCGAACGGTAATCGCGCCCTTCCACGAACCACAACTGCACGGTGCGCCCCCAGCGGACGCTGCGGAACGTGCTCGGGCCCATGGGGACCTGCTCGCGGAAAACGCGCAGGCCGTCGGCGAAGCTCATACGGTATTCCGGCCTCAGTTGCTTCGTGGGCCACACGTCGTCGGTCAGCGTGTCGTGGTCGTCCTTGGTGTAGTAGGCAGGTACGCGGAGCAGCATCTCGCGGTGGCGCGGGAAGCTGAACATGCGGTCCCAGTGATAGCGCGCCAGATCCACCGTGGTCGCGCGCGGATCGTCGGAATCGTAGTACACGATGTCGCCCGCCGAGATATAGAAGCGCGGATCGAGCGCGTTCATCGAGCTGTAGATGTGGAAGCCGTCCGGATGGTCAAGCTGCGAATACTTCTGGCAGGTGGTCATGCAGAACCGGATACCCTGCCTGGACTCCGCCGCCGGCGCCGTGCGGAAGCGGCCCCGCAGCGGGGCATGCAGTTTGCCTCCGGGCGACCGCGTTTCGGCCGAATAGAAATACTCCGTGTCGGGCCGCAGCTCGCCCAGCGTGAACTGATGCGAGTAGTCGCGCTGCGCGGAAACCGCCGTCCAGCCGGTGTCACGCGCACCCGTCAGGTTTTCGCGCGAGGCATAGCGCAGGCGCACAGCGCCCGGCTCGCCCGGCGTGGAGCCCTCCAACTCCCGCGTGGAGCGGCCCTCGGCAAACGGCTGCACCGGGCCGCGCCGCAACTCGCCATCGGCCTGGCGCGAGGCTGCCGCCGTCAAACGCATCCAGACGAGAGCGCCGGACGGAGACACCTCGCCCACCTTCAAACCCGTCGCCTGCCGCGAATCGGAATCCATGGCGGCCACCGCCGCCGGAGCAAGCCCATGCAGCGCCGCCGAACCGTATGCCGAGGGCAGCGCGGCGGAAAGTGAGGAGAGAAATCTACGGCGATCCATCGGTGAAAGTATATAGAACACCGCATGCCAACAGGATGCGGGTGGACCCACACCCGCGTTCGCGGGGAGACTAAATTAGGACTCTTGACCGATACAAAATACTAAACTCCCTGAGTTTCAATGACGATAGACGATCAATCAGGACGTTGTTGTTCATTGATTTCCATGGCTACCGAACCCGGCTCCTTTTCCGCAGTACAGGGCCCGCCCCTGTCCGTCGTGCAGCGTGATGAACTTGACCGGCTGAAGGGGCAGTTCCTGGCCAGCCTGAACCACGAGATCCGCACTCCGCTCAGCGGCCTGCTCGGCATGACGGAGTTGCTGTTGGAAACCGAGCTTACCGAGGAACAGATGGAGTATGTCCGTTCCACGCGCGAGTGCGCCAACAGCCTGCTTGAGGTGTTGAACTCCGTACTGGCGTACTCGGCCCTGCAGGGCGGCCTCTACCGCTTCGAATCCACCGAATTTTCCCCCCGCGAGTTGATCGGGTCCCTGGGCCAGGAGGCGGCCGCGCGCGCTGAGACCAAGGGGATCGAATGGGAGCTGCGCATCGAGGACTCGGTGCCGTCAACCGTTTCCGGCTCTCCCCGCCATCTACGCGAGTGCGTGTGGCAGGTCGTGCAGAACGCGCTCAAGTTCACCAACACCGGTTCGGTGCGGGTCACTGTCGCCTGCGATCCGCTCGAAACGGCCGGTGTCGAACGTACGATGCGGATTCAGGTGCGGGACACCGGCATCGGCATCCCAAGCGAAGACCTGATCCAGATTTTCGATTCCTTCACGCAACTGGAAAACGGCCTGGCCCGCTCCTATTCCGGGCTCGGGCTTGGGCTGGCCATCGCCGATAAGCTGGTGCGCAAAATGGGCGGCCTCATCCAGGCCGAAAGCCAGTTGGGCAAAGGCAGCGTGTTCACCCTCATCCTGCCCGTGCAGATGCCGGCCCTCGAAATTGCCGTCCGTCCCCCACTGGCGCGCCGCGGCCCCGGCACGGCCCGCCGCATCCTGCTCGTCGACGACAACAAGATCGCCCAGCAGATCATCCGTCACGTTCTGCGCCGCGAACACTATGAGTTGCTTGTCGCCGATAGCGGTGAAGAGGCGGTTTCGCTGGCTCGCGACAATGAGTGCGACCTGATTCTGATGGATCTACAGATGCCCCGGCAGGACGGCTTCACTACGGCGGACGAGATTCGCCGGATTCCTCATCACGCTCACACGCCCATACTCGCCGTCAGCGCCAATCAGGCCGACGAGCACCGCGCGCAATGCGCCCTCCACGGCATACAGGGCTTTATTCCCAAACCGATCGACCGGCAGGCGCTGCTCCGCGCCGCCGAGCAGGCCCTCGCCAGCCGCGGCCGTTAGCCCGCCGCTTGCGCGCGGACCGGCCAGTCCGGTGTGTCCTTGCGCATCGACTCCATGAGCTGCTCCGCCCGCCGCGCCTCGGTTGGATGCGAAGCCACTACATTCTTCCTTTCGCCCGCGTCGGAGGAAAGATCGTACAGCTCGACGTGCTGGCCCATCCGGGTCCGGATCGCTTTCCAGCCGTCGAAACGCACGGCCTGCTGGAAGCCGCGTTCGTGAAACTCCCAGTAGAGCGGTCCGTGCGGCTGCTGCGAGCCGCGCCCGGTCCAGGCGGGCAGCATGTCGATGCCGTCGATTCCCGCCGGTCCGGTTACGCCGGCCGCCGAGGCCAGCGTGGGGGGCACATCCCAATGCGCCCAAACCTGTTCGGAGACCACGCCCGCAGGCACTTTTCCCGGCCACCGCACGATGGCCGGCACACGGATGCCGCCTTCGTACAAATCGCGTTTGATGCCGCGAAACGGCCCGTTATCGTCGAAGAACTCCGGATTGTGCCCGCCTTCCTTGTGGGGGCCGTTGTCGGAGCTGAACAGAATCAGCGTATTGTCCAGACGGCCGCTGGCGCGCAGCAACTCCATCGCCTGGCCGATCCCCTTGTCCATGCGGGTGATCATCGCCGCGAATGCCTTGTCCGGCGCCGGCCAGTCACGCATCGTGTAAGGCGCCGTGTCGGGCACCTCCATGCCGTTCCCCGCGTCGCGGCCCATCTCGTTATTGGCGTGCGGAATCGTCAACGCCAGTTTGCAGAAAAAAGGCTGGGAACCGCGCTTGTCGAGGAATCGCAGGCAGCGCTCCAGAATCACGTCGTGCGCGTAGTCCTTCCGCTGCGTGCCGGAGTTGCCGCGCAGCATCACCTCGTGATCGTTGTCCAGCAGCATTTCGGGGTAGTAGTTGTGCGCGTGGCCCTGGGAAAAGAAGCCGAACCACTCGTCGAAGCCCTTCTTCGTGGGATACCCCGACGTGCCCAACCCGCCGAGCGACCATTTGCCAAACAGCCCCGTACGATAACCGGCGCCCTTGAGCAGTTCCGTGATCGTGGGATCGCCGGGCCCCAACGCCAGTTCGCGATTCCCGTTGCCGCGTATCTTCGCATGTCCCGTATGCATGCCCGTCATCAGGCAGCACCGCGACGGCGCGCACACGGTGGAACCCGCGTAGGCCTGCGTGAAGCGCGTGCCTTCGCCGGCCATGCGGTCCAGCACCGGCGTTTGAATCTCACGCGAACCATAGCAGCCCAGGTTGCCGTAGCCCAGATCGTCGGCGAGGATCAGCAGGATATTCGGGCGGCCGGCCGGTTGCGCCAGAGCCCCCGCCGCCGCGGCGGCTCCCCCGGCGGCCATGAATGTACGTCGCAGCATGTGGGAATTCTATCCTAGAGGGACATGCGAACCCCGGCTCCGCTCCTCTTACTGGCGCTGACGGCCGCCGCCTGGGCCCAACCGAAGTGGATTGAACGCCAGCAGCCCGAACCGCTGACCTTCGCCGAACTGCGCGCTCTCAGCGATGAACCGGTTCCGGCCGGCGATCTGGGCGCCAGGCTCCAGCGCCTGCTCACCACGCCGGTCGTCGACAACACCGCGGTTTTGACGGGCGCCACGCCCGCGCGGCCTCCATGGAAGGGTTTAGGCCCGCTGTTACGGGCCGCCATGTGGAATATCGAACGCGGCCAGGAGTTCGATCTCATCCGTCTCGCCCTGACCGATCCCGAGGGCCTGGTGAAGGACGCTCTGCACCGCCGCGAACGGGCCGGCCTGGAGAGCGGTTCGCGGGAGGTGGCCGCCGCGCGCGAGCAGGCCGCCTGGCTGCGTGGCGCCGACGTCCTTGTGCTGAACGAGGTGGACTGGGGCATGACCAGGACCGGCTATCGCGACGTGGCTCGCGACCTGGCCCTCGCCGCGGGCATGAACTATGCCTATGGCGTCGAGTTCCTGGAAGTGGACAAGCTCTACCTGGGCGATGAGGACATCGACCTGACCGACGACAAACAGGAGGCCGAGATCCGCGAAAGTCTCCGGCCCGACAAGGAGCGCTATCTCGGGATGCACGGCACGGCGCTGCTGTCGCGCTATCCCATCCTGTCGGCGCGCATTCACCGTTTGCGCCGCTGCTATGACTGGTTCGGCAAGGAAAAAGCGGAGATCGCCCAACTGGAGAAGGGCCGCCGCGAAGTGGCCGAAAAGGTCTTTCTGGAGCGGATCACGCGCGAGGTGCGCCAGGGCGGCCGCATGGCCCTGATCGCCGAACTGGCCGTGCCGGAAGCGCCCGGCGGCAAGGTCACCGTGATCGCCGCCCACCTGGAAAACAAGTGCGTCCCCAAATGCCGCCAGGAGCAGTTGACCGATCTGTTGCACCAGGTGGGCGATGTCACCGGCCCGCTGATCCTGGCCGGCGACATGAACACCACCGGCTCCGACGCCGCGCCCACCTCGGTCCGCCGCGAGCTCTCCAAGCGCGTGAAGAACCCCCGCTTCTGGGCCGGACAGGCGGTGAACTATTTCAACCCCATCGGCCTGCCGCGGCTGTTCACCATGCCCGCGAACTACTTCAAGAACTATCAGGACCCCACGGCCAAAAGCGTTCCGTTCGTGGCGCCCAACGCCGAAGCCGGTTTCTTCACGCACCTGGAGAAGTTCCGGTTCGACGATGGCCATGCGTTCGACTTTCGCGGCGAGAGCGCGCGTGCGCTCGGCGGCCGCGGCGGCAAGCTCGCCGATTCCAACCAGCGCTCCACCAAGGGGTTTCAGCCCACCTTCACGTTCACGCGCGACTTGAAGGGGCTGGCCGGCGAGTTGCGCCTTGACTGGATTTTCGTGAAGGGTCTCGCGCATCACCCTTACGGTGAAGCGGAACCCTACCAATGGGCGCCTCACTTTGGCGCCGTGCTCGACGCACTCAACGCGATCGTCCCGGAAGGCATCAGCGACCATCACGCCGTGCTGTGCGATCTGCCGCTTGAGGACCCCGGCAGCGCCCCGCCCACACCGCGCCCTTGGCCGCCGCTACCATAAGCACAGGAACCTCATCATGTTCACGCGTCTCGTTCTGGCTTCGCTGCTGGCCGCGTCACTGCACGCCGCCAGCCTTCGCATCACCTCCTACAACGTCCGGTATCCGGCCAAAGGGGATGGTCCCAATCTATGGGAAACGCGCAAGGATCTCTTCATCGACTCCATCCGCGCCATGGATCCCGACATCATGGGCACGCAGGAGTTGTTCAAGCTCCAGGGCGACTACATTGTCGAAAAGCTCCCCGAATATACCTGGACCGGCGTCAGCCGCCGGGGTAACACCGAGGACGAATACATGGGCGTCTTTTATAAGAAGGCGAAGTTCCGCGCCGTCGATTCGGGCAACTTCTGGCTTTCCGAGACGCCCGCCGAGCCCGGATCGTCGAACTGGAACATGAGCCTGCCGCGCATGGCCACATGGGCGCTCTTCGAGCCCGCCGGGGGCGGGCGACGCTTCTATTTCGTGAATACCCACATGGCCCACCGCCGCGAGGACGAGGCCGCACGCCAGAAGGGCGTGATGGTGATTCAGGAATGGCTCGGCACTTTGAACCCGTTCACGCCGGTCATCGTCACCGGCGACTTCAACTCGCCGGCCGGCGGCGGCACCTATCAAAAGATGATCGCCGGCTTCGCCGACGCCTGGAAGATCGCCGAACGGCGCGAAGGGCCCGAAGGTACCTTCCACGGCTTCCGAGGCACGCCCGGCCGCATTCGCATCGACTGGATCTTCCTGCGCGGACCGTGGCGCGTGAGCGAGGCCGAAACCGTCACGTTCCACCAGGACGGCCGCTACCCATCGGATCACTTCCCGGTTCGCGCCGTGGTGGAGTTGGAAAGCACACGGTAGCGCCGCGCGGCGCGCTGATTCCGTGCGGGGCGTACTCATGCGTGAGATAGAATACGCCCATGTCTCATCCCATCGAGAACAAGTTAGCCACGCTCAGCCGCCGCACCTGGACACGCACCATCGCGGCAGCGCTCGGGGCCACGGCGGCCGCGCCGCTGACCCAGGCTCAGGAACGGCGCGTGGAAGAAGAACGCCGCGCCCGTGAGGCGGGCATGATCCGCAACGCCCCCATCGGTTACAAGGAGACCATCAAGGTCACCAAGCTGGAGACCATCCTGGTAAAACCGCGCTGGCTCTTCCTGAAGGTGCACACCGACGCGGGCATCGTGGGCCTTGGAGAGCCCATCACCGAGGGCCGCGCGCTGACGTGCGCCACCGCCGTGCAGGAGGTCGCGCCTTACCTGGTGGGGAAGGACCCGCGCGCCGTGGCTCACCACTGGCAGGCCATCTACCGCCATGCGTTCTACCGGGGCGGCCCCATTCTCACCAGCGTGCTGAGCGGCATCGACCAGGCGCTGTGGGACATCAAGGGCAAGGCTCTCGGCGTGCCCGTGTATGAACTGCTGGGCGGACCGACGCGCAGCCGCATCCGCGTCTATGCCCACGCCCGCTCGCCAAGAGCCATGCAGGAAGCCATGAAAAACGGCTTCAATGCCTTCAAGACCGGCCCGGCCAAACAGCGCCCGTCCCGCTACATCGAAACGCCCAAGCAGGTGAAGTACGCCATCGAACGGTTCGCCGAACTGCGCGCCGCCGTGGGCGACGACGCCGACATCGGCATCGACTTCCATGGCGCCATCTCTCCGGCGCTGGCGAAGCTGCTGATCAAAGGCTATGAGCCGTACAATCCCTTGTTCATCGAGGAGCCCTGCCAGGCGCAGAACCACGATGTCATGGCTGAAATCGCACGCGGCACCCACCTGCCCATCGCCACCGGCGAGCGTGTCTTCACCAAGTGGGGCTTCCGCGAGGTGCTCGAGAAGAAGGCGGCCACCGTGCTCCAGCCCGACATGTGCCACGCGGGCGGCATCACCGAGGTGCGTCTCATCGCCGGCATGGCGGAGGCCTACTACGCCTCCATCGCGCCACACAATCCGCTGGGACCAATATCACTTGCCGCCGGCGTCCAACTGGCCGCCTCGATTCCCAACTTCCTCATTCAGGAACAGGTGTCGCTCGGCGAAGGCTACGTGAAACAGCCGTTCAAGGTGAGCAAGGGGTATCTGGAACTGCCCGTCACGCCAGGGCTCGGCGTCGAGTTGGACGACAACGCCATGGCCGATAAGATTGGCCACGACTGGCGGAACCAGGAGTCCTACGACGCCGACGACGGCAGCGTTGTGGACTGGTAAACATACGTCTTCCCTTCCTCACGCCAGTTGAGGCTGAAGCAGGGGGCCGCGCTCCAGCGGCTCCCGCTTCCGGTTCGATTCCCCCTCCTTTTTCCCCTCGATTCCTCAACACGCGCGCCCCCCGCGCCGATAAGGGCTCCGTGAGGGTCATTGAATGACCGTGGTACCCGCCCACATGATTGCCAAACGTAAGCCGACTGTCACTTCGCTGCCCGCCTTCCCGGCCGTTGCGCGCAAACTGATGCTGCTGGTTTCCCAGGAATGCAGCAATATGCAGGAGGTATCCAGGCTCATCAAGAGCGACGCTGTATTTTCGGCCGAAGTGCTGCGGCTGGCCAACTCGGCCGTATTCGGTTTGCGTTACGAAGTGATCAGCATTCTGCACGCCCTGTCGGTGCTCGGCATGGACCGTTTGCAGGCGCTGGTGCTCACCGTTGCGATGCGCGATTTCTTTTCCGGCGCGCGTGACGCGCCGTTGTTGCGGCGCTGCTGGCGCCACAATCTTTCGTGCGCCCTGGTGGCCGAATGGGCGGCGGAGTTCTGCTGGCACGACAAGAGCGTCGCATATACCGGCGGACTGCTTCACTGTCTGGGCCATCTCGGCATGGTGGCGCTCTACCCGGAGGAGTACGCCGAGGCGGCTCGCGCGCCTCACGAATCGCCGGAGGAGTTCCAGAACCTGCAACGTGAGCTTACCGGCACCGATCACAACGATGTCGCCGCCTGGCTGGTGCGCGAATGGGGCCTTCCCGGCCTGTTCGGCGAGCTGTCCACCTGCCATCACAGCCACGGCCATCTCGACACGGGCACGCTGTTCGGCTTGATGGGGCTGGCCTGCGAGGTCAGCGACCAGCTTGGCTTCTCCATTGTCGATTCGGGCGCCGAGTGGGAGCCGGAAGCCTTCCTGTCGCGACTTCCGGAAGGCCGCCGGTGGTCGGTCAGCGGCCGGCTGGAGGAGTTGCCCGAACTGGTGCCCTTCCGCGTGAACGTCTTCGAGCAGGAGTTTCTTACTTAGCCGCCGGCTCCAGCGAGTGGCCTTCCCAACGGGCCACGACCGCCGTCGCCAGGCAGTTGCCCAACACGTTCACCGAGGTGCGCGCCATGTCCATCAGGGCATCGATTCCCAACAGAACAGCTACGCCTTCCATGGGCAGGCTGAAACTGGCCAGCGTCCCGGCCAGAATCACCAGCGCCGCACGCGGAACGCCCGCCACGCCCTTGGAGGTCAGCATCAGCGCCAGCATCATCATCACCTGCTGCCCCAGGCTCAACTCGATGCCCGCCGCCTGCGCCACGAACACGCTGGCCAGCGACAGGTACAGCGTCGTGCCGTCCAGGTTGAAGCTGTAACCGGCAGGCATCACGAAGCCCACGATGTGCTTGGGCACGCCGAAGCGCTCCATGTTCTCCATGGCCACGGGCAGCGCCGCCTCGCTCGACGCCGTCGAGAAGGCAATCGCGAAGGGCTCCTTGACAGCTTGATAGAAGCGCCGCGCCGGTATATGGGCGATCGCCATGACCGCTCCGAGCACGCCTGCCACGAACACCACCTGCGCCACATACATGGTGAGAATCAGCTTGCCCAACCCGAACAGCACGCCGAAGCCTTTGGCGCCCACCGTCACCGCGATGGCCGCCCCGACGCCCGCGGGCGCCAGATACATTACATACTTCGTGTAGCGGAACATCACCTCGGCCAGCGAATCGGCGAAGGCAACCACGGGGCGCGCTTTTTCGCCGATGGCCGCGCAGGCCGCGCCGAACAGAAAGCAGAAAACGACAATCTGCAGCACCTCGCCCCGCGCCATGGCGTCGAACACCGAGGAGGGAAAGGTATGTTCCAGAATCGCCGCCAGTTCAGGCGGCCTGGCTTGCACGGCCGCCTCGCTTGCCGTACGCTCCAGTTTCATCCCGTCGCCGGGCCTCACCAGGTTCACCGCGCTCAAACCCAGCACGAGGGCGATCGTGGTCACGACCTCGAAATAGACGAGCGCCTTCAATCCGATGCGCCCCATGGCCTTCACCGATCCCGACCCGGCGATGCCCGCCACCAGCGTGCCGAACAGCAACGGCGCGATGATGGACTTGATCAGGCGCAGAAAGATGGAGGCCACCGGCGACAACTGCCGGGCCGCCTCCGGCGCCGCCACGCCCAGCGCGATGCCGGCCGCCATGCCGATGAAGATCCACGCGGTCAGGGAGAGCCGCCGCATCTACTCCGGACCCCGCTGGCCCCAGTGCATCTTTTGCCTGAGCACGTCGAAGTAGAGCAGCCGCGGCGGGCGGACCAGCCGCAGCGCGTGTTTGGAGGCCCGGCACAGAAGGCGGTCGCCCGAGTGCAACAGGCTGCCCTGCTGCCCGTCGATGTTCAGAAACACATGCCGGTCCGGCGCGCGCACCGAAAAGGTCACCAGTTCACTGTCCGGAACGATCACGGGGCGGTTGGTCAGCATGTGGGGGCAGATGGGCGTCAGGGAAAAGGCCGCCACGGTGGGGAACACAATCGGTCCGCCGGCGCTCAGCGAATAGGCCGTGGAACCGGTGGGCGTCGCCAGAATCAGCCCGTCGCCGCGGTAGGTGCAGACATAATGCCGTCCCACCCAGGCGTCGATCTCCACCATGCGCGCCTCGGCCGTCTTGGCCAGCACCACGTCGTTCAGCGCCAGATACTGCGCCAGCGCCTCGCCGCTGCGTTCGAGCGTGCAGGTGATCATGCGGCGGTGGCCGATGCGGTGATGGCCGCGCAGGGCGCGCTCCAGTTCCGGAAACAACTCATCGGTGGTCAGCGCCGTCAGGAACCCGAGCGAGCCCAGGTTCACCGCCAGCAGCGGAATCTCCCGTTCGCCAATCACCTTGGCCGCCATCAGCAGCGTGCCGTCGCCGCCCAGCACCACCACCATGTCGCAGCCATCGGTGACCTCGTCCAGCGGCAGGCCATCGCCGCGTCCGGCATAGCCGGCCGTCACCAGGTCGTAACGCACCGTCAGTTCGTGCGCCTCCACCCATTCCAGCAGAAGCGGCACGACCTCCGGCCCCTTGGGCGCTTCAGGCTTCGAGATGATACCGATCGTGTGGATGGAACGCATAGAGTAAGAATTCGCGGTTGCCTTCGGCGCCCGTGATGGGACTGGGCGTCAGGCGGCATTGAAATCCCAACGATTCTACGCAACCCCGTACCCGGTTGCAGGCTTCTTCCTGCACGGCGGGGTCGCGCACGATGCCTCCCTTGCCCACCGCTCCGCGTCCGGCTTCAAACTGCGGCTTGACGAGAACAACCAGGCCCGCCCGCGGCTGGAGCAGGGCGGGAAGCTTCGGCAGAATCAATGTAGCCGAGATGAAACTGACATCCATTGTGGCAAACCCGGCCGGTTCGGGCAGCGCGCCAGGCTCCAGGTAGCGCGCATTGCACTCCTCGATCACCACCACGCGCGGATCGTTGCGCAGCTTCCAGTCCATCTGGCCGTGCCCTACGTCGAGCGCATACACGCGCGTCGCGCCGTGTTGCAGCAGGCAGTCCGTGAAGCCGCCCGTGGAGGCCCCCACGTCCAGGCAGACCAGCCCGTTCACTTCGATGCCGAAATGCTCCAGCGCGTGCGCCAGTTTCAGCCCGCCGCGCGACACATATGGGGGCTTGGCCGCCAGTTCCACCACGGCGTGCTCGCCCACCATCTGCGACGCCTTGGACGCTTTTTGCCCGTCCACGGTCACCTCGCCGGCCAGGATGAGGGCTTGCGCCTTCTCGCGCGCCGGCGCGAGACCGCGTTCCACCAGCAGTTGATCCAGCCGTCGCCTGGCGGTTCGCATCGGGGACGATTCAGGAGTTCCGGTGCACAATCAGGTTGGCGATGGCGGCCAGGGCCGCGCCCTGCGCGCCGAACGGCCGCAGCGCCGCGTGCGCCGTCTCCAACTGGGCCGCCGCCATGCGGCGCGACTCCTCGATGCCATACACGGCCGGGAAGGTGATCTTGTGCTGCGCGGCGTCCTTGCCCGGCGTCTTTCCCAACTGCTCCGGCGTGGCTTCGATATCCAGCAGGTCATCGACAATCTGGAAAGCCAGCCCGATGGCGTCGCCGTAGCCCGACAGCGCCTGGCAGGCATCCGACCCCGGCAGGCGTCCCGCGCTGATGGCTCCGAACCGCACGCTGGCCCGCAGCAGCGCACCTGTCTTGGCGCGGTGGATCCGGTGCAGCAGTTCCGCCGAGGGCGCATGCCGTTCGCCCTCCAAATCATCCACCTGCCCGCCGATCATGCCGCCCGCGGTGCCGGAGGCCACGCTCAACTCCTCGATCAGCGCCAGCCGCTGCGCCGCGTCCAACCCCTGTCCCTGTGCCAGTGTCTGGAAGGCCAGCGTCAGCAGAGCGTCGCCTGCAAGAATCGCCATCGCCTCGCCGAACACCTTGTGGCTGGTCGGACGTCCGCGCCGCAAATCGTCATTGTCCAGTGCCGGCAGGTCGTCGTGAATCAACGAATAGGTGTGCACCATTTCGAGCGCGCACGCCGGGGCGAGCACGCGCTCACCCGTTTCGCCCAGGGCCTCCGCCGAGGCGATCGCCAGAATGGGCCGCACGCGTTTGCCGCCGGCGAACAGCGAATACCGCATCGCCTTGTGGATCACGCATGGCTCCACCGCCTCGCCCGGCGTCAGCCGCTCCAATGCCCCGTGCACGCGTTCGCTCTGCCGCGCCAGATATCCCTGCAAATCAAACTCGACCGCTGCCGGCATCTCGGATATTCCGCCTTCACTGGTTCTTCGGATCGAACGGCTCGGGCTTCACGCCCGACGAGCGCTTCACCAGAATCTCGATCCGCGCCTCGGCCGCCTCCAACTGCTTCCGGCACGACTCCGACAAGGCCACGCCGCGCTCGAACAGCAACAGCGACTCCTCCAGCGGCAGTTCGCCCGATTCCAGTTGTTTCACCACGCGTTCCAACTCGTCAATCGACTGCTCGAAGTTCGCCGGCGCCTGCTCCTCAGCCATCGCAACATTGTAACGTGGGGAGGGCCGCCGGCTCTATTCCGGCACGGCCACCCCGAGCCGGCGCGCGTGTTGCGCGAGTTCGTTCCACAGTCCGGATGTCATCGGAATGCCGTGCGCGAGCCTTTGCTTGCGCGTCCGCCACTCCGGATCGCCCGCCACCAGCACCTCGTCATAGCCCGAGGCGGCCAGCGCCGACTTCACCTGCCCGGCCAGATGCGCCACGCGTTCCGTGAACTCTTTCCGCGAACCAAACCGCGCCGGGTCAATCGCCAGGAAGAACTGCGAGACGCGAAAACGCCGGTCCTTCCACCGCAGCCCGCCAAGTTCGGTGGAGATCGCGCCGCCGGAAAGAGCGCCTGTCAGCAGTTCCACCATCATGCCCAGGCCCGAACCCTTGTAGCCGCCCAGGGGCATGAGAAAGCCCGCCAGCGCCGCTGCCGTGGACATCGTTGGCCGGCCTTCCGAGTCCATCGCCCAGCCCGGAGGAATCGTGGGTTCCTGGTTCAGCCTGGCCTTGTAGATTTTGCCCATGGCCACCGTCGTCGTCGCCATGTCCAGCAGCCAGACCGCTTCATCGGCGCCGGAACCTTCCGGCGGAGGAACGGCGCAGCAGATGGGATTGGTACCCCACCGGGCCTCGCGCGCCTGCCAGGGCGCCACGGCCGGCGAAGCATTGCACAGCACCACGGCGATCATCCCCTGCCGGGCGATTCTCTGCCCCCAAAACGCGGCCGCTCCAAAATGATTGGACTCCCGTGCCACGGCCAGCCCCAGCCCGTGCTCGCGCGCCAGCCGCGCCGCGGCGTCCGCGCATTGGGCGCTCACCACCTGCCCCAACGCGTTTTCGCCATCGAAATGCAGACACGCCCCCGACTCGCTCAGGACGCGGCCGCGTCCTTTTCCATCCACGCGGCCGTCGCTGAGCTGGTCCAGGTAGAAGGTCAGCAGTTGCAGCCCGTGCGAATCGACGCCCCGCAGCGAGGCAAACACCAGGCATTCCGCCGTCAACTCCGCGTGGCTGGGCGCGGCGCCCGCCGCTTCCAGCAGGGCATGCGTGTACGCGCGCACGCGGTCCACCGGAATTGTTTTCTGCGCCTCGCCCATCAGGCGCCCAGATACCTCTTCAAATCGGGGTTCAACAGCTTCTGAATCTCCGGCCGGTCCAGGTTGGCCAGGGTCACCACGCGGCCCTCCAGGTCCACCCGTTTCGGCGGCGTGCCGCCGGAAAGCTTCGTCTGAATCGTCTTCACGGCTTCGTAGCCGATCTTGAAAGGGTCCTGCACCACCATGGCCTGAATCACACCATCGCGCAGGTCGGCGATCATCGTCTCGTTCGAGTCGAACGCCACGATTTTCACCTTGCCCGCCTCGCCGCGCGACTTCACCGCCAGAGCCGTGCCGGTCGCCGAAGGCTCCGTGGAACAGAAGAAGCCGTTCAAATCCGGATGGGCCGTCAGGATGTTTTCCGCCGCCGCCATCGACTTGCTGCGGTCGCTCATGCCGTACTGGCGGGCGACGATCCGGATGCCCGGAAACTCCTTCGCGATCAGTTCCGTGAACCCCTCCTCGCGATCGGTCGTGGAAACCGAGCCGGGCAGGTGCTGCACCAGGCCAATCTGGCCCTTGCCGTCCAACAACCGCCCCATCTCGCGGGCGCCCATGCGGCCGGCCTCCTTGTTGTCGGTGGCCACGTAGGACAGGTAGTTCGTCGAATCCAGCCCGGAGTCGAACACGGTGACGGGAATGCCGGAAGCCATGGCCCGGTCAATCGGTCCCACCAGCGCCTTGCGGTCGCTGGCGGCGATCACGATGCCGTCCACACGCTGCGCCACATAGGAGTCGAAGATCTGAATCTGCCGGGAATAGTCGGTCTCCGCGGGCGGGCCGTTCCAGAGAATCTCCAGCCCGAACTCCCGTCCCGCTGCGAGCGAGCCGGCCTCGACCGTCAACCAGAAAATGTGCGATGTCCCTTTGGGAATCACCGCCACGCGCTTCTTCGTATCCCGGCGGCACCCCGAGGCCCACGCCGCCGCCGCGCCGCAAGCAACCGCGCTCCACATCCGCCGGGTGGTTTTCATTGCGCCGTCCAGCCGCCGTCAATCAGGATGTCGGTGCCCGTGATGAAGCCAGCCTCCTCCGAACAGATAAACCGGGCCAGCGCGCCGATCTCTTCCACCTTCCCCCAACGCCCTACCGGAATCTTCGACAGGAACTGCGCGTTCATCTCCGGGTTGTTCATCAGCGCCGTGTTCATCTCGGTTCCAAACGGACCGGGCGAGATGCCCACGACGGTGATGGCATCACCCGCCAATTCGAGCGCCAGCGCACGCGTCAGCCCGAGCAGCGCCGTTTTCGTGGAGGAATAGGCCGTCCTTCCGGGAATCGAGACGTGCGACATGATCGAGGTCATGTTGATGATCCGCCCGTAGCCATTCCCCTTCATGTGCGGCACGAACGACCGGCACATCAGGAAGACGCTGGTCAGGTTCGTGTTCACCACTCCGTTCCACTCCTCCAGCGTGAATTCCGTGATGGTCTTCCGCAGGTTGACACCGGCGTTATTGATCAGGATGTGCACCTTGCCGTAAAGAGCGGCGATCTCCGTTTCCAACGCCAGCACGTCGGCCTCGACGGCCACGTCGGCCACATGCAGCGAGGCCTTGCCACCGGCCCTCTCCACAGCTTCCGCCGATTCGGCCAGCTTCGTCTTGTCGCGCGCCACCAGCGCCACCGAGGCGCCTTCGGCCGCCAGGGCCACCGCCATCGCCCGGCCCAAACCCCGGCTGCCGCCGGTGATCACGGCCACCTTGCCTTGCAAAGAACTCGTCGCCATTCCTGCTCCTGAATGCGCGCCCGGTTAAACCTGCGTCTGCTGCAACCCGCGCGCCAAATCGAGAATTTTTTCGGCCACTCGCTGCGGCCCGTCCACCTGCTCCATCCGGATCGAGCCGTTCTCGCCGGCCGTGACAATCGTGATGGTCCCCAGGCCGAGCAACCGGTCTCCGAGCGACTGCTCCACGGTCACGTCCTGAATCCGCGCCAGTTCGAGCGTTCGCGTCGTCTTCGAGGCGATGCCCGACTCATACCGCAGCCGCCCGTCGGACACGGCCAGACGCGTGCTGTTTTTCACCGTCCAGCGGATCGAGGTGAGAACACCCAGCCCCACGGGCAGCACCAGCGCCCACAGCCAGCGTTCGTCCTGGGTCTGGCCCAAATACACCAGCGGCACGATCAGGAGAAACTCCAGAACGGCGGCGGCAATCAGAAACTTAGTGGAAGGACGAACCACGAAGGAGGACATGACCGGACCATTATCTCCGAGGGCTATTGTATAGCAGCCGCACTTGCCGATATCATCAAAGAATCAACCGGAGGTTCACACTGTGAATAAGACTCTTGTATTTTGTCTCGCATGGGCCGTCACGGGAGCGGCCGCCGCGGCGGATTTCACCTATACGCAACGCACCGAGGTCACTGGCGGCAGCATCAAGCAAATGATGGGCATGTTTGGCCGCCTTGCCAAGGGCGTCAACGAGCCCCAAACCAGCACGGTGTACCTGAGCGGGGGCCAGATGGCCACCCACTCCGGGCAGAACATCTCCGTGATGGACGCCAATGCGGGCACCATCACCAGCATCGACACCAACCGCAAGGAATACAGCGTGATCACCTTTCAGGAGATGGTCGACGCCATGAAGAAAATGGGCGAGAAGATGAAGGCGGGCGCCAAGGACGGCGACGCCAAGGCCTCCATGAAGGTTTCGCTCGACGACAAGGGCGCGGGGCGCGACATCGCCGGTGTGGCCACACACAACATGGTGATGAAAATCGTCTCGGAAACCACCGTCACCGACAAGAAAAGCGGCCAGCAGGCGGTGATCGCCTCGACCGTTGAAAATGACATGCTCATCGGGAAAGCGCCCGGCAGCGAGGCATTCAAGGAGTTCGCCCAGGCCATGCAGGGCAAGTTTCCGCTGCAACAGGTGCCGTTCCAGGCCCTGATGCAGGGCGGCATCGACATGGACGGCCTGCGCGAAGCCGGCAAGAAGATGGCCGAAATCGACGGCTTGCCGCTCTACTCGGTGATGCGCATCGGGAACGCTGGCGACCCCAACGCGCCCCCCATGCCGGCGCAGCAAAGCGGTGGGCAGCAACCGGAGATCACCGGTCCCTCGATTAGCCAGGAAGCAACGGAAACCGCCGCTGAATCCGCCGCCGAGTCCGTCGCCGGTCGTATCGGCCGCTTTGGCGGCTTTGGCGGGCTGGCCCGCCGCAAGGTGCGTGAAACCGGCTCGAAACCCCGGTCCGCACCCGCTCCCGCCCCGGCTCCGGCTGCTGAACCCGCACCGGCTCCCACACAGGCACAGACGCCGGGCTCCAACGTCCTGATCGAGCTCACCAGCGAGGTGACCTCGTTCAACTCCGGCGCCGTGAACCCCTCGGTGTTCGCCGTGCCGCTCGGCTTCAAGGAAGTCGAGAACCCGATGAAGAAGATGGCCCGCTAGGGCGCAGGACGTGCGGGGGGAGCAGCCATGAAGGCGCCCCCCGCTACCTCGTCACCGTGACCCGGGCCGAGGCGGACTTCCGGGTGTCGGCCAGGCTCACCGCTGACACGGTCACAATCAGCTTCGAGCCCGTCCCAACCCGCGGTGCCCGGAACAACCCCGCCGCCGAGATGGTTCCCCAACGCGTGGAACCGCCCGTCACCCCGTTCACCCTCCAGGCCACCCTCTTGTCCGCCGTGCCCGTCACCGTGGCTGTAAACTGCTGCGCCGCCCCCTGGCGCACGCTGGCCGTCGCCGGGGCCACCGTCACGGCAACCGTCGCTGGCGGCGCCAGTTGCACGTTCATATAGGCCGTGTTGGACGACACCCCGTCTGGGTTGGCCACTACCACGGGTACGCCCGCCGCCGAGGCTGCCACGTTTCCCGTTGCCCGCACCTGTGACTGCGAGAGTACCGTCGTGGCCAGCACCGTCCCGTTGAACCGCAACACCGCCCCCGCACGGAAGCCCACGCCCGTGGCGGTCACCGTGAAATTCGCCGTCGTAACCGGGTTCGGGCTGACCGATGTGATGTGAGGCAGCGCCGTCACCGAGGCCGTCGTGCTGCCCTCGGCGTCCCCGTCGGCCGCCGACACCGCTTTCACCACCACAGCCGCCGGCGATGGCAGCGCCGTAGGAGCCATGTACAACCCGTCCGGGGCAATGAAACCGCGCGCTGCCGATCCGCCCTCGATCCCGTCCACGCTCCACTTCACGGCCGTGTTGGGCGCCCCGGTCACCGCCGCCGTGAACTGTTGATTGCGGCCCACATAGATCTGCGGCGCAAGGGGGGACACCTCCACCCGAACCGCCGTTCCCGCCTGACGCGCCTCACCCGAATCCGGGCTGATCATCAGGCTCGACACGTCCACCGCCTCGAAGTTCGAGCCCACGACCTCGTGCAACCGCCGCAGGTTATCGTTATTCCACCGCTCATCGGGTTTCCCGCTGACAAACCAGGCCGAGCCGTTGTCAGCCAGGATGATGCCGTACTTTTTCATGGCCTTCAGAATCACTTGCACATCAGCCGGGAATCCACTGATATCAAAGCCAGCTTTCAATCGGAATCGCTCTCCCATGCGAGGATGCTGGGCGCCGGTCAGCGACGAGGCGTAGTGCCGGGCCGGCCAGACATACGCGCGCCTGGTTTGCGGCACTGTGAACCGTATGGCATGCCGGATTTCGCCCGAGGCTACCTCTTCCCAGGTCACCAGTCCCGGCAGAATCGGCAATCCCGCCGCGTCGGCCGAAGTCCACCCTGCCGGCCGCAGCGCATTCGAGCGAAAGTTGTAGATTGCTCCCGAATCGGCTTGCCAGGAGGCCGTTTGCGGGTGCGCGGCATATAGTTCGTAGAGAATACAGTTCGTCGTATCGAGCGCGATGGCGTGCCGGTCGCCCGTGGATTGGCTCCCGCCCTCGATCGGCGCGTTCAGAGGCACGGCGTATGGCCCCGGATCGCTTTCATCGTCGTACAGGAAGGTGGCCGGATACTTTGCCTGCGTCCCCGGCACGGTAATAAAGGGAATCCCTATAGGGCCCCCGTTCCAAGTACCTGATCCAAAATCGGCATGGACATATTTACCAGATCCGATCGTATTTACCAGGGTTGCCGAGTTGGCCGCCACCGGGAGAGTGTTCACCGGCGTGTTCCAAATGTTGTTTGCCGGAAGCACGGGGCAGCCGCCAATCGACGCCTGTGCCCACATCCAGCCCGCTCCGGCGGTTAACGCCATGGCTCCAAAGAGATACCGTCCCATAATGTGCCCGATTGCGGAGCACGCCGAGGGCCTTCCCGACCGTTTCCAGCCCTTCCCGGCTATCCTACTCAGACGCAGCGCCGGGTAATTCCCCCATCCACCAGCGCTTTACCAGGGCTTTATCGGCATCGGTCAACCGCGCTTCAGGATGCAGCCACAGGTAGCTCTTGGGGGGCATGATTCCGTTTTCCACAACATCGGCAATCATTCCAATTTCTTCCTCATCCAGAGTATATTCAATGGAAAAGTTTAAGTGTTTGCGCGCTTGCGTTACATGATGCGCCATCAGCCACGATCCGGGACTGATCCGCGCATACCAGGGCCACTTCGTGTCGTTGGAATGGCAATTGGCGCAGGCACGCCGCAGCAGGGCACGTACGCGTGCGTCCACGGCCTCGGTCTCCCAGGCGCCCTGCTGTTTGACCGGCGCCGCTGGAGGCGGTTCCGGCTGAAATGCCTGCGCCAGAGCGGCCAGACCCAGCACCACTGCCGCAGCGCCCGCCCATTTCCGTGTGAGAACTTGCATTTTCCATGGGACGAACCTCAGACCGCAGGTGTTACGCGGATTGTTGCGTTCCGCACCGGATACCCATATGGTAGCTCGCTGCTACCAATTGTTATCGGCTCCGTATTCTCCCTCTTGCAGCCTCGGCCACCACCGGAGGCAGCAGGTGCAGCGTCTCTTCGGCCGCCTCCTCCACGGCCTTCCGCGTAAACGGCATCGGATGATACTGGCCCTTCGCCCAGTCCGCCAGCAGATCCGAGTAGTGGCGGCTGGATGGGTCTCCCACCTCGCCCGGCGCATTCGTCATCATGCTTTTGTCCCAATCCGACAGGTCTAGCACCATGCGGAACGAGGCTCCCGAAGTCTGCCGGAAGTTCGCCCCGCCCGTGGCGTTCACGGTGTCTCCGTCGCCGGGACGCGCCACGGGCCCCCGGTTCCAGGCCCGCACGCCCAGGGGGTGGCGGAAGGCAGCCCGGTGCACCCCGCCCCAAGTCCACTTTTTCCGGTCGGCCCCGCGCGAGGCCGTCAGGTCGTGCATGGTCATGCGCAGTGTACGCAGCAATACGGCGGCGTCCGGACGCCGTTCCAACTCCTCCAGCAGCACTGTCCGCGACACCTTCGGTCCAATCGCCGGGCCGAATACCGCCGCGTGCAGTTTGCCGAGCCACAGTTCAAACACCATGGCCTCCACCGATGTCTCCAACAGACGGGTGTCCCACTTGAGGAACTGCCGCACCACATCCCGTTCGTCCGCGCTCAAACCTTTCAGCCTGGCCCGGTTCACAACCTGTTGAAACCGCCGTGCCGGAAGAGACACCACATCCTGTTGCAAGGCCATCATGTCCTCCAGGCTCAGTTTCGGCAGGGTCTCCAACCGCGCCCGCCCGCTCACGCTGGCCAGAGGCAGCACGCCCGGTCCGGCCAGCGTCTCAGCCACGCGTTGAAACCGGAACACCGGGGAAAACTCAAACCCCAACCGCTCCTTGTAGCCCTGGGGCCGGATGTCGTGGTTAGCCGTCGCCATCCACCCCTGCGCCGGGTTCAGCATCTGCGGGTGTTGTTCCGGACGCAGCACGCCTGCCCACTCGAACTCGCCCGTGTCGCCGGGCACGGGCAGCAAGCCGTCCCAATTCTTCCGCACCGGGGCATGTCCGGAGGCGAACCAGCCGATGTTGCCCTCGCGGTCGGCATACATCAGATTTTCCGAGGGTACCTTGTAGTTGCCCGCCGCGCGCGAGAACTCACTCCAGTTTCGCGCCCGGCCCAGCGACAACGCACCCAGATACCCCGCGCCGCCCGGTTCCGCGCCAATCCACTTCAACGCGAACGCGCGATGCTTGCCCAACTCTTCCGCGATCACCGGGCCATGCACCGTGTACCGCAACTCCACCGTCCGGCGCACCAAGCGCCCGTCCGGCTCGCGCACGGGAATCTGCTCGCGCACTACCTGTATCTTTCGGAGTTTGCCTTTGTACCAATACTCGTCCGGGTTGGATTCGTTCAACTTCTCCACATACAGATCGCCCTGGTCGATGTTCACGATGGTGAACCCGTAGCCGATTTCCTCGTTGTGCCCCAGCGCCACGCCCGGCAGCGCCGGCTCGCCCGCGCCGAACACGTTCCACCCCGGCCCCACCAGGTGCACCGTTTTTCGCAGCGAGGGAATCAGGATGGGCCGGTGCGGATCGCTGGCCAGCATCGGCTTGCCCGTCGCGGTCAGCGCCCCGCTCACCGCCCAGTTGTTGCTGCCCCACTGGCGTTGTTCCTCCTCGGAGTAAACCCGGGCGTACGGCTGGGGCCCCGCGCCTGGCCGCCGCGCTCCGGCCGCGCCACGCCCCTTGCGCTCGCCCGGCGCCGCCGGCTGCTCGGGGAATTGTACGGTCGAAATCGCCTCGTTGTACACGCGCAGAATATTCGCTTCGATCAGGTCCAGGTCCAGGCCGTGCGGTACCACCAGCGGCACGGGCGGCTCGGCGGGCAACAGTTTCTGCACCTGGGCCAGTCCGAACGTCCGGATGTCCACGGCGCGGCTCACCTCGCGCGACAGGTTGCGCGTCATCAGCAGACCCGCCACGCGGCCCGTCACATCCTCGGGCTCCCACCGTCCCGGATCGTAGCCGGCCACGCGGAACTCCAAGGGACGTACTCCTCCCAGCCCTTCGATGTAGGCGTTGATCCCCTGCGCGAAAGCCGTCCCGATCTCACGCGCATCCGGCGCATACGCCCGCCATTCCGCGTTCCAATCGCCCCGGTAGCGCACCAGCCTGGCCATGCGGTCCCGTTGCAGAGCCTGCGCTCCCAACACCTCGGCCAGCCTTCCGTTGTTCACGCGGCGCCACAGGTCGATCTGAAACAGGCGGTCCCGCGCCGTCACCCATCCCTGGGCGAAGAACAGGTCATGCTGCGTCGAGGCGTAGATGTGCGGTACGCCCCAGCGGTCCCGCAGGATTTCCACGGGTTTTTCCAGGCCCCGTTGCGTGATCTCCCCGGCCCAGGCGCCCGCCGCGCACAACGCGCACACCACAGCCCAACGGCGAAAACCGGTCGCGGTCATGATGGGAAGCAGTATCCCACAACCCCGCCTGCGCTAGCATAGCCCCATGCTCGGTATCGACAGCCGCACCGCGCGCGCCGCCTGGACCGTCCTGGCGATTGCCGCTCTCGCCGGCGCGGCCTACCTGATTCGCCGCACTCTGCTGATCTTCATCTGCGCCATCTTACTGGCCTACTTACTCGCGCCCCTGCTGCGCATGGCCGACCGGTTCCGGCCCGCCCGCCTTCCGGCCGCTGTTTCCCTGCTGGTGCTCTATCTCGTCATCATGCTGCTGCTGGGGCTCTCGGCCTCGGCCATCGGCACCCAACTGGCCGAGGAAGCCGCCAGCCTCTCCTCGCGCATTCCCAAGGTGATCTCCGATCCCAACGTCATCCAAAACATCCCCCTGCCCGCCTGGCTTCTGCCCTACCGCGCACGCTTCGGCCCGGAGATCCATGCCCGCGTCGAGGAGTACCTGCGCGAATCGCTTCCGCTGCTCAGCTCTCTCAGCCGCCAGGTACTGAGCTTTCTGTCCAACATCGTCTTCGTGATTCTGGTCCCCATTCTCAGCTTCTTCTTCCTGAAGGACGGCGCCGAATACCGCGCCGCGATTCTCTCCTTCGCCGATGGCTCCCGCCGCGCCGCGCTGGACGACCTGCTGAACGACGTCCACACCCTGCTGGTTCAGTACGTCCGCGCCCTGGTGCTGCTCAGCCTGTCCACGTTTCTCTCCTACTGGCTTTGCCTCTCCCTGCTCGGCGTTCCCTACGCCGTGCTGCTGGCCCTGGCCGGAGCCATCGGCGAATTCGTTCCCGTCGCGGGCACGCTGACCGCCGCCGTTGTCATCCTGATCGTCGCCGCCGTCTCGGGTTACGACGGATTCCTTGCCCTCATCCTCTTCCTGGCCGGCTACCGCCTGTTCCTCGACTATGTCCTTCAGCCCCTGCTATTGGGCTCAGGCGTGGAACTGCCGCCGCTGCTGGTCATCTTCGCCGTCCTGGCCGGCGAACAGATTGGCGGCATCACCGGGATGTTCCTGGCCATCCCCGTCGTGGCCACGCTGCGGCTCATCCTGGTCCGCTACAAGAAGAGCCAGGCCGCGCTGCCCGCATGAAATTCGCCGCTCTTGGATCGCTCGCGCTGCTCGCCGCGCCGCCCCTGGCCGCTCACGCGGTCTCCATTTCCACCGGCGAGGCGCGGATTGAAGGCGCGCAACTGCGCTACGAACTGCGCATCCCGCTGTATGAGGTGCCGGATCCGTCGCGCGGGCTCGACCTTCTGGCCCGCGTCCAGTTCCGCTCAGGCGATGCCCGCCCCACGCGTACGGCGGAAGACTGCCGCGTGGTGGAGGCCGAAAACGCCCTGCTGTGCACGGCCACCTACCAGTTCCCCGCCCCGCCCGACCTGCTCACCGTCCGGTCCTCGCTCCCGGCGGCCACGGTTCCCAACCACGTCCACATTCTCCGCGCCACGCGCGAGGGCAAGTTTGAACAGGTGGTGCTCGACCTCTCCTTCCCCGAAGCCGAACTCCGCTTCCGCCCGCTGACTCCCGCGGAAATCGTCGTGCGCCAGTCGGGCGGCGCCGCCTGGAGAACCTTCACCTCGCCCTGGCAGTGGCTCTTCCTGCTCGGCATCGCGCTGGCCGCCGCGTCATGGGGCGAAGCCGCCATCCTGGGGCTCGCCTTCGCCGCCGGTGAGTCCGCCGCGGCCCACTGGTTTGGAATGAAAGCGCTGCAACTTCCTCCGCGGTTCCTGGAAATGGCCGCGGCCCTCACCATCGCCTATCTTGGCGTCGAGATTCTCTTCCTGCCCCGCTCGCGGGCGCGCTGGCTCATCGTGGCCATCCTGGGAGCCTTTCACGGGCTCGGCCTGACGCAATTTCAGATCGCGGCCGACTACGCACTTCCCACCGTGCTGGCCGGCTCGGTATGCGCCGCCGCACTCATGCTGGCCGCCCTCACGACGCTGGCGCGCCGCCTCGGCCAGCCCCGATTTCTTTCCTGGGCTCTCCTCATGATTGGCCTCGCCTGGTTCGCCTGGAGGCTGGCTGGCTAAGACGGACACCCCCTGCTGGACCCAGGCGCCGCTCATCCGCCATCATGGTTTCATGCACCGCCGCGGCCTCTGGGCCCTGCTCCTGTGCGCGGCCGCCGCCGCCCAATCCAACCAGCCTCCCGCCATTCCCCCGGCGTTGGAATCCATCACCGCCGCACGCCTGCGCGGGCATGTCTCCTTTCTCGCAAGCGACCTGCTGGAAGGCCGCGACTCGCCCTCGCGCGGACTCGACATCGCCGCCGAATACATCGCTTCCCAGTTCCGCGCCCTCGATCTGGAACCTCTGGGCGACAACGGCTACTTTCAAACCATCCACTGGGAGGTGCTCGATTCGGCCCCCACCGGCATCACACTCACCCTGGACGGCGCTCCCGTGGACCCGAAATTTTTCCGCGTCACCGCCGGAGGATCCATCGACGCCGAGGGCACCATCGCCAACCTGGCTCCGGGCGAAACCGAAGGCCGCATCGTGCGTCTGGAATCGGCCAAGCCTTCCACCATCGCCGACGCCATCCGCATTCTGCGCAACGCGCCGCCCGCCGTCGTTCTGATCCCAGACGAGCACGACACGCTGCGCAAAGCCGGCGTCTTCAATCCGCGCGCCCTGATCACGCCCGGCGGCCCGCCGCGCGGCAAGTACGTCTACGTCATCCTCACAGGTCCGGCCGCGGCCCTGGCCGCCAGCGCCGCCACGGCCCGCTTTCACATGCCCCCGGCCCTCATCACGCCCGCCCGTCTCTGGAACGTCGCCGCCCTGCTGCGCGGCAGCGACCCCGCGCTCGGGGCCGCGGCCATCCTTCTCAGCGCCCACTACGACCATGAAGGCGTGCGCCCGGACAACGCCGCCGACCCCATCTTGAACGGGGCCAACGACGATGCCTCCGGCACCGCCGTATTGTTGGAAGCCGCCCGCGCGCTGGCCTCGCTGCCCGAGCGCCCAAAGCGAAGCATCCTCTTTCTCGCCTTCGTGGGCGAGGAAAAAGGGATGCTCGGTTCCAAACATTATGTGAAGAATCCGTTGTGGCCGCTCGACCGAACCGCGGCCAACCTGAATTTCGAAATGTTCGGCCGCACCGAAGAAGGCGAATACACGCGCCCCGGCCAGATGACCATCACCGGCTCAGGATTTTCCACGGTTACCGATGCCGTCCGGCAGGCCACCGCCGACCTGGGCGCCGTGTACTTCGTCAATAAACAAGGCAACGAGGAGTTCTTCTCCCGCAGCGACAATCTCCCCTTCGCCCTGCAGGGCATCCCGGCCCACACGCTCACCCCGGGCTTTTCCTTCGCCGACTACCATGCGCCCGGCGATGAATGGCAGAAGCTCGATTACGCGAACATGCAACTGGCCGCCCGCATCGCCACGCTGGCCGCCCTCCGGCTGGCCAACTCACCCGATGAGCCTTCGTGGAACCTGAACGAACCTTCCGTGCAGCGCTACGCCGAACGCCAGGCCGCGCGGCGTAAAGCCACGCCTGGCTCACCCGCGCCGGAGGCAACCCAGCCGCCGCACCAGCCGCCTCTCCATCCATAGCAGCACTCCGCTCAGCGAGGCGTGATACGGGGCCAGCGCAACTCCACGCCGCGCCCTTCCAACTCGCGCTGGAACGCCGCCAGCTTTTTCGCGTCGGCCCGCACGGCGCGCGGCCTTGCGCCGGTAGCCAGCGCATGGGCCGCCAGCGCTCCGGCCGCCTCGCCAATGTTCCACTCCACCGGGTGCAACCGGTAACAGCCATTCGTGATGTGCGTGACGCCCAGGTTCTTCGCGCCCGGCAGCAGGTTCTCCACGCGCTTGGGAATCAGCGCGCCCATGGGAATCTGGAACGGGAGCGAACTCACGTCGATGTAGTTGTCGCCGCCCGAACTCGGGTGCAGGTCGATGCGGTAGCTACCCACGCCCACCGAATCGGCGAACTCCTCGGCGGCCACCTCCTCGTGCCGCTTGCCCGTCGCCTTCATCCGGGCTTCAGTGCCCACATGCTCTTCCACCACGGTGAACTCGGCCTCGATCCGCCGTGATTCGCGAATGTACGGGTACAGCGCCAGCCCGTCCTCGCTGCCCATCACGTCGCCTCGCAGCCGCAACCCTTTCCAACCCGCGCCGCCGTCCGGACGCGGAGCCTCGGTCTGCATCCAATACAACAAGGAAAGGCTCAATTGTTTTCCGCGTTTCAGGTGCCGCGCTGCCTCCTCCCCGCTCACCTCGTGCAGATTTCCCAGCCAGTAATCGTTCTGCGGCCAGTTCACCAGCGTTATGTCGCTCGCATAGGCCCCCGCGGCGTGGTTCCTCCGGTTGGCGATCCGCCGGTAGAGGAACAGGTTCAGCCCGGCCGGCTGCGGCGCGTCCACCTCGGGCGTGAAGAACACCGGCCGCCGTTCGAGCGTCTGCGGATTGCTCATCGACCAGCTCAACAGCTTGTCCGGCCAGTTCACCGGCTGCAACGACGGCATGTAATCGCGCCAGAAGGCATACTCCTCCGGCCGGTCGATCGTGTGGTCCTCGCCTTTCAGGTAGTCCATGGCGAAGCACACGGTGAAGGACTGAATATTGGCCGGCTGCGCCTCGGCGGGAGCGTGCATCTCGCCGGTCTTCCTCCTGGACTCGAAGCCGGTCACATATTCGGTGCGGGTCAGCGGCAGCAGATCGCCCTGCTCGGTGGCGTCGATGAAGTAGGAGGCTTCCAGCGTCCGGTCGCCGCCCTCGCCCCGCACGGTCACGGCGCGTACGATGGCGCCCTCCACGTCTGCCTTCACCGGCGTGTGGCGCAGCAGCACCACCAACTGCCCGCCCGACACATAGGGCGCCAGTTGCGCCTCCAGCACGGCCAGCGACACGCGGGGCTCGTGCGTCAGGCGGGAGACGCTGCCGCCGCCCGGATTCAGCAACGTGTTCGCACGCGCTTCCGGCGTCAACGGGTAATGGTCGCGGTAGTACTGCCGCACGGCCGTGCGGTAGGCCCGGTAGGCCAGCGTACCGCCGAACTGTTCAATCCAGGGATGCTCGTCCGGCGGGACGCCCTGGCTCGTCAACTGTCCGCCAATCCAGGCCGTCTCCTCGGTTATCACCACGCGCCGTCCTGCCCGGCAGGCCGCCAGCGCGGCGGCGCAACCGCCCATGCCGCCGCCAATCACCGCCACGTCGAACCGCATGGCCCGCGCGCCCAGCGCCCACCGGGGAATCGCCAGCGTGCTCGCCGCCGCTTGCAGGACAGACCGCCGTGTTACTCGCATGATCCTTCAGCATGACACGGCTTTCGCACTTCTCCCAGCGCCCTTCGCACGCTATCATCACTATTGAATGGCGGTCATCGCAATTGCCGGCCAGCCCGGTTGCCGCGTGGACCAGCTCGCGCGGCTCGCAGCGCAACGGCTCCAACTGGAGTTGATCACCGAATCGAAGCTGCGCCAGCTTCTCAACGATGAGTTCGGCTCGGAATCCGCCATCCCGGCCAAGGCCCTTCCCCACGCCCTCACCTGCCTGCTGGCGCAACTCGCCCGCCGCCACCATCTGTGTGTCGTCTTCCCCGGCGTCGAACTGATCGTCCCGCGCTTTCCGGCCTCGCTGCGCGCCTGTGCCGTGGCGGCCGAACACTTCCGCCTGGGCAATCTCATGCTCGACGACCATCTGGAGCGCGAACCCGCCCGCGCCCTGCTCGCCCAACTGGAAGCCCAACGGAAACAGACCCTCAAACGCTGTTTCGGCCGAGCCACCATCCCGCCGGACCGTTACGACCTCATCGCCAACGCCGAAACCCTCGAACCCGATCAGATCGTGGACATGATCGAAGGCGCCGCCTACGCGCAGGGCCTTCTCCGGCACGGCCTGCTGCCCCCCGAACGCGAGGCCGAGCTCCAGTTCGAGATGCGGCTTCAGTTCTCGCGCCACGGCCTTACCCCGGCAGGCACGGCCGCGCTCGTCACCCGCCCCTTCGCCAATCACAGCGAACAGGTTTTCGCCAACCTGCTCGATTTCTACCGCATCGCCTGGGAGTACGAACCCAAGAGCTTTCCCGTCGAATGGGACAAGGCCGGCAAACCCACCGAGTTCTTCACGCCGGACTTCTATCTTCCGGAACCCGACCTTTACGTCGAGCTCACCACCATGAAGCAGGCTCATGTCACACGCAAGAACCGCAAGGTGAAACGCCTGCGCAGCCTTTATCCCAGCATCAACATCCAGGTCTTCTACCAGAAGGATTTCCAGAACCTCGTCTTCAAGCACGGCTTGAGCGAACAGGTGCTGCCGGCATGAGCGGTGCGGCCTCACCGCCCATCGAACGGGTGCTGTTCACCGAAGAGCAGGTGAACGCGCGGATCCGCGAGATCGCCGCCGCCATCGATGAACACTACCGGGGCCGCGACCTCAAGATGATCGGCGTACTGAAGGGCTCGGTCTACTTTCTCACCGCGCTCACCCGCGCCCTGGCCATACCGGTGAAGATCGACTTCCTGGCCATCTCCAGTTTTGCTTCGGCGCGCAACTCCCGCGGCCTGGTCCGCATCGCCAAGGACCTCGACGAGCCCATCGAGGGCGAGGATGTCCTGCTGGTGGAAGATATCGTCGACTCGGGACTCACCGCCCGTTATCTCCTGCAAACGCTGGCCGGCCGCGCCCCCAATTCTCTCGGCGTCTGCACCATGCTGGACCGCACCTCGCGCCGCCTGGCGCCGCTGCCCATCGAGTTCCGCTGCTTTGAAATCCCGGACCACTTCGTCGTCGGCTGCGGTCTCGACTACAAGCAGCGCTACCGCAATCTGCCCTACATCGCCGTCATGAAGCCCGGCGTGTAGCCGGCGCGGGCGGCGCGGCGGGGCCGCTCCTGCTACAACAGACATATGAACATCCGATTCGAGCGGACGCCGCTCGCCCAAGTGGAGACGGGAGCGTTGATCGTGCTCGCGTTTGAAGAGGCCGCGCCGGTGACCGGCGCCGCCTGCGACGCCGTGCTGGCGGATTTATACGCGAGTGGCGAGTATAAGGGCAAACCCATGGACCTGGTCCTGGTGCATGCGCCCGCCGGGCTCGCGGCGCGGAGGGTGATTCTGGCCGGCTGTGGCAAGCGGGATGAGTTGAAGGCGGCCACGGTGCGCAAGGCGGTGGGCGCGGCGTTGCGGCTGGCCAAGGGCAAGTCGAAGGATGCCGCCGTGGCGCTGGCCAAGCCTGAGCAGACGCCGGACCTGGTGGCTGCGGCCACCTCGGGCGCGATTCTGGGCGAGTTCGAGCCCGAGCAGCACAAGACCAATGCCGACAGGGCGGACAAGCGCATCGACGAGTGCATGATCGCCATCGGCGGAGCCACTCCAGGGCTCGAATCGGCCTTCCATCACGCGCGTGTGATCGCCGAGAGCCAGAACTTCACGCGAGAACTGGTGAACGAGCCCGGCAACCTGTTGCCGCCGCTGGAACTGGCGGCGCGGGCGGCGGCGATGGCCGCTCAGGCGGGGCTGGGCTGCGATGTTCTGGACCGCGAGCGGATGGCTCAGTTGGGCATGGGCTCGCTGCTGGGCGTGGCGCAGGGCTCGGCGTTTCCTCCGGCGTTGATCGTGCTGACGTATGTGCCGGAAGGGAAGACCGCCGAGGGCCACCTGGGCCTTATCGGCAAGGGGGTCACCTTCGACACGGGCGGCGTGTCGATTAAACCATCCGACGGCATGGAAAAGATGAAGTACGACATGGCGGGCGGCGCCGCCGCCATCGGGGCCATGCGCGCCATCGCCCAGTTGAAGCCGCCGGTGAAGGTGACGGCGCTGATTCCTGCGGTGGAGAACCATGTAGGCGGCAAGGCGCAGCGTCCCGGCGACATCGTGAAGTCGCTGAACGGCAAGACGGTGGAGGTCCTGAACACCGACGCCGAAGGGCGGCTGATCCTGATCGACGCGATCACCTACGCGCAGCGCGAACTCGGCGTGACCCACATGATCGACGCGGCGACGTTGACCGGCTCCATCGTGGTGGCTCTGGGCCATGTGCACATCGGCGCGTTTTCCAACGACGATGAGTGGTACGGCACGGTGCGGGCGGCGTCGCAGTCGGCAGCGGAAACCATGTGGCGGATGCCGCTGGACGACGACTACAAGAAGCAGCTTGAATCGCCGTTCGCCGATCTGCAGAACATCGGGACGCGTTGGGGCGGGTCGATCACGGCGGCGTACTTTCTGAAGGAGTTCGCCGACCCGACGCCCTGGGTCCACCTGGACATCGCCGGTACGGCGTGGCTGGACGAAGGCAAGCCATGGATGGCGAAGGGTCCAACCGGGGTGTGCGTGCGGACCTTCGTGGAACTGGCGATGGGATGGAAGGGCTGATACCCTGAAGCCCATGCTGAAACTGACTGTGTTGTGCCTGGCGCTCAGCTTCCTGCTGGGCGCCGTCGAGTTGCCGTCGAAGAAGTTCCTGGATCTGGCGGCGGTGAAGAAACTGGCGGCCGCGGCCGAGGCCGAGGCGGCCAAGCGGGGCGTGCAGGTGACGCTGTGCATCATGGACGAAAGCGGCAACCTGCTGTTCCTGCAAAAGGCCGATGGAGCGGGGTTGAACACGATTCAATTCGCGCAGAAGAAGGCAAAATACGCGGCGCTCTACGGCCGTCCTTCCAAAGCCGCGGCGGACGCGTTGAAGGGTGGAAACCTGCAGGTGCTGGCGTTTCCCGACGGCTTCCCGAACCAGGGCGGGCTGCCCATCAAGGTGGACGGCCGGACGATTGGGTCCATGGCGGCCAGCGGCGCGGCGTCGGAGGTGGACGAAGCGATCTGCCAGGCGGCGATTGACGCATTGTTGCAGTAATCACGGAAACCGGGCGGCATGGCACGCGGCGTGCACTGAGTAAGTGCGGAGTAATCCACCATGTCGCTACGAACTTACATTCAGTCATTTCTTTTGGCGCCGGTTGTGGTGGCGGCCGCATGGCTGGCCATGCCTTCGCCCTCGGCGGCGCAAACCAAGGAACTCAAACAGGTTCCCATCCGCACGACGGACCCATCGAGCGGCGCGGCGATGTTCAAAAGTTACTGCGCCTCCTGCCACGGGACGGTGGGAAAGGGCGATGGGCCGGCAGTTGTGGCATTGAAAGTGGCGCCGGGTGACTTAACCCTGTTGTCGAAAAACAACGGCGGTAAATTCCCCGAGTTGCGAGTATTCGGAGTGTTGGAAGGGACAATTCCGCTGGCCTCCCACGGAAGCCGTGACATGCCGATGTGGGGCGACCTGTTCCGCTCGCTGGCGCTGGGCGACAATTCGAGCCCGCACTTGAGGATGCGAAACCTCACGGAGTATGTGCGGACGATACAGGTCAAGTAACCCCCGCGCGCTAAGCATTGCGCCGGGTTAACGCCAGTTCTGAAGGAAGTCGAGCACGAAGGCGTCGCGCCGTTCCCTTACGGCGGCGGCATCGCGCCGCGTCCAGTCGTAGAAACCCCGGCCGGACGCGGCGCCGGTTTCACCCGCCTCGATTTTCTGCGCCAACAGGACGGGCGGCGAGGGAAGGCTATACAGATCGCGGGCGGCGTTGGCCAGCACGGCATTTGCCAGCGTGAGGCCCACCATGTCGGCGTGTTCGAACATGCCGTACACGGGGAGGCGGAGCCCAAAGCCGAGCTTAGCCGCGGTGTCGATGTCCTCGATATCGGCGATCCCTTCCTGCGCGATGTAGATCGCCTCGCGCCAGAGCGCCATCTGAAGCCTGTTGCCAAGTTGGCCGGGGCGGTCTTTCTTCACCATGACCACGGCCTTGCCACAGTGGGCCAGCAGGGTCCGGAGCTGTTCGGCGAGAACGGCATCGGTCTTGGCCCCGCGGACAATTTCGACCAGCGGCATGAGGTGGGGCGGATTCCAGAAGTGAGCCGTCATGACGCGTCCGGCGCTGGCGCACTGGGAGGCGATTTCGGTGATGGACAGCCCGGAGGTGTTGCTGGCGAGAATCGTTTCCGGCCGCGCCCACGCATCGAGCTGAGCAAAGAGCGCCTGCTTGAAGGCCATGTCTTCGGGCGCCGATTCAACGACGAGTTCGGCCTGGCGGACCGTGTCCTCCAGGTCGGTTCCGGCGGAAAGAGTCTCCCGCGCGAACGCGGCGCGCTCCGGCGCCGCCAGGGCGTGCCGTTCCAGCGTGGCGAGCTGTTCGTGCGCCTTGCGCAACCCCTCGCGTGCGCCCTCCTCGGAGCGGCTGATCAGCCGCGCCCACACGCCGCCGAGCGAGAGCGTGAGAGCGATGCCAGGCCCCATCATGCCCGTGCCGATCACGGCGGCGCGCTCGAAGCGCTCGAAGCCCATCAGAGACGGTCCTTCAGTTCGATCAACAGCGAACGGTAAGGCTTGGCGCCGAGGTTTCTGAGCACGGGCGCGTCCTCGCCCCGGTCGTGCCAGATGGTTTCGCCGGACTTGCGGCGGCGGACGGTCTTTTCGCCCGTGGCCGGATCGGTGCGCTCGTACTCGCAGTCGTCCAGGAAGACAATCAACTGATCGGTCGGACGGATATGGCGCGAGCGCGGCACGCCGGGGTCGTAGGTGACCTCGGAGACGCGGACGCGGACGTTTTCGAGAAGGAGTTTTTTCGCCATGAAGAACATTATCCTTTCGGGACGTACTTTTCGCGGACCAGGAAGAGGTAAGCGGCGATGCCGGTCATCAGGAAGAAGCAGATGGCCCACATGGGAGCGTCATAGCTGCCGGTCCATTTGAGCAGATAGCCGGTGAGCGAGGCGGCGACAATGCCGGGCACGTTGGCGGCGAAGTTCTGGACGCCGACCAGGCGGCCGATGGCGGCCCCGGGAAGCAGGGTTTGCGTGAGCGCCCAATAGTTGGCCGTGACCAGTCCCAGGCCGCTCAGCGAGAAGATGGCGAAGAACAGGGCGACGTCCTGGGAATCGGAGAGAGCGCCGATGATCTCGGTGGAAGCGGTGAGAAAGCCGGCCAGGATGAAGCCTTTGCGGACACGCACGGGATTCCAGCCGCGGTCGATGAGGCGGTCGGCGGCGAAGCCCGCCAGGATGGCCACGGTGGCCATGCCCAGCAGGCTGAAGGCCGTGTAGGAACCGGTGGCCTTGAGATCGAGGCCGCGGCGCTCGACGAAGTAAGAGGGCAGCCAGGTCATCGAGAAGTAGGTGAAGTACTGGTAGCAGAAGGTCCCGATCAGCGTGCCGATGATGACCGGACTTTTCATCAGGCGCCCGAACGGAACCGTGGCGCCGGGCGGAGCGGACTTGCGGGCGGCGGCCTCCAGTTGGCGGTCGTCGTCCTTCACCAGGAAGATCCAGGGGCCGATCCACACCAGGCAGCCAAGGCCCAGGATGAGGAACATTTGCTGCCAGCCGAAGTTGGTCATCAGGTGCGCGGCGAGATAAGTTCCGATGGCGGGGCCGAGCTTGGCGGCGCCCATGAAGATGCCGATCATGAGGCCACGCTGGTTTTCGGCGAAGTTGTAGCGGATCCATCTCATGCCGGCCGGCGTGATGCATGCCTCCCCCGCCCCGAGCAGAAGACGGATGGCGAACAGTTGCCAAAAGCCGCCCACATACGCCGTGGCGGCGGACAGCAGACTCCAGAAGGTGAAACTCCACACCCAGGGCCATTTCACGCCGTAGCGGTCCACCAGCCACCCGGCCGGAATCTGCAGCAGGGCGTAGGTGATGAAGAATCCGGAATTGAGCCAGCCGCGCGATTCGGCGGTGAGTTGAAAGAATTGCTGGAAATCCTTGTGAGCCAGGGCGACGGAGAGATTCACACGGTCGAAGTAAGCGACCATGTAGCCGGCGCACAGCCAGATCATGATCATCCAGCGGCGCGAGAGGGTGGTGGTGGATAGGCTGGAGGATGGTTGCATGGAAGTTGTACACGATATCATGGCCGTGCCGCGGCGGGCCAGGACCGGCGGCGCGGGAAAGAACAATTACGGTCATGAATGTTTCACTTGCCGGACGGCGCGGGGATGTAGAGAATATAGGTGGTTGATGGGTTTCCTGGCCCTGTTCACGGTTCATACGCTGTAGGAAAGAAGGACACCATGAAATTGAGAGTGCTGGCTTTCGTGCTCGCCGGAGGGAAGGGCACGAGACTGTATCCGCTGACGAAAGAGCGCGCCAAACCAGCCGTGCCGTTCGGAGGCCAGTACAGGATCGTGGACTTCGTACTGAGCAATCTGGTGAATTCCGAGATCTATTCGATCTACGTGCTGATCCAGTTCAAGAGCCAGTCGCTGCTGCAACACATGCGGGACGGGTGGGAGGTGAACCATCTGTTGAAGAGCCACTTCGTGATCCCGGTGCCGGCGCAGATGAGGACGCCGGGCGAATCGTGGTACCGGGGGACGGCGGACGCCATCTACCAGAACATCAACCTGATCGAGCAGGCCGATCCGCATGTGGTGGCGATCTTCGGAGCCGATCACATCTACCGGATGAACATCCGGGACATGATCGAATTCCACGAGAGGAAACGGGCCGAGGTGTCGATCGCGGCGATTCCCGTGGCCAAGGAGTACGCCAAGGAGTTCGGCGTGATCGAGACGGACCACGACGGCGCGGTGAAAAGCTTCGTCGAAAAGCAGGACGGCGCGCCAACCATGCCGGGCGATCCGGAGCGCGTGTACGCCTCGATGGGGAACTACATTTTTTCGACCCGGACGCTGTTGCGGGAGTTGTACGCCGACGCGCAGGACGATAGCTCGTCGCACGATTTCGGACGCGACATCCTGCCGCGATTGATCGGACGGTGTCCCATGTACGCCTACGATTTCCAGACCAACCGGATTCCCGGCGATCCGGTGGGCGGCGAAGTGTACTGGCGCGACGTGGGAACCATCGACGCCTATTACGAGGCGAACATGGACCTACGTTCAGTTTCGCCGGCGCTGAACCTGTTCAACCGGCAGTGGCCGCTGCGAACGGCCAGCTACGACGACCCGCCGGCGAAGTTCACCTTCGACGACGACGGGCGGCGCGGCACGGCGGTGGACACCATCGTGGCGGGCGGCTCGATTCTCTCGGGAGGCACGGCGCGCAACTGCGTGATCGGGCGTGGCGTGAAAGTGCACGCCGGGGCCGTGGTGGAGAATTCGATCATCTTCGACAACTGCGACATCGGCCGCCGGGCGAAAATCCGGAACGCGATCCTGGACAAGAACGTGCGCGTGCCAGCGGGCATGTCTATCGGCTACGACCTGGCCGAGGACGCCAAGCTCTATCACGTCACCGAGTCGGGCATCGTGGTGGTGGAAGGCGACCGTTCGAAAGTGGACATCTCGACGTTGCAGATTTGAGAGCCATGACGGGCATTCTGCTGGTGGCGGCGGGCAGCGCGGCGGGCGGCGTGTGCCGCCTGCTGCTGTCCCGCTGGTTGTTGCACGCGCTGGGCGACGTGTTTCCCTGGGCGATTCTGACGGTGAACGTGTCGGGCAGTTTTCTGATCGGCTATTTCACCGGGCTGCGGCTGCCTTCGCCCCAGCAACTGCTGTTCACAACGGGATTCTGCGGCGGTTTCACCACTTTTTCGACGTTCAGCTTTGAACTGCTGGACCTGCTGCGGCGGGGACAAACGGTCAAGGCCGGGCTGTACGCCGCGGTCTCGGTGTGCGTGTGCGTCGCCGCTACCTGGTGGGGCTGGAAGCTGGGCTCCTCGGCAGCACAAAGCTGAGCAGCAGGCCCGCGATCACGACGGCGGCGGCGCCGACGACGTTGTACCAAAGGAAGGCTACCTTAAAGTTGAAGTGGACCGCGACGACGGCGGCCTCGCCGAGCAGGATGGCCAGAAACGCCGCGTGCGCGCCGACGCGGGGCGCGTAGAAGGCCAGCATGAAAGCGCCCAGCAGGCTGCCGTAAAAGAACGAGCCCACCATGTTCACGGCTTCGATCAGCGACCCGAGCGAACGTCCGAAACCGGCTGCGAAAACGGCATAGACACCCCACAACGCGGTGAACAGGCGCGAGGCCCACAGGTAATGCCCATCGCTGGCCTCGGGTTTCATGTGCCGCTTATAAATGTCGATGACCGTGACGGTAGCCAGCGAATTCACCTCGGCCGAGATGGTGGACATGGCGGCGGCGAAGATGCAGGCCATGACGAGACCAACCAGGCCGGCGGGCAGATGGTGCGTGACGAACGTAAGGAAGATGAAGTTTGTGTCGTTGGAGGCGCCAGTGGATTTCCGCACGCTGTCAATTTCGGATTGGGCGGCTTGAAAAGCCCGCTGATCGAAACCGGCGGCGGTATGCGTGGCCTCGCGGCGGGCCTGCCAGGCGCGGTCAAAGCGCTGCCGCAGAAGGCCTGCGTCGGCCCGCCGTTCCACCTTGGCCATCTCGCCGGGGTGGAAGATGAGCGGCGGCTGGCTATGGATGTAGAAGACGAACACCATGGCGCCGGTGAACAGGATGAGGAACTGCATGGGCAGCTTGGCGACGGCGTTGAACAGCAGGCTGAGCCGGCTTTGGGCAATGGACCGCCCGGTGAGATAGCGTTGCACCTGCGACTGGTCGCAACCGAAGTACGCCAGGGCGAGAAACATGCCGCCGAGCAGCCCGCTGAAAATGTTGTACTGATCGCTCCAGGAAAAACTCGTGACCAGGGCGTTCAGCCGTCCGGCCGCGCCAGCCGTGCGAACGGCATCGAGAAAGCTGACATCGGCGGGCATGAGCCAGATGGCCGTGCACAGCGCGGCGATCAGTCCCGCCATCATGATGAGCATCTGCTGGAAATCGGTCCAGGTGACGGCGCGGATGCCTCCGAGCGTGGTGTACAGCACCACCAGCGCGCCCATGATGGCCGTGGTGAGGTAATCGGGCCAGCCGAAGATGACTGTGAGCACGATGGCCGGAGCATAGAGAGCGACACCGGCGCCGAGGCCGCGTTGGATGAGAAAGACGATGCTGACCAGCGTGCGCGTCTTGGCGTCGAAGCGGTGCTCCAGATATTCGTATGCCGTGTAGACGCGGGCGCGGTGGAAGATGGGCACGGCGGTGGCCGAGATCAAAATCATGGCCAGCGGCAGGCCGAGATACATCTGGAGAAAGCGCATGCCGTCGGCGTAGGCCTGGCCGGTGGTGGAGATGAAGGTGATGGCGCTGGCCTGGGTGGCCATGATGGACAGCGCCATGGCATACCAGGGCATCTCGCGTCCGGCCAGCAGGTACTGTTCCGTGGTGCTGGTGCTGCGGCTGCGCCAGAGCCCATAGCCGATGACGAAGACCAGCGAGGCGGCCAGGACGATCCAATCGAGAACACTCATCTCTCGAACCCCCAGGTGAAGAGGGCCAGAACGCCGATAAAAGCGCAAAGATAAAGGAGGACGGCGGCATAGAGGCGGCGCCATGTGCCCAGAATGGGCGGCGGTTCATCCGCACTGTGTTTTTCGCCGGAGACTGGCGCGGGGGGCGGCTTACCGGGCAAGGAGCCTCCCGGAGCTGACCAGGTTCGAGAAGATGCGGTGTGCGCCCGGAACGCCGGCCGGAAGCTGCCGGAACCAGCTCATCGCCGTGAAGACGTAGACGCCCTTGCCGTAGCGGGTCCACAGCGTGGCGCCTTCGGAGGGTTTTTCCCCCGGATCGTGAGCGGACCACAGGGGAGTGTAGCGAGGGTCGAATTTCGAGGCGAAGTAGAGGCCGCGCTCCTGCACCCAGCCTTCATAGTCGGCGGGCGTGATGCGATTGGGAGCCGTAAGCAGCGGGCTGTCCGGGTCGAGGGGCGTCAGCGGCGCCTCCTCGACGGTAACCCGGTCGCGTCCAACGGTGAGCGGGTAGGGACCGATGCGGTCGAGTTCGTTGGAGGCGCGGCCGAACGGACCGCCGGTGGCCACGTTGTACTGGACAACGAGCGTGCCGCCCTGGGAGACGTATTGCAGCAGCCGGTCCTGGTTGGCGCGAAGATCGGAGCGTGTGTTGTAGGCGCGGACGCCGGTGAGGATGGCGTCGTAAGACGCAAGCTCGGCACGGGCCAGATCGTCGGCGGAGAGCAACGTCACCTCGGCGCCCCACTGGCGCAGCGCCTGCGGAACCTCGTCGCCGGCGCCCATGACATAGCCGATGCGTTTGGCGAGCGTTTTCACGCTGGCGGCCACCACGGGGAGCGTCGCGGGCGGGAAGACGGTCTGCGGTGGAATGTGATCGTAGGCGATGGTGTCCATGCCGGCGGCCCCGGCGATGGTGATTGCGCCGGAGGAGACCGCGGCGGGCGGAGTCACGCTGAACGTAAGCGTTGTCTGCTCGCCGGCGCGGGCGATGGAGTAGTCGCGCCCGGCAGGTTCAATGCGCCAGCCGTCGGGAGCGGCAGGGCGAATTTCGCCCCCGGAGTTGTCCCGGTTGGCCCGGACGGTGATCTCGACCGTTCGCGGCGAGGCCGAGGGAAACAGCAGCGATTTCTCTGAAAAGGAGACGGCCACGGGCGGGACAATGAGGAAGGGACGCCACAACTCGCCGCGAACCGGATCGACGTAGCGGTGCACGACGGACCGTGTCAGTTCGATACCCAATCCGGCGACGGTCAGGCGGAAGCGGGTGCGGAAGAGAGGCTCGGTGTCGGGTTCGCCCCGCTCTTGGAGCGAAGGCACGCCGTACAGGTTGCCCTGCCTCGGCTCCCGAAGCCAGTAGGGCTGCGTGGGGGGCGCGCTGGCCGGGATGGCGGCGGTGAAGGTGTGCGTCCAGGGCTTGTTGTTTCCAGCCGGGGCGCGATTGGCGGCATAGTTCTGTCCGGCGAGGCCAAGCAGGTCGAGGCTTTCGACGGCGACAGAGGCCTCGCCCCGGCCCACTACGCTCACGCGAATGGCGGCGCTCGATCCGGGCGTTGCGGACCACTGGACGGCGCTGGCGTCCGCGGACACGCCCGCAGCGGCGGCCGCCAGTTCGTCCAGTTCCACCAGCTTGGCGCGGGCCCAGGGATGATCGATGGCGGCCATGAGCGGGCGCGCCCTGGCCAGCGCGGGAAGAATGCGCGCGGTGTGGCGGATATCGTAAGCGCGTGAGGCTTCGTCGAGCGCGGCGGCGACGGCGGCGCCTCCGGGCAGGCGGTTCCAGGTGGTGTCGATGCCGGCCAGCGGATCGCCTTCGGCCGGCTCGCCGGCGACGGTGACGAAGTATTGCGGCATGGAACCCTTGCGCTCTGGCGCGCCCATGCCCTGCGAACGGTGCATGGAGCGGCTCATGCCGGCGATCTCGCCATAGGAGTAGCCGAGCAGCGGATCGTATTCGCCCGTGTCGACGCTCATCCGCGCGCTGCGGGCGGCCTCCGTTTCCATCTCGCGAGTGAACGAGAAGGAGTTCCAGACACAGCGTTTGGCGCGCCAGGGCTGGACGAACCGGAGCTGTTCAGGAAACCGGGCCGGGTCGGCCGCGGCCTCGAAGGCTTCCTTGCCCAGGATGGCCGAAGACTGGTGGTGGCCGTGGCCGTCGCGAGGCGTGCCGCTGAAGCGGAGGATGATCAGGTCGGGCTGAAAGCGCCGGATGACCCAGACCGTATCGGAGAGCACCTCGTTGCGCCCCCATTTGTCGAGCGTTTCGGCGGCGGTCTTGGAAAAGCCGAAGTCGATGGCGCGGGTGAAAAACTGTTGCGCGCCATCCAGACGCCGCGCGGCCAGCAGTTCCTGCGTGCGTATAAGGCCCATCAGAGCGCCCTGTTCGGGACCGATCAGATTCTGTCCGCCTTCGCCGCGCGTGAGCGAAAGGTAGCCCGCGCGGAGGTGGCGGCCGCGGCCGAAGTAGGCCAGCACGGCTGTGTTTTCGTCGTCGGGGTGGGCGGCGATCATGAGCACGCCGCCGACGGCTTGCAGTTGATCGAGGCGGGCCCGGACATCGGCCGCTCCGGAGGCAAGCGGACGTTCCTGCGCCGTGGCGATCAGAAGGTGGAAACACACGAACGCGGCGGTCAGGAAGCGGCGCATAGACCTCAGTGTAGTAGATTGCCAAGGATGGCCGGATCAGACGAATTGAGGGGTGAATCGCCGGGCGGGGGCGACGCACTGGCGCGCGAACGGGGGCATGCAAGCCTGTGGCGCTTCCTGTATGGGAGCGTCGACGGCTACCGCGGCGCAAAGGTCGCCCTGGCGCTGGGCGGCGGCTTCGCGCGCGGCATCGCCCACCTGGGCGTCTTGCAGGTATTGGAGGAACGGCGCATTCCGCTGGCCGCGATCACGGGCGTGAGTTCTGGTTCGATGATGGCGGCGGCGTATGCCAGCGGCACGCCGCTCTACAAGCTGGAAGAGATGGCGCGGCGGATGAAGTTCAAGGACGTGGCCGGGTGGACGCTGTCGAAAATGGGGCTGATGTCGAGCCGCCGCATGGATGGGTTTCTGCGCCGTCTGCTGGCGGTGCACCGGTTCGAGGAGATGCGAGTGCCGCTGGGCGTGGTGGCCTGCGATTTGAAGACGGGCGAGCCGGTGCTGTTTTCAGGCCGCGGCGACGTAGTGCCGGCCGTGCGCGCCAGTTGCGCCTATCCGGGCCTGTTCCAGCCCATGGAAATTGACGGGCGGTTCCTGGTGGACGGCGGAATGGCCGAGGACGTACCGGCGCCGTCGGCGAAAAAGCTGGCGCCGGCGCGCGTGTTGGCCGTCTCGCTCGACATGGATGAGACGCCCGGCGATCCGTCGAACCTGGCGCAAGTCATCAACCGCAGCTTTCAGATTTTGCAGGCGCGGACGGGACCCACCTGGAGGCCCTCGGCGGACCTGGTGATCACGCCGAAGATCAACACGTTCGGATGGGACTCGTTCGACGAGACGGACCGGATGATCCAAGCGGGCCGGCAGGCGGCCGAAGCCGCGCTGCCGGAGTTGGAACGCTGGATGGCCAGAAATTGACGAAGACGGGCGCCGGCTATTTGCCGTCCTCTTCGTGCATCTGGCTGGAAAGGTAGTTCTGGATGCCCATCTCCTCGATCATGTGAAGCTGGGCTTCCAGCCAGTCGATGTGCTCTTCCTCGTCCACCAGAATTTCGGCGAACAACTCGCGCGAACCGTTGTCGCCGGCCTCGATGGCCGCCGCGATGGCTTTGTTCAGGCGCGGCACGGCTTCCATTTCCAGGGCAAGGTCGTTCACGAACTGCTCCTTCACGCTTTGTCCGATGCGCAGCGTGAACAGCTCGCTCATGTTGGGAGCGCCGTCGAGATAGAGCATGCGCTCCAGCACCTTTTCGGCGTGCACCATCTCTTCGATCGATTCCTTGCGGGTGTGTTTGTACAGCCGCTGATAACCCCAGTTATTCAGCATCTCGGCGTGAAGGAAGTACTGGTTGATGGCCGTCAGTTCGGCCTTGAGAACTTCCTGTAAATAAGCAAGAACCTGCGGATTGCCCTTCATGACGATTCGAGTGTAGCACGCGGGAAATGGGGATCCGGCGGCCCAGCGCGGCGTGGGATAATAAGGGATTCGCCTCACGTCCGCCACATGCTCAAACGCATCACCGTGCACGGGGCACGGCAACACAATCTGAAAAACATCGACGTCGAGATTCCGCGGAACTCCCTGACGGTGATCACCGGCCTGAGCGGCTCGGGAAAGTCGTCGCTCGCCTTCGACACGATTTACGCCGAGGGGCAGCGCCGCTACGTGGAGACGCTGTCGCCCTACGCGCGGCAGTTTCTGGACCAGATGGAGCGGCCCGAGGTGGATTCGATCGACGGATTAAGCCCGGCGATCTCCATCGAGCAAAAGACAACCAACCGGAGTCCGCGCTCGACGGTGGGGACAATCACGGAGATTTACGACTACCTGCGCCTGTTGTACGCCTCGATTGGCGTGCCTCATTGCCCGGATTGCGAACTGGAAATCGTGCCGCGCAAGACGGGCCAGATCGTGGAACAGATACTGGCCGGGCGGCAAAACGAACGGATCATGATTCTGGCTCCGATCGTGCGGGGCCGCAAGGGCGAGTACAAGAAGGAGCTGGAAAAACTGGGGCGGCAGGGGTTCGTACGGGCGCGCATCGACGGTGAACTGCGCGGCCTGGACGAGGAGATCAACCTCGACAAGCGGCGCAATCACACGATTGAAATCGTCGTCGACCGGCTGCTGATCAAGTCCGGCGTGGAGCAGCGGCTGGAGGCGTCCATCGAGACGGCGACGAAACTGGCCGACGGCCTGGTGACGGTGTGCGTGGTGGGAGGCGCGGGCGGCGAGAGCAAGCAGGAGCACATGTTCTCGCAGAAGCTGGCCTGTCCGGAGTGCGGGGCGAGCATTCCGAAGCTGGAGCCGCGCTCGTTTTCGTTCAACTCGCCCTACGGCGCCTGCGAAAGCTGCAACGGGCTGGGCAGCCGCTGGGCGTTCGATGGGGACAAGGTGATTGTCGATGCCGGGCGTCCGTTGTTGGAAGGCGGGTTGGGACCGGGCGGCTCGTCGTCGGGAATGATCCACCGCGTAAGCGAGTTCGCGCGCAAGAACAGGATCAAGATCGAGACGCCGTTCGATGAGCTGACGGCGAAGTCGCAGAAGCTGCTGCTGGAGGGCTCGGGGACCTTCCCGGGGGTTCTCGGCATCTTGCAGGAGACCTTCGACGAGACGGGCGATGCCTACCGCGAGCACCTGATTCAGTACATGTCGGCGGCGGCGTGCGAAACCTGCGGCGGGGCGCGGCTGAAACGGGGCCACCTGGCGGTGCGGGTGAAAGGCGTTTCGATTGGCCAGTTCACGTCGTTGGGTCTGTCCGGGGCGTTGGAGGTGGTGCGCGGGTGGAAACTGGAGGAACGGGAGGCGGCGATTGCCTCGCGCATTGTCGAGGAGATTCGCGACCGCCTGCAGTTCCTGTGCGCCGTGGGCCTGGATTACCTGAGCCTGCAACGCTCGGCGGCGACGCTGTCGGGGGGGGAGTCGCAGCGGATCCGTCTGGCGACGCAGATCGGCACGAAGCTGCGCGGCGTGCTGTATGTGCTGGACGAGCCGTCGATCGGACTCCACCCGCGCGACAACGAACGGTTGCTGGAGACGCTGGGCGAGTTGCGCGATTTGGGCAACACGGTGCTGGTGGTGGAGCACGACGAGGACACCATCGCGCGCGCCGATTATGTGGTGGACCTGGGACCTGGGGCGGGCCGGCTGGGCGGCGAACTGGTGGCCGCGGGCACGCCCGAGGTGATTCGCAAGTGCAAGGCTTCGCTCACCGGACAGTACATGGCCGGACGCCGGAGCATTCCCACGCCCGCTTTCCGGCGCCACGGCGGCGGAGAGAAAATCGTGGTGAAGGGCGCCACCGAGCATAATCTGAAAAACATCGACGTGGAGTTTCCGCTGGGTATGCTGATCGCCGTAACGGGCGTGTCGGGCAGCGGAAAATCGACGCTGGTGAACGACATTCTGTACCGTGCGCTGTCTGCCGAAATTTACGGCTCTCGCCGCGCGCCGGGCGCGCACGCGAAAATTACCGGCATGAATCTGGTGGACAAGGTGATCGAGATCGACCAGACGCCCATCGGACGGACGCCCCGGTCCAACCCGGCCACCTACACCGGCGTGTTCGGTCCGATTCGCGATCTGTACGCGATGCTGCCCGAGGCGCGCGAGCGGGGCTACAAGCCGGGACGGTTCAGCTTCAACGTCAAGGGCGGTCGCTGCGAGGCGTGCCAGGGCGATGGGATGAAGCGCATCGAGATGAACTTCCTGCCAGACGTGTTCGTGATGTGCGATCTGTGCCGCGGGCGGCGCTACAATCACGAGACGCTGCAGGTGAAGTTCAAGAACCTGTCCATCGCCGACCTGCTGGAAACAACGGTGGAAGACGCGCTTCCGCTGCTGGAAAACTTCCCGGCCATTAAAGCAAAGCTGGAGACGCTGCACGACGTGGGCCTGGGTTACCTGCACCTGGGCCAGTCCTCGACGACGCTGTCCGGCGGCGAGGCGCAACGGATCAAGCTGGCGCGCGAACTGAGCCGGCGGCAGACGGGAAAGACGTTCTACATTCTCGACGAACCAACCACGGGGCTGCACTTCGAGGATGTGAACCGGCTGCTGGACGTGTTACAAAGGCTGGTGGAACTGGGCAACACCGTGGTGGTGATCGAACACCACCTGGACGTGATCAAGACGGCGGACTGGGTGATCGACCTCGGACCAGAGGGCGGCGAAGGAGGCGGACAGATCGTGGTGGCGGGCACACCGGAGCAGGTGGGGCGCAACCGGCGCAGCCACACGGGACGCGCGTTGGAGCGGGTGCTGGGAAGGAAGCCCGCGTGAGCCGGTACGGCGTGAAGCCCGCGGATCTGTCGGGATTGAAGACGGTGTCCCTGTTCGGACGCGGGGGCAAGGTGCACACGGGCCTGTTTGCCGCGCCGCCCCGCGCGGGCATGGGGTTGGGCGAGTGGCTGGATTCCCTGCCCCGGCTGCTGGCGGCCGATTCGCTGCGGGCGGTGGTGGATGCCATCCACGGAGCACGCGCGGCGGGCAAACCGGTACTGTGGGGCCTTGGGGGCCACGTGATCAAGTGCGGGCTGGCGCCGGTGCTGCTCGATCTGGCGCGGGCCGGCTACGCCACGTCGTTTTCGATGAATGGCGCCGCGGCGATTCACGATATCGAGATAGCCATGGCCGGTTACACGAGCGAGGACGTGGAGGCCGTGCTGCCCGACGGCAGCTTCGGTTCGGCCGAAGAGACCGGCCACGAATTCAACGAAGCGCTGCGCGAGGCCGCCCGCGAAGGGATTGGCGCGGGCGAGGCGCTGGCGCGGCGGGCGTCCCGGCTGGCCAACGGCGAATTCGCCGCGTCGAGCCTGCTGTGCGGCGCTCATGAAGCGGCCCTTCCGGTTACCGTCCACATCGCCGTGGGCACCGACACGCCGCATACGCACCCGCATGTGGACGCGGCGGCGATGGGAGCTGCCACGCACCACGACTTCCGCCTGTTCTGCACGCTGGTGCGCGGGTTGGATGGCGGCGGCGTGTATGTGAACCTCGGTTCGGCCGTGGTGATGCCGGAAACCTTTCTGAAGGCCCTTTCCACCGTGCGAAACCTGGGCCACACGGTACGGAACTTCACCACGGCGAACTTCGACTTCCTGCAACACTACCGTCCCAAAGTGAACGTGGTGGACAGGCCGCACGCGCAGGCAGGCGGCAAGGGCTATTCCATCACCGGCCACCACGAGATCATGCTGCCGCTGCTGGCGGCGCTGCTGATGGAACGCGCCTCCCTACGCGGCCCCGTTGGCGAGGCGGCGCCATGAGCGACTGGAGCCGGGCGGCGCTGCCCGAACAGAGGCCGGAGCCCGGACCGGAACACGAAGCCCCTTTCCCGGACGATGCGCGTTACCCGTTTTGGGGCTACGACGATCTGGCATTGTTCGTCGGCGCAGCCCTGCCCTGTGCTCTGGTGAGCCTGCTGGTGGTGGCCGTACTGCCCTCGGTGCTGCCGGCGTCCTCCGGGCGCGCCCTGCCCTTGTTGCTTGGCCAGTTCACCGGTTACGCGCTGTGGTTCACCGCGCTCTATCTGATCCTGAAAGTACGCTACGGGCGGCCGTTCTGGACGTCGTTGTCGTGGAGTTCCTCCAAGCGCGGCATGGCGCTCAGCTTCATGCTGGGCCCGGCGGTGGCACTGGGCATGGCGATTCTCGGCGTGATGCTGCGCGCCCCGGAAACGCCGACCCCCATGAACGAACTGCTGCGCGACCGGGGCAGCGTATTCGCCATGGGCGTCTTCGCCACCACCATGGGGCCGCTGTGCGAGGAGCTGGCCTTCCGCGGCTTTCTGCTGCCTTTGCTGGCCCGGTCGTTCGGCAACGCCGCGGCCGTCGTGCTGGCGGCGCTGCCGTTCGCGCTGCTGCACGGGCCGCAATATAGCTGGTCCTGGGTGCACGTCGTGCTGGTGGGCGCCGCGGGCGTGTGCTTCGGCCTGGCCCGGCTGTGGACACGATCGACGGCGGCTGCCGCGGGCATGCACGCCACCTACAATTTGACCTTCTTCAGCGCATTCTTGATTCAGGGAGGATACACCCTCAACCCATGGTAGAAACCATTCAGTGGACCCCGGATGGGGTGGTGATGATCGATCAGACGAAGTTGCCGCGCCAGGTGGTCTACGTCACGTGCAAGAGCTATGAAGAGGTGGCCTCGGCCATCGTCGATATGATCGTCCGCGGGGCGCCCGCGATTGGCGTGGCGGCCGCGATGGGCGTGGCCCTTGGCATGCAACAGGCCGATGCCTCGCGCCTGGACCAGGAGATGGAGCGCATCTGCGCGCGTCTGGCCGGCACGCGGCCCACCGCGGTGAACCTGTTCTGGGCCATCGACCGCATGAAACGCCTTTACGCCACGCTGCGAGGCAAGCCGGTGGAAGAGATTCGCGCGGCACTGGCGGCCGAAGCGCGGCTGGTCAAGGAAGAAGACATCGAGATCAACCGCGCCATGGGGCGGCACGGCGCGCCGCTGGTGCCCGAGGGAAAGACCGTTCTGACGCACTGCAACGCGGGCGCGCTGGCCACGGCGGGCTATGGCACGGCGCTGGGAGTGATCCGCGCGGCCATCGAGGCGGGCAAGAAGATCGACGTGTTCGCCGACGAGACGCGTCCCTTCCTGCAAGGCGCGCGGCTGACGGCTTGGGAGCTACAGCAGGACGGCATTCCCACGACGCTGATCACCGACAACATGGCCGGCTACTTCATGCGCCAGGGGCGCATCGGCTGTGTCGTGGTGGGCGCCGACCGCATCGCCGCCAACGGCGACGTGGCCAACAAGGTGGGCACCTATTCAGTGGCCGTGCTGGCGAAGGAGAATGGCGTGCCGTTCTATGTCGCCGCTCCGGTTTCCACGCTCGACCTGACGCTGGCCCACGGCGACATGATTCCCATTGAACAGCGGGCGTCGAAAGAGGTGACCGAGGTGTTCGGCGTTCCTGTCGCTCCCGAAGGCATCGGCGTGCAGAATCCGGCCTTCGACGTGACACCCTCGCGGTATGTGACGGCCATCATCACCGAGCGCGGCGTGGCCCGCGCGCCGTTTGAAGAGTCGCTGCGGGCGTTGGCGGAGCAATAGTTCCGGCGGCCGGCGGAAGCCCGGAGGCGGAGGTACAATCGCGAGGATGATCCGCCCGCTCGTTCTCCTTCTCGCGGCAGCCGCCTGCGCCTGGACGCAATCCAAACCCAGCCAGATTTACCAGCTCGTGGAGCCGCCCCTGACCAGCGCCGAACAGGCGGCACGCGAGATCCGGCAGTATTTCTTTCCGAGGATCCCCGCGCTGGCCGCGCCTGCTTCCGGAGCCGCCTGGGATGCCGGACAGAAACGCATCCGGGAGAAGGTCCTGCGCGATGTCGTGTACAAGGGCTGGCCCGAGGAGTGGGTGAAAGCGCCGCTCAAGTTGGAAGAGCGCGGCGTGATCCAGGGCGCCGGATACCGCATCCGCAAGCTGCGCTACGAAATCGTACCAGGCTTCTGGGGCGCGGCGCTGCTCTACGAACCGGACAGGCCGGCCGTGAATGCGCAGGGCCGCGCACCGGCCCTCCTGAATGTGAACGGCCACGTCGGACCCATCGGAAAGGCCGCCGATTATAAGCAGAAGCGCTGCATTCAGAACGCCCGCATGGGCATTTATGCGCTGAACCTGGAGTGGCTCGCCTTCGGTGAACTGACAGGCGACGGAAACTCACACTACAACGGCGCGCACCTGGATCTGGTGGGGATGAACGGGCTGGGCATCTTCTACCTGGCCATGCGCAAAGGCGTCGACATTCTGTGGGAGCACACCCAGGTGGACCGGGCGCGGATCGGCGTGACAGGCTTGAGCGGCGGCGGCTGGCAGACCATCATCCTTAGTTCGCTCGATGAACGCGTGGCGGCGGCGATGCCCGTGGCGGGCTATTCGGCGATGATCTCCAAACTGGAGCGAACGGCCGACATGGGCGACCACGAACAGTCGGCCACCGACCTGCTGGCCGGCCAGGAGTACACGCACTTCACCGCCATGCTCGCCCCCCGTCCGGCGCTGATCGCCGGCAACGCCGAGGATGACTGCTGTTTCCGCGCCCCGCTGGTGAAGCCGCACATCTACGACGCCATTCTGCCGTTCTACCGCGCCTACGGGAAGGAAAACCTCTTCCAGTGGCACGAAAACCGCGATCCGGGCGACCACAACTACGAGTGGGACAACCGCATGGCCTCCTACCGCTTCTTTGGGCAGGCGTTCGGCGTGAAGCCGCCCGAGGCCGAAAGCAGCATGGAGGGCGAGATCCGGACAGCGGCGGAACTGGCCGTGGGGCTGCCCGCGGACAACCTGTCGATTCTCGGGTTGGCGCGCGTGACGGCGTCGAAACTGGGAGAGCGGCGCGGCACGCGCCAGGATCTACTGCGGTTGCTCCGCTATCAACCGGCCGAGGTGCGGCATGCCTGGGCGTTGCGCGGCAACCTGTCGAAAGGCGTCGAGAGCGAGGGCTACCGGGTGGATTACACGAATGGTCTTTCGGCGACGGCCGTGCGGTTGTCAGCTTATGAGCGCCCGCCAGCCAGAACCGCGACGATTCTTCTGGCCGATGGGGGCAAAAAGGCCGCGGCCTCCGAGGCCAGCGACCGCTTGAACGCGGGCGAAACGGTTTTTGTGATGGACCCGATGCTGATGGGTGACGAGGCGCCCTCCCGCGATGGCAATACCGGAGCGGGGTTGTACGCACGTTTCTTCTACATGATGGGCGAGCGCCCGTTGGCCGTGCAGGCGGCCCAGGTGGCGGCGCTGGCCCGCTGGATAAAGACACGCTTCGGTGTCAGGACGGTGAATTTGTCCACACAGGGACCGCGGAGCCAGATGATCGGGCTCACCGCGCATGCGTTAGAAAACGGCCTCTTTCATGAGTTGAAATCGCGGCAGGGGATGGCCAGCCTCGGCGAGGTTTTGGAGAAGCCGGCACGGTACCTGGAGGTACCGGAACTTTTCGTTTTTGGATTGTATAAAGATTTTGACATCAATACTTTACAAAAATTTCCTCAATAGGCTCACGAGACAATTTAGGGAGGGTTGACACACAGGGTGTGTCTTGACACACCGCATGGAAATCGTTATCATTGATGTTTCGTTCTAAACTAGCGAAACCGGGTTGCCGATCAGTGCAGTAGGCAGTAAAGAGGTTGGCGGTTAGAAGCAGAATCCGAGCCGGGTATGGCTCGGGCGGGCGCAAGAGAAGGTCCCGCAGGCAGGCCTGGTGAGCGGCGCAGTCAAGCCTGGTAAGCGGATGAATTCGCGGAACAGAGCCATCGTTCCCGAGTAGTCCGCGAAGTGGCTCCCCATGACGGTCAAGCTTCGAGCCCGGCGGGAATTTTGGCCCGCACCCAGAACGCGATGAAGCAGGAATCTTATTTTATTGTTGTCCTGGCCCACTCCTTCCACGGGCGTTTGCGTAGGCTCCACATCCCCCACCAGGCTGTTTATGTAGTGCTGGCTTTCGCCGTGCTCGGATTGTTTTCCGTCCTGGGGGCGGTGGGCAGCTATGCCCGCATGGCCTGGAAGGTAGCGAACTACAACTCGTTGCAAAAGCAGTTCGATTCGCTGCGCGGTCAATATGCGCGGCTGGAAAAATCGAACGTGCAGAAGAACGAGCAACTGGCGACGCTGCAACTGTTGGCAAGCGAAGTGACGCTGGCCTACGGCGTGAAGCAGAAACTGGAAGGGCCGGCCGACATTTCGGCCGAAGGCGCCCTGCTGCCCAGCTTTCAGGAAACCCTGGAAAGCTACGACTTTCTGAAGTCCGCGCAGATGTCGCGGAACTTCCGGAAGTATCCGCGCCTCTGGCAAGTCAATGTACGCCCCAGCCTTTGGCCGCTGCAAGGCCGCCTGCTGTCCACCTTCGGGAAACGGACGGACCCGTTCTCGGGGGAAGGCGCGTTCCACACCGGAGTGGACCTTTCCGCGGGCGTTGGCACGCCGGTCAAAGCGGCAGCCGACGGCGTGGTTTCCGTGGCGGAGGTATATAGCGGATACGGCCGGCTGGTGGTGGTGGACCATGGCAACGGCTTGCAGACCTACTATGCGCATCTGTCCCACATCAACGTCGTGCCGGGGCAGGAAGTACGCCGAGGGCAGATCGTGGCACTGTCCGGCGCCAGTGGACGCGTGACCTCGCCGCACCTGCACTACGAGGTTCGCCAGGGCGGCACGCCGATCAATCCCTACATCTTTCTGGCGCGTTCGGCGACCGGTGAGATGGCAGCCAAAGATTTGCCGTTCTAGTTTCTCCGATAATTCCCCCAACCGCCTTGACTCCCATTTAGGGCTGTGATTGGATGTCTGGCGGCATTCAAGTGATCAGGCTTTCCGGCTAGGACCGGGCGGCCAACGTTTCGCGTCAATGGGGGGAAGCATGACACGGCAGAACTGTATTCGTTCTCTGCTATTCACCGCAGCCTTGGTGGCGACCGCGGTTCCTGTGTACTCACAGACAGCCGGCACGGGCACGCTGGTGGGCACGATCACCGACACTTCAGGGGCGATTCTCGTAGGCGCCAGGGTTGCCGTGGTGAACACGGGAACATCGTTCACCTCCGAGGCCGTGACCAACAACGAGGGCAGCTACTACATTCCTTACCTTGCCCCGGCAACCTACCGCATGACGGTGGAGTCGCCCGGCTTCAAACGCTACGTGCGCGAGGGCGTCACCATTCGTACGGGGGAAATTCCCCGTGTGGATGTGCAGATGGAAGTGGGCGGTATCACCGAAAGCGTGCAGGTGACAGGCGCTCCGCCGCTGCTGGAAACCGAAACGGCCGCATCGGGACTGGTCCTGTCGGGCTCGACACTGGTGGCGATTCCGGTGAGCCAGAAGAGGCCGGTGCGGATGATGTATTACTACCCCGGCACGAACTCGATGAACGGGTATCACGTGCTGGGACAGCGTTCGCGGGCGATCGGCTACCAAGTGGACGGCGTGAACGGCAAGGAACCGGGCATTGGAAACCTTGGCGGGCCGAACGAACAGGTTTCCCCCACGCAGGACGCTTTTGAAGAGGTGAAGATCCACACGACAGGTATGCCTGCTGAATACGGACACTCCTCGGGCGGACTCATGTCGATGGTGATGCGCTCGGGAACCAACCAGTTGCACGGCGCATTCGAGAACCGGTACATCAACAAGAACATGATTCACCGGAACTACCTGGAGCAGTTGGCGCGGACGAATCCGTTCTCTTACAACGAGAACACGGCGCTGGTGCACGGGCCCGTATATCTGCCCAAGCTGTACAACGGCAAGGACCGCACCTTCTTCCTGTTCGGTTTCGCGCGGCACAACGAGATCGCCGGAACATCGAGCGCGCGGCGGACCGTGCCGACGCTGGAGATGCGCAATGGCGACTTCTCCTTCGGCGGCCTGGCAAGCCCGCGACCACTGCCCGTCTACAACCCCTTCACGACGCGGCAGGACGGCGCCACCTGGGCGCGCGATCCCTTCCCGGGCAACGTCATTCCGAAAAGTCTGTTCGACCCGGTGGCGGTGAACTTCCTGTCGCGCAACCCGTGGGCCGACCCGAATCAGGCGGGCATTCCGGGAGCGACCGGACCGAGCGAGAACCTGGTGGTGAACCAGCCGAAGGAGATCTACAGGACGCGTCTGGACGTGAAGATCGACCACCAGTTTTCCGCCAGCCACAAAGCCTACGGTCGCTGGTCGCGGTCCATTCACCGGGCCTGGAAGGGCGATTATCTGGCCGAATTCGCCAACTGGCGCGAGATCGACCCGAACGCGCAGAACCAGCCCGTGGATCACACCAACATCGTGTTCGCCGACATGCTGATTCTGGGACCGACGTTGAGCAACGAATTCCGCGTGGGCTTCAACCGGCGCATTCTGCGCGAGACGGCGTTCACCAGGGACGGCGATTGGGCCAAGACATTAGGCATCCCGAATGTTTCCGGCGCCACCTTCCCCTATTTCAACGTCGGCTACGGCATGGGCTCGCTCCCCAGCTACCACAACGCGGGCGAGGACATCGCCATTCAGAACAACGTGACGAAGATCACCGGCAAGCACACGCTGAAGTTCGGCTATGAGCTGATGCGGACGCGGTATAACGCCACCGTGAGCGCACTGCCCGGCGGGCAGTACAACTTCGGCGCGACCAACGCCACCAGCGCCCCCTTCACGCCCAACACGGGACAGCCGTTCGCGGCGTTCCTGCTGGGGACGGTGACCAGCGCGACGTTCACCTCGGAGTTCGGAAGCTGGCTGCCGCGCTGGTGGTCGCACCAGGCGTACTTCCAGGACGACTGGAAGCCGATGCGGGGTCTGACGCTGAACCTGGGCGTGCGGTTCTCCTATGAGTCGCCGTATTCGACCAAATATGGGCAGCAGTCGCAGTTTTCGCCGTCGGCCATCGACCCGTTGACGGGACGGCCGGGAACCATCCTCCACACGCCGGGAGCATTGAACAAGCGCGACCTGAACAATTTCGCGCCGCGGCTGGGTCTGGCCTACAACTTCAAACCGTCGTGGGTGTTCCGCGCCTCGTTTGGCATGATTCACCAGGACCTGTTCGCCGCCGAACGGAACATCCTGTTCCAGGAGTATCTGGCCACGGCGAACGTGCAGGCGCCTGTGGGCGACCCGAGACACGCTTTCCGGCTCTCACAAGGCCCGGGTCAGATCCGTTACGATGTGCAGCCCGACGGCTCTGTGCCGTTCGTGGGAAGCAACTTCGCCGGACGTCCGGCGCACATGTGGGATCCGAATATGCGCCTGCCCTATGTGATGAGCTGGTCGGCGGGCTTACAGTGGGGCTTCCGGCAGAACTGGCTGATGGAGGTGCAATACCAGGGCCAGTCCGGCGTGGGCCTGATCAACAACTGGGACATGAACGTGCTTCCTCTGAACGTGTCGTCCGATCCGGCCATGCTGAACACCATCTGGCAGGCGCAGCAGAACTACAGGCCGTTCCCCAACTACGGCGAGGTCCGGCTGTTCTCCAACTTCGGGCACAACAGCTATCACGGCGGCACGCTGCGCGTGGAAAAGCGCATGTCTGGCGGATTGACGTTCAACGCCTTCTACACGATGAGCAAAACGTTGACCGAGGCCGAGGCCGAGACGGGCGACAACGGGTTGACCTATTACAACCGGAGCCTGGAAAAGGGCCGCGCGAGCTACGACGTACGGCACAGGTTCGTGAACGTGCTCAGCTACGACCTGCCGTTCGGGCGCGGAAGGCGTTTCCTGAACCAGGGCGGCGTGGCCAACCAGGTGTTCGGCGGCTGGCAGTTGACCTGGACGCAGACGTTGCAATCGGGGCCTCCGTTCAACGTTGGGTTCGCCGGCAGCCCGAACCGGTATCTGCCGGGCGAGTCGCGGCCAAATATTCTGACCACGCATGATCAGGCGCAGGTGAGCAACTGGGAACTGGGCCCCAACCGGTTCCCGACACAGGCACAGAATCCCTATTTGAACGCGAGTTCGTTCGCCTATCCGACGGCGTTCACCGTGGGGAACCTGGGACGGAACGTGTTTGAAGGTCCGGGCCTGCTGTGGACGCAGGTGTCCATCGCGAAGTGGTGGACGGTGAAGGAGCGCTACCGCATCCAGGCCCGTCTGGACGGGAACAACTTCCCGATCAAGCAGCCGCAGTTTGGCGATCCGAACGGCTCGTTCAACCTGAACAGCCTGGGCGCGTTCGCACGCGTGGGCAGCGCCACGCGCGGTTCCTTCTCAGACATCGGGACCTCGAACACCAACCTGCTGTTCATTCTGCGGTTCGAGTTCTGACGGTGCACCGCGCCGGAGCGCGAGCGGCGGCAAGCGCCGGGTAGGGTGCGCCCCTCCCCCCTTGACCGGGCCGCACCACACTCGATAGGCTTGACGCCGATGAACCGCCGCCGCTTTCTTACCCTCTCCGGCGCCACCGCCGCCGGCTTCACGCTGCCCGCCTTCTCCTTCCAGCAGGAGAAGAGCAAGCTTAAAATCACCGGCATCCGCCTGGTGCGCACACGGCCCATCAAGCCCCCGCCTTCTTTCACGCCTTCTCCCGGTTCCTGGTCCACGCAGGGCGTCGAAGTGGCCAACCCCGTTTCCATTTATCCCGAGTACAAGGCCACACGGTCGCTGTTCGCCGCGGACAACGTGCCCAGCTTCACCGTCGAGATCACCACCGACAAGGGGATCAAGGGGTATGGCAGCGGCGGTCCCGGCGGCGGCGCCATCGTCACCGGCCACCTGACCAAGCTCCTGTTGGGAAAGGACCCCTTCGACATCGAGCGCAACTGGGACCTGTGCTGGCGCTCCACGATGAGCTATGGCCGCATGGGCGTCACCATGAACGCCATCTCCGGCGTGGACATCGCCCTGTGGGACATCGCCGGCAAGGCGCTGAATGAGCCCGTCTACAAACTCATCGGCGGCAAGGTGCGCGACCGTATGCCAGCCTACTGCACCGGAAATGATATCGAGCAGCATGTCGAGTTCGGTTACAAGCGTCTGAAACTGGCCATTCCCCATGGCCCCGCCGACGGCATCGAAGGCATGCGCAAGAACGTCGAACTGGTGAAACGCGCCCGCCAGGCGCTGGGCCCCGACGGCGACATCATGTTGGATTGCTGGATGGCCTGGACCGAACGCTACACCATCGAGATGGCCGAGATGATGGCGCCCTACCGCATCTACTGGATGGAAGAGGTTTTGCAGCCTCACGACTATGCCGGGTTCGGCCGCCTGAATGCCGCCATCAAGTCCACGCGCATCGTCACCGGCGAGCATGAGTACGGCCGCTATGGATTCCGCTACCTGCTGGAACACAACGCCGCGCAAATCTGGCAGCCAGACATGCAATGGTGCGGCGGCCTCACCGAGTTGTTGAAGATCAGCGCCATGGCCTCGGCCTACGACATACCGGTTATCCCCCATGGCGGCGGCCTGAACGGCGCCACACACTACTCGATCTCACACGTGAACGCGCCGTGGAGTGAACTGTTCATGCCCGCGCCCGGCGGCCCGCCAGAAGTTTACAAGATGTTCGAGGAGCAGTATGAAATCTCGCGCGGTCCCGAGGGGATCTACACGAAACCGCACGAAAGGTCCGGCTGGGGCTGGGATTACGAACCGGTCTCCTGACCTCGCTCCCCCTCCTCCGTTGCATTCTTCCACACACCCCGTGACCTGCAAGGGTTATCGGTAAAAAAGGTCATGCAAGGCCTTGCATGATTCCGGTACCGCTGGTATATACTAGGCCACGCGTTGAGTCACTACTGAGGGGTAGTTAGCATGAGAAAACTTTGCCTTTGTGCCACAATTCTGTCCTTGTCCGCTGCCGCCACGTTCGCGCAGGACGTGCGAGCACGCGTGCAAGGGCTTGTCACGGATAGTTCCCAGGCCGTAATCGTCGGCGCCGACGTGACCCTTGCCAACGAGGGCACCAACGTCACGGCAGTCACCAAGACGAACAATAGCGGCCAGTACCTGTTCGATTTCGTCATCGCCGGAAACTATTCGGTGACCGTCGAGATGCAGGGATTCCGCAAGTTCGTCGCCAAGAACATCCTGGTGCAGAGCCGGGGCGACGTCACCGTGGACGCCCGTTTGGACGTGGGCTCTGCTTCCGAGGCCGTCACCATCGAAGCCTCGCCCGTGGCCGTGCAATTCAACACGTCCACCATGGGCATCACTTTGGACAAGAAGATGACCAACGAGCTTCCGGTCATCAACCGCAATCCCTTTCTTTTGGCTCAGTTGAATCCCGCCGCCGTGCTCCGCTCCACCACCGAGCAGAGCCCCTACCACCACTGGGCAGCCACGCAAATCGACGTCGGCGGCAACACCACGACCAAGAATGACGTGGTGGTGGACGGCGCTCCCAACATGGCTTCCGAGAAGTCCGCCTACACGCCCGCGATGGATGCCGTGCAGGAAGTGAACATCCAACAGAATGCCGTCGATTCCGAATTCGGCCACTCCGCCGGCGGCGTCATTACGGTCCAAATGAAGTCGGGCACCAATGAATATCACGGCACAGGCTACTACATGGGCCGGAACCCCTCCATCAACGCCGTCGCCGACCACCTCACGCGCCGCGCCAACCTCACCCGCAACCACATTTTCGGCGGCACGCTCGGGTCGCCCATCGTGAAGAATCGCGTCTTCAACTTCGTCTCCTACGAAGCCTGGCGCAGCCAGGACCCGCGTTCGGTGGCCTTCACGCTGCCCACGGCTCTCGAAAAGAACGGCGACTTCTCCCAGTCGCGCAACGCCAGCGGCGGTTTGCGCGCCATTTACAATCCTTTCACCAGCGTGTTGAACGCCGATGGCACCGGTTCGCGCCAGCCCTATGCGGGCAACATCATCCCGGCCAGCCAGCAGGATCCGGTAGGACGCCGCGTGATGAACGACATTTGGGCGCCGAACCTGCCCGGCGAAGGCAACGACCTCGTCAACAACTACCGGACTGGCTTCGCCGAACGCGTCAAATACTGGAACTTTTCCGACCGCGCCGACTGGAACGTCTCGGACAAGTTGAAGATCTTCGGACGCTTCTCGATGTTCAAGACCTACGTCGCCCAGGACAATTACGCCAACTCGCCCGCCTTCCAGCCTAATGGCAGCGAACGCCATGCCTGGACCACCGTGGGCGACGCCGTTTACACGATCAATGCCAGCACAGTGCTGAACGTACGCGGCGGCTGGAACCGCATCTTCGACTCCTTCGCCGACACCAAGTGGCAGATTTCCAGCGCCAAGCTCACCGAGATCCTCGGCAGCGACTGGCACAAGGCGTACTCCGGCAACGATCCGGCCATCTACTATCCCGGCTTCACCGTCCGCCGCGGCCCATCCAACACCGGCCTCGGCCGTACGGGGTTCTGGTATCAGGATCCGGAGACCTACAACCTTCAATCCAAGGTATCGCGCGCCCAGGGCCGCCACTATTTCAAGGTCGGCGGCGAATGGCGCTCCCAGCGCGTCGAAGCCGTCCGTCCCCGGCCCATCTCCTTCGACATCCGGCCCGAACACACGGCGTCCACCTTCCTGAGCCCGAACCTGAGCCTCAGCGGCGATGCCTGGGCAACGCTTCTCGTGGGCGCGCTGGACAACAACACGCTCACCCAGTCGCTGCCCATTCAGCGCCACCGGAATTCGTTCTACAGCCTCTATTTCCAGGATGACTTCAAGGTCACCCAGCGCCTTACACTCAACCTCGGACTGCGTTACGAGTACGAGTCGCCCATGATCGACCCGGAGAACCGCCTCTCGCGCTTCCTCGATCTCACCTCGCCGATTCCCGAGTTGACCGGCGCCAACACACCCACCCTGCCCGCCAACGTGCTCGGCTTGCGTACCGCGCAGCCCATTTACAACGGCGCCTGGATCTTCACCGACGATCAGCACCGCGGATCGTGGAATGCGCAGAGGGCCCTGTTCATGCCCCGCGCCGGGCTCGCCTACCGGTTGAACGACCAGACCGCCATCCGCTTCGGCTACGCGCGTTACCTGGTGCCGTCCACGCTCACCGACGGACTCGACGTCCTGGGCAGCGTGTTCTATCCCGGCTTCGAAGCCACTTCGCGCGGACTGCCCCTGCTGACCGGCGTGCCGCAGTCCACCCTGCGCAATCCCTTCCCCGGCGGTCTCGTCCCGGTCAGCGGCAAGACCTTTGGCCGCTACACCGACCTCGGCGGCGCACCCATCTTTTACGTGCAGGACTTCAAGGTGGGCGTGAACGACCGCATCAACTTCAGCGTCCAACGCGCCCTGCCCGGCAAACTCGTCCTCGACGCCACTTACTTCACCAACTTTGGACGAAATGCACCGGTCACACGCAACATGAACCAGGTGGACCCGCGCATCGGCTACACCAAGGGCGCGGCCACGGTGGGCAACGTCGCCAACCCGTTCTTCAACAAACTGGCCGCCGACAAGATGCCGGGCCAGCTCCGCACGCAGGCCCAGGTGCCCATCTCACAACTGCTGCGGCTGTATCCGCAGTACAGCGACATCCAGCAGCGGCTCACCGGCCTGGGACACAACCGCTACCAGTCGCTGCAAATCTCCCTGCAGCGGCCGTTCGTCAACGGTTTCAATCTCTTCTTCGGCTACAACTACAATCGCGAGCGGAACGAGGAGTATTGGGACGAACAGGACAACTACCTGGACAATCTCACCTACCAGCCCGCGGTGAATCCGCGCCACCGCTGGTCCGGCGCCGCCATCTATCAACTGCCGTTCGGCAAGGGCCGCAAGTTCATGAACAACGCCAACCGCGTTGTTGACGGCGTACTCGGCGGCTGGTCCTTGAGCGGCCTCTTCTCGGTGAACACCGGCCAGTACCTCCGCTTTGGCACGCTGCTGGTGGACGGCGACCCCTCCATCAGCGAACATTCCAAGGGCCGGATGTTCGACACCACCAAGTTCAGGAATCAACCAGCCTTCACCCGCCGCACGAATCCGCTCCAGTACGACGGCGTGAAGAGCATGCGGTTCAAGAACATCGACATGACGCTCGCCAAGAACTTCCGCGTCACCGAACGGCTGAACTTCGAGCTGCGCATGGAGGCCTATAACGCCACCAATACGTTCAACGGCGACCTGCCCAGCACCACCTACGGCAATTCCGCCTTCGGCGCCGTCACGGCGCAGCGGCCAGGCTACCTCGGCCGCCAGTTGCAATACAGCGGCCGCTTCACTTGGTAGCGCTCGCTTTCCTCCTGCTTTCGGCGCAGGACTTCGCGGGTTCGAGGTCCTGCGCCGCTTGCCATTCCGGCATCGCACGCTCGCAGTCCGCCACTCATCACGCACAGGCGCTGGGCCGCACCAGCGATGGCCGTTGGGCCTTCGGGGCGGGCGCGCAGGCTGTTACCTATGTCGCCCAGACGGACGAAGACACCTACGTCGAGTACGGCCTCAGTTGGTACAGGAAAATTGGCGAACTGTCGCTCACGCCAGGCCACGCCTCGCCCGATGGCATCGCCTACCGCACTTTCGCGCCGGATGCCAACATCATGCGCTGCTTTCAGTGCCACTCCACCGGACGCCTGCGGCTGGACGCCTCGCGCGCCATTGAACCCGGCCAGCCCGGCGTCCGCTGCGAAACCTGCCACGGACCCGGCGCCGCCCATGCCGCCAAACCTTCGCCCGCCAACATCCGCAATCCCGCCCGTCTCACCGCCGCCGCCGTCAACGATCTCTGCGGCCAGTGCCACCGCATGCCCCCGGCCGCGGGTTCGGCCACCAACTTCGAGAACCCCTGGAACGTACGCCACCAGCCCGTCTACTTCAGCCAGAGCGCCTGCTTCCTGAAGAGTGGAGGCAGGCTCTCCTGCCTCTCCTGCCACGACACCCACGTGGACGCCAAGCCACTGGGGGACGCCAAGTGCGCCGAGTGCCACTCTAAACCGCGGCACACCACGCCCGTTTCAAACAATTCCTGCGTATCGTGTCACATGCCGCTCGTGAATCCATCGCCGCTGCTCGGCTTCACGAACCATTGGATCGGCGTGTACCGCCTAACGGGACCCCGTGCGAATCCGCTCCGCCCGTTGCTTCAGCGGGCGCGCCGCTGAAGCCCGGCCCGTTTGCGCCAGCAGATCGGCCAGGTTCTCCAGGGCGCTCGCCGTGCGCGCCGAGTCCGGTCCGTGCGTCTTTTCGGCGATCGCCAGCGAACGCCGGAACATCCGCTCGGCTCCCGCCACGTCGCCTTTCATCGCCAGCGCCGCCCCCGCCACGCCGCACGCCGCCCCGCTCCGCTCATTCACCGCTCCCAGTTTCCTGTCGAACGCCGCCAACGCCACCGCGGCCAGCGGCCCCGCCCCCGCATCGCCTCGCGCCAACAAGAGTTCGGCCAGATTCAGCCGCGTCGCCGCCAACTCCGCGTCCATCGGCGCCAATCCGCCCTTGCGCAGTTCCAGCGCCTTGCGATACATCTTCTCGGCCCGCGCCGGTTCGCGTTCGGCGATCGCGACGGCCCAATTGTGCAGCGCCGTCGCCCCCGCAAGAGAATCGGCCAGTTCCACGGCCGGCTCCCAGTACGCCTCGGCACGCGCGTACTCGCCTCGCGCCGCCAGGTACAAACCCAAATCGCGAGCGCTTTCGTGCGTCTTCGCCGCGTCCTTGCCAAGCGCCCGTTCGCGCTGCTCCAGCGCCTGCCGGTACAACGGCTCGAAGTCCGGCGCCTGCGCGAGCAAAAGCAGAATTAGCGCGCTCCTGGCCATCCCTCGCTCACCTTTCCGTTCAGACTTTTCAAGAACGCCACCAGCGCCCGCTTCTCCGTTGCCGTCAGTTTTAACTCGCGCATCTCGCCATCAATCCCCGGGTTGTCCCGTCCCCCCTGGTCGTAAAAATCGACCACCTCGTCCAGCGTCGCAAGACTTCCATCGTGCATGTAAGGGGCCGCGCGTTCGGTTTCGCGCAACCCTGGCGTCTTGAAGGCGCCACGCTCAGTCTCTTCGCCGGCGAGGGCGCCGCGGCCCGCATCCGCCCATGCGCCATTCTTCCACCCCGTGCCCGTATTGTGGAACCGCTCGTCGGTCAAATTCGTGCCTACGTGGCAGGCCACGCAGTTCGCCTTTCCCCGGAACAATTTCAATCCGAATTGTTGTTGATCGCTCAGGGCGGCGCGGTCTCCGGCCACGAACCGGTCATAAGGGGAATCGCCCGACAGAATGGACCGCACGTAACTCGCCAGCGCCAGTGCCACATCCTCGTTTTGCGCTTCGCGCCCGAACACCGCTTTCATCCGCGCGCCCAACTCCGTGTCCGCGAACACTCTCGGCGCGATCTCTCCCGGCGTCAGATCCATCTCTTTCGGGTTCAGCAGCGGTTGCAGCACCTGCGCCTCCAATGTCGCCGCGCGTCCATCCCAAAAAAATGCCCGCCCCCAGGCGCGATTGAAAATCGTTGGCGTTCTCCGCTCGCTCACCTGCCCGCGCACACCCACGGCCCCTGCCTTGCCGTCGGTGAAGGCGCGCTCGGGCAGATGGCAGGTTCCGCAGGAAACCGTTCCGTCGCGCGACAGCCCCTTGAAGAAGAACAGCGCTCGCCCCAGTTCCACCTTCTCCCGGGTCAACGGGTTTTTCTCCGGCGCTGGCACGTAGGCATCCAGCCCCAGGGGCACCGGCAGCGTTTCGGCGCGCGCCGCCGCGCACAACAACCAGCTACCGGCGACCATCCACAGCCGCGAACACATGCTCCATCACCCACACTTCCGCCCTTGTCGCACCCACGCTCAGCGCCACCGACCTGCCGTCCGGATGCACGCTGAACGGCCCCCCATCATAGCCCTTCCAATCCATCTCGCGCACCCCCTCGCCGCTCAACAGCAGCGCCTTGCCTCCGCTTGCCGCCAGCAGCGATTCGCCGGCCCATTCGAGCCATGTCACGCCTTCCACGCTCCACTCGCGCCCCGCCGCCGCCACCTTATTCGCATACGCGCGCGCCGTGCGTTTGCCATCCGGCGAAACCGCGATCGCCACCGCGTCCTCGCCCAACTCGATGCCGCCGTCGTTCGTCCAGACGCCCGGCACGCCCGCGTAGTCCGCCCGTTCGCTCACGGTTTCCGTCTTCACCGCGCCATCGCGCACGCGAACGCGGAACAATCCAGACCGCCCTTTGCCATCGCTCCCCGAGGCCAGCAGCCATTCTCCGTCCGGCGACCAGCGCAGCGAAGCCACCGTCGCCAGTTTCGCCGGCACATCCTTCTCAGCGCCCGATTCCATTTCGCGCACGACGATCAGCCGCGCCTGCACGCCGAAGTTCTCCGCCCCGCGGCGCGACAGATACGCCAGCCGTTTTCCATCGTGCGACCACGCCGGCGCCGCATTCCTTCCCGGCGTCCGCGTCACCACCACCTCGGGCGATCGGCCTGGCTGCCACAACGCGATCTCCGTCGCCCCCGTGCGCAACCCGTAGTAAAGATCGCCGCGCGCCGTCATCCCCATCGGCAGAAACTGCTTCATGTCGCGCCGCAGCAGCCGCGGCTCACCCGCCGCCTTCCCCTCCTCCACGTGCACTGCCCAGGCGTCCATCGTCCCGGAACGGTCGCTGGCAAAGACGATCTCACGGCCATCTGGAGACCACGAGGGGAACAAATCCTCCCCCTCCGACGCCACCACTTTGGTTTCGCTCGAACCATCCATGGCCAGCACATAGATGTCACGCGGACCCGGCTTGTCGCCGGCGAACGAATCGTAGGCGATCCAACGGCCGTCCGGTGAGATCTCCATCCGCTTCGGGTACACCCAATTCAGTGAACGCAACACGCGCACGGCGCCCGAGGCGGCATCCACCAGGGCAATCTGGCTGATGTTGTCCTTACGGAAGAGCAGCGTCAGAACCTGCTTCCCGTCGGGCGTCCACGAGGTAGGCTGCACGAATCCCGCCTCCTCGTTCCGGTACAGCACACGCGGCTTGCCGCCAGCCACCGGCACGACACGCAGATCATAAAAGCCCGCTTCGTTGAACCACGCCACGGCCACGCGCGCGCCATCCCGCGACGGCACGCTGAAGTAGGCGAACTCCTTCTCCGCGCCGCCCCCCTTGTTCGTCAGCCGGCGCAGCTTGCCGCTCGCCACGTCGAACACGGCCAGGTCGCCCGAGGCAGGATCGACGCACGTCAGAAAGCTTCCGTCGCGCGCCGGTGCGCCCAGCACGTTCGCGCCATGCGCGTTCCACAGCACGCGCGAAGCCGGTTCGCCCGCGAACGCAAGCGCCGCCAGAACGGGAACCATCGCGAGACGCCCTGCAATCGGCCAGCGGAAAGGGCCGAGCGGAATCGTCGCGGTGAGTGCGCGTCTTTGCACGCTCTCATCGTATAACCGGAGGGACGGTCTTGCCAGCGGATCAGCCGCGTTTATTGACGTAGGCGACCGTCATAGGCGTCCGGTTGCGCCAGACCGGCGAAGGACGCCGGATTCCGTCACCGCGCCGTACGCACCGCCAGCACAAGGGCGACGCCGGCCAGCACCAGCGACTGTACGAGAACGGCATCCACCACCCAGGTCATTTCGTGTTCCGGCTCCTCTGCCAGGAACCCAAGCACACCTGTTGCCAAACCACGCAACACACTGCCTCCGATGGATTTCCCACCGCTGGCTTTCCCCCAGTTGGCCCAATTCACTCACCTGTGCGCGCACAGGCGCAGGCCGGCCGCGTCACATGACGTTCCGGTTCACCAAATTTGGTGCAGAATCCGGTTTGGCGGGGAACGTGCACATTCCAGTGCAGAGGTTTTCAGCCATGCGGATCAAAGCAGCTTTCATTCCGATCATGGTGGTTGTGTTCCTCGCCGCCCTGGTTATCCCGTTCGCGGCCGCAGCCGACGCGGACAATCCCATCCCCATGATGCGCCGGGCCGAGCCCGCCGTCGTAAAAGCCGGGGAAATCGTCACCGTATTTGGAGAATCGCTCGATAAATCGAAGGTGGCCGATGTTTATTTGACCACTCTCAGCAAGCAGGTGGCGGTGGAGATTCTCGAACAGACCGAAGCGTTCATCAAGTTCCGGGTTCCCGCCAAAACCGACCCCGGCAGGTACAATCCGGCCATTTTGATGGTGAAGGAACCGATGTTGCTTGTACAGCCCGTCATCCTTACCGTCGAAGCGGCCAGCAGCGTCCCTACCATGTCGGTCCCGGCGCCCTAAAACCGGTTCGCTCCTGGCTAGCCGGCCCCGTACTGCCGGATTAGCCATGCAGGCCCCCCGCGATTCTGGCTGGCGCGGGGGGCCCTTCTTGTTTGTGCTGCCGGCCTCGCTGGAAGCCGAACGTGGTTAACGTGCCACTTCGCTCACGCAGCCGAGCGATGCCAGGTATCCCTTGCGGAAAATCGGCGGCGCGCCCTTCATATCCAGTTCAAACGGAATCGTCAGGTCCTTGCCGTTGCCCAGCTTCATCGCCTGCCCCGATTGTCCCTGCCGCGGCACCCAGCTTAACGTGTACCGCGCACCGGAGCTTTCGAACCGGTCGTAATCGCCAAAGAAACGGAAGGCCGACCACAGGCCGCTGTAGCTGATCAGCCCGATATCGCCGCCGCCGAGATTGCCGGAGAGTTGCGCCCCGCCCGCTCCAGGCCAGTTGAATTCGCGCGTCTCTCCGCCTTTGCCCGAACCTTTCAGAGTCTGCCCGTCCAGCGTCAGGGTCACGCCCTTCAGCCCCTCGGCCGGCAGCGCCTTCATTGAGTAAGCCAGTTTCGGATCCCGCGCCTCTCCTTTATAGAAAGCCTCGCGGAACGCCATGATGTTGTTCAGGTATTGCAGGAACCTCGGCGTGACGGAGACTTTGCTGTCGGCCTTCTGCACATACATGCTGCCCTGTTTGTCGATGTACTGTTTCAGCGTGCCCTGATAAAACTGGTCCAGACGGCCGTCGCCCGGCCGGAAGAACGAGCCGAACTCCTCCATGGTCGCATCCAGCTTCGAGTCGCTCTTGAACGGATACTTCGCGGTCAACTTCAGCAGATCGTTGCAGGCGCCCTTGCCGGCCGAGTTCAACTGCGCCGGGCCCAGGCGTCCCAGCAGCGCTTCGGCGTACTTGATAGGGTCCTCCATCAGCTTCTGCACCATGCCGTGCACGTTGCCTTCGCGGTCGATGGTGAACTTCTGCGCGATCATGCGCGTCACTTTGTAGGCGTTAGTGGCCTCGTTCAAGGTGGCGTTCACGAGATCCTCGGGAATCTCGTTGCCGCTCGTCTTGGCCACCCGGTCCATGGCCGCCTGCAAGCCCACCAGGGCCTGCACGTAAGGCGTGTTGTTGTCGGTCACCATACGGTCGCGGCAGGGCGTCTGCTCGACGAAGTGCACCGGCTGATAAGGCGCTTTCACTTCGGCGGCGGCCACGGCGGTGTTCGTCGAGGCCACGCAAAACAGGGCCAGCAGGTAGCTGGAATTGCCCGAGAGTTGTCCCAGCTTGGCCGCCGCGTCGGCGATGCTCGCATAGCGAACCACCTGCGTCGCGGCCAGATAAGCCCGCCAGTTGTCGAGGAAATCCTTGTGATAACGCGCGGTCAGCTTGGGCGCGAGCGTCGCCGGATCGAGCCCGGCCACGGCACGGTCGCCCAACACCCAGCGCTCGCCGCCGAAAAAGCGGCGCACGTTGCGGATGGCCTCTTCCATGAACTTCCAGCCGTCGGCGGTGAAGGCCCCCAGCATCTCACGGTTGTTCACCACCAGCGCCGCCGAGCCCGGATACGCCTTATTGAAATTCACGCCGGGATGCTTGCGCGACGCTTCGGCGATCATGAACTGGTAGATGCTCTCCTCGGCGTTGAACCGCGACAGGTAATCGCGCGCGTGCTCGATCGCCTCGCCGTCGTTGCTCGAAGAGAACGGGTTCTTGATCTTCAGTTCGTCGGCGTAGAAATCGAACTGCCGGCGCGCCAGCGCCATTCGATCGGGGTCCACCTGGCGGCCGGCCGCCCAGCGCTCGGTCAGCAGGGGTGACAAAAATTCCCGCGTGCTCTTGTCCGGGTGCGAGGTAGTGATCAGATAGCCCTTCAGCGTGTCATAGGTCGGCCGGTAGGGATCGGACGGACCCGGCGAGGCGGGCAGCTTGCGGAGCCAGTCCAGCAGCGCTGCTTGCGTGGCCCCAAACAGCAGTTTCGCGAACCGGTTGAAGTAGAGCCGCCGCGAGGATTCGTACATGTCGCTGCCCACGTACAGGCCCCAGCGCAACCGCCACGGCGCGCCTTCCCGCTCGTAGCGCGACAACAGTTCGACCGACTGCCGGAGCGTGTCGAGCCGCTGCAGCGCGTTCAAAGAAGGCAACTCCTGTCCGGCCCCGCCGGACTCGGTGGCGGCAATGCCGCGCGCCGCGTCGATCACCTGGGTTTCCAACGCACGGTTGCCGAAGTAGCTCACCGTCAGCGCGATCATCCACAGAAAGAACAGCGCCGATACAACGCTTACCGCCAACCGCCGCGTCATCTGCGCGCCGGCGCTGGTGCCGCTGGCGCCCTGCGCCGCGCGGTCCTGCAGAATCACGTTCGAGAACAGGTGGCCGAGGAAGATCCATTGCGGCACGCGCCGCGTCCGCACGCTCTGGGCCTGCTGCTGCACCTGGTGCGGTGCGTCCAGTCCCAGCGGGTCGTCCACGAGCCCGCCACGCCGCATCGAAGCCGGCGTTTCCGCCGTCCGTACGCCCGCGGTCTCCTTGATTACCTTGGGACGCACGCCGCTGAAATAAAATCCGCGCAGGAACGGGCTGATGTGTAGCTGGCTCGGCCTGCCGAGGTCCGCCAGAAACCGGACCAGCAACTGCCGCAGCTTGCGGAACTCCCGCGGAAATTCGTACACCGCCCCTTGCCGCACCGGATCGTGTTCGCGCTCCAGCATGGGCAGACGTTTGTCGCAGATCGAGAAAAAGAGATCGTTGAAGGCCGCCGTCAGCCGCCGCGACTCGGTCTCGGCATATACGCCCGCGGCCACGCCACTCTGAATCGGCAGCGTCGAGCCCACCACCTGCATCGCCTCTTCGTCGCTCAGGTTCGAGACGAATTCACCGAAGTAGCCCATGCGGTCCATGCGCGTGAACAGTACATAGATAGGCAACCGGATGCCGAGATCCTTCGATATCTCGCACACGCGCGCGTTCAATGTGCGGGCCAGGCCGGTCAGGGCGTCCTCGGCTCCGCCGCGCAGGAAGGATTCGCCATCGACGCACACCACAACGGCGCGCGGCGGCTGCGGCTTGCGGGAAAACAGCGACCGCAGCCTTGATGGCTTCAGGCGCTTGATCAGTCCCGTCCAGCCCATCGCGTCGTTGAACAGCTTGCCGCCCGCCTCGATGAACACCGAGCGCTGCGCCAGCCACAGGTTCGCCGCCGCCGTCGGAACCACCGTGTTGTCCTGGTACACCTGCCCGGCCAGCAGGTCGGGTTCGACGCCGGAATGAATCAGCGTGCTGGTCTTGGCCGCACCGCCCGCGCCCACCAGGAACACCACCGGCAGGTTCCGCACGCGCGCATCGGCGCCCAGCGGAGACGCCATCAACCTCTGCTCGGCCGCCTTGAACAGGAAACTCAGGTCCTCTTCCTGCGCCGCGCCCGCCGGGGCTCCGCCCGCCTCGGCCTGTGCCGCCTGCTTCCTGCGCCGCTGCCGCTCCTTCCACCATGTACCGATGCCGAACAGCGACATCAGCAGGCCCATGAGCAGACTGCGGATCACAATCTCCATGGGACCGGTCAAGCCCAGCTTGCCGATGACCACCCAACTCACGGCGCCGACCACGGCCACCGAAATCGCCATCGCGTAATAGCCGCTCAGTCCCCCCATGGCCTACCGAGCCCCCCCGCCCGCCAGCGTCTCCACCGTCGCAATGCCGGAACTCAAGAGGAACCGGTAGATGGCGAACAACAGAATCGAGAACACGCCAATGCCGGCCAGCGCCCATGTCAGACGCTTCACCCACGGATCGTCCAACCGGAACGTGCCGGTATCTTCCGGCAGCGCCCACCGCGGCGACCAGTCCGGCGGCGTCTTCCGGATGCGCTGAATCTTTTCGGCCGTCTGCATCATCAGTGACCGCAGTTCGCCCTTCGAACTGATGCTGTACTTGCCCAGGTAGCCAAGCAACATGCTCAGGTAGTAGATCTCCAGCACATCGGCCGTCTCCGGGGCATCGCGCCGTCCCAGAAGCTTGTTCAGGCCCTCGAAGAAGATCTCGCCGGCCACGTGGCGGCCGAACAGTTCTTCCTGAAGGGGTTTGCGCACCCAGTCCTTGAACACCGGCTGGCGCAGGTTCAGAATCGATTCGTCCAGGAACGCCACCACGGCGAACACGCCCGCCTGGATGTCGGTGTCCACGTAGCCGCGCGCCTTGGCGTTCTGGTCGGCCATGCGGATGGCCTGCATCACCTGCGCCCGGAACTGTTCGGCGTCGTGCACCTCCTGCCGGCCGCTGCGCAACCGGATGGCCGCCGTGAACAGTTCCTGAAAAATGAGCGCCAGGTTTTCCGTCTTCGCGCCCGCCGCCTCTGCTGCCTGTGTCATCGTTCGCCCTACGATTCCAGAATCACCGTCAGTTCAATGTGCGGATCGGGCACCTCGCCCGGCACATACACGCCGAATTCGCGCGACTTCACCATGTGGTCCCAGCACGGTCCGGCACGGTCCACGGTGAAGTATTGATAGTCGATCTTGGCCTGCACGGCGGGCGGCGGCACGCTGACATGAGTCAGGGTCATACCCGGCAGCGCCCGCTCCACCAGCTTGGGCAGAAACTGCAACGAGCAGATCTTCACCAGCCTTGGCACGGCGTTGATCAGATCCGCCTCTCCCATCCTCGGGCAGGAGATGCCGAACACCCAGCGCGCCCGGTTCAGCGTCCGTTCGTCGAGAATGCGCGACTGCCAGAAGTAGAGCGCCACCTGCTCGAAGGCGAAACGGACGGTGTTGCTCGGCACCATCAATTCCAGGTGCTGGCGGATATGCAGGTCCAGGTGCTCGAAGCAATCGGCCAGCCGCGCATGTTCGTAGCGCGGCAGTTGCGCGGGGTGGCTTTCGATGGAGAAGGTGCACAGCGCCCCGGCCAGCCGCGACATCTCCACGAACAACTCCTCGGGATGCGCGCGCTTGGCCGCGGCCAGGTGGCGCAGCGGCCCCACCGACGCGTTCAGACAATGCAGGAACCAGGCGTTGGCGATGCCCTCGGCCGAAAAGCCGCTCACGGTCTGGTGCGCCAGGTCCTTCGGCCGGGCCACGCCCTTGCACTTTTCCTCCAGCAGGTCCAGCAGGCGGCGCAGCATCAGGGCCAGCACGGGCGAACCGTGCACGGTCAGCAGAGGCGGAATGAAACGGTCGTCGAAGGCGAAGGCGCCCTTGCCGTCGCGCCGGACGCGCGCGATGGGCATTGTCACATAGCCGGTCTGGTCCTCGGTTTCCAGCAGGAAGCGGATGTTCTTGCGGCCCAGCGGCACGGGCTTTTCGTCGCGCCCCGTGTTCTCGTCCGGCAGCGGCGAGGCCTCGGCCCGGTACCGCAACAGTCCGGTTTCACCCTCCAGCGCGCAATTCGGACCTTCGGCCCGCAACTCGGGAACGGCCAGCAGCACGTCGACGCGTTCCTGCACCGCCGGAAACAATTCTTCCAGTTTTCGTGGCGCCGGAAGAGGGTCCAGTTCCGGCATGTGGAAGCTTAGCCCGTCGGCGAACAGGCCGCGCGCGTGCACCAGCGCCAGCGTGCCGTTGCGCAACGCCTCGGCATCCATCTGGCATCCGGCGAACCCATACGGTTCAAATTGCAGGCTGGCCGTATGGAACTGGACAGCGTCTTCAAAATAGCGGTTCTGGGCCTGGAAATGGTGCGGGCCCAAGTGCATGCCCTCCGACCAGACCACTCGCGACAGGTTTCTCATGCCATTCGATCAGCCCACGCCATGGTTTCGTCCGTTGACAACCCCGCCCGGCATGTCATCATGATACTACGTCAATTTCGGGGAGACGTTTGAAAATCAAGGTCTTGGAGGAAATGCTTCGGGCCGCGGCCCGTGCCCCGGTTCAGGAGCTTCGCCTGGCATGAGTTTCTACAAAAAATACGAACTGCAGCGGCTGGCCCACGAGGGCGAAGCAAAGGTGTTTCGCGCCACCCAGAACGCCACCGGCAAGCAGGTATTGCTCCATGTGTTCGCCGTCACCGAGGCGGCGCGCAACCTGGCCGCGGAAGTAAATCGCCGCCTTGTTTCCGGCCCCACCGCCGAGTTGATTGAAACCGGAGAATTCGCCGGCGCGATCTATGTGGTGACGCCGCCGCTGGAAGATCTCATGGACCTGCGGGGATACCTCCATGCTCATCCGGAGACCCCAGCCCAGAGCCCGGCGCCTCCCGTCGCGTCACAGCCCCCCCCCGCCACGAACGAGAATTCGAGGGAGTTCGACGCCTTCTTCGCGCCGCCGCCACCGCCGCCGGCCACGCAACAGTTCCCGCCACAGCCGCCGCGCCAGGCAGCACCGCCTCCGCCACCTCCACCACCTCCGCCGCCGCCTCAACCGCCACCGCAGGAGCCCCAGCCGCCGCAACCTTTCCGCTCCATGGTGCAAAACCATCCCACGGCGCATGGCCAGGAAGCCGTGACGCAACCGGTGGAAACCCGCCGCCGCCGCCGCACCACCGAAATCATTTCCCACGGAACGGTCACTGTCGGCCACGGCCCGGCCGAGCCGCCGCAAGGGCCGGGGGAATTCACACGGCTGTTCGCCGAACCGTCATCGGCCAAACCCTCGGCGCCCCCACCGCCGCCGCAGTTCGCCGCGCCGCCACCTCTACAGCCACCGCCGCAACCGCAACAGCAGCCACCTCCGCCAGCTTACACACCGCAGGAGCCGGGCGAATTCACACAGATGTTCAACAGCCCGCCGCCGCCCGTCTCGGCAGCGCCCTTTGCGCAACCCACTCCAGGCGTGGCGCCGCCGTTCGCACCGCCCCCCCCGCAACAGGCTCCACCCCAGCCGCCGCCGCAGCAGCAGACGGCGCGCGACCGTGAGATGGCCGAGTTCGAGCGCCTCTTCGGCCCGGCGGGAGGACGCCCTTTCCCCGCCGATGAGCCGCCACCCAAGCCGCGCGCCACCGAAAGCGCGTTGCCCCCTTGGCCGCAGGCGCATCCGCAGCCTTCGCCCCAGCAGCCGCCACCCTACCGGCAGTCCACGCAACAGCCGGTGTATCCGCAGCAGCCGCCGGCACCTCAACGGCCCAGTGAGTTCACCGAGTTTTTCGGCTCCGGCTTCACCGCCGAACCGGTCGACGTCGAGCGCGAGCAGCAGCGAGCCGCAGCGGAGCCTTCGGCGCCGCCGCGCCGCCCCTTCCAGCAGGCCAGCGAGTTCACGCGCATGTTCGGACCCGGCGCTCAGGGCGGCTTTGGCCAAGCCCCGACGCCACCGCCGGCCCAGGGACCCGCCGATTGGGGCGACCAGGGCGGTTCCTTCACCATGTTCGGCCCGAAGTCCGGTGCGCAGGGCGGCGGCCCGCCTCCCATGGCGGACATGACGCAACATGCGGGCCCGAGCGAATACACGCGCATGATCAGCGGAGGAGGATCCTCCATGCCCGGCGCGGGTTTGAACCAGGACTCCCCGGCCCTGAAAAGCGGCGCCATGCCAGCCATGAAACAGGCGCCCGGCCAACAACCCGGCCCGGCTCCGTCCCGCGCCGGTATGATTGGCATTGCCCTGGCCATCGGCGGCATCGTCATCGCCCTCATCGTGGCCCTCGTGTTGCTGCTTACCTCGAAGTAGCCGGCATGATCGACGGCCGCCCCAGTACAACGGCCCTGCGTGCCGCCACCCAGCGCGCGATGCACCAGAAGCTGGACCGCCCGCTTGTCTTCGACGACCCGCTGGCCCTGCCCTTGCTCGCTCCGTTAGGCGAACTCGCCACGCCGCCGCGCACCGCGCCCATCCGCGCCTGGATGGCCGCGCGCAGCCGCTTCGCCGAGGATGCTCTGGCCCGCGCCCGCGCCCGCGGATGCACGCAATACGTCCTGCTGGGCGCCGGGCTCGATACCTTTGCTTACCGGCAGGCCTCCGGCCACACGCCGGCCCCTCCCCTGCCCGTGTTCGAGGTGGACCACCCGGATACACAAAGGTGGAAGCGCTCCCTGCTCCGCGAAGCCGGCATCGGCGAACCCTCCGGCGTCACCTACGTCCCCGTCGATCTCGCCCGCTCGGGCCTGGCCGAAGCCCTGTCCGCCGCCGGATACCGCGCGCACGAACCGGCCTGCTTTGCCTGGCTCGGCGTGACCCCCTACCTCACCGAGGACGCCATCCACGACACGCTGCGAGTGGTCCGCTCGCTAAACCCGCGTGGGGAAATCGTCTTCGACTACCTCGTGGCGGGACGCGAACTCAGTTGGCGCAGCCGTCTGGCGCAGTACGTGATCGAGCGCTACGTCGCCCGTCTGGGCGAACATGTGCTTTCCCATCTCTCCCCGTCCAGGCTCGCGCCGCGCCTCCGCGAGTTGGGGTGGAGCACGGTGGACGACATCGATTGCCCGGCCTTGAACGCGCTCTACTTCGCGGACCGGGCCGACGGCCTGCGCATCTCCGGCGGCGTGGCCCGCATCGTCCACGCGCGTTGAGGCTCAGGTAACCGGCAGGACGATGATCAACTCGGCTTCCGGCTCAGGAAAGTCGCCCGGAATGTAGACGGCGAAGTTACGCGCCCGGCCGATGGCCTCCCATGCGAGACCGCTCTGGCTCAGGCTGAAGTACTGGTGGTGCAACTTCACCGGAATCGACGTGGGCGGCGACGGCATATGCGTCAAGGGCACGCCGGGCAACGCCTGACGCACCAGGTGTTCCACGTGCGTCGCCGAACAGACCTTCACCAGGTGTGGAACCTTCTGGATCAGTTCGCCCTCGTTCAGGCTGGCCTTGATGGCCAGGTACATCTTCGTGCCTTCCAGGAAGCGGTCCTCGAAGATCGAAGCGGCATAAATCGAGGGCCGGATCAGTTTCAGCGCCAGCGAAACGAAGTTGCTGGGCACGACGGTCTCCAACAGGTGCCGCAGCGTTTCATCGAGTTTGCGGTAGCAGCCGCCGAGGTCTTCATGGTCGTAGGCCGGCAGGTCGCGCGGCTGAATCTCCAGCGAAAAGGTGGTGAGCGTGGCCGCCAGCGACGTCATCACGGCGAACAACTCTTCCGGATGGCCGCCCTTGGTTTCAAAGATGTGGCGGATGGCTGGAAAGTGCTGATTGATGGTGTACAGCAGCCAGAAGTTGGCGATGTCGGCCGTGGTGAACTCGGCCAGGCTCTGGTTTTTCTGGCGGCGCATGCCGCTCAACATGCCGCTCTTGGCCGAAAGCGATTCCACGAAATGGCGCGCGATGCCGCCCAGGTAGTCGCTCGCTTCAATGTCGAGCAGAGGCGGCACGAAGCCGGGCACCAGTTCGAAGTTGTCGGCGGCGGTTCGCTTCACGCGGGCCACTTTCATGGAAAGCGTGCCGCGCTGCGGTTCGCCCTCCACGAGCAGCCGGAAATTCTTACGCGCCAGTTGCACCGGCCGCTCGTTGGCGCCCGTGTTTTCGTCGCGCATCACGGCCACTTCGGAGAGATAGCGCGTGTCCAGGCCGCGCCCGGGCGCCGAGAGATTCACGCCGCTGGCCCGGTAGCTTGGAATCGCGAGAAAGATGTCCAGCGTATCCTGATCGGCGGAGAAATACTCGGCCAGCGCCTTGGCGCCCGGCGCCGGATCGGCCGCCGGAATGTCGAACGGCAGCCCGTCGGCGAACAGGCCCTGCGCCGCGTGGATGACAAGGTTTCCCGCGGCCAGCGCCTCCTGGTCGAACAACAATTTACGGAAGCCCCAGGGGCGGAAATGCAGCGCCTCGGCGCGGAAGCCCAGCAGGCTTTCCAGGTACCGGTCCTGCACCTGCATGTGCTGCGGCGTGAGGAACGTGCCCTTGGACCAAACCACTGGTTGCAGGATGCGCATGTGCTCTCACAGTGTACTGCGACGGGCCGCCACTACTCCCACCGCCCGTGCAGGCGTTGTGCCGGGAGGGCGATCGACTGCCACCGCACCAGCCGCACGACATCCCGGTTGCGCACCGTCACCAGCGGCATCAGACCGCAGTCCAGCATGTTCTCGGCGGCCCGTTCGTTGATCCAGCCTTCCGTGGAGGGAGCGGCCACGGCATCGGCGCCGCGGCCCTGAACGTACACCGGCATGCCATCGGCGCCCAACATGCTTTCCGGCCGCAGTTCCCAGCCCTCGCGCTCGAAGGCTTCGCCTAGCAGCCCGGCACAGAACGCCGCGCCGCTGCCCCACACATAGTCCGCCGGGTGGAAGCTCTCGCCGGCCTCGCGCAGGCCGTCCACCTCGGTCGACAAGCCGCCGGGGCCATAAGGAGGCCGCATCATCACCCTCGGTGCGGTCATTCCGATCCAGGCCGCCAGCGGACTGCCCCGCAACGCCGCCCAGGCATCCTGAACCGCGCGTGTCAACTCGCCCTTCCACTCGCGCGGATCGGCCGTGGCCAGCGAATCGCAACCGGCCAGCAGCACCGGACCATCCACCAGCAGCGGCGCTCCGCCCGCCCGGGCCGCCTGCGCCAGCCCGTAGGCCAAATCCAGATCCGCTTCGGTGGCCTCCAGGGGCCACATGGCCGCCACCACGGCCCACGGCGCGGCCCCTGGCGTGCCGGTGGTCTCCTCGCGCAGCAGACGCAGCATCTCCCGGCCGCCCGCCGCCAGGTCTCGCGCCACCTCGGCCTTGGTCACGTCCAGCAGGTGGAGCTGCAACTCCACGCCCGTCGCCAGACGGCGCAGCAACCGGAACACGGAGAGCAGATTGCCCTCCAACTCGCGGAAGTCCGGGTGTTCCAGCACCCCTTTCACGCCGGTGGCCCGCGCGCGAGCCCGCGCCGAGGCCGCCGCCACGGTTCCTGCATCGGGAGGCTTCACCAGATGAGGCGCCACCATCTCGTCGATCGTCGCCCGCAGCGCATCCTTCTTCTTAGGAGGAGGCGGAGGCAGGGGGCCGCCCCCCAAAATCGCGCCCAGCAGATCGCCGCCCTCGTCAGGCAAGGGCGGACGCTCCGGCTCGGGCGCGCCGGCAGCCTCGGCGGGTCCGGCCGGGGGCGTGACCGCCAGAAAGTCCTCCGGGACAAAGCGCTGGAGGGAATCGGGATGCAGGTCATCCAGGTTCGACAGCCGCAGCATCAGCGTGTCGAACCGCAGCGAGGCGCCTACCTTGCCCGGCAGGCTGTCAATCGCCTCCACATCGGCTTCGAAAGCCCGGATACCGGCCAGCGAGGCACGCTCGGCCCCCCGGTTTCTCCGGCCGCAAAAGTCACCCAGAAGGAGGATCCGGAAGGGGGTGTCCGACGCCGCCCGCTCCCCCCGCACTCCCTCCGAGGCGGGGTCCACGCTTAGATTCACGCTCGCCCGCGGACGATCTCCGGCCATGCTCATTACCTCCAAACTGCGCAATCGACCTAAGGATTGTGTCACTCCCAGCCGAACAAATAAAGGTCTTTTTTTATTACGGCTTGCAAGGGAAAAATCGCTTGACGGTCGAATCCCGCGCAGACATACTAGGTTTCGTCAGATTTCCATCCGGAGGCTACAGCCATGGCTAGAGAAAGCGTCCACGCGAAGCTGGAACGCGTGCGGCCGCCCCGAGTCCACGTCACCTACGACGT
>JADZBH010000058.1 GCA_020852175.1 Bryobacterales bacterium | reverse complement strand
GGGGCGGGGCAACAGGTCGCCGTATTGCTGGGTGACCGTGAAGGGCAGGTTGTTGGGCTGAGAGAAGCCCTTGGCGATGAGCCGCGTGCCTTTGTTGCCGATGTAGTTCACTTCCAGAACCGTGCTGGCAGGCAGTTGATACTGAATGCCGAAGTTCCAGTTCTGGACGTAGGGCATGCGGTTGCCGCTCAGCGGGTAGTAGTCGATGCCCTGGCCGTTGGCCAGAGTCGGAATCTTGTTGGGCAACGTACCGGTGAAGCTCGGGTAGGGGTTGCTCAAATTGCCGAGACTGTCTTCGGCGAAACGGATGGGCGTGTTGGCGCTGTTGACGGCGATGTTGCCGTTGTAGCCCAGCGTGCCTCCGAAACCGAAGCCGTTCGAGATGGCCGGCGTGTTGTTGATGCCGTAGCCGCCGCGCAGAACCAATTTCTGGGTGGCCGCGTAGGCAAAGCCGAATTTGGGCGAAATCTGCTTCCAGTAGGTGTTCTGGAAACCGCGGCGTCCGAGATCGTCGGCGAAGATCAGAGCGCCGGGACGGCCCGCCGCTCCCGGGTTGGCCGTGGTAAGGCCGAGGCCGGACATGCGGCCCGCGACTTCGATCAGGCCGCCGATGACTTCCCAGCGAAGACCGAGGTTCAACGTCAGCTTGCGCGTGGCCTTCCAGTCGTCCTGGAAGTAGAAGCCCGCCGTGCGCCAGCGATGGCCGAAGTTGGCGGCGGCGATGCCGCGGCTGGTGCTCGCATAGTCGCCCATCAGGAAACTGGCGAAGCTGTGGCCGGTTTGATTGATAAAGCCGGGCAGCGCGGTCTGGTTCGGCGAGAAGTTGAAGTCGCCCGAGCCGGACTTGTTGCGGGTGTTGTAGTAGTAGCGGCGGTTTTCAAAGCCGAACTTGAAGTTGTGGGTGCCGCGGATGTAGGTGAAGTCGGCCTAGCCGATGGTGGAACCGTTGTAGGAACCGCCGCGATTGCCCGAGCCCAGACGTCCGCCCGCGCCTATGTTACCGCCCTGGAAGGGCTGGCCGGCGAAGTTCAACACGGGGAAGTGTACGCCGGGCACGTTCTGAAGACCGATTTTCGCGGGCCAGTCCTGATCGACGAACACGCTCTCATTGTTGTTGCCGAACCGGTTGTAGCCGAGCGCGAAGTGCGCCAGCAGCGTAGGCCGCAGGGTAACGTCGTAGGCCAGGCGAATCATCGTTCCGGGCGTGTCCTGGTTCTGATAAACGCCAGTGGGCGTGTTCGGCGGAGCGCCCCAACGCGGAGTGCCGCTGTTGTAGCGCGTCCGGAAGTTGCGGTTGAACATCGCGCTCAGACGATGGTTGGTATTGAAGTTGTGGTCGCCCTTGAAGGTGAGCATCCGTTCGCGGAACTCGGGGCAGCAGGCCCCCAGCGCGGGCATGTTGTTCAACATGCCGCTGAACACCGGGTCGGTGATCGGCGCCAGTTCAAGAATCTTCGACGAAACCGGGCTCCAACGGCTCTTCGGAATGACGTTGCCCGGGAACATGTCGCGCACCCACGTGCCGCCCACCTGGCGCGACGTGGTCGGGTCATAAATCGCCCCGAACTGCACGCTGCGTCCGGCGGCGTCGTTGCCCACCATGGTGCCGGAACCGGCATTGCCGGTGAAGGCCGGATTCAGCAGGCTCGCGAAATTGCCCTGCTTGAAATCCACCGTCGGCAACTGCGTCAGCAGCGTCTGGCTGTAATCCTTCTGCGTGGTCCTCTCCATGTTGTGGAAGAAGAAGCTCTTGTTGCGGCCGTCGTACAGTTTCGGAATGTACACCGGACCGCCGATCGAATAGCCGTAGTTGTGCTGCTTGTAGGGCTGGCGCTTGATGCCGGCCGAATTCGAGTTGAAGTTGTTCGCCCGCAGCGCGTCGTTCTGGCCGTAGTAGTAGGCCGAGCCGTGCAACTCGTTCGTGCCGCTCTTGGTGGCGAAGTTGGCCACCGAGGTCTGCGTGCCCGAGTACTGCGCGCTCACCGTGCCGGTTTGCAGCTTGAACTCGGAAATGGATTCCGACGACGGGCTGAACTCGGAGTTGGCGCCGCCTGCCAGATCCATGCGGCCCACCGAGATGCCGTCGATCAGAATCTCGTGCGAGTAGTTCTGCCCGCCGTTGATGGAGCCCTGCCATGTGCCGCCCGTCGTGCCGGGCAGCGAGGTGAAGATGAACTGCTGAATCTGGCGCCGTCCGCCGCCCACCGCGATGGGCCAGGAGTCGAACTCCTTCTTCGATACGTAGGAGCCGATCTCGGCCGTGCCGGTTTCCAGCAGCGGAGGATCGCTCGACACCGTAATCGAATCGGTGACGTTGCCGACGTCGAGCGAAAAGTCGACCGTCAGCGTCTGCGCCACCGAGAGATTGATGTTCTCGCGAACCGCCGTCTTGAAGCCGGGCGCGCTCACCGTGATGCGGTAGGTGCCGGGCATCAACGACGGCAGGCGGTAGACGCCCGCGTCGGTGGTGGTGGCGTTCAGTTCCACGCCGGTTGCCGGGTTGAGAATTTTCACGGAAGCGCCGGCGACGACAGCGCCGGAAGAGTCCGCGATAGTGCCGTTGAGCGTTCCGCGTTCACCTTGTGCGAATAAGCTCGCAGCGGCGACGAGGAACAACAGAGTACCTCTGAATTTCACAAGCGACCCCCCTTTAGAAGTCGGTCATCCCAGATCCTCGAAAAAGGACCGATCTAATGACAATAAGTTATGTCAGGGGGTGAAAGTCAAGCGGTTACGGAAATTATTAAGGAAGCTAAACGCAAGTAGCTTCGCGACAGAATGCCGCTTCTCATTGTTGCCTGCTCAACGAATCAACAGCTTCAAGGGTAAGGGTGTGACGCCACGAAGGGAGATCTGTGGAAGCCGCACCGCTACTGGCGCAGGCCGAGTTCGAACGTAAAATTGTCGCCGAGGTAGACGCGCTTCACGTCAGGGTCGCGACCGAGAGAATCGGGCGAACCGGCGCGGAAGATGGTGCCATTGTTGATGATATAGGCGCGGTCGGTGACGGCGAGGGTTTCACGGACGTTGTGGTCGGTGATGAGGATGCCGATGCCTGCCCGCTTCAGGTCGAAGATGATTCGTTGGATTTCCAGCACCTGGATGGGGTCGATGCCGGAGAAGGGCTCATCCAGCAGGAGGAAGCTGGGGCTGATGACGAGGGAGCGGGCGATTTCGACGCGGCGCCGTTCGCCTCCGGAGAGCATGTAGCCTTTCGACTGGCGAACCTTATCGAGGCCCAGTTCGTCGATCAGCGAGTTCATGCGGGCCCGTCGGTCGTGCGCGTTGATGGGGAGGGTTTCGAGGATGGCGAGAAGGTTTTCCTCGACCGTGAGCTTGCGGAAGACGGAAGGTTCCTGGGGAAGATAGGAGATGCCGAGTCGCGCGCGCTCGTACATGGCGCGGTCGGTGATATCTTCTCCGTCGAGCAGCACACGGCCGGTGTCGGGACTGATGAGACCGACAATGATGTAAAAACTGGTGGTCTTCCCCGCCCCGTTCGGCCCCAACAGGCCGACCACCTCGCCCTGCGTGACCGAGAGCGAGACATCATCCACAACCTTGCGGCGGCGGTAGGACTTGGCGATCTCGGCGGTTTCCAGTTTGCGCATGCGGGCGGCTGACTTCCCCGCGCACAACATAGCCCGGCGGACCGAGGCCCAGGCGCTGTGCGCTAGCGGCGCAGGATCCGGCTTTCGACCGGCTGCGTCTCAGCACCTTCCACCAGAAGGCTATCATTCGACGAAAACCAGGTCAATTGGCGGCCCCGCGTAATTCCTTTGACGGAATCGGTCATCTGGGGGTTGCCGCCCCGTAGGAGCACGCGTCCATCGGCGAGGTAGTATTCGGCATGGTCGGCCACGCCGCGCCGGGTACGGAGGCGTGGGGCGGGGTTGGGGACGGCGGGAGTGGGGCCGGGTTTGAAGGAAGCCTGCTGAAGAATGATGACGTTACCGTCGGCGAACGCCTTTTCCAGCCGGGACTGGCCGGGCTTGGGGTCGTCGAGAAGATAGGCGCGCAGTTCGGCCGATTGCACGTCGATGCCGCCGGAGGCTCCGCCCTGGCTGAGCCGGACGTTGCCCTTGTAGTGGGCCAGATTCCGGGCGTCGTCATAGTGGAGCGTTTGCGAGCGGACAATTGTGATGGGAGCCGCGGTTTGCTGGCTGGGAGCCGCATCAATTAACTGGGAGATGACATTGCCGGTGGCGTCCAGCGTCTGCCGCGCGCGGAGGATGTGAACTCGGTCGGCCTGCAACCGGTTGCCGGCCTGCCAGAGGGTGGCGGCGCCCTCGTAGGTGATGTCGCGATTGTCGTCCAGGGCGGTCATTCGCTGGGCGCGGGCATAGAGAGGTTCGCCAGGATTCAGCATGGCCGAGTTGTTCTTCGCCGGTTTCCGGTCAGGCTGCCGCGTGGAGAGAACGTTGCCTTCGGCCAAGGTACGGCCGGCGGCCTGTTCCAGCGTGATGGTGTTGGCCGTCAGCGAGCCGGAGGGGTCCCAGGTGCGGGCCTGCGTCTTGCCTTCCGACTCCAGGATGATGCGGTCCGATGACTGCTCCAGGGTGGCCTTGTGCGAGGCGGCCTGGCGCTCCCCTTCCTGGTAGCGGAAGTTGTTCCACTGCTGCAGACGGACCAGGTCGCCGGTGGCAGGATGGAAGGTGGCGGTCAAATCGTCGGAGGTGGTGAGAGCGGGCGGCGGTTTGGGCACGCGGCGCGTGGGGGGCTTTTCGGTGCGCGTGGAGACCTGCACGGCGCGGAAGGTTTCCAGCATGTTGCGCGGGCCGTAGGTCATCCAGAGGCGGTTGGCCTCCAGGCGGCGTCGCGGCTGGACGGGCGCGTTCGGCAGGAATTCAACGGTACCAGGCGTGTGGGTTTCCACCTGCGCAAGTTCCTCGCCTCCTGCGCGCATCCGCGCCAGGATGACGGCGGACTTCAGCACGCGCGTGGGGGGCGTCGCGGCGCCTGGACGCGGAGTGGGCCTGGATTCGAGCGTCGATGAGCCGTTGGCTGTGGCGGTTTCAAGGATGGACTCTCCGGCGCCGGCCGCGAAGTCCAGGTCGAGCCGGTCGGTGGTGACCTTGGTGGAGGCCGTGGGCGTGAGAGTGTTCAAGACGGCGTTGGTTTCGCCGGTGATCTTCTGGACGTGGGAGTCGTCATTAAAGAGGAGGTGGAGACGGTCCGCGGAAAAGTCCAGGCGGCGGTTGGGCTGTTGATCGACGCCGCGGGCGCTGGCCGATTCGACGCGCTGGATGTGAGCCTTGTCGAGGTAGACCACCGAGTCGCCGCCCTCCATGCGCAAGCTACGGCGCGAGAAGCGGGACCAGGGCGTAAGCAGGACGCGCGCCTCGGCCTCCCGATAGATAAGTTCTCCGGCGTCGATGGTCATGGCGCGGTCAGCCGGGCCGCGGCCGCGCCATACCAGGTGGGCGTCAGCATGCAGGTGAAGCTGGCGTTCGGCCGGTTCGTAAGTGGCGCCGGTGGCGGTACCATCGCCGGAGTCGAAGGTGAACTGAAGCGGGCGTTCGGTGTGGGCGCGTCCTGTGGAGGCGTCGAAGTCCACGGCGGAGGTCTTGATGGTAAGCAGGCGGCCGGCAGGGGAGCCGTCGGGCTGGCCGTCGGGGACACCGAGAGAGATTTCTACATCGCCTTCGGAGAAGAGCGAGGAGCCGGCTTCATCGAAGATGGCCGAGGCGGATTTGACCAGGTCGTACTGCTTGCCGTCCTTGTGGAAGAGCTTCAATTGGACGCCGTTCAACTGAATGCGCGGCTCAGGCTTCTCGATCCGGGCCATTTCGCGGGCGCGGACTTCGACGATGGGGACGCCGTCCTTGTCCTTGAAGTAGACCCAATCGCGGCTGGCGGCTTGAATGTCCAGAGGGAGGGCGGCGGGCAGTTCGGGCTGCCGGACGGCCTGCACGCCCCTTTGGGCGCGGTACACGGCAAAGACGACGGCAAGTCCGGCGGCCAGGGCGATCAGAAAGATGTGCCGGAACCGGCGCATGTGTCTTTAGGGTAGCAGCGCGCGGGGCCGGACCGGAACGTACCCGCCTACTTCCGCTACATGTGGGCGAGATACGGGTTGTGAATTCCGTAGCGCCTGTACCAGTCACAAAGTTCGCTCCAGCTAACGCTGCGGGGGATGCCATCGGGGCCAATGAGCAGGAATGCTTCGGGATCGGCCAACTCGTCGGCGTCGGGCATACGCCCGGGGGCCTTGTTGAGATCGTCGGCGGCATTTTCCAGCTCCGCCGTCAGGCGGTCCTGATTGCCGTGCTGCTTGGCCGGAGCTTTGCCGTGGAAGAGTTTATTGATCCACTCATTCAGGAATTCGTCGTCGTTGTCGGCCAGGCGGCCTCCCCAGGCGGTTGGGGCGCGGCCTTCAGGGATGTTGTAGATGCCCATGTAGTCGATGTCTGAATAGACCTTCTCCCCTTTCGGATTGATGAGGAGTCCGTTCGCGTCGTAGTGAAAGCCCATCTTCTTGAGATCCTCGGCGTTCTTGCGGATCTTATCGGCGGACTTCTGCCCTTCCCGGCGCGCGATGTCGGCGAGTTCCTCCTCGGTGGGATAACAGACCAGACCCTTATAGGGGCCGGACTTCTTGCTTTTCAGCTTCACCTGCACGGGCTTGGGACCGTATCCCGGCTTGCCCTCGAATTTCAAGGCGATGGAGCTGCGCTTGCGGGCGACGACCATTTTCGGCGGCTTCGTGAACTTGCACCATTCACAAGCTCTCGCCAGGTCGGCCGTGCTCCAGCCCGCCTTTTGGGCAATATGAGCATATTTGTGCTTGATCATTTCGCGGAAGGCCGTGCGCATCCGCTTGACCGCCTCGGCGGCTTCGCGCTCCGCCTTCTGGCGAAGGACACGGGCGCGTTCCCAGGCCTCCTGGCTGGCGCGGCGCGCCCGGACGGCCTCCCGTTCCAGAATCTGAAGCGTCTTCATGACGGCTCGCAGGCGGCGGTACAGGTTTTGCACATGGGCAACCAGGCGAATGGCTTTCGCCGATTTGCCCAAGGCATCGCCGATGTACGGAAATACGGCCACCAGGCTGAGGCAGGCGCCGACCACATCGCCCTGGGACACGCACATTCCCGCGCCGACGCAATCGGAGATAGGCGTGGGATCGACGATGCCGACGGCGTCCACGGCGGCCTGGCGGTAGGCGGCTTCGATCTCCTTGCTCAACCGTTCCAACTCGGATTTCACCTCGACCATCTGGTCGGGCGTGGCGACAATCTCCCAGGAGCCGCGCAGCGCCGATTCAAAACCGCGGTCGGCCCCGAATGCGGCGGTTCCTTCGAAACCGAAGGTGGCCGACTGAGGGTTGAACTGGAACAGCCCGACGGCGATGTAATCGGAGTGGCCTTTGAGCGAGTTTCCCCAGACACCGCCTCGTTGGGCGCGGTTATCGAAGAGCAGGCAGACGTCACGCGAGGTATCCCACTCCCAGAAACCCAGTTTTCCCTGCGTCCACCCCGTACGCGGAACGCCCTTTTCGAAAATCAGTTGCCAGCTATCGTTGTCGCGGCTGATGAGGAGGTTGCCTTTGGCCGACCCGAAGTCGACGTGAACCAGAAATTGAGAAAGTCCGGTTGCCATGATTCCCTCTTTCGACTGAACTGCGCAGCAGGGAGGGAAAACTGGTCACGAAGGGAAATGGCGGAGAGAGAGGGATTCGAACCCTCGATACAGTTTCCCGTATACACGCTTTCCAAGCGTGCGCCTTCAACCGCTCGGCCATCTCTCCGGGAAGCGCCCCGAGTGCGCGAACGCGCCACACGGGGTTGGGACGCGGCCAACTGGCCTTGTCCGCAGCCTTACGGCTGCAAGTTTTCAGTGTAGCGCAGAAGGTATCCGGCGGTCACGCCATGGGCGGGGATGCGTCGGGGCGAGCTTACTGTACCGCGTTCTTCATAAGCCAGTTACGCAGTTTCCAGTAGGACTCCGGGTCATATCCGGCTTGCGGCTCCTGGCGGCGTTCGCACCAGGACTTCACGTCCGTGGCGCCGAGAGCGCTGAGGATGCCCGCGACGGCGAAGTCGCGGCCCTTGGCTCCTTCGATCATGCGGGCCCACAGCACATCCTGCTGGGCGTTCCGGAAGATGAGTTGCCGGCCGTTGGGAGGCGAAGCGCCGAGCCGCTGTTTGGCCCCGCAGAGGTAGGTTTCCAAGTATTCAAGCGCGGTTTCCGAGGCAGGCAGGCGAAGGTCGGCCAGAGCTGGCGAAATCGCCTCGGGTTTCGGCGTCATCAGGGAGCCGATCCGGACCTCCATGGGATAGATGATCCATTGATCGCCCACGTTCAACTGCACTTCCAGGCGAACACGGCGGATGGGCGCCTTCGAGGGTGTGTAGACGTCGAGCAGGAAGCTTTGCACGGTCTGCTGCTCGGGTCCGAGCGCGGCATCGGGGATGACGCCGGTGTAAGGCGCGGCCACCTTTTCGATGGCATCGGGAATCCAGGTTTTGCCCGTGTGAGTCCAGGATTCCTTGTAGAGAGTGGTTTGCAGGATATTTTCAGGGTTCTCGCCCAGGAAAAGCATGAACTTCTGGCCCAACGGCGCCGAGACGACGATGCGGAAACTCGTGTAGCTTTGACGGGCCAGCGCGGGGGACAGGATTTCGCGCGGACGTCCGATGCTGTCGGCCTCCACCGGAACGCCGTCAGGACCAATGCGCCGCAGTTCGGAATAGACGCGGACATCCATGTGGCCCGCGGTGGGGGCGGCCGGCAAAAGCGCCGCTGCGAATAAGATCGGAACCAGCATCAGACTGAACCAGTTGGCCTTGTGAACACTACATGGTTGGCTGAGCTTGCTTGCCGCTAGACACTATACCGCGAAGACGGGCCGGAGTGGGGAGAGATTCCGGCCGGGTCAAGGACGGATCAATCCGCTCTGGCGCGCCATCCAATACGGCAGCAGGAAGAAAGCGCCATCATCTTCGCCGCGGCCGCCGTTGCCTCCATCGGTGCGAAAGGGATTTCCGTTCCATTTCATGACGGGGCGCTCGTCGGGGGCGATGAGGACGCGCGCCTGCCGGCGTCCATGGCGGTCGGCCTCGGACTCCCATTCGAGATCGGTGCGGTGCGCGTTTTCGACGGTCCACTCTCTCAGATCGAGCGGAATGCGGTAGAGAGTGCGCAGGGAATCGGTGAAATCCACCGGCGCGCCCGTGGCGGCGTGGATGGCGGTCCACAGCGGGTTGGCTTCGCGCGAAATGTTGCGCCACCACTGCCCGAGAGCACCGCGGTAGATGGCCAGCAGGGCGGGATCCTTCTCGTAGCGGAAGAGCAGATAGAAGGGCAGCATGGCGAGCTCTTCATCGGAATAGTTGATCTCTTCGCGCAGGGCGTCGAGGCGGGCGGTGATCGCGGCATAACCGGCGGGACCCGCCAGGCGCCTGTATTCGGCTTCGTACCTCGGCTCACCCGTAATGTGGTGGGCGGCTTTGAGGAAGGAGAGAATCTCGAGGGCATTCAAGGGTGAGTCGCCGCGGCCCCGGGGCGAGGCGAAGTATTCGGGCGACCAGCGGCCCCAGTAGGTCGGCTGGCCATGAATGTCGGTGAGTTGGAGATCGTGATCGAGAATGTGGTCGGTGATGCGGCGCGTGGTGGCTGCGATTTTCGCTTTCAGCGCGGCGTCGTCCAACAGGTCATAAGCGACTGCGAACAGGAAGTAGTGGCCCACCAGTTCATCGGAACTGGTATCGCTTTTCCAAAGGATGCGCCCATCGGGCCGCCAGTGCCAAGTGCCATCGGGAGGGCGCGGTTCGCCGGGCACGATGTAGCTGCGCGCCGGGTAGCCGGGCCTGCCGGTGACCTCTTCCAGGAAGAGGACGGCCTCGGCGGTGAGGCGGGCCCGCTCGGCGGCTTCCGGCGAGCGCGTGACCGCATAGCGAAAGCATTCGGCCGCGGTGTAGATGGCCGTCCACAAGCCGTCGTTGTCCGTGGAGACGGGAGTGCTCGACGTGAGATCGCCGGGCCGGGACAGGTGCGAGTTGGCGACAAAGCCGTGGCGGGTATGGCGCAGACGGATGCGTTCTTCAAAGAGTGCGGCTTTTTCGTCGAGCGTCATCGGCACAAGCTGGATGTGTGTGATGCCGAGGGCTGTTCGCGCCCAGACGCCGCGTCCGCCGTCGGAGAGCAGAAACAACACGTCGTCGGAAAGCAGGTAGCGTTTGCCGGCGAAGTACTGGCGCTGGTCCCAGGGATGGCTGGCGGCCGGGTCGAGACGCCAGATTCCCTTGGTGTACTCCTTACCGTTGGACGAGAAGCGGGCCAGGCTCCAGCGGGCGCCGTCGGAGGCGGTGATCGCGGAGGGTCCCGCAGGGGCGCGCATCCCGGCGGGCACGGACGTATGCGCCTCATCGAAGTGAAGCACCACGCGTTGGGGGGTATTGGCAGGCGTGAGTTGAGCCCACGCCCAGGTGGTGGAGAGGAGCACGGCGGCCGCGCGGAGAGGCACGGAAGGAAGAGCCATCGGATGATGATACCCGGTTGACAAACGGCGGGGGAGATGCCATTCGATATAATCTCGGGGACAGGGGAAGGGAGAAGTAGGCCAGTGGCGTCCCGGGCGGCTATAGCAGCAGCCCGTGTCTGTGGATTCACGGCGGCGGCTCCGGAGCCGGAAGGGGGAGAATGCCGTGCCTGAAGCGCCAGATTCTCAAGATGGTCGAGCGATTCCTGCCGATAACTGAATGTGATGATCACGAAGGGACAGACGCGACCACTGTCATGACTCCAGAGCCAGCGGCCACGGAAGCCGGGACGAAACCGTTGCGCGTTCTTGTGGCCGACGATAACGTTGTTTCGCGGCGCCCGCTGGAGGTGGCGCTGAAGAAGTGGGGCTACGAAGTGGTGCCTGCCGCTTCAGGGGCCGAAGCCTGGCGGATCCTGCAGGATGATTCGGCGCCGCGCATCGCGATTCTGGACTGGATGATGCCGGGGATGAGCGGCCCCGAAGTGTGCACGATGGTGCGGGCGTTAAAGCGGGAATACTACACCTACATCATCATGTTGACGTCGCGTTCGGAGCGGGAAGACTTCATCCGGGGCATGCAGTCCGGTGCGGACGACTATCTGGTTAAGCCGCCGGACTTCAACGAACTGACGTTACGCCTGGGTCCGGCGCGCCGCATCGTGGAGATCGAGACGGAGTTGCTGCGGGTGAAGGAGGAGCTTAAGGTGCGGGCGACGCGCGACGCTCTGACCAGCCTCTGGAACCGTAGCGCGACGTTGGAACTGCTGGCGCGGGAGATGTCCCGCTCGCGCCGCGAGAACAGCCCGATGGGGCTGGTGCTGGCGGATCTGGACTATTTCAAGCGCGTGAACGATACCCATGGGCATCTGGTGGGGGATTCGGTGCTGCGTGAGACGGCCATCCGGATGCTCGGCACCGTGCGGCCTTATGACGCGGTGGGCCGGTACGGCGGCGAAGAGTTTCTGATCGTCCTGCCCGGCTGCGACCTGGAAGCCTCGACGGTGAAGGCCGAGGCGCTGCGCCAGGCCCTGGCGCAGGCCCCCATCCACGTTGGCACGGCCACGGTGTCGGTCACTTCCAGCTTCGGCGTCACCTCGATCCATGGAATGGCTGCCTGTCCGCCGGAAGCGCTGATCGACCGCGCCGACGACGCGCTCTACATGGCGAAGAATGCCGGGCGCAATTGCGTGGTGCCGTTGGCGCTGGAACTGCAACCACAACCGGCCTAGACGCCGGACTACTGGGATTCCGATGCCGCGTGAGATGCGCTGCTCTGCGCCACGCGAAAGTGCGACAAGCCATCGGCATAGCGCGAAACACCCTTGAACAGAGCTTCGGCGATCTTGTCCCGGTGGCCCGTCTTCTTCAGCATCGACTCTTCCTTGGAGTTGGTAAGAAAGCCGATCTCAACCAGCACGCTCGGCATTCGGGCTCCGATCAGCACGACGAAGGGCGCCTTCTTCACGCCGCGATTCTTCAGACGGCCGTGCGTTTTCGCCGTCAACTCATAACCGGCGGTCTGCACGCGGGAGGCGAACTCGCGTGACTCCTCCACCTTGTCCTGCAACGTGATCCGGCGTACCAGATCGGAGAGGTCGTGGATCGACTTTTCCGAGCTGGCGTTCTCACGGGCGGCCAGGTCGAGGTCGTCCTTGGAGGTGGTGAAGTTCAGGTAGAAGGTCTCCATGCCGGCAGCGTTCCGGCTGGGCGAGGAGTTGGCGTGAATGGAGAGAAAGAGGTCGGCCTTCTGGCGGTTGGCGAAGGAGGTGCGATCCTCGAGCGGCACGAAGAGATCGGTGTCGCGCGTGTAGACCACTTCGCTGCCCAGCCGTTCCTCGATGAGTGCGCCCAGCCGCAGCGCGACGTCGAGGACAAGGTCTTTTTCCTTGAGGCCGTTCCGCGAAATGGTGCCGGTATCGTGGCCGCCATGTCCGGCGTCGATCACCACGCGGCGCAGCTTCAGGCCCAGAGCGCGCGTCAACGAGCGGTCGCCCAGGCGAGTCTGCTGCGCGGGCCGGGCATCGAGGAAGGTTTCGCCAGGGTCCGCTTCGACGCGAGGCGCGGGCGTGGCCTTGGCGGCGGCGCCACGAGGAGCGGGCGGCGGCTCCGGGATAGCCGCGGGGGCCGGAGTGGCTGGCGTGTTCCGGGCCACGATGACGGCCGGCTTGCGCGGCGGCCGGGCCGGAATGGCCGGAACCCAGGTAGGGGGCGGAGCAATATGGCTGAGGACCAGGCGGCCGGTCACGCGCGGTTGCGCGGCCAGCGTCCATAGAGGTGGAGCGGGCTTGCGGGCGGCGGTGGCGCGCGGCGCTTCGATGAAGTGGCGGCGCTTGCCCTTGACGACGATTGTGCGCCGTACCGCCTTCGGCTCGGCTTTGGAGGAAACGGCGGAAATAGGTACGGGAGGCGCGGGGGGCTCGATCGCCGGTGGCGGAGTGAGCGGCTGGGCGGGGGGCTCGACGGCCGGGTTCCTGGGCGCGGCGGATCCGCGGCGCACCTCCACAACCAGGCGCGAGGGGTTCGTCAGTTGGGAAACGGTGTATTCGCCCTGCTCGAACAGATCGACAACCACGCGGGCCACTCCTCTGCGCAGGATGCCGACGCGCACCTGGCGCACTACAGGATCGCCGACCGTGATGGTGGCGGCGGAGCCGCGCAACGTGCCGACGCTGGTTTCATCGAGATCGAAGAAGAGGCGTGGCGGATCGGCCAAACGGTCATGCCGGAAGGTCAGCGTGCCGTCAATCTCGATGGCAATCCGCGTGGAGTCGCCCAACGACCAGGTACGGATCTCGCGAAGCGTGTTCAGGGGCGCGGATCGCGCCACGCCGCCGGGAATGAACCCGCACGCCAGGATACCGGTTACGATGAGCGTTGCCAGTCGCACGTCGTCAAATCACCTCGTTCGCAAATGAATTCGCCCTTCGGCGTCCAGGTAGGATTCGAAGGGACGGTATTCCGGTGGTTTCTGCGCCTCGGCCAGTTGCATGACCGGCTGGGGCCGGGGAGCGAACTGCCTGCGCAGCTCTCCATAGCGCTTGCCGACGCGATACACATAACCGATGGTTTCCGCGTAGGGAGGAATTCCGTTGTAACGCGCTACCGCCTCCGGGCCGGCGTTATACGCGGCAATGGCGAAGCGCAAATCGTCGAAACGGTCCAGCATCTGCTTCAAATACTTCACGCCTCCGGCCACGTTCTGCCGGATATCGAAGCTATTGCGCACGCCCATGCGCCGCGCCGTGCCGGGAATCAGTTGCATGAGTCCTTCGGCTCCCTTGTAGGACAGTGCGTAGGGGTTGTAGGCGCTCTCGGTGTGAATAATGGCGTGCACCAACAGGGGATCGACGCCCTCACGCTGGGCCGTTTCCTGAATCAGCGCATCCAGTGCCGCGAGAGAGGTGACCGCCCCGGAGTGGCTGCCGGAACCTGCGGAACTCACCACGCGAGCCTGTATCACCGTGGGAGGAACCACGACGGAGCGGACGAGACGGCCGTTGCGGGAAGCGCGAATCGTAGTGGAAACCACCGGGGAAGAGGCATTGGGCGCAGGAGGCAGAGGTTTCCCGGGAGAGCGGGAGGCTCCGGACAGCGCGTCGTGGCTAACCGCTAGCGCTAACATGGCAATAGCAAATCTGCTCAAACCGTTTTCTCCGATTATACTCGTAAATCTTTCTAACACAAGCATGTCCTTTTACGGAAGGCCGCTCGGCTCCGGCGGAGTTCCGTGAATCCACGCAGCGGCGGGGACTGTGGAGGGGGGCCCGGTGATACCATAACCGCATGAGCGGGCTCCCCTCGGGCGCGGCGCAAGACCATGTGACTGGCCTGGTGCGCGGCTATGTACTGGCCGGAGGCCAAAGCTCGCGCATGGGCCGGGATAAAGCGCTGCTGGAGATGGATGGCCAGACGCTGCTGCGGGCGACCTACGATTTGCTGGAGCGCGTCTGCGGCCAGGCGGTCGTGGTGGGACCCGCGGAGCGCTATGCTTCGCTGGGTCTTCCCCTGATCGAGGATGAGCGGCCGGGGTACGGTCCGTTGAGCGGCCTGGAAGCGGCGTTGGCGGAATGCAAGGACCGGGCCGAATGGGCGATGGTGGTGGCCTGCGACATGCCGTCGCTCGAGGAACGGGCGTTGCGGCGCCTTCTGGTGGAGGCGGGAGTGGACGACGGCGCACAGGCCGTCGTGCCGGTTTCCGGCGATGGCCGGCGGCAGCCGTTGTGCGCATTGTACCGTCCGGTGGCGCGGGAGGCCGTTTCCAAACAGATGGAAACAGGAAACTTCCGCCTGCTCGAAGCTCTCAGCCGGTTGAGGTGCCGTTGGGTGTCGTTCGACGAGTCGCGCCATTTTCTGAACGTCAATACTCCTGAGGAATGGGAGGCGATTCATGCCCGGAAATGAGCAGTTCCCCCATTACATCGAATTTCGTGACGTTTATAAGACGTTCGACCGGACGGTTTTGGACGGCGTAAGCTTTCACATTGACGCCGGAGAGACGGTGGCCATCCTGGGACGGTCGGGCGGTGGCAAGTCGGTGTCGCTCGCCCACATCATGGGCTTCCTGAAGGCCGATGCCGGGCGCGTGGTGGTGGCCCACACCGACATTACCCGCGCGCCAGAGAGTGAGCTGCGGCGCATTCGCAAGAAAGTGACGATGGTGTTCCAGAGCGGAGCGCTTTTCGATTCGCTCACCGTAGCCGAAAATATCTTATTTTCGTTGGAGTTGCGCGAAGATTACAACGCTGGCAACCGTGAGGAGATTGTCCGCGGACTCCTGCGGATGGTGGATCTGCTCGACTACTACGACTCAGCGCCGAACGACCTTTCGACCGGCTACAAACGTGCCGTGGCGATCGCCAGGGCGTTGGCGGCACAACCCGAGTGCGTGCTCTACGACGAGCCTACGACGATGGTGGACCCCATCATGAGCGACCACCTGGGCAACCTGATGCTGCGGCTGAAACGCCAACTCCACCTGACCAGCCTGGTTGTTACGCACGACCTTGCCCTGATGTGGAAAGTGGCCGACAAGGTGATCTTCCTGCACGAGGGCAAGGTGATCTTCTTCGGGCCGGTGCACCTTCTGGACAAGAGCGAACACCCGCATATTCAAGAATTTCTGGCGATGGACCGGGTTCAGATTTAACCCGGCGTACTAACCTCCCCGGTTCTCTCCGGAGCGGTTCCCATCGGGCTCACGTTCGCACGGACGCTGAGCGATAATGGTCGGTCGCCTCCCATGAAACCGCTCGCCTCATTGCCGCCTCTTCACTGGATTCTGTTCGCCGCCGCCACCATGTCTTTGGGATGGGGGTTGCGCGGATATATCGGCGGAGGACCGCTGGGGGCGATGATTCCAGGTTCGATGATCGGACTGGTGTTGGCGCTGCTGCTGCGGCTGGACACGGCGAGCACGGCCCGGTTGATGGCCTTCGCGGCGGTGGGCATCGGGTTTGGCGGCGACATGACGTACGGCCAGACCGTGGGGCTTTCGTTCCACCCTGAGACCTTTCACTGGGCCATTCTGGGTTTCACCATCAAGGGTGGCGTGTGGGGCATGTTGGGCGGAGCAATCATGGGGCTCGCCCTGGCGCCGCCTTCGGGAAGAAAACTCGTGGGGACGCTGGCGGTGTTGCTGGGTGTGACCTGGCTGGGGTGGAAGTTCATCAACGATCCGAAGCTAATCTACTTTTCCAACCCTTTGGACAAGCCGCGTCCAGAGATCTGGGCGGGGTTGACGTTGGGCACGCTGGCCCTCGTGGCGCTGCATGGAGCGCATGTGCGCCGGTTCGCGTTGTGCGGGCTGGTGGGCGGCGCCGTCGGCTTCCCCTTGGGGGCGAGCTTCCAGGTTTGGGGACACGCGGCCACAGGCCCGGCGTTCACGGACTGGTGGAAAGTGATGGAGTTCACCTTCGGTGCATTGCTGGGCGCCTCGTATGCCTGGGCGGCGTGGGGCGTGGAACCGGTGACGGAGCGGAACGTGGTGAAGGAGAAAGAGACGGGCCTGCTTCCCTCGCTGACGGCGGCGGCTCTGGCTGTAACCATCATCCTGTTCCTGATTCCCTACTTCGAGCGGATCCATCTGCGCTTCTCCTTCACGGTGGCGGGCGCGCTGCTGTTGCTGCTGGCGACGCGCTCGGCCAACGTGGCGCGCGAGGTGGGCCTGACGGTAACCTGCTGCGCGTTTTTCATCGACCTGTATGAAGGCCGTCCGTGGACGGACTACTGGCTGGCCGTGGGCCTGATCGCCGTGGCGACGCTGGCTGTGGCGTGGTTCGTGCACCGGGAGCGCTGCCCCGTTGCTCTGTTGCTGTTCATCATGTGGACGGCCGTGGCCGATTCCCTGCTGAAAAGCTATCTGCCCGGGCCGCGCGTGGCGACGCACGCGGTACAAGCGGCCTTCGTCATCCTGGCGGTGGTGTGTACCCTGTATGTCCGGCGGTTCGCGAGGGAGTCCGGGCAGGGGCTTGCGCCCGGGGCAGGCAGTGATAGGATCACGGCATGAGCCGCCGTAACTTTCTCATCAGCGCCGCGACCGCCCTTCCCGTGGGCGCGTTGCAGGACCCGAAACCAGTGGAACGCAAAGGCAATCTGCATCAATCCGTGTGCCGCTGGTGCTACCAGAAGACCGATTTGGAAACGCTGGCGCGCGAGGCGCGGCGGCTGGGGCTGGTGGGCATCGACCTGATCGGCCCAAACGACTGGCCGGTGGTGCAGAAGTACGGTTTGATACCAACGATGGTCCCCGGGGCCGGAACGATCAAGGACGGTCATAACGACAAGGCGAATCACGCGAAGATGGAGGCCGACTTCCGCGAGAACGTCGAGCGGGCGGCGCGGATGAAGGTGCCCAACGTGATCACCTTTTCCGGAAGCCGCCGCGGGATGAGCGATGAGGAGGGCCTGGAGAACAGCGTGTTGCTGCTGAACAAGGTGAAGGCCATCGCCGAGGACAAAGGCGTCAACATCTGCATGGAGCTGCTGAACTCGAAGGTGAACCACCCGGACTATATGGGGGACCGGACGTGGTGGGGCGTGGAACTGTGCAAGCGCGTGAATTCACCGCGCGTCAAGCTGCTGTACGACATCTATCACATGCAGATCATGGAGGGTGACGTGATCCGCACCATCCAGCAGAACCACCAGTATTTCGCCCACTATCACACGGGCGGCGTGCCGGGACGGCACGAGATCGACGAAACGCAGGAGCTGTACTATCCGGCGGTGGTGAAGGCGATTCTGGCCACCGGCTTCAAAGGTTATTTCGCGCACGAGTTCATTCCCGAGCGCTCGCCGATGGAGTCTCTGGGGCAGGCGGCCGGAATTTGCGATCTCTAGGCCGGATACGTGCCTGTTAGTTGACGTAGTCCGCCGTGCAGGCGGTGAATCCAGTGGCCACCCTTCAGGAACATGAGCGGGCATTCGCCGGCGATGAGGGCAACCCCGGCCTGACGGCATTCCATGGCGGCCTGGCGGTGAGCCTCGCTGGTGGATTCCGGCTGGCGAAGCCAGATCATGCGGACACCGGAACGGATACAGTCGCGGACCGTTTGCAGCACGGCGCCGGCATGGATCAGCAGGATGGCGCCTTCGGGCGAGGGGTGCACGTCGGCGACGGAGGCAACGCAGGAGAAGCCGTCGATTTCGCGGGCCGAGGGGTTCACTGGAGTGAGCGAGGCCACGGCCTTGCGCAGTTCCTGAAATACGGTGCGGGAATATTGGCCCTCCTTGCGGGAGACGCCGATGAGGGCGATGTGAGGAAGGGAAAGAAAGCGGTCGATGTCCGCTTTGGACACGGTCATGGGGACCTCCTGTTAACTTCACGGTAACGCCGCGCGAGGTGCAAGGGAAGCGCCGCGCGGCGGCCCCGGCCCCGCGCGGTACAATGCCCGCATGACCGACCTCACCCGCCGCGGCTTCCTGGCCGCCTCCTCCACATTGCCGTTGACCGCCGCTTCGGCGGCGCGCATCGTGGGCGCCAACGACCGTTTGCAGATTGGCGTGATCGGCTGCGGAGGCATGGCGGGCGGTCACATGCGCGCGCTGAACGGCATGAAGGAGACGGACAACTGCCGGATCGTGGCTGTGTGCGACGTTTACGACAAGCGGTTGGACGCGGCCTCCGTGTTGACGGGCGGACAGAAGTATAAGGAGTACCTGCGGCTGCTGGAAAACAAGGACATCGACTATGTCCTGATCGCGACGCCGGAGCACTGGCACGCGCAGATGACACTGGACGCCGCCAGCGCCGGCAAGCACATCTACTGCGAAAAGCCGATGACATGGAATATCGAGCAGGCCAAGAAGGTAGTGGCCAAAATCAAATCCACGGGCGTGAAGATGCAGGTGGGCGTACAGGGGATGTCGGACGACTCCTACGAAACGGCGAACCGGTTCGTGAAGGAGGGAGCGCTCGGCAAGGTGGTGCTGGCCCAGATCGACTATTCGCGCAACCATAAGGGCGACGAGTTCTGGGCCTATCCGATCGACGCCGACTGCAAGCCGGGCGTAAACCTGGATTGGAACGCATGGCTGGGTCCGGCGAAGAAGCGGCCGTTCCAGCCGGAGCGTTTCTTCCGGTGGCGGCTGTTCTGGGACTATTCGGGCGGCATCGCGACGGACCTGTTCATTCACCGCGTGACGCGGATCATCAAGGCGCTCGGCCTGACCTTCCCCGACAAGGGCGTGGGCATGGGCGGCAAGTATATGTTCGCGAAATCGGTGGCCGAGGTGCCCGACACGCTGAACTTCCTGCTGGAATACCCCGAAGGCCTGACCGTGCAACTGGTGTCGTCCATGGCCAACGACACGCCGGTGGAGCACATGTTGCGCGGAAACAAGGCGACTCTCACGTTTACCCGGACGGGCTTCACGATTACACCGCAAAAATTGTGGGAAGACGAAGCCAAGCCGTATGAGCACAAAAAGACGGGCGCCGAGGCGTTGGACCTGCACCACCGGAACCTGCACAACGCCATTCGCAAGGGTGAAGCGCTGAAGTGCGACTGCGACCTGGGCTATTACGGCGTGGTGGCGGCGAACATCGGCAACCAGAGCTACCGCAAGAGCGCCTACCTGGCCTGGGATCGCACCGGGCAGCGGCTCAAGAAGGCGTAGTCAGCGGCTCTTACGGCGTGGCGCGGCCGCCGCTCCAGGTCGTAGTCACGGTGGTGATCCTGCCGGAAGCCAGCAGGCGAATCCCGGCCTCGGCGCGGTGAGCGCCGGGCGTGTCGGCGGCGGGGCACAGGAAATAGCGGTCGTTCCTGGTTTCCACGAGCTTCGGCTCGACGGCGTGGCCGTCGATACTCAGCCGGACCAGTTCCGCGCGCGGCTCGCGCGGCAGCGCCTGGCCCGTGTTTTCCTGCCACAGACGCAGCCGCAGCGCGGCGCCTTCGGCGGGGACGCCTGCTTCAAAACGCATGCCCGGGCGCAGCAGCACCAGCGCAGCGGCTGGCCGGCGGGACTGCGCGCCGCTCTCGTCCCACCAGCGCCAGCGCGCCTCACGGCGCTGCACGAATGCGCGCAGTTCGGGCGAGCCCCCCGCATAGTGCGTCTTCCAGCCGGTGATGGCATCGTGCCGCACGCTCATCACCAGGTTGCGATCCAGCGCCTCCAGCCACGACTCCCAGGAGCCGTCGCGGCCGGCGAATAATGTGGTGAACCCGGCGAGTTGATTGCCCCACCACCAGCTTTCCTGCCCGTGCGCGTCCTGCAGGCCGACAAACGGCAGGCGGCCATACCAGCGATGGAGGTAGGGCTGGGAGTGCAGAAAGTTTTCGTTCCCAAAGTGAAAGGAAGCGATGGCCGAGTAGGAACCGTTGGCCACGCCATCGTCCAGCAGGACGCGCGTGAGTTCCTCATTCTCCAGAAACTGCCACACCATGCGGCCCTGCGCCTTGCGCAATTGGGCGATGCGCCGGTCGCGGAATTGATCCCAGGTGTAGGCGAAGTTCATCTTTTCCATGGCCCCCGGCGGGGTGATGAAGTCCGGCCGGCCGTCGGTGCGCCGAGGGGCTGAGGCAGCCTTCGCCGCGGCGGCGTCGTAGGGAGCGACGAAATCCACCAGATGGGAGTAGCAGCCCAGGCCGGGAACGCCGAAGTAGGTTCCATACTCCTCGTTGCCGATGGCAAACCGCACCGGGACGCGCGCTTCGCCGGCCAGCCGCTGAGCCTCTTCGATCCAGCCGGGCGCGGAGTTCTTCGCCGTCCACAGATGGATGCCCAGGGTTTGCGCCAGCAGGACGGCTTCGCGCGGAGAACCGGCGCCGGGAGCCTCCACCTGGATGGAGAACACGTCGAAGCCGGAAGGAATGGCATGCCGTTTCGCCCGGGCGGCCGGGCGCGCGTTGCTCCGGGGCGCGTGGTTCAGAAGGCGCAGGGAGTCGAGCGCATAAAGCGTGGCCAGCGGGTTAGGCTCGCCGCCCGGACGATCCTGAAAGCCGCCTTCGGCGGTGGAGAGGGACTCGATCCAGGCGGCGCACGCGGCGGCCTGCGACGGTTTGGCCCCCAGCTTTTCGAGAATCTGAAGGGCGCACCAGGTATAGGCGATGTCGTCCACGCCGCCGATGGAAGCGCCGGGAGCGTAGGTGAAACCGCCGCTGGGAAGCTGGCAGGCGCTCACCCATCCGGCCAGTTGGGGCGCAGCGGGCAGGGTCAGGCCGAGGCATTCGGCGGCCAGCAGTCCCCACAAAGTGTTCATGACGTGGCCGTCGCTGCCATCGGCGGCGGGGGTAGTGTTGAAGGTACCATTCCCGCGGCGGCGCTCCTGGAAATACTCGCGCCACGGGCCATCGCTTGCCGCCGGGGAAAGACCGAGCAGATGGCGCACCCGCACGGCCATGGCCTGGTGCTGGAACACAGGGTTGCCCCCAAGCTCGTAGCGCGTGGTGAACTCGGCCGGGCGCGTCCAGGTGGAAGCCAGCGGACGAAAGCTGTCAATCGGGCGGCCCAGCCAGAGCAGCGTCTGCACCTGTTCGAAATCCAGGCGCCACAATGGGCGCTCCTTGCGGCGCGGTTCGGGAACCGGGTAGATGTCGCGCGCGAAGGCGGCGGCACGGTCCGCGTCTGGCACGTCGAGGCCCAACAGATGATAGGAACCGGTCACGCCGAAGGTGGGCGAGATGTGGGCCACGACATCGCTGGCCCAACCATAGCCGCCTTCGGGACGCCGGTGGGTCTCCAGATACCGTGCCGTGCGCTGCCGGAAGCTCTCCGGCCAGGAGATCGCGGCGGAAAGCGCGGGGGCGGACAGCAGGCTCATCCAGGTGCGCCGGGTGATGGAAGGACCGTTTTTCATAGTGCCGATTCTAGTAACATTTCGCGCCGGGCGGAGATCTCCACTGCGAGTAGGGGAGGCCCGGGGCATGTGAAGGGGCTGGGAAAACTTGCATTTAAGCGTTTACGGGAGCAAGATGGGTGTAATCGCTCACCATTGTCAGGAGGTCCAGGATGACATCATCCATGCGCGCGCGTTTGCTTACGATCACATCCCTTGTTGGATTCCTTTGCGTTCCGATCCATGCACAAGTGACCGGCACGATTCTCGGTTCGGTGCAGGACGAATCCGGCGCCGCCGTTCCGGCCGCGGCCGTGTCTGTGAACAATACGCTGACCGGGGAAACCAGGCGTGCATCGACCGATGAGGCCGGCAACTACATCCTCACGGCCCTTCCCGTGGGCCAATACCGTGTGGAGATCCGGCACGATGGATTCAAGTCGTTCGTAGCCACCGGGATCGGTCTGGAGGTGAACCAGAACATCCGCATCGACGCGCGGCTGACCGTGGGCGCCGTGGTGGAGTCCGTCGAGGTGACGGCCGACGCGGCGCAGGTGGACACCTATCAGACGCAGTTGGGCGCGGTGGTGGACACCAACCGTGTGAACGATCTGCCCTTGAATGGCCGCAACGTCTATGACCTGGCGATTACGCTGCCGGGCGTCTCGAACACGAATTTCAACACCGTCTCCAACTCCGGCGGCGCGTTCCTGAACGTGAACGGCAGCCGTACCCGGCAAAGCACCTTCATGTTGGACGGAGCTTTCAACAACGATCTTTGGAGAAACAGCGGCAACACGTCGCCGAACCCGGATGCCGTGCAGGAGTTCCGGCTGATCACGAGCAACTTCAACGCCGAATTCGGCCGTTCGCCGGGCGCGGTGTTCAACGTGGTGTTGAAGTCGGGCGGCAACGCGTTTCACGGCAGCGTCTTCGAGTTTCTGCGCAACGACAAGCTGAATGCGCGGCCCTTCTTCCAGCCGAGCGTGCCCACGCTGCGCCAGAACCAGTACGGCTTTTCGCTGGGCGGTCCGGTGATCAAGAACAAGACCTTCTTTTTCGGCTCGTTCCAGGGCTTGAAGATTCGCAGCCTGGCGTTCATCAACAACGTGGCGACACCGACGGGCCCCGAGCGGGCGGGCGACTTTTCCGCGGCGGTGACGGCGCAGCGGCCCGTGGATCCCTCGAATAACCAGCCGTTTCCCAACGCCCTGATTCCGGTGAGCCGGTTCGATCCGGTGGCCAAGACGATCATGGACCGCTTTGTTCCCCTGCCGAACACGGCGGACAACCGGCTTCAGTCGACCGGATCGAGCCGGGACAATGAAAATCAGTACCTGATCAAGGTGGACCATATGCTGAACTCGAACCAGAAGGTGTACGGCAGCCTTTTCTGGATCAACGGCAACAGCTATCAGCCCTTTCCATCAGCCACGCAGGTTCCCGACTACGCCAACAACACCACCCAGTACCGCCAGCGCAATATCGTGATGAGCCACGACTGGATTGTCAGCCCGACGACTTTGAACCAGGCACAGTTCACCTGGAGCAGGCGCGACACGCCGATCATCGACGAGTTCACGCATAGCTGGAGCGACTATGGCAGCAAGGTGACGCTGGGAGCGCAACCGGCGCGGCCGCCGCAGATATTCGTGAACGGCCGCTGGCAGATGGGCACCTTTGGCGGCAACGGACAGTTGCAGCAGACCTTCAGCGCGTCGGACACACTGACGGCGACGCGCGGCAAGCACACGCTGAAAGCGGGTGTTTGGATGCTGTACGGCAAGTTCGACGAGGTGGGCAACTGGCTGGGCGCCGGACAGGTGCGCTTCACCGGAAACTTCACCAGGAACACGCTGGCCGACTATCTGCTGGGCCGGGCCGCGAGTTTCCGGCAGAACAACGGATTGGCGCGCATCTTCCGCTCCACCGCCGTGCATGGTTTCGTGCAGGACGACTGGCGGATCTCCTCGCGGGTGACTCTGAACCTGGGCTTGCGTTATGAGCTGAACAAGCCGTTGGTGAGCACGACGGATGAACTGGCCACGTTCCGGTTCAACCGGCAATCGACGGCCATCCCGAAGGCTCCGATGGGGCAACTGTTCTACGGCGACGAGGGCATCCCGCGCGGAATGGCCAAGACGGACTGGAACAACTTCGCCCCTCGTTTCGGCATCGCCTACGATCCAACGGGCAAGGGCAAGACGGCGATTCGCGCGGGCGTCGGCGCCTTCTACGCGATTTCCTTCGCTAATGTGGCCTCGAACCTGCAAGGCCAGCCGTTTCTGGTGGACGTGACCGTGTTTGGGACGCCGAACCTGGTGAATCCGTGGTCGGAGGTGCCGGGAGGCAGTCCGTTCCCCTACACGCTCGACCGCGCCAATCCCAGGTTTTCACTGCCGATCACTACGAACTACTACGACGAGAATGCCGCCACGCCCTATGTGCTGCACTACAGCCTGGCCGTGGAGCAACAGTTGACCTCGACGCTGACCGTGCAGGCGGCCTATGTGGGCAACTCGTCACGGAAGCTGTTCTTCCAGCGCGACGCCAACGCGCCCATTTACAGGCCGGGCAGCTCCACGGCGGGCAACGTGAACGCCCGCAGACCGTACCTGCCGAATACGTTCGCGCAAATCGCGCACACCAACACGGGCTCCAACGCCCACTACGATTCGTTGCAGCTTTCCTTCCGGCAACGCATGGCGCGCGGCTTCACGATCAACGGCAGCTACACCTTCTCGAAGTCGATGGACGAGATCTCCGACGATATTTTCAGCGCGACCGCGGTGGCGATCGTCGATTCGAATAACCGGCGTCTGGACCGCGGTCCGGCGGGCTTCAACGCGCCGCACGTGTTCGTGGTGAGCTACCTGTGGGACCTGCCTCGCACGCAGCAGTACGGCTGGGTGGGCAAGTATGTGGTGAACGGCTGGCAGTTGAGCGGCATCACGCGCTTTGACAGCGGCAACCCGTTCACGGTCACCTCGGGCAACGATGCGAACCTGGATGGCAACGCCAACGACCGCGCCGACCTGGTGGGCAATCCGGTTCTGGCGGGCGGCCGTCCGCGCGATGAGTGGCTGATGAAGTACTTCGACACGGCTGCCTTCGCACGCGCGGCGGAAGGCACGCCTGGCACGGCCGGGCGCGGCATCTTGTATGGTCCCGGCGCGGCCACCTGGAACCTTTCGGCCTTCAAGAACTTCGAGTTCCACGAAACGCACCGGTTGCAATTCCGCTCGGAGTTCTTCAGCGCGTTCAATCACCCCAATTTCGGTACTCCGAACACGGCGGTGAACAATGCGAACTTCGGCCGCATCCTGAGCGCGGGCGGAGCGCGCGTGGTGCAATTCGCCTTGAAATATATGTTTTGAAGAGGAACGGGCTGCGATGCCAGGGCGGTTCAGCCGCCAACACAGCAGGGCGCCGCGGGATTCGCGCTTAGTTGCCGGAACGTCCGGCCATGGCAAACCAATCGCTGAAACTCTGGAAGCCTCTGCTGGTGGCAAGCGGCGTCAAGCTTGCGTGCATCGAGAGGTAGTAGCCAAGCAGGGCGGGCAGCGGCCAGCGCACGCGGCCGGAACGCCACTCCAACAGTACGAGGGCGGCGCAGGTGACTTCCAGAAAAATCAGCGATGCATAGAGCGCTGCGTCGAAATCGGGCACGAGCGAGGGCAGCAGGTTCACGAACAGTCTTTCGAGGGCCGCCTCCAGCGGGATGAAGGCGCTCGCGACCAGAGCGGTGACGTGCAACCGGATGTCACGCTGGCGTGCCGCCGCGATGGCGACGCCGGCAAGTACACAGAAAAAGACGATCCCGGTCAGGTCGAGCCAGACGAACTTCACGCTCGCCAGCCGGAAACTTGTCATGTTCTTGTAAGCCATCATCCGGACCACGTAGACTCCGCTTGCCGCCACGATGGCAGCAAGCGCCACAGACGCATAGCCTACATAGCGATGCAGGCTGCGCCGGCCGCTCCGGATGAGTGCGTACTGGAGCAGGGGAAGGAGCATCCACGCCGTCGCTGACCACCCGTGCACGTGATGTGGCAGCGGCGTGTCCGGCAACTTCTTGAAAAAGCTAGGCCAGAAACCCATCACCGCCAGAGCCAGGGCAGCCGCGAAGATGGGCCAGGGACGCCGTATCGCCCGATGAAACAATTGAGCTGCTGGCATTGCTTCTCCACCGGACTATGCCGGTCAAAGTTGAACTCCCCGGCGGACCGGCAAATCTTCCCGCTCAACGGAATTCCGGCGCCATTGCACCAACCGTCGGAGTCTTGCATTTTAGGGCGCACCAATGATACCCCGCGCGGAGCCGCCCTGTGCGCCTGAGGGCTTGGTGCAACCCCGCAAGGATCGAGAGGGCCTTGCGATCTGAAGCCTCCACAACCACCCTCGTGATTAGATGCAGCGGATTCGGGCGGTAGCGTAAGCTGGTGGTCCGCGTGATCGTCACGAACCATAACGGAAGCCGGCGCGATGTGCTCCTCCTGCTCGACTCTGTCTCCTACGTCGAAGCTCTCAACTCCGCACTCGCCGGCACCGGAACGGTGATCTCAGCCAGCGACGTCCACCGGCCCATCGGATCCGTCGACGTTCGGGAATATGAGCTTCCGGAATTCAGCCGCGAGTACTTGGACGGCCGATTCGACAACCGGCAGATTACAGAGCCTGTCTGGTGGATCGTGAAGCACAACGCGCGCGTCCGGACGCCCAACTTCGATCTGATCGGCACGTGCACAATCCGCAAGATGCCCGGGGTGCTACTGGTTGAAGCGAAAGCGCATCACGAAGAACTCGAAACGTGCGGCAAGTCCTTCAACAGCAGTTCGAACGTGGAGAACCATCAGAAGATTGGCGAGTCAATCGAACTCGCCAATCACGCGCTGAACGCGATCGCCCCGGGCTTCAACCTCAGCCGTGATGCGTTCTACCAGGTCTCGAATCGGATGGCATGGGGTTGGCGGCTCGCCTCGCTAGGCGTTCCAGTCACGGTTCTGTATCTCGGGTTTGTCCAGGATCCGTACTGGCCCAAGGATCGGTTCGAATCGGACGAGGACTGGATGCAGGCCGCTCGCAGCTACCTCGGGAATGTCGTGCCAGTCAATGTGCTCAACCGTAGGCTCCAGTGTTCCGAACGAGGGTCGCTGCTGATCAGCGCCGCCGCCCTCCCAGCGACTCCTCCGCAGTGAGACCTTAGCCGGCATCGTCGCAAAATTAGTCGATCGGGAATCCTGTCCATGGGCTTTTCCATGGTCCAGCGACAGGATTGCAAGACCACAGCCACAACCGCGCGGGTGTGCGAGAGCAAGAGGGGGATTCCAGGTAAGAATAAATAGTGGTGGCCAGGGACGGACTTGAACCGCCGACGCCGGCCTTTTCAGGGCCGCGCTCTACCAACTGAGCTACCTGGCCAAAACTTTATTGAGTATAGCAGACGCACGGCTTTACGGCACGAACGCGCAGGCATCAGGGAGTGGGAGCAGGCGGTCCGTCCACGCGTTTGAATTCGAGAAAAAGCGGGCCCACGCCCAGGAATCCGAGCAGCGAAAGCGTGCCTCTGCCCGGCAGGTTGGCCACCAGGAAGCGGGCGTGTTCGCCGGGCTGAAGCTCCACCTCGATGTTCTTCCAGAACAACGTATTGTTCGCTTTCAGGCGATGCGGGCCGGGGGCCACCTCGCGGCTGGCCCGCTTGCCAAACGCAAGGGCGCCGATTCGCTGGCCGTCGAGGTCCACCAGAATCCGCCGGTCCTGGACGTCCTCGGGGTGAAGCCGTTCGACGGTGATCCGGGCGGGTTCCACGCTCATCTCTTCATCTTACCGGCCCCCGCCCTTCACGCCGGATGGCGGCGCCGGCCGCCTTTGGTACCATCGACCCGGATGCGCACGCTGATCGGAATTCACGCCGTGGCCGAGGCTCTGAAGGCGGGACGGCCGCTGGACCGCGTTCATGTGGCCAAAGGCGCGGGCGGACACCGCATCCAGGAGATTCTCGATGCCTGCCGCGCGCAGCGGATTCCGGTGCGCTGGGACGAGCGGGCGGCGCTGGACCGCATGGCGGCGGGCGGCGTTCATCAAGGCGTGGCCGCCGTAGGCGCCGAGGCGGAAACGCGCAATCTGGAAGACCTACTTTCAGGGGTGCCGATGCTGGTGGTGCTTGACGGCGTCGAAGACCCGCATAACCTGGGGGCCGTGGCACGGTCCGCCCATGCCGCGGGAGCTGGCGGCCTGGTGATTCCGGAGCGGCGGGCGGCGGGGTTGACGCCCTCGGCGGCGAAGGCGGCGGCGGGTGCGCTGGAGTACCTTCCGGTGGCGCGCGTGGGCAACATCAACCGTGCGCTGGAACAACTGAAAGCGGCCGGTTACTGGATTTACGGGTTGGACGAACGCGGCGAACAAACTTACGACACGGTGGAATACACGCCTCCGAGCGTCCTCGTGGTGGGCGCCGAGGGCAAGGGGCTGCATGAACAGGTGCGCAGGCACTGCGATTTTCTGGTGCGCATTCCGCTGGCGGGCAACCTGAGTTCGTTGAACGTATCGGTGGCCGCCGGAATCGCGTTATTTGAATGGAAGCGGAGGCGTAAGAGCTAGAATCAGATTCATGCGCGTCCTGGTTTCGCTACTGGTGTTGTGTGGGGCCGTTTGGGGCCGCGAACCCGTGCGGTTCCGCCACGGCATTGTGGTGGCGCAGGAGCAGAACGCGGCCGATGTGGGAGCGGCGGTCCTGAAGAACGGCGGTAACGCGGTGGATGCGGCGGTGGCCGTGGCTCTGGCGCTTGCCGTGACGCATCCAACGGCGGGCAATCTCGGTGGCGGCGGCTTTCTGCTGCTGCGTACGGCGCAGGGAGAGGCCGCCTTCTTCGATTTCCGCGAACAGGCTCCGCTGGCGGCCACGCACGACATGTACCTGGGGCCGGACGGCAAGCCGACACGCGATTCCATCGAAGGCTGGCGGGCGGCGGGCGTTCCTGGAACGGTGCGGGGCCTGGAACTGGCGCACACGAAATATGGCCGCTGCGATTGGGCGGAACTGGTGGCGCCGGCCATTCATCTGGCGGCCGAAGGCTATGAGATCAGCTATGGGCAGGCGCGCAGCATGGCGGGATCGAAGCTGCTGGCGAAGTTTCCCGAATCGCGGCGCATCTTTCAGCGCGACGGCGTGTTCATCGAGCCCGGCGAGCGTCTCTACCAGCCGGAACTGGCCGCGACGCTGCGGCGGATCGCGGACGGCCGAGCCAAGGGTTTTTACGAAGGGGAAACGGCGAGGATTCTGGCCTCGGAGATGCGCCGGAACGGCGGTCTCATCACGGAAGAGGATCTGAAGCTTTACCGGGCCGTGGAACGAAAGCCGTTGACCGGCGGCTACAAGGGCTACGGCATTATTACCGCGCCGCCTCCCAGTTCGGGCGGGTTGGGCCTGCTGCAGATTCTGGGCGTTCTGAACGGCACGGGCTATGAGAAAACCGGGTTCGAGTCGGCCCAGACGATTCACTGGATGGCCGAGGCGATGCGGCGCTATTATGCCGACCGCAGCGAATACCTGGGCGATCCGGATTTTTACAAAGTCCCCGTGAAGGGGCTGCTCGATCCCCGGTATCTCGACAGATTGCGGGCTTCGATCGACCCGGCTCGGGCGTCGAAGAGCAGCGCGGTGAAGCCCGGATCACCGCGCGACTACGAAAGCGCCGAGACCACGCATTTTTCGATTGTCGACGCCGCGGGCAACGCCGTGTCGATGACCTACACGATCAACGGCGGCTACGGCGGCGGCGTGACGGTGCCCGGGCTCGGCTTCCTTTTGAACAACGAGATGGACGACTTCGCGGCCAAGCCGGGCGAGCCGAACATGTTCGGGCTGGTGCAGGGGGAGTCCAACGCCGTGCAGCCGCGCAAGCGGCCGCTGTCGTCGATGACGCCCACCATCGTCGTGAAGGACGAAAAGCCGTTTCTGGTGGTGGGCGCGCCGGGCGGTTCGCGCATCATCACCGGCGTGGCGCAGGTGGTGTTGAACATGCTGGATTTTGGGATGAACGTGCAGGATGCCATTGACGCGCCTCGTCTGCACCACCAATGGATGCCGGACACCCTCTACCTGGAGCGGGGCTTCTCCCCGGATACGATCGCCCTGTTGCAGGCGCGCGGGCACGCCGTGGAGCAGACCGGATCCGTGGCGGTGGTGGAGGCGATTCGAGTAAATGGCGCATGGCTGGAAGGCGGTACGGACGGACGCGGACGCGGAAAGGTGGCGGGTTACTGAATGACACCGGCCCTTTCGACACACCTGTTCGTGCAGCACCGTTTGACGACGGTGGCGCTGGACAAGATTCAGAACGCGGGCTTTCCCCTGGTGGAAATTTTTTGCGCCCGTCAGCATTTGGATTACCACAACCTGGCGCAGGTGGGCGAACTCAGGCACTGGTTCCGCGACTCCGGGCTGAAGCTGCACTCGCTCCACATGCCGATGTACACGGACGACGTGTGGGGGCGCACCGGTCCCAACGCGGTGGTGAATATCGCCGAGATGGAGAAGAGCAGGCGGATCGCCTCGGTGGACGAGATCAAGCGCGCGCTCGAGGTAGCCGAGCAGATTCCCTGCACCTACGCGATCCAGCACGTTGGCGTGGGCGGCGAGGAGTTCGACGAGCGGAAGCTGGAGGCGGCGTTCAGTTCGTTGGAGGAACTGAATCTGTTCGCGCGGCAGCGTGGCGTGGAGGTGCTGCTGGAGAACATTCCCAACAAGCTCTCCAGCGCGGAGCGGCTGAACTACTTCCTGGGCATCACGCATCTGCGGAACGGCTACTGCTTCGATACGGGCCACGCGCACATCGGGGCCGGCGTCGGGCACGAGTTCGAGTTGATGAAGCACCGCATCCGCTCCACGCACATTCACGACAACGACGGCGAACGTGACATCCACCTGTTCCCATTCCTGGCCGAGGGCGGCAGCATCGACTGGAACGGGACGATGGCGTTGTTGCGATCGCGTCCGGGGCAGTACGTGATGATGCTCGAATTACGCGAAGCCGAAGGCATGGAGCCGTTGCTCGAAAAAGCCGCCGGGGTGCGCGAGCGCTTGCACGGGCTGGGCCGCACGGAAGAACAGGAATAAGAGGTTGCATGACGAGAGTTCGGATCGAAGAGATTGGCAGGCACGCCGGCGAACCGGTTGAGATCGCCGGTTGGCTGTATAACCTGAGGAAGTCGGGCAAGATCGCCTTTCCGCAGGTGCGCGACGGCAGCGGCGTGATCCAATGCGTGGCCGTGAAGGCGCAGCTTCCCGAGGAAAAATTTGAGGCGCTGAAACATTTGACGCAGGAGTCGTCGTTGATCGTGCGCGGCAAGGTGCGGGCCGAGGAGCGCGCGCACGGAGGCTTCGAACTCGACATCGAGGATTTCGAGATCGTCCAGAGGGTGAGCGAGGAGCATCCTTATCCGATCACGCCGAAGGAGCACGGCGTCGATTTCCTGATGGACAACCGGCACCTGTGGATCCGCAGCCGCAGGCAGCACGCCGTGTTGCGGATACGCGCCGAGGTGATCAAGGCCGTGCGCGATTACCTCGACTCGAACGGCTTTCTGCTGGTGGACTGCCCCATTTTCACCCCGGCCGCCTGCGAGGGCACGACGACGCTGTTCGAGGTGGACTACTTCGAGGACGAGAAGGTCTACCTGACGCAATCGGGCCAGTTGTACAACGAAGCCAACGCGATGGCCTTCGGAAAAGTGTACTGTTTCGGACCCACGTTCCGCGCTGAAAAGTCGAAGACGCGGCGCCATTTGACGGAATTCTGGATGGTGGAGCCGGAGATGGCCTACGCAACCCTGGAAGACGTGAAGCGGGTGGGCGAGGAGCTGGTGAGTTTCGCCGTGGACCGTGTGCTGCGAAACAGGCGCACGGAGTTGGCCGCGCTGGAGCGTGACGCGGCCAAACTGGAGGCGGTGAAGCCTCCGTTCCCGCGGATCACCTACGACGCGGCGGTGGAGTTGCTCAGGAAGAAGGGAAGCCCGATTGAATGGGGCAGCGACTTCGGCGGCACGGACGAGACGCTGATCGGCGAGGAGTTCGACCGTCCGGTGATCGTGGAGAAGTTTCCACAACAGATCAAGGCGTTCTATTTCGCAAGCGATCCTGAGCGGCCGGAACTGGCTTTAGGTGTCGATTTTCTGGCGCCGGAGGGCTATGGCGAAATCATCGGCGGCGGCCAGCGCGTGCATGACCTGGAGTTGCTGGAACAACGGCTCGCCGAGCACAACCTGCCGCGCGAAGCCTTCGAGTGGTATCTCGACCTGCGGCGCTTCGGCGCCGTGCCGCACGCCGGATTCGGCATGGGAATCGAACGCGTTGTGACATGGATTTGCGGCGTTGACCACCTGCGCGAAACGATCGCTTTCCCCCGCATGCTTTACCGGACCAAGCCGTAAAAGCCAAGCGCCGCCGCGCGGCTACAGCAGCGTCCCGCGCAGTACGATGCCCGCGACGCCGAAGTAGATAATCAGCCCGCAGACATCGACCATCGTGGCGACAAACGGCGCCGATGCGCTCGCGGGGTCCAGGCCGACGCCTCGCAGCAGAAAGGGGAGCAGTGATCCCACCAGGCTTCCCCACAAGACCACGCCGATGAGGCTGAAGCCGATCGTGGCGGCGATTTCAACCGCGTGCTGGCCGTACGTGCCCGAAACGGCCTGCCAGACGAGGATCCGGGTTACGCCCAGAAGAGCCAGCACCGAACCGAGAGCGAGCCCGGACGGAATCTCGCGCCAGAGCACGCGCCACCAGTCCCGCAGCCGCAACTCTCCCAGCGCCATGGCCCGGATCACCAGGGTTGCCGCTTGCGATCCGGCGTTGCCACCGCTGCTGATGATGAGAGGTACAAAGACGGCGAGCACGACAGCCCGGGCGATGTAGTCTTCGTACCGCGCCATGGCCGTGGCGGTCAGCATCTCACCCACGAAGAGAATCGCGAGCCAGCCGGCGCGCTTCCGGATCATGGACCACAATCCCGCTTCCATGTAGGGCAGATCGAGGGTCTGGGTGCCGCCGAATTTGTGGATGTCCTCCGAGGCCTCCTCGGCGACGACATCGACGATGTCGTCCACGGTGATGATTCCCTTCATGCGTCCTGCTTCGTCCAGGACGGGGATCGCCAGCAGGTTCGAATCGGCGAACAGGGCCGCCACGGCTTCCTGATCGGCCTCGTCGGAAACGCTCAGGTAACCGCCGCGCATGACCGTTTGAATGGCCTGCTCTTTCGGGCAGTTGAACAGGTCGCGGAAGGAGAGAACGCCCAGAAGCCGCTGTTCCTGGTCCAGCACGTACACGTAATAAATTGTTTCCACGCCCCCCGCCTGCAATCGCAGGTAGGCAATCGCCTCATCGGCCGTCATTTCGGGCCGGACGCGGGCGAAGCGCGGATTCATAAGGCCGCCTGCCCGGTCCTGCTTATACGCCATCAGGGCGTTGACTTCACGGCGGCCGGCCTCGTCCAACAGGTCGAGAAGGTTCTCCCGCGGCTCCCGGCCCTCGGCCGCCTGGATCAGGTCGGCCGCATCGTCCGGCGCCAGCAATCGCAGCCAGGTGCGCCGTTCGACCGTTGGCATATGGAGCAGTAGTTCCAGTTGATGAAACGTGCTGAGGCGAAGAAAGAGTTCGTCCGCCTCCTCCCTGCCCAGCGAGCGCAAGCCCGCCACCCGCTCCTCATCCGTCATGTCCAGCCATTGCTGCGCCAGAATGCCCGCGTCGTTCGTTTCCGTACCCCTCATGGCCCTCCCCCGCATCTTCCTGCGAACAGCGGCAGAGAAGCTCGGGTTCCACATGGTACTTCAGGCGGCCCCTGCGCCGCTATCGGGGATCTTCCACCCTCCCCGCGGCGGAGGGGCTGGTTCAGCGAGTGGGGCTGGCCGAAGGCGTCCAGGGCCTGGGCCGCCGCAGCATGGCCGTCATCATCGGCGACGTACCGTGGCGGATGACGCCGGAGCGGACAAAGCCATGGCGTTCATAGAGTCCGATGTTGCGAGGGTTGCTCGATTCCAGGTAGGCCGGCAGGCGTTCCCGGTCGCACAGCGCCAGTGTGTGGGCCAGCAGAGCCGAACCGAGCCCGATGCCCTGATAGACGGGGTCCGTGCCGATCATGGGAAGGTACCAGTGCGGCTCGAAGGGGTGGAAGCGGCTCATCTCCTCCATCAGGCCGAAGAGTTCGGGCTGGAGGGCGGGAGGCACCGTCTGTTGCACGCAGGCAACCAGGGCGGCGGTGTCGGGCTCCACGCCCGGAGGCAGCCACAGCGCGGCGGCGGAGCCTGTCAGGAATGCCGTGTTGTGGGTGAAGGCGCGTCCGGCGAAGGCGCGGGTGAACGATGGAAAGCCGGCCAGGTAGCTCGCGGCATCGGGGTAAGCCCATCGTGCGATGGGATCGGACGCGAAGGCGGCCGTCAGAATCATGATGGCCTGCTCGCGCTGTGGGGCGCGGACGGTTTGGATGGAAACGGACGTATCGATCGTGGGTGTCATGGGGCTCTCTTATGTATTGGCGCGTAGCGGCAGGGCGCGAGGGCTCATGAAAGGCGCAGGTTTTACCATGAGTGCCACCTTTTCCCTTCGGCGAACGCCCGCGGCGCTGGAGCAGTTGGGTGAAGCGCAGGCACGCGCCCGGCTAAGCTGGAGGTATGCGTCATGAACGCGTAGCGGTGATTGGCGCGCCCCTGGACCTGGGCGCCGGCCGGCGCGGCGTGGATATGGGACCGTCGGCGATTCGCCTGGCGCGTCTGGATGCCCGTCTGGAAGCGCTGGGTTACGAGGTGGACGACCTGGGAAACGTCGAGGTGGATCAGCCCGAAAGCCGTCCGGTGGGCCGCGAGAACGCGCGGTATCTGCCCGAGATCACGGCCAGTTGCCGCAGATTGTCTAAAACCGTCGAGCGCGCCTTGAGCGAGGGGCGGTTTCCGCTGGTGCTTGGAGGCGACCATTCCGTGGCCGCGGGGACCGTGGCGGGCGTGGCCCGGCATTTCCGGAAGCGGAAGCAGAACGTGGGGCTGATTTGGATCGACGCGCACGCCGACATGAATACACCCGAGACGAGCCCCTCCGGGAACGTGCACGGCATGCCCTTGGCGAGCCTGGTGGGCATGGGTCCGGAGGAGCTGGTTTCGTTGGGCGGGTTCGCTCCGAAGGTGCGGCCGGAGAATGTCGTTCTAGTGGGCATTCGCGACGTGGATCAACTGGAAAAACCGCACATCAAATCGTCGGGCGTGCGGGCGTTCACCATGCGGGCGATCGACGAGCGCGGCCTGCGCGACGTCATGAACGAGGCCATTCGCATCGCCTCGGACGGCACGGCGGGATTTCATGTGAGTTTCGACATGGATAGCGTGGACCCGGCCGACGCGCCGGGCGTGGGCACTCCGGTACGTGGCGGCATGACCTACCGCGAGGCGCACCTGGCCTTGGAACTGGTTTGCGACAGTGGACGCATGGTGAGTCTGGAAGTGGTGGAGGTGAATCCGGTGCTGGACGTGGCCAACCGGACGGCGGAGCTGGCCGTCGAACTGGTGATGTCGGCGATGGGAAAGCGAATTCTGTGACTCGGGGGCGGACGGCGGCGGTATGGGCGGCGGGCCTGCTGGGCGCGGTGTGCGCGGCGCGCGCGCAGGAGGAGGCGAACCCTCTCGATCAGGCGCTGCGAAAGATGGCCGGCGTGTACGCGCTGGTGGAGGCCAACGCGGCCGGACCGGTGGATGCGAACCACGCCTTCTACGACGGCGCTCTGCCGGCGATGCTACGGCGGCTGGACCCGCACTCTGTATTCTTCACGCCGGGGCAGTTCGAGCAGTTGCGCGAGATGCAGCGTTCCGAGACCAAGGGCTTTGGAACCGTGGTGAGCATTCTGCCCGGGCGCGTCATCGTGTTGCAGACAGTGGAGGGCACGCCCTCGGCGCGGGTGGGGCTTCAACCGGGTGACGAAATTGTCGCCGTGAATAACATCCGGCTGGACCGTTTGACGCCGGACCAGTTGATCGCGCTGCTCACCGAGACGCGGCGGGCCGAGGCGCTACTGTATGTGCACCGCTCGACCTCGCCCCGGCTGCTGGAGTTCCGCATGAAACCGGAGGCCATGGAGTCGCCCAGCGTGGACCGTGCGTTCCTGCTTCGCCCGGGCGCCGGGTATGCGCGCATCACCAGCTTCGAAGGCGAGACGGGAAAACAGTTGCGCGAAGCGCTGGAAAAGCTGGGAGGGCGGGAACTGAAGGCGTTCGTGTTGGACCTGCGCGGGAATCCAGGAGGCATGATCGATTCGGCGGTCGCGGCGGCCGGGCTGTTCCTGGAGCCAGGACAGGTTGTGATGAGCACGCGCGGCCGGGCCAAGCCCAATGAAGAGGTGAAGACTCCGGCCAGCGGAACCCCCTACCGGTTCGCCATGGCTGTGCTGGTGGATGAGAAGTCGGCCAGCGCGGCGGAGATTCTGGCGGGCGCGCTGCAGGATCACGGGCGGGCCAAGGTGGTGGGCACACGGTCCTACGGCAAAGGACTGGTGCAGAGCATCTATCCTTTGTCCCAGGGAACGGGCATCGCGCTGACGACGGCGTTCTACTTCACCCCGAAGGGACGGCTGATCCAACGCGCCCTGAGCGAAGGACAACTGGCGGCGCACGGCGAGGGCGGACTGCGGCCGGACATCGAGGTGCAGCCGGAACACCCCACGAGACTGCGCGCGTTCCTGGACGTGAGCGGCCTGTTCACAACCTTCGCCACGGAGTTCGTGAAATCGACACCAGGCATCACGGCCGGGTTCGACGTGTCGAATGAGCTGCTGGACCGGTTCCAGGGTTTTCTGGCGGACCGCAAGGTGACGCCGGGCGTAAGCGAGTGGTCGCGCGACCGGGAGTGGATTCGCAGCCGTCTGAAACAGGACATTTTGAACCAGGCGGTCGGCGTGGCCCAGGGAGACGAAGTGGAGATGCAACGGGACGCGCAGGTGAAACGGGCGCTGCTGGAACTGGGGGTGTTGTAGTGCGTGGACGAACGGCGGTTTGGCTGGCGGCATGGACGGCTGGAAGCCTGCTGTGGGGCGAGGAGCCGAAACAGTACGAGGCGAAACGGGCCGCGGCGGCTCCGGTGATCGACGGGAGGCTGGACGACGCGGCCTGGCGCGCGGCGGCGTGGACGGACTGGTTCATCGACATCGAGGGCAATGCGAAGCCGAAGCCCCGCTTCAAGACACGCGCCAAGATGGCCTGGGATGAACACTACTTCTACATCGCCGCCGAAATGGAGGAGCCGGACTTATGGGCGGTGTATCGCGACCATGATTCGGTGATCTTCCATCAGCATGATTTCGAAGCGTTTTTCGACCCCGACGGCGACACGCTGCATTACTTTGAGTTCGAGATGAACGTGTTGAACACGACATGGGACCTCTACCTGCCCAAGCCCTACCGGTTCGGCGGCAAGGCCGACAACGGATGGGAGATGCCGGGCGCGAAAACGGCGGTGCGCGCCGAAGGAACCATCAACGACCCTAGCGATCGCGACAAAGGCTGGACCGTGGAGATGGCGTTTCCCTGGACGGCGTTCAACCGGGGACCGCGCCCGGCTCTGCCCCCCAGGCCGGGTGAAAGCTGGCGGGTGAACTTCTCGCGCGTGGAGTGGCAATTGCTTGTGAAGGACGGGCGGTACGAGAAGAAGCCGGGGACGAAAGAGGACAACTGGGTGTGGTCGCCTCAGGGGGTGGTTAACATGCACGTTCCCGAGAAGTGGGGGGTGGTGCGGTTCGTGGAGGGACGGAACTGACCGCGGGACGCGGCGGCCCGCAACTCAAATTTTGTCCGCTCACCCCCGCTAAGTTCACTTAAATGCTTCCGTGCCCTCGATCATCTCGGCGGGTGTTGTCATTACCGGTCACGCGCGAATCACGTTTCTCCTTCGTGTCCCTTCGCCTCGTTGGCGCTCTGTTTTGTTTTAGTAATGCGATACAGAATCTCCCCTTCCAGCAGTCGCTTGGGATCTGGTGTCCCACTTGCACCGATTGTTCCGTCAGTTCGAAGGTATTGATGGACCCTCGCGACTTCGTTAAGATTCCGGTCCATGTATGAGACCATTTGACTGCGGGTGCAGAAGGGCTCGTTCGCCGCAGTTAGAGATGGATGCCTATCCTCACGGACTTTGGCAGTGTACTCGCCGCTCTGGAGCCGCTCCCAGTACTTCCCCTCATTGAAGCGCTTTCGGAGTTCGTGTACAGTGATTCGTGCGATAGTAGGAGGTAGGGTCATAATGATCAGCGAGAAGGAGATCAGGAATAACCTAGCCGAGGCTCTTGTTTCCGGGCAGATGGATGAGTTTGAGGACTGGTTCGTCGCTGAGTCCTGGAATGTTCATCGGTCACAGAATGTGAGCCTTCAGAAGCTCGTGTATGCCCTTGAGTTGCGCCTGGCAGAGTACTCTTCCGGGCATCTTGATGAAGCTGCTCTGCGCGAAGAACTGCGCGGATTCCTCGGTGTTGGGTCTCTAAACATTGAAGCGCCGCCGCCAAGCGTTGTCGTTCAAAGCGGCTCTTCACTGACTACCTCGGTTTACCAGGACTGGAAGAGGCAACCTGCTGATACATCACGCGAAGCGGTAATCGTGTGACAGGCACGCCGTCACATGTGATATCGAACCAGTAAAGCCCTTCTTCTTGCGCAAGAAAATTCATCTGAGAAACGATCAGGTTTCCCCTGTCGTCACCTTCGAAGAGTTGTGGCCATTCATTGGAACCCATCTCGCGTCCGTTCGGAGAGGTAGGCACCACGCGGACTGTTTGCTTCCCTCTAATAAATCCCGCCTTGAAACCGATCACGAGGTACATGTTTAGCGTGACTGCCGGCATCTCAGGTGCAGTGCCGCTGACGGTAAAGCGGTCAACCAGGCGGATTAGGCTGACAACCTGATCGACTTCAACCAGCACCTTCTCGCAAAATGCCGCAACGGAAAGATGCGGACCAGACAGTTGCTGTTGTTGGGCCATCAGGGCAAACAGTGTACCATGCGGCTGTCAGTGAAGTTTACACTTGTCACTTCTTGCGGTTCGATTTCCAGAGTTCGGCGAGGACGGGCAGAACACTGATGAGGATGATGGCCAGAATCACCTTTTCAAAGTGGGCTCGGACGAGGGCGAGTTCGCCCAGCGTGTAGCCGAGCATGGTGAGAAGGAATACCCAGCCGATGCCGCCAAAGATGTTGAAGGTGAGGAAGCGGCCATAGTTCATGCCGGCGACGCCGGCGACGAACGGAGCGAAGGTGCGGACGATGGGAACGAAGCGCGCGTAGATGATGGTCTTGCCGCCGTGGCGCTCATAGAACTCATGCGTGCGCGTCAGGTATTCCTGCTTGAAGAAACGTGAATCGGGCCGGCTGAAGATGGCCGGGCCAGTGCGCCGTCCCAGGTGGAAGCCGACGCCGTCGCCGATGATGGCGGCGGCCATGAGGACAATATTGATAAGGACAATGTCGAGTTTTCCTGCGCCGGCGACGACACCCACCGTGAACAGCAGGGAATCACCGGGCAGGAAGAAGCCCACCAGCAAGCCGGTTTCGGCGAAGACGATGGCGATGAGGACTGCATAGCCCAGCCAGCCGCTCAGCACGGTGGTGAGCAGGCTCATCAGGCGCTCGGGGTTGGTGAACGAGCGGAGCAGGTCGAGCGCGGATTCGATCATGTAAGCCGGGGCGTGGATCGCCGGATCAGGCCGCCCCGTAAGCGGCCAGCAGCCGCTTCATGGCTTCCTCGCGCACCTTGATCTTGCCCTGCTTGGTGAGAGCTTGCACCAGACCATCCTCGAAGAGTTCACGGCGGGCCTGCGATTTCTGGCCGCGCAGCGCGGTGACGATCGTTTCGCGCTGCAAGGGCAGTTCGGCCAGGTCGGCCTCCTTGCGGCTGGAAACCTGATAGAAGAAAGTTCGCTGGGCAACGCGGTAGGGGCCGACGGTGAAGCCGGCGGGGTGCGCGAAGAGGATTTCGCCGAAAATCATGGGACTGCCGACGCCCTTGATGTCGCCGGTGCGGGAGACCTCGCCCGATTCGATCACCTTCAGACCCATCTCCCTGGCGGTTTTCACCACGTCCTTATTGTTGGCGGAAAGCTTCTTTTCAAACTCGCGCATCTTCTGCTCGGAGAGGATGGCGGCCTTCTGCTCCTGGAGCTGGGATTTGATCTGCGTCTCCACCTCGCTCAGCTTCGAAGGCTGGGGCGGGAAGATGGTGTCCACCACGCCGACCACCAGGCGGTTGCCGGGAATCTGAACCACGTCGGTCACCGTTCCAACGCCTGCCGAAAAGATGGCCTGATCGAACTGCTGGTTCACGCCGATGACCGGGAGAGGGTCGCCGAAGCCGGCGCGGTCGGCGTGCGCGTAGGTGAGGTTCAGTTTCTGGGCGATTGCCTCGGCCTGCTTGGGGTTCTTCTGAAGCTCGGCGCGGGCCTGGTCGGCCAGGGCGGGCATGCGCTCGAAGAGCTGGCGGCGGCGGATCTCGGTGGCCAGATCGGCTTTCACCTCGTCGAAGGGCTTCGTACGGCCGTCTTCCTTCTCCAGGGTCTGGATGATGTGGTAGCCGAATTCGGATTCGACAACACCGCTAATCTCTTTCGCCTTCAGGGCGAAAGCGGCCTTTTCAAAGTTGGGAACGGTTTGTCCCTTGGTGACCCAGTCGAGATCGCCGCCGCGTTCCTTTGATCCGGGGTCGTCGGAGTTCTTCTTGGCCAGTTCGGCGAAGTCGGCGCCGCCCTTGAGCTGTTTCAGAATGTCTTCGGCCTTCTTCTTGGCGGCGGGCTTTTCGGCGGCGTCGGTGGCCTTGATCAGAATGTGGCGCACCTTCACGCGCTCGTCGGTCCGCCAGCGGTCTTTTTGCTCATTGTAGGCCTGTTGCAGCAACGCATCGCTCACCGGGATGGTCGCGCCGAGCCTCTGCTCATCCACGACAATCAGATCGAGCGAGCGCTTGGACTGGGTCATGAAGCGGGCCTGATTCTTGGTGTAGAAGTCCTCGATCTCCTGTTTGGAGACGCTCACCTGGGAGGTGAACTCGGTGGGAGCGAACTGGACGATGTTCAAGCCGACCTTGGCGTTGCGGCGGCGGAATTCGGCTTCCACCTCGGAGGGGCTGACGACTTCGCCTTCGAAGGCGACCGCCTGAAGCTTGCGCAGAACGATCTGTTTGCGGACGTTGGATTCAAACTCCTGTACGGTCATGCCGTTGGCCTGGAGGAAGTTGCGGTACACCTCGCCGCCGGCGAACTTGCCGTCGGGAAACATCTGCGGCATCATGCCGCGGATGGAATCCACCAGTTCGGCGTCGGTGGCCGACAGTCCCATGCGCTCGGCCTCGTACATGGTGGCGAATTCGGCGATGAGCTGGTTCACCATCTGGGGCAGAACGTACTTCACCGAGTCACTGGTCAGCTTGCCTTCGCGCATCTGGATGGAGATGGAGCGATGGATCTGCGCGGTGGTGAGCTCGGTGTCTCCGACCGTGGCGAGCACGTCGGCGTTGGGGTTGCTTGGCGTGCCGAAGCCGGGAATAAGCGTGACCACCATGGAGAGGGCCACCAGCGTCAAAAGGCCGCCGAGGAGATAGCGCACAGACTTCGTACGGGAACGGAAAAGATCAAACATGGGGATCGGGTCCTGCCAGATTAGGGAAAGTCGAACTTACAGTATAGCGGAAGAGGGGCCGAGCGCCGAATCGAGCGCGCGTTCCAGGGCCGCCTGGTCGAGGGCGGTGGAAATGAACAGCTCCTGGCGGGCTCCGGCGGCCAGGGCGATGGCTTTCCAGCCGTTTGCTGTCGGCACGGTGACTCGGATCCGCACCTTGCCCTTGGCGTCGCGGACCGGACGGATGACGCCGGGCACGATGGAGCGGATTTCCGGCGTCGCGTCGAGCAGACGGAGCAAAACCGGCCGCAGGCCGTCGATGATGCTGTGTTCGATCTTGAGGCGGTCCTGGTGAGTGCGGAGTTTCATTTGAAGCGTTTGCGGTATTGGAAGTCGATGCCGAAGATGCCGTTCTCATCGCGGACGGCGAGCACGGAAAAGTCGCGCGAAAAGTCCCATTGCAGGCGCACGATCTGGTTTTGGGTGCGGTTCAGGTTGGTTATGTAGGTAACCGTGATTTCGCGCGACAACTGCTGTTCGATGGTGAGCCGGGCTTGCGGCGTGTTGGTGATGGTGTTCAGTTCGGGATCGATTTTAATGCGGGAGACGCCGAAGAAGCGCTGCAGCCGGTTGTTGATGGGGCCGCTGAGGGGGGCGGAGATGGCGGCCCCGAGCAGCGAGTTGCCGCCGGACTGCATCAGGCTGCTGCCCTGGTTGGAGGGCGTGTTCGACGTGGTGGTGGAGGAAGGCGCGCGGCCGACGGTGAGCAAGGCGACGATCTCGTTGGACTGTAGCGGCGGATCGGAACGGTAACTGATATTCAGCTTGTTGGGGGGGCCCGAGAGATTGATGGTGACGGTGATGCCGCGGGCGCGGGTTTCGAGGTCGAGGTTCAGGACGGGTTCGATCTTGGTGGGATTGAAAAAGCCCACCTCGCCGCGTGTGATCCGGTACTGGTTGCCAAAGAATTGAACCTCTCCTTCGTTGATCGAGACGCGGCCGAGCAGGGTGGGCCGGGCGGCGGTGCCGCGAAGACGCAGGTCGGCCTCCGGGGAGATATCGCGCGTGAGGGATGTTTGGAGTTCGGCGTCGGGACTGGTTTCGATCTTGACGTCGAGTTGCATGCCGCGCAGGGCGCGGTTCTGAATGGGATCGGCGGGGGCGGAGCGGGCGGCGTCGGCGAGGATGCTGCCGAGATCGGTCTTGGGGTTGAGGCCGAGGCGGTCCACGACGATGGTGCCCGAGAGCAGGCTTTGTGCCGAGGTTCCGGTCAGGTTCAGGTCGCCGTCGAAGGTGGTGGAGACGGCTTCGGGGTAGCGGATGCGGACGCGCGAGGCGTGGGCGTTCAGGCGGTAGATGAGCTGGCTGGTGCTGAAGCCGACGAAGCCGCGCAGGGTAAGCTCGCCGCCGCCGGTAAGGGCGGAGAACTTCTCGATGGTGGCGCGGTTGCGGTCGAAGCGGACGGTGCCGTTCACTTTTTCCAGGCCGTTTGGAATGCCTTGCAGGTAAAACGAGGCGCTCTGCAAACCCATCGTGCCCAGGATCTGGGGCTGTTGGAAGCCACCGCGGATCTGAACGTCCACCTGGGCCTGTCCGGTGGCGAGCAGGTCGGGTTCCAGGATGGAGAGCGCCGGAAGGTTCATACGGCCAAGGATGTTCAGGTTGAGCGGAGAACGCCCGCGGACGCCGACGGTGCCGCTCACCTGAACGTCCGTACCCTCGCCCACCATATGGGCGGTGGTAAGCCGGATGCCCTCCTTGTCCACGAAGGCGAGCAACGGGCCATTGTTCCGGATGGCGAAGCGGTTGGCCTCGGCTTCGACCTTCTGGCCGTTGGTGAGATTGGGCCGTAGTTCGGCACGTGTCAGTTTCAGGTTGGCCGACCAACTGGAGGGATCGAGGATAGGACCGGAGAAGCCGATTTCACCCTCGAAAATGCCGCGCGCCGGCAGTGTGACCGAGGGGTCGATGACGCCCAGGTCCTGGAGCGTGGCCAGGGTGAGGTTGCGGAAATTGAACTGGCCCAGGCCGAAGCCGGAGGAGCCGAGGGACCATTCCGTGACGCCATCGGCCCGGGCGCCGCCGGCGATTGCCTCGGCGCGCAGGGTGACGGTCTGGTTCTGGGTGGCAAACCGGCCGGTAACCTCGCCCAGGGGGCGGTTGTCGATGAGGAGATCGGGCACCCGGATGCCGCCTTCGATTGACGAGATGCGGGGTTTCCCGTTGACCAGCCGGAAAACGATGGAGGCGTCCGTGTTCAGGCTGCCCCGGAAACCTTTGCGAATCGATTGCAGATACTGCCATTGTTCCAGCGTGAATCCGCGGCCGGAACTTTTGAACTGAATGGTGGCCGAGTTCCAATCTCCGCCGGGGGCCTGGGCCGAGGCCGACGCGGTGGCCCGGCCGGGGCCGGCGGCAAGCGTCACCACAGGGATGTCGAAATCCGCAGGTGTGGCGTGGAACTCGGCTTTTAATGATTGAATCTTTTCACCCCAGGCGGTGAGATTCGAAACCTCCACCGTACCCGAGGCGGCCGGGGAGCCATAGGCGCCTTCCAAATGGAGGGTGGCGTTGACGGCGCCGGAAAGGGGCAATGAGGAGTAGCCGGCCAGCGCAAGCACGGGTGTGAGTTGGGGAGCCTTGAGCCGGACAACACCCGAGAGGCGGCCGGAATCCACGGGACGCCAGGCATCGAGGCCGATCGTTCCTTCGCCTTCCAGGGAAGCTCCCGAGGCGTGCAACCGGAAATCGCGGAGTGAAAACTGCGTGGAAGCGGCGTCGAAACTGGTTTCCAGGCGATCGAACGCATGGCCTTTCACGGTAGCGGGACCGGATTCGAGACGGCCGGTGACACGGCCCTTTTCGATAGAGCCGTTCCAGGCGCCTTCCACAAGTAGCTGGCCCTGGTTGAGGGACACCGGGAGGCGGGAAGGCGGTGTCGCGGTGGCCATACGAAGTGCGGGCAGAAGATCATCGAGGTCCGAGGTGAGGAGCGAGAATCGAAGTTGCTGAAACAGATCGCCCTGCACGGTGAGGCGTGTGTGGGGCAGTTCCATGTGGCCGGACTCGATCTGAAGGCGGTTCCCCGCGCTTTCATAGGTGGCCGTGAGCGCGCCGCTCACGGGCTGCGAACCGGGCGCGGGCGCGGCGGGCGGAGTGACCAGAAGGCTGCCCGAGGCGCGGAAGGAATTGGGCACTCCCTCCACCTTCACGGGGCCGGAAACGGCGCCGGACCAGACCAGCGGAACACCGGACTGCGCGGTTTGCGGCGGCAGTGCATACAAACGGGCCAGTTCCAGCCCGGCGGCATTGCCTTCCACTTGAAAACGCGATCCGTTGGCGATTCGCGCCGATCCGGTAAAGGAGCCGCCCAGGGCGGTGGCGCGGAGCCGGTCGAGAGTGACCAGGCCGGGTGCGGCGGCCCAGGCGGCCGTAGCATTCACGCCGTTGATCCGGATGCCCCGCACGGCATACGCGATGCCGGAGGCGGCCAGATCGCCCGCGGCGTGCCAGTCGCCGGACCCGGCGGTAAGCTGTCCCTTCACGCTGAGCGTGCCCGCGGGTTGAATCGGAAGGCGGAGCGGTTTGTGGAGGTCGGCGACGTGGACCGTACCATCGCCATCCAACGTGAGTTGCGGCGTCCGCCAGTTGCTGAGGGTGACGTTGCCGCGCAGGGCGCTTTTGCCCACCGAGGCATCCACGCCGTGCATCGCAAGGCCTGCCGAATCAATGCGGATGGGGCCCCGAAGGTCGAACTGTACCGGCACGGCCAAGGGCTGCGCGAGGGTGGAGCGGCGCATGGCGAAGTTGCCTGAATAGGCCCGGGCGGAGCGCTCGAAGCGAAGCTGGGCCACGAAATCGTGGGAGCGAAGGTCGATGGGGACGACGGCGTCTTCATAGTGGATTTGGGCGCCCTGGATGACGAGTTCGCCGATGGCCAGATCGAGGACGGTTTCCACGGGCGACTTCGACCGGAGCCGGGCGGCTGGTTCCGGAAAATTCCAGCGGCCCTCGGCGTCGCGAATCAGGTGGACTTGCGGACGCTCCAGACGGATGGCGGCCACATTCACCTTTTTCTGTATGAAGGAGAGGACCTTGAGGTCGATGGCTGCCCTGGGGACCTCGACCAGCGGCGGCGCTCCGGCGGGTTCCGTGCCATGCAGGACGAAACCGTCGAACGTGGCGCGCCAAAGTCGCCAGTCAAAAGTGAAACCGTTCAGCTCCGCGCGGCCGCCGGTCGCTTTTTCCACCTCGGCGATGGCCCGGAGGCGGATCTGCCCGGCGAGCCACTGCGACTGGAGCAACCGCCAGCCGGCCCAATACCCAGCCAGGGCAAGGATGAGCAGAAGCAACGCGGAACGCGTCCACCAGGAGCGGAGCAGGCGGTTCACCGGAACACCTCCTCATGGAACTGGATGCGGACCGAGGCGCGCGCGGCCTTCAGCCAGTCGTCCATGGCCTGATCCACCTTCTGTTCGGTGAGCAGAGCCTCGATTTCCGTCTGCACGTCCTGCAACGGCGGAACCGGCACGGGCGCTTTCACGCTTTCCCAGCCGGGAACGTAGGAATCGCGGTAGTAGTGCGCCACTTCTTCGTCGGTGACGCGGACGCCGGGGCGGAAGCGAAAATTGACGAATCGCGTGATCGTCAGTTGGAGGAGAAGGTTGCGGAGCAGATCGGCTTCGCGGAGGTGGTGTTTGGCCAGAGCCGCGTTGTAGGCGGCGTCGTCCGGGTAGCGCTCCGCTCGAAACTTGGCCAGCAACGGGCGGGCAACTTCCACTCCCGGAGGAGTGTAGCGGCTTAACTGCATCTCGCGGTGAATCAGCTTCAGTTCGATCAACTGATTGGCGGCGGCGCCGCGGGCGCGCGGGGTGACGTCGAGCGGTTTGTCTTCCAGAAAGGCGGCCACGCGAAGATGATCGAGAATTTCACTTTCAAAGATGGCCGAGCTTTCGATGGAGACGGCCAGGCGGTCCGCCAGTTCGGCGCGCGCGGCCACGGCGGCGGCCGAGGCCAGCAAAAGCAACGCTGCGACGGGGAGGCGCATCAGAAAGTCTGCCCCAGGGAGAAATGAAACTGGAAGCGGCTGAGGCGTTGCATGACAAATTCGCCCTGGCCGTTGAAAAGCTGCTCGCGGGTGCCGCGAAAGCCGAAGAAGCTGGGAGAGTTGGGGACGTAGGCGAGGTCAAGCCGGACCGGCCCGATGGGAGTGCGGTAACGGACGCCCATGCCGACGGCGTGCACCATGTAGTCGAACTCCGTGACGCTGGGCTGCTTCCAACGGAAGGTGAACCGGTTGAGCTTGGTGAAGACGTTGCCCATATCGTGGAAGGCGACGCCGCCAATGTGGTCTCCGAGCAGAGGAAACCGGAGTTCCAGGTTATTGACGAGCAGCGCGGTGCCGCCCACGGGAAAGCCTGTGGCAAGGTCGCGCGGACCGGCCTGGTTTTCGGGAAAGCCCCGGTGCGTGGAGGAACCGCCCGAATAGAAGCGCTCGGGCAGCGGGATGGGGTCGCGCGGATTTCCGGCTCGGGCGGGGTTCATGTTGTACTGCCAGCCGATGGTGGTGGCCCGGGCCAGGATCAGATCGCCCGTCAGCCTGTGGTAACTGGCGTTCCGGGCAAGCAGGCGGGAGTATCGCGTGCTGCCGCCAAAGGCGCTGCTGGCCAGTCCGAGATCGACCGAGTTGTAGTAGCCGCGGTGGGATTCGATGGGATCGTCGCGCCGCTCCTGGATCAGCGTGCCGCTGAGCAGGCCCACCCGGACGGGCAGCGAAAAAACGGGAATCAGGTCCGGGGCGATATTCAGGCTGTTGGCATCGACGGTGTTCCGCCGGTAGGTGAACCGGGTTTGCACCGTGTTGCTGCGCGACAACACCTTGCTGAGCTGTACGGAGCCTTCCTGGCGGCGGCTTGTGAAAGTGCGGATGTCGCGCGAAAGATCGTTGAATCCCGTGATGGTGAGAGCCAGGCCCTCCACGCCCTTGAACTGGGGCGCAAGGTAGGTGATGAGTTCCCGCTGCTGAATATTGGAAAGACGCGTCTGGACGGCGACGGTGTGGCCATAGCCAAGAAAATTCGAGCGGGAGACGCCGAAACCGACACGCGGGCTGAAACCGGGCGATCCGGCCGGGGCGTCGAAGTTCGAACCGCCGCCAATGCGCGCGATTTCCGCGCCAAGGCCGAAATTCAACGAATACCGTCGCGCCTCTTCCACCTGGAACAGGAGGAACTTGTTGGGCTCGTCGCCGTCGGGGTTCTGCGTGGCCACATCGACGCGGGCGAACACGCCCAGATCGTAAAGGCGGCGCTGGCTTTCGATGACTGCCGATTGCGAAAGCGGATCACCGGGGTGCAGCATCAGCCGCTCATAGACCATGCCGGGGTTGGATGTCTTCAACCCGCCCACCAGAACGTCCCGAACATAGCGCGGACTCCCCTCGTCGATGCGGACGTGGATGCGCACGTTGCGCGGCGTGCCCGTGGCCTCGACATCCCAATCGAACTGCGCCTCCGGGTAACCGCGATTGTAGTAATAGTTCAACACCTGGTCCCGGTCGAGCGCCACGCTGGCCTCGCTGAACGGCTCGCCATCATGGCTGCTGAACCGCGAGCTTACCTGTTCGTAATGCTCCGGGGAGACGCCTTCGAGCTTGAATTCGCCCACGGTCCACTGCTGGCCTTCCTCGATGGCGATGCGGACGCTCAACGTGCGCTTGCCCTTCAAGGTTCCCTCGGTGACGCGCGGAACAATGCGCACGTCGCGGAAGCCGTTCGAGAGGTACAGGTCGCGAATGGAAGAGATGTCCGCGCTGAGCAGGGCTTCGTTGAATCGGCCGCTGCGGTAGCGGATTCGCGTCGCGGGCGTAATGGCCATCCGCTCGCGAATGGTCTCGTAGTCGAAGTACTGGTTGCCGGCGATCTCCAGTTCGGTAAGGGTGTACTTGGGCCCGAGATCGGCGGTGTACACGACTTCCTGTTCATCGGGCTTGGGCTGCCGGGAGTCGAACTCGACCTTGGCGCGGAAGTAGCCCTGTCCCTGAAAATACTCGGTGAGATTCCGCATGCCCTCCACCAGCAGGTCGCGGTCGGCCGATTGCTCCTGATAGACGGGGACAAGCTGGCGCAGCTTCCCCTGGCCGATCCTGGCGCCTTCGATGCGCACCCGGATCCTCGGACCGCGCTGGACGGCGACCACCGGGGTAACGTTGTTGGCATGGGGATCGTGGCGAAGTTCCACGAGGTCGACATCGCTTAACAGCCGTTCGCGCTCGGCATAATAACGGCGCATCCGCTCGATGCCCCGCGACGTGCGCGATTCGGTAACGTCTTTCCACCCGAGAATGCCCAGCACGGTGCGCCAGCGGGAGGTGCGGATCAGGGCCGGGACCTCCTCCGGAGTGGCGCCGCTGATGTCCGGCCGGGCGTATTCGGCGCGGGATGTGGAGCCCACCTGGAACTCGAGATGGACCTGCTGGGTGGCATCGTCGTAGTCGAGCTGCGGGTTGATGCGCGCGCCGTAGAAACCGCTGCGCTCCAGTTTGGCCCGGATGTTCTCCGTGGCGGCGCGGACATCCTCCTGGGAGAACGGATAGCCCAGTTGCAGCTTCGTGGCGCTGACAAGCTGACCCTGGTTGGGAGGTTCGCTCACTCCGGTGACGCTGACGCGTCCGACGAACCACGATAACTTCGTGCGAATCGTGAGCACCAGCCCGGCCGGTTCGCCGGTCATGTCGGCTTCAATGTCCTGGTACCGGCCCGTGGCATACAGGCGTTCCAGCGCTTCGCGAAGAAGGATGCGATCGGCGGTGTCGCCCGGGTGGAGCTGGAGAATTTGATCTAACTCGTTTTGATGCAGCGGCTGGTTGGAGGGTTCGAACCGGATCGCGGACAAAGGTTTGCCCTCCCACTCCAATGCCGTCAGAGGAGGGACAGCACCCAGCAGGGCGATCAGGATCGCTACAGTGCTGGCCGCAGCCCGGCCGTGGGATCGCGCCACTGGTGCCATGATAGCGTGGGCCGGAGCGGCGGCGGCACGAAGGGAGCCTCCGCCGTTCGCTAGGATGAAGGCTGATGCCCCCACCGGACCGCTACTCCCGCCAGGAGCGCTTCCCCCCCATTGGCCCGGAAGGGCAACGGCGCATTGGGGCTTCGCGCGCGGCCATCGTGGGCTGCGGAGCGCTTGGTTCCTACCACGCCGCGGCGCTTGCCCGTGCCGGCGTGGGCTATCTGCGCCTGATCGACCGTGACTACGTCGAGTGGAACAACCTGCAACGGCAGTGGTTGTACGAGGAAGCCGACGCCGCCGACGCCACTCCAAAAGCCGTGGCCGCCCGCCGGGCGCTCGAACGCGTGAATTCGTCGATCACCGTCGAAGCCGAGGTCTCCGACCTGACGCCGCGCAACGCCTTCGAACTTTTGGATGAAGTGGATCTGATTCTGGACGGGTGCGACAACTTCGAGACGCGGTACCTGATCAACGACTACGCCGTCCAGCAGCGCCGGCCTTGGATCTACGGAGCGGCCGTATCCTCTTATGGCCTGGTGATGCCGGTGCTGCCGGGTGAAACCGCCTGTTTGCGCTGTGTCTACCCATCGCCTCCGGCGGGCGCGCAAGACACTTGTGAGACAGCAGGTGTGCTGGCAAGCATTACAACCACCGTGGCGGCGCTTCAGGTGAGCATGGCGTTACAGTGGCTGTCCGGACACCCTGAGGCGATTCCGCGGCGCATCACCACTCTCGACCTGTGGAGCGGCGACATCCGTCAGACAAAGCAGCCCGGCCCGCAACCGGAGTGCCCGGCGTGCGGTTTGGGCCAGTTTGAATGGTTGGAAGGGCGGCATCGGGCGCCAGTATCGTTATGTGGACGGAATGCCGTACAGATTCACGAGCGCAACCGGCCCCTCGACCTGGCCGAGTTGGCGCGGCGGCTGAGCGAAGTAGGAGAGGTTCGCTGGAACGAGTTCGCGCTGCGTCTGTTTCAGCCGCCTTTTGAGGTGACCGTGTTCCCCGACGGACGGGCCATCGTGAAGGGGACCACCGACGTGGCGGCGGCACGGAGTTGGTATGCGAAATACATCGGGGCCTAGGTTGGCGCTGCGAGTACGGACGGGCTAAAGCGGCGCGAGCGATAGCACCCAGGGCCTAAGGTGTAGGCAAAGTCTTGCATAAGCGAATGGCTCCACCTGGACGAAAGAATGGCAGGAGCTGTGATGTTCTGCGATTCGATTTTTTGGTGGGCCCAGCGTTCGGCGCTTCCTCTGCTGGCACTTTTTCTGATTCCACATGCGGGAGCCATGGGTGATACGGCCATGGGCGCGCCCCATGCGCTGCTGATCGCCAATCGGGGCCAGTACGGCGAGGAGACACAATTCCTGGCCTTTTCCCAGCAGATCAAGGCGTGGCTGAACCGGGACGGCGTGGTTCTGGCACAGGACGGCGACCGCGTGGAAATGCTGTTCCCGGGGGCGAACCGCCGGGTGGAAGCGGAAGGGCTGGAACCGCTGCCGGCCAGCGTGAACTTCATCTTGGGCGGCGCGGCAACGTCCATCCAGGATGTGCCGGCCTATGAAAGCGCGGTGTATCGGAACCTGTATGACGGCGTGGACCTGCTGTTCCGCTCCGGCGGGGGCCTCTTGAAAACGGAGTTCGTCGTGCGGCCGGGGCGGGACCACCGTGTGATTCACATGCGATATCGCGGAGCGCAGCGTTTGGAGATTGAACCGGAAGGCGGCCTGGCGATCCACGCACGCACCGGCGTATTCCGCGAGCATCCGCCGGTGGTGTACCAGGACCTGCCGGACGGAAGGCGGTATCTGGTGGCGTTTTACATACAAGAGGGGGATGAAACGGTTCGCTTCTGGGTCGAGGACTACGACAGAAGCTATCCGCTGGTGATCGATCCGGCGCTGACCTACAGCACCTATCTCGGCGGCAACAGGACCGACATGGGAACGTCGGTCGCGGTGGACGCGGCGGGTTCGATGTATGTGGCCGGGTACACGGAATCGGCGAACGTTCCCATCCTGAATGCCATCCAGTCGAAAGGGGGTGGCAACGATGCGTTTGTGTTCAAGATGAACGCCGCCGGTACGCAACTCCTGTATGCAACATTCATTGGCGGTAGCAGCGACGATCGCGCCTACGGACTGGCCGTTGACGGCTCGGGCGCGGCCTATCTGTGTGGCAGTACGGCTTCCTCGAACTTTCCCACGGCGAACGCCAGCCGGTTGCAACCGCTGCGCGGCGGCGGCAAGGATGCGTTTGTGCTAAAGCTGAACCCTTTGGGGAACGCCCTGGTCTACAGCAGCTACATTGGCGGCAGCGGCAGCGACTCGCTCCATGGTTGCGTGTTGGACCCGTATAACCAACTGTATGCCGTCGGAGAGACGAATTCAGCCAACCTGCCGACAAAGTCGCCGTTTCAGCCTGTGAACGCCGGCGGCATGGATGCGTTCCTGCTGAAGATCAACATGAACGCGACGCTGGTATTCAGTACCTACTTTGGCGGCAGTGGTGACGACGGCGGACGGGGAATCGCGCTCCACCAGACGCAACTGACGCCCTATGTGACCGGCTACACCTCCTCACTGGACTTTCCCATCAAGAGCCCCGCGCAACCCAGCCCGGGCGGCGGCCAGGACGCCTTTGTCGCGCGATTCAACAGCGATGCGAATCACCTCGTGTTTTCCACCTTCCTCGGCGGCGCGGGCGGAACCCCTCTGATGCCGGAGCAGGGGTTGGCGATCGCGGTCGACTTCTATGGGAACTGCTATGTGGCCGGGGTAACCTCCTCCGCCAACTTTCCGGTGCTTTTGGCCTACCAGGGCGTCAACGAAGGGGGGCTCGATGCCTTCTTCACCAAGCACGACAACGGCGGCGTGCGTGTGTATAGCAGCTATCTGGGAGGAGCCGGGACCGATGTCGCTACGGCGATCGCGGTGGACCTCAACCGCAGGACTTTCGTGGCAGGTTATACCTCTTCCAACAACTTTCCCGCCTACCTGCCCGCACAGGCAACGTGGGCGGGCGGCTACGACGCCTTTGTCGCGCAGGTGGATGTGAACGGCTCGCCGCTGGCGTTTAGCTCATACCTGGGGGGTTCCGGAGCCGATCAGGCATTCGGCCTGGCGATCAACCCGGCCGGTGAGATGTTACTGACCGGCGCCACAAGTTCCTCGAACTTCCCCTCCCAGTCCGCCTACCAATACACACAGTCGGGCTTGCAGGACATGTTTCTGGCTCGAATCGCCGCCGCTCCCGCGCCGCCCTCGGCGCCGGTCTTCCTGTCTCTGACGCCCAACACGGGCTCGGGAACGGCTCCCACGTTCACAATCGAGTACACGGACGCCAACGGAGCGAACAACGTTGAATCCATCCAGTTCATGGTGAACTCGGCGTTCACCGGGGCCAACTCCTGCCAGATTGCCTACGTTCATTCCACGGGACTGATGTATCTGCTGAACAACACCGGGTCCATTTGGATGGGAGGCTATCCGCCGGGGGCGTTGAATACGCTGTCCAACTCCCAATGCTCTCTCCCGCTGGCGTCGGTCTCCGTGGTGGCGTCCGGGAACAGCCTCACGCTGGTTCTCCCGCTCTCCTTCGCTACCACCACTTACCAGGGCGCGAAGTACATCTATGCTCTGGCCCTGGACCGCGGGGGATTACGTTCGGATTGGAGCATCCGGGGAAGCTGGACGCTTCCCTGAAGTGGATTTCCCTACCGCCGTGCCTTATAGGACTTCTTGTGACTGTTCCGAGTGTTCTCGACATCGAACGAGCCGTCTTTCCGCGCGGAGACGGCCAGCCCCTGGCCCTGGCAGTTCTCCTCAAGGTTGGCGATCTGATCGGGAACCGTATTGTTCTCGGCTCCGCCCGCCACGGCGTAGTGCACCTGCCAAAGGTCTTCCAGTCCTGGCGACGACCGCACAACCTTCACGGCGGGCGCCGAGCCGCCCTTCTTCGCTCCGTTGTTCATGATGACGACGCGGGGGGCCAATGCGTGGACAATCTGCGGGGGACCGCTTATGTCCATGCCGTGATGGGTGGTGAGATAGACGTCCACCTGGCCGAGCAGGTTGTTCGGGCAGACCAGTTCAAGTTCCTTGTTCCAGGTCAAATCGCCAAGGTCAAGGAAGCGGAACTTGCCGAACGTGAGGAGGAACCCGAGTGATCGCGCATTTTCCGAGGGATCGGCTGCCTTCTGCATCGACGATGCGCAGAGGGCGTTTGCCTTGCCGCCTCCATTGACTGCCTTGGACAGCAGGCTGCCGCCGGAGGCCACCACCACAAGTTCGACCCCTTTCAGCGGCAGCCGGTCGCCGGCCTTCAGCGAGAGACGCTTCCCTTTCGTCCGGGCCCGTTCGTAAGAGGCGTTCAAGCGCTGCGCGCCCGCGCCGGACTCGGCGTTGTCACCGTGATCGACGAAGGTCTTGATGGGCACCTTCTCAGCCAGCTCTTCCAATCCGCCTACGTGATCCATATGGTAGTGGGTCATCCAGAAGTAGTCGATCTGTTGAACCCCTGCCTTCTTCATCGCGCTCTGGATCCGGCTGGCATCGCGGCCCTGATTGCCGGGCCATCCAGCATCCACCAGCAGCGATTCTCCCGCTGGCGTCACCAGTAGCGTCGCCTGGCCGCCTTCGACGTCGACGAAATAGATGTCCAGCGAATTGCGGGCGGCAAGAACGGGAAGAGCAACCAGAACGCAGGCAGCTAGCGTGGGAACAAGACGGCGCATGCCCGGGATGGTATCACGGAAGCGGGCGATACAATAGCCCAGAGATGTCCGCTGTACCGCCCTTCGTCCACCTTCATTGCCACACCGACTATTCGCTGCTCGACGGCGCGTGTGAAACCAAACGGTTGATGCAAACCGTCGCCGAACAGGGCATGCCCGCCGTGGCCATGACCGATCACGGCAACATGTTTGGCGCGGTGGAGTTTTATAACGCCGCCAAGGACCACGGCATCAACCCGATCATAGGCTGCGAGGTCTACACGGCGCCGCTCGGCCAGAAGGATCGCAGCAACGCCCGCGCCTATAACCACCTGGTTGTCCTGTGCGAGAACCAGGAAGGCTACCGGAACCTGATCAAGCTGGTGTCGTCCGGCTATCTGGACGGCTTCTACAACAAGCCGCGCATCGACAAGGACCTGCTGGCGCGTCATTCCAAAGGCCTGATCGCCCTGTCGGCGTGCTTGAAAGGTGACATCGCCGAGCACCTGATGGAGGACAAGTATCAGGAGGCCAAGCGCCTCGCCTATGAGTACCAGGACATCTTCGGCAAGGAGAACTTTTTTCTCGAACTCCAGGATCACGGGCTTGACCAGGATAAGAAGATCCTGCCGATGCTCTACCGCATGAGCCGTGAATCGGGCATGCCGCTGGTGGCCACCAACGACGCCCACTACCTGAAGCGCGATGATGCGCGGGCTCACGAAGTCATGCTCTGCATCCAGACGGGCAAGACGATGACGGACCCTTCGCGCATGAAATGGGATTCGCCGGACTTCTATCTGAAATCGCGCGAAGAAATGATGCTGTTGTTCGGCGAGGCCGAAGAAGCGCTCGACCGCACCTGGGATATCGCGCAACGCTGCCAGGTGAAGCTCGAAAAGGTGAAGGATCCCTTCCCCCGGTTCGACATTCCCGGGCCGCACACCGTCGACAGCTATTTCGAGTTCGCCGCCCGGGAAGGTTTCGAACGGCGCCGCGGACGGCTGGAGTCGATGCAAAAAAGCGGAACGCTGCGCCAGCCGCTGGAGGCCTACTACGAACGCCTGGACCGCGAGATCAAGATGATCCAGCAGATGAAGTTTTCCGGCTACTTCCTCGTCGTCTGGGACTTCATCCGGTATTCGAAATCCAAGGGCATTCCTGTCGGACCGGGCCGCGGCTCGGCCGCCGGGTCGCTTGTCTCCTACGCGCTTTCCATCACCGACGTCGATCCGCTTCAATACGGGCTGCTTTTCGAGAGGTTCCTCAACCCTGAACGCGTCAGCATGCCCGACGTCGATATCGACTTCTGCACGAACCGCCGCGGAGAGGTCATCCAGTACGTCACCGAGAAATACGGCCGGGATTTCGTCGCCCAGATCATCACGTTCGGAACGCTGGGCGCACGCGCGGCGATCAAGGATGTCGGCCGCGTTCTCGACATGAGCTTCGGCGAGGTCGACAAACTCACCAAACTCGTCCCCGGCCAGCCGCTCAACATCAAGTTGAAGGACGCCTTCGCCGTGGAACCCGGCTTCGAGGAAGCGGCCAAGGCCGATCCGCGCGTACGCGAGGTGCTTGACACGGCGGTGCGCCTGGAGGGCATGGCGCGCAACGCCGGCATGCACGCCGCCGGCGTCGTCATTTCTTCCACGCCGTTGAAGGAACTGGTTCCTCTCTACAAGACGAGCAGGGATGAAGTCGTTACCCAATACGACATGTCGGGCGTGGAGAAGCTGGGCCTGTTGAAGATGGACTTCCTCGGGCTGACGACGCTGACGATCATTCACGAAGCCGTGCGGCTGATCGAAGTTCATCACGGTCTGAAACTCGTGCTGGAAGAACTTCCGCTCGACGACGCACAGACCTACGGGATCTTCTCGAACGGCTACACCAGCGGCATTTTCCAGTTTGAATCGTCCGGCATGCGCGACGTTCTCCGGCGTTATCAGCCTGAGCGCATCGAAGACTTGACGGCGCTGAACGCGCTCTACCGTCCCGGTCCGATCAAGGGCGGCGTGATCGACGACTTCATCGACCGCAAGCACGGGCGCAAGCAGGTGAGCTACGAAATCGATGAGATCCGCCCGATTCTCGAGGAGACTTACGGCATCATGCTCTATCAGGAGCAGGTGATGCAGATTTCGCAGGTGCTGGCCGGCTACTCCCTGGGCGAGGCCGACATTCTGCGCCGCGCCATGGGCAAGAAGAACAAGGAAGAGATGGATGCTCAACGCGAGCGCTTCTTGCAGGGCGCCGCGAAGCTGAAATTTCCGGCGCGGAAGGTCGAGAAGATCTTTGATCTGATGGCGCAGTTCGCCGAGTACGGCTTCAACAAGTCGCATTCGGCGGCGTATGCGTACCTGGCCTATCTGACGGCCTATCTGAAAGCGCACTATCCGATCGAGTTCATGAGCGCGCTGTTGACTTCGGAAACGGGAACCACATCGAAGGTGGTGAAGTACATCAACGAGTGCCGCGACATGCAGATCCAGGTGCTGCCGCCCGACATCAATCAGTCGGCCCTGACGTTCACTCCATCGGGCAATGCGATCCGTTTCGGCCTGGGCGCCATCAAGAACGTGGGAGCTTCGGCTGTGAACAACATTGTTCAGGTGCGCGAGCAGAGCGGGCCGTTCGCCTCGCTGGCCACTTTCTGTGAGCAGGTAGACCTGGCCAGCGTCAACCGGAGAATGATTGAGAGCTTCATCAAGGCCGGCGCGATGGACTCGCTGCCCGGTAACCGCGCCCAGTTGTTCGGCACGATCGATTCGGCGATGGAGTCGGGCCAGCGGGCGATGCGTGACCGGCTGAGCGGACAAAGCGGACTGTTCGGCGAGATGCTGGCCGGAGCGCCGGAGGAAAAGCCGCTGCCGGAGCTGGCCGATTGGACGTCCAAGGAAAAACTGGCGGGCGAGAAGGAGATGCTCGGGTTTTATGTGACGGGCCATCCGCTGGACGAGTTCCGTGACAAGGTGAAGGAAAAGGCCACGCACAATTCGGGCGAGTTGGAAGAGTTGAAGCGGGGCGACGAAGTGGTGCTTTGCGGCGTAATCACCGGTTTGCAGCGGCGGCGGAACAAGGATGGCAAGCCCTGGGCCAGCTTTCAGTTGGAGGACTGGTTCGGCGGCGCCGACTGCATGTGCTTCTTCACGGCATACGAATCGCTGCACGCCGATCTGCTGGAAGACGCGGCGGTGATGATTCGCGGCACGGCGCTTCCCGAGGAGAACGCTCCGGCGCGCATTTCAGTGAAAGAGGTGACGCCGCTGGCCAGCGTCCGCCTGTACCTGCCCCGCTTGATATCGATCCGGGTTCCTGTGGGCGCGCGGCAGCAGGAGATGGACCGCGCCGTGGCGTTGCAGGAACTGTTCGGCAAGAAGCAGGGCGAGGCCGAGGTGCGTCTGCGCCTGGAAAAGCCGCGCGAGTTTTCGGTTATTCTGGATATTCAGGCAAGGGTCCGCCCGGATAAGGAATTTTGCGCCGAAGTGGAGCGCATCTGCGGACCGCAGGCCGTGGAAGTACTCGCCGACTGATGGCCGACCAACCCTCCCCCCTTCCGACACCGGATGCCGGCGCGGCTCCGATGAATCCCGCCTGGGCGCGCGTGCAATTGGCGCGCCACCCGAAGCGGCCCCACGCACTTGATTACATACAGAAGATTGTCGAGGGATTTCAGGAACTCCACGGCGACAGGCACTTTGGCGAGGACGCGGCGATCGTGGGCGGCTTCGGTTTTCTGGCCGGCCGGCCCGTCATGGTGATCGGACAGCAGAAGGGCCGCGACACGAAGCAGAAGTTGTTGCGCAATTTTGGCATGCCCAAACCCGAGGGCTACCGGAAGGCTCTTCGTCTGATGAAACTCGCCGAAAAGTTCCGGCGGCCTGTTCTGACGCTGCTCGACACGCCCGGAGCCTATCCCGGTATCGACGCCGAGGAGCGTGGCCAGGCCGAGGCCATCGCGCTGAACCTGCGCGAGATGGCGCGGCTGCAGGTACCCATGGTTGCCATTGTCATCGGCGAAGGCGGCTCGGGCGGAGCGCTCGCCCTGGGCGTGGCCAATCGCGTGTACATGATGGAGAACGCCGTCTACAGCGTGATCTCGCCGGAAAGCTGCGCGGCCATCATTTACCGCGACTCCACACATGCGGCCAGGGCCGCCGAGGCGCTGAAACTCACGGGCAACGATCTGCTGGAACTGGGCCTGATCGACGGTGTCGTACCGGAACCGGGCGGCGGCGCGCACGAGGACCCCGAAGGCGCGGCCGTGGCGCTGGCGGCGGCGGCAACACACGCCCTGGACGAGTTGTCTCAGATCGGCGGACCGGAACTGGCGGCACACCGCTATGAGAAGTTCCGGCGCATGGGAAGCTTCTACCGCGAGTAAGCACGGGCTCCACATGGGAAAACCAGCGGTTTGGATCGCACTCGCCTTCGCCATCGCCTTTGGGGCGATCATGTACTCCTCGTTCAAGGGGATGACGCAGTTCCGCGTCGAGGTATGCGTGGAAGACGCCGGGCGGCAAGCCTGCCGCATCGCCTCGGCCGAGACACAGGAGAAGGCGCAGTCGGCGGCCACCGTGAACGCATGCGCGCAGTTGGTGAGCGGAATGACGGCCTCGATGGCCTGCCAGTCGCGCACGCCGGTTTCGGTGAAGGTGCTCAGCGGCAATTAGCGGAACCTGGCGGGCAGATGGGCCGTCGGGGACGGCTATTGCGGAAGCTGGCCGAGCAGTTCCCGCGCATCCTGGCTAATGGCGGGGTCGGGGGAAGCGGCAGCCTGTTGGAGTTCGGCGCGCGCGGTACGAAGATCGCCCATGGACGCGGCGGCAATCGCTAAACCGAGATGGGCGCGGCCGAATCCCGGATCCAGCCGGATGGCTTCGCGGTACTGCTGCGTGGCAAGGGCGAACTGTTTCCGGCGGGCGTAGAGGTTCCCCAGCATCTCGCGAGGCTGGGGCAGTTGAGGCGCCAGGGCGACGGCGCGTTCCATCTGCGGCAGTGCGCGGTCAAAATCACCCCGGGCGGCAAGCGTGGCCGCGTAACCGTAGTGGGCCGTGGCAAGATCGGGTTGGTGCAGAATGGCCGTGCGGAAGGCCGTCTCGGCCTGCTCCGCTTCTCCGGAGGCCATCAGCGCATTGCCCAGCAACTCTTGAATATTCGCATCGGCTGGCTCGATCGCCGCGGCGGCGCGCAGCGTGGCGATCGAGTCTGTCAGACGGCCCTGCTGTTGATAGGCGCGGGCCAAGGCGAGCAACGTGGGCGTGTCACGGGGATCGAGCGAACGAGCTTGTTCCAGCAGTGGCACGGCGCGGGCCAACTCGTTTTGCGCCAGCAGTGCGCCACCCAAGCCCCGCACCGCCGGGGCGAACCTGGGATCGCGCCGGAGCGCCACCTCGTACTGTTCCATGGCCGCCCCGCGATGGCCCGCCGACAGTTGAGCCTCGGCGAGGTCGAAGTAGAACTCGGGACCTTCCGGCTTGTACTTGTCTAGCGCGGCCTCCAGCCGCTGAATGCCCGCGGCCAGGTTGCTCTTCTGGAGCACTTGCGCCGATGCCAGCGTCAACTCATCCATACCGGTGGCCGGATAGTAGGCAACGACAGGTCCACGATAGGAGACTCCAGCGGTTTCCAGGCGTTCCGCGCGCGGCGCGAGCAGATTGCCGGGCGGCGGCCGGCGCACAATCTTGTGGTCGGTCATGGCAACGTGGACGACATCCTCGGTGCGGCGGCGGGGCATGTGACAGGTGGCGCAATCCTGCCGCTTCGAGTGGCGGCCCGTAGAGGTGAGTTTCTCCAGCGCCGGTTCATGACAGGTGGCGCAGGCGGCGGCATAATGCGCCACGGCGGCCGCGCCACGGCGCGCTTCATGCGGATCGTGGCAGGTGGTGCACAACAGCTTGCCCGCGCTCTTCAGAAAACATTGAGACTGGCGCAACCGGTAGGCATGGCCGGCGATTTCGAACTTTTCCTCGCGGCCCGTGCCTGGGGCGTGGTCGAAGTGAAGGATGTAGCCGGCCAGCGGTTCGCCCGGACGGTAGCTGAAGATGCCGCGCCCATACCGCTGAATGGAGTTGGGCAGCGGAAAGCTGGTGGTTTCCAGGTGGCATTGCATGCACACCTCCATCTGGCGTTCGGCGCCTAGCCGGGCGGGGTTGGTGATGAGCTTGTGCAACTCCGCGGGCGCGGATCTCTTCCGGGCGGCTTCGACGTGCGCGGCCCCGGGACCGTGGCAGCGCTGGCAGTCGATCCCCTCGGGCAGCGCCGCCGGGTACACCGGTTCGTCGCCCGCGCGGCCGGCCGCGGGCGGAAGGTCAGGATAGCCGTTGTGACAGAAGAAGCAATCGTAGTTGACCTTACGGCGGAAGTCGTAGTGGACAGGGTTGTCGAAGCCCGGGCTCATGGCGAACACGCCGCCCGCTTCGGAATACCAACTGACGGGCACCTCGATGAGTCGGTTGGCCTGGTCTCGGTGCAGGTAGGTGCGCGAATGGTTGCCGGAGCCAAGAATGTAATGAATTTCGTACTCGATGGCGTTGGTTTCGGCCCCGGAGGAGTCGCGTTCAAACCGGCGGAAAATGGGGCGGCCCTCGCGAATGAGGGGCTGGTAATAACGGTTGGAGGCTTTGTGAAAATAGGGAGTCGAACGGGCGAACAGCGCAGCTTCCGAGGGGTTGAAGGCAGCCGGTGTGGCGCGCGTGAAAGCCCGGGCCATCCCGGTGCCCCGGTAGGTTTTGGCCTGTGCGGGATGGCACGCCGCACAGGATTTCGGATCGGCGTAAGCGGACTGGACGGCTGGCGTAGGCGGGGGAGCCGGGCGGCTGCACGAGGCGGCGAACGCCAGGCACAGGGATAGCGCTGCAACCGGCTTGGGGGCGTACACCCTGGCAGCGTAACACGCCGCCGCCAAATTCCCCTCCACGCCCCGGCTCCGGGCTGCGTCAATGATTCCAGGGGAGAAGTCTCCACCCGCACGGCGACCATGGCGACACAAAGGATCACTCCAGCCCAGCAACAGGCGGAAGAACAGGCACAGGCGCGTCAACTGGCGCTGCGTTACCGTTGTGAATTCGTGGACTTGCGCGAGGCGCACATCGACCACGACCTGTTCCAGACGGTGCCCGTGGAACTCATGTTTCGCTATAATTTCGTCCCGCTTCGTGTCCAGGACGGAACCTTGGAGATCGCGCTCGCCGATCCGCGAAACCTGAATCTGGTGGACGAACTGTCGATTCTGATCGGCAAGAAGCTGAAGACCAAGGTTGCCACGCTCAGCCAGATCGCCGATCTTCTGAAGAAGACCGAGCAGTCGCAGCGCGTGCTGGACGAGGTGACCGAAGGGTTCGCCCTGGACGTGGTGGCCGACGAGGAGAACTCCGACGAGACGCTCTCCATCGACAAACTGACGGCGGCCGGCAGCGACATCGCGCCGGTGATCAAACTGGTGGACACCACCATCTTCAACGCGTTGGAGCGGCGGGCGAGCGACATTCACATCGAGACGCGGGACCAGGAGGTGGTGATCAAGTACCGTATCGACGGCGTGCTGCAATACGCCATGCCGCCGATCGCCAAGGACTGGCACACGACGATCATCTCGCGCATCAAGGTGATGTCGGAGTTGGACATCGCCGAGCGGCGCGTGCCGCAGGACGGCCGCTTCCGCGTGCGCTACAAGGGAAGGCTGATCGACTTCCGGGTGTCCATCATGCCGACGGTACATGGCGAGGACGCCGTGCTGCGCGTGCTCGACAAGGAGTCCATGAGCGAGAAGTTCGCCAAGTTGACGCTGGACGTGGTGGGCTTCGCCGAATCGGACATCCTGAAATTCCGGCGCTACATCAAGGAGCCCTACGGCATGGTGCTGGTGACCGGACCCACCGGTTCGGGCAAGACCACGACACTCTATGCCGCGATCAACGAGATCAAGAACGACGAGGACAAGATCATCACCATCGAGGATCCCGTCGAGTACCAGTTGAAGGGAATCACGCAGATTCCGGTGAACGAGAAGAAGGGTCTGACGTTCGCGCGCGGTCTGCGTTCGATTCTCCGTCACGACCCGGACAAGATTCTGGTGGGCGAGATTCGCGACCAGGAGACGGCGCAAATCGCCATCAACGCGGCTTTGACCGGCCACTTGGTGTTCACCACCGTGCACGCCAACAACGTGCTGGACGTACTCGGGCGTTTCCTGAACATGGGCGTGGAACCTTACAACTTCATTTCGGCGTTGAACTGCATTCTGGCCCAGCGGCTGGTGCGCGTCATCTGCGAGCACTGCAAACACGAGGTGCATTACGAGGAGGACTACCTGCGCGAGAGCGGCCTCAAGCCCGAGCAGTGGTCCGGCGAACGCTTCATGGAAGGCGCAGGCTGCTTCGAGTGCGGCGGCACGGGCTATCACGGACGAACGGCGATTCACGAACTGCTGGATCTGACCGAGCGCATCCGCGAGATGATTCTCGACAAGCGTCCGGCGTCGGAGATCAAGCGCGCGGCCACCGACGAGGGCATGACGTTCCTGCGGGAATCCGCCGTCGAGAAGGTGCGCGAAGGAGTGACGACGTTGAAAGAGATCAACAAGGTGACCTTCATCGAGGGGTGATGCGTGTTTGAGTCCTTGCGCAAGATGCTGGAAGATCCGCCACCGCCCTATGTATTCGAGGTGTCGCAGCAGGGCATTGCCTGGGCGCGGCGGCTGCCGGAGACGGGGGCGCGGTTGGAGACCGGGTTTTCGCCTCTGGCCGAAGGCGTGCTGAACGTGTCGCCCGTGCAGGAAAATGTGTCGCAGCCGGAAGCGTTCGAGCATGCCGTGGCGCTGCTGGCCGGCAACGGAGGTTCGCGGCGGACGCGCGATGCAGCGGTGATCCTGCCCGACTACTCGACACGCATCGCCGTGCTCGATTTCGACCAGTTTCCTTCTGCCCGCGAGGAGCAGATGGCGCTGGTGCGGTTCCGCATGAAGAAGACGGTGCCGTTCGAGATGGACACGGCGTCCATTGGCTTTCATGCCCGGCAATACGATGGACGCTGGTATGTGGTGGCCGCGGCGGCGGCGTTGGAGATCGTGGCGCGGTACGAGGCTGCATTTCGCGGCGCTGGTTTCGTGCCCGGATTCGTCACCACCTCGGCGTTGGCGGCGATGGACCTGGTGGCGGCCGAGCCTCTGGCGGCCACGGCGAAGCTGGGCGGGCGCGTCCTGACGGTGACGCTGAGCGAGGGCTCGCGTTTGCGGCTGCTCCGCTGCATGGAGTTGAGCGAAGCAACCGTCGATGAGGTGATGTCCGTGCTGTTTCCGACGATGGCTTATGCCGAGGACGAACTGCCGAGGAAGCCGGAAAAGCTTGTGCTGTGCGGGTTCGGCGATCTGGCCTCCGGCCTGGCCGAGGCGTGTGCCGCCGATTTGGGCTTGACGGTTGAGCCGTTGCGCTCGGCCCTTGGCGCGCCCGATGCCACCAGCGCCGGGCTGTACGGCTACTTGCAGGCGAATGGAGTGAACTAGCGTGCGCGGTGCGATACCCATCAACCTGTCGAGCGAGCCGTTCCGGCGCGACCGTCCGGTGATTCTGGCCGGCTGGGCGGGCGGCACGGCCCTGCTGGGACTGTTCCTGTGTTTGTCGGTGCTGGCCTGGATTCAGCGCAGCGAGGCGGCCGACACGCGGGAGGCGCTGGGCGCGGCGCAGAGGCGTCTCAACGTCATGAACACGGAGCTGGCGCGATACGACACGGAACTGCGGCAGCCTGCCAACGCGCAGTCGATTGAACACAGTCTTTTCTACAACTCGCTGCTGATGCGCAAGGGCATTTCGTGGACGGCCATCTTCAACGATTTGGAGATTGTGCTGCCGCATAACGTCCGGCTGATCAGCGTGCGTCCGCAGGTGAACGCGAATAACCAGATTCTGCTCGATATGGTGGTGGGAGCGCAGGCGACCGAGCCTGTGATCGACATGGTGATGCGGCTGGAGGGCTCGCCAAAATTCGGAGCCACCACCGTCAGCAGTTGGCTGCCTCCGACGCAATCCGAACCGTTGTACCGCTATAGGGTGTCCGCGAACTATGCTCCCGCGCTTTAATTCAGGAACGAAAACACACGGACGCGATCCGCGCGGCGTGGTGAAGGTTGTGCTCGGCGTCCTTGCCGGGTTGAACCTGATCGCGGCCTGGTTCTACTTTTTCCCGCCCGGCGGATCGGCGGCGGAGTTGGACGCCACGCTGGCCCAGACACGCACGCAAATTCAACGGGGCCGGTCGGCGCTGGAACAATCGAAGGCGGCCGTACAAAAGGTGCGTGCGGCGCGCCAGGAGCAGGAGAAGTTTGTCTCCGGCTACTTCATGGATCGCCGCACGGCCTCCTCGACCATATTGTCCGAGATTGGCGGCATGGCCAAGAAGGCGGGCCTGACCCCGCGGGAACACAGCTTCACCATCGACCCCGTGGAGGGGAGCGATGTCTTTTCCATGATGACGATCACGGCCAACTACGAGGGCAACTACGCCGATCTGGTGGAGTTCGTGAACGCCATCGACCGTTCGCCGCGGTTCTTGATTATCGATTCGATCACGGCCCAGCCGCAGCAGTCCGGCGGCTTGCAGGCGCGATTCAAAATGAACGCCTTCCTGCGGGAGACGCCGGGCGTGGCTGCGCCCGCGCCAGGCTTGGCTGAATCCGGCGACGGAGCGCCTCGGGCGGCCATGGCCAGCGTGGCGACGGGAGGCCGTCCATGAAATTGAAGATGGATCTGGGCGCCGAACCTCGGAAAGTGGCCATGCTGGCAGGACTGTTGGCGGTGGCCGGGGCGGCTTTCTACACGGACGGCTTCACCACTTTCGGCGGTACGCCAGCACCCGGGGGGCCTCCACCGGCCAGCACGCCGGCACAGCCGCGGCCCAACCCCATCGCCTCGGTCCGGCAGGCCGAAGCAGCCGCTGCCTCAACGTCCACTGCCACGGCGCAGCCGCGCGGCAGCCGTTCCCAGGCAGCGGTCGAGTTTCGTCCGTCCTTGAAGCCGAAGCGGCCCGAGGAGCAGGTGGATCTGTCCAAGGTGGACCCGGCGCTGCGGCTCGACCTTCTGGCCAAGCTCCAGCGCGTGACGTTGCAGGGACAGGGGCGCAGCCTGTTCGATTTTGGGTCGGCGCCGCCCCCCAATCTGCCGGAACCGAAGATCATCCCGGGACGTCCGTCGAAAAAGAAGGGCGCCGAGGAGGCCAAGATGCCGGAGTTGAAACCGTCGGAGATCAAACCGGCGGAGCCGGCCAAGCCGCCAGCCCCCCCGATTCCACTCAAGTTCTACGGCTACATTGAATCGCGCACGGCGGGCGGCAAACGAGCCTTCTTCCTGCAGGGCGAGGACATTTTCGTGGCGGGCGAAGGCGAAACCATCAAGTCGCGCTTCAAGGTGGTACGGATTGGCATCAACGCGGCCACGGTGGAGGATGTGCAGTATAAGAATCAGCAAGCGCTGCCGTTGGAGGCGGCGCCGGGCTCCTGAGAAGACGCGGACATGAGACGCAGAATGCATCGCCGGAGCGAACGTGGGTTCGCGATGCTGCTGGTGTTCGCGATGGCGGCCGCGGCGGTGGTGATGTTGTATCTGGAAGCCCCGCGCCTGGCGGTGGAGGCGCTTCGCAACAAGGAACAAACGCTGATCGACCGCGGCGAACAGTATAAGCGCGCCATCCAGGTGTTCGTGCGCACGAACAAGACCTACCCGAAATCGCTCGAAGAACTGGAAAAATTTCAGGACAAGCGTTTCCTGCGCCACCGTTACAAGGACCCGTTCACGGGAGAGGATGAGTGGCGGCTGATTCATTACGAGAACGGCATATTCCCCGATTCGAAGGTCTACGGACCCAAGAAAAAGGAGGACGAGAAAGAAGCGCGGCAGACCTTCGTGGCTGAGTTGCCGACGGTAGGCAACCCCGGCGCGCTGGACCCGAACGATCCGAATGCGCAGAACCCGGCGCTGCAAAGGCGCGCCAGTGACCGTCCGGCGATTTCTGCGGGCCAGCAGGGAGGCGATGGGCATCCGCCGGATCCGAACGCTCCGCCGGGCGATCCGAACCAGATGCAGGGACAGGGCGGCCAGGGACAGGCATTCATGCCGCCCGGAGGCTTTCCTGGCGTCCCGCCCGCTCCGGGCCAACCCGGTGCGGCCCCTGTGATTCCAGGCGCTCCCGGCATTCCCGGAATGCCCAGCTTTCGTCCCGCCAATCCGCTGCAAAACATGGGACCGGGGCAGGCCGGCCAGGGTGCGCAAGGGAGTTCGCCGTCCGGTACGGGCGGGTTTATTGGCGGTTCGGTGCCGGTACCGGGCGGCGTATCGAGCTCGCAGTCCGGCGGCTTCGTCGGCGGCTCCATGAGCGGTGCTGCGTCTTCCGGTGCTGGAGCAGGGCAGGCAGGCCGCCCCCCCATGCCGGGAACCGCTGGAATGGGGGGAGGCGGGATCCCGGGCATGCCAGGTCCGGGTTTCGGTGGAACCCCGGGACCGGTGCCTACAGCCGCCGCTGACCTGATTCGTCAGATTCTGACCACGCCCCGGGCGGGGGGAATGCCGGGCGCGCAGGGATTAGGCCAGGGAGGCCTGGGGGCGGGTATCGCAGGCGTGGCGTCCAAGAAGGAAGCAACGGGGATCAAAATTTACAATGAGCGCACCCGGTATGACGAGTGGGAGTTCCTCTACGACCCCAGCAAGGACGTGCCCAAGGGGATGCAGCAGGCGGGCGGCGCCCAGGGGACAAACCAACCGGGCGGTCCTTTGCAAGGCAACCAGCCAGGAGGAGGGCAACCAGGGAGCGGGTCAATGGGCGGCGGGACAATGGGGAGCAGGATGGGCTCACAGTCAGGCTCTTCCTTTTCCTCGGGCGGCGGCAGCTCGACGAGTGGTAGTAGCAGTGGCGGCGGGTTTATCGGTGGCGCGATCCCACAGCCGAAACAGAAGTAAGCGGAGAGGGTGCGCCGGACGCCTCAGCTCAGCAGCTTGAGGATCTCGGTGAGTTCCTTGCGGATTCCGGAAAAGTCGGGCGCGGGAACCGGCGGCGGAGCAAACAGATCGCCCTGCGATTTGGGAACCGGCGCGGTTTTCACCGTGGCTTTCTTTTTGTTCTGATCCAGGTAGAGCCGTGCACCTTCAATCGTGAACCGCTTCTCGTAGAGCAGGCGCTTTAACTCCAGCACCATCTCGACATCCTTGCGGCGATATAGGCGGTGGCCCGTGCCCGATTTCTTGGGCGCCAGCGAAGGAAATTCCGACTCCCAATAGCGCAGCACATACGGCTCGACGCCGGCCAAATGGCTCACTTCCCCGATCCGGAAATACAGCTTATCGGGAATTTCGGGCGTTGTCCCGGCCTGCGGCGCTGGATGAACGTTCCTCATGGAGGGGAGAGTAAACCTTGCCTCCCCATCATGTTACGGGAAGTGGGCGACGGCGTCAATGAAATGGATTACAAAACTCGCGGACGGACAGCGGCGCATGACCGTCGGGTCTTCAGCCTTTGGGAAACGCGCTAAAATCGCAAGGGGAGGGTCCCATGACCCAGACTGGTGCGCGTACGACGGGCAGCTTTTGCTGGCTGGAACTCGCCACCTCCGACATCGCTGCCGCCAAGCGGTTCTATGGTGAACTTTTCGGCTGGATCCCCACCGAAATCACTCCAGAAGGGCAGCCAGCCTATACACGGTTCCGCTTGCACGGGCGCGACGTGGCCGGATGCTATCATCTTGACCCGGCTCAGTGCCTGGGCGTTCCACCGCACTGGGTGACCTACATTCAGGTGGAAGACGCCGAATCCGCCGCCACGCGCGCTCTTTCGCTGGGCGGAAAGCTGGTTGTCGATCCCTTCGATGTGCTTGGCCTGGGGCGCGCGGCATCGTTGCAGGACCCATGCGGGGCTTATTTTTGCATCTGGCAACCGGGGAGCCTGCCGGGATTCGGAGTCACCTGCGAGCCCGGCTCGGCCTGCTGGCACGAATTGACCACGCCCGACCCTGAACGTGCGCGCGACTTTTACACGCAACTTTTTGCTTGGGAAACGGCCACGAGCGACGAGGAGCACTCCCTGCGGATCAAGGCGGGCGGGCGCGATTCGGGGGGTATTCTGCCGCTCAGCGCGGCGGGAGAGGGTGCACGCCCAAGCTGGACGCCCTACTTCCGCGTGGAGGACTGCGACCAGGCCGCGGTGCGAGCCAGGGAGATGGGGGGTGCGTGGCGCCTGCCGCCAGCCGCACTGCCCGGAATGGGCCGTTTCGCCGTGTTGGAGGACCCCCAGGGGGCCGTTTTCGCCATCGTCCAGATGACGAAGCCGGGCAAACCGGAAACTCGCGCGTAAACTACAGGAAAATCCTTTCATACGCGCGGATTATTGCGAACTTTCGCTGGGTTGGTAACGTCTGAAATTCTTGGGGGAAACCATTTGAGAACGAAGTGGAAAGTCACACTGGGAGTCGTGGGGGCTCTGGTGCTGGCGGGCGGCATCCTTGGCGGCCGGGCATACCGGAGCCGGGGTATTGTCACCGTACAGACAGGCAATGCGGCGCGGCAGGATCTGACCTCGCTGGTAACCGCCTCAGGTGAGATTAAACCCCGCAATTACATCAATATAGGAACCAATGCCGTCGCTCCGGCTCGCATCGTCAGCATTGACGTGGTGGAGGGTCAGCATGTGAGGAAGGGCCAGGTTCTGGCCCGTCTGGAATCGGTACAGCCGGAGGCCGACGTCGCGGCGCAGCGGGCCTCGCTCAGCTCGGCCGAGGCTGAGTCGGCTGCGGCGGAGGCGGGCGTGAAGGCGGCCGACGACAGCATACGTGCCTCCGAAGCCACCGTGGCGCGGACCAGAGCCGACCTGGAAAAGGCGAAGATCAACTTCAGCCGCACCCAGAAACTGTTCGACGCCAAGCTGGTGGCTTCGCAGGATTACGACCAGCGGCGCATCGAGGTGGTGGCCGCCGAAGCGGCCCTTCGGGAGGCCGAACTGCGCGTGACCCAGCTTCGCGCCCAGCGCCAGCAGACGGCGGCGAACCTGTCCGCCCAGCAAAAGAGGATCGCCGTGAGCCAGGCGCAACTGCGGCGCGCGCAGGATGTGCTGCAACGCACCTTCTCCGTGGCGCCCATTGACGGAATCGTGACCAACCTTCCCGTTCGAGTCGGCGAAACGGTGGTGCCGGGCATTCAGAATTCGTCGTCGAGCCTGATCATGACCATCGCCGACATGTCGTTGATCACGGCCGAAGTGAAGGTGGATGAAACCGACATCGTGAACGTGAAGCTCTCTCAGGTGGCCGACATCACGATCGACGCGATACCGAACCGGACCTTCAAGGGCCGCGTGATTGAGATTGGCAATACGGCTATTTTGCGCTCCACCGGTTTGGCGGCTTCGCAGAGCGCCATTTCGAGCCAGGAGGCCAAGGACTTCAAAGTGGTGGTGGCGCTCGACAATCCCCCCGAGGAGATCCGCCCCGGCCTGTCCTGCACGGCCAAGGTGGTGACGGCGACGCGCAAGAGCGTGGTGAGTATCCCCATCCAGGCCCTCACGGTACGGACGAAGGGCGACCTGGAACCTGCCAAGCCGGACGGCGTGCAGGCTGCCGCGAAGCCGGACCCGGCCGCCGAGAAGGCCCGGAAAGAGGAGATACAGGGAGTGTTCACGATCCAAGGCGAAACGGCCGTGTTCCGCAGGGTGGATACCGGGATCACCGGAGCCACCGACATCGAAGTGTTGAGCGGCGTGAAGGAAGGCGACCAGATTGTAACGGGCAGCTACAAGGTGATACGCACGATCAAAAACAACGCAAAGGTGAAAATCGACAACAAACCAGCCGTCAAAACCGAAAGTTAAGCGAAGGACCTGTGCCGGGCCGTAACCTGAACCGGCCCGGCCACGCCGTGTCGATAGACGCGGGTTCGTGGGGAAAGCCCGGCTTCACTCGGTTACAATCAGAGATACTGAGGAGTTTGCATACACAGATGGCTACTGCCGCACCAATGAAGAGCACCGAACGCGGCGAACAACTGCGCCGCGAAGGCATCGTCATCCGCACCTACGATTTGTGGAAGACCTACATGATGGGCGACACGCAGATCAACGCGGTGGCGGGGATCGACATCGAGATTCGCCGCGGCGAGTATGTGGCCATCATGGGCCCGTCCGGATCGGGCAAATCGACGCTGATGAACCTGATTGGCTGCCTGGACACGCCCACCAGCGGCGACTACTTCATCAACGGCAATCTCGTCTCGCAAATGACCGACGACGAACTGGCGCACATCCGCAACAAGGAGATCGGGTTCGTTTTCCAGACCTTCAACCTGTTGCCGCGCGCCACGGCTCTGCACAACGTGGAGTTGCCCTTGATCTACGCCGGCATGGACGCCCACGCGCGCCGGAACCAGGCCATGGAATGCCTGCGCCAGGTGGACCTCGAACGCCGCATGCACCACAAGCCCAGCGAACTGTCGGGCGGACAGCGGCAACGCGTGGCCATCGCGAGGGCGCTGGTGAATGATCCCTCGATTCTGCTCGCCGACGAGCCCACCGGCAACCTGGACACGGCGACCGGCGTGGAAATCATGGCGCTGTTCGAGAGGCTGCACTCCCAGGGCAACACCATCGTGCTGGTCACTCACGAAATGGATATCGCGCTGCACGCCCACCGCGTGCTGCACGTTCGCGACGGCAAGCTCGAAAAAGACGAGCGCGTGAAGAAGTAGCGGACGGCCGCCGTCAACGGCCGCGCGGGCAACCTCAGTCGTTGTTCGGCTGCGCCTGCGCGGCGCCGCCTTTCAGCATCTCTTCCAGCCGGGCAATGTCCTTCTCCACCGCGGGTTTGTCGTTCCCGCTTGGATTGAATTTCAGATAGCCGCGCAGATTATCGAGCGCCTGCCGATGCTGGCCCTTGTTGGCCTGCAACACAGCCAGAATGTGCAGCGCCTTGGGCCAGCGGTGCTGCTCATCGAGACGGACCGCTTCGAGAGCGCTCTTTTCGGCGGCATCGTAGTTTTGCAGGTTCATGTTGGCCACGGAGTTGATGTAGTAAGCCTGCGGGAAGTTCACCGGGTTCAACTGAATCACACGGTCGGTGGCGCCGTCCACGGCCTTCCAATCCCCATCGCCGGCCGACAGGATGGCCAGTTGCAGATAGGGGCTGATGTACTTGGCATCGGCGGCCAGCGACTCTTCGTACGACTTGCGCGCCCCTGCCTTGTCGCCTTCCTGCTGTTGAATCAAGCCCAGCTCATACCAGGCGGCGGCATATTTGGGATAGAGGCCCACGGCCTTTTCCAACTCCTTGCGCGCCTCGGCGGGCTTCTTCTTTTTCATCTGGTCGCGCGCTTTGTCGAAGGCCTTGCGGGCATCCTTGGGCGCCATGGCCGTGGTCATGGAAAAGGTCATGCCCTCGACGCCGGCGATCCGTTTCAGCAGAATCGTGCCGATGTCCGGGTTGTCCATCAGGCGGCGTCCGGAGAGGTTGACCACCGACGACGTGTAGCCGGGAAGGCTGGCGCGAATCTCGCAGCCCATCAGGTCGCGCTCGTTGAAACCGCCCATTCCCCCCGGTCCCATGGATCCGCCGCCGCGGTTGCCGAAGGGGTCGTTGCCGCGGCCCCCCGGTCCGGCTACGTCGGCGGTGCTGACGCTGGCATCCTGCATGACGCCCAGATTGCGTCCCAGCTCGAAGCTGAAGCGGCCCTTGGAATCGGTGTAGCCTTCGGGCCGCGCCCTGCCGTCGGCGCACACGCGTTCAATCGTCACCGGTTCCGGGGGAGGCACGCCTTCCTCGGTCACAACCTTGCCGGAGAGGAAGATGGGCCGCTGCATCTCCGGAAACCGCTGCTGCTGTTGCTGCTGGGTTGTGTCGGGAAACGGGTTCTGTGGACGGCCCGGCTGGCCCGGTTGTCCCGGGCTGGGGGTGTTTCCGCCAGGAATATTGGCTCCGCCCGATGGGCCTCCCGGGCCGGGTTGCTGCGGTTGTGGTTGCTCTTGTTGGGAGAATAGGCAAGCCGCTGTCAGCGCCAGTACGGCACACGCTCGAAACGTTCGCATAAAAACCTCCCAGCGCGGATCCCGGTCGACCGTGGGGAACCGCCGCGAAGTTGTCCACAGTATATGCCACCACCCGGCGGGCGTGTAACGCCCATTGTAAACTTTCGCGCCGGAGAGAGCCGCCCGGCCGCTAAAAGATGCCGCGCAGGCCTTCGAAGCGGTCCAGCACCACCAGGCGTTCATGGTGCGGCGGCACCTCTTCGTGCTCCAGATGCCAGGTGTAAGGGTGCGGAATGAACACGGCGGAAAGACCGGCCGCCAGAGCCGGATTAATGTCCGACTTTGGCGAATTCCCCACCATCCACGCCCGCGGATGCGCGGCGCCGAGCCGGCGGTAGAGCGCGGCGTCCTTCTCCTTCACGATTTCGACCGCGTGGAAAAAGCCCGTCAGGCCGCTGCGCTCCAGCTTGGCGCGCTGCTCGGCGGGCGAGCCCTTGGTGCACAGCGTCAGATGGTGCCGGGCGCTCAGGTAGGCCAGCGTCTCTTCGACACCCTCGATCAGTTCGATCGGATGGTGCAGCAGTTCCTGCTCGATGCCGTCGATGAACGCGCCGTCGGCATCGGTGGCGGCGCGTTCACACAGCCTGTGGAAGCACTGTTTCAAATTGCGCGCGAAGTTGGCCGAGCCATAGCCGTGGATCCGGTTGTTCACATGCTCGATTTCGTCGAGAGACATGCGCACCTCGGCGGCCGTCATCGTCGAATGAGCCAGGTAACCGGCGAAGCGGTCGAAAGCGCGCTCGAAAAAGACGTTGTTCTCCCACAACGTATCGTCGGCGTCGATGAAGACGGCAAGCCGCGTCACCCGGCATCCCCGGCTGTGTCCGGGCCGTGCTTGCCGTGGCCGTTGCGCGGCGCCAGTTCCTTCATCTGGACGACATAGCGTTCCCGTTCGCGCTGCTTCGGGAGAAAGCCGATCAACATGCGAAGGCGCTCGCTTTCCGAACGTGACATGAGCAGTTGCTGGCGGAAATCGAGGTCGCGCACGCTTTGGGAGAGCATGAAGCTGAGCAGGCCGCCCTGCGTCGGCAGGTCTCCCGAGGATTCGTAACGGTCGTGCACGTCGCGGGCCTTGGACTGCAATTCTTCGGCGGCGAACTCCTCTGTATCCTCGAAATACTCCACCTGCGCGCGCAGGAACGAACGTTCCTGATCGAGGTCCTGGACCTGGAAGCGGCGGCGGCCCAGGGCGAGGATGTCCATGCGTCCATCGTCGTAACGGCGCAGCAACCGCTCGACGGAGGCCGTGCACCCGACGTTCAAAATGCCGTCAGTGGCGGCCAGAACGATGCCGAACTCCGTATGATTCGCCATCGCTTCGCCGATCAGCTCTTTGTAACGCTCCTCGAAGATGTGGAGCGGCACGATGTTCTGCGGCAACAGCACGAGCGAGAGCGGAAACAGCGGCAGCAGTTCTGCGTGCATGTTACGATTATCGCTTTCCCCCTTGTGCGAAGTCACTTTCGGGCGAACGCACACTCACGAACCTGATGGAATTACGCGACAAAGTTATCCTGATCACCGGCGCCAGCGGTGGTATCGGCGCGGCGTGCTCGCGCGAACTGGAACGGCGCGGCGCCCGGTTGGCGCTGATGGCGCGCAATGGCGAAGCGCTTGCGAAGGTGTGCGGCGCCGGGGCGCTGCGCATCGTGGGCGACGTAACGAAGGAAGAGGACCGGCAACGCGCCGTGTCCAGCGCCGTGGAGCGTTTTGGCCGGCTCGACGTGCTGGTGAACAACGCGGGCGTGGGGCTCTACCGGCCCACCGCCGAGGTGGACATGGACGCCGTACGCGCCATGTTCGAGTTGAATCTGTTCGGAGCCGTGCGTCTGGTGCAACTGGCGCTGCCGCACATGCGCCGGAACGAGGGCAGTCCGCGCGGCGTGATTGTGAACATGGGCTCGATCGCGGGCATGTTGCCGTTGCCGTGGTTCACGCTGTACTCCTCGTCGAAGTTCGCGTTGCTGGGATTCAACGAAGCGCTGCGCATCGAGCTGCGCCATGAGAATATCGGCGTGATGCTGGTTTGCCCCGGTTATGTGAAATCCGGTTTCCAGGACAACGCCCTGAGCGGACGTCCGCCGGACCGGTTGTGGCGCATGAAGCGGTTCGCCACCGATGTGGATTCCGTGGCGGCCGCGTTGGCGCGCGGGCTGGAAAAGAACAAGAAGCGCGTGATCGTTCCCAGGCTCGGCGGGCTGGCCGCCTGGCGCAACGCCTTCGCCGGACCGGTGGATGCCATACTGGCATACCTGAACGAGGGCTACCGGCACGGCGAATGAGCCGTCTGGCATACCCTAGGGAGCAAGGATGGGAAGCAGACTCGTTCGCACTCCCGGAATTTATCTGACGGGCTTCATGGGAAGCGGCAAAACCACGATCGGCCTGCTGTTGGCCGATGAGCTGGGATGGCCGTTCGCGGATCTGGACGCCGACATCGAAGCCGCCGAGGGGTGCGCCATCAGCGATCTGTTCCTGCATAAAGGGGAGGCGGAGTTCCGGCGCATCGAGCACGAGGCGTTGAAGAAGCGCGTACACCTGGTGCATTGCGGCGCGCCAGTGGTGCTGGCCCTGGGCGGCGGAGCATTCACGCGGGAAGAGAACCGCGTACTGGTGTCCGACGCGGGGCTGTCCCTGTGGCTGGATGCACCGTTCGAGTTGATTCGCCAGCGGATCGCCGCAGAGACGCACAGGCCGCTGGCGCGGGACCCGGATCGCTTCGCGGCTCTGTTCGCCGAACGGCGCGGCGACTATGCGAAGGCCGACTACCATGTAGCCGTGAATTCCAACGACAATGCCGCCATCCTGGCGCATGTGTTGCAATTGCCGCTATGGGATTGACCAGCCGCCTGCAAAATCAGCATGCGCGACGCATGTTCGCCGCCGCTCTGAAAGCCGCCGATCCGGTGGAAGCCGTGGGGCGCTTCTTCCGGCGTGAGGGCGGGCAACTGATCGTGGGCGGCAGGCGTTACGCGCTAACCTCGTTCGACCGCGTGTTGGTCATCGGCGCGGGGAAGGCGGGCGCGGCCATGGGATTGGCCGTGGAGAAGGCTCTCGGCAACCGCATCGGCGAGGGGTGGATCAACACGAAGTATGGCCACGGCGCTGCTTTGCGGCGGATTCATGTACACGAGTGCGGCCACCCGGTGCCCGACGAGGCCGGCATGGAGGGCGCCCGAAAGATGGTGGCGCTGGCTGGAACCGCGGGCGCGCGCGACCTGGTGATCGCCTTGATCTCCGGCGGCGCCTCGGCCCTGGCCCCTTCGCCCGCGCCGCCCATCACGCTCGCGCAAAAGCAGGAAACGACGAAATTGTTATTGGCTTGCGGGGCGAACATTCACGAGATCAACGCCATCCGAAAGCACATCTCCACGTTGAAGGGCGGCCAACTGGCGCGCGCCGCGGCTCCGGCAACGGTGATCGCGCTTATGTTGAGCGACGTCATCGGCGATTCGCTGGAGTCCATCGGTTCCGGACCGACGGCGCCGGACCCGTCCACCTTCGCTCAATGCCTCCGGCTGCTGGACTCCTACGGCATCGCCGCCAAGGTTCCGGCCGCCGTGCGGCGCCGGTTGGAACAGGGAGCCTCGGGCGCGATCGCCGAGACTCCCAAGACGGGCGACGCGGCCTTCGCGCGCGTGCAGAACGTGATTGTCGGTTCAAACACGCTGGCCGTGGATGCGGCCGCCGCGACGGCCCGGCAGTTGGGGTACCGGACGATGGTGCTTTCCACGCGCATCGAAGGCGAGACGCGCGACGTGGCCGGCGTGCACGCGGCGATTCTGAAGGAGATGCGCGCGGCCGGGCGCCCTTTGCGCGAGCCCGCCTGCCTGATTAGCGGCGGCGAAACCACGGTGACGTTGCGAGGCAACGGCTTGGGAGGGCGCAATCAGGAGTTCGCCCTGGCCGCCGCGATCAGCCTTGCCGGGATGAAAGACGTGTGCGTGCTAAGCGGCGGCACCGACGGCACCGACGGCCCCACCGATGCGGCGGGGGCGGTTGCCAACGGAGGTACGGTTCAACTTGCCGCGGCGTCGGGGATGGATGCCGGTGATTTTCTGGCGCGGAACGACTCGTACCGTTTCTTCGATCCCCTGGGCCTTCTACTGAAGCCCGGCCCCACGCGGACGAACGTGATGGACGTCAGGATTCTGCTGGCGGGGGTTCCGGAACGGGCTGTTCGCGGCCCGAAGGCGCGTTGACCAGTTCGTGGTGGATGGCGTCGAGCACGCCATTCAGAAAGCTTAGCGATTCGGGCGAGGAAAACCGGCCCGCCAGTTCGAGCGCCTGATCGATCACCACGGGCGCGGGCGTCGCCAGTTTCAGCATTTCGTACGTAGCCAGCCGCAGGATGTTCCGGTCCACCACGGCCATGCGTTCCATGCGCCAGTGCTGCGAATGCGCGCTGATGATGCGGTCCACCTCGGTGCGATGCTCCACGGCGCCGCGCACAAGCTGTTCGGCGAAGAGATCCTCTTCCAACGGCGGTTCGTCCTCATCGGCGCCGAGCGAACGGAAATAGGTGCGGATGGCCTCCTCCACGTTCACCTCGTCCGAGGGCCGCATGTCGAGAAGATACAGGATCTGCACCGCCCGCTGACGCGATTTCTGCCGGGAAGGCATGATCAACCGCGCGAACGAAGCTGGCGCATGAGATTGGCCATCTCAATGGCCGTCATCGCCGCGTCGAAGCCTTTGTTGCCGCTTTTGGCGCCGGCGCGGTCCACCGCCTGTTCCAACGTGTTCGTCGTCAGGACGCCAAAAGCCACCGGAACGCCGTGATGCAGTCCGATCTGCCCCAGCCCCTTGGCGGCCTCGCCGGCGACATAATCGAAATGAGGAGTCTCGCCGCGAATCACGCAACCGAGACAGATGATCGCGTCATGGCGCTTCTGGCGCACCAGTTCCGCCGCCACGACCGGCATCTCCCACGAGCCGGGCACGCGGACGATTTCAATGTCCGCATCGGCGGCGCCGGAGCGCGCCAGGCCGTCCAGCGCTCCCGCCAGGAGCCGTTCGGTTATGAAGCTGTTGAAGCGGCTGACGAGCAGGGCGAACTTCAACCCTGACGCGTTCAATTGACCTTCGATCGTGTGATGGGACATAGTAGAGTGCCGGCGTGTGGCCCGGCAGCCGGGGTGAGTCCAACCGCCTATGGGATAATTGGAGGATCCCCCGTTTCTATCGCTTTTTATTCTAGCTCATGGATCCATCGCATATCCGCAACTTCTCCATCATTGCGCACATCGACCACGGAAAAAGCACTCTCGCCGACCGCTTGCTGGAGGTAACCGGAGCCCTCTCGCAGCGCGAGATGATGGAGCAGGTTCTCGATTCGATGGACCTCGAGCGCGAGCGCGGCATCACCATCAAGGCCCACGCCGTACGGCTTATGTATAAGGCCAAGGATGGCGAAACCTACCAGTTGAACCTGATCGACACGCCCGGCCACGTGGATTTCACGTATGAAGTCTCCCGCAGCCTGCAAGCGTGCGAAGCAGCGTTGCTGGTGGTGGACGCCACGCAGGGCGTGGAGGCGCAGACGCTCGCCAACACCTATCTCGCGTTGCATCACAACCTGGAAATCCTGCCGGTCATCAACAAAATCGACCTGCCCTCGGCCGAACCGGACAAGATTCGCGAGCAGATCGAGCAGGTGATCGGACTGGACGCCACCGAGGCCGTGCTGGCCAGCGCCAAACAGGGCATCGGCGTCGAGGAGATCCTGGAAGCGGTGGTCCACAAGGCGCCGCCGCCCAAGGGCAACCCGGACGCGCCGTTGCGCGCGCTGATTTTCGACTCCTGGTTCGATCCTTACCGCGGCGTGATCACGCTGGTGCGCGTGGTGGACGGCCGCTTGCGTCTGGGCCAGAAGATCCGGCTGTGGGCCAATGGCAGCTCCCATGAAGTGGAGGGCCTGGGCTACCAGACGCCGAAGGCGGTCCCCAGCGAGGAACTCACGGCGGGGGAGGTGGGCTATGTTTTCGCCAACATCAAGACCATCTCGGACGCACAGATTGGCGACACCATCACCGACGACAGGAACCCGGCCGCGGAGCCGCTTCCCGGTTTCCAGCCCATCAAGCCGATGGTATTCGCCGGCCTGTATCCGGTGGAGTCGAGCGAACATGGCCTGCTGCGCGACGCGCTGGAGAAGTTGCGCCTGAACGATTCGGCCTTCAATTTCGAACCCGAGAATTCAGCCGCTCTCGGCTTCGGCTTCCGTTGCGGCTTCCTGGGATTGCTTCACCTGGAGATCGTGCAGGAGCGGCTGGAACGCGAGTTCCAGATCGATCTCATCACGACGGCGCCCGGCGTGCGGTATCTGGTGACGCTGCGCGGCGGCGAGGTGGTGGAGGTGGACAATCCGACGCGGTGGCCCGAGGCGGCCGAGATCGAGCACGTGGAGGAGCCGATCATCGACGCCACCGTGATCACACGCGAGGAGTATCTGGGCGAAATTCTCAAGCTGCTGGAGGAAAAACGCGGCACGCAGAAGAAGTTCGAGTACATCGGCACGGGGCGCGTGCTGCTGACCTACGAGGTGCCTCTGAACGAGATCGTGCTCGACTTCTATGACCGGTTGAAGTCGGCCTCGCGCGGCTACGCGTCGCTGGACTACCATCTGAGCGGCCATCGCATTTCGCCCATGGTGAAGCTGGACGTGCTGGTGGCGGGCGAGCCCGTGGACGCGCTGAGCCTGATTGTGCATCGCGAGTTCGCCCATGACCGCGGCAAGGAACTGATTGACCGCCTGCGCAAGCTCATCCCTCGGCAGATGTTCGAAGTGGCTTTGCAGGCGGCCATCGGCAGCAAGATCATCTCGCGCGAAACCATTCCGGCCATCCGCAAGAATGTGATCGCCAAATGCTACGGCGGAGACATCTCGCGCAAACGGAAGCTGCTCGAAAAGCAGAAGGAAGGCAAGCGGCGCATGAAGCGCGTGGGCAAGGTGGAGATTCCGCAGGAAGCCTTCCTGGCGGTATTGAAAGTGGGCAAGACCTCCGATTCGGACGGCTAAACCGCTCCAACCGCCGCGCCGGCTGGCAGGCCGCGAGCGCCGGGGCCGGCTGTGATAGCCTGCTTGGGCATGTTGCCCCGCGCCCGTATCCTCGCCGCCGCCGTGATGAGCTTTCCCCTGCTGGCCCAGCTCCCCGCGCCCAACAGCACGGGCGTATCCATGGGCCACCTCCACCTGACCGTTTCCGACATCGCGGCATCCAAGCAGATGTTCGTCCAGGCGATGGGCGCCGAAGAGGTGCGCTCGGGCCGCCTAGATGCGTTGAAACTACCGGGCGTGATCGTTGTGTTGACCAAGGGCGCGCCCGGAGGCGGCACCGACGATTCCGCCGTGAACCACCTCGGCTTCCTTACGCGCAATCTCGATGAGTCCAGGGCCAGGCTGACGGCCGCCGGCGGCAAGGTGGCGCGCGAGATGCCGGAAACGCGCCAGATGTTCGTGATGTTTCCCGACGGCGTGAAGGTGGAGTTCACCGAGCAGACCAACCTGCCCGTACCCATCCAGCATCACCACATTCACTTCGCCACGAATGACGTGGAGGCCACGCGCGCCTGGTATGTGAAGCTGTTCGGCGCCGTGCCGGGCAAGCGCGGCAGGTTTGAAGCGGCGGATGTTCCGGGGGCGAATCTCTCGTTTTCACCGAATCCGACCGCCACGCTTCCCACGAAGGGGCGCGCCATGGATCACATCGGCTTCGAGGTGAAGGGCCTGGAAGCCTTTTGCAGGAAGCTGGAAGCCCAGGGCGTGAAGTTCGACATGCCCTACCGCCAGGTGCCGGCGATCGGTCTTGGGATCGCCTTTCTCACGGATCCTTTCGGCGTGCGCGTGGAACTCACCGAAGGGCTGAACAAGCTGTAATTCCGGCAGGCGCGGCTACAGCAGACGGCCTGTTCTGGGCTCACGCGCCCGCCGCCGCAGACGCTCCACCCGTTTGCGCGTCTCCTCGTCCGGCCGCAGCGCATCAGCCTGCGCCGCCCATTCCAACGCCATGGCGGCATTCTTTTCGCGGTGCTCGTAGTGCTTGGCCAGTTCCGTCAACGCCGCCGCTTGAAAGGCGTTCGTGAATGACGCCAGTTCGCTCCATACGGCCACCGCGGCATCCCAACGCTTCTGTTTGCGTTCGATCGAGGCCACGTCCCAGAGCGTGCGCGGCATCAGTTCATCGCGCAACCCGCGCGCGGCCGCCTCGCGGAACAGTGCCAGAGCCTCCTCAACGCGGGAACCGCTCCGCAACCAGCGCCCCATCGCCACCAGTTCCTCCGGATGGTCCAGGGCTCCGGGAGAGGGCGAGCGGAAGCGTTGCGGCAGCACGGCCGACAGACAGGCCAACGTCACGATGTCGAGCGCATTGTGCTCAAACACCTGGGCCAGCCAGGGCGCGCCCTGGCCCCGCAGGAAATCGAAATAGGCGGTGGGAATCTGCTCTCCCGGAATGTCGCCTTCGCGCTCGAAACCGATGATCTCGCGCTCCAGTTGCTGCAATCGGCAGCTTTCCAGCCGCAAACGCCACACGCGCCGCGCGCCGTGGAGCAGGTCGACGTGATCCAGCGAACCGAACGGCGGCCTGGCGCGGTTCATGCGGTAACGAGTCTCCAACAGAGGCACATCGAAGGCCCGGCCGTTATAGGTTACCAGCGTGCGCGCGCCGGCAAGTTCCTCGCTCAGCGCCTCCAACACGCTCGGCTCCTCGGCGAAATCGCGCAGGAAAAACTGGCGCAGACGGAACCCTTGCGGCGTGATGCGGCCCACGCCGATCAGGAACGCGCACGTGCCCGAACCTCCGGCCAGGCCCGTGGTTTCCGTGTCGAGAAACGCCCACGCGCCGGGCTCCGCCGGCCGTGCGCCGCCCTCGCTCACCGCATGGTAGAGATCGCCGGGCAACTCGATCAGAGCGCCGATGTCGATGCGCCCGTGCCGGGAAAGCGGCGCCCACCAGCGCTCCACCTCGAGATGCGCGCCCTTGGCCGTGGCCACTTCGCGTCCGCCCGTCAGCCCGGTGAGCTGCGTCACGGCTCCAGCTCTCAGCTCCCGCGCGTGCCCGGCCTGCTGCGCGGCCTGTGCTTCTGCCCGCTCGGAGGCCAGCGCCATGCGCCGCCGTAATTCGGCCAACTGTTCCTGTAAATCCATGGTCAACCGCCCAGGGTTTCCAACTCGGTGGTGAGTTCCTCCCATCGCTCCATGAGTTGTTCGGCCCGCTCCCGGTGCGCCTGCAGCGCATTCGCCTCGCGCTGCATCTCCTCGGCGCTCACGAACACGGCCAGCTTGCGCTCCCCGTCGCCGATCTCGGATTCGAGCCGCGCCAGTTCCTTCTCAAGCCCGCCAATCTCCTCGCGCATCTTCGCCAGCCGGATCGGGTTCACCTTCTTCGCCGGTTCGGCCGGTTTGGCCGTTACCACCTCCGCGGACGCGGCGCCGCCGCTGGCGGACTCATTCCGATAGACCTCCAGCACGCCCGGCGGCGTGAGGCCTCCGCCATTGATACGCCACAGGTAATCCTCATAGTTGCCCGGGTACACGCGCACCTCGCCCTCGGCCACCTCGTAGATACGCGTGGCCAGGCCGTCCATGAAATAGCGGTCGTGAGAAACGAACACCACCGTGCCGCTATACTCCCGCAGCGCGCCGAGCAGCACGTCCTTGGCGCGCAGATCCAGGTGGTTCGTCGGTTCGTCGAGCAGCAGGAAATTGACCGGTTCCAGGAGCACGCGCGCCAGGGCATACCGGTTGCGCTCGCCGCCGCTCAATACGCCAATGCGCTTGTTGACGTCGTCCTCGCCAAACAGAAAGCAGCCCAACAAGGAGCGCAGTTCGGTGATGGTGGCCCGGCCGCCGGCCGATGTGAGGTCGTCCAGCAGGCGCGCGTCGGGATCGAGTTCCTTGTACTGATCCTGCGCGAAGTAGGCCGCCGAAACGTTATGGCCCAACTTATACGTTCCCGCCGTCAACGGTTCGGCCGCCGCCAGGAGCTTGATCAGCGTCGACTTTCCCGCCCCGTTTTTTCCCACCAGCGCGATGCGCTCGCCGCGTTCGATGGTGAAATTCACATTCTCCAGCACGCGTTTCTTGCCATACGCCTTGCGCACGCCGTGGAATTCGGCCACGATGCGCCCGCTCTGCTTCGGCTGCGGGAACCGGAAATGAATCGTGGCTTCCTCGGGCGGAGGCGCTTCGATCTTGTCCATCCGCTCGATTTCCTTGACGCGGCTCTGCACCTGCTTGGCCTTGGTGGCCTGGTAGCGGAACCGGTCGATGAACACCTGCAACTGGCGGATCTTGTCCTGCTGATTGTTGTAGGCGGCTTCGTGCTGGGCCCGGCGCTCCTCTTTCTGTTTCAGATACTTCTCGTAGTTGCCCGGGTAGAACCAGACGCGCTTGTTCCACACCTCGATGATCTTCTTCACTGTCACGTCAAGAAAATAGCGGTCGTGCGAGATCAACACGAAGGCGTTCGGGTAGGACTCCAGGTAGCTCTCCAGCCAGTTCCTGGCCTCGATGTCGAGATGGTTCGTCGGTTCGTCGAGCAGCAGCAGGTTGGGCGCTTCCAGAAGCAGCTTGGCAAGCGCGATGCGCATCTGCCAGCCGCCGGAGAACTCATCGGTCAGGCGGTTCCAGTCGTCGCGCGGAAAGCCAAGCCCGTCCAGGACGATGCCCACCTTGGACTCCAGCGAGTAGCCATCCTTGGCCAGGAAGATGCTTTGAATGTGATGGAAGCGGTCGGCCACGGCGGCGTACTCGGGCGAATCGTGGTCGAGTTCGCTCATGCGGTGCGTGAGATCCTCCATCTCGCGCTCCTTCGCCTTCAGATCGGCGAACACGCCCAGGCACTCGGTGAACACAGTGCGCCCGCGCAGGCTCAAACCTTCCTGCGGCAGGTAGCCGATGGTCACGTCCTTCTGTTTGGTGATCGAGCCGGCTTCCAGGCTTTCGATGCCGCCCAGGATTTTCAGCAGCGTTGACTTGCCGGTGCCGTTGCCGCCCACGATGCCGACGCGGTCCTGGGGAGTGATGAGCCAGTTCAACTCCTCGAACAGAGCTTTGGGGCCGAAATGCTTCGCCCCGGCGGTCACTTGAATCATTGTCCCGATGCACCGGCCGGCGGCGGCGCGCCGTTCCAGCGCCGCACGACCCGCCCGCCGCGATTCTCCGTCAGTTTGCCGTCCTCCACCATCATCACACCGTTCACCAGAACATAATCGAAGCCTTCCGTGTACTGGTGCGGCTGCTGAAAGGTCGCCTTGTCGCGTACTCTGGCCGGATCGAACAGCAGCAGGTCGGCGGCGAAGCCTTCGCGGATCTGGCCGCGGTCGCGAAAGTCGAAGGTTCGGGCGGGCAGCGAGGTCATGCGCCGGATGGCGTCTTCCAACGTCAGAAGGCCCCGCTTGCGCACGAACTCGGCCAGCACGCGCGCATTCGTGCCGTAGCTGCGCGGATGCGGCATGCCCTCGCCAAAGACGCGCACGCCGCCGTCGCTGGCGATGGCCGTGTTCGGATATTTCATGATGCGTTCCATGTCCTCGTCGCCCATCGAGTGGTACACCATTTGCGCGCCGCCCTTGGCCATCAGGTCGAGAATGGTTTCCGCCTCGTTCTCGATCGTCTTGGGCCGGCCCATCAGCAGATTCACCTCGCTGATGTTCTTGCCCTCATAGCTTTGCTCGGGACGATAGCGCGCGACGATGGCATAGCTGTAGTCGGCATGTCCGAGGTTTTTCAATCGCGCCAACATCTCCGTCTTGATGCGCGCCCGCGTTCCGGCGCTGGACAGGCGTTCGCCGACGGCCTCTTCTCCATCGGCCAGCGCCCAACTGGGCAGCGTGATTCCCAAATTGGTCGAGGAGTGATCGTAGGGATACTGGTCAATCACCACGTCCACACCTTCGCGCCGGTACTGTTCCACCAGCGCCAGCGACTGAGCGCTCATGCCCCACAGCCTCGGCGTGTCGATCTTGAAATGGGATAACTGCGCGGGCACGCGCGCCGCCCGGGCCACCTCGACCGCCTCCCGGATGGCATCCAGGACCTTCTCGCCCTCGTCGCGCATGTGGCTTGCATACACGCCGCCGGAGCGGCCCGCGGCCTTGCCCAGCGCCACCACCTCCGCCGTGTTCGAATAGGTTCCGGGAATGTAGATCAAGCCCGTGGAGAAGCCCACCGCGCCTTCGCGCATGGCCGTCTCCACCAGCGACTCCATCTGGCGTAATTCCTCCGGCGTGGCCTGCCGGTTGGCCGTGCCCATCACTTCGCGGCGCACGGAATTATGGCCGATCAGCGTAGCGACATTCAGGCCCAGTTCTGTTTTTTCCAGCTCGGCGAACCACTGGCCCACCTTCACGCGGCTTCCGCCGCAATTGCCCGTCACCACCGTGGTGACGCCGTCCATCAGATAGTTGTCGCCGCGCGGCACCTGCTCCACGGCGCCTTCGATGTGCGTGTGCACGTCGATGAAGCCCGGCGACAGCACGCGGTCAGCGGCTTCAATCCTGCGGTCCGCCGTCCTGCCGTTCAGGTTTCCGATAGCGGCGATACGGCCCGACTTCACGCCGACGTCGGCGCGGTACCAGGGATTGCCCGTGCCGTCGGCCACCCGCGCGCGGAGAATGAGCAGGTCGAAATCGGCGGCGGGAAGCAAGGACACCAATGCCCCGGCCAGTACGAGGAAGCGACGCATCGGAAACACCCTCCCAGAAGAGTTCAATTGCCCACGAAAAAGCTCAAGGCGCCGGCGATGTAACCTTTCAACTCGGAACGCGGAACGACGGCGTCCAAAAAGCCGTGCTTCAGGAGAAACTCGCTGCGCTGGAAGCCATCGGGCAGTTTTTGCCGGATGGTCTGTTCGATCACGCGCGGCCCGGCGAAGCCGATCAGCGCCCCCGGCTCGGCGATATTCAAATCGCCCAGCATGGCGAAACTCGCCGTGACGCCGCCGGTGGTGGGGTCGGTCAACACGCTGATGAAAGGAATGCGCTCCTCGTCCAACCGCATGAGCGCGGCCGAGATCTTGGCCAGTTGCATCAAGCTGACGGCGCCTTCCTGCATGCGTGCGCCGCCCGATGCCGACACGATGACCAGCGGCGTCCTGGCTTCGATGCAGCGTTCGATGGATCGCGTGATCTTCTCGCCCACCACCGTGCCCATGCTGCCGCCGATGAACTTCAACTCCATGGAGCAGATTTCCACGGAGCGGCCCGCCAGCAAGCCGCGCCCGCACACCACCGCATCCTTCATGCCGGTGGACCGCTGCATGGCCTTCAGACGGTCGCGGTAAGAACGTGAATCGACAAAATCGAGCGGGTCGGTGGTTTCGAACGCCGCGTCCAACTCCTCGAAGGCGCCTTCGTCGATCAGCAGGCGGATGCGCTCCCGCGCGTTCATCCTGAAGTGATAGCCACACTTGTCGCAGACGCTCAGATTCTCTTCCAGAGTCTTGCGCCAGATGATCTGGCTGCACCCGTCGCACTTCTGCCAGAGCCCTTCGGTCTTGACCGTCCGCTCGCCTTCCGGCATGGAAACGGGCGATTGCTTCTTGCTAAACCACGACATGCGTTAGCAACCAAGGTAACGCGCGGCGCGACGCGCCCGCAACGGCCGCCGCCCGCGTGCCGCGCAAACCGTTACACTGAATGAGGTAACCCAGTGACGCCGTCCACGACGCAACGGACTTACTACGCGATTAAATTGAGTCCGGAGAGCAGCCACCAGCAGATTTTGGGGGTGCTGCCTTCTTTAGGAAACGGACGCCGCGTGCTGGACGTGGGTGCGGGCAGCGGCGAACTGTCACTGCTGCTGCACGAACGTGGCTACCGCGTGGTTGCGTTGGAACGTTTCCCTTTGACCGGCATGGCGATGCAGCATGTAGAGTTTCAGCAGACGGATTTGGATGCGGGTCTGCCGCCGCTGGAGGGCGCTTTCGAATTCATCCTCTGCGCCGACGTGCTGGAACACCTGCGCGATCCGGCGGCATTGCTGCGGGCCTTGCGTCCGTTGCTGGCCGCCGAGGGCATCCTGGTGGCCTCGCTGCCCAACAGCGGCCACTGGTATTTCCGTTTGAACGTCCTGATGGGGCGGTTCCCCAGACAGGACAAGGGTCTGTTCGACCGTACGCATCTTCAATTTTGTATGTGGACAAACTGGGTGGAATTATTCGAGTCCGCGGGGTTGCAGGCCACCCTGTCGAGACTTACCGTTCCGCCGCTGGAACTACGGTTTCCCCGTTCGGCGGGCGCGCGGTGGCTCCGCCTGGCCAACCGGAGTTCGGCGTTTCTGGCGCGGGTCTGGAAGGAGTTGTTCGCCTACCAGTTTGTCGTGATGGCCCGGCCGGCGGGGGGGGAAACATGAGTCCGTCCCCGGCGCGCGCGCCCAAGGTGGTTGTCGTCATGCCCGCCTACAATGCGGCTCGCACTTTGCGCATGACCTATGCCGAACTGCCTCACGACGTGGTGGATCTGGTCATTCTGGTGGACGACGGCAGCTCGGATGAAACCATTCAGATTGCCCGGGAGCTTGGGCTCGAACTGTTTGTCCATAACCGGAACTATGGCTACGGCGCCAATCAAAAGACCTGTTATCGCGAAGCCTTGCGGGCCGGCGCCGGCATCATCGTCATGGTTCACCCGGACTATCAGTACGATCCGGCGCTGCTGCCCGAGGTGATCGCGCCGATTCAACGCGGCGAGGCCGACGTCGTGCTGGGTTCGCGGCTGCTTGGCGGCCGTGTGATGGAACAGGGCATGCCGTGGTGGAAGTACATCGCCAACCGGTTTCTCACCGGATGCGAAAATGCCGTCTTCGGGTTGAAGCTGGCCGAATATCACACCGGCTACCGCGCCTACACGCGGGAGATCCTGGAAGCGGTCCACGTCGAAATGAACTCGGACAACTTCATCTTCGACCAGGAGATCATGGCCCAATTCGTCGAAGTGAAGGCGCGTATCGCCGAGGTGCCCGTTCCGACGCGTTATTTTCCGCAGGCTTCGTCGGCGTCGTTCCTGCAAAGTTCGCGCTATGGCATCTCGATTCTCTGGGTGCTGGCGCGCTACATTCTGCACCGCGCCGGTTTCTGGAAGCAACGCCGCTTTGAGAGCCTGGGCGGCCGGTACACCGGTGCGGCAACTCCTTCCAACGGGCATGCTTCTGTCTGAGCCGCGGCGCTGGCTGGCTCCGGCGGCCGATCTGCTGGTGTTCGCCGCGCTGGCCGCCGTATTCATTGGGCCGCTCTTTTCGCTCGGCTTTCTCGATAGCTGGGGCACCATCGAGAGCACCTTCATCTCCGACGCCCGGTTTCTCTCAAACAACCTGCCTCATCCGAACTGGCAACCCGACTGGTATTGCGGCACGCGCTGGGATTACCTCTACCCGCCGGGCATTCGCTACGGTACGGCGTTGTTGCACGAATGGACGGGCCGCTCGTTCGCGCACTCCTATCACCTGTTCACGGCCTTCTTTTACTGCGCAGCCATCGGCGGCGTCTACTTCCTGGTCTTTGTCTGCACGCGCTCGCGGCTGGCGGCGGCTGCCGCGGCCCTGGCTTCGCTGCTCATCTCGCCCGGCTATCTCATCCTGCCCGCCTTCTGGGAAGACGTCTCCAAAGTCTACTGGCTGCCCAACCGATTGAACGCACTCATACGCTGGGGCGAAGGGCCCCACATGTCGGCATGGGCGCTGCTGCCGTGGGCTCTTGGCGTGGCCTGGATTGGATTACGCCGCGGCCGCACGGCCTGGCTGGCGCTGGCGGCGGTGTTGTGCGCCGCCTCGGTCTCGATCAACTTCTACGGCGCCACGGCGCTCGCACTGACGTTTCCCTTTCTCGCCTGGGCCGTCTTTCTGGGCGAGAAGGACGCATGGGTGTGGGCGCGAGGCGCGGCCATCGCCCTGCTGGCCTACGGGCTCACGGCTTCGTGGCTTTCGCCCAGCTACCTCCAGATCACCACGCGTAACATGCGCTGGGTGTCGCAACCGGGCCACCTGTGGTCGGCGCTTCTTGCCCTCGTCCTGACCGTCCTGTACGCGTGCCTCACCTACCGGCGCGCGCAGGGCCGCCCGGAACGGTCGTGGTTCGTCTTTGTCGCGGGCTTCGCCATGCTGTTCACGCTGAACGTTTCCGGCGAAGACCTGTTCCAATTTCGCGTCTTCGGCGAACCGCAACGCCTGGCGCCGGAGCTCGATCTTGCGTTGATCCTGCTCGGCGTGGAAGCGCTTCGCTGGCTGGCTTCGCGCCGCTTCGGCCCGGTTCATCCGCGTTGGGGGCAATGGCTGCCTCGCGCGGCTGTCCTGGCGCTCTTCGTGGCCGCGCTCATTCCCGCCAAGGGCTATCTACGCCGCGCCTGGAACTACTTCCCGGAGGACCGCACGCCGGAGAACCGCATCGAATACCGGATGACGCAGTGGATCGCCGGCCACATGCCCGGCCAGCGTATCCTGGCAACCGGTTCGCTTCGCTTCTGGTTCAACGCCTGGTATGGCATTCCTCAACTCGGCGGCGGCTCCGAGCAGGGCATGTTGAATGACCTCGTCGTCGAGCCTTACTACCAGGCCACCTTCGGCGAGGACCCGGAATTGACCCGTGTCTGGATGCAGGCGTTCGGCGTCGACGCCATCGCCGTGCACGAGAAGCAGTCCGCCGAGGTTTACCACGACTATGTGCGCACGGACCTCTTCGCCAGGCATCTGGAGCCGGTCTACTCCAGCGGTGCGGGAGATTTCCTGTACCGCATTCCCCGCCGCTTCCCCGAACGCGCCCGCGTGGTGCGCCGCGGCGAACTGGCGGCGATTCCCGTCATCGCGCGTCCGGTCAATACCGATCATTTGCGCGCCTACGCCGCCGCCATCGAAAACGGCCCGGACAGCCGCCTGCAATTCACGCGCGAGGCGCCGGACCGCATCCGCATCCAAGGCCGTTTCGCCCATGGCGAAGCGCTCGTGGTGCAGGAGAACTTCGATTCCGCCTGGCGCGCCTATTCCGCCGCCGGCGCGTCTCTTCCCGTTCAGGCCGACCCGCTCGGGTTTCTGCTCGTGGCGGCTCCGCCGGGGGATCAGGACATCCTGCTTTCATTCACGCTGCCGCGCGAGAACGCCATCGGGCGCCTGGTGACGGCGCTCACCCTGCTCATCCTTGTTTATCTGCTCCTGAGCGCGCGTGGCGGCGGCCCGTTTTCACAACGGTGGAAGCCTCGAACACGGACGGTGGCCGGCCTGGCGATCACCGCCGCCGTCAGCTTCGGGTTGAACCCCGTTCTCTTCCTGCCTGGCGAATCCGTCTACCGGGATAGCATCGAGATGGGCTACGCCTCCATCGCGCGTACCATCGCCGCCAACCCGCACCCCTGGAGTTGGGATCCGCTTCACTACAACGGCCTGCCCACGCAGTTTCTCTATCTGCCGCTGCTCCCTTATGCGGCCACGGCGGCCACGTGGCTGGCTCCTGCTCTCGACTTCCCTTATCTCTGGCGGCTGCTCATGGCCATGGCCGCCTGCCTGGCGCCGCTCAGCCTGTGGTGGCTGGTCCGCTACTTCACGCGCAGCGCGCTGTGGGCCACGTTGAGCGCCCTGGCCTGGACGCTGTGGTCGCCCGCCTACGCTCTGTTCGAACAGTTGGACACGGACCGGGGGCTCGCCCAGTTGCCGTGGCGGTTGCAGGTGCTGGCGAAGTACGGGGAGGGCCCGCACAACACCGGACTGGCCCTGTTGCCGCTGGCGATTCTGGCCGCCTGGCTGGCCGCCACGCGTCCCGGCTTCTGGCGCATTTTCCTGGCGTCACTCGCCATGATGGCGGTTACCTTGTCGAACTGGATCGCCGCTGTCGCGCTCGCCTGGTGCATGCTGGCAATGCTGCTCGCCGGCGCGCGCACCTTCGCCTGGACGAATTTCCGCCCTGTCCGCCTGCTCGCTTCGTCGGCCCTCGCATATCTTCTCGCCTCCTTCTGGCTCACCCCATCCTTCATCTATACGATGGCCTTCAACTGGCCCAAGGATGCATACGAATACAAATTTCAAACCTCCCAGGCCTGGATGCTCGCGGGCCTGCCATTGGGAGCTTTGCTCATCCGCGCCCTGTTTCTCCGCTTCCGCCAGTCGTTCTGGTTTTGCTACCTCGCCCTGTGCGCCTTCGGCTTCACCTGGATCGTCGCGGGTTTCTACAGGTTCGGCTACAACACTGTGCCCGAGTCACGCCGCTACGCGATGGAGTTTGAGCTGTTCCTCATCCTGCTGGGCATGGAGGCCATCCGACACATGGCGCGCCATCGCTGGCTGCTGGTGCAGGCCGCCGGCTTCGGCCTGCTGTTGTTGGCGGTCTCGCTTGGGGCGGGGCAGGTGAAACGGTATGCCCTCGCCTCCTACGCGCCGCTGTACCCGATTCCCCCCAGCCAGACGGCGGAGCGGCGCACTATCGACGCCTTGCGCGCGCTGCGGCCGGAAGGACGCGTCGCCGTCTCCGGCGGTACGCGTTACCGGTTGAACGCCATCACCAGCTTTCCCCAACTGGGCGGCACCTTCGAGTCGGGGCTCAGCGACCGCCGCTCGGTCGACCTCTTCTATCGCGCCCGCGCCTCGGCCCGCACCCAGCCCGGCAACGAAGGCCGCGATGCCGTCTGGATCCTCTCCGCTCTCGGCGCCCAGTATGTAGCCGTGCACACCGCCGAATCCTCGGAGTATTTCCGGGACACGCGTCTGCCGGGCAAATACGATGGACTTCTGCCGCTTGTTTACTCCTCGCGCGGCGATCGCATCTACCGAGTGCCCTACTCAGGACTGTTTCACCTGATCCTCCCCGAGGAGACCGTCTCCCGTTCCCCACTGTCCGAAGGAGCCGGCGCGCTGCGAACCTACCTTGCGGCGATTCACGATCCCAGGCGCGTGCGCCCATACGCTTTCTGGCCCACACGCTCACAGGCGCGCATGAGCGTGGCCGTGCCGGCCGGCCATCTGCTGGCCACTCAGATCAACTTTCACCCCGGTTGGCGGGTGACCCAGGATGGCCGCGCCGTACCCACCAGCGCCGACGCCCTTGGTTTCCTGCTGGCGCGAGTGGCGCCTTCGGCCTCCTCTCACATCGAGCTGCGGTTCCACGCCTCCCTCGAAACACGCCTCTTCGGCTGGCTCTCCCTGGCCACGTGGGCGCTCTCGCTCGTCTTCGCGGCGCGCGAGGCCTGGCGCGCCCGCCATGGGGACGCCGGATGACGGTGATGCGTACATTGGCCCTGTTGCGGAGGGCAGCCTGGACAACGTACCAGGAAAACTGTCTTTCCATCTCCAAGGGCGCCGCTTACTCCGCCCTGCTGGCTTTTTTTCCCGTGCTGACCACGCTGGCCACGCTGCTCGTGCAGGCACAGGCCCGGCCGATGCTTCAGGTGCTGGCGCGCTTCCTGGAACGCATCGTTCCACCCGGCGCGGAGGACCTGGTGCTGCGCCGATTCGTGGTCGAAGGACAGCGCCCGCTTTCGGTTCTCATTGGCGCCACGCTCATCAGCACCTATGCCGCTTCGGGCCTGATGCTCAGCCTGATGGAGGGCTTCAACGCCGTCTACCATGTGCCTGTCGGCCGCCCCTGGTGGCAGCAGCGCGGCTATGCGGCCTTGCTAGTGCTTACCTCGGCCCTGCCCGCAGTGGGCGCTTCGGCGCTCATTCTGTTTGGCGACCGCACGGAGCGCTGGGTTCTGGGTCTCATTCACGGCGATGCCATGATGAGCCAGGTCACATCGGGCCTGTTCATCCTGGGCAAGGTGCTCCGGCTGCTCATCGCGTTTCTCGCCGTGGTGCTGGTCACCATGCTGCTGTACCGCCTGGGTCCGCACCGGCGCCAGTCATGGGCGCGCGTCTGGCGAGGCTCCATCGTGGCCACCCTGCTCTGGTTCCTGGTTACGTTGCTGTTTAGCTGGTATGTACGCAACGTATCCAACTACAACGTCATGTACGGCAGCGTGGCCACGGTGATCGCGCTCATCGTGTGGCTGTACCTGCTCAGCGTGATCTCCCTGTACGGCTGCGCCTTCAACGCCGCTTACGAACACGCCCACTCGCGCCTGTTCACTTCCCGTCCTCGCGCAGGGCGAACGTGAACATCGAATGGCCGTTGGCCACGCTGACGTACTGTTTGCCGGCAATGGAATAGGTGATGGGCGAGGCAGCGCCCTGCCCGCCCAGATACACGCGCCATAGCAGCGCGCCCGTGGCCGCGTCGAGCGCGAAGAAGTGGCCTTCCCGATTGCCGCTGAACAACACGTTCGAGGCGGTCGTCAGCAGTCCGCTCTCGCTCACGTCGGTCATCTTGTACTCCCACACCTTCTCGCCGGTGTCCCATCGCAGCGCCCGGATGGCCCCATAGCCCGAGGCGGGGCCGCGCCGGTGGAAGCGCTCGCGCCGGGTGGAAGCCACGTCGGATTTCACGCCGCCGCCCGAATACCACTTGCCTTGTTCATAAGGCTGGTCCCAGGAAAAGTAGAGGCTGGAATAGTCGTCCCACACGCTGAGGTAGAAATGTTTGGTTACCGGACTATAGGAAGGCGCGAACCAGTTCGTTCCGCCCTGTACGCCCGGGTAGGTCAGCGTTCCCTGCGCGCTCGGCCCCCGGCCCGGCGCCTTCACCGGGCGGCCCTTGGCGTCAAGACGTTCGGCCCAGTTCTGCTTTACGAATGGCGAGCCGTGAAGAAACTCGCCCGTCGCCCGGTCAAACACATAGTAGAAACCGTTGCGGTTGGCCCACAGCATCAGCTTGCGGGGGCTTCCCTTCCATACGGCGTCCAACAGCACGGGAGTTTGAACGGCATCCCAGTCCCACTCGTCGTGAGGGGTGAACTGGAAGTGCCATTTCATCTTGCCCGTGGCCGGATCGAGCGCCACCACGCAATCCGAATAAAGATTGTCGCCGGGCCGCACCGAAGGGTTCCAGTCCGGGCCCGGATTGCCGATGCCCCAGTACGCCAGGTTGAGGACCGGGTCATACGAACCGGTCAGCCAGACGCTGCCGCCGCCATGTTTCCAGGAATCGCCGCCCCAGGTTTCGTTGCCCGGCTCGCCCGGTTCGGGAATGGTCTTGAACCGCCAAACCTCTTTTCCCGTCCTGGCATCATAGGCGGCGATGAAACCGCGAATGCCGAGTTCACCGCCCGCCGTGCCCACCATCACCAGGCCATTCACGATCATGGGGGCGTGCGTGAGAGCGTACCCCTTGCGGTAGTCGCCCACCACGGTCTCCCAGGCCTTCTTCCCCGTGGCGGCGTTCACGGCCACCAGTTTCATGTCGAGCGTGCCCATGTAGAGCATGCCGTCGTGCAATGACACGCCCCGGTTCACCTTCCCGCAACACGGATAGGTCACCTCGGGCAAGGGATGTTCGTACACCCAATACTCGCGTCCGGTGGCCGGGTCGAGCGCCACGATGTTGTTCGGCGCCTCGGTGAGATACATGACGCCGTTCACGACCAGCGGCGTTGCTTCAAACTTTTCGAGCGACTGCGCCTGCCACACCCACTTCAACTCGAGGTTCTTCACGTTGGCCGTCGTGATCCGAGCCAGCGAGGAGTGGTGCCAGCTCGACGGCGCGCCATGATAGACGGGCCACTCCGCGCCAGACTGCGCCAGCGCGGCGGCACACAGCGGAAGAATCGCGAAAATTTGCGTCAGTGCCCGCATCACGGTCTGCCTCCCCGCAGGCTCTCCAGATAAGCCAGCACGTCGTCGAGGTCCCTTGCGCTCAGCTTGCCCGCGAAGGAGGGCATGGACGAGCGCGGCTCGATGCTCGCTTCGGCGAGGTCGCGCTTGTCAATCGTACGCAGGCGGCCGGACCGTTCCGCCACCTGCACCGAGAAGGTGTCCTCGTTCAGCCGGCGTCCCTCCACGAGGGACGCGTCATGCAACTTTCCGCGCCAGAGCCAATACTCCGGGGCCACCTCGGCTCCGGGGTCCATCAGGGCCAGGCGCAGTTCCGAGCGCGAGAGACGTTCCGCCGTGCGGGCCAGATCGGGCGCCGCTCCGTCATGGCATCCGGCGCAACGCAGCCCGGCCGTGAGCTTCGCGCCGCGCTCCGCATCGCCCCGCCCCGCCGCCGCGCCCGCGCCCAGTGAGGCGATATAGGTGATCACCTGCCACGTGCGCGCGCCGTCCAGCTTGAAACCTGGCATCGCCGTGCCCGGCACGCCTTTCGAGATCACGCGGAACATCGCCTCTTCCGACACGGCGTGTTTGAACGGGCCGCGCGTCAAATCAGGACCGCCGTGCCCACCCTTCCCGTCCACGCCGTGGCAACTGGCGCACTGGCCCCGGAAGACAATCGCACCGGCGGCACGGTCCTCCGGCGTCTGGAAGGGGTTCGACAGCTTGAGCGAACTGTGCTGCCCACAGGCTGTCCCGGCGGCAAGCAGGAAGACAATGGCCCTGAACACGACTGACGCAGTATATAGCACGGTATCGAGCGTGGAAACGGCTACAAACAGAAAAACGGCGCCGGGTTGCCCCAGGCGCCGCTCCGTTTCGCAAACCGGGCCGCGGCCCGGCTGTCACTTCGATCTACTTTGGTTACAGGCCCTTCTTGGCGAGGAAGCCGATCAGGTCCACCACACGGCTCGAATAGCCCCACTCGTTGTCGTACCAGGCCACCACCTTCAACAGGTTGCCGCCCAGCACCTTCGTCAACTGGCCATCGACGATCGAGCTGTGCGGGTTGTGCAGCATGTCGGTGGACACCACCGGGTCCATCGTGAAGGCCAGAATGCCCTTCAGCGGCCCTTCGGCGGCGCTCTTCAGGGCATCGTTCACGGCCTCGGCCGTCACTTCGCCCTTCATCTCCGCCACCAGGTCGACCACGCTCACGTTCGGCGTCGGAACCCGCATGGCATAACCGTCCAGCCGGCCCTTCAACTCCGGCATCACCAGGCCGATGGCCTTGGCGGCGCCGGTCGAGGTCGGAATCATGTTCACCGCGGCGGCACGCGCGCGGCGCAGATCCTTGTGCGGAGCGTCGAGCACGTGCTGGTCGTTGGTGTAGCTGTGAATGGTCGTCATCGAGCCCTTCACGATGCCGAACTGCTCATGGAGCACCTTGACCACCGGCCCCAAACAGTTCGTCGTGCAGCTCGCGTTGGAAATAATCTTGTGCTTGGCCGGATTGTAGGCGGAGTCATTCACGCCCAGCACGATGGTCACGTCCTCGCCCGAGGCCGGCGCCGAGATAATCACCTTCTTCACCGGACCGCGCAGGTGTTTGCTGGCGTCTTCGGCCTTGGTGAACCGGCCGGTGGATTCCACCACGATTTCGACGCCCAACGAGGGCCAGTCGATTTCGGACGGATCCTTGGTCGCGAACACGCGCAGAGGCTTGCCGTTCACGATGATGGCGTCGGCTTCGGCCTTCACATCGGCGTCCAGCGGGCCGAGGATCGAGTCGTACTTCAGCATGTGCGCCAGGGTTTTCGTGTCGCTAAGATCGTTGGTGGCCACGAACTCCACGTTCGGGTCGTGCAGAGCCGC
>JADZBH010000057.1 GCA_020852175.1 Bryobacterales bacterium | reverse complement strand
CGACTGCCACCTTGGCCTTGAACTTCGGACTGTACTGTTTGCGCGTCGTCGCCATCGCCACTCCTGCGTCCACGACTCCGCAAAATCCTAACTTATTGCCTGGTCTGAATTCCTGGGACCACTATAAGTATCCCAACGTGACAGTAGCGAGTTGTAATTGACCACCTTATCGATCGCGAGGCCGAGATATGCCATTGCAGCTTTGTCTAATTCGGTTTTGGAGCACTCATTCGCGATGTCCTGAAATACTTCGACACTCACGCAGTGGCCGAATAACTGTCGACGGTTAAACAGGTCGCGCCATAACGGCATGCCGTAATTTATCGGCCTCGCGTCGTTGGTGTCCCGGGGGTATTCCTCATCCGGCACAATATTCCGCGCCTGCCAGAGGGGCAGCTTTTCGGCGAGCTTCTGTTGGACGAGCGCGTCCACGTCGTCTTCGGGCCGGGGCGCGCGGAAGCCGCGGACCTTCTCGTACTTCGGCTTGCCGGCCTTCGTGTAGCCCTTGATCCGCTGCTCTTTATAGACGACGCAGTAGAGTTGATGGCCCATGCGCCCGGCCTGCGCTTGCGCCTTGATCTCGTCGCCGTCGATGGTGCGGCGGCACTCCGGGAACGGACACGTGCCGTCGCCGCCCTTCACCGTTCCCGGCGAGTGGTCCGCTTCGCGCTCCACGATTTCAAACCGCACCTGCCCGTCTTCCGGAACCAGCCGCACCCCATGTCCCGCCCCCGAGAGCTTCCAATTCGGCGACAGCGGAACCACCCCGCCGCAATACGGACAGGTGACGGTGCGCGCCCAGAGGTAGCCGTCGACAGTCAACACGCCTTCGCGCTCTTTGGGAAAGACGCCCTCGAAGTGCGGTTCCGCGCGACCCATGAACTCCGCCGCGAGTTCTTCATAACGGCGCTTCAGTTGCGGACCGAACTGCAGTGGCAGTTCGAATGTGGCTTTCAGGATCAGGGCTGCGACAGGGTTGAGATCGTTGGCGAGGGTGTCGCAGCCCAGCCGAACAGATTCGAGTGGAATGCTGCCGCCGCCAGAGGTGGGGTCGAGCACAGAACCGAGGTTTTGAGGCTCTGGTGTGAATCGCCACGCGCGGGGATAGCCGTAAGACTCGCCGAGGCGGACTCCCTGCGCCGTAGCAGCACGCATCTGCTCCATCGCAGCAACCGGATCGCCATGAATCCCGAGGTCGTGCAGAAATTGCTCGCGGTCCGCCCCGGTCTCCAGCAAACTTCCGAGAACCGCCGCGCGGCTCGCCACGAGCGGGCGCCGAGCGAACCAGACGTGCAGGTACGTCGTTGGCGGCAGGACATTGCCCGCCATCGCAATGCGTCTTTCTCGCGTGGCTTCCGCACTCAACGCCGCGATCGGCAGCCAATCCTCAATCAATCTCCGCTTACTCATGGTGTTGTCAGCAAAATCCTCAGAGAAGCCAGCACCCGGCGCGGGTAGGCGCGGTGCATCACCATGCCGAGCCAGTAGCCCGCCTCTTCGCGGGACATCTTTTCCACTCCCTCGGCGACCTGGCGGATGCGGTCCAGGTTTTTCATCGGCGCGAGCACGCGGAACAGCAGCCCGAGCGTGAGCGCCGTCTCTTCATCGAGCGGCCACCGCTTCGCCTTGCCCGGCTTCAGCGAGCCGAGCACGATCTTCTCCCGCGCCAGGCGCTTCAGCAGCCGGTTCTCGGCAATCCTCAGCCCCGGTCCCTGGACGGTGGCGACGTGCTCCGGCGCTTTCAGACGCGGCGTGGCGGGCGAGGGCGACTGCCAGATCTCCAGCCGCCACACGCTCGCCGATTCGACGATCATGCGCAGTTCGTATTGGGGCGTCACTTAGACCTTTCCGGCGACCGCCTCAACAAAGGCCTCGCCGCCCCCATACTGCGTCAATTTCCTGGTGAATGCGTCCTGAGCGCCGTCCTTGAGCGAAAGAGGCTGCTTGAACGCCAGCCGGTAGGTGGCTTTGAAATCGGTCTCGTTGGCGTTGCGAATCTGTGGATCGAGGAACGACTTCACCGCGTTGGCTTTATCCACCCGGCCCTTGAAGCTGACCTCGAACTCCTCGATGCCCTCGGCTTCGATGCCCGCCTCGAACTGGCAGACGACCTCCGCTTCCTGTAGCGTAGCCATCGCCTGATGCACTTTCCACGTGGCGCCGGCCTCGAACAGGCGCACCGTTAACGTCGCGATCGAGGAAACCTTCGCCTTACGAGCTTTGTCCCAAAGGTCGGCCAGGGCCTGGGCAAGCGGACCCTGCGCCGACAGCTCGGGCGCAACAGGGTCCGGAGGCTTGATTCCGGGCGGTTTCGGCGGCTGGATCTCGCCCGTCTTCTCGCGGATTGTCACCACCGTCGTCGCCTGCTGGCGTTGACCGCGGCTGTCGGTGACCTCAATCGTGTAGGTCAGAGACTCTTCCGGCCGGACCTTCAGTTGCTGCGTCGTCTGCTCCGTGTCGGCGCATGTCAGTCGCGGTTCATTCGAGGTGTACGTGTAGGGTGGCACCCCACCCTTGACGGTGACCACCAGTTCGGACGAGCCGCCGCGCTCGATCGTGGTCGGGTTCGCCTGGAAGCGGAGATCCAACGGTTCGGCGCGCGGCCACAGCTTCTTGGCTTTCGCGTCATCCACCGTGTGGACAAAGTGGTTGTCGCTGATATGGATCACCGGCCGCGGATCGCCCGGCCCCCACACCTGCGACCCTTCGCGATAGAGGAACAAGCCCTGGTCGATGCCGTTGCGGATGCACTCCAGCAGCGGCGTGTCGTGCAGAAGGATGGAGAGCTTGGGCGCGCGGCGGTACTCGGTGCGCATCTGCGCGGTGGTCATCTCGCCCTTCACCCGCAGGCCGGTCTGGTCGCGGACGAACGGCGGCGAATCGGGAAGGTCACGGGCTTCCAGCAGCTTCTTCTGCTCGTGCAGGACGCGCTCCACCTGATGCTGCCCATTGCCGGGCGAGTCGCCCGCGCCGGAAAGTTCGACGATGGTATGCCCGAGGTCGATCTGGGCGCCGGTCATGCGGGAACTCGATGGATAGAACAGATGGCGGTAGCACTGGAGGATCGCCATGGCCACGTCGAGCTTCAGCTTTTCGTGCTCCGCTTTGACCTTGCCCTGCTGGTAATCCGCCAGTTCCCGCTGGTGCTCCGGCTTCTGCAACTGGCCGAGCGCCAGGCGGCGGCGCACCAGGTCGCGCATGTTCGGGATGGTGCGCTCGTCGGCGGCCACGAAGACGAGGTTGTTCTTGAGCTCGCGGATCTTGCGGTCCGTGCCTTTGTATTCGAAGATTTCGGCAATGTCGGGAGGAGGCTGGCGCAGGTCCGAGGGCACGGCAGTGGATTCATGGCTCATCACCACAAGCAGAGGGCGGCCGTCGCCGATCTCATCGGGCACCTCGTAGGGACCGGCTGGCGCGAGAATGGCATTGAACTCGCCGCGAGGCATGCTGAAGAGCTGGCGGATGCGTTCCGCGAGTTCCGACCGCACGTCGGCCGCATCGATGTCCTTCATCGTGCGGCGGATGATCATGGTGAGGTTCGGCTCCACCATGAAGCGCAGAGGGGCGCCGGGGCGGTCGTCGAGGTAGATGGAATCGGTGACGAACTGCACGCGGGCCTGCTCGATGAAGGATGGTTCGAGCGCCGGCGAGCACGCCGACAACTTCAGTTGCTCGGCGGTGATGCCCTTGGCGGATTCGCCATAGGCGAGGGTGTGCCAGAACACCGTGCGGGCTACGTACGCCGTCACCGGGGGCAGACCGGGGTATTTTTGCGCATCGATTCGCTGGGCGAGCGCGGGTTCGTCGCCCGCCACGGCCGCGACATCCGACTTTACCGCCGGCGCGTACTGGCCCTGGCCGAGTTTGACGTTGATCTCGGTGCGGATGGCTTCGAAGGCCGGGTCCAGGTGGTGCGTGTGGATGGAGGCGGCGTCCGAAGGCTGAATCCGCCAGAGGTGGTGAACGGCGCGGGCGAGCAGGCGCAGCATGCCGCGCGTGCGCTGGAACGTGCTGAGGGAGGCGGTCTTCTCGGTTAGCATCTCCAGCAGTTTGGGATGGAGCGGGTAGCTGCGCGCGAACTGATCGCGCAATTCCGCGTCGGCGGCGTCGGCCGGGAGACCGTCGCGGTTGGCATTCCAGACCTGGGCGTAGGCGGCGATGACGGCTCGGGCGCAGTCGAGATCGACGTTCTCAAAGAGGCGCGCACGCAGAACGTTGGCGGTCTCGTCCTCTTCCGTGGGGTTCAGCGGCGTGGTGCTGCGGACGGCCACGCTCTCGGCCTCCGCCATGGCCGCGGCTGCGCGCTCGTTCTCCTCTTTATAAGCATCGCCGGCCTTGTCGTCCTTCCCCACGGCGAGCGTGTAGACCAGAGCCACCTGGGGCGAGGACGCTACCGCTTTGAACAGATCGTGAACGAATGCGGCGAACTGCTTGGAGGCGTCGGGAAAGGCGCGCTCCACCTTCCGGAGGTAGACCGAGACCTCGTCGAGCAGGATGAGCGTGGGCTCGCCACCGAACAGTTCGCGGATGGTGTCCGCGCCGGGTGCGATATGCCTCTCGTCGCTGACTCGGATGCGCTCGTAGCCGTCGCGTCCGGCGAGGCGGTAAGCCATTTCGCCCCAGAGGGAGCGGGCGAGCAGTCCTGGTTCGAGCGTGAGGCCGTTGGCGGGATCGGCGTTTTCGCCATCGAGAGCGGCGATGCGGACCGGGCCGCCCGGAAGGATGGAGGGATCGACGAACTTCGCCGGATCGGGAACGCCCTTCATGCCGCGGACTGCGTGAACCAGCGCGATGAGTGAGTGAGTCTTGCCGCCGCCGTACTGCGTGCCGAGACGGATGATCGACGATACCTCGCCGCCCTTGCCGGAAAGGCGCAGGCAAACCGCCTTCAGCAACTCCTTCATGCCGCGGGTGGGATAGCTCTTTGCGAAGAACGCGGCAGGATCGAGGTAGTCGTCGGGCGCGGTCCCGTTGACGACGCGCGAGAGGTCCGCCATGAACTCGTCGTCACGGATGGTGCCCGCGAGCACATCGGCGCGCGGCCGGCAGGTATCGAAGATGGTGGGCAGACTCATAGGCGGCTTGGTGGATACTCAAGTGTATGCTTCTGAAGGATTTGAAACAACACATGCAGCCCGGAAATTGCCGGATCGGGTGGCGTCGGAATCCCGGAGAGAAGCCAGCTTGATCTGTATACTAAACACTGGTACTGAACCGCGCCGGGATTGCCGGAGGCTGATTGATACGAGTTACGCGGCCTTTGCTGGGCGATCCAGCGAGGCGTAGTAACGGAGTTCGGCTTCGGCCGGCGGGATGTTGCCGATAGGCCCCATCAGGCGGCGATTGTTGAACCAGTCTACCCATTCGAGCGTGGCGAACTCGACGGCTTCGAAGGAACGCCAGGGTCCGCGACGGTGAATGAGCTCGGCCTTATAAAGGCCATTGATGGTTTCGGCAAGAGCATTGTCGTAGGAATCACCCACGCTGCCCACCGAGGGTTCGATGCCGGCCTCCGCGAGCCGGTCGGTGTATTTGATCGAAACATACTGGCTGCCGCGGTCGGAGTGATGAATGAGCGCCTCGCTTTGAGCTGGCCTGCGCTCATACAAGGCTTGTTCCAAGGCATCAAGGACAAAGCTTGCCTGCGCAGTGCGGCTGGCGCGCCAACCGACGATGCGGCGGGCATAAGCATCAATGACGAAGGCCACCTAGACGAAGCCTGACCACGGGGCCACATAGGTAAAGTCAGAAAGCCACAGCCGGTTCGGCGCTGGTGCGTGGAACTGGCGATGGACGTGATCGAGAGGACAGGGCTGGGCCTTATCGCTGATCGTGGTGCGCACGGGCTTGCCGCGAATCACGCCTTGAAGGCCCATTTGACGCATCAATCGCGTTACCGTGCAGCGCGCCACTTTGAAGCCTTCGCGCAGCAGTTGCCACCACACTTTGCGGACTCCATAGACGCCGAAGTTCGTTTCAAACACGCGCTTCACTTCTTGTTTCAGTACCTCATCCCGCTTTGCGCGGGCTGACATCCGCTCCGGATCGCGGCGTTGCGCCGCATGCGCGTGAACCGTCGATGGGGCGATTGGCAACACTCTGCAAATCGGTTCGACCCCATACGCGCTCCGATGATCTTCAATAAATCCGATCATGGCTTCGACCGGCGGTCGAACTCCGCCATCGCAAAATACGCCGATGCCTTGCGCAGAATCTCATTGGCCTGCCGCAACTCCCGGTTCTCACGCTCCAAGGCTTTCATCTTCTCGGCGAGCTCGGCCGGCACCCCCGCCCGTGTTCCTTGATTGATCTCCGTCCGCCTCACCCAGGCGTGCAGCGTGGCCGCGTTACAACCAATCTTGGATGCCACCGAACTCACCGCCGCCCAGCGCGATCGATGCTCCCCGGCATGCTCCAAAACCATCCGCACCGCACGCTCCCGTACCTCGGGCGAATATTGCTTCGCTTTTTCTTTCATCCCGGCTCCACTTTCTCATCTGTTAGAGCCTCCGGCAATCCCGGCGCGGTTCAACCTTCCCGCAAGCGAAGAGGGCAATAAGGAAGACGACACGCCGCCTCAGAACGGCCAAGAGTCAGCGGCGGCGGAAAGACCCGTAGAGAGCGGTGGTGACGGCGCTGGTGTAGCCAAAGGGGAATTGGTTGAGCAGCCTCATTCCTCGCCCCGCTGAGATGGTCGCCATGAGCGCCGTCGTCGTCGGAGATGCTTGGGGGCCACCGAGCGGCTGGCGAACGGACTGAGAGCGTCCTATGCGCCAGGGCCGGGTGTGTGGCGGCGAGTCGGACAATGTTTTTCGGAATGAGGACTCCATCCGAAAAGTGTGATACACCGAACGGGTTCTTGATTCAGGAGGGCAGTGCAAAAACAGAGAAAGGTACTCCCGGCCAGGAATCCGGCTTGTGACTCCTTACCCACAGGAGCCAGTAGCGGAACGGAGGGTTGTGGCGGCGACGGAGGAGTTTTCCACAGAAATTTGTACCAAGCTCCGTACAACATCTTTTTAGCTGATTGTAAGTTGTTTATTATAAAGAAGTTGGCTCCCCGGAACGCTCGTTCTAAATCAACCTCTCCGTTGTGCGGTCCGGCGCTGTGTCGGCGATTCCGAGTCAACAGCCGACCTTGCGGAAGGTATCTACGTCCCCACGTTCGAAAGAGACAACCAGATCGGCGAGCGACTGAACTATGGCCGCAAAGAAGATCTCGCCTTTGGCTGCAGATGCCGTTCTTGGGTCTCCCACAGCCCCCTCCTCCGAGACCTCGTTAAACCAGCGGGCCGTACTGACTGCGCCCCCGATCAGCATGTCCTGCGCAAAGTATGCAGGGACTGCCCATCTTCCGTCGGGCTTAGCTTTATCCATACGCACGAGGGCCGGATCGACGGCCAGCACAAGAGAAGTCTCCAACTCGCAGGCATGTCCCATCCCGCCCGCGGCGCTCTCCCGCAACTCAGCCAGCCGTTGCCGTGCCAGGTTCCAGTAGGTCACGTGCAGGATTCTCGATTCCGGGTGCCGTGTGCGAGATTTCGTTAGAGCGACATCCAGAGCGGATACGTTCCCTCCGTGTGCGTTGAGGGCTATAATCTTGCGGAATCCGGCCTGGGCGATGGATCCGAGAATTTCCGAAGCCATGTTGATGTAAGTATCCACGGAGGCCGAGAGCGTGCCGCAGAACTCCATGTGGTGCAGCGAGAGCCCCAGCCACTGTGCCGGCAGAACCAGGAGCCTGCCGCCGCAGGCGTCGTCCACGCGACGCGCCAGTTCGCCGGCGATCAGCGAGTCGGTCTGCATCGCCAGGTGAGGACCATGTTGTTCCATGGCCCCGAACGGTGCAATCACCACCGTTGATCGATCAAGCGCCTGGATTTCCATCCAGGCCATTTGCGCGAGTTGCATCTCTTTATTTTCTCTTCGGGACTCTAGCTATTGCTATGGCGTCGATCTCCACCTTGATACCGCGACCCATCACCGATTGCACGGTAGTGCGCGGGCCTCACGCCGGAGAAATAGGCGGCGTAGGCGCGGTCGAACCCGTCAAAGTCGCGGATGTCGGCGAGGTGGCAGGTGCACTTCACAATGTCATCGAAAGTAGCACCGGCCTGGGCGAGGATCTTCCCGGTGTGATCCATGGTGACGCGGGTTTCTTCTTCGATGCTGCCGGAGAGCGTCTCGCTGGTCGTAAGATCCAGGGCTGCTTGTCCGCTCACGAACAGCCAACCGTCCGCGAGGACACCGCCAGAGAAACTGCCTGTATGCACCATCCGGTCAGGATGTTTGATCTCAATTTTCTCCATCGCTGCTCAGTGTAGCGGCGCGGACGGTCTGCCGCCGCACATGCGGCGTCCGCCGGGCCGAGTATGTTCAACATATCGAACGGATCTGCGCCCACTCCACCCCGGCGTACGGCCAACCGTTGGAACATGTACCCATGTTCCGGTTGGACGGCAGGATTGCGCTTATTACCGGCGCCGCAACTGGGCTCGGGGCGGCCACGGCGGTTGCATTGGCGAGTCAGGGAGCCTCGGTTGTCGTCTCTGACAAGCCCGGCGAATCATTGGAGCGGACGCTGGATGAGGCGGCTCAACATGGCGGGCGGGTGCTTGCCACTCCTCTGGATGTCCGGGACAACGATCAACAAGCCGCTGCAGTCCGGATAGCAGTCGAGGCCTTTGGCCGCATTGACATCCTGGTGAACAACGCCGGCATCAACCGCCCCGCAACCGGTCTCGACGTAACCGAACAAATCTGGGAGGAGCATTTCGCCACCAATGTTCGCGGTGGTTTCTTTCTGGCTCAAAAAATTGCTCCTTTCATGATCGAGCGCGGCTGGGGGCGGATCATCTGGATTTCGAGTCAATCGGGACTCGTCGGAATCCCCGGTCAGCCCGTGTACTGCGGCACTAAGGGAGCCGTGATTCAGGTGGTCCGAACATTGGGACTCGAATGGGCGAAGCACGGCATCACGGTCAACTCCGTCGCGCCGACGTTCGTGGAGACCAAGATGACGAGCCGCCGTCTGAATATTCCCGAGTTCTTGAATTTCGTTCTGAACAAAATCCCGGCGCACCGGCTGGCTATGCCGCAAGAGATCGCGGCGGCCGTTGTCTTCCTGGCAAGCGAAGAGGCTGCCATGGTCAACTGTCACACGCTGTCCGTAGATGGTGGTTGGACGGCATGGTAAGTCGTCTCAGCGGGATTCAGCGATGGCCTGTTTCATCCACTCCCATGCCTGCGCAGGCAGCAGGCCGTAGTTGTAGAAGCTGAAATTGGCGAGGCCTATCTTGCGCCCGATCGAGAGCTTATCCCCGATATCCTCAGCCGATCGAGCATCCGGAAACCCTGGGCGCAGGAGCAGATCCGTCATGCAGGAAGGCGGGATGGCGGCGCATACCGCTGCAAGCTGGCCGTCGAGTGCCGCGTTGGCTGCGTCGTAATACGCGAAATCTACGGCAGCGGAGTATCGGCCAATCTTAGCCAGATCGATACCCGTGAGCACATCGGCCGGTCCGCCGGAAGCAATCACGCTCAGGCGTTTGCCCCCCCTCGCGGCCGTTTCACTCATCAACCGGACGAGGTCTGTAATGGCGTTGGTTCTGGCCGATAGCACCGGCTTCAAGGCGTCGGCGGCCTGGGCTGGATTCCTGGGGAGCCCCGTCCGCAAAAATTCGTCCAACTCCGCACGGACCAGCGCCCGAACCTTCATCATCCCAGGCAACTCCCGGACACACGCTTCGCAGAAGCACAGAGACAGGAGGAGGTTCTCCCAATCGCCTACCTCCACCCCCTCCACCTGTACATACGAGTAGTGTCGGAAAGGAACGAACCCGGCCGCCTCGAGGACGATGTTCCGGAGTGGCCGGCCGGCGAGTTCCTGCACCATTCCGCGGAGATATTGACGAACCTCCGGCTGCATGGGGCATAGGCTGTGAGGATAACGGTCACCGTACGCATTCACGGTGCTAACATCCGGACGTGCCGCCGTGATCGCGCGGTTGTGGAGACAAACCACCCAGGCACCCACAGCCAGCCCGTGCCGGGGCGCCTCGGCGCAGATCTCGGCGAGCGGATCCCCAGTGGCGCAGAGCCTGCTGATTGGCGGCTTGAGCGCCAGGTTGTGCCACTCTTCACTGAATGGCCGAAAGTATACCGCTCCGTCCTCGGGAAAACGGACGCGTGCGGAAGAATTCGCAGTCAACAGAATCTTGCCCGTGTGATAGATCGCCGCGACCTTGACTGTGTTGATGCCCGCAGCGGCGATCCTTCCCAGGACGCCCGCCATCTGCGAGCCCGCGGCGTCCCAGGGGTACAGATAGAGCGAGTACATCCGGTCACACCTCAATCTCAAGCGTTCTCAGAGTATCCCGTTCGAACATGTCCTCCGTGGCGTCCGTATCCTGTCTCGAAAGCGCCGTGCGCTCCAACATCTGGATAAGAGTTCGCCTGCCCGCCAGGCTCGCGTCGGCCGTGGTGAATGGATAGTCGCTGCGGAAGAGAAGCTTGTTCCAGATCCCGCATTCCTGCACTAGCATCAGCGATTGGTCGAACTGGAACGGGCGGTAATGTAGAGCCGAGCAGTCCGCATCAAGGTTCGCGTACTCCCGGATGGACACCAAAGGATGCCCATCGTACGGATGGCCGGGGTGGGCGAGGATGATCTTTACGCCGGGATGGCGGATGGCGACTTCGTCGAGCAGCCGGGTTAGCGTGCATGCGGGCGGGGCCTTGTCCACGAAACCGATCGTGCTGCCGCTGGCCCGAGCCGTAGCCTGGCACTCGTCCCAGCGTACGGTGAGGCCGATCTCACGGTTTCGGGAGCGACTCGATTCGAGAATGAACACCCGGGAGAAGTGGCCGGGGTAGCGAAGGTAGTGGCTGCGGACGTCGACGGCCATGAACTTGGGAACTGTTACCCAATGCCGATCAGCCGCAGAGTGTCACGGTGGATCAGTTCTTCGATTTTCTCGGATGGAATTCGTGGCAGGCCGGTACCCTGAATCACATCATTCACCTTCCGCAACCCTTCCATGCTGCTCATCGGAGTCGTCACAGGGTAATCGGAGCCGAACAGCAGTTTGTGGAAGACGCCGTATTCCATCGCCATCACTAGTGCGTTGTAGAACTGCCAGGGGCGGTAGTATAAGGCCGAGATATCGGTGTACAGGTGCGGGTGCTTGCGGATCAACACCAGCGTCTCCGCGATCCAGGGGTGGCCCATGTGGGCGATGATCATCCGCAGGTTCGGGCATTCGAGTGCGACCGGCTGCAGCAGAACCGGATTGGCAACCTCCAGCGAGACATTGGAGCAAAAGGTAGTGCCTTGATGAATTAGGACGGGGATGCCCAGGCGCTCCGCCCGTCGAAAGACCTGCATGTACTATAGTGGTCCCAGGAATTCAGACTAGGCAATAAGTTAGGATTTTGCGGAGTCGTGGACGCAGGAGTGGCGATGGCGACGACGCGCAAACAGTACAGTCCGAAGTTCAAGGCCAAGGTGGCAGTCG
>JADZBH010000056.1 GCA_020852175.1 Bryobacterales bacterium | reverse complement strand
GTTGCTGTTGACACCCTGTGATACGCTGAGCGAGGGACTGCTCTGGACCCCAACCTTTACTAATTTCCGATCTGCCAATCTTGAGGGAGGCTGGCCTCGGGCTGGTCCCCGTTTCGATGAAACGTACAGGTGTGCGGGGAACTCTGTGTGTCCTCGTGCGTTTATATCTGGGAAGCAAGTGCAGTCCATGAATCTTAGGTCATTATTTTCGTTATTTTCATCCGACCTGGCCATCGACTTGGGAACGGCCAACACGCTCGTCTTCGCCCGCGGGCGGGGCATCGTCGTCAACGAGCCTTCCATCGTCGCCATCAATAAGTCCAATGGCGAGGTGGAAGCCGTCGGCAAGGAGGCCAAGGAGATGCTGGGCCGCACGCCCGGCAACATCGTCGCCATCCGCCCCATGAAGGACGGTGTCATCGCCGACTTCAAGGTCACCGAGCGGATGTTGAACTATTTCATCCAAAAGGCACACGGTCGCAAGATGCTGGTTCATCCGCGCATCATCATCGGCGTGCCCAGTGAAATCACGCAGGTGGAAAAGCGCGCCGTTATCGATTCGGCCTATCGCGCCAAGGCAAGCGAGGTCCACCTGGTGGAACAAGCCATGGTGGCCGCCATCGGCGCCGGCCTGCCCATCACGGAGCCTTCCGGCAACATGGTGGTCGACATCGGCGGCGGCACAACCGATGTGGCCGTGATCTCGTTGTCCGGCATCGTCTACTCGCGTTCGGTGCGCGTGGCCGGCAACGAAATCGACGAGGCCATCACGCAGTATCTGAAGCGCAAGTACAACCTGCTGATCGGCGAACGTACCGCCGAGCAGATCAAGATGCAGATCGGTTCCGCGCATCCGCTGGACAAGCCGCTTACCATGGAAATCAAGGGGCGGAACCTGATCGAGGGTGTTCCGCGTACCATCGCCGTGGACGACAGCGAGATTCGCGAAGCCATCGGCGAATGCGTGGCCACGATTCTGAACGCCATCCGCGTGGCGCTCGAACGCACGCCGCCAGAGTTGAGCGCCGACATCAGCGACCGCGGCATCGTCCTCACCGGCGGCGGCGCCATGCTGAAGAACCTCGACAAGCGGATCCGCGTGGAAACCGGGCTGCCCGTCTCCATCGCCGAGGATCCGCTGGCCAGCGTCGCCCTGGGCACCGGCAAGATGCTGACGGATTTCAAGCTGCTGCGGCGCATCGCCATCGAATAGCCGCTCGCCCGCGGGGAAGGGAAGTCAAACCGGGCCGATGCAGATTCTACTCCGGCGCTATCGCGACCTCACCGTGCTGGTGCTCGTGCTCGCCGTCCAGGTGCTGTTGCTGGCCTGGCAGGTGCGCACCGGCCAGGACGTGCGTCTGATTCGCGTCTGGGCCGTGGCCAGCGTCATGCCGCTGGCCCGTGTGGTGGAGTTTGTCCGCGCCAACACCATCGGCGTCGTCCGTGACTACTTCCAACTCGTCGAAGCCCGTTCGAAGAACCTCGTCCTGGAAAAGGAACTCGGCCGCATAAAAATGGAAAACCAGTTCCTGAAAACCGAACTCGGCACAGCCGACCGCGCCCGCGCCCTGGCCGCCTTCCAGGCGCGCTCGCCCTCCCGCACGGTGGCCGCCCGGCTCATCGGCAGCGCCGCTGGAGCCAACTCCCGCGTCGTCTACCTTGATCGCGGCGCTTCCTCGGGGGTCAAGAAAGGTATGGCCGTCGTGACACCCGACGGCATCGCCGGCAAGATTGTCGCCGCCTTCCCCGCCGTCAGCCAGATGATGGTGGCCACCGACCCCGCCTTCGCCGCCGGCGTCGTTTCGCAACGCACGCGCTTTTACGGCACGTTGAAAGGCCAATCTTCCTCTCTATGCCTGGTGGACTATATTCAGAACGAGGACGATATCAAGGTTGGGGACTGGTTCTTCACCTCGGGCGACGACCGCATCTTCCCCAAGGGCCTGCCCGTGGGCCAGGTGAAGTTGTCCCGTCCCGGCGCCGTATTCCGCGAAATTAAAGTGGAACTGAGCGGTTTGCGAAACGGGCTGGAAGAGGTGCTTATCGTCGTGGAAGGCATTCACCTGGAGATTCCCGAAACAGGCCAACCGGTCCAGGAACTGAACATGCTTCCCCGTCCTCCGGCTGAGCCTCAAGCCGGCCCAGGCAAGATGCTGGACTTCTCCACCACCGGGTCGGCGCTCACCACCGATGCCGACCAGGTGCTGGAACATTACCGACGGTTGGGCGCCGCACAAGGCCATACCTACGGCGCCGGCGGCCCGCCGAACTTCAACATGACTCTTCCCGACGCGCCCCGCTCCGGCGCTCCGCGTCCGCCCGCCCGCGAAGGGGAGGCGCCCGCCGGAACCGCTCCGCGCCCCGCCGAGCCTCCGCCCGCGGCAGGTCCCCGGTAGCCCGTGTCTTCCATGTCCCATCTCGGCGAGCCAATCTACTCCACCCCTCCTCGCGTCCGGGAACGCCGTCGCGGCTACTGGTTCCTCTTCCTCCTGGCGCCGCTGCTGGCGCTCATGTTTCAGGTTTATGTGCCGCTGTTCATCGCCAGCCTGGCTTACCTGGATCTGCCTCTCCTGTTGACGCTGCACACGGCGCTCACACGCCGCTCGCCCGTGATGGGACTGCTTTACGGATGCGGCGTCGGCCTGCTGCAGGACGCCCTTTCCAACCGGCCCCTGGGGATGTACGGCATCGTGAAGACCCTCATCGGCTTCTTCGCCGCCAACATCAGCATGCGAGTCGATGTGGACAATTCGATGGTCCGCTTTCTTACCTCGCTTACGCTCTACTTATTCCACCAGTTTTTCTACTGGGTGCTCGCCCGGGCGCTTCTGGGCCAGCAACTGGACTTCGAACTGGCTACCTCGCTGCTGTGCGCTATCCTGAACGCCGCCGTGGCCGTGCCGCTGTTCCAATTGCTCGACCGGATTTGAGAGCCGCGCGCGGTCCCGCCGCCCTGGGATAAGATCGTACCCGTCCGGCACGATCCCACCCATGTTCCGCATCCTAGCAGCCACCTTCTTTGCGGCGGTTTCCGCCCTCCCGCAAACGTCCCTTCCGCCCGTTCCGGCGCCGTCCGGGCAGCCTCGCCGTACCCCGCCCCCCACGCGTGATCCGCACACGCCCGGCTACGTCCAGGCGCAGGAAATGCCGGACGGCCAGAACGCCCCGGCCGGCCAGGACGGCAACTTCATCATTGGTCCCACCTACAGCCCGGCGCCGGAAATGACCGTTCAGGAAGGCGTCCCGCAGGGCGAAATCTTCAATTTCACCATGGAGTCCGCGGACAGCAGGTTCTATCCGGGCATCGCCCGGGAACCCGGCACCTTCGCTCGCGCCGACCCGGACAACCCTGGACGGGTGCTTGTGAACAGCTTTCCCAAACCCTATACGCGAAAGGTGGCTGTCTATGTGCCCAAACAATATGTGCGGGGAACCGCAGCCCCCTTCCTCGTCGGCGCCGACGGCCCGGACCGCATGCTGTTCACCGCGCTCGACAATCTGATCGCCCGAAAACGCGTCCCCGTCATGATCGCCATCTCCATCGGCAACGGCTCCGGCGACGCGCAGGGCAGCCAGCGCGGACTGGAATACGACACCATGTCGGGCAAATACGCCGAGTTCGTGGAAGCCGAGGTGCTGCCGCTGGTGGAAAAGAATTGCGGCGTGAAACTCACCAAGGACCCCGACGGCCGTGCCACGATGGGCGGCAGTTCCGGCGGTTCAGCCGCGCTCATCATGGCCTGGTATCACCCCGAGTGGTACCGCCGCGTGCTTACCTATTCGGGCACCTATGTCTACCAGCAATGGCCCTACAACCCGGAAACGCCGCGCGGCGCCTGGGAGTTCCACGCCACGCTCATCCCGAATAGCCCTCGCAAGCCGCTCCGTCTCTGGCTGCATGTGAGCGACCGTGACAACCTGATCACGCGCGACGACTACCACGATTGGGTGCTTGCCAACGAGCGCATGGCCCATGTGCTGGCGGCCAAAGGCTACCCCTACCAGTTCGTATTTGCCCGCAATGCCGGCCACACGGACCGCGCCGTGAAGGCGCAAACACTGCCCTCGGCTCTTGAGTATGTATGGAAGGGCTACCCCGTGGAGGGGAAAAAGAGGTAGGGGCCGCCCCACGGAAGGGCAGGCGCATTGCGGCGCCCGTCCGCTCACCGTATAATAGGAAGGTTGCCTTGGCAGGGCCCTCGGGACCGGTGGCGGCTGAAGGCGGCGGGTAGGATTTCCATGGTCATTTTATTGACGATTGTTCACGTCATTGTGTGTTTATTCCTGATCATCGTCGTGCTGCTGCAAAGCGGCAAGGCGGCCGATCTGGCCGGTGCGTTTGGCGGCATGGGCTCCCAGACGGCTTTCGGGCCTCGCGGCGCGGCGACTGTGCTTTCCAAGGCAACGACGATCGCGGCGGTGGTGTTCATGCTCACTTCGCTCTCGCTTTCGGTGATGGCCTCCCGGAATTCCGGCTCTGTTTCGACGGTGCTCGACAAACCGGTCCAGACCTTGCCCACGCCCAAGGATCCCAACGCCGGTAAGCCCAGCGTCACGGTGACGCCGGAAGGCGGGGGCAAAGGCGTGACGGTTCCGCTGCCGCCGCAGACGGAGACCAAGGGCGGCGAAGCCAAGGCCCCTGAGTCCAAGAGCGGCACGGGAAAGAAGTAGGTCTTTTCAAAAGTTTGCGGAGATGGCGGAATTGGCAGACGCACTAGCTTGAGGTGCTAGCGGGAGCAATCTCGTGCAGGTTCAAGTCCTGTTCTCCGCACCAACCTTTCAGTAGCACGGCGGCCACCCCTCCCGGGTGGCCGTTTCGATTTTGCCCCTGCTGAGTATTTAGCGCAGGAGGATCTCAATATTGGTGAGTCCGGATAGGTGAGACCGGCTGCTCACGATCCACAGCCATCGTGCGGCAAAGAGATCCGTCCGGCCGCTTCCGGCTAGTTGCCCGTCAGCGCCGCGGCCAGGAACCGAAGCTCAGACTCCACTTCCGCGGGATCAGCCACAGTATCGGCGATTTCCAGCCGAAAGAGCTCGCGATACCGCTTTCGAAGCCTGTGTATTGCAACTTTGAGGGCTCCCTCCGAGGTATTCATTTCACGGGCCAGGGCGGCATACGGCGCATCGGAAGATCCAAGAAGAAACTATAGTGGTCCCAGGAATTCAGACCAGGCAATAAGTTAGGATTTTGCGGAGTCGTGGACGCAGGAGTGGCGATGGCGACGACGCGCAAACAGTACAGTCCGAAGTTCAAGGCCAAGGTGGCAGTCG
>JADZBH010000055.1 GCA_020852175.1 Bryobacterales bacterium | reverse complement strand
GTTGGAGGCGCGGGGGGGAATCGAACCCCCGAATAAAGGTTTTGCAGACCTCTGCCTTACCACTTGGCTACCGCGCCGGAAACTTCTTTTCAGTGTATCTCAGGCTTGCGCCGTTCCGCCCGGTTTTGCTTGGCCGTTGAATTGCAGCCTCTCCGCGTGGAGGCCGCCGGCGCGGAACACAGTGCCGCACCGGGTGGATGTGCGATGCATTCCGTTCAAATCGTGATTGCGAATCCTGGCCGCGCGCGGGAGATCAGCCGCTACCTCACCGCCAGAACCCACCTTCGCGTGCGGCGCAGTCCAACGCCCAGCCCGAGGAGCCACCAGGTGCTGCTGATGGACGAGCCCACGTTCCGAGGCAGTATGAACCGCCTGGTCCACCCGGAGCGCATCGTGCTGCTGACATCGCATCCGAACGAGGTATGGGATGAAGCCATGCGGGCCGGCGTGGTCAGCATCGTCCGTGAGGAAGACTCGCTGGAGACGGTGCTGATGGCCATCCTGTGTGCGGATCTTCGCCTCAACCGCCATTCCGGCTGCCCAAACCTTTGCGCGAACGTCCCCAGATCCCTCTGCCCGCTGTGCATAGGCCCCCAGGGAACCGTTTGGAATCGCACCAGTATGGGTGTGCGGAAGCCCGGTGAGCCGTGGCCCCAAAGTTGCACCTGGAAAATGTGAGGAGGAACACATGGAAAGCAAGTTTCTCGTTCCCGCGATCGGCTGGGGCGTGCTGGCCCTGCTTGTAGCGGTACTCGCCATTTACCGCATGTCGGTTGGATCCAAGGAAGACGACCAGATTCACCTGGGCGCCAGTGAAACGCAAGCCTCTGCCATGCAGATCGCCCTGGCTCACAAGCTGGAGGTGCTGGATAAACTCGGCAAGTATCTGACGGTTGCCGCCGTTCTGTATGGCGCCGGGCTGGTGGCCTGGGCCATTCGTGATGCCTGGATAGGCAGCACGTTGATGCCGAGATAAGGTTTGAGGAATCCGGCGCGCCGGTTGTAAGGCCGGCCGTCTCGAATCCTCCCCGAACCGGTTGCGAAACAGTGTTTCTCTCCGGTTCGCCTCCGCCCGGGGTGTGGCAGCGGAACCCACGCCCCGGGCTCTTCCTTTGGGGCTCGCTCCGGTCGCTTGGCATTGGACGTGCTGCTACCTTAGTAAGTGAAGGAGGAGTTCTTCATGCGCCTAGCAAAAATTCTCCTGCCCGTGGATTTCTCTGATCGTTCCGTGATCGCCGCGCATTATGCGCACGCGCTCGCCGTTCCGTTTAATTCCGAAGTCATCATGGTCCACGTCGTCCGCCCCTTGGACTACGCCATGGGCGGAGCCGAACTGACCGGCGCCGTTGGCGCCGAATGGTATGCCTCGCGCCTGGATGACTGGAAGAAGCAACTCGACCAGTTCCAGGTGCATGAATTCGAGGGTCTTCAGGTGCGCCGCATCGTCCTGGAAGGAAACCCTTCCGAGGAGATCGTCGCGCTGTCGCAGCAGGAAAAGTGCGACCTGATCGTAATGCCCACGCACGGGTACGGCCCCTTCCGCCGCTTCCTGATCGGCTCGGTGACCGCCCGCGTGCTGCACGATGCCGAGTGCCCCGTCTTCACCGGAACGCACCTGGCCGTGACGCCCGCTTCCGAACGGCTCATGATCCGCCGTCTTTTGTGCGCCGTGGATTTTGGCCCACAGTCGGAGGCAATGCTCCTTTGGGCGAGTAAATTCGCCCAGGGCTACGGCGCCTCGCTGCATCTGGTGCATGCGCTGCCAGCGCTCAGTTCCGGCGAGGCGCGGTATCTGGATGAAGAGATCCAGGTGAATATCGCGAGGCAGGCGCGCGCGCAGTCGGCCAAGCTGCTGGCGCATCTTCAACTCGAAGCGGAAGTGATTCTGGAGCACGGCGACCCCGCCCGAGTGGTTCACGATGCCGCGAAAAGAGTAGGCGCCGATCTGGTGGTGATCGGCCGTCATGTAAGCGCGGGCATCCTGGGACGGCTGCGCACGCACGCCTACGCCATCGTGCGTGAGTCTCCCGTGCCGGTAGTCAGCATCTAGGCGTCCGGCGGATCGTCACCGGACGGAACGCCCGAATCACCGTAGGGAATTCCTGTCATGATCGACCCACGGCGCCAGGATGGCTTTCTCGACAAACCAGGGCTGCTGGACCCGCTGTTCGAGCCGGGCTCCATTGCCGTGCTGGGCGGCTCGTCCGGCGAGGATGCGGCGGTGCGGCTCCGGGATCGTCTGCGCGAGGAAGGCTACCAGGGGCGCGTGCGGATGGATCTGGACGCTTCGCAACCGCGCCCCGACCTCGCGCTCATCACGGCCTCGCTGGAGGAGTTGCCTTCGCTGCTTCCCGCCTGCGCCGGGCGTTCCATCCCCTTCGCCATCCTCTTCGGCCATGCGGTTCCTGGCAGCGCCGGACTCGCCGCCCTGCCGGGCATTCCGTCGCCGCGTCTTCTCGGGCCGAACTCGGTGGGTATTTTGCGACCGTGGCTGGGCCTCTACGCCACCACCTTCCCCCACCGCCCCCGCCCCGGCCCGGTGGGATTCCTCACCCAGAGCGGCGCCTTTGGCGCGGGGATTCTCGATTGGAGCCTGCGCGCCAATGTGGGTTTCAGCGCGTTCGTGAGCCTGGGTACCCTGCCCGGCATCACCTGGGGCGATCTCATCTACCGCTTGGGCGATGACGCGCGAACGCGGTCGATCCTGATCTACATGGAGTCGTTGGACGATCCGCGTTCGTTCCTCTCGGCGGCGCGTGAGGTGGCCCGCACCAAGCCCATCATCGTGCTGAAGGCCGGGCGGACGCCCGAGGGCGCGCGCGCGGCCGCCGGACATACTTTGCAGCCGCCGGGGGACGACCATGTACTGGACGCTGCCTTCCGCCGCTGCGGCGTGTTGCGCGTGGAGCGCATCAGCGACCTCTTTTACATGAGCGAGGTCCTGTCCAAACAACCGCTGCCGCGAGGGCCGCGGCTGGCTATCGTGACCAACGCTTCAGGCCCCTCCGTCCTGGCCGTGGATGCTCTTGTTGCCAACGGTGGTGAACTGGCCCCGCGCGCCGCCAACCCGCTGGGCGTGCTTCCAGGTACGCCGCCCGCCGATTTCGCAGCCGCCGTAGTGGAAGCGGCGCGCGACGAGGGCACCGACGGCGTGCTGGCCGTTCTCACTCCGCAAACCGCCGTGCTGCCCACAAGCGTAGCCGAAGCGCTCCGCCCGTACGCCCACAGCACCGGCAAGCCGTTGCTGGCCAGCTTTCTGGGAGGCCGGGAAGCCTCGGGCGGGGTGACGATTCTGAATGAAGCCGGCATTCCCACCGTGCCGTATCCCGACACGGCCGCCCGCTCGTTCACTTATATGGTCCGGTTCGCGCGGAATCTGACGAATCTCTATGAAACGCCGCAAATCGCCGGCCGCGGAATGAGCGAGAGGCGGCTGGCGCTGCTCGGCGCGGCGCTCGATGCCGCGCGCGGCGAGGGCCGCGAGGCTCTCACCGCCGGCGAGGTTGCCACGCTGCTGCGCGCCTATGGACTGTCCGCCGTTCCCGAGTCCGCCCAGGGTGCGCCCGGCGGAACCGTGCCGCTGCGCATCGTCGCCCGCGTGGACCCACAGTTCGGTCCCGTGCTGGCTCTCTCGGCTGGGGGCGACCTGCGAAAGTTCCTGCCGGCGGAATCGCTCGGGCTGCCTCCTCTCAACTCAACCCTGGCGCGGCTGATGGTGGACCGGAGCGGACTGCGGCCCGCTCTGGTCCGCGCCGCGCTTCCCGTGGAGGCTCTGGAAGAGGCGCTTGTACGTCTGAGTTCGCTCGTATCGGAGTTCCGGCGTCTGCGCGAGCTTGTACTGGACCCGGCGTGGCTGGCCGCGGACGGGCTCTTCGCGGACTCTGGAGCGATCGGGCTGCATCCTTTCTCTCTGCCTGACTCCGCGCTGCCGCCGCTGGCCATCCGCCCCTACCCGGAACAGTACGTCACCCCGGTCGCATTGAAAAGTGGAGAGCGGATCCGCATCCGCCCCATCCGGGCCGAGGACGAACCGGCCATGGTGGAATTCCATAAGGGCTTAAGCGAGCGCTCCGTCTACTTCCGTTACTTCCAGATTCTGAATCTCTCCCAGCGCACGGCGCACGAGAGGCTCACACGCATCTGTTTCATCGACTATGCACGCGAAATGGCGCTGGTGGCCGAACGCGAGAGCGGCGAGATTCTGGGCGTGGGGCGGTTGTCCCGGCTGCATGGAACGAATCATGCCGAGTTCGCCGTGCTGGTGGCCGATTCCTGGCAGGGGCAGGGCATCGGTCTGCATCTGCTGCTGAAATTGATCGCCGTGGCGCGGACCGAGGGATTGACGGCGGTGGCCGGCCAGATTCACCCGGAGAACCGCGGGATGATCGCCCTGGCGCGCAAAGCCGGCTTCCTGATTCGCGATCTGGCCGGCGAAGGCGTCGTCGAATCCTACCTCTCTCTCTGACCTCACTCCGCATCAAAAAAAGAATGGCCTGCCGCACGGAGGAGTATGCGCGGCAGGCCGGACGTCCCAGGGATCAGGACGGGAGGATCGCTGAACTACCTGGCGTGCGAGCGGGCGATGCTGAAGTCGGCGTTCGCCCCATGGCAGGCGCCGCAGCTTTCGCCCAACTGCGAGGTGTTGACCAGCGCGTGGCTGAAGGCGTCCTTGGAAACGTGGCAGCCGACACAAGCGGCCGTGGCCGGTTGCATCGGACTCACGTAAGCGCGCGGATTCACCACCGGTTGCAGCTTGTCACTGAGCGGCGGGTTCTGCGAGTTGTTCACGTGGCAGGCGTTGCAGTTACGGCGGTCGCCCGGATACCGGACATGCGAGTATTCGTGCTTCACGTTGCCAAATCCGTAGACGGCATACGGCTGCCCCAGTTCCTGTCCCGTATGGATCTTGTGGATCATATGGGAGAAGCTGATGGACTCGTCGGGTTTGTCGCCGGCCGGACGGCGGGCCGAATCCGTCTTGGTTGGGTTGTGGCAGACCACGCAGGCTTCAACCATGTTGCGGTTGCCGCCATGCAGCGTCAGATTCACGTGGCAGGAGTTGCACTTGGCAATGTCCACCACGCGGCGGCGGGGTTCCACCGTCGAGCCATCGACGGAGAAGTAGATGCTCTTGTTCGTACCCCTGTCCTGAGCCGTTATCTCGCGTGTCGTGCCGGCCAACAGCTTGGTGTTCTTATAGCCCTCGATGAATATGGAGTAGCTGCCCTTGGCATCGGCCGGAAGCGGGCTCTGGAAGGTCCAGAAGAAGGTGCTGCCGCTGCCTTGTGCCGCGCGGACATCCTCGGAGAGGAAGGTCGAATAGTCGCTGGTCGGACCGCCCAGCACCAGGGCCAGACGGGACATCTCGGACGGTTTGACCGGATTGCCCTTATCGTCGGTGATGGTGAACGTCACCGTGGGCCGTTTGCCGGCCGCGCCGTCATCCACTCTCAGAAGTTCGAAGTTCACGCCGGGCAGCATTTGCGAGTCCTCTGGAATCATATGCGCGCCCAAAATGGAGGCGTCGAAGTCCAGCTCGCCCTGGGGTGTGTGGCAGTTGGCGCACTGATTGTCGCTCAACTGGGGCAGGTTCACGTGTTTTTCACCAGTGGCGAAATTCACATCGTCGTGGCAGGCGCCGCAGGCCGCGCGGCTCGGCTTCAACCATTTGTCGGGTTGTGCGGCCTTGCCGTCGTGGCAAACCTGGCAGCGGCGCGCGTCGGAGGGAATCACCACCGAGGAGTAGTCGTGCACCGACTGGCCAAACCCGACCACCTGGTACTTCCCGCCCGCCTGCACGCTGGGCAGTTGGGCGCCCATGTGAATCTTATGGACCAGCACCGGCATATCCATGGTGTTCCCCGTGTCCGGGTCAACCGTCTGCGGCTGGTGGCACATCACGCACAACTCGACGCTGCGGCGAGAACCGCCGTGCAGCGCCAGCGGATCGTGACACTTGTTGCAGCTTGCCGTGGTCACCACGTCGCGGCCCACCTTTACCGCCGTGCTGTCCAGGCGGAAGTGGTAGACATCGTCGTCATAGTTCGTCGGCAGATCGAACTCGCTCAAGTTCCTGGAACCATAAGCTCCGATGGCGATGACGATCTCGCGAGCCGTGCCGGCAGGCAGTTTCCGGCCAAACGTATACCAATAGTCTCCGTCACCCACCTGCTGCCAGGAGCCGCCCGTGTCGGAACTCGCCTGCGTGGCCGATTTCCCCGTGATTGAACTCGTTTGCACGATGGTGGTGATCGAAGTGTACTGTGACTGTCCCGCCGGAATGGTGGCCAAAACCAGGCTCACCGCCACATTACCCGGCGTCTGGATGCCCAACCGGTCCAACCCGGCGCCGCGCAAATCGGTCAGCTTCACATGAGCTTTCACCGTACCGTCGTTGGCCACCTCGTGGCCGATGACATCAATAATGAGTCCCGGACGTACGAAATTCAGAAGATTCTCATTGGCGTAATACGCCTTATCGTTCACCGTCAGTCCCGGACCTGGGGCGCTCATGAGGTGCCACCCCAGTCCGATCAGCGCGAACACAGCTAAACCTTTACCAATACTTAGAAGTCGTCCCATTGGACCTCCTCTATCCCACGTCGCTGAAGCACGTTACTGGCCATTGCACCACCGGTTGCCAGCGTTGCATTTTTCGATGGCGGAACCGGTTCCGGCATCCCTGTCGCGCAGGGCGGCCTACTCACCTTTCTTATGCTTAAGGCTGTACTTTTTCATCTTGTATCGTAACGTGTCCCGTGTGATATCCAACAGTTTGGCCGCCTGGGTCTGGTTCCATCCCGTCTTCTCCAGTGCGCTCACGAGCATGGCTTTCTCAACCTCCTCGAGTGACATTCCTTCCAGCGAGGGCGCGGCTGGCCGTACCGGAAACCCCGCCGGCGCCGCCACGGTCAATACCGGGGACTCGTGCGCGCGGGTAATCCCCAAACTTTCCGGCTGAATCCAGGCCGATTCCTCCAGCACGACGGAACGCTCAATCGTATTGCGTAACTCGCGCACGTTCCCCGGCCACACATGCTGGAGCATGGCCGATTCCGCCGCCGGGGAAAGCCCCCGGATATCCCGTTTGAACCGTTGCGCGAACAGGCGCAGGAAGTGCCCGGCCAGCGGCAGGATGTCCTCGGGACGCTCCCGCAGACTGGGAACCGTAAGCTGTATTACATTCAGCCGGTAAAACAGGTCCAGCCGGAAACGTCCCTGTTCAATCGCCTCCCGCAGGTTCCGGTTCGTGGCCGTCACCACGCGGAGATTCACCTCGATGTCCTTCACTCCGCCCAGGCGCCGGAACTTCTGCTCCTCCAGCACGCGCAGCAGTTTGGCCTGGAGCGCCAGCGGAAGATCGCCGATTTCATCCAGGAACACGGTTCCACCGCTGGCCAACTCGAGGATGCCGCGCTTCTGGGAACGGGCGTCGGTGAAAGCGCCCTTCTCGTAGCCGAACAGTTCGCTTTCCAGCAGCGTTTCCGGAATCGCGGCGCAGTTGATGGCCAGGAAGGGCTCCGCCGTGCGGCTGCTGTGATAGTGAAGGAACTTGGCCAGCACGTCCTTGCCGGTTCCGCTCTCGCCCTCCAGCAGGATGGTGGACACCTCGCTTGCCGCCACGCGGCGGGCGAAATTCACCACCTGGCGCATCAACGGCGATTCCACCACCATCTCAAAACCGCCCAGTTCCGGCTTCGCGGAGGCACGGGCCGCGCCGCTGCCCCGCTCCTCTTCCGGCTCCTCGGACATGGGCTCCAACACCATGACGGCGCCGCGCGGCCGCCCCTCATGGTCGAGAATCGGCGAGAGGCTGCCCGAAACCCGGCGTTCCTGGCCGCTGGAGCCGGACAACATGGTTCCGGCGGGCAGTTCGCTCATGGTGCCGTTGTCCAGAGTGCGCAGAATCAGCCCGTCCAGCAGGTTCCCCTGCGGGTCGATCAGCCGCGACACCTCCTCGAACGGCCTCCCGCCAGCGCTGGACAACCGCCACCCGGTCCAGCGTTCGGCGGCGGCGTTCATCAGTGAGATCCGGCCGTCGCGGTCCAGGGTGATGACCGCCGTCTCCATGGCCGACAGGGTCTGTTCCAACAGCCTCTGCCGCAGGCGGGACTCCCGCTCGGTCGCCACTTTGTGCAGTGCCACCTCAATGGTGGCGTGCAGTTCGGGCTCCTGGAAGGGCTTCACGATATAGGCCAGCGGTTCGCTCAACTTGGCCGCCGCCAGCGTCTCATCGTCGGCATGCGCCGTCAGGTAGACCACCGGAATATCCAGGCGTTGCCGCAGCAGCCGCGCCGTTTCCAGGCCATCCAGGCTGCCTTCGATGCGGATGTCCATCAGCACCAGGTCCGGACGGTCCATCTCGGCACGGCGCAGCGCCTCTTCCCCATTGGCCACCGCCGCCGTCACCTCGTAGCCTGACTGAGTCAGGATATCGCGCAGATCCTCGGCTGTGATCCGTTCATCTTCCACCACCAGAATTCGGGCGCGGTTTGTCACGTGTTCCTGTTCTCCCCTTCACCTGCCGCCGGCGGATGAGCGCCGGTGGCGGATTGCCCTTGAAACACCAGTTCCATGCATGTGCCGCCCTCGGAACGTATGTTCAGTTCGGCCCCCATCTGTTCGCTCAGGATCCGGACCAGCCGGAGACCCAGCGAGCGGGCATTCCACAAATTCACGTTCTTCGGCAGGCCCACGCCATTGTCCGACACGCGCAGGCAGAGTTTGCCGTCCTGCTGGCGATCCAGCCGGACACTAATCTCGCCATTTCGCCCCAACGGGAAGGCATGTTTCAGACAATTCGAAAGCAACTCGTTCAGAATCAATCCAATCGGAACCGCCAAGGCCATTGGCATCCGCTCGCCGCCAAAGTCCATCTCTAACTTTACCCGGCTCAGGCTCACCCCGTATGAACGGAACAGGTGGCCCACCAGTTGATCCGCATACTCCTGGCAGTCGATCTTGCTCAAATCCTCCGACTGGTACAACCGCTCGTGGATCAGCGCCATGGAATGAACGCGATTCTGGCTCTCCCGGAACGCCCGCCGGATCTCCTCGTCGGCCACCTGCCGCGATTGCAGCCCGAGCAGGCTGGACACGACCTGCAGGTTGTTCTTTACCCGGTGATGGATCTCCTGAAGCAGTGCTTCCTTTTCCCTCAGCGACTGTTCAATCTTCCGCTCCGCGTCTTTTCGCGCGGTGATATCGCGCAGGATGACCATGTACAGAAGTTCGCCGCCCTGCTCGGCTTTCGAAATGGATGCCTCGGCGGGAAACTCCGTCCCATCCCGGCGCAATCCGACAATCTCGGCACGGTCCCCCATCCTCTTGGAGGCTTCCGGCGACGCCGCGAACTCTTTTACCTGCGCGGTGTGCGCCCTCCGGAACGAGGCCGGTATCAGGATGTTGATCGAAAGGCCCAGCACCTCCTCCCGCTTGTAGCCAAAGGTGTGCTCCGCGCCGGCGTTGAAATAAAGAACCCGTTGATCGCGTCCGATTGTAATGACGGCGTCCTCGGCCAAATCCAGGATTCGGGACAGTAATCCGGACTCGGTCGGAATCTGGTTCATGGCGGTCAGGTCCATCCGGCGGGCGTCCATGCGGGTGTGCCCACCCACGCTGTCCGCAATTCGCCATCCAATTGGGTGAAGATGCTCAAATTCACGGCAATCTCTAGGGAGGAAGTATATCGAACTCAATCGTGCGCGGAGGATATACACTCAGTTTTGGGGGATCTCACTCGCACCATTGTTGGTGAGTTCCCCAATTTTTCCGCTCTCTTCGGCGGTTCGTGCCAGGGAATTGGTTCGCGGACCGGTCTTCCAGGCCGTGCCGCAAGTGGCTTATGAATTGCTCTAGTGTCATCGAGGGGAGTGGGCTTATTTCCCCTATTCTCTTGTGATGCTTGTGTCTGACTCGGTAATTCAACTCGCCGCCAATCAGCCATTTTTCTCCGGCTTCGGGCCGGAGCTTATACAGAAGATCGCCTCTGTATCGGAGCCCATCAGCTTCCGTGCCGGGACGCACATCTGGAGGCAGGGAGAGCAGCACGCGCTCTGCTATCTGATTCTCAGCGGTCACCTGGCGCTGGAGATCTACGTCCCGCTACATGGGCCGCTGGCGGTGGAGTCCGTCTCGGCCGGAGAGATGCTGGGCGGAGCGGGCATGGTGGCCTCGCATAACTGGAACTTCGACGCCCGCGCGCTCACCGACGTGGAGGCCATTTCCATCGACTGTATCCGCCTTCGAGAGATGTCGGAGGAGGACCATGAACTCGGTTACCACGTCTACCGCCGGTTAGCCCACATTCTTGACGCCCGTCTGACGACGGCGCGCCGCCGTCTGCTGGAGCACTCCTCGCCGCTGAAAGACTAGGCGCTCGCTCCGCAGCCGCCCGCTACGGCCTTCCCACAGGCGCGATATAATCGCGGCCACCCCCGCCATGCCGCGTTGCCTGACAGTCGCGCTCTCCGTTCTCGCGCTTTCAACGGCCGGAAAACCCCTCGCCGCCCAGGTTCGCTTCAATCGCGACGTGCGCCCGATCCTCTCGGACCGCTGCTTTGCCTGCCACGGGCCGGATGCGAAAAACAAGAACATTCCGCTGCGCTTGGACTCCTTCGACGCCGCCACGGCCGTCCTCGGAGGCGGACGCCGCGCCATCGCGCCGGGCGACCCTGTCGCGAGCCAACTGATCGCGCGCGTCGTGTCTCCCGTCAAGGGGCTGCGCATGCCGCCCGCCGCCTCGGGACCGCCGCTGACGCCGGCCGAGGTGGAAACCTTGCGCCAGTGGGTGGAGCAAGGCGCGCAGTGGGAGAAGCACTGGGCTTACTTGCCGCCGGAACGTCCCGCACGGCCCCAATCCCCGTGGCCCTTGCGGGAGCGCAACGCCATCGACGCCTTCGTCTTCACGCGCCTGGAGAAAGCAGGGCTCTCTCCGTCGCCGGAGGCCAGCCGCGAGCGCCTGCTGCGCCGTCTTTCGCTCGACCTCACGGGACTGCCTCCCACGCCAGCCGAACTGGATGCCTTCCTGGCCGGTTCCGGCGAGGACGCCTACACCCGCGCCGTGGACCGCATGCTCGACTCGCCCGCCCACGCCGAAGTTCTCACGGCCCGCTGGCTCGACGCCGCCCGTTACGCCGACACGAACGGGTATCAGACCGACGGGGAACGTTCCATGTGGCGCTGGCGCGACTGGGTCATCGGGGCTTTCCAGCGCAACATGCCCTTCGACGAGTTCACCATCGAGCAACTCGCGGGCGACCAACTGCCCCATCCCACGCCGTCGCAGCGTATCGCCACCGGTTTCCAACGCAACCATCGCGGCAACGGCGAGGGTGGCATCGTGCCGGAGGAGTACCTGGCCGAGTACGCGGCGGACCGCGTTGAAACCATGGCGACGGTGTGGCTTGGCTCCACCATCGGCTGCGCGCGGTGTCACGACCACAAATACGACCCGTTCACGCAAAAGGAGTTCTATCAGCTTTTCTCCTATTTCTCGAACATCCCCGAGAGGGGCCGCTATTTCAAGTTCGGCAACACGCCGCCGCTGATGCCGGCGCCCACGCCCGGGGACGAAGCGAAACTCGCCGCGGTCGATTCCAAGCTGGAGGCCGCCGAGCGGGAATGGGCGCGCCTGCAACCCTCCGCCAGCGGCGTGCTTCCGCCCGCCTGGACCACCACGCGAGACCGCCTGCTCCACGCTACGCCTCGCGAGTCCTTCGATGGCACACGCTTCCTCGATGCCGGATCGGAACCGCCTCTGCTCGGCTACTTCGACCGTTTCACGATTACCGCGCGCTTCACCGCCGAGGCGCCCGACGGCCCCCTGATCACGCGCGCCAAACTGGAGCAGGAGCCCACCGGCTGGGGCGTTGTCCTGCACAAAGGCAAGCTCCGCGTCTACTTCTCATCGCGCTGGCTCGACGACGCGTTGCACGTCGAAACCGCCGCACCGGTTTCCCTGCATCAGCCCCACCATGTCGCCGTCAGTTACGATGCCTCGCGCGTGGCCGCCGGCATCCTCATCTACATCGATGGCGAACAGGTTCCAGTGAAGATCCTCGTCGATGAGCTGAACCAGGAGTTCCGCGCCAAGGAGCCCATCCGCATTGGGGGCGGAGGCGGTCCCGGGGACCCATCCAGGGAATTCTTCAAGGGCGCCATCGGCGAGGCCTCGCTCCATGGCCGCGTTCTCGATTCCGCAGAGATCGCCTGGCTCGCCAGTCCCGGCCGCTCCGCGGTGTCCCTGGACGCAGCCGCTCCGGAACTGCGCCGCGCTTTCAGCCATCTGTTTGATCTGCGCCAGGAGCGGGCGCGGCTCATCCGCGGCTTTCCCACCGTGATGGTGATGGAGGACAACCCCGTGCCGCCGCGCGCTCATGTGTTGCTCCGGGGCGCGTACGACAAACCAGGCGATGAGGTGACGCCCGCGCTGCCCGCGTCGCTCGACACAGGACCCGCGGCTACGCGTCTGGCCCTGGCCCGCTGGATGGTATCGCGCCAGAACCCGCTCACCGCGCGCGTCATCGTGAACCGCTACTGGCAGATGATCTTCGGCACGGGTCTGGTGAAGACCGTCGAGGATCTCGGCTCGCAAGGCGAATGGCCGAGCCACCCCGAGTTGCTGGACTGGCTGGCCGTGGAATTCATGGACTCGGGCTGGAACGTCCGGCAATTATTGAAAACCATCGTCACCAGCGCCACGTACCGCCAGTCCTCCCGCGCCACGCCGGAACTGATCAAGCGTGACCCGGAGAACCGGCTGCTTGCCCGGGGCCCGCGCGGCCGCCTCTCCGCCGAGACCGTGCGCGACCAGGCGCTGGCCATCGCCGGCCTGCTGGACCGCCGAGTGGGCGGACCCAGCGTGAAGCCTTATCAGCCCGAAGGGTTGTGGAAAGAGCTCTCCGGCATGGAGTACGACCAGGACCACGGAAGCAGCCTCTACCGGCGCTCGCTCTACACCTATTGGCGCCGCACCGCGCCGCCGCCGTCCATGATGAATTTCGACGCTTCGGGCCGCGAGGTCTGCCTGGTTCGCGCGTCGCGGACGAACACGCCGTTGCAGGCGCTGAACCTGATGAACGACGTTCAATTTCTCGAAGCTGGCCGTTTCCTGGCGCAGCGCATGATGCGGGAAGGCGGCACGGAGACGGCGGCGCGTCTTCGTTACGGCTTCCGGCTGGCCACGGCGCGATTTCCCAACGAGAAGGAGCTTGGCATCCTCATGGGCGCGCTGGCCCACCATCGCGACCGCTACGCATCGGACGCAGGGGCGGCCGCGAAGCTGCTGGCGCAGGGCGAGGCCGCGCGCGACGCTTCTCTGCCCGTGGCCGACCACGCCGCCTACATGGCCGTCGCCAGCATGATCCTGAACCTCGACGAGGTAGTCACGAAGGAATAGCGGGCCATGGATCCGATTCGCAGCCACCTGCATCTCACCAGCCGCCGCCAGTTTTTTTCGCGCACCGGCATGGCATTAGGTTCGGCGGCGCTGGCCTCGCTGCTCGCCGAGGACTCCGGCGCACCCGTTCCCCACTTCCCGCCGAAGGTGAAGCGCGTCATCTTTCTCTTCATGTCGGGCGGGCCTTCCCAGATTGAAACGTTCGACTACAAGCCCAAACTGGAGGAGTTACGCACCGCGGAGTTGCCCGCCAGCATCCGCATGGGCCAGCGCCTCACCGGCATGACCGCCGCCCAGTCCAGCTTTCCTCTGGCCCCGTCGGTGTTCCCGTTCGCGCAGCGGGGCCAGTGCGGCATGTGGGTCAGCGATCTGCTGCCCCATACGGCCCGTATCGCCGACCGCATCTGTGTCATCAAGTCGATGCACACCGAGCAGATCAATCATGACCCCGCCGTTACCTTCTTCCAAACGGGCCACCAGATTGCCGGCCGTCCCAGTATCGGTTCGTGGCTGGCCTACGGGCTGGGTTCGGAGAACAAGGACCTGCCGGCTTTCATCGTGCTCATCTCGCAAGGTTCGGCAAGCTCCGGCGACCAGCCGCTCGCCGACCGCCTGTGGGGCTCCGGGTTCCTGCCCACGCGCTACCAGGGCGTGAAGTTCCGCGCCGCCGCCGATCCCGTCCTGTACCTCTCCAATCCCGAAGGGCTTTCCGCCGCCGGCCGCCGCCGTTTTCTCGACGACCTGGCCCAACTCAACGAGCAGCATTACGAAGACTTTGGCGATCCGGAAATCTCCACTCGCGTGGCACAGTACGAGATGGCCTACCGTATGCAGACCTCGGTGCCCGAACTGACCGATCTGTCCGGCGAAAGCGAAGCTACGCTGGCGCTGTATGGCCCCAACGTGCGCAAGCCCGGCTCCTTCGCCGCGAACTGTCTGCTGGCACGGCGCATGGCCGAACGCGGCGTGCGGTTCATTCAACTCTTCCACCGCGGATGGGACCAGCACGTGAACCTGCCCGCCAACCATCCCAGGCAATGTCACGATGTCGATCAGCCCGGCGCCGCGCTGGTCGCCGACCTGGCCGCGCGCGGACTGCTCGATGACACGCTCGTGGTGTGGGGCGGGGAATTCGGCCGCACCGCGTACTGCCAGGGCAAGCTCACGGCCACCGACTATGGCCGCGACCATCATCCGCGCTGCTTCTCCGTGTGGCTTGCCGGCGGCGGCATCCGACCCGGACTCACGCATGGGGAGACCGACGACTTCAGCTACAACATCACCGCGAACCCCGTCGATGTGCATGACCTGCACGCCACCATCCTGCACCTGCTGGGCCTCGATCACACGCGGCTGACATTCAAATTCCAGGGCCGCCACTTCCGCCTGACCGACGTGTCCGGGCGCGTGGTGCGCGACGTGTTGAGCTAACCCGGCTACTCGAGCGCCGAATAGAGCATCACCTTGAACTTCTTGCTCGGACCGGGCACGAACGGCGGCCGCTGCGCCATCCACACCGCCGCGAGGCTGTTCTTCCGGTCCACCCAAAAATAGGTGCCTGCCGCTCCGCCCCACTCCCAGTTCCCCTCCTCCTGCACCACCTGGGACTCCACCGGCTTCACCAGCACCGCACCGCCGATGCCGAACCCATGCCCGCCGCGGCCGTTGGGCCCGCCGGGGGGCATCACGGCGAGCGGCACATGGTTGCGGAACATGAAGTCCACGGTCGAGCCCGCCAGGACGCGCCTGCCGGCGAGCGATCCGCCGTGGGCCAGCATTTTCAGGAATTGCAGATAGTCAACCGCGGTCGAGTACAGCCCGAAGCCGCCGCCAAAGAAAGTGGGCTCGCGCGAAGGGTCGTCGGCCCGGCCCGGTTCCACCACGCCCGACTTGTTCAGTACATAGGATTTCGACACACGGTCCAGCTTCTCCTTCGGCACGAAGTAGGCCGTATCCTTCATCCCCAGCGGCGTGAAGATGCGCCCGGCCAGAAAACGGTCATACCTCTGCCCGGACCATATCTCGACCAGGCGCGCCACCACCTCCAGGCCCTGCCCGTAGCGCCACGCCTCGCCCGGCTGGTGCGACAAAGGCACGGAGGCGAGCCGTTTGGCCATCTCCTCCAGGTTCGGCGCGCCGCGCATCACCTGCTTCTCCATGTAGCCGCGCATGTTCACCAGCCCCGAGGTGTGCGTCAGCAGATGATGAACCGTCAGAGGCCGTTTCAACTCCTCCACCTCATCTTGCGGCCCGTCTTCCTTCTTCAATACCTTCACATGGGCGAACTCGGGAATGTACATCGACACCGGATCGTCCATCAGGAACTTTCCCTCTTCATAGAGGATCATGGCCGCCACGCTCGTCACGGGCTTCGTCATCGAAAAGATGCGGAAGATCGTGCCTGGCGTCATTGGCTTTTTCGCCTCCAGGTCGCGGTAGCCGAACGATTCCGACAGCACGGTCTGGCCTTTCCGGGCCGCCATCACCTGAATGCCGGCGAACTCCTTCTTATCCACCATCTCCTGCAATCCGGCCTTCAACGTCTTCACGCGCGCCGGCGATAAACCGGACGGCGGTTGCGCCGCGGCCGTAACGGCGAGCAGCAGGATACTCAAGGCGAGCTTATTCATGATCGAGCCAGACTATCAAAAAAGCGAAGGCCCCGAGCCGTAGCCCGGGGCTTGTCGCCGCACCCTGCGGACGCTTAGAAAACCAGCTTCAACGCGAACTGCGTCTGGCGCGCCGGAGCCGTCGAGGTGATGGTTCCATAGTTGTTGCTGCTGCGGTTGCCCTCCGGCGTGTTCAGGTTCGTCTGGTTGGTCAGGTTGAAGAACTCGGCGCGAAACTCCAGCGCCATGCCTTCCTTGGGCAGAGCGAACGACTTGTGCAGTCCCAGGTCGGTCTGGTACAGGCCGGGGCCTACCACGGTGTTTCGGCCGGCGTTGCCGAACGGATTGCTCTCCGTCGTGGGGATGATCGCCACGTTGCCCGGATTCAGGTAGTTGAACCACTCGCCATTGGCCGTCTTGGGATCGCCGAGGACATTCGGCCGGTAGGTGCCCGCGCTGGCCACCTGTTGCCGGGTTACGGGCGAGTAGCGCAGGTTCACCGGCGTGCCGCTGGTGATGGTGGAGATCTGGGTCAGGCGCCAGCCGCCGAGAATGGCGTTGGTCACGCCGTTCCAGCCCGAACCGAAGCGGAACCCCTTGCCGAAGGGCAGATCCCACACGAACGTCAGGGTGTTGTTGAACTTCTGGTTGTAGCCGCTGACGGCCTTGTTCTGTTTCAACTGGCTGAACAGTACGCGCGAGTCATCGCCATTCTGCACCTCCAGGTGGCCGCTCGCGTTGTCCAGCGCCTTGGCGTAGGTGAACGAGTTCAACAGGTAGAAGCCGGCGGCGAAGCGGCGTTCCAGTTTCACCTGCAACGAATTGTAGTTGGCCCAACCGCCATTGAACGCGCCTTGAATGAAGGAGAAGCCGGGGATGCCGCGGCGCTGATCGACGGTAAGGTTGGCTCCGGGTGCGTTCTGCCTGGCTTCGTTCACGTCGGAGAGCACGATGAGCTTGTTCGAGCGGTTGCCCACGTAGGCCACGTCGAGCACAAGGTCCTTGGCCAGTTCCTGCTGCACCGTGAAGTGCCAGCTCATCGTGTAGGCCGTGCGCGTGTCGGCCGGGATGTAGTTGGTGCGCGTCGTCGCCGTGCTCACGCGTGTGGGGTCGAGCAGGTTCGCCGGATACCCGTCCTGTGTCGGGCGGAAGCAGGTGTTCGGCGCCTGGTTGGCGGCGCAGGCTCCCTGGCCCGGCTGCTGGTTGATGGAGATGTTGAAGATGCCCGGCAGGTTGTAGCTGAGCAGGTTCTCGCCGCCCAGCCGGTTGAAGTGAATGTAGCTGACGCCGAAGCCGGAACGGATGACCGTCTTGGGGCGCAGCGTATAGGCCAGGCCGAAGCGCGGCGCGAAGTTGTTGCGGTCCGGCTTGATCAGAGTGCGGTCGTACACCGAGCCGTCCTTGGCCTGTATCAGCGTGCGCGTTTCAGGGTTGAAGTTCGACAGCACGTTGTTCTTTTCCCACTGCGGCGTCGAATACTCATACCGCATGCCCATGTTCAGAATCAGCTTGGGAGTCACCTTGAAGTCGTCCTGCACGTAGAGGAAGTTCATCCGCTGGCGCAGGTTGACGATGATCGCGTTGTTCAGCGCGTAGTTGTTGCGCAGGCCGAACATGAAGTCCGCCAGGTTGTACACATTGTTCGTCGACGAAACAGGCGCGCTGAAGCGGCTGCCGTAGCTGTCCTGGCCATACTTGGGATTGAAGTCGTCGATCTCTGTGTTGATCGCCTGGTATTCCCATCCGGCCTTGATCGAGTGGCGGCCCTGCATCCGCGTCCAGTTCACCTTGGGGTTCACCACGTACGGGTTCTGGAACTGCGGGTTCGAGGGCTGCTGTCCCAACTGCGTGATGCCGCCGACGATCTGGGAGTAGAGTCCGCCGGCGAAGCGCGGGTCCTCGGGCAGGCCCGTGATGCCATAAGCGACGCTGGCCGGCGGCTGGCCGATGAACACGGGAAACTTGCCGCCTTCCGTCTTGCCGATCCCGAGCCGGAACTCCATCACCGAGCGGGCGTCCATGGTCCAGGTGGCGCCACCGGCCACCTGGTAGTTCAGCACGCGCACGTTGCCATTCGAGTTGCCGCCCGAGGGGCCGGGAATCGCCGGAGGCTCGAAGTTGCTCATCAAACGGTGGCTATACCGGCCGAAGAAAGTCCAATTCGAGCTGGCGTAGTAGTCCACCTTGGCGTCGCCCTTGTCGTTGGTGTCGGAACGGCGCGGCAGCGCTTCATAGTTGTTCGAGATGCCGGGGCGGTTCACGGCCGGCAGTTCGTTCAGCACCTTGCGGGAGAACGCCGTCATATCGCTCTGCGGAATGATGCCGCTCGTGTATTCGCGCCCGGTGAGCGGATTCCGGACGGGAACGCCAAGCGAGCCCGCGCGCTGCTCCATGGTGGGCAGCGTCGAGAGCGTCAACTGCCGCGTGATGCGCCGGTAACCTTCATAATCGGCGAAGAAGAACAACCTGTCCTTCTTGACCGGGCCGCCCAGCGCGGCGCCAAACTGGTTCTGCGTGAGCGTCGGTTTGCGGTTTTCCAGAGGCTTGAAAAAGCCCACCGCGTTCAGCGACGTGTTGCGCAGAAACTCCCACGCCGCGCCGTGAAATTGATTCGTGCCCGAGCGGATGCTCGCGTTGATCACCGCGCCGCCCGCGCGGCCGAACTCGGCCGAGTAGTTGTTTGTCTGCACCTTGAATTCGGCGACGGCGTCCGGCGAAAGCTGCACCACCTGGTTCGAGAAGCCCTGGTTCGAGGTGCCGTAGGAGTTGTTGTCCACGCCGTCCACCACGAAGTTGTTGAGCGAACTGCGCAGCCCGTTCACGTTGAACGACGCATCGCGCGAGGTGGAGATGGCCGATTTCCGCACGCCCGGCGCCAGCAGCGCCAGGTCGGCGTACGACCGTCCGTTCAAGGGCAGGTTCACGATCTGTTGCGAGCCGATCACCTGGCCGCGGTCGCTCGAATCGGTTTCCAGGGCCGCCACCGCGCCCGTTACCGTCACGCTTTCGGCCACCTGGCCCACTTGCAAGGTCAGGTCCACGCGCTGGCGTGCGTTCACCGTGACGGTGAACTCCTCGCTCATCGCGCGGGAGAAACCCTCGTGCTGGGCGGTCACTTTGTACCGCCCGATGCGCACGTTCACCATTTCGAACGCGCCCAGGTTGTCGGTCTGCCGCGTCACCACGACTCCGGTCTGCACGTTTTCCAACGATACTTTGACGCCGGAGACCACGGAGCCGGAAGGATCGCGCACCGTGCCCAGCACGGTCGCGGTTTCAAATTGTGAAAACGTTGGCAACGTTGCCAACGCCAAAGCGCACACAGAGAGCCAGAGTTGTCTCATAAAGTTTAGACCTCCTGAAGGACACCAGGAACGTCGCACGTAAAGGTGTAAGCGGCGTTGACCCAGCGTTTCAGTCCGATGTCAGGGATTCTATCTCAGAATCCCTCTGGTGCGCATCCAGTCCGCCAGCCGTTGCGGCCATGTTCCGAGAATCGCGTCCGTCCAGGCCAGTCCGACGCCATGCGGCCCTTTTTCGTAAATGTGCAGTTCGGCCGGTACGCCCGCCCGACGCAGCGCCAGATAGTAATACACGCTGTTTTCCGGCGGCACTCCCGTATCGGCGTTGGTGTGGAATAGGAAGGTGGGCGGCGTTTCCGGCGTCACCTGCTGTTCATTGGACAGCCACCGGGCCAGGGACGGGTCTGGGTGGTCTCCCAACAAATTCCGCTTCGAGCCCTGGTGGGTCCACGCTTCCGTGAATGTGATCACGGGGTAGGCGAGAATGGCGAAATCCGGGCGCGAGGAGGCCCGCTCCAGCGGATCGCTGGCGGAGGTGTCGCCGCGGTCCCAGTGCGTCGATAGTGTCGCGGCCAGGTGCCCGCCCGCCGAAAATCCCCAGATGCCGACGCGGTTGGGATCCACGCCGAACTCAGCCGCCCGCGCGCGGACGGTGCGCAGCGCCCGTGCCGCGTCGCCCAACTCAACCGGGTGATGGTAAACGGGGCCCAGGCGGTAGCGCAGCACGAAAGCCGAAACGCCGAGCGAGTTCAGCCACTGCGCGATCTGCCTTCCTTCGTGGTCCGCGGCCAGACCGCCGTATCCCCCGCCCGGACACACCACTACCGCCGCCCCCGTGGCCCGTTCCGGCGGAGCCAGCCAGGGCGTCAACGCGGGAATGTCCTTCTCCGATGTCCCTTTCGCCCCCGGCGCGCCGTCCTTCCACAACGAAAACGCGGCGGGTTCGTTCACGGGACGTTGCGTGGGCAAACTGGCGGCCAGCGCCGCCAGGCAGATCGGAATCGCGAATCTCATGCTGTCTATTCTGCCTGCTTTTCGACCAGCAGATGCGCCAGCGCCGGTCCCAACAGCTCCTGTTCGAAGCGGAACCCGCTGGCCAACGCCGCCCGCGGCGTCACACGCTGGCTGGCCGTCACCACCGAGGCCATTTCGCCGAACAAAACGCCGACCAGGAACTCCGGAACGGGCAGGATGGCCGGCCGGCGCAACGTCCGTCCCAGCGTCCGCGTGAACTCGGAGTTCCGCACCGGGTTCGGCGAAGTGGCGTTCATGGAACCGTCCAACCCCGGCGTCACGGCTGCGTGCGCGAGCAACCGCACCATGTCCGTCATGTGGATCCAACTCATCCACTGTTGGCCTGAGCCGATCCTTCCGCCCACGCCCCAACGGAAGGGCGGCAACATCTGATCGAGCGCTCCCCCCTCCGGATGCAGCACCATCCCGGTGCGCACCGGTACCACGCGCACGCCGAACTCTCGCGCGCGAGAAGCCGTCCGCTCCCACTCCACGCACACTTCCGGGAGGAACCCGGTTCCAGGCGTGGATGTCTCCGTCAGCGTCTCCTCGCCACGGTCGCCATAGTAGCCGGTGGCCGAGGCGCACACCAGCACCCTCGGCCGAGCATTCACCTTCCTCAACGCGTCCACAAGCAGGCGTGTCGAATCCACGCGGCTGGCCCGGATGCGGCGTTTCACGTCCGGCGTCCAACGCTGCGCCACAGGCTCGCCGGAAAGGTGAATCACCGCATCGGCGCCTTCCAGCGCCTCGACCGGAGGTTCATGCGCCGCCGCGTCCCAAATGGAAAACCGGGCTGAGGCCAGCATTCCTTTCCGGGCCGCGCGCCCCAGCAGGTGCACCTCATGCCCTTGCGCATCCAGATGCGCCACAAGCCGTGAGCCGATGAATCCCGAAGCGCCGCTAACGGTTACACGCATCCTGCTCTTTTCTCATACACCCCCGTTATTGTAGACCGCGCTCTCCATGGGTGGAACGGAAATGCCCGTCTCCGGCGCCGGCGGATACAATAGAGGAAGCTACATGAGAGCCTGGAACCGGGCCAAACTCCTCTGGGCGTACCTCACCAGACGCGACGACGTACAGGCGTTGCCGGTGGAGTACATCGTGGAAACAACGGCAAAATGCAATATCTATTGCCCGATGTGTCCCCGCGAAACCTTCAAGCAACCCAAGGAGGATATGACCGCGGAGATCTTTGACCGGCTGGTCCGCGAAACCGGCCGTTCGGCCGAGCACATGATGCTGATCGGCCTTGGCGAGCCGCTGCTGGACCGCGCCATCTTCGACCGCATCGAATACTGTGAACGGCACAACATCCACACGCTGCTTTCCACCAACGGGACGCTGTTGAACGAGGAGGCCGCCGGGAAACTGCTTTCTTCGCCTCTGGCCCACATCACGCTTAGCTTCGACGGCGCCACCAAGGAGAGCTTCGAGTTCTACCGTAAGGGCGCCAAGTTTGAAACCGTGCGTGAGAACTTCGTCCGCTTCGCGCGCCGCAAGAAGGAACTGGGCCGGGGTCCGCAGATCGTCGTCCAGATGGTCCGCATGGAGGGCAACGCGCACGAGGTGGACGGCTTCGTCCGCTTCTGGTCGGCCATTCCCGGCGTCGATGAGGTGCGGGTCAAGGAAGACGAGACAAACCTGATGCGCCCGGACGCGGGCCACGCAGGCGGCGAATGGAAGCATCCCTGCCACTATCTGTGGCGGGGACCGATGTATGTGAAGTGGAACGGCGACGTCTACCCGTGCTGCCAGAGTTACATGCTGGAAGGCGCGCCGGTGGGCAACGTGGGGCGCCAGTCCATGCCCGAAATCTTCAACGGCGAGGCGATGCGCGACATGCGCCGCCTGCACGTTCAGGGGCGCGCCGGCGAGATTCCCATCTGCGCCCGTTGCTGCACCACCATTCCCCACCCCGCCCTGGTAGCCGGCAGTCTGTTGCTGCACGGCGCCACCGTGCGCCGTCTGCTGCCCTGGGTGGAACGAGCCGTATATCTGGCGAAGCTGCCGAAACGATGGCTGACGCCGCCTCGCCGCCAGCCTCCTCCGCCCGCTCCTACAACGCCTTCCGGCGGACTGGTGCAAATCAGCGGGCCGCCCCCGGAGGCGGCTGAGGCTGCGCCGGCTTCTCCCCGCGCAGCAGATCCAGCGCTCCCTTCACGCCCGCCAGGCTGAGGACCGCCACGGCGTACGAGGTGCCGGCCACCGGCGTGGGAATCCCCACGACGCCCGCTGCCAGCAGCGATTTCCAGTACCATCGCGGGTCCCCGGCCCGCGTTTGCAGAATCGCCACCACGCTGGCCGCCAGAATCGCCCCGATGGTGAGTTCGAACACCATTCCCAGGCCCAACGTCACCGCCGTCCCGCCGAACAGCAGCCAGTCGATCACCAGGATCGTCAGCGCGCTCAAAGGACGCAGAAATGCCGTCGAGGCCGGTTCCACATGCCCAGTCAACACACGTTTCCCGTCTGTCATGGTGACACTATAGACGAAACAAACAGGCCCCGGGTTCCCGCCGGCCGCGACACTCCGCGCTAGTTTTCTTTCTCCATCACCTTCGACCCCAGCGCCCCGCCAATGGCAGGCAGCGCCGTGAAAAACAGAAAGGCGAAGAACAGCACGAAGACGATCATCGTGGCCATCCCTTGCGGAGAATCCAGGATCCGCAGAGCCTCTTGCAGGTTCGCGTCGTCGCGCGACGCGGAAGCCTCCATCTGCTCCCGCAGAATCGCGCCCAATCCGCCCCGCCCGGACACCGCCACCATCTTCATCGCGAAGACGATCATCGAAATCAGCCAGTAAAACAGTCCGGTCATCCAGCCCATGCGCGCGCCCGCGCGCGTGGCCAGGAACATCCCCGACCGCCGGTGATACAGGTACACCGCCACGAATCCGGAAGCCAGCAGCGTCAGCAGCAGCCAGAACACGGAAAGCACGCCCAGCGGCAACGACGACACCACGCTTGCCACCACGGCGCAAAACAGGCAGATACGAACCGCCACGCGGTTGTGGAAGTTGATTTCCGGGGAAAAAGCCGGTTCCAAGCCCGAGGCGGCTGCCGGCGGCGGCACAGGCTCCCCGGCCGGCTCCTCGTCGTGAGGTTCCGGCGCGAAAACGTCCGGCAGTTCCCGTTGCGGCTTGCCGCACCTGTGGCAGAACAAGGCATCCTCAGGTAACTGCGCTCCACAACTGCAAAACTCCGCCACGCCTTCAGCATATCCTAGTTACTTCACCCGGCCATGAAACCACTCACCCTGCTTGTCCTGTCGAAACCCAATGCGGGCCACCTCGCGCTGCTCGACCGCCTTCCCGGATCCACCCGCATCGTGGTTGGCGATAACGCCGATATGTTCCGCGACGCCGCCCCCGAAGCGCACGTTCTGATGAACGGCATGATGCCGCGGGCTCTCTTCCACGATGTGTTCGTGCAGTGCCGGTCGCTCGAATGGGTCCACTCCCTGTCGGCCGGGCTGGAAAATTCTCTCTTCCCCGAACTGGTCGCCAGTCCGCTACCCATGACCAATTCGCGCGGCGTGTTCGCCCGCTCGCTGGCCGAATGGGTCATCGCCGGCTGCCTCTACTTCGACAAGTCGTTCGCGCGCCTCGCCGTTCAAAAGGCGGCGCGTGAGTTCACGCCCTTCGATGTGGAAGAGCTTCACGGCAAGACCATGGGAATCGTCGGCCATGGACGGATCGGCCAGCTCACCGCCGAGCGCGCCCGCGCCTTCGGCATGAAAATCATCGCTTTCCGGCGCCGTCCCGAACTCTCCCACGGCGACCCGCTGATCGACGCTGCCTACACGCCGGACCGTCTGCTCGAACTCATGGCCGAATCCGACTTCGTCGTCTGCGCCGCCCCGCACACGCCGGACACCACAGGGCTGATCGGCGCCGCCGCCATCGCCGCCATGAAACCCTCCGCCGTGTTCATCAACGTGGGCCGGGGCGCCGTCGTGGACGAACAGGCCTTGATCGTGGCGCTCCAGCAGAAGAAAATTCGAGGGGCGGCGCTGGACGTGTTCACCACCGAGCCGCTGCCCAAGGAGTCGCCCTTTTGGGATCTCGACAACGTGCTGATTTCGCCCCACTCGGCCGATCATACGGCCACCTGGCTCAATGACGCGATGGAGCTATTCATCGAAAACTTCGACCGCTTTGCCGCCGGCCAGCCACTGAAAAACGTGGTGGACAAGAGCGCCGGTTACTAATCCGCTGGAGGTCCTCTTATGAAGTCGCTTGCGCTACTGCTTGCCGCCGCCGCCACGCTCGGCGCGCAATCCTACACGCCTACGCCGGAAAACCTGAAAGCCCGCGAGTGGTTTCAGGACGCCCGTTTCGGACTGTTCATTCACTGGGGCGTCTATAGCGTGCTGGAAGACGGCGAATGGGTGATGAACAACCGCAAGATCCCCGTTTCCGAGTATGAGCAGTTGCCGCCGCGCTTCAACCCCGTTCAGTTCAACGCCGCCGAGTGGGTTTCGCTCGCCAAGGCCGCCGGGATGAAGTACATCACCATCACCTCGAAGCATCACGACGGTTTCGCCATGTTCGCCACGCGGCAGAACAAATGGAACATCGTCGATGCCACGCCCTTCAAACGCGATCCCCTGAAGGAACTCGCCGCGGAGTGCCGCAAGCAGGGCATCAAGCTCTTCTTCTACCATTCGCAACTCGACTGGCATCATCCCGATTACTTCCCCCGAGGCCGTACCGGCCAGTTCACGGGCCGCCCGGAATCGGGCGACTTCGACCGCTACCTCGACTTCATGGACGCCCAACTCACCGAACTGCTGACCAACTATGGCCCCATCGCGGGCATCTGGTTCGACGGCATGTGGGACAAGCGCGACGCCAACTGGCGCATCGACCGGACCTACCGGCTCATCCACAGGCTGCAACCCGCGGCGCTGGTGGGCAGCAACCACCACTTGAAGCCCTTCCCCGGCGAGGACTTCCAGATGTTTGAAAAAGATCTGCCCGGCAAGAACACGGCCGGCCACAGCGCCGACTCCGTCATCGGCGACCTGCCGCTGGAGACCTGCGACACCATCAACAAGGCCTGGGGCTATAACGCCAAGGACAAGTCACTCAAGAGCACCAAGGACCTCATTCAGTACCTTGTGCGCTCCGCCGGCTACGGCGCCAACTTCCTGCTGAACGTCGGCCCCAAGCCGGACGGCGCCATCCAGGAGGAGTTCACGGTGCGCCTGCGTGAAATCGGCCAATGGATGGGCGCTCATGGCGAGTCCATCTACTCGACGCGCGGCGGCCCTGTGAGTCCGCGCAACTGGGGCGTCACCACGCAGACCTCTTCCAAGGTCTACGTCCATGTGCTCGATTGGCCGGACGAGCTGCTGGCCGTGCCCTCGCTCGGCAAAGTGAAAAACGCCCGCCTGCTGAACGGACAGAAGGTGGAGATGTCGGCCTCGGGCGCCTCGGTGCTGCTCCGGCTGCCGGCCCAACGCGACGGAATCGACACCGTCGTCGTTCTCGACAAACAATAAGCGCGCATGATCACGCTCCGCGACATTCACGACGCCGCCGGACGCATCCGCCCCATTGCCCGGCGCACGCCGGTTTTCACCAGTTCCAGCTTCAATGAACGCGCCGGATGCGAAGCATTCTTCAAGTGCGAGAACTTCCAGAAGGGCGGCTCGTTCAAGATTCGCGGAGCGTCGAATCTCATCTTCTCGCTCACCGGGGAACAACTTCGCAACGGCATCGTGGCGTTCTCCTCGGGTAACCACGCCCAGGCCGCCGCCCTTGCCGCGCGCCACGCAGGCGCGCGCGCCACCATCGTCATGCCCTCCGACGCGCCACGCAGCAAGCTCGCCGCCACGCGCGCCTACGGGGCCGAAATCATTACCTACGACCGGCTGACAGAGGACCGTACCGCCATCGGACGGCGCATCGCCGCGGAGACGAACGCCACGCTTGTGCCGCCATTCGATCACGAACTCATCATGGCCGGAGCGGGCACCGCCGCCATGGAACTGCTTGATGATGCGCCCGGTCTCGATGCTCTTGCCGTCTGCATCGGAGGCGGGGGCCTCATCTCCGGCTCCGCCATCGCCGCCACGGAGATCAAACCAGGCATTCGCGTGTTCGGTGTCGAACCCGCCGGGGCTAACGACGTCTGGCTCTCCTTGCGGCGGGGGGTGCGCGTCGAGATTCCGCCGCCCGATACCATCGCCGACGGACTCCGCGCCACCATGCCTGGCGAACTCACGTTTCCCGTCATTCGCGACCGCGTGGAACAGGTTGTCCTTGTGACCGAGGACGAGATCCGGGAGACGGTGAAGTACCTGCTGGCGCGCATGAAGATGCTCGTCGAGCCCAGTGGAGCCGTTGCCGCCGCCGCCGTTCTGCACGGCAAACTGCCCGCCGGCCCGCGCCGCATTGGCATCCTCGTTTCCGGCGGCAATGTCGATCTGGACGTTCTGGCCGGCTTGTAACCGCCCTTAGCCGCGCACCACGGGCAACTGCACGAACGGCCCCAACGCCGGGGCGGGTTTCAATTCCACCTCGCGCAGCTTCTTCAGCATCGCGATCTCGTCGCAGCTTTGAAACTTCGGACAGCTCAGGCAGTCCTTCCACGCCTTCAACGGCAGCAGATTCCGGTCCACCTGCTCGAAGCCGAGCTTTGTGAAGAAACCGGGCACATAGGTGAAGGCGAACAGTGTCGCCAGGTCGCACTCGCGCGCTTCGCGCTCCAGCGCCTCCACCATCAACCGGCCCACGCCCGCGCCTTTGTCGGCGGCGGCGACGGCGAGCGAGCGCACCTCGCCCGCGATGGGCGTATAGAAGTGCAGCGCCGCGCACCCGGCCAGACGGCCGTTAAGCTCGGCCACCGTGAAGTCGCGTACGCTTTCGGCCAGATCCAGTTCGTTCCGGGGCAGCATGATCCCGTTGTTGGCATAGCTGTTGATCAGCCGCGCCATGGCGGAGATGTCCTGCATGCGCGCCTTGCGAATCGTCACCGGCCGTGCCGCGTCTTCCTCCACGGCGGCCTCTTCATCCAGAGTGATGGTCTCGGCGATCATGATCCCGCCCTCCTGTTCAACCTTCCAACACCGTCCCGGCCGGCTCGCCATTCACGACGGCGGCAAGCACGCCCGGCCGCGCGCCCCCCACGATGTGCACATGTCCGGCGCCGGCATCCAGCGCCGCCATGGCGGCTTCCAGCTTCGCCTGCATTCCGCCCGTGGCCACTCCCGTGGCGATCAGTTCCCGGCAGGCGGCCCGCGTAAGCCGCGGCAGCAGCGCTTTCGAACCGTCCAGCACGCCTTCGACGTCGGTGAGAAACACCAGCCGCCCGGCGCCGAATCCGCCCGCGCACGCCACGGCCATCTGATCGGCGTTCACGTTGTAAATGTTGCCCGCGCGATCTCCCGCCACACACGCCACCACCGGCAGATAGCCTGCCCGCGTCAGCGTCTCCAGCACGCCGCCGTTGGACCGCACCACGCGGCCCACCGCTCCCAACCGTTCGTCCATTCGCTCGGCTTCGGCCAGCAGGGCGTCAATGCCGCTTAACCCGACCGCCATCGCTCCGGCCTCCACGAGCGACGCCACCAGCTCGTGATTCACGCTGCCGGCGAAAATTTTCAACAGCGCATCCACCACCTCCGGCGTGGTCACGCGCAGACCGTTCACGAACCGCGATTCCACGCCACGCTCGGCCAGGTAGCGGGTCATCTGCTTACCGCCGCCGTGCACCACTGTCAGATGCGCGCCGGAGGCCGCAAGTTCCGCGATTTCCCGCGCCAGACGCCGCCGCGGCTCCGCCTCGTCCAGAAGCGTTCCGCCCAGCTTCACCAGGATCCGTCCGGCGGCCATTACAACAGCGCCTCGGTTTCCGGATAACCCAGGATGAGATTCATGTTCTGCACCGCCTGCCCGGCCGCGCCCTTCACCAGGTTGTCGATCGCCGACACGACGACTCCGCGCCCCGTGGCCGCGTCCAGCGTCACGCCCAGGTCGCAGAAGTTCGTATGCTGCACATGCATCAGGTCCGGCGCCTTGCCCGGCTCGAACACCCGGACGAACGGCTCGCCCGCGTAGCGTTTCTCGTACAATTCCACGATTTCCGCCGCCGACTTCACGCCCTTGGCGCGGAAGTAGATCGTCTCCAGAATGCCGCGGTTCAACGGCAGCAGGTGCGCCGTGAAGCTGAACTGGCTCTCCTCGATCCCCGAATTCTGCAGCACTTCCGGCACGTGACGGTGCATCAGCAGCGAATAGGCGCTGAAGTTCTCGTTGGCCTCGCAGTAGCTCGTCTTCAACGACGGCTTCCGCCCGGCGCCCGAGACGCCGCTTTTGGCATCGCAGACGATGCCGGCAGCGAGATCCACCAGCCCGGCCTCCACCAGAGGCGCGATGGCCAGGTTCGCCGCCGTCGGATAGCACCCGGGATTGGCCACCAGCCGCGCCGGCCTGATCTTCTCGCGATAGAATTCCGGCAGCCCGTATGCCGCCTCGCTGAGCAGGCCCACGCTCGTGTGCGCATCCTTGTACCAGCGCTCGTGCACCGCGGCTTCGCGCAACCGGAACGCCGCGCTCAGGTCCACCACCTTCGCCCCGGCATGCAGCAACCCCGGTGCAACCTCCATGGCCACCTCGTGCGGCGTGGCCAGAAACACCACCGCCAACCCCGACCGGTGAACCTCTTCCGCCGAAAACGCCGCGCGGCGCGGCCCGTCATGGTTCCTCGGCATCGGCCTCTGTTCGGAATCCGACCGGTGGTCCAGCAACACGATCTCCACGCGCGAGTGCCGGTTCAGAATCCTGACCAGTTCCTGCCCGCCATATCCGCGGAAGCCGACGATTCCAACAGGGGTCTTCATCTCCTGACGAGGTTCCTTTCTCCACCCAACAGGGTCTGCCGGGCCGCTTTGTTTGCTTCGCGGCGCGAAACGCAAAACAGGACACGTCCGCCGTGTCCTGCAAATTTATGCACTGCTATGAATAAATATACCATGCGTGATCCGCGGCTGCCCTCCCGTCCCTGTTTTATAATCAGTGAGGACCACTCCCGGAAACCCGATTCGTCCCCGCACTCGTCTCACACGCTTCGGCTGCACAACGTATGAAGATACACACCACTTTGGCCCTGGCACTCATCTGTGCCGCCACGATCTCCGCGCAAACCTTCGAAATCAGCGCCTTTGGCGGTTATGACCGCATCTCCAAGTCCGGTCTCGGTTCGCTCAACGCGGACGCGCTTAAGAAGGACGACTCCAACTTCAAGCCCGGGACCGCGTTCGGAGCGCGCTTCACGCTGAACACCAAGGGTTACTACGGCCATGAGTTGACGATTCAGCAGACCAACGCCAGGTTCCGCACGAACTTGAAGCAGGCCGACGGCAGCTTTAAGGAAGAAAGCGGCAAGGCGAAAATGTACCTGGCCAGCTACAATTTCCTGATCTACATGATGCCGAACCGGGAAAAGTGGCGTCCTTATGTCACCGGCGGCGTAACGGGCGCCCAGTTCGCCGCGCCCAGGATCCCTTCCTGGCCCGGCGGCGGCTCCCGCCGCTACGGAGCCAACTACGGCGGCGGCCTGAAACTCTTCCCACACCAGAATTTCTTCGTCCGTCTCGACTTCCGCCACTACATGACCGGCAAGCCGTATGACCTCAGCTACCCCGACCCCACCGCTGCCAGCAAGGGGATCGACTCAGGCGGACTGCTCCACACCCTGGAAGGCAGTTTCGGCATCGGCGTTACATTCTAGCCGGCGGCGGCTTCCGCCTCCCGTGCCGCGGGTTTGGGGCTGAACCGCTTCACCACGGCCACGCCCAGGAAGATCATCAGCATCGACGCCGCCTGCTTGGCTCCGAAGGGCTCCCTGTAGGCGGCCCAGCCCAGCACGGCCGCTACCACCACATTCAGGTACGGATAGATCGACACGAGCGATACTGGCATGTGGCTCAGCGCATAGATGTAACTGCTATACCCGACAATTGAGCCGAACACCACCAGGTATCCCATCGCCAGCAGCCCCTTCGCGTCCCACACCACCGCGGGCTGCGGCCAGAACAGCGCCGGCGCCACATACATCAGGCCTGCGCCCAGTTGTTGAAAGGCGGCATTCACCAGCGGCGGCGCACCCGTTTCGTGACGCTTTTGAACCACCGATCCGAAGGTCCAACTGAAGATGCCCACCTGGAGAATCAGGAACCCTTTCCACTCTCCGCCCGCCAGTCCATGCGCCACCATGCCAGGCACCATGAGCAGCGCCACGCCTGCCAGGCCGATGCCCATTCCCACGAGCGTTGACTTGCGCAACGGTTCACCCGCCGGCATTAACGATTCCAGGCCTACGAGCCAGAACGGCGACATGGCGATGATCAACGCGGCGAAACTCGACGGCACATACAGTTCCGCCGAGGTCAGCGCCATGTTGCCCACGCCGAGAATCAACATGCCGTGCGCCATGGACCAGAGCGCCCCGCGCCAGGCCGGCATTTTCTGCCGGAACGCCAGGCACAGGGCCAGCATGGCCGCTCCGGACAGGCAGAACCGGAAGCACACCAGCAGCAGTGGCGGATAGGATTCCAGCGCCACGCGGATGCCCAGGTAAGTAGTACCCCAGAAGAAGGACACCGAGGCCAAGGCAAGATAAGCGCGAACCGGGTGGGGAGAGCCCAATTTTCAGGGTAGCATCCGGTGGTTTCGGTACAATTGAAAGGATTGATCGTCACCGTCACCATTAACCCGGCGATCGACCGCATCATCAGCGTGGACAGGCTCGCGTTCGAAGACCGCGGCTACATCCTTTCCCGCGGCGAAGCGGCTGGAGGCCGGGGATTGAACTCGTCACTTGTCGTCCACAATTTCGGAGCGCCCACGCTGGCCGTCGTCCCGAGCGGCGGTTCCAGCGGACGCCGCTTTGAAGAGGACTTGAAACGTCTTGGGTTCCCCTACGTCGCGGTCCCCATCAAACAATCCATCCGCTCGAACTTCATCATCACCGACAAGAACGGCCTCACGGTGAAGTTGAACGAGCCCGGCCCCCACCTGTCGGCGCGCGAGTTGAAACGCTTTGAAGAAGCCGTCGAGGCTTCGCTCCCCGGCGCCAGTTGGCTTTTGCTGTGCGGCAGCCTGCCTCCGGATGTGAAGGTGGATTTCTACTGCCGCCTGATCCGGGCCGCCCGCAAGCGCCAGGTGAAGACTTACGTGGACACGGATGGAGCATTTCTACAAGCCGTCCTCGAGGAACAGCCCACGGTGGTTGCTCCGAATCAGCAGGAGGCCGAAGCGCTATTGAATAAGTCGCTGATCACGCGGCATCAGTTTCGCGACGCCGTGGAGCGCATTCAGCGGATGGGCTCCACGTATGGCCTGCTTTCACTAGGCAACCGCGGCGCTCTCGTCGTCGATGGCAAATCGGGGTACGAGATCGTGCCGCCCATGGTCGATGCCGTGTGCCCCATTGGCTCCGGCGACGCGCTGGACGCGGCCTTTGCCTGGGCCATGACGCAGAAAGACGACTTCGTCGATGCCGCCCGCTGGGGCGTGGCCGCCGGCACGGCGTCGGCCATCCTGCCCGGCGTCAGCTTCGCCAGCCTGGAACAGACGCGCGCCATGTACCAGCGTGTGGAGGTGAAACGGCTGTTCTGATATGAAGCGCCCGGCGCCGGCCTCTACAAAGGGATGTTGCCGTGCTTCTTGCGGGGCATCGTGTCCACCTTGTTCTCCAGCATCCGCAGGGCGCGAATCAGCCGGGGCCGAGTCTGCCGCGGCACGATCACATCGTCGACAAATCCGTTCTCGGCCGCCACGAACGGGCTCGCGAAGCGGCTGTTGAACTCGTCGATTTTCGCCTGGCGCGCGGCCTCCTGATCGGCCGCCGCCGCCAGTTCTCGCCGGTACACGATGTTCACCGCCCCTTCCGCCCCCATCACCGCGATCTCCGCCGACGGCCAGGCGAAGTTGATGTCCGTCCGCAGGTGCTTGGAGCCCATCACGCAATACGCCCCGCCGTATGCTTTCCGCGTGATCACCGTGATCTTCGGCACCGTCGCCTCGGCGTAGGCGAACAGCAGTTTCGCCCCGTGCCGGATGATGCCGCCGAACTCCTGTCCGGTTCCCGGCAGGAATCCAGGCACATCCTCGAAGGTGACGATGGGAATGTTGAACGCATCGCAGAACCGCACGAACCGCGCGCCTTTCACCGAGGAGTCGATATCCAGACACCCGGCCAGGTGCGCGGGCTGGTTGGCCACGATCCCCACCGGGCGGCCATCCAGATGCGCGAAGCCCACCACGATGTTCCTGGCGTAGTGCTCGTGCACCTCGAAGAACTCGCCATCGTCCGCCACCAGATGAATCACGTCCTTGATGTCGTAGGGCAGGTTCGACTCGCGGGGCACGATCCGGTCCAGCGCCGCTTCTTCCCTCTCCGCAGGATCGTTCGCGGGCCGCCGCGGCGGCTCGTCCCGGTTGTTTTGCGGCAAGTAGGTGAACAGACGCCGTATCTGCCGCAGACAAGCGCCATCGTCCGGCGCCTGAAAGTGCGCCACGCCGCTCACGGCATTGTGCGTATGCGCCCCGCCTAGCTCTTCCTTCGTCACCTCTTCGTGCGTCACCGTCTTGATCACGTCCGGACCGGTGACGAACATGTAGCTGGAACCCGAAGCCATGAACACAAAGTCGGTAATCGCGGGAGAATAGACGGCCCCGCCCGCGCACGGTCCAAGAATCGCCGACACTTGCGGCACGACGCCGCTGGCCAGCGTATTGCGCAGAAAAATGTCGGCGTAACCGCCGAGCGACACCACGCCCTCCTGAATCCGCGCTCCCCCCGAATCGTTCAGCCCAATCACAGGCGCTCCGTTCTTCAGCGCCAGGTCCATGATCTTGCAAATCTTCCGGGCATTGGTTTCCGACAACGACCCGCCGAACACCGTGAAGTCCTGTGCATACACATACGCCAGCCTGTCGTGGATCAGTCCGTAGCCCGTTACGAAACCGTCGCCGTCGATCACCTGCTCGCCCATGCCGAAATCGCGGCAGCGGTGCCGCACCAGCGCGTCCATCTCCTCGAACGAGCCTTCGTCGAGCAGCATGTCGATCCGCTCCCGCGCCGTCAACTTGCCCTCGGCGTGCTGCCTCGCCGCGCGTTCCGGCCCCCCGCCGGCCAGCGCCGCCGCCTTCCGCCGCGAAACCTCGTCCATGCGGTCCGTCATCTGTTGCAGAGTATCAGAGGCTGGCATCCGGCCCTGCCTGCTTCGCTACACTGAAAGAACTCCCATGTCGTCGACCGAACTGCTTGTGCCCTCCGGAGTCTTCGCCTCCTATGAAGCCGTCATCGGCCTAGAAGTGCACGTCCAACTGGGCACGAAGACCAAAATTTACTGCGGCTGCCCCACCGGCTTCGGCGCGCCGCCGAACACGAACGTCTGCCCGGTCTGCCTTGGCATGCCCGGCGCGTTGCCCGTGTTGAACCGCGTCGTTGTCGAGTATGCCGTCAAGGCCGGACTCGCTTTGAACTGCACCATACGCGACGAATCCATTTTCTCCCGGAAGAACTATTTCTACCCCGACCTTCCCAAGGGTTACCAGATTTCTCAATACGACCGTCCGGTGGCCGAACACGGCTTCATCGATATCCTGATCGACGACCGGCACAAGCGGATTGGCGTCACGCGCGCCCACCTGGAAGACGATGCCGGCAAGAGCATCCACGACGGCTACCGGGACTCCGATCTCTACACCTACGTCGATCTGAACCGGACCGGTACGCCTCTTATTGAGATCGTCTCCGAACCCGACATGCGTACCTCCGACGAGGCCTACGCCTACCTCACCGAACTGAAGCAGTTGATGCAGTTCATCGGCGTCTCGGAGTGCGACATGGAGAAAGGCCAGCTTCGCTGCGACGCCAATGTCAGCGTCCGTAAGCGGGGCGTGGAAAAGCTGGGCACCAAGGCCGAGGTGAAGAACGTGAACTCGTTCCGCTTCGTCAAGCTGGCTCTCGATTACGAGATTCAACGCCAGATCGCTCTGATCGAGTCCGGCGGCAAGGTGGTGCAGGAGACGCGCCTCTACAATCCCGGCACAGGCGAAACCTATTCCATGCGCTCCAAGGAAGCCGCTCACGACTACCGTTACTTCCCTGAGCCCGATCTGCTGCCGCTACGCATCTCAGGCGCCTGGCTCGACGAATTGAAATCGTCCATGCCCGAACTGCCCCCGGCCAAGCGCCAGCGGTTCATCGAACAGTACGGCATCCGCGAATACGACGCCCAGGTGCTTACGCTCACGCGCGCCATGAGCGACTATTTCGAGACAGCCGCCGCGGTCTCCGGCGATGCACGCACGGCCGCCAACTGGGTGATGGGCGATCTCGCCGGCGCGCTCAAGGCCGAAGGCCGGGAGATCACCGAATCCCCGATTACCGCCGAAAAGCTGGGCGAACTGGTGGCGCTCATCGGGAAAGGCGGCATCTCCGGCAAGCTGGCCAAGGAGATCTTCCCCAAGATGTGGGCCACCGGCGATTCCGCGACGGCCATCATGGATCGCGAAGGTCTGCGCCAGATTTCCGACACCAGCGCGCTGGATGCCATCATCGACGAGGTTTTGTCGAAGAACACGGCCCAGGTGGAACAGTACAAGGGCGGCAAGACCACGGTCATCGGCTTCCTGGTGGGCCAAGTGATGAAAGCCTCGCGAGGCCAGGCCAACCCCCAGATGGTGAACGATTTACTGAAGAAGAAACTGTCCTAGTACCGGAAGGCCCGTTCGCGCCACCCGCCGCCCTGGCCGTTCCGTTACCTGGGTTCTATCCCTGCTTACAGGCCCCGGCCCTATTCTGGCCGTGGATGAGCGTTCTCGATCCGTTCTACAAGCTGGCCCTCATGCTGCTGCTCGCCGGGCTCTTGATCCTTCCGGCGATCCGGGTCATTCTTTAGCCCGGGACCGCCGGGCTCTACTCCTTCTTCTTGTTCCCCAGCGGATGCGCCTGATCGTACACGCGCATCAGGTCCGTCAGCGCCACCTGCGTGTAGCGCTGCGTCGTGGAAAGCTGAGAGTGCCCTAACAACTCCTGTATGCTCCGCAGATCCGCGCCATCGGCCAGCAGATGCGTGGCGAAGGCGTGCCGCAAAGCGTGGGGATGCAGGCTGGAGTCGCCCGCCAGCAGCATCGAATAGAGCTTCACCATCGAACGCATGGCGCGATCCGACAACCGGCCGCCGCGGTGATTCACGAATACCGCCTGCTCGCCCGGTTTCGCCCGCCGCGCCTCCAGCCATGCCTCCAGCGCCGCTTCGGCCTTCGATCCGTAGGGAACCAGCCGTTCCTTCCTGCCTTTCCCTCGGATGCGCAACACGCGTTCCGCCCGGTCGACATCGGCCAGGTTCAGCCCCGATAGCTCGCTCACGCGCAGCCCGCAGCCATACAGCACCTCGAACACCGCGCGGTCGCGCTCGGGATACGGCCGGTCGAGTTTGCCCTCGCCCACCTCGTCCAACAGGCGGTTGGTTTGCTCGGCGCCGGGCACGTTGGGGAGCCTCTTGGGCATCTTGGGAGTGCTTAGCAGTTTCGCCGGGTTGGACAGCACCGCCCCTTCGCGCATCAGGTACTGATAGAACGTGCGCACTGAAGCCAGTTTGCGGCGGATCGACGGAACGGCCAGCCCCCGTTCATACAACGAGGAGAGCCACATGCGCATCCCGGTCAGGTCCGGTTCCATGCCTCCGTCGAAGAACTCGCAGAACTCGCGAAGATCGATCCCGTAGTTGCGCAGCGTGTGCGGCGAGGCATTCTCCCGCCGTAGTTCGTCCAGGAAAGCGTCACGGCGCGGCGACAGCGAGATGCTCATCGAGAGCCTCCAGCGCGCGCCGGCACACCTCGGCGTGACGCGCCCGTTTGTCGTGCTTCATCCGCCGCTTGGCCGCTTCGTCCAGTTGCGGCAGCAGGTCGAACGTAATATTGGCCGGTTGATAGTCCCGGGGATCGGCGCCGGACACATACCGGCAGAGGGAACCAAGGGCCGTCGCCTGGGGCATCGGGCGTACCGGCTCGCCCCGTTCCACGGCCACCGCGTTGCGCCCGGCCAGCAGCCCCGTGGCGATGGACTCGACGTAGCCTTCGATGCCCGCGATCTGCCCGGCGAACAGCACGCGCGCCTCCCGCCGCATCTGCAACGTCGGCAACAGAATCGCCGGCGCGTTGATATAAGTGTTGCGGTGGATCTGCCCATAGCGGACGAATTCCGCGCGTTCCAGGCCGGGAATCAACTGGAAGACACGCTTCTGGTCCGGATAGCGCAGGTAGTTCTGGAAGCCCACCAGGTTGTAGCTGTCGGCACGCAGATTCTCCTGGCGCAGTTGCAAAACCGCGTACGGCCAGCGCCCCGTGCGAGGATCGGTGAGGCCCACCGGCTTCATGGGTCCGAATCGCAGCGTGTCCGGCCCGCGCCGTGCAATCTCCTCGATGGGAAGGCACGCTTCGAAGTAGGGGATGTCATCGGGGATGTGCGGCGTGTGGCTTTGCGCCTCCAGCAGGGCCGCCACGAAACGCTCGTATTCCTCCCGGTTGAGCGGGCAGTTGATGTAGTCGTCGGTGCCATCCATCGACTTGCCGTACCGAGACGCGCGGAACGCCACGTCCATGTCGATCGAATCGGCCTCGACAATCGGTGAGATCGAGTCGTAGAAGAACAGCCGCTCGCTGCCGGTCATCCGGGCAATCCTTGTGGCGAGCGCATCGCTGGTGAGCGGCCCGGTGGCCACCACCACCACCCCATCCTCCGGCGGTTGCGTCACCTCTCCCCGGCGAATCTCGATGCCCGGCGCGCGGGACACCTCCGCGGTCACGGCGCTGGCGAATGCCTCGCGGTCCACCGTCAGCGCATGGCCGGCCGGAACACGAACCTCCGCCGCCACGCGCAGCAGCAGCGAATCCATCCGCCGCAGCTCCTGTTTCAGAAGCCATGGCGCCGAATTCTCCGACTCGCTTTTCAGGGAGTTCGAACAAACCAGCTCGGCCAGGTGGGAACTCTTGTGCGCCGGCGTCATCCGTTCCGGCCGCATCTCGTACAGCGTGGCTCGCGAACCCGCGCGGGACACCTGCCAGGCCGCCTCACAGCCCGCCAAACCGCCGCCTAGAATATGAATCATTCGTTCCGGACCGGCGTTTCCGGCCCACAAGGAATCCGCTAGACGCGGACCTTGTCGTAGTCGATCGGGTCGTTCACCAGATGGTATTCCGGCTCGCCGTCCATCTGGAGGTAGTAGGTCTTCATCGGGGTGCGTTCAAAGTCGGTCAACTGGCGGCGCGAGGCCTTGCCCTCGGACCATTCGTACACCGGCACCTCGTGCGGGTTCACCGTGTCGCTGAAACCACGCTCCTTGGCGATGCGGAACAGGTTCACGTTGCCGGGTTCGTGCCCTCCCAGCCACATACCTACCATGTCCAGCCGCAGCTTGTTCTTCGAGAACATGACGAGATTCGTCATGTAGTCGTTGCCGATGCCAAACCCGTTGCCGTCGCGTCCGTAGATGCCTTCGATGATCGCCAGGCCCGGTTTCGTCGTCTGGTAGTGGTCCAGCGTCTTGTGCGCCCAGATTTCGTGGTTGATCGGCGCCAGTTCGGCCTTGCTCTGATAGCGCGGATAGCCCTTGGCGATGTGGCCTTCGAAAAACTTGTTCACCACCCGTTCCACGTTCGGATGAATGTTCGGCTTCATGTGATCGGGCACGCCGGTGACCATGCGCCAGCCGGGACAGAACCGGACATAGGGCCGCACCACCAGGCCCTGCTCATTCTTCGTGGTGAGCGTCATGCACATGCCATGGGACTTCCACTTGGCGATGTTCAGCAGCCAGGTGTCCGGCTCGCCCAGCGGGGCATAGTGCGGAATGCTCGTGTAGACGACCGGCTCGGGCACCTTCGTCCAGTTCATCTCGTAGCTTTCCAGGAAGTTCCGCTCCCGCCGGTCCGGCTCGTTGCACACCACGCCGAGCCGTTCGTTGATGTCGGCCATTCCGCGGTAGTTCCAGGCGTGAAAATTATTGGCCTCCAGGAAATGGAACTTCTTCAACCCCAGTTCCTTCATGCCAACGATGATGCCTTCGTAGAACTGAGGGTCGGTCCCCGTGCCCCAGTTGTCCTCGTCGGGGCGGTTCCGCGTGCGAACATTGGTGCAGTTCGGCTTCAGCACCACGCGGTGCGACACCGGCACGCCGGGGGCGCCATCCAGCGGGACCAGCACCTCGCGCGCGAAACGAAGCCCCTCATTCAACTTGGCCTCGTTGTCGAACTTGTGCTTCACGCGCGTCTTCATGATGAAGACCGCGTTGGGGTTGGCTTCCACGAAGGGGTGAACCCCGAAAAAGGACTTACCTAACCTTGGCGCGGCCGCCAGCGGGCCTGCTCCATACGAACCCGCGGCCATTGGCAACGCCGCGCCGGACATCAGGAAGTTTCGTCGGCTGATCATAGTCCCAGTTCCTTTGCTCTCAGTCTAACTGAAAACGACTACCCCCATGCGGCCCAGTTCGGGAAGGAAGACTTCCGTCATGCTCTCCCGCTTCCTGGTCTCGATGGTCCGGGTTTCCAGATCGGGTGCGTAGAGCTTGGCCGTGCGGAAGTGGCCCTGGATGCGCAATTGAAGGTCAAACGTGCGGGAACGGCCGTAGTTCAGCAGGGTCGCCACGCTTTCGACGCCCCGCCTGGATGCCATATACACGGTTGTGCCGGCGTTCCAAGCGCGTACGGGCCGGTGGCGGTATGTGACCAGGTCGATCACATCGAGGGCAAATTCACTCGGGTCGGCCACCGGATCCTTATAAGCAACGATGAACCCCTTGCCCAACGAATAGAAGGTGCGGTCCTTTTGTTCCCTGGACTGCTTCATACCCGTTTCGCGCCACCAGGCCTTGTCGCCAGGAGCGTCCACAACCAGTTGCGCTCCGGCCCGCGCGTGCGCCAGCAGACGCGTCCGCACGGCTGGCGCGGGATCCGCGATGCCCGCCGCGACCATGCACAGACACTCCGCGCTGGGAGGCGGAACATCTTCGCCCCGCACCAGTTTCTGCGATGCTCCCCGGCGGAACATCAGGTTGGCCAACTCCTGCGACTCCGCCTCGTCCACCATCATCGTGATGGTCGGATACATCGGATGCCCAAACAACGCCCGGTTCACTTTTAACCAGGAGGCCAGGGAACCGAACCTCTTCCACGCCTCGACCGCCGCGGCATCCTGCGCGGTCAATTGGCGGCGGAAGCGTTCGTCCGGCGCGGCAATCCAGTTTCCGCCCATGGCCCGGGCTTCCATGAGTCCGATTTCCAGAGACTCGTACGGCACCATCCGGCCGCCGTCCACTCCCGAATCCTTGTTCGCCTCGTAGCCGAAGACCACCGGTTTTCCCGGATGGAGCGCGCGCTGGCAGGCTACGGCCCAGGCGTTGGAATCGATCCATGGCTCGCGGCTCGCGCTGCCCACCTCTTCCACCCAATCCACGCGCGTGCCCGGAGTCCGGATGCCCGGCCATAGCGCCTCGTTGTGCAAGGCGGGCAGCCCTGCCGGAGGTTTGGCCTCCGGCCCCGTCCCCATGACGGCCTCCACTCCGGCTTCCCGGAACAGCGCTTCTGGTTTCGGCTCGCCGTCCGGCCAGCGGACGATTAGTGAAGTGAGTGGGTCGAGCGGCATCCTGTAAGGAGAGTATATCTCCGTCCCACATCGGCTAACAGGCCCACTGTGGCGCTTGTTGCTCTAAACTTTTTAACTTTGCCGTAAGTGTGGTCCTCTTTAATCTCAGTAATTCGGCTGCCAGCTTTTTGTTGCCGTTCGTTTTCCGAAGGGCCTGCTCGAGAATGCCCAGTTCGATCCGCCCGACGGTGGCCTCGAAGTCCAGACCCTCATCGGGAACGAACACATACGGCCGGGCCGGTTGCGCCATGGGCCTCGGCCCGGCCGGGGGCAACGGGAAATCTCCCGGCACCAGCACTTCGCGCGCGCCACTGAGGGCAACGGCCATTTCCACGGCGTTCTCCAGTTGCCGGACGTTCCCCGGCCAGGAATACCGCGACAGCCGGTCCAGCGTTTCCGGAGCGATGCGTTTCACCGGCAGATCCTCCTGGCGGCACACCTTTTCGATGAAGTAGTGCGCCAGCAGTTGCACATCCTTGCCCCGTTCCCGCAGAGCCGGCATTTGAATGGGTACCACATTGATGCGATAGTACAGGTCTTCCCGAAACTCCCCCTGCCGCACCTTTTCCTGCAGGTCCGCGTTCGAGGCCGCCACCACCCGCACGTCCACTTTAATGGTTTCCGAACTGCCCAGGCGCTGGAACTCGCGGTCCTGCAACACCCGCAGCAACTTGGCCTGCAACTCCATGGGCATGTCGCCAATTTCATCCAGGAAGAGCGTGCTCTTGTGGGCCTGCTCGAATCGTCCCAAGCGGTTCTGTACCGCCCCTGTAAAAGCTCCCTTCACATGGCCAAACAGTTCGGCCTCGATCAGATTCTCCGGCAGCGCGCTGCAATTCACGGCCACCATCGGCAGAGCCGCCCTCCCGCTGGCCAGATGAATCGCCCGCGCCACCATCTCCTTGCCTGTCCCGGTTTCGCCGTGAATCAATACCGTGCATCGACGGTTTCCAATGAGCCGGATCGTGTCGAGCACGCGCCGGACCGCCGGGCTGTCACCCACCAGGCTTCTGCGCCACGGTTCGGCCCCTTCGCTCAGCCGCCACGCCGTTTCGCGAAGGCGCGCATGCTCCAATAACGCCTCCAGACGCTCAGGCGCCACGCGTGCGTCCATGCTTTCCCGCCAGACGTCGAAGGCGCCCATCCGGAGCAACCGCGCCACCGCATCGTCGGTCAGCGTCGGGTCGTGGATCACCACGGGCACGCCAGGAGCTACACGCTGTGCCTCCTCCAGCAATTCGTCCGGTGTCCACCCCTGGCAGGGGAAACTGGCGAGCAGCGCATCATAGCGCCCCATTCGGAACCGGGAGGTCGCCTCCACGGAGTCGGCCACAAACTCTACCGCTTCCCGGGCTTCCCGTCCGCCTTCTTCAATCGATGGAATTCGAGCGTCGCCCTGGGAACCTGGCAGGCCCGCCTCCGGAAGAAGCCACAGCAGGCGGATCCGGTGCGTCGCTGGAATCGGATGTGCTGCCATGTTGGGAGCCACCTTCCTCAGTCCAAACTTGCTCTTCCATCGGACGTCTGCGGCGGAATCGTAACGCTACTCTTCGATATTTATTCTCCTAGCCCGCCTTAACCTCTTCCGGGAGGGCTACCTGCCGGTTGGCCCTGTGGGACGGATCATTGGCGCCGGGCAACAGCCGGCGAAACAATCGTCCGGCATGGGTCCGCGCTCGCCCAGCGCCTTCCGGCCGGCCCCCTCGATGCGCTCCAGCATCAGTTCTCGAATCATGCGGATAAACAGCGGATGATGCCCCACGGTGCCGGCGCGCTCCAGATGCAAACCGATCTCCCCGCACAACTGTCTGGCTTCGTAATCGAGATCGTACAGCACCTCCATGTGATCGCTCAGAAAGCCAATGGGGGCCACCACCACATTTTTTTGCCCGCGTGCGGCAATCGCCCGCAACGCGACGGCGATATCCGGTTCCAGCCAGGGCTGCGTGGAGGGGCCGCTCCTGCTCTGGTACACGAGTTGCCAGTGTTCGCGCCCAGCGAGTTTTCCCACCAGTTCGCACGCCTCGGTCAACTGTTCGACATACCGGCAATTCTCCGACATGCTGAGCGGGATGCTATGGGCCGTGAACAGCAGAGGCGCCGTGCCGCGTTCCGGCTCCGGCAGCAAGGCGTAGGCGTCGCGCACCCGTCCGGCCATGGGCTCCAGAAAGCCGGGATGATTGTAAAACAGCCGCAGGCGCACCACCTCGGGCGCGCCCGGGCCCACCTCGGCCTGAGCCTCGGCGATGTTGTCCAGGTACTGCCGGCAACTGGAATAGCTCGACCAGGCCGACGTGACAAAGGCCAGCGCCTTCCGTACGCCGGCGGCCTTCATCCGCCGCAGCGTATCGGGCAGGTATGGGCGCCAGTTCCGGTTGCCGAGGTAGATGGGCAGGTTGGGTCCGTTCGCCGCCAACTCCGCGCGAAGCGAGCCGATCAGCGCCTCCACCTGCGTGTTGATGGGGCTCCTTCCGCCAAAGTGATAATAATGCTCCGCCACCTCCTCCAAACGCTCGCGGGGGATCCGCCTGCCGCGTGTGACGTTTTCGAGGAAAGGCATCACGTCCTCCGGCTTTTCCGGTCCGCCGAAGCTCACGATCAGCAGTGCGTCGAAATCCATGGCTCTCTATCAAAGTTACACTGATAGTCGATGGTTCCCTACACTCTGGAAGGCGCTTACCTTCTTCATCAGATGTTCCGCATCCGGTGGAGCGCATGGAAGTCAGTGGACGAATCCCGCCGGCGGGACCTGATCGCGGAGATGCAAACCATGCTGTCCGCGATGCAGGAGGAGGGCACATCGTTGTATTCCATGGTCGGGCACAAGGGCGATCTTCTGTTCCTGCACTTCCGCCCCAGTCTCGATGCCTTGAACGCGGCCGAGTTGAAACTGGCCCAGACCGGGCTGGCCGATTATTTCGAGCCCACGAACTCCTACGTCAGCATCGTTGAACTGGGGTTGTACGAATCCACGCAGCGCATCAACCGTATGCTCGCCGAGCGGGGTTTGCAGCAGGGATCGGCGGAGTGGGACCAGGCGGCCAACGAGGAACTCGACCGCAGCCGCGCCGCCATGGCTCCGCGACTGTTCCCGGAGACGCCCCCGGCGCGCTACCTCTGCTTCTATCCCATGGACCGGCGCCGCGGCGAGGAGAAGAACTGGTATCAGGTGCCGCTCGACGAACGGGCCCGCATGATGCACGAGCACGGCATGGTGGGACGAAAGTATGCCGGCATCGTGAAGCAAATCATCAGCGGCTCCATCGGGCTGGACGACTGGGAGTGGGGAGTCGATCTGTGGGCCGACGATCCGGTGCAGTTCAAGAAGCTGATCTACGAAATGCGCTTCGACGAGGTGAGCGCCATCTATGCGCTCTTCGGACAATTCTTTATCTGCGTACGCACGCAGCCGGGCGAGTTGGACGGCGTGATGTCCGGACGGCGCCCGTAGAGCGGCCGCGGCTACCGTCCCAGCGTGTCGGCCAGCGAAAAGATGGGCAGGTAGAGCGACACCAGCACAAAGGCGACAAAGATCCCCATGAACAGCATGATGGCCGGCTCAATGAGAGCGAGCGACGCCGTCATGCGCGTGTTGACGTCCTCTTCGTAAAACTCGGCCACGCTGTTCAGCATCGCCGGCAGGGCTCCGGTGGATTCGCCCACCTCGATCATGTCGATCGCCAGTCCCGGAAACACGCCCGTCTTTTGCAGCGCCGCCGAAAGCGGCTGCCCCTCTTTCACGGACTGCCGCGCCTGGATCAGCGCCCGTTTCAGCGTGCGCGCCCCCAGCGATTCGGCCGCCGTTTCCAGAGCCTGCACCAGTGGAATGCCGCCCACCAGGAGCGTGGACAACACGCGGCCCAACTGCGCCACCTGATACTTCGTCCAAATGTCGCCCAGAATGGGCATGCGCCTCTGAATCGTCTCCACCTGCTCCTTGCCACGCTCCGTGCGCGTCCACAGCCGGATGGCGGCCACCGCCCCCAGCACAGTGCCGATGATGGCCAGAATGTAGTCGCGCGCCGTCGTGCCCACGACGATCAACACCTGGGTCATGTAAGGCAGTTGGCTGTCCAGCGACGAGTACAGTTGCGCGAAGTTCGGCACCACATAGGTGATCATGAACACCACGAGCAGCATCACCAGCACGATCAGAATGGCCGGATAGAGCAGGGAGACGACAATCTTCTTCCGGACGGTCAGATTCAGCCGCTGGTAACTGACATAGCGCTCAATCACTTCGCCCAGAGAGCCCGACTTCTCTCCCGCCAGGATCGAGGTGACGTAGATCGCCGGGAACACACGCTGCCGCGAGAACGCCTCGCTCAGCATCGTGCCATTGCGGACCTCGTCGCGCACCGCCTTCACATGCTTGCCCATCTTGGGGTCCGTCAGACGGTCGGCCAGCAGATCGAGCGACTTCAATATGGGGAGGCCTGCCCGCACAAGGGTGAGAAATTGCTGGTTGAAGATGAGGAACTTCTCGAGATTGACCTTTTTCGGTCCGCCGCCCAATCGCGCGGCGATGCCGCCCCGCGCTTTCACCGAGTAGACCAGAAAGCCCTGCTGCGTCATGCGCTCCCGCAGTTCTTTCTCCGAACCGGCCTCGGCCACCTGCTGGCGAATTTCTCCTTTTCCGTCAGCGTATTTCAGAAGAAATTCGGCCATAATTTACCGGGCCCCATCCTCGTCGTTCACATCCACCACCGGCACCCCGGCCGGCGGGTGGAAGACAAATTGACCGGCCGGCAGCTTCACATTCGATTTTTCCAGGGTGAAGCGAAACCGCATCACCGATTTGTCCTGCCCGGTCACGGCCAGCTCGCGGATGGCGAACTCCGGGGTGACGTAAAATTCCACGGACGTGTAGGGAGACTTGTCGGACTTCGGGGCAGCGATCACGTGAAACTCACCGTTGTTCACCGTGTACCGGAACTCGCGAAAATCCCTTTGAAAGTCCAGTTTTCCCATCAGGAAGGCGAGCGGGGCGCGTAAATCCGCGCTTTCCTTGGTCTTCGAGCGTTCCACACGCCCGGCGCTGGGGGAAAAGAACCAGGCGTGGGTACCGTCGGTCAGGAATACCTTGCCAGCCGGAATCGTGTAGTCCCACTTCATTTTGCCGGGTTTTGAAAGCGTGAGTTCGCCGGATTCGACCCGCGTCAAGCGTCCCGGACCACTGTAGGACTGTTGGAACAAAAATTGCATGGTTTTTGGCGGATTGTAGCGCCGTTCCACGCCCCGAAGCACATCCTGCAGGGCCGGCTGGCACAAGACTGCCTGGGCGACAAGCGGGATGAGAATCACAACACGGTTTGCACACTGCACAACTGGAATGACGCAGGACGGCGGACGAACGTGGAGCCAACTTCGCGTGTATTGTCAGGCGGGACTGCGTATTCCCGGCACGCCCGGTCCCGAGGTATCGCGCAGGTAAGCGATTGCCTTGAAAAAATTGAATTTAGTAACTAAATTTTGATTTAGTTTTTGTCGAAATATCTTGACGTACCGCCTCCGGAAGCTCATGATGCAGGTAGATCATGGCTTAACGAGCGGAAGGTTGTTTTCATGAACCGATCCACACCACTTTCGCCCCGCCCGACGGACAGTACCGTCACCGTGCTCTCCGTCACCCCATCCGCCGAGGCTCAGCACCGGCTGATTCACATTTTCGGACACACAAACTGGAAACTGGAGACTGCTGGAACCTGTTACGACGCCTTGCGCCGTCTCCGCGAACTCCACACGGCTGTCGTCGTCTGTGAACATAAACTGCCCGATGGCGGCTGGCAGGATCTGCTGCGCGGCGTGCTGGATCTTCCGGCTCCGCCCAACGTGATTGTCATGGCCCCCGACGCTGACGACATCTTATGGTCCGACGTGTTGAACCGCGGCGGATACGACGTTCTCGCCCGTCCGTTCGACAGTTCCGAGGTCGTCCGCATCATCAGCCTGGCCTGGATGAACTGGCGGCAGAACTACAGGCGCACCCCGGCGCGTGAATCGCTTCCCATCGCCGTGCCCACTTCGGCTTGACGCGACCGCCTCCGGGCAAGCCACAAAATCAGTCCGAACACGGCCAGCGGCGGCAGCAGAAGCACCCACATGCCGTGCCAAAGCACTGACAGGCGGACTTGGCCCAGCGCTTCGGCGGATCGCGCGCATTGTACACACTGCAGAAGGGCCACGGCGCCCAGCGTTGCATCCATCAGAGCGCCCCCGGAAAGGCCGCGCGGCCCGCGTCGCCCAATATCCCCAATAAGATCAAGCCGATAAAGAAGAATGCCGGCAGCACAATCCAGGCCAACGGCGGCCCTTCCCCGGCTATGTGCATGAACCGGCGCACAATGGCTCCCGCCTTCAGGAACGACAGCGCCAACAGCACGGCCAGCATTGTGATAGGAGGCGTATGCAGATAGGCGAGCGCCACCTCGATGGCCGTCAGGCCCAGCAGAAACCCCCACACCCCCAGATACGGCTTCATGGCTTCACCGCCGTCAGGTACAGAAGGGGGAACAGGAACATCCACACGAGATCCACGAAGTGCCAATAGAGGCCGCCCACCTCCACATCTTCGGCGGAGAAGCGGCCCGGCCGCACGCCGGCTCCAAGAATTGTGAGATACACGATCCCGCTCGCCACGTGCGCCATGTGCAGACCGGTGAGCCCGAAGAAAACCGCGCCGAACAGCGGCACGCCCCAGGGGTTGGCGGCAGGGGTCACGCCCTGGGCGATCAGGTGCCGCCACTCGGTGAGGTGCAGCGCGATGAACAGCGCCCCGCAGGCAATGGTGGCCGCGATCCACGCCGCAGCCACGCCCCGGCGGCCTTCGCGCATCGCCCCCACGGCGGTCGCCATGGTCAGGCTGGAGGTGAGCAGCACGAAGGTCATCAGCGTCGCGAAGAGAATACCTGGCGAAAAGTCGAATGGGCGCGGCCAGGCGGGCGAGGAGACCCGCACAAAGGCGTAGCTGAGGATCAACGCTGTGAAGGTAAGCGCGTCACTTACCAGGAACAGCCACATGCCGAGCTTTTTCGGCGAAGTTACGACCGGGCCCAAAGCAACAGACATAGCACCACCATCCACAATCCCCCCAGGGTGTGCCAATAGATTCGTACGGCGGCCACCGACCCCGGGGTCGCACGCCTCCAGTTGGCCAGAAGCGCCGCCACTCCACCCAGAACGTGCACGCCATGCACGCCCGTCAACACGTAAAAGAACGCCGCCGCCGGGCCGCTGGCCAGAGTCGCGCCGAACGACCGCCAGGCCAGGGCCTGCCCGGCCAGGAACACCGCTCCCAGCAGGGCCGCCGTTCCCCAGCGCCGTCTCTCCACGGCCAGACCCGACGCCGCCAGCACGGCAGTATTCAGCCACACCACATCCGGCAGCGCCACGGCCGCCCAGTCGCCTCCCAGGCCGCGCCGGATCACCAGTGCGCTTGCCAGCGCGGAGAATAAGGTGACCATCGCGCCGGAGCCGAGCATGGCGCCCGTTGCCGCGACTCTGGCCGGAAACGTCCGGGACGGCGCGCTCACTGAGGCGTCTCCCCGGCTTGCATCGCGAAATCGCTTTCGCGTCCCGGCACGCTGAATTCGTAGGCTCCGCGCACCACCGTCACGCTGGCGCCGCCGAAATTGTCGTGGGGCGGCGGCGAGGGCACGCTCCATTCGAGCGTGGTCGCCTCCCAGGGATTCACCGCCGCGCGGGCTCCGCGCCACAGGCTCCAGAACAGGTTGAACAGGAACAGCAGTTGCACCGCGGCCACCGTGAACGAGGTGTGCGAAATGAAGGTATGAATCCAGGCCAGGTCCGAGAGGAACTCAAACTCCTTGAAGTCCGGGTAGCGCCGGGGATTGCCCGCCAGGCCGGCCACATGCATCGGGACGAAGATTCCGTAGACACCCAGGAATGTGATGTAGAAATGGATCTTCCCGAGGGTCTCGTTCAGCATCCGGCCGAACATTTTCGGGAACCAGTAGTAGGTGCCTGCGAACATGGCGAACACAGCCGCCACGCCCATGATCAGGTGGAAATGCCCGACCACGAAATAGGTGTCGTGCAAATAGAGGTCCATGGCCGGCTGGCCCAGTAAGACCCCCGTGATTCCGCCCGCCACGAACACCGAGACGAACCCCAGCGCGAACAGCATCGCCACGTTCAGCCGCAGCCGCCCGCCCCACAACGTCCCCAGCCAGTTGAACGTCTTGATCGCGCTTGGCACGCCCACCGTCAATGTGAGCACCGAAAACGCGATGGCCGAATAGGGGCTCATTCCGCTAATGAACATGTGATGGCCCCAGACGACGAAACCCAGGAACGCGATGGTCAGCATGGCCCCCACCATCGCTTTGTAGCCGAACACGGGCCGCCGCGAATTCACGCTCAGAATGGTCGAGATCAGCCCCATGCCCGGAAGTATGGCTATATACACCTCCGGGTGGCCGAAGAACCAGAACAGATGCTGCCACAGAAGGGGCGAGCCGCCGCTATGGTTCAGCAGGCGGTCGCTAACCACCAACCCGGAGGGCAGAAAGAAGCTTGTGCCGCCCCAGCGGTCCAGCAACAGGAGTAAACCGGCCGCCAGAAGCACGGCGAAGGCCAGCAGGCTGATGATCGCCGTCGTGAACCAGGCCCACACCGTCAGGGGCATCCGCTCCAGCGTCATCCCCGGCGCGCGCAATTCAATCACGGTAGCGATGAAGTTGATCGAGGTGAGCAGCGCGGCGATCGAAAACAGGGCCACCGACAGGATCCACATGTCCATCCCGTCTCCCTGTCCCGGTCCGGCGATCTGCCCCACGGCCGACAGCGGAGGATAGGCCGTCCAGCCGCCCAGCGGCGCGCCGCCCGGCACGAAGAAAGCTCCGAGCAGCACCAGCAGCGCCGCCAGGGTGATCCAGAAGCTGAGGGCGTTCAGCCTTGGAAACGCCATGTCCGAGGCTCCGATCTGGATGGGCAGAAAGTAGTTGCCGAAGCCTCCTTGCGGCACCGTGGTGAGCACGAAAAACACCATCAACGTGCCGTGCATCGTCATGATCGACAGATAGAGTTCCGGGGTCATGATGCCGCCCGCCGCTCCCACCGGCCACAGCATTTCAAACAGTTTCACCTTCCGGTCCGGGTAGATCAGGTGCAGGCGCATGAAGACGCTGAGCACCAGGCCGATCAGCACGCTGGCCAGCCCCAGGAAGTAATACTGTTTGCCGATGACCTTGTGATCGGTCGAGAAGATGCGTCCCAGCATGATTGCCCCTACTCCTGCCGTAGCTGCGCCAGCGCCTCGCGCTCCCAGGCCGCGAACCCGGCCGGCGGCATCACGATCACCACCGTCCGCATCAGGTGATGGCCCAAGCCGCACAACTCCGAACAGGCCACCTCATAGGTCCCCGGCACGTCGGCGCGGAACCGCAGCGGAATCAGCATACCCGGCACAACGTCCTGTTTCAGACGCAGTTCGCGCACGAAGAAGTTGTGAATCACGTCCCGCCCGCGCAGGGTCAGCTCCACGTCCCGCCCGGCCGGCACGCGCAGCGCCGCCGCCACGATGTCGTCCTTGCTCGCGGTGTCGTTTTCATCGAGGCCGAACGGGTTCCCGCCGGCGTCGTTGATTTGCTTCAGGTCCAGTCGCGCGAAGCGTCCGTCGGGTCCGGGATAGCGGAAGTTCCAGGAGAACTGCCTGGCCAGCGCCTCCACGCGCAGCGCCCCGGGCCTGGGCCCGCCCAGATGCACCGCCGTGAACAGCGGCGTGGACCATGCCATCGCGCCAAGGAACAGCGCGGCCGTCGCCAGCGTCCAGGCGATCTCCCAGCGGGTGTTGCCTTCCGAATGGAGAGCTTTCGTCCGCCGCCGGGCGCGCAGGATCGCAATGCCCAACAACAATTGCGCCAGAAGGAACATCGCGCCGGTCATGGCCAGCGTCAGATGGAACTGCGAATCGAAGGCCCGCGCGTGTTCGCTGACCGCCGCCGGAAACCATGGCCGCGCCAGAAACAACGCCGCCGTGATCGCGGCCACCGCCCAGATGAGTATGCCCAGCAGCATCGCCGAACCGACTATCGTAGCGAAGTGGCGCGCCAATCGCCGTCCCGCCCGGCGCGGAGAAGCGTGGCGACTCCTTGCGTTCCTTATGTCCGCGGCAGGTTGATGCGGAACATCGCGCCCTGCCCGCTGGGCCGGTTGGAGGCGGTGATCTCGCCGCCGTGCTCCACCACGATCGTCCGGACAATGTGCAGACCCAGGCCGCTCCGTTTGGCGCGCGTGGAGAAGTGCGGTTCAAAGATGCGCGGCAGAATCTTCGTCGAAATTCCGGGCCCGGAGTCCTCCACCACGATCTCCAGCCCCTGCTCGTGCGATAGTGCCGTGATGGACACCGTGCCGTCGCCCTCCATCGCCTGCCCGGCGTTCAGGAACAGGTTCGTGAACACGCGTTCCCACGCGGCCGGGTTGCCGCGCAGGCGCACGCCCGGATCTATCTGCCGCGTGAATTCGATCGACGGGCCTTTCACGGCCTGCATGAAATCGCGCGAGCATTCGATGGCCATGTCGAGGATGATATCCAGGTCGAGTTGCGCGAGCGAGCTTTCGTGGAAGCTGGTCAACATGCGCGCTCCGCGCTGTACGCTACGCCTTATGGCGCCCGCCAGCCGGGCATGTTTCGGATCGGTCGAAATCACGTCGGCCGCGTCCGAGATGGTCTCCAGCACGTTCCGCAAATCGTGGACAAGCCCCTCCAGGGTGAGGTCGGGCGTCGGCATGGCAGTGGCTCCCGTTGGACCGCCGTTACACGGTGATCTGCCGCAGTGTAGCGTAAAACTCCGGGAACGACACGCTGGCCGCCCCGGCGTTCAACACCGCGGTTTCCCCTTCGGCCGCAAGGCCCGCCACGGCGAACGCCATCGCGATGCGGTGGTCGCCGAAGCTGTCCACCCGCGCCGCGCGGAACTTCTGTTTGCCGGGCACGCGGAAGCCGTCCTCGTACACTTCGACACGGACGCCCATGCGCTGCAAGTTATCGGCCACCGTGGCGATGCGGTCGGTTTCCTTGACGCGCAGTTCCCGCGCGTCCTTCACCACCAGGCCGTCGCGGCTCACGGCGCCCAACACGCTCAACACTGGAATCTCGTCGATCAGCGCCGCCGAGGCCGCTCCGCGGATGATGCCGCCTTTGACATCGCCGCCGGTGACCAGCAGATCGCCCACCAGCTCGCCGGACACCTCGGCCAGGTTGCTCACGCGCAGGTTCACGCCCGCGGCCACCAGCCAGTCCAGCAGCGCCGAACGGGAGGGATTCAATCCGACGCCCTGAATGAGCAGCTTCGATCCGGGGACAATCGCCGCGGCCACCAGGAAGAACGCCGCCGAGCTGAGATCGCCCGGCACGGAGAGTTCCCTGCCCTGCAACCTTGCAGGTCCCTTCACCGTGATGACGCCGCCAGATGACACGATTTCCGCACCAAACTCGCGCAGCGCCAGTTCGGTGTGGTCGCGCGTGCCCACCTTCTCCAGCACCGCCGTCTCCCCTTCGGCGTAGAGGCCGGCCATCAGCACGCACGTCTTCACCTGCGCCGAGGCCATCGGCGGCTCATAGCGCATCGCCTTCAACGCGCGTCCATGAATCGTAAGCGGTGGAAAACGGCCGTCCACGGCTTCCACATCTGCGCCCATCAACGACAGGGGCTTCATGATGCGGTCCATCGGACGCCGCGACAACGACTCGTCGCCCGCGATTCGCGAGGTGAACGGCTGGGCCGCCAGAACGCCGCTCAACATGCGGATGGTGGAGCCCGAGTTGCCCGCGTCCAGATCGCCCGCCGGAGCCTGCAATCCGTTCAGACCGCGGCCTTCGATGAGGACGGCGCCGTCTTCCCTCCGCGTGATGGATACTCCCAACGCGCGCATGCAGCCGAGCGTGGACTGGCAGTCGGCGCCCGTCGAATAGTGATGGATCGTGCTGGAACCTTCGGCGATGGCGGCGAGAATGCCGTAGCGGTGCGAAACGCTCTTGTCGCCCGGCAGGCGAATCTGACCGTCCAGCCGCCTTGCCGGAGTGATGATTTGTTGCATGAGGGGATCTTGTATTGTACCAACTGGCGACGTTGGTCCCCCTCGCGCCGGAGGCCCTTCACGGGCCCCGGCCGGCGGCGTCAGGCCGAGGCGCGCAGCACGTGCGGCTCGGCGGCGAACGGTTTCGGCTCGCGCCACGGCTGGAAGCGGTAGCCTACGCCGAAGATCGTTTCAATGTACTGCTCGCCGTAACCGCCCAGCTTCCGCCGCAGCCGCCGGATGTGCACATCCAGGGTCCGCGTGCGAATGTCCGGCCCGTAGCCCCACACCGTCCGCAGAAGAACCCCGCGCGGCACGATCTCTCCGGCGTTGGAGGTCAGGGCCGACAGCAGTTCATATTCCTTCCGGGTCAGCGTCACCGCCCGCCGGTCCACCCACAATTTGGCCAGCGTAAAGTCCACGGCGCAGTGGGAATCCTGATAGAGACTGTTGGACATCATCATGGCAATTCCGATCCTAAGCCGTGTTGCCACAAAGGTCGTCGGGAAGTTGTGAAAGATTTGCAAAAAAGAGGGGCCTGGCGGACGGGCGGGCTATTCGATCACGTACGGTCCGGCCCTGTCCAGCGTCAGATAGCGGCCGTCCTTGTCCTCGGCGTCCAGGCGGTAGCTCACCATGCGCGCCTGCGCGTTGGTTTGCGCCTCCACCACGCCCTCCTCGCCGGGCTCCACCGGCAACCGCGTCACCTCGATGCTGCGCCGGGAGATCAGCTTGTCGTCGGCGTCGAGAAACTCGAAGAACAAGACGATGCCCTTGCAGGGGTGATCGGAACCGTTCCGAACCACGCCATCAAAGACAATCATGTTCTGTTCACGCCGGACCTCCATTTTCACCACGACGAGATCCGGGCCCGAGCCCTCCTTGCCCTTCGGCTTTTTCTTTTGCGGAAACGCGCATAGCGCGACAAGGCAGGCGAGCAACAACACGCGCCACATGGATTCGAGTGTACCAAGGGTGTCCTGGTTCCAGCCGCCTGCTATGCTTTCTCCCATGATTTCCAGGCGCAACTGGTTTCTCTCCTCCGCCGCTCTGGCCGCCGCCCCGCAGGCTACCGCCCAATCCCCCGGCGGCAGATTCATCTCCATCGCGTCGAGCAACGGTCTCCGCGCCGTCACGCTGGCCGTCACGCTGATGAAACAGCGCAACTACGACACGCTGGACGCGGCCATCTCCGGTGTGAACATTCAGGAAGAAGACCCCGAAGACAACTCGGTGGGCTACGGAGGACTGCCCAACGAAGAGGGCATCGTCGAACTGGACGCCAGTGTCATGCACGGCCCCACGCGCCGCGCCGGTTCGGTTGCCTCCATACGCGGCATCAAGACGCCCTCCAAGGTGGCGAAACTGGTGATGGAGCGCACGGACCACATCATGCTGGCGGGCGAAGGAGCGCTGCGCTTCGCCAAGGCGCACGGCTTTCAGGAAGAAGAACTGCTCACCGAGAAATCGCGCAAGGCCTGGCTGCTCTGGAAGGAGTCCCTGCGCGACCCGCGCGGCCATAACAACTGGGGCCCTGGCCTGGACGCGCCCGCGGGGGCGGACAATCCGCCCCGGGCCTGGCTCCGGCAGCGCTACCCCGGCGAAAGCCCGGAGTTCCTCGACTGGGCCTGGGAGATGGCCATGCACCCCATCACCGGCACCATCAACTGCCTGGCGTTGAACGGCAAAGGCGAGATGTCCGGCGTCACCACCACCAGCGGCCTGGCCTGGAAACTGCCCGGCCGCGTCGGCGATTCGCCCATCATTGGAGCCGGGCTTTTCGTCGATCAGGACCACGGCGCCGCCGGTTCCACCGGGCGCGGCGAGGAGAACATCCGCGTCGCCGGAGCCCACACCGTCGTCGAAAACATGCGCCACGGCATGAGCGCCAAGGATGCCGTGCTGGACTGCCTGAAGCGCGTGGCGCGCAACTACAACAACGATCCCGCGAAGCTCGGCCGGTTCGACCTGAACTTCTACGCTCTGCGCAAGGATGGCGACTTCGCCGGAGGCTCGCTCTGGAACGGCTCCTACTCCCGTGGCCAGTTCCAACCGCGGCGTTTCGCCGTCAGCGTGGACGGTAACGCCCGCATGGAAAACTGCGTCCATCTGCTCGAACGAAAGGCCTGACCCATGCGCTTCGCCACTGCACTTCTACTCGCCTCGCTTTGCTTCGCCCAACCTCCCGACGCCAACTACGACGAGGCCAAGGCGGGCGCCTACCAGTTGCCCGAGTTGCTCGGCACGGCCAGAACCGCCAGGGACTGGACGGCCAAACGCCGCCCCGAGATTCTCCGCCTGTTCGAGAATCAGATGTTCGGCGTTGCCCCGGGCCGCCCCAAGGACATGAGCTTCGAGCTGCTGGAACAGGGCGCGGCCTTCGACGGAAAAGCGCGCCGCAAGCAGGTCCAGGTGGCCTTCGCCAAGGGGCCGGATGCGCCGAAAATGGAGATCCTGCTCTACCTGCCCGCCGGCGCCAAGGGTAAAGTGCCCGTCTTCCTGGGCCTCAACTTCCAGGGCAACCACGCCGTCACGAGCGACCCCGCGGTCCACATCACACGCTCCTGGATGCGCAACATCCCCGGCAACCGCTCCGACGCGTCCAAGCGGGCCGCCGCCGCCTCGCGCTGGGATATCGACGCGATTCTCGCCGCCGGCTACGGCGTAGCCACCATTTACTACGGCGACATCGACCCCGATTTCGACGACGGCTTCCAGAATGGCGTCCATCCGCTCTTTTACAAGCCCGGCCAAACCCGGCCCGCCGCCAACGAATGGGGCTCCATCGCCGCCTGGGCCTGGGGGCTCTCGCGCGCGCTCGATTATCTGGAAACCGATCCCGGCGCCGACGCCAAACGCGTGGCCGTCCTCGGCCATTCACGCCTGGGCAAAACTTCACTCTGGGCCGGCGCCATCGACCCGCGCTTTTCCATCGTGATTTCGAACGATTCCGGAGCGGGCGGAGCCGCTCTCAGCCGCCGCATTTACGGCGAGGAGGTCCGGCATCTGAACAAGAGCTTCCCCCACTGGTTCGCGGGCAATTTCAAGCAGTACAGCTCGAACGAAGCGGCCCTGCCCTTCGATCAACACATGTTGATCGCGCTGATGGCTCCGCGTCCGGTCTACGTCGCCAGCGCCGTCGAGGACAAGTGGGCCGATCCCAAGGGCGAGTTCCTCTCCGCCGCCGCCGCTACGCCCGCCTACAAGCTGTTCGGCCTCCCCGGGCTGCCCGCCACGGAGATGCCCGGCATCGAACAACCGGTGATGGGCACGATCGGGTATCACGTCCGCCGGGGCAAGCACGACGTCACCGCTTACGACTGGGAACAGTTCCTCAAATTCGCGCGGATGCACTGGAAGCGGTAACGGGCGGCGCGCAACCGCTACCTTACCCGGTTGCCGCCGATGTACACCTGAGCGATCGTCCGCATGTTGTTGATGTCCGCCAAGGGGTTCTTCGCCGTCACCACCAGGTCCGCCCAGTGTCCGGCCTCCACCGTGCCCAGGTCCTTGGAAGCCCCCAGCCACTGCGCCGAGCTTTTCGACCAGGAGGTGATGATCTGCTGCGGCGTCAAGCCCGCCTCGGCCATCAATTGCATCTCCAGGTGTTCAAAGAAGCCTTGAATCCGCGCGGGCGGGCCCGTGTCCGTGCCGAAACCGTACGGCACGCCCGCGTCGGCGAGCTTTTTCAGGTTTTTCTGCGCAGTTTTCAGGAAGCCCTTGTAGAGCATGTTTTCCGGGTTCGCCGCCACGTTCTTCGCATAGGCCGCGCTCTTCAGCGTGGCCCGCGTCTCCGGCGACACCGACGGCGTGAAGAAGGGATCGTCCAGCCATTGCGGGGGTTGCGCATACACGAACACGGACAACTCGCGCGTGAACGTGGCCGCCGCCTGCCATGTGCCACTCTTCTTCATGCTGGCGATGAAGGCCGCATCCACTTCCTTGTCGCGCACGCTGTGCGCCAGGCCGTACAGTCCGCCTTCGGCCAGGGCCTTGGCGTCGGCGTAGTAAAAAATGTGCGCCGCCGTGTTCAGACCGCGCTTTTTCGCGCCCGCGATGATCACCTTCACCAGGTCGATGGGAATCTTCTGCTCCTTGCCCAGGTGATCGTCCACCCACACCTTCACCAGATCCACATGGCGCGAAGCCAGTTCGTTCAGTGCCGTCTCCACCTGTGCCGGATTCGATACCTCGTACGGCACGCCCTTCATGCCCGGCGCCTTGGTGGGATATCCGCCCGGTCCGGTGAAGCCGCGAAACGCGGTGAACACGCGCGCTTCCTTGGGCCGCCCCGTCGCACGTTGCTCGCGGCGGATGTCCAGAATCAGCGGCTGGTCGCTGCCCATGCTCACCACGGAGGTCACTCCATAGTTCGCATAGGTCTTCAACTGGTGAAAGGTGTTTTCCCGCGTGTAATTCTTGTTGTCCTGCACCAGTCCCTTGGTCGCGCCCAGGTGGCCGTGCAGGTTGATCACGCCTGGCACGATGAACTTGCCGGCCAGGTTCACGCGCGCGGCCCCGCCCGGAACCTTGGCTTGTGCCTTGGGTCCGGCGTAGGTAATCCGGCCGTTCACGATCACCACGGAGGCGTTTGCCACCGGAGCTTTCCCTGTGCCGTCGATCAGCGTTGCATTTTCCAGTACGGTCACCTGCGCCGGGCAGACCGCGGCGGTCCAAAGCGTGGCGCACAGCAGGGCGGGTCGGAGGAGTCGTCTTCTCATCGTGCGGGAATTATAACGGATGATCGCAGGCTCCGGCTTGCGCGTTCCGGAGGAATCTGGCGCTACGGCACGCCTCGCGCGCCGGGGGTCGTGTGAATGCACCCGCCAGGAACCCCGGTTTTCCGGCGGAGTTGCCGCATTTCTCCGCGTCTCGTTCACGGCCCGCAACGTGCAATCGAAGGGGTGGGAGATTTCACCGTTATGCTTCGCCGTACACTTCCCATCACTCTCCTGTTCCTGGCCGGCTCGCTCGGCCTGGCGCAGAACAAACCAACCATTAAATCGGTTCCGGCAGGCCATTCGGATCCTACCTCGGGCATGAGCATGTTCGTGTCCTACTGTGCCTCCTGCCACGGCAAGGATGGCAAGGGCGCCGGACCGGCAGCCCCGGCATTGAGGAAAGTTCCAACGGACCTCACCGTACTGGCCCGCAAGAATTCGGGCAAATTCCCCGCCGTCGCGGTGAAAAACATCATCATGGGCGATCCGTTGGCCACGGCAGCCCATGGTTCGAAGGATATGCCGGTGTGGGGCGACATCTTCCGGTCGCTCAGTTCGAACGATGCCATCGGCAAGATGCGCATCCACAACCTGGTGTCCTATATCGAATCGCTCCAGGGCAAATAGCGTCATTGGGCCGGGACTCCGGCGCGGGAACCGCCACAAAAGGTGCTAAGTTCGCCTGCCGCCTGCCACAATAGCTGGTAGACGTGAAACGGCCGCGCATTCTCATCGTCGACGACGAACCTGGCATCCGCCAGTCGCTGGCCGGAGTGCTGGCTGACGAAGGATTCCAGTCTCTTGCCGCGGATAGTGGCGAGGCCTGCCTGGACGCACTGGGCCGCGACAATTACGACCTCGTGCTGCTCGACATCTGGCTGCCGGGCATCGACGGTCTGGCCACGCTTGAACGGATCGAGGAGATTCCGGCGATGGACCGCCCCGCCGTGGTGGTCATCTCGGGGCACGGCAATATTGAAACGGCCGTCCGCGCCACCAAACTGGGCGCGTTCGACTTTCTCGAAAAGCCGCTCACTATCGAGAAGGTGATAGTCGTCGTCAAGAACGCGCTCCATCAGAAGCGGCTCAGCCGGGAACTGGCATCGCTGCGCGAGGACTCCCGGGGCAGCCACACCATTATCGGCGGAAGCGTTCCCATGAAGGCGCTCCGCCAGCAGCTTTCGCTCATGGCCGGAACCAATGGCCGCGTGCTGGTGTTTGGCGAATCGGGCACGGGCAAGGAACTGGTGGCGCAGTCGATTCACAGGCTTAGCCCGCGCGCCCACGCCCCGTTCGTCGAGGTGAACTGCGCCGCCATACCCGAGGAACTGATCGAAAGCGAGTTGTTCGGCCACCGCAAGGGCAGTTTCACCGGCGCCAGCGAGGACAAGACCGGCAAGTTTCAAAAGGCCGACGGCGGCACGCTGTTTCTCGACGAGGTGGGCGACATGAGCCTGAAAACCCAGGCCAAGGTTCTGCGCGCCCTGGAGGAACAGCGCTTCGAGCCCGTGGGCGCCAACCACTCGATCCAGGTGGATGTCCGCGTCGTGGCCGCCACCAACAAGAATCTGCAGGTGGAGATCGAGCGCGGCAACTTCCGCGAGGACCTCTTCTACCGTCTGAATGTCGTGCCCTTCTACGTCCCGCCCCTGCGCGACCGCATCGAGGATGTGCCGCTGCTGGCCGAACATTTCCTGAACGAGTTCACGCACTCCTACGGGCGGAAGCGGAAGGAACTGACGGCGGAAGCTCTCCAGGCGCTGGGCGAGTATCACTGGCCGGGCAATGTGCGCGAGCTGAAAAACTTGATGGAGCGTATCGTCATCATGAACCCGCAGGTGCGCATCGACGCCCGCCACCTGCCGCCGCTGGCCTCCCGCAAGGGCGCAGTGGAGATTCGCCCCGCCGACCAATTCACCTCTCTGCACGACTACCGTGAGGCCGCCGAGCGCGACTACATCAGCCGCAAACTCGAGGAGGCGGCGGGCAACATGACGCGCGCCGCCGAACTACTCGGCCTCGAACGCAGCAATCTGTACCGAAAGATGAAATCTCTCGGCATCGCACCTAAGGATTCAACTGCCGGAGCGTAGGAAGAATACCTCACTTTCTTACAGGAAATCGTTTTGATCCTTGCTTTCGCGTGTTGTCGCGTTAGCATGATTAGGGCGGTCTTTCCGGCAAGGAAACCGTCCGGTTCAGCTATGAAAACGAAACTACTTTTACTATCTTCCGCGCTTGCGTGCGCAACGCTGGCGCAGGCACAGACTCCAGCCATCACCAACGTCACCAATGCCGCCAGCTACGCGGCCAAGGGCCTGCCCGGTTCCGGAATCGCGCAGGGTTCCATCTTCACTGTCTTCGGCAGTAACCTTGGACCGGCCACGCTGGTTCAGGCTGGCGCTCCCAGGCCCACGGCGGCCGGACTTTCCGGCACGCGCGTTCGAATCACCGTGAGCGGCACGAACTATGACGCGCCGATGATCTATTCCTCGCGCACGCAGGTGGCGGCCATCATGCCGTCGAACGTGCCCCTGACGGCGCAGGCCAACGTCGTGGTACTGGTGAACGATACGCCCAGCTCGCCCTTCCCGGTGGCCGTGGTCCGGTACGCTCCGGGCATCTACACGTTGAACAGCGCGGGCACGGGCCCGGGCGTGGTCACCGATGCGAACTATGTGCCTGTCACCTTCACGGCGGCCCTGAACCCCGGCCAGGCCGGCATCATCTGGATGAACGGATTGGGCGGCACCACGGCCAGCGAGGATATCAATGGCGCGGCGGGCGCCATCCCGAATCTGGCCCAGGTGGAGGTGTTCATCGGCGGCAAGACCGCGCAGGTGCTTTACGCAGGCCGTACTCCCGGCTTCACTGGACTGGATCAGGTGAACTTCACCGTTCCCTCCGACCTGGAAGGCTGCGCCGTGCCGCTCGTCATCCGCCAGAATGGCGGGAACGGCGTGGTGAGCAACTTCGTTTCGATCTCCGTCGCCCGTTCGGGCCGCACCTGCCGGGACCGCGGCTTCACCGAGGCGGAATTCCAGTCCGCCGCCAGCGGCAGCATGCGCATGGGCGCCCTCTCGCTGGGCCGCACCACCATCAAGACCAGCGCCGGTGGTTTTGACATGCAGACGCGCCTGGACATCGGTTCGGGCAGCTTCTTCCGGTTTGACTACAACGCCCTGATCCGCAGTTCCTCCGTGGCCGAACCCCCGGCGGGCGCCTGTACGGTTTCCACCTTTGGCGGGGAAACCGAACCAACGGATCCGGCTTTCGCCCTCTTTACACCGCTCGACGCCGGGAACACGATTGGCGTGAACGGGCCGAACGGCCCCAAGGTGCTGGACCGCCAGTCCGGCCCGGAGGGCAGGGGCACCTACTACGCCAAGCTCGGCGGCGGCATCACCATCTCCGGCCTTCCCGGCGGTATTCCCGGCCTCCCTGGCGGCAACAATCTGCCCGACTATCTCTCGGCCGGCACATACACCTTGACCGGTACCGGCGGGGCCGACGTAGGCGCCTTCACGGCCACGTTGAACTACCCGCAACCGCTCACCTGGACCAACGAAGCCGCCATCACCAGCGTGAACCGCACGCAGAATCTCAACGTCACCTGGAGCGGCGGCGCGCCCAGCGACCTGGTGGTGATCACCGGCACCTCCACCAACACGAACCCCACCGTGGGCGGTTCGTTCATCTGCTACTCGACGGCCGCCGCCGGCGGCTTCACCGTTCCCTCCTGGGTGCTGTCGGCACTGCCCGCCAGCGCCGTGATCGAGGGCACGCCCACGGGCATGCTCATGGTGGGCAGCACGTCGTCCGAGCCCAGCCGCTTTAACGCTTCCGGCATCGACATCGGCGTGGTGTCCTACTTCAACTACGGCGGCAAGAACGTGAACTTCCAGTAAACGGCCCGCCTCTTTCGGGAGGCTCCGGCATTGGACGGCGGTTGGGCCACGCGCCCGGCCGCCGTTTTTCTTTTGTGGAAAACTGTGCCCGCCGCCCGGCGGGTGGTACCTTGATTGCTTAGCTTTCTTTCTATGCCCCTGCTGTCGCTCGTCCTGTTCACGCCGCTGGCGGGCCTCTTCGTCCTGCTCGCCGTGCCGTCCTCCCGGACGCGCCTCCTGAAACTGGTGGCCAATGGGACCGCCCTTTTGGGCCTGCTCGTCACTTTTCCGCTGCTGACGGGCTTTGACCGCACCAAGGATTTCCAGTTCATCGAACGGGCGCCGTGGATTCCTTCATTCGGCGCCGAATACCATCTGGGTGTCGATGGTTTGGCCCTGCTGATGGTTGTCATGACCGCGGGAGTGGGTTTTCTCGCCATTCTCTCCAGTTGGTCGGCCATCCAATTCCGGCTCAAGGAGTATTACGCCTGGTTCCTGCTGCAACAGGTGGGTATGTTGGGCGTCTTCCTGGCGCGTGATTTTTTCCTGTTCTTCGTCTTCTGGGAACTGACCCTGGTTCCCATGTATTTCATCATCGCCATCTGGGGCGGACCGCGCCGCTCCTACGCCGCCATCAAATTTGTCATTTACACCCTGGTTGGCAGCATGTTGATGCTGCTGGGCATCCTGACGCTCTATTCGATCCACGGCCAGGAATCCGGCGTCTATACCTTCGCCATCGACGACCTGATTGGCACGACGCTGGCCCCGCGGATCGCCTGGTGGGTCTTCTGGGCCTTGTTCATCGGCTTCGCCGTGAAGGTCCCGATGTGGCCGTTCCACACCTGGCTGCCCGACGCCCACGTCGAGGCGCCCACCGCCGGCTCCGTGGTGCTGGCCAGCATCCTGCTGAAAATGGGCACCTACGGTTTCCTACGCTTCTCGCTGCCCCTGTTGCCCGAGACGGCGGCCCACCCGAGGGTGATCTGGATCGTTTCGGCGCTCTCGATCGTGGCCATCATTTATGGCGCGCTGGTGAGTCTGATGCAGAAGGACATGAAGAAGCTTGTGGCGTACTCCTCGGTGAGCCACATGGGCTTCTGTACGCTCGGCATCTTCGCCTTGAATCCGGCAGGGGTCTCCGGCAGCATCCTGCAGCAGATCAACCACGCCGTCTCCACCGGACTGCTGTTCCTGCTGGTGGGCGTCGTCTATGACCGGCGGCACACGCGCGAGATCTCCGAGTATGGCGGTCTGTTGAAGGTGATGCCGGCGTTCAGTTTCGTCTTCCTGATCACGGCGCTTAGCTCGATGGGCATGCCGCCGCTGAATGGCTTCATCGGCGAACTGACGATCTTGCAAGGAGCGTATAAAGAAAACTTCTGGTGGGCGTTCGCTTGCGTCGTGGGCATCGCGCTGGGCGCGGCTTATCTGCTGTGGCTCTTCCAGCGCACCTCGCTCGGCGAGCTTTCCGAAAAGAACGCCGCGCTGCCGGATCTTTCCTGGCGCGAGTGGGCGGTGATCGGTCCCATGCTGTTTTTCGTGTTCGCCATCGGCCTGTGGCCGAAGCCGTATTTCGAGATCCTGGACCGCCCGGTGGCGCGAATCGTGGAGCGCGTCCGTCCCGGCTATTACGAGGCGAACAAGATTCCGAACCCGCTGCTGCCCGCGCCTGAAGTTACGCCACGGGCGGCGCGTTAGGGGGGGCCGCCCATGCCGCACTCCTCGTGCACCGCGCGCACGGCCTTTTCCAGGCCCTCGCGCCGCACGACGATGGCGATGGTGAGTTCGCTCGATCCCTGCGCGATGGCGATCACGTTCACGCCTTCGCGCGAAACGGCCGTGAAGATGCGGCCGGCCATGCCCGTGACGCCGCGCATGCCTTCGCCGACGATGGCCAGCAGCCCGACCTCGGTGTCCACCTCGACCGGCTTCACATAACCGTGCGCCAGTTCGAGCGACAGCGCCGATTCCACCGCTTGCAGCGCCAGTGCCAGTTCGTCCCCGCGGACCAGGAAGCAGAAGCTCTGCCGGTAGCTGGAACTGGTGAGCGCCAGCACCTCGGCGCCGCTTGCCGCCAGGGCCTCGAAGGCGCGGCCCATCAGTTTCGTGCCGGTCAACTCGGGGCTGGCCGGTTCCAGGCTCACCAGGGCCACGTTGGCCATGGAGGTGACCGCGCGCGGCCCGATGGGGTCGGGAATCGCCGGTACGATTTTCGTCCCCGGCTTTTCGGGCGCGAAGCTGTTCTTGCTCCACACGGGAATGCGGCGCGAGACCAGCGGCGCGAGCGTGCGCGGATGCAGCACCTTGGCTCCGTTGTAAGCCAGCTCGGCGGCCTCGGCGTAGGTCACCAGGTCGAGTACGCGGGCGCCGGGCACCAGTCGCGGGTCGGCGGAAAGGATGCCGTCCACGTCGCTCCAGATCCAGAGTTCGGCGGCATCGAGCGAGGCGGCCAGAATGGAGGCCGAAAAGTCAGACCCGCCGCGGCCCAGCGTGGTGGCGCGTCCGTCGGCCGTCGCGCCGTTGAACCCGGTCACCACCGGGAGAATGCCTTTTTCCAGCAGCGGCCCCAGCGCGGCGGCGGCCTTCTCGCGCGTGAGTCCCATCAGCGGCGTGGCGTTGCCGAACACGGCGTCGGTGACAATCACCTCACGCGCGTTCACGGCGGCGGCTGGAAAGTCCCGCGACTGGAGATAGCTTGCCATCAGCAGCGCCGAGAGGCGTTCGCCGATGGCCACGGCCTCGTCCACGCTGCGCGCCGGGCGCTCGCCCAGCATGTGAACGCCGTTGGCGATGCGGCGGAATTCACTCACCAGTTCGTCGATGCCCGCGAGCACGGCCTCGCGCGCGTTTTCCGGCAGCAACTCCTCGCAGGTTTCCCGATGGCGTTGGGCCAGCGTGGCGATGTTGGACTCCATACCGTCCCGGTCGCCGCCTTCGGCGTGCCGCAGCGTGTCCAGCAGCAGATCCGTGACCTTCGACATCGCCGACACGACGGTCACCACGGGGCGCTTCCCGGCCTCCCCGGCGCACAACGCCGCCGACGCCCGGATCCGGTCCGCCGAGCCCATGCTCGTGCCGCCGAATTTCATCACCACCAGGCCTGAACGGCTCGCCTCGGTCACTTGTGCAGTTCCTTTCCATTCGAGGTGCGGGCGCGGACGAGCATGAGAATCCGCTCCTCCACCGCCTCGATCGATTCGCGCGTGGAATCGACATACTCGGCGTCGGGAGCCTGCATGAGCGGAGCCTCGCCGCGGGTGCGGTCGCGCGTGTCGCGTTCGTTGATGTCCTTCAGCACGGTTTCCAATGCCAGGCTGGTCTGCCCCTTGGCGTGCAACTCGTCCAGCCGCCGCTGGGCGCGCACCTCTGCCGCTGCGTCGAGAAAAATCTTGATTGCCGCCTCGGGGAACACCACCGTCCCAATGTCGCGGCCCTCCATCACGATCGAGTTCACCTCGCCCATGGCGCGTTGCTTTTCCACCAGCGCCCGGCGCACGCCGGGAATCGCCGAGACCTTCGAGGCCTCCTGCGAAATCTCCGGATTGCGAATCAGCTCCGTGATGTCCTCGCCGTTCAGCACCACGCCGAGCGGGTTGGACCGCAGTTCGATCACGGCCGCCCTGGCCAACTGCTCCAGCTTCAGATGATCGTCCAGGGAAACGTCCAACCGCCGGGCCCAGAGCGCCACGGCCCGGTACATGGCGCCGGTGTCGATGTAAAGGAACCCCAGCCGCGCCGCGATGCGCCGGGCGATGGTGCTTTTACCCGCTCCGGCCGGCCCGTCGATGGCCACCACGATCCGCCGCGCGCTCACCGGTCCGCCTCAGCCGGCAGGGGATTCGAGGCGAAGGCGTACTCCTCCACCACGCGGCCGCCAATCAGGTGTTCCTGAATGATCCGCTCCAGCACCTCGGGCTTGGCCGAGCGGTACCAGGTTCCTTCGGGATACACCAGCGCCACCGGACCGTCCTGGCACACGCGCAGGCAGTTGGCCTTCGTGCGGTACACGCACGGATCGGCGTTGCCGAGACCTAGTTCAGCCAGCCGCCGCTTCAGGTAGTCCCATGCTTCCAGCCCCGTCTGCTTGTCGCAGCATTTCGGGTTCGTCTGGTCGGCGCACAGGAAAATGTGGCGGCCAATATGGCCGATGCCGAGATTGCGCGCGACCGTGCGCAGTTTTTCCATGTTGCTGTCAGGTTCCATGAGGTAAGCGGGAGCGCCGCCGCAACTGGCGAGGGCTTCTCTTCAGGATAATGGAAGAGGATGCGCAGCCGCGACTTCGATGAACTGGTGGAGCGAGCCGTGGCGGCGATTCCGCGCCGCTTCCGCGAGCGCATGGCCAATCTCGCCATCGTGGTGGAACAGGAACCGCCGCACCCCGGACTGCTCGGGCTTTATCATGGGCGTCCTCTGCCCCTGCGCAGCGTGAGCGAACCCTTCGCCATGCCCGATACGATCACGATCTATCAGGGTCCTCACGAGCGCATGGCCCGCGACGAGACCGAGTTGGAGCGCATCGTCGGCGATACCGTGTGGCACGAGGTGGCGCACTATTTCGGCCTGGACGAGGTGCAGGTGCGCCGTGCCGAGCGCCGCCGCGCGCCGCTGGGCGATGCCCTGGAAGCCGCCCGCCGGAGGCGCCGCCGCGAACGCCAGCCCTAAGGCCATCACAAGCAATCTATCGCCCGCTTGTTGTGATCTCCAATGCCGCAAGGCCAGCTAACTCGCTCCTTGTCGTCGCGTCGAGTAGCCTGAAGAGGGTCGAGACTTCAGCCTTGACGGTGCGAACCGAAACGCCAAGAAGCTCGGCGATTTCACGATTTCGCAGCCCCCGGGAGATCAAATGCAGAATCTCTCGCTGGCGTGCCGAGAGCGTACACTCCACTTCGATCCTTCTTAGAATCGGACTTTCTAAAACGGCCTTCAATCCCGAGTCTGTCAATACGATTAGATCACCCACTGGGCCGATGGACATCGCAGGCACTTCACTTTTTAGTGCATCGCTTGTTTTGGCCAATTCATCATGCGTTACGGGAATCGGCAACATCGAATTGACGAGAATCAATAGATCGCCGAATTGCAACGGTCGCAGTCTGAGCATCTGCGACAATGACATTATTACCCATGCCTAGCGTCACGACACTTCGAACAGTCCACTCGTCCACGCAAATGGTCATTAAACTATACGTTGCATGAAGCTCTCGACAGCACTCGCCGCGCCTATCCTGTTAGCTCTCGCTGTGACCGCTGGCGTGATTCGCTCTCAGCACTTCGTTCAACGCCTCCCAACTCAATGGGCATTTTCACCACCAAGGCTTCTCACCGACCGGCTTATTGCCTTCGATTCACCGACCAGTAGCGCACACTCGGCTATCAAGACCGGAATTCTGGACGGTGACGCAACGGCCACCTGGAGGTGGACTCGCCAACGCGCGGAATTTCGCCTCCATCCCCCGAGTTACAAGAATCCAGTCATAGCAATGCGCTTCGCTCTCCATGAACGCACGCTGCGCGACACCGGTCCCGTCACTGTATCGCTGCGAGTCAACGATTCCCTCCGCAAGACTTCCACCTATGCAAAACCAGGTTCCTACGACATGATCGCGCGAATACGCCAGGCTTCAATTTCCCAGGACGGCCCCACGCTCGTAACCCTGGAAGTCAACCCTCCATGGATTTCTCCAGAGGACGGCGCCGATCTGGGAATTATCCTGATTCGACTCGAAATCAAGGATGAGCATGGCACTCCTCCTCTAGCACCGTGACGCATCATTACAATGCTCCAATATTTCATTCCGGCTAAAGTTGCCGCAAGCGCCATAATAACTTGCGCAAACTGCTACTTTATTGGATATCTTACTCTGCGCTCAGTACGTCATCTCATTTCCTGGAGTGAATTGGCCGTACTCGGGTTTTTAACTGGCAGCGCTTGGCTCAGCACGCTGATTTTATTTCTTGGAATAGCAGGACTGATAAACACAGCTACTTATTTAGTACTATCAGCAGTACTCTGTGCGTGCTTTCTTTTTGTCCGACGCATTGATCGCACTCGATGCCTGCAAGGCAATTTGCAAGCAGGGCTTACCTTTTCGTGGAAAGCGCTGATAACACTGGCAGGGCTAAGCTTCGGCGCCGTCTACTTGACGAACGCCCTGGCGCCTGAGGTGAGTTCCGATGGCGCGGCATACCATTTAGGCCTCGTCGCCGAATATGCCCGGCAACAGCGAATCATGCCAGTGCCGACAAATTTTTATGCTGCGCTCTCCCAGGGACTGGAGATGCTCTTCCTGTTTGCGTATGTCCTGGGCGGTCATTCCGCCGCGGCATTAGTGCACTTAGCGTTTCTGCTTGCGATGGCTGCACTCATCCTATGCTTTGGAATCCGCAATGGGGTTCGGGTGCCATCGGCAGTCGCAGCGATCATTGTGTTTACCACGCCGGTCGTGGGGATGGATGCAACGGTTGCTTACGTTGACGTTGCCGCAGCGTGTGCGGCCTTCGCCTTTTGCTATGTACTCTGGCTTTGGACCGACGTGAGGTCAAATGCCCTTGCATTTCACGTGGGAATACTCGCTGGGCTATGTTTTGCGATTAAATATTCGATTGGTATTGCGATTTTGTTCGGTTTGGTTGTTATTGCCGCTAAGTGGCAAAAAAAAGGGGGGGGGCTGCGATCCCACAAGGAATCGGGTACTTTGTGCTCGGCGCCTGTATCGTCGCGGGGCCGTGGCTAATTCGGAATGCCTATTGGTATGGGAACCCAGTGGCTCCCTTTTGCAGTTCGCTGTTCCCTGGCCAACTTGTACAGAGCGAATTTGCTCAGCGGTACGGAGATATTCTCAGGAATTGGGGCAATCTCCAGTCGAAGTGGAGCATTCCACTTGAAGTGACAGTCAGAGGATTCGCGCTTCAAGGCTTTATCGGACCGATTTACCTATTGAGCCCCCTGAGCCTCCTCGCGCTTCGCGGCCCGCTCGGTCGCCGTTTCCTATTGGCCGCCGCGGTGTTTGGAGGAGCCTATTGGCTAAATCTTGGGACGCGATTCTTGATACCTGCTTTGCCGTTCGTGGCGTTTGCGATGGTATTAGCGGTCAGGACAAGGACGGGCTTGCTGGCGATCCTTGCGGTGTTTTCTGCCGTCACTGCGTGGCCTTGGGTCGCCGGGATGTACTGTGATCGCTATGCTTGGAGACTTAGTGAATTTCCTATTAAGGCCGCATTGCGTCTGGAGCCTGAGGAACACTTCCTAGGGCGGCGCCTCCCCGAGTGGCAGGCGATTCAGTACATGAACTCACAATTGCCCCCATCTGCTAAGGTGTATTCGCTCGCTGCTGTACCGGCCGCGTACTTCCGCCGGGACGTAATCGTCGCCGACTATTCAGCGTTCGGTGGCCAGATCCATGATGGATTGCTGGCGGCACACTTGGATGATTTCCGCCCGAGCGGCGTTGTAACGCTCACGTTTCAGCCAGTGTACACTAAGCGCCTGCGGATTCGCCGCGCCAAGGGTGATAGTGGAACATGGGGGGTTTTTGAAGTAGAGATGAACTGTGGCAAGCAGCAGGTGACGCGGTCTAACGCATGGACGATCCGGGCTGAACCCAATCCCTATGCCGCGATATTCGCATTCGATCGTAATCCGGTGACCCGATGGAGAACCGAGTATGGAAGCGACCGCGATATGCACCTGGAAGTCGCTTTTGGTCGCACGACGTGCGTATCGGAGGTGATTCTAAGTGTTGCACGGGCCCACACTCATGTCGGGGCCGTGATCGAGGTGTTGAACGAAAGCAGTTGGGTTAAGCCAGAAGCTGCGGTTCGCGTCAGCCGGGGATTGCCGCCGGACCGCCTTCTGAAGAAGGCTGCGACTGACCGGCTGCGCGCTTCAGGTATCACGCATTTGATGTTGCCTGTCACAAATGAAATGAAGGATGATTTTGTCTGGAATGACTGGCAGTGGGGCGTTCGGAAGATACATGAATCTGGCGGTTGGATGATATTTGAGGTGTATTGACACGCGTCAGGTGGTGCGACGTGTATCGAGGATGTCCTGGGGCTGCTAGGCGTGGTCCGCCAGGAAGGGTAGGCTGCTTTGTTCGGCCCGGTCGCGGTGGCCGGCCGCGCCCTCATGACGCAGCAGCCAGCGCTTGGCGTCCAGACCGCCGCCGAAACCGGTCAAACCGCCGCCGGAGCCGATCACACGGTGGCAGGGAACGACGATGGGAAGGGGATTGGCGCCATTGGCGGCGCCCACGGCGCGCACGGCGGCGGGGTTGCCCACGCGGATCGCGAGATCGCGGTAGGCGATCGTTTCGCCGTAAGGAATCCGCCGCAACTCCTGCCAGACGGCCCGTTGAAATGCGGTCCCGCGCGGTGAGAGCGGCAGGTCGAACTGGCGCAGCGTGCCGTTGAAATAGGCATCCAGTTGTCGGCGCACCTCGGGAAACGCCGACGGATCCCCGGTCCACTCCGGTTCCGGATCGCGCCGGCCCTTGCCTTGGGGAAAGCCGATCAGGCTGAGGGAGGCGTCCTCGCCCGCCAGAAGCAGCGGTCCGACGGGGGAGGCGTGGTAGAGAAAGCGCATGCAGTCCTCCTCAACTATGGCATCTTGCGGGGCGGATCGTCCGGCGGACCGGAGCCGGAGGCCTGCTTAGAGCTTTTCGCCCAGGTGCAGCGCCACGACGCCGAACGTCATGCGGTGATAGCGCACGTTGGCGAAGCCACAACCGCTCATCAATCGGGAAAGCGCGTCCGCGCCCGGAAAGCGGCGCACGCTTTCCGGCAGGTAGCGATAGGCGTCGGCGGCCTCCTTGCCGGAAAGAGCCGCGCCAATGCGTGGCAGCACCTGGAGCGAATAAAAATTGTAGAATGCGCGGAATGCTGGATTGGGGGGCGTGGAGAACTCCAGGATGGCCGCCGTGCCGCCCGGTTTGAGCACGCGGTGCATTTCGAGCAGCCCCTTCTCATAGTTAGCCAGGTTGCGGAAGCCGAACGCCACGCTGAGCAGGCTGGCCGAGCCGGAGGCCAGGGGCAGGCTCAAGGCGTCGGCTTCAAACAGTGGCGTGGACGCGCGGCGTGCTTTGGCTTTGCGCCCGGCCTCGATCAGCATGGGGTGGCAGAAGTCAGTGCCAAACACGGTGGCGCCACGCCGCCGGGCCAGGGCGAGCATCAGATCGCCGCTGCCGCAACACAGGTCCACCACGACCGCGTCCGGGGCACGAAGCGCGCCGTCCAGCAGCCGCACCGTATGGGCGCGCCACAGCTTGTCCATGTTGCCCGACAGCACATGGTTCAACAGGTCATAGCGCGGGGCGACACCATCGAACATGCGCCGCACCCACCGGCCCACCTGGCGCTCATCCTCGACACCCACCGGGCGGGAACCCGGCGCGGCCGTTTGAACCGCTTTGTTCACGCCGCCGCCAGTTCTTCCAGCGCCAGCGCGGTGGCGCGAAGGACAAGCGCTTCGTCCAGGCCCGAGCGCACCACCACAGTGCCGATGCTTTCGGCCAGAACGAAGTGCACCTTTCCCTGAATCGTTTTCTTGTCGCTCCCCAGGCGGGCCACCAGCGCCTGGGCGGTGACGCCGCCGAGCGGCGGCAATTCGCCATACGCCGCGATGGCCTGGTTCATGCGAACGGCATCTGCCTCGCCGCACGTGCCGGCCAAACGCGACAGGTGCGAGATGGCGCGCATGCCGAAGGCCACAGCCTCGCCGTGCAGCAGGAGTTTGTATTGAGTCTCGGCCTCCAGGGCGTGGCCGATCGTGTGGCCATAGTTCAGGATGCGCCGCAGGCCGCCCTCCTTTTCGTCGGCTGAGACGACTTCGGCCTTGATGCGCACGCTTTCGGCGATGATCTCCTCCACGACATCCGGCTCCATGGCCAACACGCGGGACGCATCGCCGGCCATGCGCTCGAACAGCCACGGCGTGCGGATGATGCCGCACTTCAACACCTCGAACAGCCCGGCGCGGTATTCGCGCGCGGGCAGCGTGGCCAGCAGATCGGGGTCGATAATGACGGCCAGGGGCTGATGGAAGGCTCCGATCAGGTTCTTGCCGCTCACCAGGTTCGCGCCCGTCTTGCCGCCAACGGCGGCGTCCACCTGCGCCAGCAGTGTCGTGGGCGCTTGAATCACCGGGATGCCGCGCATGAAGATGGCCGCGAGAAAGCCGCCCAGGTCGCCCACGATACCGCCCCCGAACGCGATCACCAGGCTGGACCGGTCGGCGCCGCGCTCCACCATTTGTCCGGCCAGATCCTCGACCGAAGCGATTCGTTTGCGCTCTTCGCCGCCGGGGAAGAACAAGGTGTCGAACTCCCGGCCTTGCAGGGCCTGGCGCATGAGCGCGCCGTGCAACTCCCACACGTCGCGCGTGGTGACGACGAACAATTTGCCCGCCTTGGAGGGGATGTGGCTGGCGATGGAAAGCAGCGCGCCGCGCGAAACCTCCACGGGATAGCGCTCCCGCGGCGTTTCGACTGCGAAGGTTGGCATACTCCCGTTGTACCATTAGGACATCACGCCGCAGACCGAAGATTCCATCCAGACAGACTTCCTGGTTGTGGGCGCGGGCGTGGCGGGATTACGTGCCGCCATCGAGCTCGCCTCCGCCGGAAATGTACTTGTACTGGCCAAAGACAGCCTGCACGAGTCCTCCTCGGAATATGCACAGGGAGGCATCGCCGCCGCATTGAGCGACGACGACGAGGTGTCTTTGCACGAGCAGGACACGCTGAAAGCGGGCGACGGTTTGTGCGATCCCGTTGCCGTGCGCACCCTGGTCGAGGAAGGCCCGCACGCCATCGAGGATTTGATCGCCTGGGGCGCCGAGTTCGATCGCGACGGCTCGAAACTGCTGTTCGCCCGCGAGGGAGCCCATTCGCGCAGCCGCGTTCTGCACGCCCACGGCGATTCCACGGGCCGTGAAATCTCGCGCACGCTGTATCACAAGGCCACGTCGCTGCCCAACATCGCCATCCGTAGCTTTTCAGCCATTACGGACCTGCTGGCCGACGGCGAATCCGTGTGCGGCGCCATGGCATTCGAGGAGAAGACCGCGCGGCACGTCCGCATCTCCGCGCGCGCCGTGCTGCTGGCCACCGGCGGTCTTGGCCGCGTCTACCGCGTGACGACCAATCCGGACGTGGCCACAGGCGACGGCGTGGCCATGGCCTATCGTACCGGCGCCGAGATCTCCGACATCGAGTTCGTCCAGTTCCACCCCACGGCGCTGCACGTGAAAGGCGCGCCTTCGTTTCTGCTGAGCGAAGCCCTGCGCGGCGAAGGCGCGGTGCTGCGGAACGGGGCCGGCGAACGGTTCATGCAGGCCTACCATCCGATGGCCGAACTGGCGCCCCGGGATGTCGTCAGCCGCGGCATCGTGGCCGAACTGCGCCGCACCGGCGAGCCCCACGTCTATCTCGACCTGAGCCATCGCGAGCCCGGTTTCGCCGCCAAGCGCTTCCCGCGCATCTACGAAACCTGCCGCCGCTACGGCATCGACCTGGAACGCCAGGCCGCTCCCGTGCTGCCCGCCGTGCACTACGCCATGGGCGGGGTGCGCACCGACCTGCATGGCCGCGCCACGCTTGGCCGTCTGTTCGCCGCCGGCGAGGCCGCCTGCACGGGCGTTCATGGCGCGAACCGCCTGGCCAGCAATTCGCTTCTGGAAGGGATCGTCTACGGTGCGCGGGCCGGCGTGGCCATGCGCGAACTGGCCAGCGCCGCCCTGCTCCAACCGCTGCCGCCCGCGCCGCTCGAGGCTCCCCCGGTTTCCGAAGCCGAGTTGCGGGAGATCACCTGGCGGAACTGCGGCATTGTCCGTTCGGGACCGGAATTGGCTCAAGCGATTCAGCGGCTCGACGGGTTCGCTTTGCAACCGGTGGCGGCTCCTTCCCGCGCCCAGTATGAACTGCGCAACCTGCACACCGTTGCCCAACTGATCACCCGGTGCGCCCTGGCGCGCCGGGAAAGCCGCGGCGGCCACTACCGCAGCGATTTCCCTCAACCGGAACCGGAATTCCAGTTTCACTCCTCCATACATAAGGACAGACCGAATGTCTCGTTTCGTTAGTCCTCGCGGGTCGGCCATCGCGGCTCCCGCCTGTGCATTTCTTCTGCTTGCATCGCTGGAAATCCGCCAGGTTGGCGCGGAAACCGCGTTGTGGGCGGCGCCTGCCATTTTGTTCGCCGCGATGATGATCGCCTGGGCCGCCGAATCGGCCCAATATTACGTGGCGCAAGGTTTCGCGCTGGCTATTCTCGCCTGGTTGCAAACACTGCCCGAGTTCGCCGTGGAGGCCGTGCTTGCCTGGAAGCAGCAGGTGCCGCTGTTGCTGGCCAATCTCACCGGCGCGCTCCGCCTGCTGACCGGCCTTGGCTGGCCGATGATCTATTTCACCGCCGCCGTTTTCCACCGGATGCACCATAAGAAGCACCTGGAGCAGATCGAGTTGGAGGAGGAGCATTGCGTCGAGGTGGTGGGCCTGATGGCGCCGCTGGCCTACGCGTTCTTCATCTGGTGGAAGTCGTCGTTGAACGTGTGGGACGCGCTGGTGCTCATCCTCATATACGTTGTCTACCTGTGGGTACTCTCTCACATGCCTCCCCAGGAGCATGGGGATCTGGATGAACTCGACCGCATTCCCAGGGCCGTCGTGAAGTCCTCCCCGGCCATTCGCAACCTGGCGATCATCGGATTGTTCGCCGGGGGCGGCGGGCTGATCTACTTCGCCGCCGAGCCCTTCCTGGGCAGCCTGCTCGCGTTGTCGGCCATGATCGGCGTGCCGAGCTTCGTATTCGTCCAATGGGTGGCGCCGTTCGTCAGCGAGTTCCCCGAAAAGGTGAGCGCGTTCTACTGGGCCCGCACCGTGCAGAAGGCTCCCATGGCGCTGATGAACATGGTGTCGAGCAACATCAACCAGTGGACGCTGCTGGCGGCCATGCTGCCCATCGTCTATTCCATCAGCCGGGGCACGCTTTCCACCATCCCCTTCGATGAGCAGCAGGAGCTGGAGATTCTGATGACCATCGGCCAGTCGCTGGTGGGCATGATCTTCCTGGTGAACATGAAGATGGTGTGGTGGGAAGCCGCGTCGCTGTTCGCGCTGTGGCTGGTGCAGTTCGCCTTTTCGCCCATTCAGCCGGGGCCGGGCATGCTTGGCTTCCTCGCCGGCCACGTTCACGAGTATGTCACCTACTTTTACCTGGCCTGGGCCGCGTTTGGGCTGGCCGGTTTCGTGATCCGCCCCCAGACGGCGACGGCGTTCCACCTGTTCGCCAAGGTGTGGCGCATGCATGTGCGGAAGATGGCGTGACGCGCGGCCGCCGGTTTCGATATGATCCCGGCGTGCGATCTCCGCTTCCAGCTTTCCTCATCACCGTAGCCGCCTTCGCCCAGCAACCGGCTGTTCCCATCGAAAATGAATGGGTCCGGGTGGTGCAGGCCCAGAACCAGCCGGGCCAGAAAAGCCGGCTTCACAAACATGATGTCAACCGCGTGATGGTTCATCTGAGCCCGGGCGTGCTGCGGCTCTCCTACCAGGGCAAGCCCGTGAACGACGTGAAGTTCAAGGCCGGCGACATACGGTGGGACCCCTCCGGCGGCATGCACACGAGCGAGAACACCGGTTCCACCAGTTTTCGCATTGTCGAGGTGGAGTTGAAGAAGCCGGGCGCCCCGGTGTCCTGGCCGGCTTTGGATCCGCTGAAGGTGGCGCCGCGGAACTATCGCGTGGAGTTCGAAAACGAGCAGGTCCGCGTGGTGCGCGTTCACATTCCGGCCAAGGGCGCCATTCCGCGGCATGACCATGCGGCGAACCGTGTCAGCGTCGCCCTGACGCCGGCCCGGATCCAGGTAACCAGGGACGATGGCGCGAAGACCGAAGCCGCCTTCGCCGCCGGGGAGGCGCGCTGGGGCACGCCCGGCGTCCACGCCGAGCAGAACCTGCTGGACACGCCCATCGAACTGGTGATGATCGAGCTGAAGGCGAAGTAGCACAAGCCCGCGAAGGCTCCGCGGAGGCGCCGCGCTACACTGGGTTCATCAGCATGAAAGCGCGCATCCACGGAACCACGATTCTCTGCGTCAGGCGTAACGGGAAGGTGGTGATGGCGGGCGACGGCCAGGCGACGATGGGCTCGGAAGTCCTGAAAGCCTCGGTGAACAAGCTCCGCCGTCTGTACAAGGACAAAATCATCGCCGGCTTCGCCGGTTCCACCGCCGACGCGTTTTCGCTGTTCGCGCGGTTCGAGTCGAAGCTGGAACAGCACAATGGCAATCTGCCGCGCAGCGTCGTGGAACTGGCCAAGGACTGGCGTACGGATAAGGTGTTGCGCCACCTGGAGGCCCTGCTGCTGGTGGCCGATCCGCAGAACACGTTCATCGTCAGCGGCGATGGGGACGTGATCGAACCGGACGAGGCCGTGGCGGCCATCGGCTCCGGCGGAGGCTTCGCCAAATCCGCCGCGCGGGCGTTGATCGAGAACACGGAACTCGATGCGCGCGCCATCGCCGAGCGCGCCATGAAGATAGCCGGAGACCTGTGCATTTATACGAATCAGAACGTGCGATACGAGGAGTTGGGCTGAGCCCGTCCGGAAAGAGGTAACGCATGGTCATTTATCTGCCAAGCCAGGGCGGAGACAACGCGCCGCTGCTCGACGAACTTACGCCGCGCGAAATCGTCGCCGAACTCGACAAATTTGTAATCGGACAGGCCGAAGCCAAGCGCGCCGTCGCCGTGGCGCTGCGCAACCGCATCCGCCGCCAGAAGCTCGAACCCGAGATGGCCGAAGAGGTGATGCCGAAGAACATCCTCATGATCGGGCCCACGGGCGTCGGCAAGACGGAACTGGCGCGGCGGCTGGCGCGGCTGGCCAATTCGCCATTCCTGAAGGTGGAAGCCAGCAAGTTCACCGAGGTGGGCTATGTCGGGCGCGATGTCGAATCGATGATCCGCGACCTGCTGGAAATCGCCATCGACATGGTGCGCGAGGAAAAGCTGGACGAAGTGGCCGACCGCGCCGAACGTAATGCCGAGGAGCGCGTGCTCGATCTGTTGATGCCGCCCCAGCCCGAAGGCGCCGAACCGGTGGAGAAGACCCGCGAGAAGCTGCGCGAGCGCCTGCGCGCGGGAAAACTCGACGACCGCGTGGTGGAGGTCGATGTCAAGGAGCGCGGGCCGACGTTCGAGGTGGCCACCAACATGGGCGTCGAGGAAATGGACATCAATCTCAAGGAGATGCTGCCCAATCTCTTCGGACAGCGCAGCCGCAAGCGTAAGATGCGCGTGGGCGAGGCGATGGACTACCTGATTCAGGAAGAGGAGCACAAGCTCGTCGACATGGACCAGGTGACGCGCATCGCCATTGAACGGGTCGAGCGCAACGGGATCATCTTCCTCGACGAGGTGGATAAGATCGCCGGGCGCGAGGGCGGGCAGGGTCCGGACGTGAGCCGCGAGGGCGTGCAACGCGACATTCTGCCCATCGTCGAAGGGACAACGGTGAACACGCGCTACGGTTTCGTGCGGACGGACCACATTCTGTTCATCGCCGCCGGAGCGTTCCACGTGTCCAAGCCGAGCGATCTGATTCCCGAGCTTCAGGGACGCTTCCCGATTCGTGTCGAATTGAGGTCCCTGAGCGAGGCGGATTTCATCCGGATTCTGAAGGAACCCAAGGGCGCGCTGGTGAAACAGTACACGGCCCTGTTGGAGACCGAGGGCCTGGATCTGAACTTCACCGACGATTCCCTGGTCGAGATTGCCCGCATGGCGGCGCATGTGAACGAGACCACCGAGAACATCGGCGCCCGCCGCCTGCACACCATCATGGAAAAAGTGCTCGAGACGATCAGCTTCGAGGCGCCCGACATGAAAAAGCGCAAGGTGAAGATCGATACCGCCTATGTGCGCGAGCAACTGGCCGACATCGTGAAGGACCAGGATTTGAGCAAGTACATTTTGTGAGGCGCCTGGTTCTCCTGCCGTTTTCGTTGCTGTTGGCCGCCTGTGGCTATGTCGGCGACCCTCTGCCGCCGTCGCTGCATATCCCCGCCGCCGTCGCCGACCTGCGCGCCGAACAGAAGGCGGACCGGATCGAGATCCGCTTCACGCTGCCCGCGCTGACGACGGACCACGCCGGCATCCGGCGATTTCAGGATGTCGAGTTGACGGGCGGCGCCGCGGGAAGCGAAGGGCGCATACCGCTTCCCCCTGCCGCGCCGGGTCCTGTGACGCTCACGGTTCCCGTGGCGGATTGGAGCGGCAAGACGGTCGCCTTCCGGGTGCGCAGCCAGGGCGCTCGCGGCCGCTGGAGCGAATGGTCTGAGGCGTCCACGCTCGCCGTCGCCGCCCCCATTCCCGCGCCCGAGGTGCGCGCCGAAGCCACGGCGCGGGGTGTACGGCTCAGTTGGCATGCCGCCGCCGGAGCGACGTATCTGATCTACCGCGCCTCTCCGGGAGAACCCGCCTCCACGGAGATCGGCACTACAACTGAGTCGAGCTTTCTCGACACCGCCGCCGCGTTCGGCCAGAGCTATTCCTATGAGGTGCAGGCGACCGGCAGCCCGCGTTCGGCTCCCGCCGCCATCACGCCGGCCGACACATTCCCACCGCCCGCCCCCGCCGGACTGTCTGCCGTCGCCACTCCGGACTCCGTCCAGCTAACCTGGAATCCCGTCGAAGACGACGGACTGGCGGCCTATCAGGTCTACCGTTCCGAAGCCGGCGGCGGATTCGTACGCGTGGGCGGAAGGCTGTTGTCGCCAAACTTCGGCGACCGCGAGGCCCGTCCGGGCACGGCCTACCGGTACCGTGTGACGGCAATCGACACGTCCGGCAACGAGAGCGCCCCGTCGGAAGCCGTCTCCGCCGCAACGCCTTGATATACTGGAACTGTTCCATCGTGCAGGCAAATCCGCCTCTGGAGTACTGGGTATGAAACTATTCCTTGACACCGCGAATCTCGACGAACTGCGCAAGGGCGCTGCCTGGGGCATCGTCGATGGCGTGACCACCAACCCCTCCCTGATCGCCAAGGAAGGCGTTCCAATGGAGCAGCAGATCGCCAGGATCTGCGAGATCGTGGACGGCGAGATCAGCGCCGAAGTGGTTTCCACCAAGCATGCCGAGATGGTGGAGGAGGCCTACAAGCTCTCCAGGATCCATAAGCACGTCGTGGTGAAGGTGCCGATGACGCGCGATGGCATTCAGACCTGCGCCAAGCTGTCCAAGGAAGGCATCCGTTTCAACGTCACCCTGTGCTTTTCTCCGGCCCAGGCGCTGCTGGCCGCCAAGGCGGGCGCGCACTTCATCAGCCCGTTCGTCGGCCGCTTCGACGACATAGCCACCGAGGGCATGGAACTGATCCGGCAGATCGTGAAGATCTACCAGAATTACGGGTTCAAGACGCAGGTGCTGGCCGCTTCGCTGCGGTCGCCGCTCCATGTGGCGCAGGCCGCTCTTGCAGGCGCGCATGTGGGTACTCTGCCCTTCAAGGTGCTCGACCAGATGTTCAACCATCCGCTCACCGACAAGGGGCTGGAGCAGTTTCTGAAGGACTACGCCAAGGCGTTCGATCCGGCTCCGGCCGGCCGGTAACGGCCCGCCCGACAGGAGCAGCGGCGGAAACCGATGTTGACCCCGATGGAGCGGTTGGCGCTGCTGGCCGTGGCTGCTTGCGCACTCGCCGCCATCGCCGTCCGCATCCTCTACAAACTTCGCCTGACGCCGGCGGAACGGGAACGACGGCGCCGCTCCATGATTAACCGTATCGGCAGGATGAGCGACGCCATGCTGACGGACGCACAGCCGGATACGCTCTACTACCTCTATTCGGTGAACGGCGTTGACTACAATGCCTCGCAGGACGTGTCGGCGCTTCGTGACCGGGTGCCGGTGGAACCGTCTCTACTGGTTGGGCATGTGACTTTGAAATATGCGCCGCGAAATCCGGCAAACTCCATCGTCCTGTGCGAGGAGTGGTCCGGATTGCGGACGCGCACACCGGGAGCCGGGACGCAACCAGCGCCGGTTTCCACACACTCGCGATTGAAGGAGAACGAACTCGGATGAAGAAACTGCTGACCGCGAAGGCCGTCCTTACGGCCTTTCTCGCGCTGACCATTCTCGGCGCTGGCGCTCTGGTGGCTGCCCAGAAGTTTGGCAAGCCCACTTCGGTGATTCACGTCGTAACCGTGCGGTGGAAGAAAGACGCCACGCCGGAACAGATTAAAGCCGCTCTGGACGGCGTGGAAAAGGTTGCCGCCACCTATCCGGGCATCAAGAATGTCTGGGTGAAGACGCTGAAAGTACAGGGTCAGGGTTACAACAACGCCTTCGTGATGGAGTTTGCCTCGAAGGAAGCCCTGGATAAGTACACCGGCAGCGAGGCTCAGAAGGAATGGTACAAGGCGTACCTGCCCATCCGGGACCAGTCCACCACGCACGACATCACCAACTAAGACTGTCCGGACAAAGTAAGAGGGGTGAAGGCGTCTGGTCCTTCACCCCCTTTTCAATTCGGTTTCGATGCGGAAAATCAGACCTTTAGGACGTTTTCCGCCTGCAGACCCTTGGGGCCCTGCTTCACCTCGAATTCGACCTCGATGCCGTTGTCGAGCGTCCGATATCCCGACATCGCGATCGCACTGAAGTGAACGAATACATCCTCGCCGCTGGCGCGCTGGATGAACCCATAGCCCTTAGCGTTGTTGAACCACTTCACGATACCCTTTTCTCTCACTACTTCTTCTCCTGCACGATTGGATCGTCTTCGCGGCTGGTCGTTCGGCGGCTTTTCAGGTTTGAAAACGCGAAAAGCTACGGATGGAACCCGTAGCTTTCTTTCAC
>JADZBH010000054.1 GCA_020852175.1 Bryobacterales bacterium | reverse complement strand
CCATTCTGACCCTGCCCGTGATTCCCATGAAGAACACGGCGCTGTTTCCGCACCTGCTCATGCCGCTCTCCGCCGGACGGCCGCGATCGCGCGCGGCGGTGGAGGCGGCGCTGGCCACCGAGTCCAAGGAGGTTGTTCTGCTTTCACAGAAGGACTCCTCGGTGGAGGAGCCCGGGCAGAACGATCTGTATACCTACGGCACGCGCGCGGTCATCCGCAAATCGCAGCGCACCGGCGACCTGTATGAGCTGCTGGTGCTCGGCCTGGAGCGCGTCATGCTGCTGAAGCTGGAATCGGCGGAGCCCTATCTGCTGGCCCGCGTGCAGCGCGCCCCTTTGGAAGGCGAAGTGACGCCGGAGATCGAGGCGTTGCAGCGCAGCGTGCTCGACGTGACGGGCAAGCTCGTTGAGCTGTCCAACGTACAGCTTCCCGCCGAGGTAACCCAGTTGATCTCGCAGGACAAGGACCCGATCCGCGTGGTGTACCTGCTGAGTTCGATCATCCATCTCGATCTCGAAAAGGAGCAGACGCTGCTGGAAGCGCAGTCGGTGGCCGATGCGTACCGGCTGCTGCACAACTACCTGACGCGCGAGTTGCAGGTGCTGGAGATTCGCAGCAGCATCTCCAGCAAGGCGCGCGATGAGATGTCCAAGGAACAGCGCGACTACGTTCTGCGCCAGCAGATGCGCGCCATTCAGGACGAGTTGGGCGAGCAGGACGCCGACCGGGCCGAAGCCGAGGAGTTGCGCACGAAGTTGGCCGAGGCAGGTCTGCCGGAAGAGGTCCGCAAAGAGGCGGAACGCGAACTGAAGCGCATGGAGCGCCTCCCGGCCGCGTCGCCCGAATACAACGTGATCCGCACCTGGCTCGACATCGTGATCGAGCTGCCGTGGAACAAGACCATCGAGGACAACCTCGACATCGCGCACGCACGCACGGTGCTCGATGAGGATCATTTCGACCTGAAGGAGGTCAAGGGGCGCATTCTCGAACATCTCGGCGTGCTGAAGATGAACCCGTCGGCCAAGGCGCCGATTCTCTGCTTCGCCGGGCCTCCCGGCGTGGGCAAGACCTCGCTCGGCAAGTCGATCGCCCGCGCGTTGGGCCGTCCGTTTGAACGCTTCTCGCTGGGCGCCATGCACGACGAGGCGGAGCTGCGCGGCCATCGCCGCACCTATATCGGCGCCCTGCCGGGCCGGCTGATTCAGGCCATGCGGCGCGCGGGAGCCCGGAACCCGGTGATCATGCTCGACGAGATCGACAAACTGGGCCGCGATTACCGCGGCGACCCGGCCAGCGCGCTGCTGGAGGTTCTCGATCCCGAGCAGAACAACAGCTTCCGTGACAACTATCTCGACATGCCGTTCGATCTGTCGAAGGTGCTGTTTGTCACCACGGCGAACACGCTCGACACGATTCCCTCGGCGTTGCTCGACCGCATGGAGGTGCTGCGCCTGAGCGGCTACACGGAAGAGGAAAAGGTGCAGATCGCGCGGCGCTATCTGATTCCGCGCCAGTTGCAGGAAACCGGTCTGGACTCAGGACGGGTGACGATCGAGGACGAGGCGCTGACGGCGATCATCCGCAGCTACACGCGGGAAGCCGGATTGCGCCGGCTGGAACGCGCCATTGGAAAGATCATGCGCAAGTCGGCGTTGAAGTTCGCCGAGGGGCGCGCGGAGCCGCTCGCCATCGGCGAGGGTGACCTGATCGACCTGCTGGGTCCCGAGCCGTTCACCATGGAACAGGCGCGGCGCGACTCGCCTCCGGGCGTGGCCGCCGGACTGGCCTGGACCGAATCCGGCGGCGACGTCCTGTACATCGAAGCGACGTTGTTGCCCGAGGGCAAGGGTCTCACGCTCACCGGCCAACTCGGCGAGGTGATGCAGGAGTCCGTCAAGGCGGCGCAAAGCTACCTTTGGTCGCATGCGCGCGACTTCGGCATCGACGCCAAGCGCTTCTCCGATTCGGGCGTGCACGTGCACGTCCCGGCGGGAGCCATTCCCAAGGATGGCCCCTCGGCGGGCGTCACCATGGCCGTGGCGCTGGCCTCGCTCTACACGGGGCTGCCCGTGCGGATGGATACGGCGATGACGGGCGAGATCACGCTCGCCGGTCTCGTGCTGCCTATCGGCGGCGTGAAGGAGAAGGTTCTGGCGGCGCGGCGCGCCGGCATCAAGCGCGTGGTGCTGCCCAAGGCCAATGAGAAGGACTTGCGCGACGTGCCCGAAGAGGTACGGCCGGAGATGGAGTTCGTCTTCGCGCGTCACATCCACGACGTGCTGGAGGCGCTCGTCCCGGGTATCCGCGAACGGATGGCCGTCCTGGTATAAATTGCCGGCCAGCGATGGGGGCGCCGCTTCTCCGCGCCCTCCTCGCCCCTATTCCGCCGGGCCGGTTTCCGAGTTAGCATAAGCGCATGCTGCGCCGCCATTTCCTTGCCGCCCCGGCCGCTTCCCTGCTGCCCCTGTCCGCCGCCTCGGAGCCCCTGATCGACACGCACATCCATCTCTTCGAGCCGGATGTGTTCCCTTATCACGCCAACGCGACGTACAAACCCCCGGCGCAACCTCTCAAGGCGTACCTTGCCTTCGTCAAGCAGGCTGGCATTTCACACACGATCATCGTTCACCCCGAGCCTTACCAGGACGACCACCGGTATCTGGAACACTGTTTCGCCGGCGAGTCGCCCAAAGCCTTTTTCAAGGGAACCTGCCTGTTTGAACCGCAGGACGAGCGCACCGGCAAACGCATGGCCGAGTTAATGAAACGGCATCCCGGCAGGATCGTGGCTCTGCGCATGCATGAGATGACTCAGCCGGGCGAGCCTTTTTCCTGCGCCTGCGAGGCCAACAGCCCCATCAAGAACCGCGACTTGAACGACGCCAACGTGAAGGCCACTTGGAAGGCAGCGGCCAACCTCGGCCTGTGCATGCAGATGCACTTCCTGCCCCATCACGCGCCAGCTATCGGCAAACTGGCCGCTGAGTTCCGCTCCATGCCGGTCATCCTCGATCACATGGGGCGCGCTGGCATGGGCGCTCCTGAGACATTCGACGGAATTTTGAAACTGGCCCGCCTGCCGAAGGTCTATTTCAAGTTCAGCGGCGTGCGCTACTCGTCAAAGCAAAAGCCGCCGTATGCCGACGCGGCTACCTATGTCCGCCGTGCGTTCGACGCCTTCGGGCCGGAACGCATCCTGTGGGGCGGATTGGGCCACAGTATGGACGAGTTCCGGGAGGCGCAGTCGGTCTTCAACCACCACTTTGCCTTCGCCACCGCGGAGCAGCGGGCCATGATCCGCGCCGGCAACGCGGCGCGACTCTTCGGCTTCGCCTGAGATATGCTCGGGAACGATGCGCATCGTTCTTCCGCTATTGCTTGCCGCGAGCCTTCCCCTGATGGCCGAAGTGAAGTTCCGCCCGCAGGAGATCCAGGCGGATTTCGGCGTGGTGTATGCCGTCGCCACGGCTGACGTGAACCGCGACGGCAAGCCCGACGTGATCGCCATCAACGGCACGACGCTGGCCTGGTGGGAGAACCCCGCCTGGACGCGGCACGTGATTCTGGAGGGAGTGACCAAAAAGGACAACGTCTGTTTCTCGCCTCATGACATCGACCGCGATGGCAAGCTCGACTTCGCCCTCGGCGCCGACTGGCAGCCCACGAATACGCAGGGCGGAGGCTCGCTGCAATGGGTATCGCACGGCGGCAAGGTGACGCCTCTCGGCGAAGAGCCGACGTTGCACCGGATCCGCTGGGGCGACGTGGATGGCGACGGCAAGGAGGAACTGGCCGTTGTGCCCCTGCACGGGCGCGGCACGAAGGCGCCGGATTGGGAAGGCGACGGCGCACGGATCCTGGTCCTGACACCGCCCGAGGACCTTTCCCAGCCGTGGAGCCAGGAACTGGTGGACGACACGCTTCACATCGTTCACAACTTCATCGTCACGGACGGTGAAATCTGGGTGGCGGCCAAGGAAGGCGTGTTCGCGTTCAAAAGGTATCAGGCCAACTCGTGGTCGAAGCGGCAACTGGGCGAAGGCGCGCCGGGTGAAATCAAACTGGGCCGCGTGAACCGCGTACGCCGGCTTGCCACCATTGAACCCTGGCATGGGAGCAAAGTCGTGATCTACACCGAACCGGTGGCGCCATACGATCCCCAGGTGCGGACGCTGACCCGCCCCACGCCCATCCCCGGACAGATGTGGCGGCGCGAGGTGATCGAGACAAACCTGGTGCAGGGCCATGCTCTCGGTTGGGGCGACTTCGACGGCGACGGCTCCGACGAACTCGCCGCCGGCTGGCGTAACAACGGCCGCGAGAAGGAGTACGGCATCGTCTATTACAAGCGAACGCCAGAAGGGAAATGGGCGCGCCATGAAGTCGACAACGGCGTCGCCGTGGAGGACCTGGCGGTCGCCGATCTGAATGGCGACGGCAAGCCGGAGATCATCGCCGGCGGCCGCGCCACCTCGAACATCCGCATCTACTGGAATGAGACGCAGCCGGAATGGCCGCGCCACATCATCACCACCGGCTTTGCCAACTTCACCGCCAATGCGGCCGACTTCACCGGCGACGGCAAGCCGGACGTGATCAGCGGCGACCTGAACGGCAAGGAGATCTACCTCTTCGTGGCGCCCGGCTGGCGGCGCATCACGCTCCACAAGGGAATCAGCCTGATTCACGGCGAAGCGATGGACGTGGACGGCGACGGCGATCTCGATTACGTGGGCGCGCAGTATTCTCCCGGCGTGCTCTTCTGGCTGGAGCGGCCGGCCAATCCGCTCACCGATCCGTGGCCGTATCACGAAGTCGATCATTCGGACCGTGGCGGCGTGCACGGAATCCACGGTCTGTTTCCTTGCGATGTGGACCGCGACGGCACGATGGACATCATCGCCAACTCCGGCCAGCCCACCGGCGCATTTCCGAATTCGATCGCCTGGTTCAAACTGACGCGCGGCATTCCGGCCAGGGGTTCCACGCCGGCGCGCCCCCCCGTGTGGCAGCGCAACCTGTTCGCGCAAGGCGACGCGCCGGGACTGAGCCACTACATGGGCTGCGGCGACGTGAATAAGGACGGCCTTGTGGATATCGCGGCAGGCGCCAAGATGGCCCCGGACGGTAACTGGTTCGCCTGGTGGGAACAACCCGCGCCGGTGAAGGGCAGGCCTGCGGCCTCCGCATGGAAGAAACATGTGATCGCCACGGGCCAGGAGGGAGCCACGAATATTCAGGTTGGCGACTTGAATAACGATGGCAATCCGGACTTTTTTGCTACGCGAGGACACGGGAAAGGCGTCGTCTGGTATGAGGCTCCATCCTGGACTGCACACGAGATCGATCCCGAACTGACCGGGCCGCATTCACTCGTGCTCCGCGACATCGATGGCGACGGCGACCTCGACGCAGCCACCTGCGCCAAGGATTCGGGAGTGGCCGCGCTTTACTTGAATAACGGTAAAGGTGAATTTTCCCGGCAGTATCTTCACGAGGACCAATCCGCCTACGACATCCGCATGATCGACATGGACGGCGACGGCGACCTGGATCTTCTTATCGCCGGGCAGGAGCAGCGAAATGTCGTGTGGTTGGAGAACCGGACGCGCACGCGCCCGTCGCGATAGAAAAACGCACGGTCAAATTATCGATATATTGCACGATAATTCTTGACCGATTTAAGCGCCTTGAGTAAAATCCTGTTAGCAAACGGACCGGGGACCGCGTCACGCGGATTCTCCGGCTGAACCTGGAGGGAATTTCGCCTGCCCCCGCGGCCAGTCCTGATGGCGTCCGTCCGGACGTCCAGCAGTGGAATGGATTCAGCCCGGGATTACCGGCACGGTGAGCGCACGTCATGAATCGTGTGGAAAGTCGTCTGCTCCCGCCCGAGTCGGCGTCGCCGCCCCGCGCCAAACTTCACGCCCTGCCGAATCATACGAGTCATGCCATGTTCACTTCCGCTCACCTCCGCGTTCTGCTGGTGGAAGACAACGCCGTCAACCGGGCCGTCGCCTCGCGTATGTTGTCGCGGCTGGGACTGACGCCCGATGTCTGCCTGGATGGGTGTGAAGCGGTAGAACGGGTGGCGCGGCAACCGTACGATCTGATTCTCATGGATGTCCAAATGCCGAATATGGACGGCGTGGAGGCCACGTACCGCATCCGGGCGCTCGAACGGAACAACCAGCCCGCACGGATCGTGGCCATCACGGCGAACACGATGGATGAGACGCGGCACGCGTGCCAACGCGCCGGTATGGACGGCTTTCTCGCCAAGCCCTTCACTCTGGAAGACCTGGCCGGGACCCTACGCCGCCTCTTCGCTCCGGCGGCTTAGCGGCGGCCTACTTCTTCGGCATCCGGCTCTTCTTGTACGCCTCGTACTCGTCGCGCATTTTCTGGTCGCGCGGGCGCGGGTAAAGGTCGCTCGACTTATAGCGCCCCGTGGAGAACTTCTCCTTGGTCCACTCGTCGTGAATGTGCGTTTCCTCGGCACGGTCCACGATTTTCTGTACCGACGCGGGCGGGATGAAATAGATGCCCGTCCGGTCGCCGAAGACGACGTCGCCCGGCAGCACGGTGCTTGAACCGACGCGCACAGGCGTGTTGTAGCCCATCAGCACAACGTCGTTGATGGCCGACGGGTGTGCATGGCGGAAGTAGACGCCCATGTCGATGGCGGAAATCCCTTCCAGATCGCGAATGCTGCCGTCCACCACGAGACCGCCGTTCACCGTCGCCGACTTGATGGCCATGGCCAGGTTGTCGCCCACCACGGTACCTCCGGCGCCCTTGCCAAACAGATCCACCACCATCACGTCTCCCGGCTGCAACTGATCGATCACCCACTGATGCGCCGAGAACTTGATGCCCCGCCCCGCCAGGTCTCCCGTGACCAGCGAAGTTAAATCGGGCCGTCCCGGCATGAACATGGCCGTTACGGCGCGGCCCACCAGCTTCTTTTCCGGATGCAAGATCCGCCAATCGCCGGCGTACTGGTTGTTGTACTTTTCACCCGGCAGCACGCCCCACACCTCTTCCACGGTGAGGCCGCGAACCTTTTCCAGCAACTCGCCCGGCACCTTAGGACGGCCATCCTCGAAACGCTCATACGGATTGCCCTTGGTGAGCTCGATGAGCTGGTCCTTGGTGATCTTGAAGTACTGTCCAAACACCGGAGCCGCCAACAACCAGGCCGCGGCAAGCCATCGCACGGATCTCATGCCGTGCAGTCTATCACCGGAACCGGGGCGTCAGGGAACGGGCCGGCGGCACGCGCAGGCACTGCACTCCCCGCCGCGCCCGGCGCAGGCTCTTACGGCTTACTTATCCGTGAGCGCCGCCACACCCGGCAACTCGACGCCGCCGAGAAATTCCAGCGACGCGCCGCCGCCTGTGGAGACGTGAGAGATCTGGCTGGTGACGCCGGCGGCCTTGATCGCCTTCTCCGAGTCGCCGCCGCCCACCACGCTGACCGCTCCCGACGCGGCCACGGCCTTGGCCAGTTCCACCGTGCCCTTATCGAACGGCGGCATCTCGAATACGCCCATAGGTCCGTTCCAAATGATGGTCTTCGCCTGGGCCACGGCGGATTTGAACAGCTCAATCGACTTCGGACCGATGTCGAGCCCCATCATGCCATCGGGCACCACATCGACGATCACGAAGCTGGCGCCGGCCTTGAACTCAGCCGAGGCCACGTGATCCACGGGCAGCAGAATCTTGCCGCCCGCCTCGGACAGCAGCTTCCTGGCCAGCTCGATCTTGTCCTCCTCCACCAGCGACTTGCCCGTAGGCTGGCCCTGGGCGCGCGCGAAGGTGTAGGCCATCGCGCCGCCGATGATGATCTGATCGACGACCTTCATCAGGTTCTGGATCACTTCAATCTTGTCGGACACCTTGGCGCCGCCGAGGATGGCCACGCAGGGGCGCGGCGGATTCTTGGTGGCCATGCCCAGGTACTCCAGTTCCTTTTCCATCAGCAGGCCCGCGGCGGCCTTGGGCACGAACGCGATCATTCCCACCGTGGACGCATGCGCGCGGTGCGCCGTGCCGAAGGCATCGTTCACATAGACGTCGCACAGCGCCGCCAGTTTTTTCGAGAATCCGGGATCGTTGCCTTCCTCCTCCTTGTGGAAGCGCAGATTTTCCAGAAGCAGCACCTCGCCCGGCTTGGGCAGCATGGCTTCCACCTCCGGGCCCACGCAATCCGGGGCCATGGCAACGGGCTTGCCCAGCAGTTGGGCCAGTTTCGCCGCCACCGGCTGCAGGCTCATCTCCGGATTCGGTTTGCCCTTGGGGCGGCCCAGGTGGCTCGCCAGCACGAGCGCGCAGCCCTGCGCCAACGCGTATTGAATGGTCGGCAACGCCGCGCGGATGCGTTTGTCCGAGGTGATCTCCTGTCCGCCCGGAGCCAAAGGCACGTTGAAGTCCACGCGCATGAAGACGCGCTTCCCCTTCAGGTCCAGATCGCGAATGCTGAGTTTCGACATGATTGCTTAACCTTTCTCTTCCGGTACCGCTTTCAGTCCGGTGTGACGGTTTGCCAGGCGGTAGGCTTCGATCAACGCGCCAGCCCCTGGTCCATACAGTGGCTTTCGCACATGGTTGCCCTCTTCCAGTTCCACCAGCGTGCGAAACCGCTCCAACACAAACTCGCTCTTGAAGACGCCGCCAATGTGCGACACCGGCGCCGGATCGCCTTCGGCGAACACCTGCCGCCGCACGGCCGCGGTGATGGCGGCTAACTGTCGCGCGCCATCGTGCAGAATGTCGCGCGCCACGGCGTCGCCCTCGCGGGCGGCTTCGTCCACCAGTTTGGAATAACCGGCGACGATGGGCCGCGGATAGGCGATGGTGTAGAAGCGGTGCAGGAGGTCATTGGCGCTCCGCGCATCCCCCGCTTCCAGCAGACGCTCACGCAGCGTGGTGGCCGGGCCCCATCCCTCTTCGTGGCGCAGGATGGCGCGCAGCGCCTGGCGTGTGATGTCGAATCCGCCGCCTTCGTCGCCGAAAACGTAACCCCATCCTCCCGCGCGCGCCGTGCGGCCCGATGCGTTGCGGCCATAGGAGATGGAGCCGGTGCCGGCGATGGTGATGATGCCCGGCTCGCCGGCCGAGGCGCCGCTCAAGGCGATCAGCGCATCGGTGGTGACGTGCAGGGCATCGAAAGAGAACATCTCTTCAATCAGCGCCTGTTTGTCGGCGGGGCCGCCGCTGAAACCCAGGCACGCCGCCGCGAAGTGGCGGGTGGATTCGTCGAGCCCGGCCGCGCGCAACGCTTCGCGCACGCTCCCGCCCAGCGCGTTCACGAACTTCTCGCGCCCTCCCGGACCCTTCACATGGTTGCAGGGACCGCTGCGGCCCATTCCGAGCACAAGCCCGCTCTCGTCTCCAATCAAAGCGGTGGTGCCGGACTGGCCGCCGTCGACCCCAAGGTAAATGCGGCTCAAAGTTCTATGGTATCGAATCGCGGCTAATCAAACCTGTACAGGTAGACTCCGGCGGCCTGCCCCATGAGCGTGGCGCCCCAGTCCCCGGCACGCGCCTGGAAGTCTGGAGTGGCGTAGTCGCCTTCCGCCGTGAGGAACCACCGGACGTTGTTTCGCTTCAACTCCTCCGCGGCGGCGCGGCGCAATCCCAGCGGCGGCGGCGCTTCCCGCACCACGGGTTCGGCTGCGATTGTGCTCCAGCGTCCCGACGTGTCGAGCCCTTCCAGCTTCACGCGGCTGTTCTGCTCCTCGATGGAGGTCTGCGCCCATACGCGATCGAGACGCCGCGCGCCGCCGGTTTGAATTTCAACCCACATGCCCGGGAACAGCGATCGATTGCTCTGCCAGCGCGTGATTACGTCGCCGTCGAACGCAAGTTGGATGGTCCAGGGAAAGGGATGGGCTCGGAGCCGCCAGGCGGGCTCACGAGGCAGTTCGCGGCGGCCCTCGTATAGGCGCACCTCGGCCAGCGACCACTGGTCGAGCGGATGAGCGGCGGTCTGCATCAGCCGCACGGCGCGCACCGTGCGCGGGGGGAATTGAAAATCGAGCACGCGGACGGGCTTGTAGTCCGGGATCAGCGGCGTCCACAGTACCGTGCCCAACCGTGCCGCCTCGGCCGACTGGTAGACCACGAGCACCTCGCGGGAGGTATAGGCTTCCGGCACCTGATTGAAGGTAAGCACGCGCTCTCCCGGCTTCATGTGCGCCTCGATCAGGCGTGCGACCGCGTAGGTAGGCCAGCGGCGCGTCAGAAAACCATCCTCGCTTTCCATGCGCAGCGCGGGCTTCCACCAGATGCGGTCGAGCCGCCAGGCGTATTCCGCCGCATATGTGGGAATCACATCGGGCCAGGAGAGCGCCGCATGAGCGGCGATGACCACGGCGAGCACGACGCGCAAACGCGCGAACACCAGCGCCAGTGCGAGCGAAACGAAGGGCAGAGCGGGGATCAGGAAGCGCGTTCCAATGTTGGCCGCATAGACGGAGGCGAACACGGCCGCGGCCAGCAACAGACGGCGGCCCAACGCGCCGCGCAGGGCCAGCAGGGACAGCGGCGCCAGCAGGAACAGCGGTCCCAGCAGGCCGCACAGCACATGGCCGCGCACGGTGATTTCGAGAGGGATTTCCGAGTGGCTCTTGAGCCCGTGATAGTTCCTCATGTGCTCGCCGTACTCGCGCTCGAAGGCGATAGTGACGTAGGGGTTGGGAAAGACGCGGTTGAAGAAAGGCGCAACGGGATTGCCCGTCCACAACACGTTTTTCATGAGCCACGGGGCGGCGACCGCCACCGCGAGCACGCACACCACGGCGGCGGGTTTGAGCCATGGCTGCCGCTCGCGGCGCAATGTCCACGCGATGCGGGACAGGGCGTAGGGCACGGCGAGGAAAGCCGTGTATTTCATCGCGAAGGCGAACCCGGCGAGCAGGCCGATCAACACGAGCAGCCCGCGCTGGCGCGTGGCGGACCATATCTCGACGAGGTAGAACACGGTGAAGATCACACAGGCCACGGCGACATCGTTATAGGCGCTGGCCCCGTCGATGTCCACTACCGGCGAAAGAAAGTAGAAAAGCGCGCCGCCCAACCCGGCCAGGGGTACTCCCGCACGGCGTCCGAAGCAGAGTATGAGCGCAGGCAGGGAGACGAGAAAGCACCAGTGAACCAGCGCCGCGGCCGAGTGCCGTCCAAAGGCATAGGCGGAGAGAAACAGCATCTCCGTACCCTGCGACAGCATCGCGTAGATGCTCGACGTGTAGCGGTGGAAGCCGTGCTCGCGATAGTAACGTGCGACGAGACCCAGGTGGTACGCCGAGCCGTCGGGGCTCATCTCGGGCGCCATGGCGTGGGTAAAGGTAAGGAGCAGGAAGGGTGCGGCCACAAGCCATGCTCCAACGCGCCAGGCGCGCGGCAACGGGTCGAAGCGCTCGCCGCGGGCGCGCCAGGCGCCGGTGCGCCAGCACCACGCAGACGCACCGAGAATGACGGCCAGCAGCGTACCTTTATACAGCGCATGCGCGGAGGCCAGTGCGAACACGAGCGTGGAGAGCACGGCTGCACCCGTGACGAAAGCAATCCAGGGGCGCTCCTCGCGGTAGAGAACGGCGCCGAGGCGCTGCAACAGCACGGCGCCGATGGACCAACACCCCAGCGCCGTCAAAGCCGCGCCCAACAAAATGTACACCGCGAAGGGCATGGGCGGGCTACTCGACAAACCCCGCGCGCACGAGCGTGACGCCGAGCTGCACACCGTCCGCGGGCGACACGTACACCTTGTCGAGCGCCAGCTTGACCACGACATCCTCGCTGCCGGCAAGCCACCCGGCGGGAACGGGCTTTTCGAAGTGCTGTCCGCCATCCTTGCCGTAGCGCACGGTGTCGAGTGAGTGGCCGTTGACGAAATAGGTGATGGTGACCGGTCCGGTCTCCTTCAAGGTGTCCGCCGAAATGGCGAAATCGGCGGTGAACTTCAGCCCCTTGGGCGAGGGAACGACGAAGCGCAACTCGGGGTTCTGACGGGTCCAGCGCCAAGCGCCGTTTTCCAGTGGACCGACGCCCGCCAGAAAGTGGTCTTCGGCGGCGGGGTCGTTCATGGCGATGAAATGCTTCAGCCGCGAGGTGGCGGGGCCCGATACGGGATGGCGTTGCACGGGCGGCGCGTAGGAATCGGGAATGTTCACGCACGCGGCCAGCGCCAGGCAGAGCGCGGCCAGCAGGATTCTCATACCGTCTTGTCCTTGGCGTAGCAGAGCGATTCGAGCGGGCACTCCCCGCACTTGGGCTTGCGGGCGTCGCAGATGCGGCGGCCGTGATGAATGAGCTGGTGCGAAAACAAAATCCAACGATCCCGCGGGATCGTCTTCATGAGATCGCGTTCGATCTTTTCCGGCGAGGCTTCCCTGGTCAGGTCAAGGCGGCGCGCGATGCGCTGGACGTGCGTGTCCACGACGACGCCCTCGGCGATGCCGAATACGGTTCCGAGCACGACATTGGCCGTCTTACGGGCGGCGCCGGGAACGGCGAGCAACTCCTTCATCGTGCGCGGCACTTCGCCGCCGTGACCGGCCAGCAATTTCTTCGCCGCGCCGATAATGTTCTTCGTCTTGTTGTTGAAGAAGCCGGTGGATCGAATGAGTTCGCTCACCTCGGCGGGATGGGCGTGGGCCAAGTCTGTGACGGTGGGATACCGGCGGAACAGCGCTGGCGTCACCATATTGACGCGCTTGTCGGTACACTGCGCCGAAAGAATTGTGGCCACAAGAAGCTGCCAGGCATCCTCGTGATCGAGTTCGCAGGTGACGCCGGGATAGGTTTCGTCGAGGATCCGCAAGATGCGCGCCACGCGCGCCTTACGTTCAGCCGCGGTCTTGGGACGCGTGGGCCGCATGAAAGTTAACATAGTAGCATTGCGGCCCTGGATTCTACTGGCGGTCTCCGTCCTGGCTGTCTACTGGGGCGTGCTGGCGGCGCCTTTCCACTACGACGACTACGCGCTGCTGCTCGATCCGGCCATCACCACCGCATGGGGATGGCTGGATTGCTTCCGCCTGGAGCAGTCGCGCCCGCTCACCTGGTTTAGTTTCTGGGTGAACTACCAGCTTTCCGGCGCCAGTCCCGCTCCGTGGCACGCCGTGAACCTGGCGCTGCACCTGGCCAACTCGCTGGTGCTGTGGACCAGCCTGCGGTCGTTGCTGCCCGGGCGCGCTTCATGGTTCGCCGCCTTCTTCTTCGCGCTGCACCCGATTCAAACCGAGGCCGTCGCTTATGTGTACGCGCGGGGGATTTTGCTTGCCACGCTGTTTTGCTTGGTAGCGCTGCGCCTGTGGATCGCCGGCCGGCGTGCGCCCGCCATCGTTTCGTTCGCGATGGCGTTGCTGGCCAAGGAGGAGTGCGCGGCGTTTCCGGCGTTCCTGCTGCTGCTTCATCTTTCGACGAACCGCGACCGGCGCGAGCGATTGCCCATCGCCGTGATGTTCGCTCTTTCGCTGGCCGCCGTGGGACGAGTGGCCTGGCTGGCGGCGGCCACGCCCGGTTCGGGCGCGGGCGCACAAAGCGGAATTCCGCCTGCTGAGTACTTCCTGACGCAGGGCGTCGCCTTGTGGCGTTACCTGCGTCTGCTGGCGATTCCCACCGGCTTCAGTTTCGAACCGGGGTTGTCGATCGAAACCGGCGGGTTGGCTTTTCTCGCCTGGGGCGGGCTGGCCGCGCTGGCCTGGCTGGCCACGCGCTACTTTTCCGGTGCGGGCGCGGGCTTCTGGTTCCTGGGAGCGCTGGTATTGATCGCGCCCACATCGAGCATCTTCCCGGCCACCGACCTGGCGGCCGACCGCCGCGTGTATCTGCCCATGGTGGCCTTCGCCTCGGCGGTTGGACTGCTGCTGCGGCGCACCGATTTCCCCCGCCTGCTGTGGGCCGGCGCCGTGGTGTTGGGCATGTTGAGTTATGTCCGTGTGGAGGTCTGGCGCTCACCGGAAGGATTGTGGGAGGACGCCATGCGAGCCGCGCCCGGAGCGGTCCGTCCCCGGATTCAGCTTTCGCGTCTCCGGCCGCCCCGGGAGGCTCTGGCGCTTCTGGAGGAGGCAAAGCAGATCGCACCGGGGGACGCCTCGGTGGCCTCCGAACGCGGGCGCGTGTTCATGCAGTTGAACCAGCCGGGTGAAGCTTTGAAGGAGTATGGAGAAGCCGTGGCGCTGCGGCCCGATGACGCGCTGGCGTACAACAACCGCGGCGCCGCGCTGCTGGCGTTAGGACTGCGTGAACATGCCGAAAGCGACTTCCGGCGCGCGGTGGCGCTCGACCCGTGCCTGAAGGAAGCGCGCGAGAACCTGTCGCGGCTGGGCGTGCGCGTGGATGCGCCCTGCCGCCGGTAATCCGGAGGAGTCCGGCGCTATTCGACAAACTGGCCGCGCAGGAACTGCCAGTCCGGAATCTCGTACGCCCGGAGCGGCGTGTTCAACGGAGCGCTGAACTCACGGGATTCATACGGCATCAGTGAGGGGACCTTCACTTCGACGCGCCCTACCATCGCGCCCCGGTTGGTGGAGTGGATTTCGACAGTGCCGTTCACGTCGGTGAGTTCGGCGGCCGAGTGGTTCACCAACAGGAACTTCACGGAAGCCTTCTTGTTTTCCTCGATGACGCGGAGGCCCACCACCTCGACATACTTGCCGAACCTGCCCCCGGCCGGGGAGGCGGATGCGGTGGCGGCCTGCTGTGGCGGCTCCAGGGAGATGTTAGAAGGCCCGGCGGAAGCGCCGCCGCGAATCCTGGGCAGCAGCACGAAATACCCGGCTCCCAGCACCGCCGCCAGCAGCAGGGCCACGCCAACGGCAACCAGCCAGGCAGGCAACCCGGGCCGGGGTTGCGGCAGCGCATACACCGGCTGAGCCTGTGGAGACGCCGTCGAAGGGGCCGGAGACGGAGGTGGCGGGGGCGTGAATGCGGCCGGCGCGGAGGCCTGTACAGCCTGTGCCGTTTGTGGCGCCACCGCCGGTTGTGAAACCGGGGCGTCTCCCGTGGCGGCCTTGGCCGCGCACACCGGACAATCCAGCATCCCCAGCGGGATTTCATTCTTGCACTTCGGGCATTCCAGACTGAACATGGGTGCTCTTGATTCTACTCGTCTTGCTCGACCGTTACCCATCCGCCAGTGGCGGCCGACCGCTGAATGGCTTCCACGGCCAGTTGCACACGATGTCCCTCGGCGAAGCCCGGTTCGAATCTCACGCCGCGCGACAGTGCGCCGAGGAAGTCTCCGAGCGCCGCGATGAACGTGTGCTCGTACCCTGTGACGTGGCCGAGTTTCCAGAAGTTTCCGGCGTAGGGGTGGTTCACCGCGCCCACCAGTATTTTCCGGGCCGCCTGCAGATCGCGCGGTTCGGTGGCGTCGAACCAGGTGAGGCGCGTCAGGTCCTCCAGGTCGAAGCCGAGCATGCCGCGATCGCCATGAATCTCGAAGGCATTCCGGTTGCGGCACCCAACGGCATAGCGCGTGGCCTCCAGGCTGCCAACGGAGCCGTTGGCGAAACGAGCCATGACCAGCGTGGCATCGTCGATGTCGCGTCCCTGGGCGAAGGTATGTTGCATGGCCATCACCTCGCGCAATGGGCCGTTCAGCCAGAGAGCCAGGTCGAGGGAATGGGTCATCAGGTCGCCTACCGCGCCGGAGCCCGCGCCGGCGCGCGAAGTCTTCCAGTTGGGAGGACGCGTGGGATCGTTGCCCCACTCCTGCAAGTATTGCGCCCGGTAGTGAAAGATCCGCCCCACGCGGTTCTCCTCGATCATGCGCTTGGCCAGGGCGACGGCGGGCACGCGTCGGTAGTTGAACCAAACCATGTTTGGGAGCCCTTCCACCGCCGACCGCATGCGAGCGGACTCTAAGGCCGAAACGGCAAGCGGCTTTTCGCACAGCACAATCTTGCCAGCCTTGGCCGCTGCGACCGCCACCTCGGCGTGAAGCGCATTCGGCACGGCGACATCAACCACGTCGATGTCGGGACGCTCGACGGCGGCGCGCCAGTCGGTGGCCGTCTCTTTCCAGCCCCAGGTGGCAGCCATCTTCTCCAGCGTTGCGGCGTTGCGGCCGCACAGCACGGCGGTTTCCATCTCGTAAGGGACGTCGAAAAAGTGGCCCACCTGCCTGTAGGCGTTCGAGTGCGCCCGTCCCATGAAGCCTTGGCCGACGAGGGCCACTCGCAGTTTCTTTCGAGCCACCAGGGTGCTCCTTTCCAATGCTGATACAATGAGGGGTTCTTGAGTTCAGGAGACTTAATCCCGTGCGCTTCCTCGTAATGATTCTGCGCGTCTTCAGCTACGGTTACCACACTCTGCTGGGGTTGTTTCTGGTAGGAATTGGCCTGGTGGGCAAGCTTTCGGCTTCGCACACCAGTTTTTCTACTTTGGCGCTGCCGGGCGAAGGCGCCTCGCAGGTGACCTACGCCTTGGGACTTGGCCTGGCCGCGTTGCTGACGGTGGCCCTGGCCCTGTTCAAGAACTGCCGCCCACCGTTCGTAGTGTGGACCTTCATAGCGATGATCCTCATCTTCCGGGGATTCTTCTGGAGCAGCTATTCGTTTGACGGAGGCGAGGAGTTCGAATCGGCGCTGTGCCTGTTTGGCGGATCGGTTCTGGCATTCCTCGGAGCGGCGCTGTCCACCAAATCTCGCGCATAGTGGCGGAAACTGGCCGCTTGGGGCGGAGCTAAATGGCTCGCCGGGCTTGAATGATCCCGGCTAAGGTGGCGCCCAAAGCCGCGAACAGAACGACATGCAGGGCGATACCCTCCCACGCGGTGGCCACCGCCCCCAGCATCCACAACAGAATCAACATGGCGGTGACGATCCAAAACATGGGTCAATCCTCTGGCCGGTGATGTAGCAATTCATGCGCCATTGCCAAAACATTGAAAAAGCAAGAGCTGCGCCAGTCAAAACCCGGTAAAACTTTCCGTATGAGTATTTCCGCGCAGTCCGAGTTCGTCCGCTTTTTCCTGCATGGCGGCGAGGCAGAAGGCGATATGTTCGTCCAGTTCGATGCCAAGGTCCGCCGCGCCGTTCCGGATATCATCACGGCTGACAGCCCGGGCGAAGGCTTTGTCTTTCATCTTCTTTTTAACGGAAGCGACATCGACGTCGAGGACACTGCGCGAGGGGCGGACATAACTGACCGCCGTGAGGAAGCCAGCCAGTTCATCACAGGCAAAGAGTGTTTTTTCCAGTAGGGTAGTGCGCGGAACGCCAGTGAAATCAGCGTGGGAGAGAATAGCGCGGCGAATTTCCTCGCTCACACCACGTTCGGCCAGGATTGGCTCACCCTTCACGGGATGGTCGGGCAGAGTGGGATGAATCTCCCAGTCGAAGTCGTGCAATAAGCCAGTGACAACCCAGGTTTCCTCATCCTCGCCAAACCGGCGCGCGTAGGCGGCCAGGCAGACGGAGACGGCGCTGGCATGTTTGAGCAGGCTTTCCGACTTCGTGAACTCGCAAAGAGTGTCCCACGCTTGAGCAGATGTCATTTCATCTGTTATATACTGGTTAGGTTGCCAGTGGGCCTGTGGCGCAGTTGGGAGCGCGCTTCCATGGCATGGAAGAGGTCAAGGGTTCGAATCCCTTCAGGTCCACCAAACTCCTCAAACACTTGGCTCTACGGGCTCTACGCCAATAACGGGGGAGGCTGTACGCCAACAACGGGGGCAAACCCCAATCCCCGGCTGTACGCCAACAACGGGGGCAAACCCCGGGCTCTACGGGCTGTACGCCAACAACGGGGGCAAACCCCGGGCTCTACGGGCTGTACGCCAACAACGGGGGCAAACCCCAATCCCAAGACCTCCTAAGAACATAACACCTGCACGCGCTGGCGATAGTTCTCGAAATTGCGAAAGCCGTAGGCCTGTCTGGTGATG
>JADZBH010000053.1 GCA_020852175.1 Bryobacterales bacterium | reverse complement strand
CTGCCACCTTGGCCTTGAACTTCGGACTGTACTGTTTGCGCGTCGTCGCCATCGCCACTCCTGCGTCCACGACTCCGCAAAATCCTAACTTATTGCCTGGTCTGAATTCCTGGGACCACTATAGACAGCGTGTCGGTGGACACCGCGGCATTGCAGTTTGGACCGGTAATAGTTTTAACTCCTCCCACGACGGAAGAAGTTGAACAGGCGGAATGATGTGGCAGGCGAGCAGCCCACGGCGACTGATGTACTGACCGCGGAGCAGCGCAGTTACTGCATGTCGCGGATACGGGGCCGCGATACACATCCCGAGATTCAACTACGAAAGATTCTCTGGTCAATGGGACTGCGTTACCGCCTCAAAGCGAAGATCGAAGGCAAGCCCGACTTGGTATTCCCGGCAGCACGGGTTGTGGTTTTTGTGGATGGATGCCAATGGCACTGCTGCCTGGAGCATTGGGTAAGACCGAAGTCCAACACCGAATTCTGGGACAGAAAGTTCGACAGAAATCGCCGACGTGACATTGTCGTGAACGAGCGCCTAAGTGCCGAAGGCTGGAAAGTCCTGCGGTTTTGGGAGCACGAGATCGAGTTGGAACCCACGGCGGTTGCACTCAGAATTTGTGAGATCGTCCGGCAAGGGTAGTAAGCATTGGCCCTTACTATACCGAAACCTTGTCATCCTGCTCAATTGACGATTTCTCGCAACGCCCAAAGGACCCAGCCGGACCGGCGCTGGCATGGCGCTTGCGTTCCCGTGCCGGGCGGGCGAGAATCTCCCCATGCTAAGAAACATGTTGGCGGCTTTGGTGATGATGGCGCTTCCGGCCCTGGCGGCCGATATCAGCGGCGAGTGGAAGGGCACGGCGGAAGGTCCGAACGGAACCTTCGAACGCTCGTTCACGTTCAAGGTGGACGGCGGCAAGCTGACCGGAGAAACCGTGTCGCCCTATACGGGCAAGTCGGAGATCAAGGACGGAAAGGTGGAGGGCGAAAACGTCAATTTCACCATCACGGCCAATCTCCAGGGCAACACGGTGCAGATCAAGTATGAGGGCAAGGCGGCCGACGGCAGTTTCAAGCTGACCTCGACGTTCATCGGCAACAGCGACTTTCCGCCGATTGAATGGACGCTGAAGAAGGCCAATTAGCGCCGTCCGGCATGTTACAGTGGCGGCATCGCCCATACCTTGAGAGGGACAGCCATGCCAGCCATGTTTCCGTGGCGCGCCCTGCCGCGCGCCGTTTCATTTCTGACCATCGCCATCTTGGGGGCGCAGACCTCCCTGCCGCCACCCCCCGCACCCCAGCGCGTGCCTGCTCCGGCGGCGGCCACCGCCGCGCCGTACGCCCCTCAGGCGATTCTGCCGGGCGGCGTGGTCGTGCCCCTATACCCGGCGGGCTCGCCGTTTCTGAATGCCGGAAAGGTGAACGAGGCCGAAGTCTACAACATGAGCCAGGCGGTGCCGGCGCGGATCAACAGCATCGTTAGCATTCATAACCCGTCGATCGAGTTCCATCCGGTGGACCGGAGCCTGAACACGGGGGCGGCGATCATTCTGGCGGCGGGCGGCGGGCACAACACCTTGAACGTGGGCGCCGAGGCCGCCGACTTCGTCCCGTTCTTCTACAACTACGGCATCAACACCGTGATTCTGAGAAACCGTCTGCGGCGCGACGGCTACAATCCGCGCGTGGACGCCGTCAACGACGCTCTACAAGCGATCCGTCTGGTGCGGGCGTACGCGAAGGAGTGGAATTTGGATCCGCGCAAGATCGGCATCATGGGCTTTTCGGCCGGGGCGGAGTTGTCGGCGCCGTCGGCGGTGCTGTTCGACACCTTCGATAAGGAGAACGCGGGCGCGGGCGATCCCCTGGCGGGCGTGCCATCCCGCCCGGACTTCGCGGGCATTATCTACCCCGGGCCATCGCCGTTCGCGCGTGGACGCACGGCGCCGGAGATTCCGCGCAACACGCCGCCGGCCTGGATCATGTGCGCGGGAGCGGGCGACCGGATTCACGCCTTATGGGCCGTGGACTACTACATGGCGATGTTGAACGTGGGCGTGCCCAACGTGGAGATGATGCTCTATGGGCACGGAGCGCATCCAGGCCAGACACTGCCGGACGGCAGCCGCATGACGGCTGGATTGACGGACCGGGGCGGCATTCCCATTGGCGCATGGCAGTACCGGTTCATCGACTGGTTCCGCGACTTGGGCTTTCTGGAAAAGCCGGGCGTGGAGACGAAAGCCGCCCGCGACACGGCCCGTTTCTTGACCAAGGCGCCTCCGCGGCCCTTTGGCGCGGCCGCCCCGTCAGCACCGGTTGTGCCGGCGGCGCCGAAACCGTAACGGCCGGCTCCTAGCGGGACTTGGCGACCGGGGACGACAGGCCCAGGTTCGCCACGATGCTGTCAAACACCCGTTCGATGCTCTGGTTCCCGTCGATGGTAACAAGCATTCCCTTGTGCTCGAAGAGGCGGAGCAGGGGCTGCGTTTTTTCGTGGAACTCCTGCAGGCGCACGCGGAGAGCCTGGGGATTGTCGTCGAGACGCTTGGTGAAACCGCCGCCTTGCCCTTCGGCCACGCGCTGCATGACCCGGCCGAAGACGACATCCTCCGGGATGTCGAGATAGATCGCCTTGTCAAGGTTCCAGTTCTCAAACAGATATTCGGCCTGTGAGCGGGTGCGCGGAAAACCGTCGAGGACAAAACCGAAATTCCAGTCGTGCTGTTCCATGCGCTGGCGGACCACCTCCTCGACGATCTCGTCGGGAACCAGACGGCCCTCGTTCATGATGCGCGTGATGCGGGCGGCGAGTTTGGTGTGGTTCGTCATGTTCCAACGGAAGATGTCACCGATGGAGATGTGAACGAAGTCGAAGGAATCGCTGAGCAGCCGGGCCTGGGTGCCTTTGCCGGAGCCTTGCGGTCCAATAATGATGTATTTGTCCATGAAAGCCTTAAGCGTACCAGCATGTGAGTCGCCAAAAGGGCGTCTGGGGATGGGGCGTTGGAACGGGGAAACCCGGGCTGTGCGCGACATGGCGTGCGAGACACTATACCGGATTCCGGAAGCAAGTGCCTGGCGGGGTCGCGTAGTATCCTGAAGACGTGCCAGGCCGCGAGCTTGCGGCGCGGCGCGAACACTCCCGGAGCCCATTCATTTTGAGCCGATTTTCCCTTGCCATAAAGAGTTTTCTTGCCCTGTTGACCAACGGCAGGCTGCCCGACGAAGTGGTGGCCGCGCTCGGGTTGACGCGCCGGATCGTGACGCCGCCGCCGGCCAGCGCCGCGGCGAAACCGGAGCCCGCCAAGTCCGCCCCAGCGGCCGCGCAAGCCGGCCCTGGCGAAGGAGCGCTGACGCTGCTGGGAGTCTTGCAGCGCGAAGCGCGCCTGGTGGACTTCCTGATGGAGGATATCGCGCCCTATTCCGATGAGCAGGTGGGTGCGGCAGTTCGCTCAATCCACGAAAATTCACGCAAGGCGCTCGATCGCATCTTCGATCTCGCGCCTGTGGTGGACGGCGTGGAAGGCACCGTGACGAACCTGGCCTCGGCGGGCGTGAAGCCGGGCGACAAGGCGCGCGTGAAGCTGATTGGCAAGGTGCCCGCCGATGGCAAGGTGGAGTCCGGCGTCTTGCAGCACCGCGGCTGGATGGTGTCCAAGGCCGAGCTGCCGCCGGCGGGCGCGGCGGAGAGGGCGCGGATCGTGGCGCCAGCCGAGATTGAAGTGGAGTAAGCCGTGAGCTGCTACGTCGGCATCGACCTGGGCACGACGAATTCGGCCATCGCCTATATCGACCCCTCCAACGCGGGCGACCAAGCCTTTCCGCCGGTGCGGATTCAACTGGTGGCGCAGCCCGTGGCCGAAGGGCGCGTCGAGGCCGTACGGACGCTTCCCTCGTTCCTGTATTTGAGCGAACCGCCGGTGGCGGGCGTCTGGGCGCGCGAACAGGGCGCATTGACGCCGACCAAGCTGGTGCACTCGGCCAAGAGCTGGCTTTCGAATCCACAGGTGGACCGCACGGCGAAAATTCTGCCCTGGGATGCGGCCGAAGGCGGAAGGCTCTATTCGCCGGTGGATGCCTCGGCCTGGTATATCGAGGATCTGCGGAAGGCGTGGGAGAAAGAGCACGGGGCCTCGATCGGCGATCAGAACGTCGTGTTGACCGTGCCGGCGTCGTTCGACGAGGAGGCGCGGGAGTTGTCGGTGGAGGCGGCGCGGCGGGCAGGCATTGAAAAGCTGACGCTGCTGGAGGAGCCCGCGGCGGCGTTCTATGCCTGGATCGCGAACCACCTGGAGCGCTCGCGCGCGCAGTTGCAGGACGGCATGCTCGTCCTGGTGTGCGACGTGGGCGGAGGCACCAGCGACTTCACGCTGATTCGCATGGAACGTTCGGGCGACCGGATCGACTTTACGCGAACGGCCGTGGGCAAGCACCTGCTGCTGGGCGGCGACAACCTGGATTTGACCATCTCGTGGCTGGCCGAACAGAAGTTGAACGCGCAACTGAACGTGCGGCAGCGCAGCGCCCTGCGCCGCCAGTGCGCGGCGGCGAAGGAACGGCTGCTGACCGAGGGGGGGCCGGAGCGGGCCGAGATCACCGTGCTGGGCGCCGGACGATCCCTGATTGGTGGAACTCTGCGGACGTTCATCACACGCGAAGAGGCTCTGGAACTGGCGCTGGACGGGTTTGTGCCGGAGTGCGGACGGGACGACAAGCCCGCGCAGGAGGAGATGTCGGCGTTTGGCGAAACGGGGCTGCCTTATGTGCCGGACCCAGCCGTGACGCGGCATCTGGCGGCCTTCCTGGCGGCATCGGGCAACGTGGCGCCGGATGCGATTCTGTTCAACGGCGGTTTCTTCATTCCGGCCGTGCTGCGCGAACGCGTGGCGCGGGTGGTGGAAAGCTGGACGGGACGCAAGCCGCTGGTGATGGAGAACAACGACCTGGACCTGGCCGTGGCCGTGGGCGCGGCGTACTACTCGTACGTGCGATCCACCGGGGCGGGCCTGGTGGTGCGGGGCGGTTTGCCGCGCACCTACTACATTGGACTCGATTCCGGACGGGCGGTGACCGTGGTGCCGCGCGGCACCGAAAACGGCGTGACGCTGGCGCTCGACCAGGAGCGGCTTGAGTTGGTGGCGAACAAGCCCGTGAGCTTCCGGCTGTACTCGTCGTTGACGCGGTTGGAAGACGCGCAGGGGTCCATGGTGGAGATCGGCGAGGAACTTCATCAACACGCGCCGTTGCACGCCGTGATCCGCTACGGCAAGCCGGGGGAGACGCGGCAGGTGCCGGTGAAGCTGGTGGCCAAGCTGACCGAGGTGGGCACGCTGGAGTTGTGGGCCGACTCGAAGGTGAGCGACAACCGCTGGCGGTTGCAATTCGAGTTACGGAAACAGGCCGGACCGGCGGCGGGATCGCAACCGGCGACGGTGATCGCCGAGGAAGCACTGAACGCCGCGCAGGCGCTGGTGAGCGGCTGTTTCGAACGTGCGGCGGTGACGCCGGAGGAGTTGCCGGCGCGGTTGGAACAGGCGTTGTCGCTGGGACGGGCAAGTTGGCCGCTGACGGCGATCCGGAAACTGGCGGACCTGTTTCTGGAACTGGCCGGGACGCGCCGCCAGGGACCGGCCTATGAGGCGCGATGGTTGAACCTGGCGGGGCTGTGCTTGCGGCCTGGCTTCGGATTTCCCGGCGATGAATATCGCATTGAACAGGCGCGGCGGCTGTTCGCGCAGGGGCTGGCGTTCCCTAATCAGGTGCAGAACGAGTGTGAGTGGTGGATCTTCTGGGGGCGCGTGGCTGGCGGGTTGAACCGGAACCAGCAAGCCGACATGTTCCAGCGGCTGTCGGGAACGCTGACGCCGAGAAAGAACCAGAAGGTGCGCGTGAATTCCAGCCTGCTGCGCGAGATGTGGCGCGCGGCTGCCAGCCTGGAACTGCTGCCCGCGGGCACTAAGACGGAGTTGGGCGACGCGTTGCTGCGGCGCGTGGCCGCCGGCGATTACAAGGAGAGCGAACTCTGGTGCCTCAGCCGGATTGGCGCGCGGCAACTGTTCTACGGGCCGATGAACGCCGTGACGCCGCCGGCGACGGCGCAGCGATGGGTGGATGCGTTGCGCCCGGTGAAGGGAGCCGAGGCGGCCCTGGCGGCGATTGCGCGCAGGACGGGCGACGCCACTCGCGATTTGCCGGCCGCGATGCTGGAGTCGTTGAAGCGGTCGTTCGAGGGACATCCCAAGGAGGAATCGCTGGTGGCGGTGTTGGAGGGACGGGCGGCGGGCGACCGTGAGTTCCTCAGCCGCGTGTTTGGCGAGGACCTGCCAAGCGGTCTGACGCTGGCGGACGGCACGCAGGCAAGCCATGAATGAACGGGAGTGGATCCGCCGGCTTCGTACGCGCGCGGCCGGAGCGGATCACCTGGTGCTAGGCATCGGCGACGACTGCGCGGTGTTGCGGCCGCCCGCCGGGACGGAGCTGCTCGTCACGACGGACCTGTTCATCGAGGGTACGCACTTCCGGCGCCGGTCGGCGCCTCCGCGCGCGTTGGGTTGGCGCGCGCTGGCGCGGGCGCTGAGCGACGTGGCGGCCATGGGCGGCACTCCGCTGGCTTACTTCGTTTCGATCGCCGTGCCCGAGTGGGCCTGGGGCCCCTGGTTGAAGGATTTCTACAAAGGCATGGCGGAGTCGGGGTCGCGAACGGGCGCGGTGCTGGCCGGCGGCGACACCACGCGGGCCAGGACGCTGACGGCCGACCTCATCGTGCTGGGACACGCGCCCGCCGGACGTGCGTTGCGGCGGGACGGCGCCAAAACAGGCGATGCCATTTATGTTTCGGGCGAACTGGGCGTCGAAGCGCCCGGCAAGCGCATACGGTTTGAACCGCGTCTGGCGCTGGGCCGCTACCTGCTCGAGAACCGTCTGGCATCGGCCTGTATGGACGTCAGCGACGGGCTGGCGATGGACCTCAGCCGGTTGTGCGAGGAATCCGGCGTGGCCGCCGCGCTCGCCTCTCCGTTGCCGCTGGCCCAGGGGGTGGCCGTGGAGCGGGCGCTGACACATGGAGAGGACTACGAACTGTTGTTCACCGTGCCGTCGCGGCAGAGGGTTCCGGCGACCTTCAACGGCGTGCCCCTGACTCGCGTCGGCACGATCGTGGCGGGCAAGGCGGGGCGCGTGACGCTGGACGCGAAACCGCTGGCGGCCCGCGGATGGGATCCTTTCAAGGTATGAGCCAGACAGGTCCGCAACCGGTTCTCGATCTGATCGAGGCATTCCGCCGCTCGAAGGTATTGTTCACGGCCGTTTCGATGGGCGTGTTTGAACACCTGGCGGCCGGACCCGAGGAGGCCTATTCGTTGTCGCTGCGCATGGAGGCGGGCGAGGACGCGGCGGCGCGGCTGCTGGACGGCTGTGTAGCGCTGGGGTTGCTGGAAAAGCGCGGCGCGCTGTACGCGAACACGGAACTGGCCGCGCTCTACTTGCTGCGGGGCAGTCCGCAGACGCTAGCCGGTTACATTCTCTACTCCGACCGCGTGCTGTATCCCATGTGGAGCCGCCTGGACGATGCCGTACGCGAGGGAACACACCGGTGGAAGCAGACGTTCGGGTTTGAAGGCGGCCTGTTCTCGCATTTTTTCAAGACGGAAGACGACAAGCGAACCTTCCTGCTGGGGATGCACGGCCTGGGCCAGTTGAGCTCGCCCGCCGTGGCCGCCGCGTTCGATCTGTCGGCGTTCCGGCGCATGGCCGACCTGGGTGGCGCGACCGGGCACCTGGCGCTGGCCATCGCCGGACGGTATCCGGACATGGAAACCGTGCTGTTCGACCTTCCCGAGGTGATCGAGTTCGCGCGGGAGTTCACTGCCGGGTCGCGCGTGCGTCCGGTGGCGGGCGACTTCTTTGGCGATCCGCTGCCCACGGCGGATCTCTACACGCTGGGGCGCATTCTGCACGACTGGAGCCAGGATAAGATCGAAGCGTTGCTGGGCCGTATCCATGAGGCATTGCCAGTGGGCGGAGGACTGCTGATCGCCGAGAAACTGCTGGACGAGGACCTGGCGGGCCCGGCGCCGGCGCACATGCAGTCGCTGAACATGCTGGTGTGCACCGAGGGGCGCGAGCGGAGCTTTTCCCAATACTGCGAACTGCTGCGCGCGGCGGGATTCACCGAAATGCGGGGCGAACGGACCGGCGCGCCACTGGACGCCGTGCTGGCAATCAAGAAATAATGTCCCCGATGTCCCGATTGGCGCTGCTGCTCACACTGACCACGACTCTGATGATGGCCCAAGTAAAAGTGGAGAAGATAGCCTGGAAAGGCTGGCCGAACTGTTACCGCGTGACCAACGGCGAGGTGGAGTTGATTGTCACCTCGGACGTGGGTCCGCGGGTGATGCATTATTCGCTGGCGGGCGGAAGGAACGTGCTCAAGGAGTTCGACGGGCAGTTGGGCAAGTCGGGCGAGAAAGAATATCAACTGCGGGGCGGACACCGTTTGTGGGTGGCCCCGGAGGCATTGGAAACCAGTTGGGCTCTGGACAACGGGAGGGTGCGGATCGAGACGCGCCCGGATGGCCTGACGGCGGTGCAACCGGTGGACTCGGCGGGGTTCGAGAAGAGCATCAAAATCACGATGGCTGCGTCGGGAAGCGGCGTGACGCTGGAGCACAAAGCGGTGTATCACGGAGTGAAGCCGCTGGAGATGGCGCCGTGGACGTTGACGATGATGACGCCTGGCGGGAGGGCGATCACGGGTTTTCCGCCGCGCGGGACGCATCCGAAGGATCTGCTGCCAACCAATCCGCTGGTGCTCTGGGCCTACACGAACCTGGCCGATGCGCGCTGGAAATTTTATGAGAAGTACCTGACGCTGCGGCAGGATCCGGCCGTGGCCGCACCGCAAAAACTGGGGACGTTCAACTCCGATTCCTGGGGAGCGTACGCGCTGGACGGCCTGCTGTTCACCAAGCGGACCGAGGCGTTTCCCAACCGCCGGTATCCGGATTTCGGCTGCTCGTTTGAAACCTTCACGAACGCGGAATTTCTGGAGATGGAGTTTCTGGGGCCGCTGCGGCGTCTGTCGAAGGGACAATCGGCGACGCTCACCGAGCATTGGACGCTGCGGCGGGGAGCGGATTTTGGGTCGTGGACGGAGACGGATTTGGATCGCGTACTCGGCCCGGCTCTCTCGGAGAGGCCTCCCGCATCGAAGGGAGCAAGGATGGCGAAGAAGGCTCCGGCCAGGCGGTAGGGGTCGCGGCAGGAATGGCGCGGTACGGGATTGCATTGGGCTCCGGGAACGTATACTAGAGAGTTTGGGCAATCGCCCGTGGAGGCCATCCATGGCAGCAGTGAAACCAGTTGGGCCCCTCTTGGTGCAACATGCAGGCGCTTCGCACGCAGCGTCCCCGGAAACGGATGCCGGCGCGGGCCTATCGCCGGAGGAAATCGCGCGCCGGGGGCATTATTTCATGGCCCTTCAGCGCGAGGTGGAAGACCGGATCGAGCGCAAGCTGTACAGGCAGGGGAAGATCTTGGGCGGCGTGTACGTGGGCCGCGGGCAGGAAGCCATTTGTGTCGGCGTGGGGCTGGCGGCGGAAGAGGCAGACTGGTTGTATCCGTGCCATCGCGACCTGGGATTGTACCTGGTGCGCGGCGTGACGCCGCGGGAGATTTTCGCGCAGTACATGGGCCGCATGGGCGGGCTGACGCGGGGGCGCGAAGGCAACATGCACATGGGCGATCTGAAGCGGCGCATCGTGGCGATCATCAGCGCGATGGCGGCTTCGGTGCCGGTGGCGGCAGGCACGGCGATGGCGCTGAAGTTCCAGGGATCGCGGCAGATCGTGTTCAACATTTTCGGCGACGGGGCGACGAGCCGCGGCGACTGGCACGAGGGCATCAACCTGGCCTCGGTGCAAAAAGCGCCGGTGGTGTTCGTGTGTAACAACAACCAGTACGCCTATTCGACGCCACTGGAAAAGCAGATGGCCTGCGAGCATGTGGCCGACCGTGCGCCGGGCTATGGCATGCCGGGCGAGATCGTGGACGGCAACGACGTGTTCGCCGTGTACCGCGCTGCGAGGCGGGCGGCCGAGCGGGCGCGCGCGGGTGAAGGACCTTCGCTGATCGAGTGCAAGACGTTCCGCATGACGGGCCATTCGGCGCACGACGGCGGGGATTATGTGCCCGAACATATGTGGCGCGAGTGGGCCGAGAAGTGTCCGGTTCAGCGCGTGGAGCGGGCGATGCTGGATCTCGGGTGGGCCACGCGCGAGGAGTTGGACGCAACGCACGCGCTCATCAAGCGGGAGGCCGATGAAGCGATCGCTTGGGCCGAAAACAGTCCCTATCCGGACCCCTCGACGCTGACGCACGACGTGTACGAAGGGAGCCGTTAATGGCCGAGGCCACCTACCTCGAAGCAATCCGCCAGGGCATCTGGGAGGAGATGGAACGGGATCCTGCGGTGTTTTGCCTGGGCGAGGATATCGGCGTCTATGGCGGGGCGTTCAAGATCACGAAGGGCATGTTGCAGCGCTTCGGCGAACAGCGCATCGTCGATACGCCGATTTCCGAATCGGCGATCGTGGGCGCGGCGATCGGAGCCAGTTTCGCGGGGATGCGTCCGGTGGCGGAAATGCAGTTTTCCGACTTCATCACCTGCGCCTTCGACCAGATCGTGAACTTCGCGGCCAAGACGCGCTACCGTTGGAACGCGCCGGCGCCGCTGGTGGTGCGCGCGCCTTCGGGCGGCGGCATTCACGGCGGGCCGTATCATTCGCAGAACCCCGAGGCATGGTTCGTGAAGACGCCGGGGCTGAAGGTGGTGGAACCGTCCACGGCCTACGACGCCAAGGGATTGATGAAGGCGGCGATTCGCGACAACGATCCGGTGATTTTCTTCGAGCACAAGAAGCTCTACCGCGCCGTGAAAGGTGAGGTGCCCGAAGGCGACTATACGGTGCCGCTGGGCAAGGCGCGGCTGCACCGCGAGGGCAGTCATATCGCGGTGATCACATATGGCGCGATGGTCCACGTGGCCCACGAAGCGGCCGCGGCGCTGGAGCGCGAGGGCGTATCGCTGGAGATTCTCGACCTGCGCACGCTGCTGCCGCTGGACGAGGAGGCCATTCTCACCAGCGTGAAAAAATGTTCCCGAGCCCTGGTGCTGCACGAAGACACTCTGACGGGCGGCATCGGCGGCGAGATCAGCGCGCGCATCAGCGAGAAGGCGTTCGAGTGGCTGGACGCACCCGTGGTGCGGCTGGCGGCGCCGGATACGCCGGTGCCCTTTTCGCCGCCGCTGGAACAGGCGTTCCTGCCGGACGCGCAAAAGGTAATCGAAAAGGCCCGCTGGCTGGCGGCCTACTGAACCCTCCTCATCCGCGCGTCCGGACAAAGGCGCGCGCGGCGAGCACCACCGAAAGACAACCCATCAGGACCAGCACGGCGGCCTGGGGCCAGAGTTCGGCCAAACCCGCTCCGCGCAAAACAACGCCGCGGACGATGGCGATGTAGTAGGTCGCCGGAATGAGCCAACTGATGGCCTGGAAGCCCACCGGCATGTTCTCGATGAGAAAGATGTAGCCGGAGAGGAAGACGCTGGGCAGCAGCGTGCCCATGGCCATTTGAAAGGCTTCGGCCTGGGTTTGGGCGCGTGTGGAGATGAGCAGCCCCACGCCCATGACGGTGAGAACAAACGGGAGCGAAAACAGGTAGAGCAGGACGAGGCTGCCGTGAATGGGCACCTGAAAGATGAAGCGCATGATGGCCAGCACGACGGTGAGTTCAAAAAAGGCGAGCACGCCGTAGGGGATGATCTTGCCCACCATCAGGCCGAGCGGAGCTACCGGGGTGAGCCACATCTGGTCGAGCGTGCCGCGCTCGCGTTCGCGCACGATGGAAAACGCCGTGAGCATGATGACCATGAGCTGCATCATGATGGCGACGAGTCCGGGGACAAAGAAGTTCGGCGAACGCAGGCCGGGGTTGTAGAGCACGGCGGGCCGGACCTCGATGGGCGGGCGCGCCTGGGAACCGAGAAGCTTTCGCAGGGATTCCTGGAGAGCGACACCGCCAGCCGTGGCGACGGCCTGGCTGGTGATGGTGGAATCCGAGCCATCGGCCAGTAGTTGCACGGTGGCCTGCCGGCCTTCCTGCACGAGACGTGCATAGTCCGGCGGAATACGGATACCGGCCTTCACTTTTCCGGCGCGGAAGTGTTCATAGAGGTCTTCCTCGCTGGCGGCGGCATAGCGGATATCGAAGACGTCGGAGTTGGCGAAGGCTTCGATCAGGCGGCGGCTCTCCTGCGTGCGAGAGGAGTCGAGCACGATGGTGGAAACCTGGCGGACGTTCGTATCGATGGCAAAGCCGAACAGGATGAGTTGGAGGACTGGAATGGCGAGCGCGAAGAAGACCGTGGCGCGGTCGCGCGAAAGGTGAACGAACTCCTTGCGGCTGACGGGAACGAGTCCGGCAAAGGGATTTTCGTTCATTTGGGCGCCTCGCGGGCGATGCGGTTGGTGAGCGTCACGAAGATATCCTCGAGCGAGACTTCAGCGGGTTGAATGGACGCCGTGATGCCGGAGGCGGCGAGGTCGTCATGAAGTCGTGGCACGGAGGCTTCCTCGATCAGCAGGTGGACGGAACGGCCAAAGATGGTGGATTCGTGGACGTAGGGCAGGCGGCGCACGATGGGAAGCGCGGCGCTGGAATTTTCCAGGTGGAGTTGGAGACGCGTGGCGCCGGGCGGGTTGGCCTCGGGCATGCGCCGTAGTTCGTCGATGGAGCCGATGGCGACAAGACGCGAAAGATAGATATACCCGGCGCGGGAACAGCGTTCGGCCTCGTCCATGTAGTGGGTGGTGACGAAGAAGGTGACCCCTTGGCCGGAGAGCGTGAACAACAGATCCCAGAGAGCGCGGCGGGCAACGGGGTCGATTCCGGCCGTGGGCTCATCGAGAAAGACGACTTCGGGCGAGTGAATGAGCGCACAGGCGAGCGCGAGCCGCTGTTTCCAACCGCCGGAAAGACGCTTGGCATGGCGGTCCAGGTAAGGGCCGAGCGAAGTGAACTCGATGAGTTCGTTCTTGCGGGCAGCCAGGGCGGCGGGGGCGAGGCCGTAGACACTGCCATAGAAGTCGAGGTTCTCCGTGACGGTGAGGTCTTCGTAGAGTCCGAACTTTTGTGACATGTACCCGATGTGGTGTTTGATTTCGCGGACGCGGGTGCGGACGTCGAGGCCGAGTATGGAGCCCTGGCCGGAATAGATGGGGATGAGTCCGCACAGCGCCTTGATGAAGGTGGTCTTGCCGGAACCATTGGGCCCGAGGAATCCGAAGATCTCCCCGCGGCCGACGGAGAGACTGACCTCGCCAACGGCGGTGAAGTCGCCGAACCGGATGGTGAGGTGGTCGGACGTGATGACGGGTTCCATGGCGTTACGGCGAGACCGAAGAAGAAGGCGCGAAGACCGTCATGCCGGGTTTCAACTCGCCGTCGGCGGGAAAAGGTTTCACACGGACGCCGAAGACGAGGTGGGAGCGGTCGTTCAACGTTTGCACGTTGCGGGGCAGATACTCGGCCTTGCCGTTGATCTGTTCGACCACCGCGGGGTAGCGTTTGGCGGGAAATGTGTCGGTGCGCAAGGAGAGCTTTGATCCAACGTGAACAAGGCCAAGCTCGGGCTCGGGGATATAGAGGCGGGCCCAGACCTGATCGAGTTCGAGGAGCGTGACCACGGCCTTTCCGGCGAGGGCCAGGTCGCCCGGCCGGACGGAAACCAGTTCCACCCGGGCCCGCGCCGGTGAGCGGATTTCGGTTTCGTCGAGCCGGATGGCGTTGGCCGCGAGCAGGGCGTCCACCTCGGCCACAGCGGCCTGTGCCTGGGCAATGTCCTCCTTACGATAGCCCCTGCGCAACATCGCGGCCTGGTCGCGCGCCTGCTGAAGACGCTGCTCGCCAGCGCGGATATCCTCGGCGCGCGTGCCGGCGCGAAGCAGTTCCAGGCGCTGGCGGGCCGATTCGGCGCGGGCGGCGGCAAGGTCGCGGCGGGAACGCGCGTCGTCGTGGGCTTGCGCGGAGAGGTCGCCGCTTCTGAAGAGGGTATCCAGACGCCGGAAGGCCGCTTCGGCGTTTCGAGCCTCGGCCAGCGCGGCATCGTGCCCTGCGGCCGCCTCCTTGCGTTCCTGGGGGCGCGGACCGTCGCGGAGCGCGGCAAGCACGGCTTCGGCCTGCCGCATCGCGGCTTCGGCCTGGGTAATCTCTTCGGGTCGGTAGCCGTGCGTCATGCGGGCTGCGGCCGCCCGGGCCTGCGCCTGGCGCGCCCGCAGTTGCTCGCGCTCCGCCTCCCATTCACGCCGCTCCAGCCGGATGAGGATCGTACCGGACTCCGCCATCTGGCCCTCCTCGACCAGCACTTCGACGACACGGCCGCCGACGCGTGAGCCAAGTTGCATTTCGCGGGCTTCCAAAACCCCGCTCCACTCTTCGCCGGATGATGCTCCGCGTCCGCGCCAGGCGAACCAGCCGGCCGCGAGAGCCGCGGCGGCCACGAGGATAAGCACGGTTCGCTTCATGTGTCCGCTCCCTTCTTCGCCAACCGCACCAGCAGCCCCAGGCGCTGGCGCACGGTGCGCACATGCCATCCCTTCGGGGGATTGGGATGCACGGACCACTGAAGAACAGTAGAGATATAGAGACCAAAAAAGCTTTCCGCGAAGACCCGCGCGTTGACGCCGGATTTCAATGCGCCGTCCCGGCCGAGCCCTTCGGCAAGAGCCTGCCGCGCCTGATGCAAGATGGGCTGCACGGCGGCCTGGCAGGCAGGATGGAACAGGATAAGGGGCAACAGGCTGCGCGGACCGGAGCCGAAGCGCTCGTTTTCAGCGGCGAACTCAATGAACAGATCGAGCAGGGAGTCCAGCGTGAAGGCGCCCCGGGACGCGAGCAGGGATTGAATGCGCTCCACGCGGGAGCGGGCGAACGAAGCGAGAATCAGCTCTTTCCGGGGAAAGTAGTTGAAGAAGGTGGCCCGGCTGACGCCGGCGCGCTGGGCGATTTCGCTCGCCGTGGCGGCCTCGAAGCCCTTTTCGGCGAACAGGGAGAGTGCGGCGGCGGTGATCTCGCGGGTGGTTTCGGCGCGGCGCCGGTCACGGAGGGAAGACGGGGCGGATGGGCGCCGGTCCATTACTTAGACTATAGTCCAAGTTGTGAGCGGAAGTCAAGCGGGCGCGGCGGACCGCGCCCGCTCCGGGTTAGTGAGCTTCAAACAGGTGGGTGATATCGGGGAAGGCGTTCATGGCGAGACGGCAGGAAGCGCCGTCGCCCCACCAGCGCGGAGCGTGGTAGGTGAATGGCGGAACATACACGACGTCGCCTTCTTCGGCGATCACGACACCCACCTTTTCGATGGGATAGCGGATCTGGCCACGCATGATCAGCCAGAACTCGGCGCCTTCGGGATGGAAATGGCCCTTATTCTTGGGATCGACCGGCGGGAGTTTCGAGTTGTAGCCGTAAATGAAGTTCGCCGTGCCGCGATCGTCCTGCACGATGCGGACGGTGCCCTTCAGTTTGCCGCTATCGACTCCGGCGGCCATCTCGTCGAAGGTAACGTGCGGCTTGTTGCCGAGTTTCCACTGTCCGGCCAGACGCGAGTTGTAGGCCGCTTGCACCCACTCGATGCCGGGTATGACGGGCGGCTTTTCGGTGGTGGCGAACAGCGTGTGCGCGCCGGCGATGTTGGTGTCGAACAGCAGGGCGGGTTGCGGGCCGACGACCTCGAACTGGAACCAGGTTTGGAAGGGCACCTGCACCATCGATCCCCTTTTCGCGATGAAAGGCTGCTGGGTTTCAATGGTGAAGCGCACCTCGCCTGAGAGAACCACCCACCATTCGCGCGTGTCCGGGTGCATCATCTTCGGCGACTTGAAGCCCGGAGCCCATTGTTCATAAGCGCTGGTGAGTTGCTTGTCGTTGACAATCACCTCGCGCCACTGTTTCTTGCCGGCATGTTTGGCCGCCACTTCCTTGAGCTTCGTGTGCGGCTTGTGCGGCGCGGTATAAACGGCGGGCCGCCCTTTGGGGGCGAGTAGCACTTCGGGCGCAGCCAGAGCCGGCAGCAGGAAGCCGGGCAGAAGCAAGGCGGGCAGAGCCTTTCGTAAAAACATGTTCAGTACCCTTTCTCTTTGTCAACCACGTTGATGAGCGGAAGTCCGCTGGTGTAGCGGCGGACATTCTCGGCATAAAGGTCGATGAGGCGGACCTGACGGTCGGGCGACCAACCGGAGGTGTGCGCGCTCATGATGACGTTGTCGCACTCGAAAATAGGATGGCCCGGCGGAACGGGTTCGGTGGGAAACACGTCGAGCCCGGCTCCGGCGATCCATCCTTCCTTGAGCGCGCGGACGAGGGCGTTCTCGTCGAAGAGTTTTCCGCGCGACATGGCGATGAAGTAGGCGGTCTTTTTCATGGACCGGAAGATCTGTTCATTGAACATGCGCTCGGTTAGTTTGGTATGCGGCGCGGCGCAGACAAGCACGTCCACTTGCGGAACCATTTTCGAGAAATAAGAGGGATCGTGCAACTCGGCGACATAGTCGGGTTTGGGCATGGGCTTGGCGTCGGTGGCGACGATGCGCATGTCGAGACCGTAGTAGGCGCGGCGGGCAATGGCCGAGCCGATGCCGCCCATGCCGACAATGCCCATGGTGCGGCCTACCAGTTCCACGTGGTGCGCGGACTTGGGCGTGCCCACCGGAGCCATGGTCTTTTTCAGATAGAACTGCGGCAGGTAATATTTCACGATGCCGCGGGAAAGAGCGAGCAGAAGCCCGATGGCGGTTTCCGAGATGCCGGGCGCGAAGGTGCGGGCATAGTTGGTGATGGTAAGAGCGCTTTGCAGCACCTTGGGGTCGGTGCCCTCCATGCCCGCGCCGCCCGATTGGAGCCATTTGAGCTTGGGGGCGAAATCGAGGTCGGCGCCACGAACGCCGCCATAGACGGCTTCGGCGTCGCGCAGTTCGCGGCGGAATTCATCGGCGGTGCCGCAGATGCGGATTTCCACCGGTACGGCGGAGGCGGCGGCGATCCTGTCCAGTTCGGTTGGATCGAACTTATACATGGTGACGATTTTGAGCGGGCCGCTGCGCGGTCCTGCTTGCGCGGGGGCGGACTGTGCCGCCGCCGAGGCGAGAGAGGCCGTGGATGCGGTCTTCAACACGTTTCTGCGGGAAAAGGTCCGTTCGGGCATGGTGACTGTTCTACCATACGGGGATGCCAATCTTCTTGCTCCTGCTGATGTCCGTGTTTCCGGCGGCGTCTTGGGCGCTGGAAAGCGAGCGGGCGCGGTTGCTGCGGGCCATGGACGGCAGCGCCGCGAAATGGGGTGTGATTTCACGGCAAATCTGGGAGTTCGCCGAATTGGGGTATCACGAAAACAGAAGCTCGAAGCTGCTGCAGGACGAGTTGCGCGCGGCGGGATTCCGGATAACGCCGGGCGTGGCGGGGGCGCCCACGGCGTTCGTGGCCGAGTGGGGCGCTGGCAAGCCGGTGATCGGTCTGATGGGCGAATTCGATGCTTTGCCCGGGCTTTCACAGGACGCGGCTCCGGAACGCAAGCCACTCGTGAAGGACGGCCCGGGACATGGTTGCGGACACAACCTGTTCGGCGCGGCGGTCACGTTCGCCGCGGTGACGTTGAAGAGCTACATGGAGCAACACGGCGTGAAAGGCACGCTGCGGTTCTTCGGCGCTCCTGCCGAGGAGGGAGGCGGCGGCAAGATATATATGTTGCGGTCGGGCGTGTTTGAAGGAACCGACGTGGCGCTGACATGGCATCCGGGCGATGCGAACCGTGCCGATTTGGGGAGTTCGCTTGCGAACATAACGGCCAAATTCCGTTTTCATGGAACGGCGGCGCACGCGGCCGCGGCGCCCTGGGCGGGGCGTTCGGCGCTGGACGCGCTGATGCTGTCGGCGCACGCCATCGACATGCTGCGGGAACACGTGCCTCAGGAGACGCGGTTGCACTACATCGTGACCCGGGGAGGCGCGGCGCCGAACATCGTGCCGGACTTCGCCGAGTCGTATGTATACGCGAGGCATCCGCGTATGGCCGTGCTTGATGGAATCTGGGAGCGCATGGAGAAAGCGGCCGAGGGAGCGGCCATCGCCACGGGGACGCGCGCCGAGGTTGTGCTGCAAAGCAGCGTGTGGGACGTCCTGCCGAACGACGCACTGACGGAGTTGCTGCGGAAGAATCTGAAAGTGGCGGGCGGCGTGAGGTATTCCGGCGAGGAGCGGGCCTTCGCGGTGAAGCTGCGGGAGACGATGGACATGAAGGACGCATTGCCGTTGGGGAGCGAAGCGGAGATCTTCACCGAATCGCGCGGCACGATGGGTTCAACCGATGTGGGCGACGTAAGTCACGTGTTGCCGGTGGGACAGTTCTCGGCGGCTGCGTTCGTACCGGGCACGCCGGGCCATTCGTGGCAATCGACTGCCTGCGCGGGCATGAGCATTGGCCGGAAGGGCATGGTGGTGGCGGCCAAGACACTCACGCTTACGGCGCTCGACTTACTGACGGAGCCGGAGAATGTGGCCGCGGCCAAGGAATCGTTTTCCCGGAGGAGCACGGGCGCCGCTTACAAGTCGCGCATCCCGGCAGAGGCCAGACCGCCGCTCAATTACCGCGGCAACTAGGCAGTGCGGGTGCGGGCGGACATATGATGGAAGGCGCATGAAGACAAGTCCCGTCCGCACAGACGACTGGCGTGGCGTATTTCCCGTGCCGCCCCTGGCCCGCAAGAACGACGGCACGGAGGCGCTCGACTTTGAGCAGAGCCGGAAGATTACCGCGCATATCGCCGATGGCGGCATCCATAATTTTCTCTACGGCGGCAATGCGTTCCTGTATCACATCCGGTTAAGCGAGTACCACGCCATGCTGGACTGGCTGACGGGATTTCCGGACGATCACTGGATGATTCCGAGCGCGGGCCCGAGCTTTGGGCGCGCGATGGACCAGGCCGGGTTGCTGAAGGACTACGATTTCCCTTGCGTGATGCTGCTTCCTTGCAGCGACCCGCGCGACGCCAGGGGCCTGGAGCGCGGCTATCGCGCTTTCGCCGAGGCGTCGCGGAAGAAACTGGTCCTCTACTTGAAGGAGGAACACAACATGGGCGGCGACAAGGAAGCGGGGTTGGACGCCGTGGCGCGCCTGGTGGACGAAGGCGTGTGCGCGGGCATCAAGTACGCCGTGGTGCGCCAGGACCCGGCGGAGGATCCATACCTGTCCTCGCTGCTGCGCCGCGTGGACAAGCGCTTCGTGATCAGCGGGATTGGCGAACGTCCGGCCATCACGCATCTGCGGAACTACGGCCTGCCGGGCTTCACGACGGGTTCGGGCTGTATCGCACCGGCGTTATCGCGGCGGTTGTGGACCTTGTGTAGCGAGCGGAAGTTCGAAGAGGCCGAAGCGGTGCGGCGGCTGTTCCTCCCCTTGGAAGACCTGCGCGACGCGCTGGGCCCTGCCCGCGTCCTGCATGCGGCGTCGGAACTGGCGGGCATTGCCGTCACGGGTGCGATCGAGCCGTACATTTCACCGTTGAACGAGGCGCAGTTGGAGAAGCTGGCCCAGCCGTCGCGCGAACTGGCGGCGGCGAACCGCGAGGCTTTGGCCGCGGTATAAGGCTGCGCAAACGCCCTGGGCGCGCGATAGAGTGAAGTTATGGCGCGCCTTGTCTGCTTGCTGGTTCTCCTGGTTTGTCCCCTGCTGGCCGGTCCGGCCGGGTGGATTCCCGCGCGGTGGAGTTCCAACGATCCGGCCACGCTGGAACTGGTGCGCGGAACGCCGGTGAACTGCCTGGCGCTGGAGCGGCCTCTGTGGTCGGCTGCGTTCAGCGAGAAGGCGGCGGCGCAGGGCGTGGCGGTGCTGGGCGTGGTGAGGCCCGGAGACGACGCGCGGGAACTGGCGGCGGCCGCGGCGTCGGCCAAGTTGCAGGGCGTGCTGTTCGAGGGTGCGTTCCAGGCGGAACCGCTGGCGCGTATGGCGGCGGCGCTTCGCGATTCGAAGTTGGCCGTGGTGGTAATGGGTCCGCGCACGCGCATGGATCTTCGGAATCCCGGCGAGGTGGTGGCGACCAACCAAGGAGTGTGGCCGGGCATCAACGCGGCCGACGACGGCTCGGCCAAAGCGGCGCCGAGCGGTGCGCCGTGGATCGATACCAATACGGGGTTCCTGCGATTCGTGCGCGCGGCGTTGCCCGAGAGGCAGCCGGCACGGGTGTGGATGGGTTATGTTCCTCCGGCAAACCAGGTGATTCCGGTCGCGCGGTATTTGCAGGCGATCGCCGATGCGGAGATGCTGGGCGCGCACTGGCTGGTCGCGCTGGACGCCCCCGCGTTCAAGGCGCTGATGGAACGCCAGGAGAAATCGCTGGCGGCGTGGAAGAAGATGATGGAGTTGCTCGCCTACTACCGCGAGCACGACGGCTGGGGCCGCGCGGGCGCGGCAGGCACGCTGGCGCTGGTGCAGGACGTGGACAGCGGAGGCCTCTATTCGGGAGGAATTCTCGACATGATCAGCGTGAAGCACACGCCGGTGCGCCCGGTGCCGCGCGCGAAGCTGAGCGACTCCGGAATGCAGCAGGCCAAGATGGCCGTGAACGTCGATCCATCGCTGTTGAGCGAGGAGCAGAAGCAGGTTTTGCGGCGGTTCACGCGGGGCGGCGGCACGCTGCTGACGGCGCCGCCGGGCTGGAAGTTTCCGGCGCAGCGCGAGGATCAGATCACGCTGGACAAGGAAGACGTGAAGGTGCTGGACGATATCTGGCGCGATGTAAATTCCATGACCGGACGGCACAACCTGGGAGCGCGGCTCTTCAACGTGGCCAGCGTACTCTCCTATATGGGCGTGCCGCCGGGAAGCCGCAAGCCCATTCTTCAACTGGTGAACTACTCGGATTACGAAGTGGAAAACGTCACCGTGCACTTATTGGGGAAATGGACGGCGGTGAAACTCTACGCGCCGGGCAAGGAACCGCGGACGCTGCCGGTGTTCGAGACCGACGACGGAACGGGAGTGGAGTTGGACAGGCTGGGAATCACGGCGACATTGGTGATGGAGTAGGCCGGTGAACTACACTAGTCACATCGTGGCGTTGCGGAACCTGAGGAAAATTTCGCGCCGGGAGTTGCTGGCGGCCTTCGCGGCGGCTCCGGCTGGGATGAGAGCGGCGGAGTTGCCGGTGGCCCCCGTCGCCGTGGCGCGCTGCGGAAGTTATGCGGAGGATCAGGCGGCGCTGCTGCGTGGAATGTTCGATCAACTGGGCGGCCTGGGCGCGCTGGTGAAGAACAAGACCGTAACGGTGAAGCTGAACCTGACGGGAAGCCCGGCTTTGCGTTTGCAAGGCAGGCCGCTTGGCTCCACGCACTACTCGCACCCGGCGCAGATTGGCGCGTTCGTGCGTCTGCTGGGCGAGGCTGGGGCAAGGCGCATCCGGCTGGTGGAGAGCGGCTATGGCACGGTGGGGCCGCTGGATGAGTACATGCTGGACTCGGGGTGGAACGTGCGGGCAATCCGGAATGCCGCGCCTGGCGTGGAACTGATCAACACGAACGGGCTGACGGTGAAGGGCCGTTACGCGCGACGCAAGGTGCCCGGGCGGGGCTTTGTATTCCCCAGCTACATGCTGCATCCGGCGTATGAAGAGACCGACGTCATGGTGTCGATGGCGAAGCTGAAGGACCATGCGACGTGCGGCGTGACGCTGGCCATGAAGAATATGTTCGGCATCACTCCCGCGTCGATCTATGGCGATGACGCCGGGAAGGACGAACCGAACGAGCGTCCCACCAAGGGCCGCGTGGACGTCTGCCATTCCGGAAAGCGGCAACCGTCGCGCATCGCCGAAGGCGAATTGCATCCGGAAGAGAGCCGGGATCAGGGTTATCGCATGCCGCGCATCACGGCGGAATTGGTGGCGGCGCGCCCCATCGACGTTTCGATCATCGACGGCATTGAAACGATGGCTGGCGGCGAGGGACCCTGGATTCGCGATCACTGGCGAGGAGCACTGCGCGCGGTGAAGCCTGGACTCATGGTGGTGGGCACGAACCCCGTATCGACGGACACGGTGGCCACGGCGCTGATGGGCTACGACCCGCGCGCGCCGAAGGGCCAGGGAGCGTTTCGCGATTGCGACAACACGCTGCTGTTGGCGGAACAGATGGGAATCGGAGCGGCGGCCCTGAAACGAATCGAAGTGCGGGGCGGCCGGATCGAGGACCTGATGTTCCGGTTCACGGCGTAGTGAGCCTGATCGGAAACACGGATGCCCTGGCACTCAGCGCCCCTTCACACCTCACTGCCGAAGCTCACGCCCCTGGCGGCGTTGGACATCCTCGTCACCGCGTTCCTGATCTACCAGTTCCTGATGATGGTGCGCGGACGCCGGGCGGCGCACGTCCTGGCCGGTATTTTCGTGCTGCTGGTGCTTTATCTGGCTTCGGTGAAGCTGGGTCTGGAGATGCTGCGGAGCCTGCTCTCGACGATGGCGCCGTACACGGCATTCGCCGTGATCGTGATGTTTCAAAGCGAGATCCGGCGAGCCTTGGCGCGGCTGGGGCGGCACCGCTGGCTGCAGTGGAGCAGTAATTTGCAGCGGCGGGAATTCGCCGAAGAGATTCTGCTGGCCCTGGAGTTTCTATCCTCGAAAAAGACTGGCGCGCTGATTGTGCTCGAACGCGACATGGGGCTGCGCACGTTCGTGGAAAGCGGCGTGGCGATGGATTCCATTGTTTCGCGCGACGTCCTTCTGGCCATCTTCCAGCCTGGCGGGGCGATGCATGACGGGGCGGTGATCATACAGGGCGACCGGCTGTCGTCGGCTGCCTGCTTCCTGCCGTTGAGCGTCAATCCGGCCCTGGCTTCGACCATGGGCACACGGCACCGGGCAGCCATCGGCATCACTGAGGATACCGACGCGCTGGCGCTGGTGGTGAGCGAGGAGACCGGGCGCATCTCCGTGGTGGCGTTCGGCACGATCGAAAGCGGATTGAAGACGAGCCAGGTGAGGACGCGGTTGGACCGCCACTTTGGCTGGAGCGGCGCACGCGCCGAGCCGGAACGCGTGCCCGACGGGATGAGCGATCGCGGCGAGGAGGCCGACAACGGATGAAAGACCTCCTGTTCCGCCACTGGAAATGGAAGGCGATCTCGCTCGCCTTGTCCGTCGTGCTCTGGATGGCGACGGTGGGCGAACCGGAAAGCAGCACCTCGCTCACGGTGCCCGTCTACTATCAGAACTCGCCCCACGATCTGGAAATCACTTCGCCAGTGATCGAGCGCGTGCGTTTGGAGGTGCATGGGCCGTCGAGCAAGCTGAATCAGGACTCGATGTCGAATGCCGCCGTGGTGGTGGATCTGACGGGCGTGAGCCGTCCGGGCGAACGGACATTCCCGCTGGACCGCGCCACCATCGCCCTGCCGCCAGGCGTCGAGGTGGATCACGTGGCGCCGCCGCAGGTGCGTCTGCTGTTTGAACGGCGCGTGCGAAAGGAGGTGCCCGTGATGGCGCGTGTGGGCGTGCAGCCGCCGCGGGGGTATGAGGTGGTTTCGCTGAGCGTGGTTCCTCCGCGGCTAAGCGTGGAAGGGCCGGAGAGCAATGTCGAGAGCCTGACGGCGGCCGAGACCGACGCGCTGGACCTGAGCGGCATCACCGGGCGCGAAGTGATTCAAGCGCATGCCACGTTGGACGATCCGCAGGTGCGCTTCGTCGGGCAACCGCGCGTCGTGGTGCAGGTGGAAGTGCGGAAATCGGACGGCGGCAACTGAATCGGAGGAAGCATGGCAAGGCAACTGTTTGGCACCGACGGCATCCGCGGTGTGGCGGGCGAGTATCCGCTGGACCGCACCTCGGTGTACGCGGTGGGTCTGGCGCTGGGACGTTGGGCGGGCGCGCACGGCGTGGAGACCGGAGCGGCGCAGGTGTTGATTGGCATCGACACGCGGGAAAGCGGTCCATGGATCGCCGGGTGCCTGGCCGCCGCGCTGAGCGAGTGCGGCGTCCAGGTGCACTACGCCGGCCTGATCACGACGCCGGGCGTGGCTTACCTGACCAGGACCGGACCGTTCGCCGCGGGCATCATGGTGTCGGCGTCGCACAATCCTTATCAGGACAACGGCATCAAGGTGTTCGGTCACACCGGATACAAACTGCCCGACGAGGTGGAGCACTCGATTGAAGAGACCATCTTCGAATTACTGGCCCGGGGAGTAACGCCGTCGGAACGTCCGCTGGTAGCCGAACGGGCGCTGGATGAGGAGTACCTCGGACACCTCTGCGCGACGCTGCCCGGCGGAGCGCGCACGTCGAAAGGACCGTTGCGGATTGTCCTTGACTGCGGGCACGGGGCGGCGACCCATCTGGCGCCAGCGCTGTTCCGCAGGCTGGGCGCCGAGGTGGAGGCGCACAATGTGGCGCCGGACGGCCGCAACATCAACCTTGACTGCGGGGCGCTCCATGTGGACGAATTGTCCCGGCGCGTGCGCGAGATGGGTGCGGACGCCGGGTTTGCCTTCGATGGCGACGCCGACCGTTGCATTGCCGTGGCGCCTTCGGGACGCATCATCGATGGCGACATGATGCTGATGGTGTGCGGCCGCAGGTTGAGGGAAGCCGGACGGCTGGCCGCCGCCGATGGCACGCCCGCGGTGGTGGCCACCGTGATGTCGAACCTGGGCCTGGAGAGAGTGTGCGCGAGCGAAGGCATCCGGCTGGTGCGCACGCCGGTGGGCGACAAATATGTGCTCGAGGAGATGATCCGGCTGGGGGCGATCATTGGAGGCGAGCAGTCCGGTCATGTGATCTTCCGCGACTTCGCCACGACGGGCGATGGCATGCTGTCGGCGCTGCGGCTGGTGGAGGCCGTGACGGCGTCCGAGCGGACGCTGGATGAGTTGACGGCGGACTTCGTGAGTTTCCCGCAAACATTGAAGAAGGTGAAGGTGCGCACGAAGCCGCCTTTGGAAGAGATTCCGCCGGTCTCCGCCGAGATCGCCCGGACGGAACGCGAACTGGGCGAAAACGGCCGCATCGTCGTGCGTTATTCGGGTACCGAACCGGTGGCGCGCGTGATGATCGAGGGGCCGACGCAGGAGATCATCGAAACGCACGCCGAACGGATTATCCAGGCAATACAACAAGCGCTGGGATAAGCTGTGGAGATGCGCTGGCTGACAGGTGCCGTACTGACGATGATGTGCGCCGCGGGGCCCATAGCCTCCGCCGGACCCGACTATGCGAACGTGGCCTACGGTCCGCACGAACGCAACGTGCTGGATTTTTACCGCGCCGCCTCGGCCAAGCCCACGCCCGTGGTGGTGTTCCTGCACGGCGGCGGCTTCGTGCAGGGCAGCAAGGATCAGTTGAACGCGGCCATGCGCGACCGCCTGTTGCAGGCAGGCATTTCCGTGGCCGCCGTGAACTACCGCTATGCCACGCAGGCAAGTTTTCCCGCGCCGATGATGGACGGCGTGCGGGCGATTCAGTTCCTGAGGTGGAAGGCAAGCGAATGGAACATCGACTCGCGGCGGATTGGGGCCATGGGCGGCTCAGCGGGTGCGTGCATGGCGCTGTGGATTGGCTATCACGACGATTTCGCCAGGCCTGGAGCCAGCGATCCGGTGGAGCGTGAATCCTCGCGCCTGGCCGTGATGGCCGTGGCGGGCGCGCAGACGACGTTGGAACTGGATGTGATCGAGAAACTCATCGCACCCTCGGCGGCGCGGCATCCCTCGGGACCGGCCTTCTTCGGCGTTCCGTTTTCCGAATCGGGTAGCGAACGGGCGCGAAAGATCTACCGCGCGGCCTCGCCAGCGGCCTATCTTTCCAAGGACGATCCGCCGGCCTGGCTGTATTACAGCGATCCCGACGTGAACATCCCCGCCGATGCGAAGGCGGGAACCGGCATTCATCATCCGCGCTTCGGACACTATCTGCGCGAGCGCTGCGCGCCGCTGGGGCTGGTGTGCGAGGTGCGCGAAGCCAAGGACTTTCAAGACACCAAAGGAGCGGCGCTGGAACAGTTCGAGTTTCTGCGCAGCCATCTGACGCAATCGCGATGAAACCGGCCGCCGCGGGCGGCTACACTGGTGGCATGAAGTTTGCTCTGGGCTTTTTCCTGTTAGCGTCCGCGCTGGCGTGCGCCGAACCGGCGGGCGGTTTGACTTGGACGGCGCCGGCAGGCTGGAAGGAGCAACCCGCGCGGCCCATGCGCGCCGCCACCTACGCCGTCCCTAAAGCGGCGGGCGATGCCGAGGGCGGAGAATGCGCCGTGTTCTATTTCGGGGCCGGACAGGGCGGGGCCGTTCAGGCGAACATTGAACGCTGGTATGGCCAGTTTGAATCCACGTCGAAACCGCCCGCGCCACGCGCCGGCAAAGCGGGCAAGTACAAGGTGACTTACGTGGAGCACGCGGGAACCTACAAATCGGGCGGTCCGATGATGGCGGCTCCTGCCGCGAAAAAGCCGGGCTTCCGGCTGCTGGGCGCGATCGTGGAAGGTCCGCAAGGCAGCGTGTTCTTCAAGCTGACCGGACCCGCCAGGACGGTGGCCGCGGCAAGCGCGGCATTTGAGAAAATGATCTCGGCCATTCATTAGCGCGAACCGGGAGACCGTTCGCGCAAGGGCGCCCCCAGCGCCGTTACCGGTTGGTTTCGCCAGGAGGTTCCGCGATGAGGCTGACGACTCTGCTTTTGTGCGCGCTCCCCATATGCGCGGCCGAGTGGCCGCAGTGGAGAGGAATCCAGCGCGACGGAACATCACCCGAAACGGGACTGCTGAAAGCCTGGCCGGAGGGAGGGCCGAAGCTGGCCTGGAAAGCCGCCGGGTTGGGCGAAGGATATTCGTCCTTTTCCGTGGCGGGCGGCCGCCTGTTCACGCAAGGACAACGCGCTGGCGTGCAGTATGTCATGGCCTTCGACGTGAACACGGGCCGCAAACTGTGGGAAGTGGCCAACGGCCGCGCTTACGAGGAGCGGCGTGGCAACGGCCCGCGAGGCACTCCCACACTGGACGGCGGCCGTGTGTATGCGCTGGCCGCCGACGGCTCGCTGGCTTGCCTGGAAGCGGCGACCGGCAGCAAGCTGTGGGGCTTCAACATCGTGACCCGTTACGCGGGCGAGGTGCCCCATTGGGGGATCAGCGAATCGCCGCTCATCGACGGCGCGCGCGTGATTGTGCAGCCGGGCGGCGCGAACGCCTCCATCGTGGCCCTGGACAAACTATCGGGAAAAGAGATTTGGAAATCGCCCGGCGATGGTGCGGCCTATTCCAGCGCGATTCTGGCGCAGGTAGGCGGGTTGAAGCAGTTGCTGCACTTCACCAATACAGCCGCGGTGGGCCTGCGCGCCGACACGGGAGAACCGCTTTGGCGCTATGCGCAAGTGTCCAACCGGACGGCCAATATCGCCACGCCCATTTACCGCGACGGGCACGTCTTCTTTTCCTCGGACTACGGTACGGGCGCGGCGCTGCTGAAACTCGACGGCGACGCCGCGGGCAAAAGCGCTCAGGAGGTGTATTTCACGCGTGAGATGCGTAACCACTATTCCAGTTCGGTACTGGTGGGCGAATACCTCTACGGTTTTTCCAGCTCGGTGTTAACCGCGATGAAGTTCAGCGACGGCGCGGTGGCGTGGCGCAACCGTAGTGTGGGCAAGGGCACGGTGATCTTTGCCGACGGGATGTTGTATTGCCAGGGAGAGAACGGAACAATCGCGTTGGTGAGGGCGGCGCCAGCGGACTATGGAGAGGTTTCGCGGTTTAGTCTCGCCATCGGCGGCTACCCGTTGTGGACCCTGCCCGTGATCGCGGACGGACACTTATATGTGCGCGATCAGGACACACTCTACCGATTTCAAATTCGCTGACAGACGGCCCAAAAAAACAACGCAAAGGGGCGGTTAGCTCTTTCCTCACTTGGCTGGAGACCGTGTTGACGCCATCTGTTGCGCATCGAGTGCGCTGGCCATTCGGGCCATTTCCGGTCGTGCCCGGCTCCTATCGACTACTCCACTCAGCTACTTCACTCAACTACGCCAAGTGCGGTGAGGACCGCCCCTTTGAAAGCCCGGTTCTATGTTTCCTGGCCTCCTTTTCACCCTCATTGTGGACCCGGTTAAAGGATCTGTCAACCCCTAAAAGTTTATAGACCGCATATGCATCAGTAGCCTTATTTTATTGGCTCTCCCGTAATTTTCACATTGCGGAAGGAACCCATGTCGAAGAAGCTGCCGATACCGAACCTGCCCGCGCCAAGGCTCAAGTCCACGGCGCGCAGGGAGGGCGATGTCCTGCCATCGACAAACACCTCGACCAGCCCCTTGGCGCCATCGTAAACGAGGCGCACCTTGTGCCAGTTTTCATCGGGCAGCGACGCCGGGCCTTCTCGCGAGGAGATGCGCACGCGCTCGCCGCCATACACATGAAAGATGCCGTTGTGGACCACCTGTTCGGCGGCCGTGTCCACCGAGAGATGGGCATAGTTGAAGTGGCCGGGATCCTTCCAGGCATAGGCGATCATGAGCGACGTGCGGCGGTCGCGGGCCGTGGCGGGCTCCTTCTTCACTTCGAGTTCGATGACGCCCCGGAGGAAATCAGGAGTTTCGGCGACGGCGAACTGGGAAGGACGGCGGGGTTGCAGTGCGGGCCTGGGGACGATGAGGTCCAAAACAGGAACACCATCTTTTGTTTCCAACTTCCAATCCGCCGCTACCGGCACGCGCCAGGTGTGGCCAAAAGCCTCGATGCGCCCGGGGGGCGGGGCCTGGGCGCTGGCCAAGCCGAGCGTGAGCAGAAACAGAGGCAGCAGACGCGTCATGCTCACAAGCATAGCGGGAATCGCGTGGCCTCAAGCGGCAATGGCCCCGACAGGAGCCGCGGCCTCAGTGAGTTGGCTTGCCGGGGCCTTCCGCTTTCGGCGCGGCGGGCGCGTCGGTCTCCGCGGCCGCCCCGGCGGGCGGCTCCAGGTATTTCACGATGACCGAGACGCGGCGGTTGGACGGGTTCAACGGATCCTCGGAGACGCGCAACTTGCGGTCGGCGAAGCCGCGTACCTGCGCCACCTGTCCAACGCGCAAGCCGTGCGTCTCCATCAGGCGGCGGGCGCTGTTGGCGCGTTCCGAGGAGAGTTCCCAGTTCGTGTAGGAGCCATCGCCCGCGAACGGCTTGGAATCGGTGTGGCCTTCGATCAGCAGGTTGTTGGGCAGGCCGCCGAGTTGTTCGGAGAGCATGCTGAGCAGCACCTCGCCGCTGGCGCTCGGCCTCGCGCTGCCGCTTTCAAAAAACATGCCCTGCTCGGTTTCCAGCAGTTCGATCCGCAACCCCTCGCCCGTGACGGTCATGGCGACCTGGTCCTTGAGTTGTTGAAAGTCCGGCATCTTTCTCATGGCCTGCTCCAACTGGTCCTTCAAGTTGCCCATGTTGTCCTTGCTGATGTTGAGCGAGTCGCCCTGCCCGGCCGAGGCGCTGCCGGTCTGCTTCCCCGCCCCATCGGGGTCCTTGAAATAGCCCGCCACGGCCTCCTTGACCTTCTCGTTGCTGTTCATCAGCCACATCACCATGAAGAAGGCCATCATGGCGGTGACGAAATCGGCATAAGCCACCTTCCAGGCCCCGCCGTGATGGCCGCCATGGCCCACCTTCTTCTTGATGACGATGATTGGTTGCTGCTCTTCGTCCATGCCTGGTTCCGCTAGCTGGCCGCCCCGCCGCCCTTGCACGCCGCTTCCATCTCCTTGAAGCTGGGGCGAACCTCGTGCGGAATGGCGCGGCGGGCGAACTCCACCGAGAGTATCGGCGCATTGCCCTTGATGTAGGCGATGGAGCCCACTCGAAGGACGTTATAGTATTGGCCCTCGGCGTCGGCGAGTTTGGCCATGTTCGACGCCAACGGACCGAGAAATCCGTAGCAGAGCAAAATACCCAGGAAGGTGCCCACCAGCGCCGCCCCCACCTTGTGGCCAATCTCCTCGGGCGGGCCGCCCAGCGAACCCATCGTGATGACCACGCCCAGCACGGCAGCCACGATTCCCAGGCCGGGCAGGCTGTCGGCCACCGAGTTCAACGCGCCTATGGGCATCTGCGTCCCGTGATGGTGGACCTCCATGTCGAGTTCCATCATCTGATCGAGCGAAAAGTGGTCCACGCCGCCGGAAACCGACATGCGCAGCGTGTCGCAAAGGAAATCGACGGCGTGATGCTGGGCCAGAAAGGCGGGGAACTTGGTGAACACATCGCTTTTGTGCGGCTCCTCGATGTCGGCCTCCAGTTTCGTGGCGCCGTGCTTGCGCGCCGAGAGAAACAGCGTGTTCATCATTTTCAGAGTTTCCAGGTAGGCGTCCTTGGTGTACGGCGACCCCTTTAGAATGGCGAGCATGCCGGCGAACAGCTTCTTAATGATGGAAATCGGGTTGGCGATGAACAATGTGCCGAACGCCGCGCCGCCGATAATGACCAGCTCGGCCGGCTGCACCAGCACGCTGAGCACGCCGTGCTCCATCAGATAGCCGCCGATCACGGCTCCGATCACGATGACAATACCTATAATTGCGAACATGAGCCCTGCTTCCCAGTGTCCTTTCGAGCCCAATCTCCCCTTGGAGTAGGTGATCCTGCCCGGCATATCGGGGTGTTCCGGGAAGGCCGCCTACGGGTTTCTCATCGGCGCGGCAGTGAGAATCTTGACGGAGACAGGCGGAGGGAGAATCACCGGTTCGGAAGCTGTTTTTCCAGGATCCGGATCGACTCTTCCAGGCGTTGCTTGCGGATGGCTTCCTGGCGCAACGCTTCGTCGAGGCGGCGCTCCTCGGCGCGCATCTCGGTACGCACGGCCTCACCGCCGCCGGCCGGGGAACCCGCGGATGATCCGCCCGGAGCTGTGGCCGGACCGAGGTACCGCGTGAACTCCTCGGCGGCGACACGGCCTCCGTCCATGAGCCGCAGGCTCACCTTCACGTCCCCGCCGCTACGCAGATAGCTCAGCGTGCCAGCGGCCAGCTCTTCCCTGTCCAGCCGGATGTCCTGCACGTTGCCGCCGTCGGTGATTTGCAGAGAGCCGGAATCGGCCGAGAGCACTCTCGGACTGGACTGGTTCCAAAGGACCTGGAGCAAGTTGCCGTTCTCCTCGATGCGCAGCCCGAGCGAAGAAGAGCCGGTTGGAATCAGGCGAGGCAGGTAGAGCGCGAACGAAAACACCAGGATGGAGACGAGCGCCAGCACGGAGAACAGCCCCCAACGGAAACCGCGTCCGGCGGGAGGGACCGCTTCGAGGAACGCAGGGATGCTTTCCAGCGGCTGGGAAGACGCTGTTCCTGGTTCAGCCGCGGGAGAGGCGGAGGAGGAGCCGATTGGGCCGGCGGGCGGTGCCGCGCTGGACGATTCCGGAAATGGCTCCTGGCGGCGTGCGCCCATGGGACGCGGCGGCGCCAGAGGCGCCTGTCCGGTGGCTTGCGATGGACCGCCACCCAGCGTTCTGCGGGCGGCGGTGGCGCGCGGCGGCCGGATGAGGGCGCTCGCGTTGGAACGCAACTCAACGGGCGGCGCTCCGGCGGCCGCCGGGACAGCGCCTTCGGCGTTGCGTCCAAAGAACCAGGCCAGGGCCGGCGCCATGCGAACGGGTTTGATGACGAGCGCCACATGGAAAGGCCTCGGGAAGAGGGCTTCATGCAGTTCCACATCCTGCGCGCGCAAATCCACCTCGCCGCGGCCGTGCGACACCCACCAGCCGGCAGCCTCCAATCCGGCCAGGGCGGGCTCGGGTTGCCGGATCATCGACTCCAGTTGCCGTTTGTCCGCCTCGCCCAATACAAAGCTGGGACCGAGCGCATGTTCGATCTCCAGTTCGCGCCATTCCAGGATGCGCAGCACGCTTCCGGAAAATTGTCCGTAGAGCACGCCGCCAAATTCCAGGCCGCCGTGGCCAATGCGCAGGAATCCCTCTTCGGCACGATGGCGGATCTCCTCGAGAACATCCAGTGCGATCTCGATCTCAAATGGCAGGCTTGGCGCGCTGAATACGCCCACCTCGGCCCCGTTCCGTGTAACCGTTGCCAGCATTATCTTGTGAGATCCCGTTTCCGGCGGATTTTTCAAACCCGAAAAAACCCCGTATCCTGGAGTATCCAGTTTGCTACACCACGCCGAGCGCGGCAACCTGGGGCTTGTCCAGGCGAACCCAACCCATATGCGGCACACCGGACCTCACATCGGTTCTCCCTGGCTGACCATTCTGACGACGGCGGCAGGCTTGGCCCTGGATTCGATCCGGGCCCACAAACTGCGTAGCGCGCTGACCTTGCTGGGCATGATCATCGGCGTGGCCAGCGTCGTGCTGGTGGGCGCGGCCATCGACGGGCTGGGCGTCTACGCCGAGTCCAGCACGGCAAAAGCGTTTGGCACCGAGTCCTATCTGATCGCCCAGATCGCCAACGTGGGCCGGATGACCCGTTCGGCACGGGCGGAAAAGTTGCGGAAGAACAAGCCGGTCCGGGAAGAGGACATCGAGTATCTCCGGATGGTCACCGGCGGCCAGATCCTTTATTCTCCGTATCGCAACCGGGTGGAAGACGTGAAGACGGACACCGCTTCCTTTGAAGGCGCGCTGATCCTGGGCGTGGCGGCGGAACTGGCCGAGATTCGCGACGTGGCCATCCAGGAAGGCCGGTTCTTCACGCAGCAGGAGGAGGACACGCGGCAGTATGTGGCCATCATCGGCCAGGATATCCGCGACAAGCTGTTCGCCGGCACATCGCCCATCGGGAAGCGGATCCGCATCCGCGGATTCGATTTCACGGTGACCGGCATGCAGGAGAAACTGGGCTCCACCGGAGGGCAGTCGCAGGACAACCAGGTGTATATCCCCGAGCCCGTCTTCAAACGGCTCTATGGGACGGACCGTTCGATGGCGGTGTTTGCCCGGCCGCGGCCGGAGTCGGGTCTGGATTTCAACTCGGCGCTGGATATCTCGCGCGTGGCTCTGCGGACGCGCTTCAAGGCCAGGCCGGGCGCTCCGGACAACTTCGATACGCTGACGCCTGAGGCGATACGCGGGTTCATCGACCAGATTCTGGGAGTGATCGCCGCCGTGGTGGTGCCCGTGACGGCGATCTCCCTGGTGGTGGGAGGCATTGTCATCATGAACATCATGCTGGTGAGCGTCACCGAGCGCACACGCGAAATCGGCGTGCGGAAATCGCTGGGGGCGCGATCAAGCGACATCATGCTGCAATTCCTCACCGAGGCCACCATTCTCGCCTCGGTGGGCGGCGTGCTCGGGCTGACGCTGGGCGCCGCGTCGGCGTTCCTGTTGGGACTGGTGATGGAGGTGACACTGCCCGTCACCATGCCCTATGTCGTGCTTTCGCTGCTCGTCTCGAGCCTGGCCGGAATTCTTTCCGGCTGGTATCCGGCGCGCCGGGCCGCGCGCATGGATCCGGTGGCGGCGTTGCGCGCCGAATAACGTGACGGAGACCGGATGCAACTTTCCACGCGCGAAAACTTCAACATGGCCATCGACGCGGTGTGGACGCACCGTTTCCGTTCGGGCCTGACCATTCTCGGCATCGTCATCGGCATCACGACCGTGGTGACGGTGTCGAGCCTTCTCACGGGACTGCGCAAAGGCATTGTCGTCTTCTTCGAGGAGTTCGGCCCGAACAACATTTTCGTGTCGCGCGTCAGCGGCACGCCACAGGGGGAAGGCAAGTTGAACGAGCGGCGGCGGCGGCCGCTCAAACCGGAATACGCCGAGCAACTGGCGCGGTTGTCGCCCTCGGTGGCGCGCGCCGCCGTGACCGTCTTTCCGTCGTTGGTCTCCAACGGCCGTCCGTTGACGGCGAAGGTGCCCGGCTTTGAAAGCGACAACCTGTCGCTGGCTGGAGACGACTACGAGGGCTTTCTCATCGTGCCGCGCGAATTGCGCGAGGGGCGCGTCTACACGCCTGCCGAAGCGGCGAGAGGAGACAAAGTGGCCGTGCTCGGCGCCAATATCGCCGACGCGCTGTTCCCCGCCGGCGGCGCGGCGGGCAAGACGTTCATGCTGGATGGGGCGGAGTTTCGCGTGGTGGGCGTGTTCACCCTGGCCAAGGGCGGCTTCTTCGGTGAAAACGGACTCGACACCGAGATCACGATTCCCAGACGGACCGTCGAGATGCGCTATCCGGCTTCGGACCGTTACCTGATCGTCTTCCAGGCGCGCGAAGGGCAACGCGAATCGGCCATCGAGGAGTTGCGCGCGGCTCTGCGCCGCATCCGCCGCCTGCCTCGGGACGCACCGGACGACTTCAACATCTCGACGGCCGACCAGATCATCGCGCAGTTCGATTCGCTCACCGGCGTGATTCTGATCGTCTCCATCGCCATCTCGGGGCTGGGACTGCTGGTGGGCGGCATCGGCGTGATGAACATCATGCTGGTCAGCGTGACCGAACGCACGCGCGAGATCGGCATCCGCAAGGCGATCGGGGCCCGCAAGTTCGACATCGTCGTGCAGTTCCTCATGGAGGCGATCACGCTGACCGGACTGGGCGGCGTGGCCGGACTGGTGTTCGCCGTCCTGACCACGATGCTGATCGGCGTGCTGGTGCCTTCGCTGCCCTCCGAGGTGCCGATGTCGGCCGTGGCGGCCGGGTTGGGCGTAAGCGTGTTCGTGGGGGTGTTCTTCGGCGTGTGGCCCGCCGTGAAAGCGGCGCAACTGGATCCGGTGGAAGCGCTGCGGCACGAGTGAGGCGAAGTCTCTACGCTGGGCCTAAGGCCTTAGACTGACCCGGTACCCCATAGTAGTCATCGTGGGTCCAGGGAACCGCCCGCCGGGAGCCGTTTCCAGTCCCGGTCTCTCGGATTGAGTCCCGATGTTTTTCCCCAGGCTTGGGGAAATCCCCCCAAAGACGTCCCTAACTCAAACATACAAAATAACTTGGACGATCCTCGCCGATTGGCACGCAGCTTGCTTGATTCCCATGCACGATGACTGCGAGCGGGATGAGCACGGAGCGGGAAGAACTGATCCGTGCGGCCTTGGAGTTTGGCAGGAGAGCATTTCCGGAGGATCGTCCCACGGGCGAAGCCGAAGGCGAATTCAACCGGGCGGGTTGGAAGCAACTGGCTGAATTCGGCCTGTTCGGCATGCCGGTTCCGGCAAGCCATGGCGGACTGGGGTTGGGCCTGGGCGACGTGATCGCCGTGATGGAGACGCTGGGATACGCCATCGCGGACCAGGGGCTTCTCTTCTCGGCGAATGCTCATCTGTGGACCAACGTGATTCCGGTGCTCATCTACGGCACGGCGGAGCAGAAGCAGGAGTATCTGCCGCGCATGGCTTCCGGCGAATGGATCGGGGCCAATGCGGGCAGCGAACCGGACGCGGGATCGGATATCTTCGCCATGCGCACGCGCGCGGTGAAGACGGCCACATCTTATGTTCTGAACGGCACGAAGACCTTCTGCACGAACGCCCAGGTGGCCGATGTCTTCGTCGCCTACGCGACGCTGGATCCGGCGCTGGGCCCCATGGGCATCACCTCTTTCGTGGTGCCGCGCTCGACGCCCGGAGTCACGGTCGGCAAGCACATCGACAAGATGGGCCTGCGCACGTCGCCGATGGGCGAAGTGATTTTCGAGGACTGTGAAATCCCGCTGGCCAACCGGCTGGGCCGCGAAGGACGCGGCGCGCAGGTTTTCGAATGCGCCATGGAGTGGGAGCGGGGCTGCATCCTGGCGAATTGTCTGGGTGTGATGCGCCGGCAACTGGAAAAAGCCATCGCCCATTGCCAGACGCGCAAGCAGTTCGGCAAGTCCATCGGGAAGTTCCAGTCGGTGGCTAACCGGATCGTGGATATGAAACTGCGCCTGGAGACATGCCGGCCTCTGGTGCGCCGCATTGGCGAGCTGAAAGATTCGGGCAAGGCGGCCGATCTGGAAGCAGCCATGGCGAAACTCTATGTTTCGGAGTGCTATGTGAAGTCGAGCCTGGATCTGATCCAGCTCTTCGGCGGCTACGGATACACCACCGAGCAGGGCGTGGAACGGGACCTGCGGGATGCCGTCGGCAGCACGTTGTACTCGGGCACCTCCGAAATCCAAAGGAACATCATCGCGAAATGTCTGGGACTATAACCGCAGCCGCCGCATCGCCCAGGCTTGCCACGCAAGCCGCGAACCCACCACCGGTCTCCGTACCGCGCCTTGGCGGATTTCTCCTGCTGGCCGGGCAACTGGCCCTGTTGGCCGCCGTGATGGAGTTGTTCCGCGTGGGGCAGGACCGCGGGCCCGACATGAGCATTCCGTACCTCTGCTACACGGCCTTCGGCCTGTTCGCGGTGCACTACTGGCTGCCCATGCGCTGGAAAGAGACCTTCTGGGTGGCCGCCTCGATCGGCGCCGCCTTTGTCTGGCTGGACTGGCGCGTGGCGGCGGGTCTGTTGGCCGCGGCGGCGGCATTCTTCGCCGTCATTCGGTCTCCGCTTGGCTACTGGTGGAAGACGGGGTTGATCGTCACGTCCTTCGCCGGGGTCACCTATCTGACGTTGCACCCGGTGGGGACGCGCAATCTGTTCCAGGCCGTGCTGGGCATCACGCCGCCGCAGGCGCTGTGGGTCATGTTCGGCTCCATCTTCATGTGCCGCATGATCGTCTACATGCACGATCTGAAGCACATGAAGGAGAAGCCCCCGCTGCTGGGCTACCTGGCGTATTTCTTCCTGCTGCCGAACTACATCTTCCCTCTGATGCCGGTGGTGGACTACAACACGATGCGCCTGGGCTACCAGCGCCGCGACATTCACGAGGTGGCGCAAAAAGGCATCCACTGGATGGCGCGCGGCGTGACGCAGTTGATCTTTTACCGCATCGCCTTCCACCTGCGCGACGCAGTGCTGGCCGAGGGCGTTCATTCGGCGGGCAGCCTGGTCTACTACATGCTGCTCACCTTCCTGCTCTACACACGCGTCTCCGGCCAGTTCCATCTCACCATCGGAATGCTGCACCTGTTTGGCTACGACCTTCCGGAAACAAACCGCAAGTACATGCTGTCGAGCAGTTTCACGGACTACTGGCGCCGCGTGAACATCTATTGGAAGGACTTCATGGTGAAGGTGGTCTACTTCCCCGTGTTCTTCCGGCTGCGGAAAAGCGGGCAGTTACGGGCCAAGATCGTGGGCACGCTGGCCGTGTTCGCCGTCACCTGGGCGCTGCACTCCTACCAGTTCTTCTGGCTGCGCGGCTCGGTCCTGCTCCATCCGGTGGACACCGCCTTCTGGTGCATCTTCGGCGTGCTGGTGACGGCCAATATCTGGTGGGAGCACCGCAAGGAACTGCTGGGGAAACGCGCGCCCAAGCCGGTGTGGTGGAAGACCGCGCTGTCGACCGCGGGCACGATGTCGGTGATTATCACGTTGTGGACGTTGTGGGAGGCGCCCAGCTTCGCCGCCTTCCTCGATCTGCTCGCCTGGTGGAGTTAACACGCGAATGGCTACGAACACATCGACACTGCCGGCCTGGTTGGCCCGCTGGGGCTCCGATGCCCGCACCTCTATTCTGACGCTGGCCGTGCTGGCCGGGCTGCCGCTGCTCTCGCCGGCGCTCCCCGATGGCGGGCCCGCCGGCGTGCTGCGCTTCGCCGTCGAGGAGGGCCGCGGCCGGAACCCGCTGTGGTGGATCGATCTGCGCCAGGCCAACACCGGTTATTACGAATCGCTGATGAGCGATTCGAGCGACCCCTTGGTGAAGTCCAACGCCCTGTTGTCGCGGGCGTGGGCGCTGCCCGACTCGCCTCACTTTTTCAGACCTCATCCCTATCGCATTTACACCGGCGAGCCCAACATCAGGGCGGCCGTCACGGGCGAAGGTCCGGTTTCGACCAACAGCCAGGGACTGTTCGACGTGGAGCATACGCTGGCGCATCCTGCCGGCGTGCGACGCGTGGCCGTATTCGGCGACTCCCTCACGCGGGGGTGGGGCGTGGATTTGCCGTCCGTGTATCCGCGTCTGATCGAGCAGGAATTGAATCGCGGGCGGGCTTCCGGAGGCGGCGAACGGTTCGAGTTCATCAACTTCAGCCAGAGCGCCTACCTCGCCACGCAACTCCTCGACGTGGCCCTGGCCAGCGCCCCGGCCTACAGCCCCGACGTCTACATGCTGGTGCTGAGCGAGTTGGCCGTGAGTCCGAAATGGAGCAACCATATCGCAAAGCTCGTGAGCGAACGGCGCGACCTGAAGTACCCGTTTCTCAAACAGATCGTCAGCGAAAGCGGCGTCACTCCGAAGGACTCCCTCGATGAGGCCAATCGCAAGCTGGCGCCCTACCGGTTGCGCGTGCTGCGCACGATCGTCGAACAGATCAAGGCCCAGGCGGACCGGAATCACGCGGAGTTCATGATCGTCCTGATCTCGGCCGCCGAGGAGTCCCGCCTGGTGCGGCTGCGGTTCGGCGACACCCTGACGATGCTGGACAAGACAGGCGTTCCGGTGGTGGATCTGCTGGACACCTTCGACAAGGTGAAAGATATCGAATCGGTGCGTTCGCACTGGTATGACGCCCATCCCAATGCCCAGGGGCACAAGATGCTGGCGGATAATTTCGTACAAAAAGTGCGGTCGTGGCCGCGCGCGTGGCACACGCTGGCCGGCCAGCCCTAGAGTCAGACCGCATACCAGCGGAGGCGCGGGCCTTCGCCCGTACAAGAGGAGGAGCACATGGACGTAACGGAGATGAAGAACACGGTGCGGGAGTTCATTCTGGCGGAGTTCCTGCCGGGTGAGTCGAGCGCGAACCTGAAGGATGACACGCCCCTGCGCACCAGCGGCGTGCTGGATTCCATGGCGACGCTGAAGCTGGTCTCCTTCGTGGAGGACAAATTCGGCATCGAGGTGGAGGCGCATGAAGCCGGCGTGGAAAACTTCGACCGCATCAGCGACATCGCCGCCCTGATCGAACGCAAGAAGGGCGCCTGAAGGAGCCGCCGTCATGAGCCAGCAACCTGTCAACAGCCTGGTGGATTACCTGGAGGCGAGCGCGGCCCGCTTTCCTGGGCGTCCCGCCGTGGTGGGCCCGGACGAACGCACGCTCAGCTACTCGGAATTGAACGTCGGCGCGGATCGCCTGGCGGCCTTCCTGGCCCGGCGCGGCGTCAAACCCGGCGACCGTGTCGGCCTGTTGCTGCCGAAAAGCATCGAGGCCGTCGCCGCCGTGTGGAGCATCATGAAGGCGCGCGCCGCCTATGTCCCCATCGACTGGAAATCGCCCGCCGCTCGCGCCCGCTCGATTCTCACCGACTGCGACACGCGCGCCGTGTTCGTCGACTTCAGCGTGCTGGAAACGGCCGCCGGATGCGAGCCCGCGCGCGATACCCTGATCGTTCTGAACGCGCCGGACGGCGCGGAGTTGCCGGCCAATACCGTGCGCTGGGAGGAGGCCGCGGCAGCACCCGCTACAGCGCCCCTTGCCGGACGCGATCGCGGCGAACTCGCCTACATCCTCTATACCTCGGGTTCGACAGGCGTGCCCAAGGGCGTGATGCTGAGCCATGCCAACGCGCTCAGCTTCGTCGACTGGTGCAGCGATGAGTTCCATCCCCATGAGGATGACCGTTTCAGCAATCATGCGCCGTTTCACTTCGACCTCTCCGTGCTCGACCTGTATGTGCCGGTCAAGCACGGCGCCTCCGTGCACCTGATCGACGACGAAACCGGCAAAAGTCCGAAACACCTGGCGGCCTTCATCGAACGGCGCAAGATCACCATCTGGTACTCGACGCCTTCGATTCTTCACCTGCTGGCCAGCCTGGGAAATCTGCGACAGGGCGATTTTTCCAGTCTGCGGATTGTACTGTTCGCCGGCGAGGTCTTCCCCGTGAAGCACCTGCGGGAATTGAAGAGCATCTGGTCGTGGCCCGTCTACTACAACCTGTACGGACCCACCGAGACCAATGTGTGCAGCTTCGCCCGGATTCCGGACGGGATTCCCGAGGACCGCACCGAGCCCTACCCCATCGGCTGGACCTGTTCGCACTGCCGACCCATCGTGCTGGACGCCGGCCAGAAACCGGTGGCGGCGGGCGAGGAGGGCATGCTCTACATCGCCGGAGAAAGCGTGTTCCAGGGCTACTGGAACCGGCCCGAGCAGCAGGCGGCGGCCTTCCTGACCATCGAGGGCGAGCGCTGGTACTGCACCGGCGACGTGGTGGTGGAGGACCCCGAGTGCGGCTACATCTATGTGGGACGGCGCGACCGCATGGTGAAGCGGCGCGGCTTCCGGATTGAACTCGACGAGATTGAATGCGCGCTGTACCGGCATCCTCGCGTACGGGAAGCGGCGGTGGTCGCCTCCACGACGGGGGGCGAGGTAAGAATCGCCGCTTATCTTTCGGCGGACGCCGAACCGCCGCCTGGCGTGCTGGAAATGAAGATGTTCTGCGGCAAGAACCTGCCCAGCTACATGAATCCGGACGTGTTCACCTTCCTTGACGCCCTGCCGCGCACCTCCACCAACAAGGTGGACTACCGGGGACTTGCGCAGCGGCTGCAATCGGCGGCGGCACGCACAGCCTAAGCCTTTCCGGATCAACCTATTAGGGCTGGGACGAATCTCCTCCCGGCCCGCTTTCTTTCCAACTCCGCCGGCCTCCTCCTCCAAATGGCCGCAACCTTTCCCCGCCGGGCGTCGTATCCTTATTCTTTGGCAGTCCCTTTAGCCGTTACCTTTTTCTCCAAACCCCGTCTACCCGGTTGTTGAACGGTATGTCAGAAGCGACCGCGGTTGCCGGGGTACTCAAGCGAGGACCCCTGGTGGACGAAGCCGGACTCATTCGAGCCGCGCAGGCCGGAGACGAGCAGGCGTTTGAGCAACTGGTGCATTCCTATGACCAGTCGGTGCTCCGGCTTGCTTATAACCTGCTGCGTTCTCAAGAAGATGCACGGGATATTTACCAGGAGGCGTTCCTGCGCGTCCACCGTAATCTGCACGCGTTCCGTTTTGACTGTAGCTTCCACACCTGGCTCTACCGGATCGTCACCAACCTCTGCCTGGACCACCTGCGTAAACGCAAGGTACGCAAGGAAGAATCGTCCATCGTGGAGACGGCCGAAGGGCCGCGCGACCGGATCTCCACCATCCCCGAGTCCGGCGCGACAGGCGACCCGGAGCGCCACATGCTCAGCAGCGAGCTGAGAACCCGTTTGAACCGGGGGATGGAGCAGCTCACCCCGCGCGAGCGTACGGTATTTGAAATGAGGCATCATCAGGGGATGCGGCTCCGCGCCATAGGCGAAATCCTTGGCACCAGCGAGGAGGCCGCCAAGAACTGCCTGTTCCGTGCCACGCAAAAAATGCGCGCCGCCCTGGGAGAGTTCGTATGACCTGCGAGAACGTCCAGGCATCGCTTCCGTTCCTTCTCTACGGTGAGTTGAGCTTCGACGAAGAGGAACAACTCGAACAGCATCTGGATGGGTGCGCGCCATGCCGTCAGGCGTTGGAAGCGACGCGGGTGCTGCACGCCGCGTTCGACCGGTCCGCCGAGCCCCTGCCGGCGCCCTTGCTCCTGGAGTGCCGGCGCGAACTGCGCCTGCGTGTCCGCGAAGACGCGGGGGAGAGGCGAGGTCTGAACTGGTGGCGGAAGCTCGCGGGCCTCATGCAGCCGGCTTTCCTTACGCCGGTCTGGTCGCGTTCGCTCGGCGCCTTGGCGATGCTGGTTCTGGGATTCGCGGGAGCGCGGCTGACCTCGCCGGCCCCGTCGCGCACGGCGCCCACCTTCGATACGGTTCCGGTAAGCGGCACGCGGGTGCGCTTTGTCGAACCCACCGAAAACAACGGACTGGTGAAGATCACCGTGGAAGAGACGCGGGAACGGCAGGTGACGGGCAAACTGGACGACGCCCGTATCCGCCAGTTGCTGCTGTCGGCCGCGCAGGATCCCGCCGACCCTGGCCTGCGCGTGGAGACCATTGGCCTGTTGCAACGGGAGACCGAAACGGCCGAGGTGCGGCAGGCCCTCATCGCAGCCATGCAGAGCGATGAGAACGCGGGCGTGCGGATGAAGGCGCTGCAGGGGCTGAAGCGTTATGCGGCCCATCCCGAGGTGCGTTCGGCGCTGGCCGCCGTCCTGCTGCACGACGGCAACCCAGGCATTCGTACACAGGCCATTGACCTGCTGGTGCAGCACAAACAGCGCGATGTGGTCGGCGCCCTACAGCAATTAATGGAGCGCGAGGACAACGATTACATTCGCCAGCGCACGCAGCGGTTGTTGAGCGACCTCAACGCAAGCGTGGATAGCTTCTGATGACCCGCCGCCTGGTGCTTCCGCTGATCGTCTCGGCGGCGCTGCTCCGAGGCCAGGGCGCTCCCGATGCCGCCACGCAACTACGGCGTGAAGGGAATGAATGGAATGCCGTGGAGACGGGCAGCTTTCCGGCGCGGCAATTGATGAACCTCCGCGTGTCGAGCATTGGCTCGGTTTCGGTGACAGGGGCCGCCATTGACCGTATCGACTACCGGCTGATCCGCCGCGCTCGCGCCGGCGATGAGGACCAGGCCCGCCGGCTGACCGGCCTCTTCGAATTGCGGTTCGATCGCGCGGGCGGCGTGCCCACGCTGACTCTGCACTCCGCGCCGGGGTGGAACCGTACGCCGCAACTGGAGTTGCGCGTCCCCAGCACTCTGATCAGCACGCAAGTGTTCACGCAGACCGGAGCCCTGACATTAGACCGTCTCTCCGGCCAGTTGACCTGCGAAACCGGCGGCGGTCCGGTGCAAGCCGGTTTCATCGACGGCGCCCTGCATCTGACGACGGGCGGAGGGCCCATCGACATCCGGCATGTGGCCGGCGGCCTGCGATGCCTGACGGCTGGCGGACCAATCCGTGTGCAACGCGTGGACGGCGAATCCTGGCTGGAGACCGGCGGGGGCGACGTGATCGTCGATGAGGCCATGGCGCGCGTGCATGCCTCCACGGGCGCGGGCAACGTGGAGGTGTCAAGGGCAAAGGGTAATGTGACGGCGCGCACTCTGGGCGGCGTCATCAAGGTGTATTACGCCAGCGGCCTGGTGAACGCCCACACCGCGGGCGGCGGAATTCAGGTGGGGTCGGCACACGGCGTGCGATGTGACTCGGTAGCCGGAGGAGTGCGGCTGCGGAATGTTTCCGGGCCGGTGAATGTCTCAACGGCGGCCGGCAGCATCCTGGCTGAGTGGGCCAGCGGCATTCGCATGGAGAATTCGATCTTGAATTCCGCGAGCGGCGACATTACGGTGGTGATTCCAGCACGGCTGGCCGTCACCATCCAGGCGATGAATGAGTTGCCAGGAAAATACGGCAGGATCGTGAGCGAATTTTCCGAAATCCGTGTGTTACCTGTCGTGGCGCCCGTGCGCGGCCCCGTTTTGGCCGAGGGGGCGCTGAATGGCGGCGGGCCGGTTTTGCGCGTAGCCGCCACGCGAGGCACCATATTCCTCCGCCGGAAAGAGTAGGAGCGATGAAACCTCTGGCACTCCTGTTCGCGGCCTCGATGGCTGGCCCGCTCCTTATGGCGCAGAGACCGCAGCCCCCCGCGCCGCCGTCGCAGCCCGCCTGGCCTCAGGGCCGGCCTGCCGGGCAACCACCCCAAGTGCTTGTATGGAACCCAGGCGGTGGTAGTTTTCTCGGCGTACACGCCACCGACGTGGACACCGCACGGGCCCGCGAACTTCGTTTGAAGGATGAGCGCGGGGTTGAGATCACGAGTGTCGAACCGGGATCGCCCGCCGAGAAGGCCGGAATTCAAAGGAACGACGTGGTTGTGGACTACAACGGCCAGCGGGTCGAAGGCACCGAACAGTTCGTACGGCTGGTGCGCGAGACGCCTCCCGGACGCCATGTGAGCATTGAAGTATGGCGCGGCGGCTCATCACGCCAACTGGCGGCTACGCTGGGCCGGCGCAAGGCCAGAACGGCGAAGGAGTTGATGGAGTCGCTCTCCACGGGGCGCGAATCGCTCCCACCGCCCCAGGTTTGGATACCCGACATCCCCAAAGCGTTTACCAGTTGGCGCAGTTCCATGCTGGGCGTGGAGGCCGAAAGCATTGACGGCCAGTTGGCACAGTACTTTGGCGTTCCCGAAGGCGTATTGGTGCGGTCGGTGGCCGATGGCTCCGCCGCCGCGAGGGCCGGCTTGAAAGCAGGTGACGTCGTCGTGAAGATCGACGGTAAACCTGTGGAGACTCCGCGAGAGATTTCCATCGAGATGCGCTCGCTCCGTCCGCGCCGCACCTTCCCCATCGGCGCGATGCGGGATCGCCGCGAGATCTCACTGACTGTTACGTTGGATGAGGAATCCGAGAGCGACCGCCGGCCGGACCCGCGCGAAGAGGAACGCTAGCGGCGTGCATTCTGGGTCATGTCATCGTTCATTCACCATCCTGTTGATCTTCAACATAAGCTCGACCTCGTTCACCGGCACGGCCAGCGCAGCGGCAATCTGCTCGGGCGCTTCACCGCGATGATGTAAACGCAGCACCTGAGATCGCCGTGTGAGATTGAGAGACGGACGCACGGCGGAAGATCCTGGTCCGGCGTCTGGTGGTGTTGGCACTCCCTGACGAAGGTCGTCCAAAGCGCCCCGCAGAGCGAGATTCGCTGTCTGGAGTGCGAGTTTTTCAGCCGACCAGCGTTTCATCTGGCGCCGCATTTCTGTTTTTACCTGAATAAATAGGCAGATGCTCAGCACGAGCGCTGACGTCACCGTCACATAGGACGCAAGTGGGTGCAGGAGAAGGTCCATCACGTTTGACATTCGTTTCTCTCATTTACTCGCTTCACTTCGGGCTGTGCCACGATCAGTACAACGTTCGCAATCTCTCGCCCCGGCTGATGACCTGGTGTATCCGGACTCCATAATTCCCCTCCACCACCACGACCTCTCCTTTAGCGATCACACAGTTGTTCACGATGATCTCCACCGGTTCGGTGACCGTCCGGTTCAATTCCACGATCGACCCCGAAGTCAACTTCAGGACCTCCTTCAAGGGGATGTGCGCACGGCCGAACGAGACGCTGACTGGCAATTCCACATCGAGAAGCAGGTCGTAAGCGGTTTGGACACCGGAGCCTCCTTCACCGCTCTCTCCTCCCGCACCCACCACCCCGGCGCCAATGCGTACTAGACCGCCGGAAGCCCCCATGACGGCCTCCAGCAACTCCGGGGAGGCTGAGATCCAAATCGTTCCAGATGGAGTACCTGTAGTGCCGAACTGCGCTCCCAAGGCGCTGGCAAACGCGGTATCCACGATGCGCCCGGCATCACAGTTCACTTCACAGCCAATCAGAGAGCCGATCGCGGTCGCCAGACCAGAAACCGCCTGGCCGAGAATTTCGAGATAAGTACCCCGGACGTCTTCTTCCGTTGCCTCATGCAGTCCGGCAGCTTCCAGAGCCGCCTGGCCAAACGCCTTCCACACGGTTTCTGGAGCGCCAATCCGGACGATGGCGCCTGCGCACGCCGTAAGAGGCTGCTCCCACCAAAGCGAGTCGTCCGGGATCTCTTTCGCGGCGGAGTCGCTGGCCGGTACAGGTTGCCCGAGCATGGTGCCGAGCGATTCGGCCAAACGGGGGCGCCAGGCGTGCAAGAGCCAGGAAAGTGCCGTTTGCTCGTTCAACTCGGACCCCATCGTCTCTGCTCCTCAGGCAACTCCAGCGAGCCGGAGGTTACCGGCTCCGTTCCCCCTTGGACATCGGCCACCGTTTTGACAGGAAAGAGCGCAGGCGGAGGATAGCCTGCGATTTCAATTGCGACACCCGGCTCTCGTGTAATCGAACAACCTTGGAAATCTCCCGTAGAGTAAGCTCCTCGTGGTAATAAAGCCCCAGAATCGTTCGCTCAATCGCAGGCATCCTTTCAATCGCCTCGGCAATCAGCCGTTCCAGTTCCGCACGCTCCATCAACCGCGACGGCCAATTTTCTTCGTTATCGGAGATGAATTTGAGGAGGTCTCTTCCTTCCTCTTCGGCCGCATTCCCTTCCAGGCTCCCCAGATTCACGCCCCGGACATCCACCAGCCATTCGTGGTACTCCTCCATGGACAACCCCAGCTCTCCCGCGATCTCCGCTTCCGTAGGTGTCCGGTGTACTCGCTGCTCGATGGACACGATCGCCGCTTCAATCTGTTTGCACCTGCGGCGCTGCTGCCGGGGAGCCCAATCCAGCCCCCGCAAGCTGTCCAGTATGGCGCCCCGAATCTTGTATTCCGCGTAGGTCTTCAACTTGACATTGTGCTCAGGCTTGAAATGGTCGATGGCGTTGATCAAACCCACCACTCCGGTCGAAACCAGGTCATCGAGGCTGACGCTCTCGGGGAGACGCTCGTGGATACGCCGGGCGATCAGGCGTACCTGAGGCAGATGCTCCAGGATCAGCCTCTCCCGGTCCTCCTGGACAGATTCCTCGTGTGCGATGTATGTACCCACGCCCGGCCTGCTCATGTTCCTGCCTCCCAACCGTTCCATCTCTTCATGCCGCCGCTCCAGTGGCCCCGGCGCGCTCCTTGCACGATTCGCTGGACCGCCCCAGCACACGCGAGGCAAGCCACGCGGCATCCGCCTCCCGAATGTCCTCGGGGATCGCAGGTCCATTCGTGCAATAGGACAGGGACAATCCGCGGCGGTACGCCTCGCCCAGCGCCCCGCCCGGGGCGTCACACTCGTCCAAGTGGGTCAGTATTAGACTGGCGGGACGAAATACTTCGTAACGTTGGATCATGGTGGCGCAATCCTGCCGCCGCAGGTATGCCGGTAACACCAGGTGAGCCATGGCCAGTTGCTCTTCGCCGATCGCCGATCGCAACCAGGACCACTCCGCCAACTCCGCTTCACCCATTCCCGGCGTATCCAAAAGTAGAAGGTGTGATTTGCCTTCGGTTTCGATGATGCGACGCAGGCCTTGACGGTGGTCCACCGCCAGGAACGGAACGCCCAGAATGTTGGCAAAGGTTCGAAGCTGTTCCGCTCCGCTCACACGGCTGGCGTCCAGGGAAACCAACTTGACCGGCGTGCGGCACTCCAGACCGATCTTGACGGCCAGTTTCACCAGCGTGACCGTCTTCCCGGCTCCTGCCGGCCCAATGACCGCATGGACTCGCGTGCCGCCCCAGAGCGTTCTTCCGCCAGAAATCTTGCGTATCCGCTCAGCAAGAATTGCTTCCACCTCTCCATCGCGTCCCCACGCACCGCCACCAGTGGCGCGCTCTGACTCTTCCACGATCTCAATGGCAAGGTCCGCCGGAAGGTCGCGTTCCAATAGTTCGTGATAAAGCGCCTCCCCCTCTTCGTGCCATCGGTGGGGCGTCACGCGTCCAGCCGTATGGACCAAGAGGCGTTCCATGCGGACCATCTGCCGCTTCAACTCACACAATTCCTCGCGCACGGTTTCCCATACCTTCACGGGTTGAGTGAGCGCGCCGGCATCGCGTGTCTCCATCTCCCTGCAGGGCTCCACGGCAGGTCCTCTGTGGCTGGCCGCGGGCGGGTCCGGTTCCAGGGCGAAAACCACCTCGTATCGTCCCAGGTAACGCGACTCAGGCGCCGTCTCACGTGAATAAACCAGCATGGCTTCCTCACCCAGTTCGCGAGAGGCCAAGGAGATCGCCTCCTCCACCGTGGCTGCAAAGTAGGATTTCAGTTGCATCATCTCCACCGTGACCCTTCTAGCGGATAGTCCCCAGCCCAGATACTTTCAGGCCTGGTGGCACTTCACCGTGGGACAGCACGGCCAAGTTGGGAAATCCCGCCTCCAGCAGTTGCCGGAGAAAGAACCGGATCGTCGAGGAGGTCAAGATAACCGCGGTTGCCTCGGTCCCGCCGACTGCCCGCTGGAATCTCTCAAGCAACTCACGTACCTTTTGCGGAGGCAGGTTCAGATGAGAGACATGTTCACCGTGCTCGACGCATCCCTCCAGAGCCTGCTCCATCGCAGGATCCAGAAGAAATGCCGGGAGTTCGCCCGTGGAATTCAGATACGGATGCGACAGGCCGCGTTTCATGCTCTGCCGGACGTACTCGCAGAGCAACGTTGGGTTCTTAGTGATCTGGGCGGCTTCGCTCAACGATTCCAGAATGGAACTGGCGTCCCGGATCGAAACACGTTCCCGCAACAGATGCTGAATCACCTTCTGCAGAACAGGCAGGGCAATCAGTTTCGGTACCAGATCCTCAACCAGCCTTGCATTGTCATCGGCGACTCGATCAAGCAGTTTCTTGACATCCTTCCGAGTGAAGAGCTCATGTGCGTTCCTGCGGACGATTTCCGACAAGTGCGTTCCCATCACGCTCACAGCATCCACCACAGTGAACCCGGCCTCACGCGCCGTCTCCGCGTGAGAGGACGAGATCCACCACGCCTGCAATCCAAAGGCAGGCTCGCGTGTTTCCCGCGCTCCGGCCGGTGGCTCCCGGCGTGTCCCCGCTGCGATGGCCATCTCACAACCTTGTGGAATTTCGTAACGAGCGATCTCATGCCCCTTGATCGAGATCACATACTCCCCTGCCCGTAACCCCAGGTTGTCCGTTACTCGTACAGGAGGCAGGAGGTAGCCCAAGTCACTGGCCAGTTGCTTCCGAATCGCGGCAATCCTTCGCAGTAAGAGCGAATTCTGCGCCCCCTCCACCAGTCTCACCAAGCCAAGGCCGACCTCGACAGACAGCAACTCCACCCGGAGAATTGCTTCCAGGTTGTCCTTATCTCGGAGAGGCGCCGGGACCTCCACTTGGGTTTCTGCCACAGCGCTACGCATGCGCAGACGCCAGGCGTATCCTCCTGTCGCCGCCGCCAGCGATAGAAAGGTCAAGGCGGGCAGTCCAGGAAACAGCGCCATCGTGGCCAAAACTCCAGATGCCAGAAAGAGAGGCTGCGGATTACTGAACACCTGCTGTTCAAAGGTCTTGCCCAAACGCTGATCCGAACTGGCGCGCGTCACAATAAGACCACCGGAGACCGAGATCATCAGTGCCGGGATGACAGTAACCAGACCATCACCGATGGTGAGCACAGTGTAGGTCTCCAGCGCCCGGCGCAGTTCCATGCCGTGTTGCAACACCCCAATCAGAAAACCGGCCAGAATATTGATGACGGTAATCAGGATGCTGGCCACGGCGTCGCGTTGCGTGAAGCGGGAAGCGCCATCCATGGCTCCATAAAACTCCGCTTCGGCAGCCAGCCCCCGGCGCCGCACCTTGGCCTCGGATTCGTCGATCAAGCCTGCATTCAGATCCGAATCGATCGACATCTGTTTTCCCGGCAATGCATCGAGCGAGAAACGTGCGGTCACCTCGGAGATCCGGACGGCGCCATGGTTGATGACAACATACTGGATGGCGATCAGCACCAGGAAAATGACGGTACCGATCACATAGTTCCCGCCCACGACGAAGCTCCCGAATGCCTCGATAACGTGCCCGGCCGCGGCTGTACCCGCGTTCCCGTTCATCAGGATCAACCGCGAGGAAGAGATGTTCAGCGCCAACCGGAACAGCGTCATCAGCAACAGTGTCGTAGGAAAGGCGCTGAAATCAACCGGCTTGGAGACATAGATCCCCACCAGAAGCACAATCACGGAGAGAGTAATATTGAGAGCAATGAGCCCATCCAGCAACCAGGCGGGCAGCGGCACAATCATGGCCAGAACGACGGCCAGGACGGCGATGGGAACGGTCAACTCGGACCACGGAATCTCGTCCCACAACTTTTCCGCCTTTCCAGCCGGCGGCACGCGGGCCGCCGCGGCTCCCGGCGAATGTCCTTCTCCGGTGGCCGGCCGTTGCGGTGCCGCTACATTGACGGCGGATACGGTTGAAATTCCAGATGCCATGTACGGTGCACCGACGCAAACAAGAGCAATTTGCGTGCCGATCGGTGATGCTCCAGTTTCATCGAGTAGTACGACCTTGCATTACGCGGTAGATGTACGCTAGCACTTCGGCGACGGCACGGTAGAGTTGCGGAGGAATGTCGTGTCCGACCTTCGACGATTGATAGAGTGACCGTGCCAGCGGCGGATTCTCCACAACCGGAACCTGGTGCTCCATGGCGATCTTGCGGATACGCAAAGCCAGGTGATCACGCCCTTTGGCAAGCACGCGCGGGGCCGCGCTCTCTCCCGGAGCGTAACGCAACGCAACGGCGTAGTGCGTTGGGTTTACCACCACCAGCGTCGCCTTTGGCACATCCTGCACCATCTTTCGGCGCAACAGGCCGCGCTGCAACTTGCGGAGGCGCGCCTTGATCAGCGGGTTGCCGTCGGACTCCCTCATCTCATCCTTGATCTCCTGCTTGCTCATTCTCAGGCTCTTGTTGTACTTTCGCGACTGCCAGTGGAAATCAACAAACCCGACCAGGCCGAACAATGCCGCCATCGTGATCAGCAGGGAGCGGGACCAACCGGCCGCCCAGCGGATGCCTCCGACAAGATCCTGCCGCGGCAGGCGGTGAATCGACGCCCACTCGCCGTGGATCGCCGAATAGACAACGAAACCCATCGCGGGAAGCAGGACAAGGGCATAGACAAACTGCATGGCTCCGCGCTGGAGGATGCCCTTCACTTTTTGGGACGGATTAAGCCGTCCCCAATCTGGTTTCAATTTGGCACTGGCTATTCCGAAACGGGTTTGGAGTAACTGGAATAGGAGGGCTGCAATCGCCGCTGCCACCCCCGCTGTCAGCATGGGTACGGCATGCTGCGTACCCGCTTGCCGCATCATCACCAGGAGGGAACCCTGGCCACCGTCCCATTCCGTGCCGGCCGCCAACCCCTGCCGCATGATCTCGATCAGCGCTAGCGTCCAACGATCGGAAAACACGAGCAGCAGAACGATGCACGCACCGAAATAGGCGGCTGAAAGAAACTCTGGACTAACCGGAAACTGGCCCTCCTTGCGTGCCTTCTCCAATCGCTTAGGAGTTGGTTGTTCCGTTCTCTCGGAAGAATCCGCCACGGTCCCCTACAATCGTGCCAGCGCAGCCAGAGCATCATGCATGACCCTGGTCAGGAACTCAGGCCACAAGGAGAGCCCCACGGCGAGCATCCCAAGCCCGCCCAGAATTTTCATCGGGAACGAAAGCGTGATCAACTGTAGCTGCGATTGAAATTTGGAGCCGAGAGCCAGAAGGAGGTCGATGACGAGCAGGAGCACGATCACCGGCAGCGCCAGCCGTGCTCCCGACGCCCATGATTCGCCCAGGATTTTCCCCACCACCTGCGTCCCAGACGGTACATCGGGCCAGTGTGGCGTCTCCAAAGCACGGCTTAGAAAAAGCAGTATAGGGCGGTCCAGTCCGGCCGTGACGATTACGAGGGCAGCCAGCAAACCTCCCATTACGTCCAGGATTCCACTATCGGCTTGCGTGTTGGGATCCACTGTGGAGACATAGCCGAAACCTGCATTCAGTCCAACCAGGCGCGATGCCACCACGAACACTTCCATTGCCAACCCCAACATCAAGGCTGCCGACAGTGACAGGGCCAGGCCCAGCAGGCACTCCCCGGCGATCGCCACAACCACGCGTTCCATCGCAGCACCGGCCGGCACGATTGAGTGGGCCTTGTGTCCCGGAAGGAGCAGGAAGGCCAGCAGGATGCTCAGCGCGATCTTCATCTGCACCGGTGCCGCTCGCAGGTATGGAATCGGCACCAGAAAAATGAATCCAGCAACGCGAAGCGTCAGTTGCAGCAGCTTTGACACAAGTATCCAGAAATCGAGTGAATTCACTGTGCCTCACTCTCGTCAGCGCGCCAACTCGGGGATCCGAGTAAATAATCGGATCGTGTAGTCGACCAGCCGCGAGGTCATGAAACTGGCGCTCAAGACTATGATCAGAAAGATCCCGGCCAAGCGCGGAGCGGTTCCCACGGCCGGATCCTGAATGCTTGTCAGAATCTGCACCAAGCTCACGACAATACCGATTACAAAGGCGCCCAGCAGCAGCGGCAGGCATATCCACGCGGCCGTGGTGAGAGCGCCTGCGATCAGTTCTACGGCTTGTTGCGTTGTCATCCTTCGCGCCTTTCGAGTTTGTCAACCACCGGTACCGAAGCTCTTCACTAGCGAGCCAATCACCAGATTCCAGCCGTCCACCAGCACAAATAGGAGGATTTTGAAAGGTGCGGAGATCATTGCCGGCGGCAGTTGAACCATGCCGAGCGCCAGTGTCACCGAAGCGATCACCAAGTCAATCACCAAGAACGGCAGAAACAGCACAGCACCGATCTGAAACGAAGTTCGTAACTCACTTAGCACATAGGCTGGTACAAGCGTGTCCATTTCAAGCTCATTCGCATTCCGGGGACGTGGTCTATGACCCAACTCCAACATCAAGGCGAGATCTTTCTCCCTGGAGTAGCGCAGGAGATGCCTGTGAATGACCGGACGGGCCCTCTGCCAAGCCTCCGTTGCCGTGATTTGTCCACGGTCATGTGGGGTCCAAGCCTCTTCGTAGATACGCGTGGCCGCCGGGCGCATTACCCCCATCGTGAGGAAAAGCGCCAACCCCACCAGAACTTGATTGGATGGAGCTGTTTGCGTACCCAATGCCTGCCTTAGGAAGTGAAGCACGATCACAATGCGCAGAAACGGCGTCAAGCACATGATTATGGCGGGCAGCAAAGCGGCTGCCGATAAAAGGAGAACGATCCGCAGCGGGGAGCTCAGATCCTGCCAATTCATCTCCCCTCCGTTCCGCGGCGACGGTCAGACATGCCCTACTCGCACGGCCATTGCCCGGTCCGGGCCATGCGCTCGGCTCCTGCTCAGGAGTTGACTCCCGGATGGCGAGCAGGCAACAAGCAACCGTCGCCCACCAGACTCCACCAGATGCAAACTATGCTGTGGGGTCAAATGCAAGCGCGCGACGGCTCTCAATTCAATTTGTGGCTGCCGGCCTGCCCCTGTCCCCACGAACGACGGCCGCCATCCCTGATGGATGGCTGCCAGTAGCCGTGTGGCAAAGAAGATGGCCACCAGCGAGGCGGCGGCTATAAACAAAATCGAGGTATCCATCTCATGTCTCCTCGTGAAAATCCGTGATGCGGACTCCCATGTTCTCTTCGAGAATCACGATCTCACCAAACCCAACGAGCGCGCCCCCAACACGGATGTCGATATTCTCTCCAGCAGACCGGGTCATCTTGATGACCGTTCCGTTTTCCATTGCCAGTAATGCAGCAACATTCATGATCTTCCGGTCCAACTCCACCTCGACTGGCACACACACGTCGGCCATCGAGGCGATCGTCTGTAATGGGTTCTCTTCCATCAGGCACACACCTCGCTTGGATTACCTCTTCAGACTGATCGTCTCCTGGCTCATCTCGTCCACTGTTGTCACGACACGGGCATTAGCCTGATATCCGCGCTGCAACACGATCAGATTCGTAAACTCTCGTGCGATATCGACCGTGGAATTCTCAACGGCGCCGCCAATGATCGAACCACGGCCGCCGGTTCCCGGCAAGCCGATGGCGGGTAACGCGGAGCGGGCGCTCAGGCCAAAGGCGTTGTCACCCACCGCGATCAAAGATTCGGGGTTGCGAATCGAGGCCATCGCCAACTGCGCCACGGTCAGTTGTTGGCCATTTGAGTACTGCGCCAAGACGACACCGCCGCTGGCGATCCCGACTCGCACCAACTGTGCCGCCGGCGAGCCGTCCTGCTGGTTCGCGTTCACCGATGAGGGCTGTGAAAACTGTGTGAGCCGGGGTGCGGTTCCGTCATACAATTGCCAATCAAGTGTCAGATCTGCCGCCCCGTTGTTCAGACCGGACACCGTGATCTGTGGCATGGTACCGTTCGCTGCCGGGTCGATCATCTTGCCGTTGGAATCGAACGTGATCTGTCCGGTTACAGGTGTGACCGGAGTTAAAACGTCCGCATCGGGAAACGAGATCGTGTAGTCCCAAATATTCGCCGTGGAGGATTTCGTGAAATCGACCGTCAGGACGTGGGAGCCGCCAAGCGAATCGAATACCTCAATCGGCGTGGAAAAGACCCCTCCCGCTGCTGATGAGGAGTTCAGATTCACGTCGAAGGAAAATGTCTTACTGGCCACGGGTTCCTTGAGTGTCCCCACTGGGATCACAATGTCACCGATGGGACCATTCGTGGACAGCGTCCCGTTAGCGGACATCCAGCCCTGCACACGTTGACCCGTCGAGGTAAGCAGGTTTCCGGATTTGTCCACCTGCAGATTCCCGCCTCGCGTGTATATGTTCCCGGTGGTGGCCTTGTCCTTTACCACCAGGAAACCGTCGCCCTGAATCGCTGCGTCTAACTCTCCCGCGCTAGTCTTGATCGCACCCTGCGAGAACTGACGAAGCGTAATCGGCCGTCCCACGCCGAAGCCGACCTGTGTTTCACCCAAGCCGGCCCCCAACGATTGGGTCACCAGGTCGTGAAAGCTGACCACGCTCGTCTTGAAGCCCGGCGTGTTCAAATTGGCCAGGTTGTTGCCCACAACGTCCACCGCGGTGGCATGCGCGCTCAATGCCGAGAGCGCCGTGGAAAATGATGTAAACATAAGGACCTCGATATTTCTTCTCTATACCTGACTGCCCGGCTGAACCGGCGTTTCTCCGGTGCGGCCTTCGTGCTCTGCATTTTCGTCGCAGATCTCCGCTATCCTGCGGATCCCGGCACGTCCGATGCGGGTGAGTTCTCCACACCCTGCCGGATCATGATCAATTGCTCTAACATGCTGTATTGCGTCAGTTGGCCAAGAAACTGCGTCGGATCGGCCGGACTCAGTGGATTCTGGTTCTGAATCTGCGCCACCAAAAGCTTCAGAAACATCTCCTTTGACTCATTCGCTTCTTCCACGGTATCGGTCCCCGTTCCCGACGCATGTTCCGTACCGCTGTACGAGAGTTGGCTTGTCGATGACACATTCATGTCTTCCGCACCCCTTCCAATAAGCTGAACACTTCCTCTTCCTTGGCTTCCTGCTCACTCCCATCCTGCGTACCCGGAGAGTTCCTGTCTCCTCGCTGCCCGCCACGACCGTCACCGCCCGAACGCACGTCTTCTTCCGGCCATCCGCGCTGACCACCGGCGTCGGTCGATGCCGGCCTCTGCGGCGCGATTTCAGCCGGCGGGCCCGCCCCGTCCCACTGGGTGGAGTTGTCCGTGCGCTGCACGTCCTCCAATCGGTTTCTCAGGTACGGTGTGTGCAGGGCAATGGCCTCGTGCAAACCCTCGGTCCTGGTTTGTATTCGTACCTCCACGCCATGTTGTGTCACACGAACAGTGGCTTGTACATCTTCGCCCCTCTCCCCGGTGACGGCGAGTTGGACAGCGCTGGCCGGTGCTTGCGGCCGTCCTGGAGCCGCCTCCACAATCGACGAGCCATGGGTCCGCTCCGTACGCAAGTGGTCTACTGCCGCCCTCTCGATTCGGACTTCCGCGTTGGCACGATGCGGAACGGTGGGATGTCCCACTGGTTCCTCAAGTACAGAAAACTGCACTGGAGAGGGGCCAGGCTCCTCTCCTTTCCGAAGCGGAACCGCCTGTGACGAACGCCGTTCAAACTCCTCACTGTGTGACCGCTCGACGGCTTCCTCTGGGACAACGGACGCGTCCTTGTCCACTTCTTTCAACCGCACTTCCCGAGCGGATCCGTCCGTCCAGGCCGGCTTGCGGACGGCCGGACTGGTCCCGGCATCCGGAATCCGGGGCCCGGGGACAGCCGTGTTGACGGCTGCCGGGCTAGGCCCCTGTGGCGTCGCGTGTCCTCGCTCTCCCACATTTCCTTGAATGTCGGGGACGCCTCCAGACGGCGCCGTTGCCGCCGGCGTAGTCACATCGAGCCGCTTCCCTGGGCTTACAGGAACAACGGGGGCTGGCTTACTTCCCACTGACTGCTGGATCGCGACGGTCGATTCCGGCTGCTCCGATTGATTCACGGTGCGCCACTTCATCGTGTGGGGGGCAGTTTCCTCGTGACCGCTCCGAGCGCCTTCCCAAGGCGCCTTCGCCTCCGGTTCCGGGCCAGCCGCCGAACGAAACTTCACCCCCGGTTCGAGGCCTTGTTCGTCAACGCCCGCGACGTCCGCCGTTCCAGAACTCAGGTCTGTTCCCTGCCCGCTCACGCCCTCGCGGAGACTGGAGGTCTGCCCGCCCGCCAACGCGCCTGAGAGATCGGTGTTCAACAGCGGCTGTATGAATCGCTGCGGGTCCACGGTCCTGTTCGTGATCGATTCACTCGGCGTGACATGCGGAGGAATCAACGATTTCCAGGATCCCCCACTATCGGACGCTCCAGCTTCGGGCACTCCCCCGCCGTCTGTATGGCTGGCAAGTTGCTGGACCTGCCACTCAGTGAAGAAGTAAGTGGGCGGAAACATGGGACGTGGAGTTTCACCTCCAGTTGCCACGAGTACAGACTTACCACCGGGTGCTGTTTCGTCAAGCATCTCTTCCTCCTCTTCCCTGTCAGCGTTTGTATGTTCACTGAGTAATGTTTCAAACGAAACAGCAGCATCCTGTTCAGACTTTGGCGATGCCAACTCTCTCGCCTCTGTCTCCAGTTCCGGCCCGGTTACTGGCGCGCCTGCCGGCAGTTCCACAGTCACTCTGATAAGAAGGCAATCGATGGACCAAACGTTTTTTCCACAAAATGAGCTACTTGCGATCCGCGGCCGCGGCAAAATCCCGTCATAGGTTTCAAAACGGCACCTTGATGCCAATCTGGGATGAAGGGCTGTCTTGCCCTCGCAAGCCATATTCGCGGCGAATCAGTTGTTTCCGCCGATCCAGCCAGATGGCACACCGCGTGCTAGCAACAAGCCCGGAGGTGTCATGGATGGGATCATGACCGCGGCAGCCAGTGGCATGCGAGCACGCATGGAATCGCTGGATCTGCTCGCCAACAACATCGCCAATCAAAGTACGGCCGGGTATAAAGCTGACCGCGAGGCCTACACCCTATACCGCGCCTTCGACGTCATCGACCCGGCATTGGATGGCGCGCCACGCGAGGCACCACTGATCCAGGAGAACTGGACCGACTTTTCCCCGGGCAGCCTTCAATTGACCGGAGAACAGGCCCATCTGGCCCTGGATGGTCCAGGCTACTTTCGAGTTCGCGGCCCGGCCGGCGAACTGCTTACGCGTTCGGGGGCATTCCGGGTCGGCTCCGACTCCACGCTGGTCACTGCCGACGGCTATCGCGTTCTCAGCACCTCGGGTGAGCCGATCCAGGTGCGGCCTAATCAGCCCTTCTCGATTTCACGGAACGGCGAAATCACACAGCGTGGTGAAATCGTTGCCACGGTTCAGATTCAGGAGGTATCCGATCCAACCGCACTGAAGAAACACCATGGCACCTACTTCCAACTGACCCGCGCTGACGCCGCTACTGCGGGCGGCCGCACACAGGTTCTCCAGAACCATCTGGAAGGCGCCAACGTCGCTGGTCCCGAAAGTTCGGTGCGGCTGATTGAAGTCCTACGCCAGTTCGAAACATTGCAAAAGGCGATCCAAATCGGGTCTGAGATGGGCCGTCGCGCGGATGAAGTTGCCCGGATTGGAAACTAGCCTGGGAGCGCGTGAATCCCTGGAGATGAAAGGAAGGAAGGCATGATTCGAGCTCTCTTCAGCGCCGGCAGCGGCATGAATGCGCAGCAGATGAACGTGGACAATATCGCGCACAATCTCGCCAACGCCAACACGGTCGGCTTCAAGATGCGCCGAACACAATTTCAGGACCTGCTGTATCAGAGTCTGGTGCAACCGGGTGCTGCCGCCGGTACGCAGACGGTCGTACCCACTGGACTACAACTCGGACTAGGGACCAGGCCGTCTTCAAACGAGATCATCTTCACACAGGGCAGTTTTCAGGCCACGGAGAATCCGCTCGACGTCGTGATCCAGGGACGAGGGTTTTTCCAGATCCGCCGGCCGACAGGCGAACTCGCGTATACGCGGGCCGGTAATTTCCATGTGGATCGTGACGGAATCATGGTTACCGCCGATGGCGACCCGTTGGAACCCCAGATCACTCTTCCGCCTGAAGCACAAGCCGTCACCATCGCACCCGATGGTTCGGTCAGCTATGTGTTGCCCGGCCAAGCCGCGGCGCAACTAGCCGGCCAAATTCAACTCGCCAACTTCACGAATCCCGCGGGATTGAACAGTCTCGGGCGTAATCTGTTCGCACCAACCGATGCCAGTGGAGAACCGACCGTCGGGAATCCCGGGGGCCAGGAGGGCCTGGGCTCTCTACAGCAAGGTTACGTTGAGGCCTCCAACGTCAGCGTGGTCGAGGAGTTCATCAACCTAATCATGAGCCAGCGTGCCTATGAGGCAAACAGCAAGGTGGTCCGGGCAGCCGATGAAATGTATCAACAGGTTAATAACCTTACTCGTTAGTCTGGCTGCCGGCGCCCTTCCGGCCACCAGTGCGCCACCGCCCTGTCTGGCGGTGGGCGGCGATCGTATCCGTCTGAAAGATCTGGCGCCGGTACTCCCGGCAGGGGCTATGGACGCCCCGGAACGGCCTGTCGGGTTTACCCCCCGGCCCGGACTGCTCAGGTTGCTCAGCTTCAGGGAATGGGCTGGCTCAACTCGTCAGCCATTGCCGGGTGAACCGGAAGAATTGTGCGTGGAACGCCTTGCCCACCCGCTAAAGAGTGAGACGGTCACTCTGGCACTCCAGTCCGCGTACAAGGAATGGGGTCCGCAATTGGAGATTCAGGTGCTGGAGATGCCGAAGGGCCCAGTTCCAGAAGGCGACCTCGTCTTTCCCGTCAACCGGGCTCGAATGGCACGGCCCGATCCGCGTACCGGCGTCGTCCTCCTAAACGGGTATGTTGTCTATGGAGACGATCCCGATCGTCCACTTCGATTCCCCGTCTGGGTACGAGCCCGCGTGGAAGTACCTATCACGCGAATGGAACTCATCTGCCCGCTGGAAGCAGGCTCTGAGTTGCAGGCAGAATGTGTTCGCACGACAACAGCGCCGGGCTACCCTGCTCAGGACAGCCTGGAGTTGGTTAGCATACGAGCCCTTATAGGACGCACGGCACGGCGAAAGCTGGTAGCGGGCGCATTCCTGCGAGACGCACATTTCACTCCTAGACAGGATGTGAAACCACACCAGGAGCTCCAGTTGATGGTGCGTTCCGGGCAGGCCACCCTACATCTAAAGGCCACCAGTGAAGGCGGCGCCATCAAGGGCGGCTGGGTGATGCTCCGTGTCCACGGCGCCCGGCAACGGTTACGGGCGCGTGTGGTTGACGAAGGCGCGGCCGAGTATATCCTGCCTAGCTCGACCTCGCCAACACAGCCGGACGCTGTTGGTTCCGGCCCGAAAGGATCTCGATGAGGACTCTCAAACGCCTGGCCAGGCTTCTAAACTGGCAGATTTTGTTGCTGGGCTGGCAATGCATGCTGCCGCAGCCATGTCTGTCTGGCAACGTTAAAACCAGACCGCCTCTTGATCAGTACATCGAAGAAGCGATGCGCCAGGATCCGGCATCCCCACAGAGCGCGGGTTCGCTCTACACGGCGGGTGGGCGATTGAGCGATCTGGCCCGTGATCCCCGGTCGACCCAGGTCAACGACCTGGTCACTATCGTCGTGAATGACAGCGCCTCCGCGGTAGCAAGCGGTGCGAGCACGAGCGCCCGAAAGTCAAGCGCCTCGAATTCGATCACGGCGGCGTTGGGCACGGCTCGTGTGGGACCGCTAGCCAACCTGGCCAACCTCGGCGGCCAATCACAACTGGACGGGTCTGGCTCCACTTCCAGGACCACCCAACTGAATACGACGCTCTCGGCGCGCGTGACCCACGTGCTCCCGAATGGTTACCTGGTTCTGGAAGGTAGCAAGGAGATTGTAATCAACTCCGAAAGGCAGGTGGTCACCGTCCGCGGCGTTGCCCGCGGCATGGACCTCTCCTCATCAAACCAGATCCGCTCGGACCGACTGGCCAACCTTGAAGTGCACGTCCAGGGGAAGGGGCTTGTGGGCGATGCCATCCGCCGGCCCCACCTGCTGTATCGCCTCTTGTTGGGGATCCTGCCGTTCTAGAAAGGAGCTCCGCTATTTTGTCCCGCTTTCTGAACATCCTCTGCTTTGCGCTTCTGCTTTGCCCTGCCGCGGTGGCTGACCCTTCACGGACGAGAAGGCTCTCCCGCCTGAAGGAGATCATCTCGCTGGAAGGCGTCCGCGACAATCAGCTCATCGGGTATGGACTGGTGGTGGGCCTGGCGGGAACCGGCGACAAGCGCCAAACCGTCTTCTCCGCCCAGTCACTGAGCAACCTGCTGGAACGAATGGGGGTCACCGTTGCGCCAACGGCCTTGCAGGCCAAGAACACGGCGGCGGTCATGGTTACAGCGACACTCCCACCCTTCGCACAGCCCGGGGTCCGGGTCGACGTAACGGTGGCCGCCATGGGCGATTCCAACAATCTTCAAGGCGGACTGCTCCTGCTCACACCGCTCAAGGCAGCGAACGGACAGGTGTTCGCCGTCGCGCAGGGCCCCGTCGTGACCGGTGGCTTCGTCGCCTCGGGAGGAAGCGGCAACGCTCAAACCGTGAATCACCCCACCACAGGCAGGGTGCCCAGCGGGGCCATTGTCGAAGCGGCACCGCCCTCTGTGTTGAACCCTACCGAATTCCGGCTGCAACTCAAACATAGCGACTTCACAAACGCTTCGCGAGTCGCCACGCTCATCAACCATTCATTCGGCGCGCCAGGCCGGCCCCTGGCAAAACCGATGCACGCCGGCCTCATTACGGTCACGATCCCGTCGGAGTTCTCCGAGCGGCAAGTGGAATTTTACGCGCTCATCGAAAACCTCTCACTTGATGTCGATCGTACCGCCAAGATCGTGGTGAATGAACGCACAGGCACAATTGTCATGGGTAAAGAGGTCCGAATCGCCCCGGTTTCCATCCTGCACGGCAACCTGACCGTGGAAGTGGAAACCAGCTACGACGTGTCGCAGCCAGCGCCGCTTTCCAGCGGTGAGACAACTGTGGTTCCCAAGGTAGGCGTGGGCGTGAAGGAGGAGAGAGCGCGGAACATCAATTTGAAGGAAGGCGCCTCCGTGGAGGACCTCGTGCGCGCACTCCTCACAATCGGCTCCACGCCGCGCGACATCATCGCGATTCTTCAAAACCTGCAAGCGGCGGGCGCGCTCAACGCGGAGTTGGAAGTTATCTAGGAGCACCCCATGCGTCTCACTGCGGACACACTCACCGCAAATTCCTTCACCAGTCCCAATCTCCCCTCCGCAGCCCCCCGCCAATCGGAACGCCTACAGGAAGCAGCCAGCCAGTTTGAAGGCCTGCTCGTCGCCCAGATGTTGCGTCACGCCCGGCAAACCGGCGACGGCGGGTGGATGGGCGCCGGCGAGGACAAGTCTTCTGAATCGATGATGGAGATGGCCGAGGAGTCCCTGGCGCACGCGATGGCTGCTCAAGGTTGTCTGGGTCTGGCTTCGCTCATGACGCACGGCGTGGCAAGGGAGGCCGCCGCCCAGCCCTCACTGCCGGAGCAGGGCTCCTTGCGCCCAATGTTCCCCCCGGCGTCCAACCCCGAAACCGGATGAGCTTGACACACGTCTCCCATTCACCCACCATCAGGAGGGAGGTGACCATGAAGCGAACTATCATCGTGCTGACGGCCCTGGGATGCCTTGCTGCGCCGGTCCCGGCCCAGCAAGTAGTCAGTGCGCGTGCCGGCCTCATCAATTACACCGAGGGGGCGGTCACCCTTCACGAAGAACCGGTCCAACTCTCGTCGAAGCAAACCTATCTGGAGATGAAGGACGGCGATGTCATTCGCACGGCGCGTGGCCGGGCGGAGGTGCTTCTGAGCCCCGGAGTCCTGATGCGCCTGGCCGAGGATTCCGCCGTGCGGCTGGAGTCAGGCTCGCTCACGAATACTCGAGTTCGCGTTCTGGGCGGAGATGTCATCATCGAAGCCACCGAGATCTATGAGGGAGGACGGTTAGCCATCCAATTGGCCGGTCGCGAAGCTCTCGTCGCCCGTTCTGGCATCTATCGTTTCACCGCCGACCCGGCCGAACTGCGCATCTATGAGGGTCGAATCGAGGTTTCCACGGATGACCCCAATAAACCAACCCTCGCCAAGAAGAACGCAGTCGTCTCCATGACCACCGGGTTGATCGCCGGCAAGTTCGACTCAGGGCTGGGCGACACGTTCTACCGCTGGACCTCGCGCAGGTCCGGCTATATTGCCATGGCCAACGTTTCGTCGGCCAAAATGGCTCAGGACAACATGTATGGTTACGGCTTCCGCGGCGGTTGGATCTACAATCCCTACTTTGGGATGTTCACCTACATTCCCTATGGCGGCATGTTGATGAGCCCGTTCGGATACCGCTACTATACGCCGGCCAGCGTGTATGCGGTTTACGCGCCGCCGCCTTCATACAATGGCGGTGGCTTAGGCGGCGATGGCGGGTTCATCAACCGGACACCCACATACAACCCAAACTACGGCTACTCGACAGTTGGCGGCCGCAGCGCCAGCGGTGCGGCAAGCGCTGGCATTGGCGCCTCTGCGCCTGCGGCGTCCGCCGCGGGAGGCGGCGGACGTAGCTCCGGCGATGGCGGTGGACGAGGTGGTTCCGGTTCGGCCGGAGGCCGCGCCCAGTAACCTCGCCGTATCCCTGCTTTGCCCTGGCTAGCCAGGGTGCGCGGTTGACTGCGTGCCGTGGTCTTCCCTGTCCGGCAATGGCGCTTCGATTGCCTTTTCCCCGCCCCGCCGCTACCATGGAAACTCCAGCCACTTGCTGGCTGGTCCGCTGCTGCCGGGAGGGGGGCAGGCGCACAATCTCAACGGGAGGTTCTCCTCATCATGTGGAACCGCAGAAGAGAAGAGGATTCACTGCCCAGGCCCAGTTCCCAACCGCCCTCGGCCAGCGACCTCGCCCGGGAAGGAATCCCCATGTCCACCATGCCTGCCCGAAGCGCCGACATCGGCTTCGGCGACCGCACCGCTTCCATCGGCAAGAGTGTTGTCATCAAAGGACAGTTATTCTCCCGTGAGGACCTCTACATCGACGGCGAAGTCGAGGGTTCCATTGAAATGCAGGAATCCAAGCTTACCGTCGGCCCCAACGGGCGCGTGCAGGCCGGCATCAAAGCCCGGGAGATTGTCGTCCTCGGCACCGTGCATGGTAACGTCGATGTCGGCGACAGGATCGACATCCGCAAGGACGCCAAACTGGTTGGCGACATCCGTACTCTTCGAATCGTCATTGAAGACGGCGCCTACTTCAAGGGGTCCATCGACATTGCAAAGAATGAAGTGAAGCCCGCGACCCGCACCGCTCAACCGGCTGCCGCGCAGCCAGCCCCGCCCGCCGCGGCCGCCGCGAGTGAAACCAAGCGCTAACCCGCGCGGATTCGGAGACCGTGTTGTGGAAGGACCGCCTTCGGGCCCTGTTTTCCAAATCACCGGACGCAGACCGGCAACCGTCCGCGCCCTCATCCGTGTCTTCCGCCGCTCCGGCAGTTCCGGCTCCAGCCAGGGTTGCTTCACACGCACCAGCCTTACGCCACTCACCCGCCCTGGAACAACTGCTCCACGTCCTTCGTGACCACCAGAACCTGCAGATCCTCGACCTCGGCGAAGTAAACCAGGACAACGTCGCCTTCCTCACCTCTCTCGGCCACCGTCTCTATTCCGAGGACCTCATCCGCTGCGTGGATTCCGTGTTCGGTGATGGCGACCCCGCCGTCACCCACGCCTCCCCCGCGCGCCAGCGTGACTTTTTCGAGCAGGCGCTCTGCTTTCCCGCCGGTCACTTCGACGCTGCCCTTCTCTGGGATAACTTCGAGTACCTGTCCAAGCCTCTCACAGAGCCCGTCATGCACCGCCTGCTGAACATCGTGCGTCCAGGAGGAGTGATGCTCGCGTGCTTCCACGCCGATACACGCGGCGCGCAGACCCCCTTTTACAGCTACCGCATCCAGGGTCCGGGCGAGATCCAGGTTCACACGCGCGCCCACCGCCAGCTCATCCAGCCGTTTAACAACCGCACCATCGAACAACTCTTCCAGCCCTGTGCCAGCATCAAATTCTTTCTCACGCGGGACTCCCTGCGCGAAGTGCTGGTCCGGCGGTAACCGTTGCGAACTCCGTACCGGCTTTACAGCGGCGGTCTGGTCCGCGCCAGCGCGAGCGAAGCCGCCTTCGAGACGGCCGTGTCGCTTGAGCCAACCAGTTTCGAGAGCGAATCCACCGCCCGTATGTCGCGCCGCACGCCGAGCGAGTTGATCACACCCACCAACCGCTCGCCGCTCAGCCGAGGCAAAGCCGCCACCAGGGCATCGGTCGCGGCAGTACCCGGAATCTGCTCCAGAGCCGTCCGCGCGTACGCCGACAGGTGCTCATCGCTCAGTAGAGCCGCCGCGCCGGCCACCGAAGTCCGGTCGCCGATCACCGCCAGCCGCTGGCAGGCTTTGGCCTTGGCATAGGGCGACGCCGACGGATCAGCCAACAGCGCATTCAACTTCGCCAGCGGCAACGCGCGAATCGCATCCGCGCCGCCATACTTGCTGTCGGTCATCGCCGGCGCCTTTTGTCCCTGCGCGCACAGCAAGCCAGCCCCCAGCAGGAGCGTCAAAACCACCGATGAGAATCTCATGCCAGCCTCCACGGCTCACGCATCGCCCGCGAGCGCATGCGGTTGGCCTGGTCGTCGTTCACGAACCGGTCACGCGCCGGGTCGAACGTAAGCTTGCGTCCCAACTGGAACGCAATGTAGGCGGCGTGGCAGGCAATGTGCGCCTGCGCGGCCGCCAGCGCATTCGACTTCGGCTGCTGTCTCGTCTTCACGCAATCCAGAAAGTCCCGCACATGGTAAGTCGTCGATAGCGACGACTCCTGTTGCGGCACCGAAAGGTTCTCGCCTTTTAGATTGTCCGAGGTTTCCACTCGCCCCGTGTCGCCCGTCTCCACCCATCCCTGTTCGCCTTCCACGCGGAACGTGCAACTGCCCACTCCCAGGAAGCCCTTGTCGCGCATCACCAGTTTCAGCCCGTTGGCATAGCGGCAATGGATCGTGTACGGGGTGTCGCCTCCCATGCCCTCCGGTTCATATTCCACCGGAGCCGTTTCGTCCAACCCGCCCACCCACTGGCACAGGTCCACCGTGTGCGAGCCCCACTCCAGAATCCCGCCGCCATGAAAATCGTAGTAGCCGCGCCATTTTCCTTGAATATAAGCCGAATTATACGGGCGCCACGGCACCGGGCCCAGCCAGCGGTCCCAATCCACCACCTGCTTGGGAGGCTCTTCCTCGGCCGGCATCCAGGCGTGCGTGGTCAGAGGCGGCCAGCGGTCGCCCGGACCAACTTCGGCGTGCAATGCCGTGACCTTCCCCATCTTGCCCGAATGCGCCAGCTTGTAAGCGTTCTTAAAGTTCGTGCCGTTGCGGCGTTGCGTGCCGGCCTGATAGACGCGTCCCAGGCGCTGAAAGGTATCGGCCAGGTAGCGGCTTTCGGCGATCGTCATCGAACACGGCTTTTCGCAGTACACATCCTTGCCCGCCCTGGCCGTCATCGATGCGAGCAAGGTGTGCCAGCGGTCGCCCGTGGCGATGAGCACCGTGTCGATGTCCTTGCGCGCCCACAACTCCTCCTGATCGGAATACATCGAACAATCGGAGTTTCCGTTCGCCTTGTCGGCCATGCTCTTGATGGCTTCCCGTTGCGAGTTCCTCACGTCGCAAATAGCCAGGAACCGCACGTCTTTCTGAATCAGGAACGATTGCAGAACGCGCGTCCCCCGGCTGCCTATGCCCAGACCGCCCATCGTGATGCGGTCGCTTGGGGGTGTCGCTCCATTCAATCCCAGCGCCGAAGCCGGAATGATCATCGGCGCGCGGAGGATCTGGCGCCGGGTCGGTTTCGCAGTATGCACGTGTGCCTCCTGTGCCCCTTATATCACGCCGCCTCGCCGCGAAGGTCAGCGCGGGATCGGTGGCGATACTAGTTCCGGCTCCGGCCGCGCGTGCGAATCCCGTTCAGTTCCGCGCCGAGTTCCCGAACCATGTCCGGACGCCTCTGATACAGGTTGTCGCTTTCTCCCGCGTCGGCGGAAAGATTGTATAACTGCCCCGAAGGACCGCCCGGCACGGGCGTCGCTTTCCTCGGCTCAGTGAACCCTCCCGATCCCAATCCCTCGATCAGCTTCCACTCGCCGCGCCGGATGGCGAACATCCCTTGCGCGGAGTGATGCACCACCGACGTCCGCGCCGGAGCCTTCGCCGCCTGCCCCGTCGCCGCCGCCAGAAACGAGAAGCTGTCCTCCGCCTCGCCCTGTTTCAGAGGCACGCCGTTGATCTCCGCCGCGGTCGCCATGAGATCCGTCAGGCAGGTCAACTGTCCGCTCACGGTTCCCGGCGCGATCTTCCCCGGCCACCGCGCGATGAACGGGACACGGTGTCCGGCATCGTGAATATCCGCCTTCTGCCCGCGCCAGTACGCATTCGACCGATGCGCGAACCGCTCACGGTCCTCCGGCGTCCAATGAGCGCCGTTGTCGCTCGTCAACACAACCAACGTGTTTTGTTCCAGGCCCTGCTCGCGCAACGCGGTCATCACCTGGCCCACGGCATCGTCCACCATGGCCACGAAGTCGCCATAGATGCCCGCCCGCGATTTGCCTTCGAACGCCCGGGCGGGCAGCCACGGCGTGTGCGGCCCGGTCAACGGCAGATAGAGGAAAAACGGCTTTTCGGGCTGGCGGGCGCGCTCGCCCAGATAGCTCACGGCCTTCTTCGTCACCACCGGCAAAACGTCCTCGAACACGAACGAAGGCGCCACCTTGCCCTGCCTCCAGAACACGCCGCGCGGCACGTTCAATCCTGGAGTGAACGCGGTGGGAGGCTCCACGGCGCGATTGTTCTCCACATACACATAGGGTTCGAAATCGAGCGACGCCGGGATGCCGAAGTAGTAGTCGAACCCATGCGACTCCGGTGAGATGTCGAACGGCCTCGAATAATCCACCGGTTCCGTGCTGCCAAACCCCAGGTGCCACTTGCCCACCGCCGCCGTGCTGTACCCCGCGCTCTTCAACAGCGATGCCGCGGTGGCGCGGCCCGGCTCGATCAGCGCCCGGTCGTAGCCCTGCAGCACGCCGCTTTTCAAACGGGACCGCCAGCAGTAGCGTCCCGTCAGAATGCCGTAGCGCGTCGGCGTGCACACGCTCGAAGGCGAATGGCAATCGGTGAACCGCACGCCTTCACGCGCCACCCGGTCATAGTTTGGCGTGGGAACCGCCGAGGCCTCGTTATAGCAGTGCAGGTCGCCCCAGCCGAGATCGTCCGCGAGAACATACACGATATTCGGACGGCTCGCCGTCTGTCCTACCGCGCTACCAGCCGCCGCGGCGCCTGCCGCCTTCAGAAACGTTCTACGATGCAGTCCGGAATACACGCGCCGATCTTATCACCCGTTCTCCGGACAGATCATCGCGCCGCTCACCGCGCCCCAATCCCGCCGCGCAAGTCGCGTAACGCGCTCAGCACGCCCGGCACCAGCGCCACCACGAAAAGCGCGGGCAGAATGAACAGCACCACGGCGAAGGTGATCTTCAAACCGGCTTTGCCCACGGCCGCCTCGGCCCGCAGCCTCCGCTTGGTGCGCAACGCTTCGGCATACACCTTCAGCGCCTGCGCCAAGCTGGTGCCGAACCGCTCGCTCTGCACGATCATCGCCGACAGGCTCTTGATGTCCTCGATCCCCGTCCGCCGTACCAGCCCCTGAAACGCGCGCGAACGTTCCTGTCCCGCCTTCACCTGCATCACCACGGTGTAAAATTCGCCGGCGATCTCCGGATAGATGTGCTGCATCTCCTCGCTCACGCGCAGCAACGCCTGATCCAAGGCCAGCCCCGTGCCCAGCACGATGCCCAACATGTCGATGGTGTCCGGCAGGGCCTGGTTCAACCGCTCCTTGTAGCGGCGCACCAGCCGGTACAGGATCTGCCGTGGAAGGAGCCAACCCAGAATCAGCGCCGCCGCCAGTCCGCCAATCTTCGACGACAGCGGATTATCGCGTTGCAAATAGAGCATGCCGGCGACGCAGAACAGCAGGAACGCCACGTTGCCAATCGAGTACAGCGCGATCACGGACCGGTTCCGCACGCCCGCCTGCTGCAACTCGCGCTCCGTATCGCGCAGCCACTCGTCACCGCCCGGCGCCAGGCTGATTCCATACAGCAGGCTGTTCACAAGCCCCCCGCCCGCCCGTCTCCGCGACCGTTTCACCTGCGTGCCGGTGGAGATCGACTGTAACTCATCCAGACGGTCGTCCAGCGGGCTCTCCTCCATGGCCAACAATTGCCATCCCGTCCAAAGAAGGGCCACGATGGTCAAGAACACAAGAAGAAAAAAGACAATCGCTCCCATCGCACCCGTCCTTAGAACCTCGGATTCGCGATTTTGCGAATCACCAGAATACCGATGATCTCCGAGACGATACCGTAGGTGAGAAACATCTTCCCGGTTTCGTCGGTGTACAGAATCTGAATAAAATCCGGCTTAATGAAGAAGAATCCCAACGCCACCACCAGGGGAAGCGCGCACAATAGTCCGGCGGACATCCGCTGCTGCGCCGTGTGCGCTCTCAGTTTCGCGTTCATGTTCAAGCGTTCGCGTACCAGCAGGCTCAAATTGTCCATCACCTCGGTGAGGTTCGCGCCGGTCTGCCGCTGCAGGATCAGGCCGGTGATGAAGAACTTCAAGTCCACCAGGGGCACGCGCCCGCCCAGGTTGTGCAGCGTGTCCTCGATGGGCGATCCCAGCGCCAACTCCTCCACGACCTTCTTGAACTCCATCTTCACGGGATCGCTCGTCTCGTTGGCGATCGTTTCCAGCCCCGAATGAATCGTGTGGCCCGCCTTCATCGACCGGGTGAACAGGTCGATCGCATCCGGGAACATCTCCTGGAACTTGTCCAGCCGCGAACGCCGGACCCGCAGAATCAGCAGTACCGGAAGCGCTCCCGCCAGCGCTCCAAACACGAACTGGAGCATTGGCATGTTCAATCCAAGCAGGCCCGCGGCCAGGAAAACCGCCACGAAGAGTACCAGGGACACCACCGCCACATCCAGCGCGCGATAGGACAGGTTCGCCTGATCGATCATCCGCTGCAAGCGCTCCAGCACGCGCACCCAACCGAACACCTCGCCCAGGAAGGTGAAACGGCTCTTGTTCTCGGAGCGCAACAGATCGGCGCCCGCCGAACGCCTCGGCGCTCCCGTGCGCACGCGAAGATCGCGCAAACGGTTCGCCATCGCGTCGCCGTGCCGGCTCTCCGGCACGGACCATGCATAGTAGCCCGCCGCCAGCAGAGCGCCCGTGAAGATGAGAAAGGCCACAAGGACGAACATCGTCAGTCGCGAACCTCCTGCACTTCGCTGAAGATCTCCGGCGACAGGTGCACGCCGTAAGCCTTCAGCCGGTTCAAGCATTTCGGCTTCGCGCCCGTGCCGCGGAACCGTCCCAGCACCCGCCCTCTCGGGCTCATCCCCTCCCGGTCGAACACGAACACGTCCTGCATCTCCACGGATTCGCCATCGGTGTCCACCACCTCGCAAATACTGGCCACCTTGCGCGTGCCGTCCTGCAGGCGCGCGCAATGCAGCACGATGTTCACCGCCGAGGTCAGCATCTGCCGGATCACCCGGTCGGGAATGTGCTGGCTCGCCATCATCACCATCGTCTCCAGGCGCGAAAACGCCTCGCGCGCCGAATTCGCGTGCACCGTCGTCATCGAACCGTCGTGGCCCGTGTTCATCGCCTGCATCATGTCGAATGCTTCCGGGCCGCGGCATTCGCCGATGATGATACGGTCGGGACGCATGCGCAGCGCGTTGATCACAAGGTCCCGCTGCGATATCTCACCCGCGCCCTCGATGTTCATCGGACGCGTCTCCAGCCGCACCAGGTGCGATTGCTGCATCTGCAATTCGGCCGTGTCCTCGATGGTCACCAAGCGCTCGCTGTCCGGAATGAAGCGCGACATCGTGTTCAACATCGTCGTCTTGCCGGAACCGGATCCGCCGCTTACGATGATGTTCAGCCGCGCCTCGACGCACCCGCTCAGAAAGTCGATCATCCCCGGCGTGAACGTCTCGTTCTTCGTCAGGTCGTCGACGGTCAACAGCTTCTTGCCAAAACGCCGGATCGACATCACCGGTCCGATCAGTGACAACGGCGGAATTACGGCGCACATGCGCGAGCCATCGGCCAGCCGCGCGTCCACGATCGGCGAACTGTCGTCGATGCGCCGCCCGATGTTGGACACAATGCGGTCTATGATCATCCGCACGTGGTTCTGATCCTTGAACCGCACGTTGGTTTCCACCATCACGCCGCCGCGCTCGACGTAGACATTGTTGTAGCCGTTCACCAGGATGTCGGAGATGGCAGGATCCTTCAACAGCGGCTCCAGCGGCCCCAGCCCAAACACCTCATCGAGAATCTCCTCGATCAGCCGCTCGCGCTCCACGGCCGTCATCGGCATCTGCTCTTCGTGGACCAGCCGCTCCACCACCGTGCCGATCTGCTCGCGGGCCGCCTCGCGGTTCAACGTCTTCAACTGCTCCGGCGTAAGCGAGTTCAGCAGCCGGCCGTGGATCTGCTGCTTCAAGGCAAACCACCGTTCCGGTCCCGTGCCCGGCCGTGCTGTGGGTCGAGTGCTCATCAGGCGCTCCTGGTCAACTCCTTCTCCCTCCCGGTGGCCTTGTCAACGAACCGCCGGAAGGTGGCGTCCAACTCGCCCGCCGCCTGGCGGTCCACCACGAAGGGACGCGCCCGGTTGATCGCGGCGGCCACGGCCGGCGAGCCGGGAACGCCGAAGAACACCGGCTGGTTCAGCGTCTGCTGAATCTGATCGAGCGAAGCCTGGTGCGGGCCCGTCTTTTTCTGGTACTGATTCATCACGATGCGGATCTGATCCTGTGAAAATCCCAGCCGCATCAGATACGACAGATACCGTTGCGCGTTCCGTACGGACTGAAAATCCTGGTTCATGACCAGCATGATCGACGAGGACACCTGAAGCGCTCCGAAGACCACCTCGTTCTGCACGCTGCGGCCGGCGTCGATCACGATGTGCTCATACTTTTCCACCAGGAAGTTCGAGAAATCGCGGAACATGGGCTCGCTGAAGTAACCCTGGGTTTCCAGCGAATCCGGAGGCCCCACGAAAAAGAAGCCCACGGGATCGCGCGTCACATACCCTTCAAACAACGCCTGGTCCATCCGCTCCAGGTTCTCGCCCACCTCGATCAGCGTGTACTGCGGCTGCACGCCCAACTGAGACGCGCAATCGGCCGCCGTCCAGTCCAGATCCAGCAGCACGGTGGAATGCTTCCTTTGAGACAGAACGGCGGCGAAGTTCACCGCCATCGTCGTCGTACCCACGCCGCCCTTCACGCCCAGGAAGGTCCACACCTTCCCCAGGCGGCTATGCGTCTGTCCGTGCTCGCGCCGGGGCGCGCGTTCGAACCGCGCCAGCGCATCGCGAAAATCCAGACGCCGCAGCGGTTGCGTGAGAAAATCGTTCGCTCCGGCGCGCAGCGCCGCGATCACCGTTTCGCCCTCGGCGTGGTAGTCCGAGGCGATGACATACAGGTCCGGCACGGCCTGCTTGATCTTCTCGAGGATCTTCATTCCGTTCTCGGCGTCGCTGGCCAGGTCAAAAATCAGCCCAGCCTCGGGGTGCCGCTCCAGATCCTGCAACACGCGGATATAGAGGTTCGAAGCCACTTCCGGATACTCGGCCAGCAGCCGCGCGTTCGGCACGTTGGCCATGTTGTCGCGCACCGTTTCGCGGAAATGTTCGTCGCTCGAAGCCACCAATAGCATTTGCGACATGCGCTTATTCCTGTCTCCTTTTCCTCACTCCGTGCAAGCCTCCTCGTCCGGCGTGCACCCCGCGCTCTCCAGGGGCATCGAGGTGGTGAACGGCGGAATCGAGACGGGAGTCAAACCAAAATAGCTGAACAGCCCCGTGTACTGATAGTTCGTGATCCGCACCCGCACCACCTCCGGCACGCACGCGCGCGAGCAGGGCGTGCCCTCGCAGGCATAATCCTCCAACGCCCCCGAATCGGCGTTGCGTCCGAAGTAGCTCACTTCGATCTCAGCCTGCCCGTCGCGGAACTGCTCGCGGTCAAACATCACCGGAGTGTTTTGCCGCATGTAGGAGAGCACGTTCGAACCGCCCGGCTGCCAGCAGTGCGTGGCCGCGTACTGCGCCCCCTGCCGCGTGAACTCGCCCGCGCTGTGCCACACCCACATCATGTTCGAGATGTGATACAGCATCATCGTCAGCGGCAGAATCAGCGCCGCGTAGGTGAGCACGAACTCCACCGCCGATTGTCCCCGCCGCCCGCGCCCGCTCCTTCGCGCCATCACAGTCCTCCGTAGGGCACGCGCACGCGCGGCCGCAGGGGAATCGGGTCCAGCCCCAACCCCGGTATACGCAGTTGCACCGGGTAGCCGGCCGGCAGCGACACCACCAGGTAGGAAGGCGGAACGCCCCCGCTGGCCGTATCGCAGCCCGCCGGCGAGCAATCGCAGGCGATGATCGATCCATCCTCCGGAGAGACCGCCTCCAGCCTGATCTCGATCTGGTCCGCTTCCAATCCCTGTACGGGCGGCGTGGCGGTCTCTTCCAGGCCGCCGCGAATCGCGAAGTTGACCGCTTCGGCCTTCACCGCGTCGTCGTCGGCGCACAGGTTCGCGCTTACGCTCGTGCCCGCGATGCGCGCCACGGCATACAGCGCCTTCTGCACGGCGTAGTAGGTGTAGCTCACTCGCGCCAACTCCAGCGTGCCCATGAAGAAGGTCAGCAGAAGTGGGACCCACATCGCCGTTTCCAGCAGCGACGCGCCCGAGCGCCTGCTCCGCCTTGTGGCCGCCGCGCTCATCTGTGCAACACTACCTTTCCCGGACCCGACGCCACCGAGCATCCCGCCACCGTGCCACCCCGAAGCGGCATCTTGGAGCCGATGTACAACGCCGCGAAGCGTCCGCCCGTGTCCGTTGCGTCCAACTCCGTGCCGTTGGCGTTTGGCTCCAGCAGAAACTGCCGGAATCCCAGCACCGTCATCGCCTCGCCGCTGCCCAACGTATCCACGATGGCGGCCGTGATCACGCGCCGCCGGTTCCCCGTATAGTCCTCGTACACTTCGCGGTCTTCCACGTCGCTGTCCGGTTGCAGCGCCGCGCTGGCCGCCTCCACGGCGGTCACATTTTCGCATCCTGCGGGAACACCGGAAACGAAGCGCGTGGCGAGACCGCACAGGAAGCCCAACACCTGCCCGGGCACGCGCACGTTCTGGCAGGTCAGCGCCGTCGTTTCCGTCCAGCCCGCCTCCACGCCGTCCACCGCCATGCATGACAATGACCGCGCCGCGCTGGCCGGCAGCCCCAGACCTCCAATGCGGAACGTCTGCGAAATCTCGTCCGGAAACGTCTGATCGTTCCCGTTGTACTTGTTGATCAGCAGATACGGCACCCTGCGCACGGTTCCGGTGAGCGGCCCCGGCGCGCCGTTTCCCTGGCAGTTGTACCCCAGCGTGTAGCGTGTTCCCGGCACGAAGCCGAAGTCTGCCGGATCCTCCGCCGACAGCGGTTCCACGGCAACTGCCTCGATACCGCATGCCGTGCACAGGGGCGCGCTCACGCCCGCGATCGCCTCGGCGCGCAACGTCACGTTCTGCCCCTGCAGCAAGGGCAGCATCTTCCAGAAGGTAAGCGGCGCCTCCGCCATGACGGTCACGCGCACATGCCGCGCCGTGTCCGAACCGGCCGCTTGCGGCCCGGCCGTCTCGCCCGCTTCCAGGGCGCTTGGCACGGCATCGTAGAACTCCGGCGCGGGCGCCTCGCTGGTCAGCGTACCGTTGGACTCCCCAATGGTTAAAGCCCCGTAGTCATACTTGTTCGCCGCGCCGTTGGCTTCCGTGATCGCCAACCGGGAGGCAGTCTCCGCCGTGCCGGTGGAGGTGTTGGTCCCAATCAATTCAGCCGCCGCCGAAAGCGCCATCGCGTTGGCCGCGGTCTTCAACTCGGCCCGGGCCATGTACAAACGGCCCAGGTCCACGGCGAACCCCATGAAGGCGAAGATCACCGGCACCAGCAGCACCAGCAGTTGTATGGACGTGGCGCCGCGCGCGCGCCGCGGACGTGCCACGCGCCGCCCGCCGCGGCCGTCCTTACGGCTTCGGATTCCCGGATTGTGGCTGCTCGTGTCCACGCGGTCCTACAAACTCCGGCTCGTCGTGTTTCTTCGATTTTTTCTTCTTCGAAGCTTCCTTGGCCGCCCGCTGCTCGGCCAGCGTTGGCAGGTATGCTTCGGCTGTGTCCGGCAGTTTCACCGGTTCGCCCGCGGGCACGGGACGCACGAACCGCGGCGTCACCACCACCAGCAGTTCATCGGTGGCCTTGCGCGTCGAACGGCTCCGGAACAGGTTTCCCACGATCGGGATGTCCCCCAGCCCGCGCACCCGGCTCAGCGTCTGCACCACGCGGTTGTCGATCAGCCCGGCGATGGCGAAGCTTTCGCCATCCTTCAAGATCACCTCGGTTTCGGCCCGCCGCGTCGAAATCGCCGGAATCAGAAAGCCCTGCAACGTGACGGCGTTCGAAAAATCAAGCGAACTCACCTCGGGCGTCACCTTCAACTGAATCGCTCCGTTGGGCGTCACCACCGGCGTGAATCCCAGTTGCACTCCGAACGGCTGAAAGCGGACGGTCACGACGGGTGAAACCGAGCCGCCCGTCGTCGTGGCCTGAATGGTGGGAAACGGAAACTGGCCGCCCGCGAGAAAACTCGCCTCCTTGCCTTCAATCACGATCAGATTCGGCTCGGCCAGGATCTGCAGCAGGTTCTGGCTCTGCAGCGCCTTGATCGTGGCGCCGATGTTCAGGTCCGGGCGGAAGACGAACAGGTTCAGCAGGTCGGCGAAGTTCAGCGTTGAATTGGAAAACTGTTGATCCTGAAACTGCAATTGTGAAAAGCGGGGCGCCTGGAACTGCTGTGTCGAAAGCGCGCCGATGGTTTTGTCGTTACGGCTGAAATAGTTGAAGCCCAACTCGTTCAAGCCCACTCGGTCCACCGAGGCGAACTTCACTTGCAGCAGAATCTGCCGCGGCTCCACGTGCGGCACTTCGAGCAGGTTCACCACCTTGTGCGCGTGTGTCGAAGCCAGAGCCTCAGCCCGTTTCGAGGATCCGGCATCCTTCACCGTTCCAGTCAACACCACCGTTTCGGCGTTGCCCGTCACCCTGATGCCCTCGTCGCCCAGGCTGGTGGAGATCTCCCGCTTCACGCCTTCGAAGCTCGAACGATCCTCGCTGACGTCCACTTGAAACCGCACCGGCGCCGCACCCGTTTCCCACACCACCACGGTCGCCTTGCCCACGCCCTTGCCGTTCACCATGATTTCGCGCGGCGACACCACCACGGCATCGGCGATCTTGGGCTCGCTCACGGCCACCCGCACCACGTCGGCGCCAAACTGCAGCAGTTCTCCGCGCCCGACGACCAGGGCCATCTCGCGCGGCGCCGCCGTCTGCGCCATAGCGCACACCGCCGCGCCACACACTATCCATGCCGCCAGCAGGCGGCTCTTGTTGCACATGGCCAGTTCCCTCACGGAAAAATCTCTTGGACGTGCTTGTCCCCGCGAAAAACATCCACGGTCAGTTTAGGTTTCGGCGGAGCTTCGGCCTTTGCCGGCGCGGCCTTCTTCGGCGCTGGGGCCGTGCCGCTCTCCTCGCCAATCAGCTTGGCCCATGCATTCCGGTCGCGCACGTTCACGCCGGGCATCCGCGCCTGTCCCCTCCGCCCCGAGCGCATCAACAGCAGCGGGTCGATCTCTTCAATCACGGCCGGCTTGGGCTCCTCGCGCACGGAACGGTCTGAAGGATTCCGCAGCGCCAGGCTGATCTTGCCCTGGTTCTTGCCCAGTTCCAGTTTCTGCGCCTGCTCGGGCGTCACCATCAACGTCGCCGTTTGCGTCGCCGTCGCCGAACGCACCGCCGCCTTGGCGTTGGCCGCGGCGGACGCCTGAACCTCGGTGTTCCGGCCCACGCTCAGGACAACCACGTCTTCCAGCAGGGTAACCGTCATTGCCTCCACCACCGAGCCCGAACGAGTGAACAGCACGTCCACGTGCGAGCGGGGCTGAATCAGTCCGCTGGCTCCCGAGGCATCCGTGAAGGCCACCGACACGGCGCGCATGCCAGGCCGTATGGTCGCGCTCACGCCCTCGGCTCCGCCCAGTGCGCTTAACTTCGGCGCCGTCACGGGCTCGTTCTGGTTCACCGGGAACAGCAGGGCGCGGTGCTCGGCCTCGCGCGCCTCCAGCAGACCGCCGGCCGGTTTGTCGCGCGCCGCCACCGTGATCAGCTTCAGGTCCTTCCTGGCCAGCAAGGTTCCGGCGGGCAGGTCCCGAGCCGCCGCCACGATCTTCACCGTCGCCTCGGTCTTGGGCGCTTTGGTCTTGGCGTACAGGAACCATGTCAACAGCGCCGCCGACACCCACGCGGCGCCGAAGATCATAAGCAGTTTTTGCCGGTCCACTGGAATCCTCTTTCTATCCCTGCTCCGCCGCTACGGTTGCGTCCAAATCATCGCCACGCCGTCGCGGTAGCACACGCGCCAGCCCAACTCTCCCAGCACGCTGTTCAACGAGTAGTTCACCGGCAGAATCGCCTGCGTGAATCCGTGCCGCCGCCAGGACTCCTTCCACCCGGGCCGCACCTGCGCCATCGCCACATAGTCCCGCAGAAACGCCGCGCCGTAATAGTCGCTGCGGCCGTCGAAGAAGACGCGCCTGCGCCCGGCGAAGCGGTAGATCAGATACCCGCCATACTTGTCCGGCGCGAACACGCGCGCTCCGGCGGGCAGTTTCTCGATCTCCGCCGCCGCCTTCACCGGAAATTCGTCCGCGGGAAAACCCGTCCGCGCCTGCATGGAAGGGGCCGTCATCAAAGCCAGCATGCCCGCCGCCGCCAGAGCGCCGCACGCCCACCCCGCGAAGCGCCGGTCGATGGCGCGCAGGTTCGCCGCATAGCCGCGGAACGCCTCCGGCCAGGCCAACGCCGAAAGCGCCCTGCCCGCATAGGGCAGCGCGGCCAGCGCCATCACCGGCAACCCGCGCGCGCTGCGCACCGCGATCGCGCACAGCAGCAGTACCACGGCGGACCGCGCATACTCGCCACGCGCCGCCAGCACCCCCGCTCCCGCCGCGCTCACCAGCAGCGCCGCCACGATCTGCGCAGAACCCTCGGCATGGAATTGAAAGCTTTGAAACTCGCCGATCGACCGCAACAATTCCGTACCGGCCAGATACCGCGCCACATGCTCGTGCAGCGACCAGCCGTACGGATTCACCAGCGTTCCCATCGCGGCGGCCGCGGCCGGACGCCAGCCCACGCGCGCGCCGTACAGCGCCGCAACCGCCGGCAGCAGAAAGAAGCTGGCATGCAGGTTGGCCCACAACGCTCCCAGGGCCGCCCAGCGCCACCAGCCGCGCACCCCGCCGTGCGTTCGTCCTCCAGCGCCCCCCGCCGCGCGCTCCAGCCACAGCAAGGCCACCAACAAAAGCACCCAGCCGAACACGTGCGGCCGCGCCAGCCAGTGAATGGTCGCCGTCGTCAGCATCGGCGCGCACAACGCGCACGCGATGAGAAAGTTTGTCTCCAGTTGCCATTGCAATTGAAACCAGAGCCATGTGCAGGCCGCCACCGCCACCGCGTATAGCCACGCCACCGCTCCCAGCCCGCCCCACTGGTGCAAGGCGCCCATCACCACGTCGGCGCCCCATTCCCAGGCCACCCACGCACCGCCCGGCTTGGCGAACGAATACGGGTCCACGCGCGGCAACCCGCCGCTGGCCAGAATCCGCTCGCCCGTCCGGATGTGCCACCCGGTGTCTGAGTCGCGGAACAGCCTGTGCGGACCATCGAACAGGAACACCACGTACACGAGCGTCAATAACGCCGCCGACATCGCCATATCCGGCACACACCAACGCCAACGCCCGTCACCCTTCGCGGTCACGCCTGCAGGCCCGCCGCTACTGGCCCGAGGCGCCGATGCTGGCCAGTCCCGCCGTGATGCTTTCGTACAGGCTCACCACGGCCTGCGAAAGCGTGTTCACCGTCGTGATCAATGCCAGACCCACGGCAGCCACGATCAATGCGTATTCCACAAGATCCTGGCCCCGCTCATCGCGCCAAATCCGAAGCAAAAGCTGTTTCATACCGTTACTCTCCCGTTCCTCTCCCGGCCCGGCCGGCGGTTCATCTCCGCGCCTGCCCGGCCCGGTCTGACTTCTCCCGTTCTTCCTGGGCCACAAATACCGTCCTGATCGCCTGAGCTATTCTCGCCCAAGCCGCGCGTCCGCGCACCCGTTCCGGTTCCAGTACCGCGGGCCGTCCGTCGCGTTCGCTCACCGCCGCCAGGTTCCGCATCGCTACCGCGTTGGATGGATCGTAGCCGAGAGCGATGTTCAGTTCCCGGCGCGCCTCCTGGTACTTCTCCTGCTCCATGTACACCGCCGCCAGGTTGCTGTGCGCGTTCGCCGGGCCGCCCAACGACCGCCAATGAGCCAGCGCGCGCGCCGGCTCGCCGTTCCACACCAGCGCCACCCCAAGGTTGTTCCGCGCGGTCTCCAAGCGGCGGTCCCATGCCAGCGATTTCTCAAACGCCGCCACGGCTTCGCCATACCGTTTTTGCAACAGAAGGTTCTGTCCCAGGTTGTTGTAGAGAGCCGCCTGCACCGCCACTGGGACCCCACTGGAAAGCGCCAGCGCCTGGCGATGCGCCGCTTCGCCTTCGCCCGGCCGGTCCAATTCGTCCAGTAGAATGCCCTTCCACGAATGCAGCGTCCGGGCGGGCGCCAGCCTCAGACCTTCCACAGCCGCCGCCAGCGCCTCTTCCGGCAGCTTCATGCCGTGCAGAAGCCGGATCAACTCCAGCCGCGCCGTCAACTCCTCCGGCGCACGCCCCAGCAACAGGCGGTAGTGTTCCACGGCCAGTTCCGGCTGGCCTGTTGCCTCGTAGTGGGCCGCCAGTTTCGCGCGAGCATCCTTGGCGTCGGGGCGGGCCAGCACGAGCCGCCGCAGTGCATCGCCTTCCAGGTCGCCCGTCGAAATCATCCCGGCGTTTCGCGCCGCCTGCGCCTGCCGCTCCATCGAGCGGCGCACCGCCGTCTTCCACTCCGGATCGGCCACGCCGCGGCGCGCCGCCGGACCACGCGAACAACCGGACAGCCACACGGCGGCCATCGCGACGGCAACCCACCACACCCCTCGTCTCATGCTGGAGTTTGAACCTACTCTTTCTCCACCCTGTCCACCGTCAGTTGATCGCCCGCTTCGGTCCGCGTCCTTGCCGCCATCCCCGCGGGCAATTCCAGGACGGAATGGGCGCGCAGGCAAAAACTCATCCTGCGCCTGGGCATCTCCGCCCTGATTTTCAATACCACACGCTGCTTGCTTAAATAAAGGACATCGATCGGAAACTTCATGCCGAAGGTGTGCACGCCTTCACACGGCGTAATCAGCAGGCCTTCGCCGTCCTCCAGCCGTTCGTGCCGCAACAGCCCTCGCCGCCGCGTCTCGCTCGTATTGGCCAGCAAGGCGCGGTCGGCCACCATGGTTTGCTTTGTTATGTTCCGGATCACCAGTGTCAGTGGCAGGCTCCTGTCCAACACGAAACGGCGGAAAATGTCGCGGTACTCTCGAAACTTCCCTGTAAGCGCAGGGTTTAGGTTATCGTATCAATGATGTTCCCGCAATCGTTCCGGCAGGGCTTCCGCGCATTGCTTGTTCTGGCCCTCCTCGGCGTCCATTCCCAGACGATGTGGGCCCAGCCCGGCGCCCCCGTGACACTGATTCCAGGCGCCACCTTCGGCGAGGTCATCTCGCTCGGCGGGCCGCCCAGCGACCTGGTTCTCGACGAGGCGCGCGGGCGCGTGTACGCCATCAACTCCGGCGCCGGACGCGTACATATCTACGACTATGTCAACAGGGCGCTCACCGGTTCCATCCTGGCTGGCATCTATCCTTCCGCCGCCGCCCTCAGCATGGACTCCCGCTATCTTTATGTAACGAATACCGGCTCCACCACGCTCAGCGTCATCGACCTGGAAGGCGACCGGGTAATCCAAACCGTCAGCCTGCCGGCCAAGCCAGAAGGCGTCGCCGTAGGTATCGATGGCCGTGTCCTCATCACCACACAGGGCACCGGCGCGGGCAATGCCCAGAACACCCTGCTGATCTTCGACCCCACCCTCCAAGCGGGCCAGCAGGTCTACGCCGTTGCTTCGCCGCCGCCCATCAGCACCCCCAACCCGCTGCCCGCCGTCTTCATCGGACGCCCTTCCACGCCCTTCCCCGGCCGTCTCATCCGTACCCCCGATGGCCAGTTCGTGGTCGGCATGGTCGCCATCAACCAAACCACGACATCGGCCCAAACCACGCTTTTCGTCTATGAGTCCGCCTCGGGCACCGTGCTTCGCAGCCGTACCGTCACCGGACAATCCACCGTCCTTTCCATCTCGCCTGACGGCTCCCGGTTCATGGCCGGCTCCACACTGTACGACACTGCCACGCTCAGCGTCGTGGGCCAGATCAACTCCGCGAACTTCCCCTTCTTTCTCACCGCCAACGCCAATCCCGCCATTCAGATCAACTTTAATTACGGCGGCAGCTTATTTACTCCAGACGGCTCCGGCCTGTACTCATCCTTTAATGTCGGAGCGAACTCTGCCACCGTCCGCCCGGTCTCGAATTATTTCCTGATCGGCTCCAGTCGCAACCTGGGCATCCGCCTCGGCCTGCGCATGCCCGAATCGATTCTCGGCATGATGGCCAGCCCCTCCAGCGGAGCCGAGGTTTTTGCCGCCTCCGAGTCCGGCATTATCCGCCTGCCCCTGGCCAAACTCTTCGAGCAGCCGATTCTCGTACCCGATTCCACCACGGTCTTTCTGGCCAACGACCCGTGCAATAAAGGTATCGCCCGCGCCGCCGTTCACGTGGACAACCTGGGCGGGGGCAAGCTCACCTACACAGTCCCGGCCGTCACCACCGCCCTCATCGCGGGCGTGGACACCGGCGTCGCGCCCTCCACCATCACCTTCACCATGGAACCCGGCCGCACCAACGTGGTGCGCCAACCCGGCACCAACATCTTCACGGGAGCCGCCAACACCGTGGGCGGCACCGGTTCGGGCAACGCCATCAACATCAACCTCTCATCGCGCGAAGCGGTCAACTTTCCCAACGTCATCCGCGTCTTCATGAACGCCCGCCAACCCGACCAGCGCGGCATCATCTATCCCGTGGCCACCGGACTGGCGGCGGCGGAAGGCTTGCAGGAACTGCTGCTGGACGAGCCTCGCGGCCGCGTCTACATCGCCAACGCCGCCTTCAACCGCATCGAGGTCTTCGACATCCACCGCCAGCGCTTCCTCGATCCCATCGAGGTCGGCCAGCTTCCCCACTCCATGGCCCTGTCGCTGGACCACTCCACGCTGTACGTGGGCAACTCCGGCGGCGAGTCCATCTCCATCGTCGATCTCGACCTCCGCCGCGAAACCGGCTTCATCGCTTTTCCGCCCATTCCCCGCCCCGGCAATCAGGCCGTCGTCAGGCCCGTTTCGCTCGCCATGACGCAGGCCGGCCTGCACTTTGTCATGTCCAACGGCGGCATCTGGCGCGTGCTGGGCAACGAGGCCACACCGCGCCCCCACAGCACCGTCATCGCCGGCGCCAGCGCCACCTCCACGCTGGGCAACTCCACCCAGCACCGCCTTGCCGCCACGCCCGAAGGCGACTACCTCGTCGCCCTGTCCGGCACAACCGGCAACGGCTACCTGTATGACGCCAAGGCCGACGCCTTTACAGTAGGCCGCACGCTCTTCCAAAACCCGATTCAAAGCTACTACGGCCCCCTGGCCGCCTCGCAGGAGAACGCCTACTTCCTGGCCAACGGACTCATCCTTTCCCCCTCGCTTGCCGTCATCGGCGGCGTCGAACGCCCCAGCACAACGACCGTCACCGGCCCCATCGGCCCCGGCCAGCCCGGCACCATCACCACCGTCAGCAACGGCCAGCGCCACGTCGCCAGCGTCTATTCCATTGACCGGGACTCCTTCCTCCGCCTTACCCTGCCCGTCCGCCAGAATCTGACCTCGGCCACGCGCGACGATCCCCGGCCCACGCTGGAACTCACCAACATCCGCACCGGCGCCGCCACGATGGCCGCCGTCGCCCCGGAAAATCCCCCGTTCACCATCCTGGGCACGCAGCGCATCGCCGTGCCGCCCCGCCAACTCGCCGCCGACAGCAAGGGCAACGCCTATCAGATCAGCGTCTCCGGACTCAGCGTCATCGCGCTTTCCGAATCCGGGTCCTCGCCGCGCCCCTCCATCACCGGCGGCGCGCGCGGCATCGTCAACGCCAATACCGGCACGCCGTCCTTCACTCCCGGAGCATTCATCACCGTGAAAGGCGCCGACCTGGCCGCCCCCGCCACGGCCGATCAACTTCCCATGCCCACCGTGCTGGGCGGCTCCTGCGTCACGCTCTCCGACGTGCCGCTGCCCCTGCTCGAATCCTCCTCCGGCCAGATGACCGCCCAGATCCCGGACACCCTGCTGCCCGGCATCTATGTCGCCCAGGTCCGCAGCCTTTCCAACGCCACGCAAAGCGACCCTATCGTCATCACCGTCCAAAGGCCGCGATAGCCGCGCGCCAGGAGCCCGCCATCCCACGGTCCACGTCCCCGGCTGACCCCTACGGCACTCTCGCCGCCCATTACGACGCCTTCTTTTCCTTTCATCGCGAGTGGTTCCAATCCGCCCGCAACCGCATCCTTCACGACATCTTCCCCACAGTTGAGTCGGCCTGCGACCTGGCCTGCGGCACCGGCCACGCGGCCCTCACTCTTGCCGCCCGCGGCATCCGCACCTTCGCCCTGGACGCCTCGCCCGCCATGTGCCGCCTGGCACGCGCCAACGCCCGCGCCGCCCGCACCAGCCTCCGCGCGGCCCTCACCGTCCACCAGGCCGACATGCGAGGCTTCTCCCTGCCCCGCCCCGTCGATCTCATCCTGTGCAACGGCGACGCCCTGAATCACCTGCCCCGCCGGGCCGAACTCGCCTTGGCCGCCCGTGCCGCCGCCAGCGCGCTCCGCCCCGGCGGACACTTCTTCTTCGACGTGAACAATTGGCGCGCCTTCGAGCGTCTTTGGCCCCAAACCATGCTTCTGGAACGCCCCGGCGTGGCGCTCCTGATCCAGGGCTCCAACGACCCGCGCCGGCGCCGCGGCATCTCGGAATCCCACTGGTTCCTGCAACAACCAAGAGCCGGTTTGTGGCGCCGCCACTCCGAACGTCTGGAAGAGATCTGTTGGACCCCCAGCGAAATCCGCTCCACGCTCCGCCGCGCGGGGTTTGCATCGGTCCGCGCCTTCGACTCCGCCCGCTTCGCCTCCCCCGGACTCACCCAACCCGGCTGCCGCACCTTCTATCTGGCGCGGCTACGAGCCTGAACGGCCAACCAGGCACTTACTCCGCTTTTGATTTCCTGCCGACTAAGAATTTGGCCGTTCGAGATAGTTCCGCCCCATCCATTGTAAGCGGGCTAACGATCACAATTTTGAGAATCAATTAGAAAAACAATTAAACTTGAATTTTCGCCTACGCTATCCCCATAATGCCGCTGAGGTCCTGGGATGAGAAGGACAAACATTCCACTCAACGCCGCTCTGGCCGCGGGCGTCAAGAGGACCGTTGCGCATTAAGAAGGCGTGCAGTATGAGCGTATGTATTCGTCTGGCACAAAACCGAGTCGCACAAAATGCTGTTCTTCCCTTGGCAGCAACATTGTTGCTCGCCATGATGGCGGCAGGCCAGAAAACGCAGGCACAGGGGAATAAGATGTTGCAGTTGCCCGATGAAGTCATCGGGCTGGGCATGCCTTACTGGGAGAATGGGTATCTCGCGATTCGCCAGCCCGGGAAATCCACTGTCTATCTATATGACCGGAGCGGAAAGCGTCTCTGGTCGGCCAGGATCGGTTTCCAGGATGCCGTCGTGGACGAGCCGCACGAGATGGTCCGGAGTTTTTCGATGGACGGCGTGCAGTTGGCCGCGCATTTTCCCAGGGAATCGTTCCGAAAATGGCCGCACCCGGCCTCCGGAGCGGCGATTCTTCTCCACCGCGATCGCGTGGGGCTTTATCAGCCATGACGCTCCGAGTGGGTGGAATTGTCGGCGGAGACCGGCAGCGTCCTGGTGCGCACAAGCGTCAGGCACCCAACGGATTCCAGCCCCGGTCCGCTGCATTCGGGCCGAATGGGCAACTGTATGCGTGCGGCTCGCGCACCGTGGGAAGCGGTACTGCCCCCGTGCTGGCCCAGGTGGACCGCCGTGCCGGCGCCTGGACCGACATCAGGGAGACGCTGCATGCCAGCGGCGTGAACACCTCCACCATCGCCGGCGTGGACGCCGGGGCGTTGGTGCTGGCTGGGGGCGCGGCCGCAGTCTACTCGTTCCGGATCAGCCCCAATTAGGCGGTAAGCAGGACCAACCCCCACGCTATACTGGTGGCATAGCCCCACCATGCAGGAGATGAGCGTATTCTGGCTGCGTGCCGCCGTGGTCCTGTACTCTCTGGGCCTGCTGCACGCTATCCTCACCATCCTCCGCCGCGAGGAGCGCTTCTTTCCCCCGGCCTTCACCGGTTTCCTCATCGGAGCCACCCTCCACGGCGTCTCCATCAGCGAGCGCTGGATCCACAAAGGCCGCTTCCCTGTGGACAACTTTTTTGAATCCATCGGCCTGTGCGCCTTCCTCCTCGCCGTCAGCTTCCTGTTCCTCAATTGGCGGTATGAGTTCCGCTCCCTGGGCGTGTTCCTGTTTCCCCTCGTCTTTCTGATGACGTTGCTGGGCGGGATGGAAGCGCCCGTGGGCGCCTGGACAACCACCGTCCGCAGCGCCGTGCTGCTGGCCCACGTCACGCTGGTCATGCTCGGCTATGCGGCCCTGCTGGTGACGGCCCTGGCCAGCCTCTTTTACCTCATCGAGGAGCGCCGCCTCAAACTGAAAATCACATCGAGACTCTTCCGCCGCCTGCCTCCGCTGTCCACGCTGGACGCCATCATCACCGGGGCCATGGGCGCCGGCTTTTCACTGATTACCTTCGCCACCATCCTGGGTTTTTTCTGGGCCCGGCGCGAGGGACAGCACGACTGGATCACGCAGCCGCGCATCATCATTTCGCTGGCCACCTGGGCCCTTTGCCTCCTCATGGTCTTCCTGCGCAACTCGGCCGGCTGGCGCGGCCGCAAAGCCGCCGTCATGGCCCTCATGATTCTCGGCTGCTCGGCCATCACCTGGGCCGCGAAGGTCTTCCTGAAACCGTCCTAGCGATGAACTTCCACGTCACAGGACTGAATCACACCACCGCGCCCGTCGAGGTCCGCGAACGGCTCGCCTTTTCGCCCGAGCACCTGGCCGGCGCCATGGCCGGTTTGCGCAACGCCGAAGGGCTGCTGGAAACCATGGTCCTGTGCACCTGCAACCGCGTCGAGATCACCGCCACCACGGACGACGCCTGCGACGCCAGCACCCAGATTGAAGCCTTCCTCTCCGGCTATCACAACGTCGAACGCGACTGGCTCCGGCCCTACCTGTACCACTTCAACGGCACCGACGCCATCCGCCACCTGTTCCGTGTCGCCAGTTCGCTGGATTCCATGGTGGTCGGCGAGCCGCAGATTCTGGGCCAGTTGAAATCGGCCTATGAAACCGCCCGCACCGCCGGAACCCTCTCCACCACGCTGGATTCCATCGTCACGGCCGCCTTCCGTGTGGCCAAGCGTGTCCGCACGGAGACCGAAATCGGACAAAGCGCCGTCAGCGTCTCCTACGCCGCCGTCGAGCTGGCCCGCCAGATTTTCGGCACGCTCGATCACCGCAAAGTCCTCCTGATCGGCGCGGGCAAGATGAGCGAACTCGCGGCGCGACACCTGTCCCGCGCGGGCGCCAGCGAGATCACCGTCACCAACCGTTCGCCCGAGCGCGCGCTCGCCATGGCGGCCATCTTCAACGCCCGTTCGGTTCCGTACGAGAGCTTCCAAGCCGTCCTCCACTCCGTCGACGTCGTGCTCACCTCCTCGGGCGCGCCCCATTACATCCTTACCTCGGAGAACATGAAGCCCATCGTGCACGCCCGCAAGGGCCGCCCGATGTTCCTGATCGATATCGCCGTGCCGCGCAACATCGAACCGGCCGTGAACTCGCTGGACGGCGTGTTCCTGTACGACATCGACGACATGCAGAAGGTGGTCGCCTCGAACATGCGGGTGCGCCAGGCCGAAGCCGAGGAGGCCGAGCGCATCATCGCCGAAGAGGTCGCCCGCATGACCCAGCGCCTGCAGCAGCGCGGCGCGGCCCCTCTCATCGTCGGCCTCCAGCAACAACTGGAAGCCACGCGGCTGGCCGAGATGGAACGCATGCGCGCCAAGCTCGCCACGCTTTCGCCCGAACAACGCGAGATGGTCGAGGCCCTCACCCGCGGCATTCTGAACAAGGTGGCTCACGGCCCTATCGCCGAACTGCGCCGCCTTTCGGCGTTGCCCGAAGGCGCCGACGGCCTGGAAGCCCTCCGCCGGGCCTTCCGGCTGGACGGGAACTCCACGAAATGACGCACATCACCATCGGCTCGCGCGGCTCGCAACTCGCCCTCTGGCAGTCGCGCTGGGTCGCCGCTGAGCTGGAACGGCGGGGCTTTTCCACTTCGCTCGAAATCATCAAGACCACCGGCGACAGGATCACCGGCGTGCCGCTGTCGCAGGTGGGCGGCAAGGGCCTTTTCACGAAGGAACTGGAAGAGGCGCTGCTGGCCGGTTCCATCGACATCGCCGTGCACTCGCTCAAGGACATGCCCACCGAGTTGCCCGAGGGGCTCACGCTCGCCGCCACGCCCGTCCGCGAAGATCCGCGCGACGCGCTGATCGGCGGCGCGCTGGCGCAACTCCCTCGCGGCGCCAGGGTCGGCACCAGTTCCCTCCGCAGAAGCGCGCAACTCCGTCACGCCCGCCCGGATCTTGTCATCGAATCCGTCCGCGGCAATCTCGATACGCGCCTGCGCAAACTCGACGATGGCCAATACGATGCCATTCTTCTGGCCGCCGCGGGCCTGCGCCGCCTCGGTTGGGCCGATCGCATCGCCGAACTCCTTCCCATCGAGATCATGTGTCCCGCCGCCGGCCAGGGCGCTCTCGCCATCGAGGCCCTCGCACACGGCTCGCCCGGCTCGCTGGCCGCCTGCCGCGCGCTGGAGGACGCCGCGACCCGCGCCGCCATCACCGCCGAACGCGCCACGCTCGCCGAACTGGGAGGCGGCTGCCAGGTACCCATCGGCGCATACGCCTCGGTGGACGGCGATACGCTCCAACTCCGCGCTCTCGTGGCCGATCCCACCGGACGCCTCGCGCCCGTCGTCTGTTCGGCGCAGGGCTCCGCGGATGAGGCCGAGGCTCTCGGACGCCAGGCCGCGGAGCAGCTTCTCGCCTCCGGCGCCGGCGAAATTCTCGAGGCGGTGTACGGCTCGTGAGCGAGACTCCCGTCAGCACGCCCGCCCCCGGCCTTGTCTCCCTCATCGGCGCGGGGCCCGGCGACCCCGGCCTCATCACCGTCCGCGGTCGCGACGCGCTCGAACGCGCACAATGCGTGTTGCACGACCACCTGGCCAATCCCGCCCTGCTGAAGCTCGCTCCCCGCGCAGAACACATCTATGTGGGCAAGAAACGCGCCGAGCACCCCGTCCCCCAAAGCGAGATTATCGACCTGCTCATCCGCAAGTCCCGCGCCGGCCTCCGCATCGCGCGCCTCAAAGGCGGCGACCCTTACCTCTTTGGCCGCGGCGGCGAGGAGGCCGAGGCGCTTGCCCTGGCCGGCATCCCCTTCGAGGTCATTCCCGGCGTGACCGCCTCGCTCGGCATCGGCGCCTATTGCGGCGTTCCTCTCACCCATCGCGACCACAACTCCGCCGTCACCTTCATCACCGGCCACGACCCGGCCGCCATCAACTGGCCCGCCGTGGCCGCCTCGGAAACTCTCGTCATCTACATGGGCCTTGCCTCGATCGGCGAAATCACCGCGCGCCTGCTCGCCGCCGGACGCTCGTCCGAAACACCCGCCATCGCCGTCCGCTGGGGCACGCGCCCCGAGCAGACTTCGCTGCGCGCCACGCTGGGCACGCTTGCCGCCCGCATCGCCGAAGCGCACATCCGCCCGCCCGCCACCGTCCTGATCGGCGAGGTCGTCTCTCTTTCCGGCCGGCTGAACTGGTATGAACGGCTTCCGCTCCACGGCCAGCGCATCGCCCTCACGCGCGCCGAAGAACAAGCCTCCGAGACCGCCGCCCTGCTCTCCTCGCTGGGAGCGGCCGTGTTGGAACTGCCCGCCATCGCCATCCGCCCGCCCGTCTCCTGGACCGCGCTCGACACGGCCATCGAACGGCTCTCCACCTACGACTGGCTTGTGTTCACCTCGGTCAACGGGGTCCGTTTTTTCCTGGAACGTCTCGACGCCTCGCGCCACGACCTGCGCGCGTTCCGGGGCAAGATCGCGGTGATCGGCGAACGCACGCGCGACGCCGTCCAGCAGTTGCACCTCAAGGCCGATCTGCTTCCCCGCGAGTTCGTCGCCGAAAGCCTTTTGGAAGCCTTCGCCGCGCACCCCGTCGCCGGACAGCGCATCCTGATCCCCCGCGCCGAATCCGCCCGCGAACTGCTTCCGGACACGCTCCGCAAACGCGGCGCCAGCGTCGATGTCGTCCCGGCCTACCGCAACGTGATCCCCGAGGAGGCCGCCGCGCGCGCCGCCGAACTCTTCCGCGACCCGCCCCACTGGATCACCTTCACCGCCGCATCGACGGTGAAGAACCTGCTTGCCTTGGTCCCCCGGGAAGCGCTGGCCCACACACGCATCGCCTCCATCGGGCCCGTCACCAGCGGCACGCTCCGCCAACACGGACTGGGCATCGACGCCGAAGCCTCGCCCTACACCATGCCCGGACTCGCCGCGGCTATCCTTCGCGCAACGCGCCGATAACCGCCCGGTAGAACTCCGGGTGCGACTCCCAGGTCTGCGCCGTCACCATCTTGCCGTCCTGGACCGCCTGGCGCGAACTCCACGCACCGCCCGCACGCGTCACCTCGCTCTGAATATGCTCATAGCAGGTCACCGTCCGCTTCTCCACCAGATCCGCCGCCACCAGGATCTGAATGCCGTGGCAAATCGAGAAAATCCACTTGCCCTCCGCCGCCATGGCCCGCACCAGTTCCACCAGATCCGCCCTGTGCCGCAGGTACTCCGGCGCACGGCCGCCCACCAGCAGCACGGCATCGAAATCCTGAGCCCGCGCGTCGGACAGCGCCAGGTCCGCCGTCACGCCATAGCCCGGTTGCCGCTCGATGTAGGTGTCCCATCCCGGCTCGAAATCGTGCAGCACCATGTGAAGGCGCCGCTTGGAAGGCGCCGCCACCACCGGCTCATGCCCCTCCTCCAAAAGGCGGTGAACGCCATACCAGGTCTCGTAGGACTCCCCGCCGTCTCCCGTCACGATCAGCACTCGTTTACCCATAACCCGCCATTCTATCTCCGGTGGGAGCGTCTGAGTCACAATAGCCGCATGAGTTACAAAGCACCTGGGTTCGCTACCGCCACTCCTTACCTCTGCATCGAAGGCGCCGCCGCCGCGCTTGCGTTCTACAAGCAAGCCTTCGGAGCCGTCGAAACCCACATGGACACAACCGAAAGCGGGTCGATCCGCCACGCTGAGTTCCGCATCGGCGACTCCATGTTCATGCTGTCCGACTACAAGCCCGAGTTCGCCTTCCTCGCCAGCACCCAGCAGAACCGCGCCCCCGGCATCTCGATCTTTCTCTACGTTCCCGACGCCGATGCGGTCTTCAACGCCGCTGTCGCCGCCGGCGCGAAACCGGTGATGCCGATGGAGGACAAACCGTATGGCCGTACCGGCGGCGTGCAGGATCCCTTCGGCATTCTCTGGTGGCCCACCACGCACGCGACGTAAGCGCGCCGCTGCCTCGCTGGAAGCCCCGTGCGGCGCCCTCGCGTTACACTATCCCTTAGAGTTGCATGTCCTCCCCTCTTTCGCAGAATCTCAGTTTTAGCGAGACGGTCGAAGCCTCCGGCCACCTCATCGACTCTCACATCATGGAGAGGATCTTCGACACCGTCGTCGAGTTCAAGGGCCGGTTCGAAGTGGAAGACTTCCACATTGGCCGCACCAACTCCGACCCCTCCCGCCTGCGCATGCGGATCGAGGCCCCCTCGCGCGAGGATCTTGACCGCATGCTCGCCCAACTCCTGGGCTTCGGCTGCTCCCCGGTCGATCACGACGACATCACGCTGGAGCGCGTCGAACGCGATTGCTGCGCCCCGCTGGACTTTTACTCCACCACGAACAACCGCACGCAGGTCCGCCTGCACGGCGAGTGGATCGACGTGGCCAGCCAGCGCATGGACGCCATGATCGTCGTCAGGGACGGCGCGGCCGCCTGCCGCCGTCTCCGCGACCTCCGCACGGGCGACATGGTCGTCACGGGCATGCGCGGCATCCGCGTTCTGCCCGAAGCCAAGGAGCGCGACCGCCACGCCTTCGCGTTCATGTCCAACGGCATCTCCTCCGAGCGCCAAGTAGAGACCGCCGTCCGCCAGACGGCTGGCCTGCTGCGCGCCACACGCGACGCCGGCCAGAAAATTGTCGTCGTCGCCGGGCCGGTCGTCGTCCACACGGGCGGTGTTCACGCGCTCAGCGAACTGATTCGCGGCGGCTGGGTGAGTTCTCTCCTGGCGGGCAACGCCCTCGGCGTTCACGACATTGAAACCGCTCTGCTCGGCACCTCGCTCGGCGTGCGCCAAACCGACGGACGCCAGGCCGAACATGGCCACCGCAACCACATGCGCGCCATTAACGCGATCTATCACGCCGGCGGCATCGCCAGGGCCGTCGAATCCGGCAAGCTCACCGCCGGCATCATGTATGAGACGGTGAAAGCCGGCATTCCCTTCGTGCTGGCCGGCTCGCTCCGCGACGATGGCCCGCTGCCGGACACCATCACGGACATGAACGCCGCGCAGGACGCGTATGCGGAGAATCTTCGCGGCGCGGGCCTCGTTCTGTGCTGCGGCTCCATGCTCCATTCCATCGCCACCGGCAACATGCTTCCCTCCTGGGTCAAGATCGTGTGCGTCGATATCAACCCCGCCGTTGCCACCAAGGTGAGCGACCGCGGCACCGGCCAGGCCGTTGGCGTCGTCACCGACGTCGGACTCTTCCTCGATCTGCTCGCCAGGAACCTCTGCCATGCCTAAGAAATCGCGCACCGCGAAACCCCACGCCACCACGCTCGGCTACACCGGCCGCCACGCCGCCGCCGGACTCGACGCCAGCCTTCCCGCCATCGAGTGCTGGCCCAATCAGTTCGCCGGTTACGAAATCGAAGTCGCCAGCCCTGAATTCACGAGCGTCTGCCCGAAAACCGCGCTTCCCGATCACGGCACCGTCACGCTCCACTACATGCCCGACGCCCACTGCCTGGAGCTGAAAAGCTACAAGTTGTACCTGCTGGCCTACCGCAATCTGGGCATCTTCCAGGAGAACGCCACTAACCGCATCCTGCAGGACGTGGTCGCCTCCTGCCGGCCCCATTGGGCCACCGTCACCAGCGAGTTCACTCCGCGCGGCGGCGTCTACTCGAAGATCACCGCCAGTTATGCGCGCCAGGCCAACGAAACCACACCGCGGGCCCGGAGCCGCAAGCGTGGCTGAGCCGGCCGCCCCGCACGATCCCCGTCTCGCTGAACTGGCCCATCTGGTCACGGAGATTCGCGAACGCGTCCGCACCCGTCACGCGGCCTCCACCGGCGGCGCCATCGACCTGCCCCTTCCCGATTTCACACCTCTGCTGCAGGCCCGCGACGCCGCGCAAGCCAAGGTGGCCGCCATCGGCGCCGTCAATCCGCGGCCCGGCGGTCCCGTCAACGCACTCATCCAGTCGGGCAAGCGGACGATTGCCCGCGCGCTCTCCTGGTTCGTTCGCGACCAGGTGGATTTCAACCGGGAAACCGTGCGCGCGCTGAACGCCACGCTGGAAGCCCTCGACGAGATCAACCGCACGCTGGCCACGCTCGCCAACACCGCCGGTGAGCGCATTGCCGCCCTGTATCCGCCCATCGAGAAGATCGGCGACATCCACGCACACTGGCAAACCTGGCGGGCCGAATGGGAGCACAAGCTCGTCGTCAACGAAGCGTACTTCACGCGCTCGGCCGCCGATCTTCAGCACGCGTTCCAACACCGCGTCACAGTGGCCGAAGAGAATTTCCGCCGCGAACTCTCCCTCCAGCACGCCAACTTTCTCGCCGCGACCGGCGAAGCCGCGGCCGGCATCCAACGCAAGCTCTGGGACGATTTGGCCCGCATCCGCACCGAGTACGAAGCGCTCATCCATCACGAACTCCGCACCGTGCGCCAGCGCGGCCTCCTCTCCGCCGCGCCAGCCGCGGACACGTCCTCACCCACCGGCTACGACTGGCCCGCCATCGACTGGCTCAAGTTCGCCGACAAATTCCGCGGCTCACCCGAGTATGTACAGTCCAGCCAGCGCCAGTACGTCGAGCGTTTCCGCGAAGCCCCGGGCGAGGTGCTCGACATCGGCTGCGGACGCGGCGAATTCCTCGGCCTGCTCCGCGATGCAGGCATCGCCGCTCGCGGCGTGGAAGCCTCGGCGGAACTCACGGCGCTGTGCCGTCAACAGGGGCTTACCGTCGAACAGGCAGACTTCTTTTCCTATCTCGAAGCGCTTCCGGACCGCTCGCTCGGCGGCCTGTTCTGCGCCCAGGTGGCCGAACATCTGCCGCCGCCCGCTGTGCTGCGTCTGGTGCAATTGGCCGCGGCCAAGTTGAAACCTGGCGCCTGCTTTCTCGCCGAAACGCCCAACCCCGAGTGCCTGGCCATCTTCGCCACGCACTTCTATCTCGACCCAACGCACACGCGCCCCATCCCGCCCGCGCTATTCGCGTTCTACTTCGAGGAGGCCGGCTTCGGCCGCGTCGAGATTCTCCGCCACACGCCCGCCGCCGACTCCATGCCGGCGCTCGCCGATCTTCCCGCCAGCGTCCGGGAAGCTTTTTTCGGCTCGCTCGACTACGCCTGCCTGGGCATCAAGCTCTGATACATCTCGCGCTGCTTCTCGCCGATCGCCCGCCAACCGTACAAGGCGCTCACCATCTCCCGCCCCGCCCGCTCCATCGCGCGCCGCGACCCGGTCTCCTCCAGCCGCAGAATCGCTTCCGCGAAGCCTCTTCCGGTCTCCTCCACGGCGGCACAGGCGCACAAATCGTCCAGCCCGTTCATCCCGCCCGGCGTGGACACAACGGCCTTCCCCATGGCCATCGCTTCCATGATCTTGATGTTCGTCCCGGCGCTGGCCAGCAGTGGCGCGATCACCACGGACGCCCGCCGGTAGGCCGGGCGCGGATCGCTCACGAACGCCTCCACTTCGATGCCCGGTTGATCGAGCGGCGGCTGCACGCGGTCCCGGTAACGCTCCAGAAAATACCGAGGGTCCTTCCCCGCGATCACGTGTAACGTGTAGCCCTCCAGCCGCGGCCAGGCCTCGCGCAGGAACCAGTCCAGCGCCATCACGTTGGGCAGGTGCGCGAACGAGCCGATGAACAGCAACCGCCGGGCTTCCGGCTCTCCGGAGCCAGGCGCGTACCGTTCCAGATCCACGCCATTGGCCAGCACCACCGTCCGCCCGGCATCGTCCACCATCCGGGCGTCCTTGTCCGACATCACCACCACGCGCGCCATCCGGCCCCATGCCTCCCGTTCAAACCGCTTCCAGCGTTCCCACTGCGCGCGCGTCTCCCAGTCCTCACGCTCGCGCAGCAGTTGCCCGTACAGGTCCAGCGTCACGTCGTGTTCCACCAGCACCGCCGCCGCAGGCGCGCACTCCGGCGCATACTGCGCCATCTGCGTGAACTCCAACTGCGCCACGCCCGGCCGCCACTTCCTTACCATCTCCCCCAGCAGCGCCCGCATCACGGGCGAGTCGAACTCCTCCACCACGTCCGGCCGTTCCGTCAAAGGCCGCGCATGTGTCCCTTCGCGCCGCACCACCACCGCCTCGGCGCACAACTCCAGCACCTCCGGCGGTGGCGGCGCGAGTTCATCGGCGAAGTACACGAGCACCTGATCGAACCGCCGCGCCGCCTCGCGCATCAGGTTGTACATGCGCACCGCGCCCCCGTGCGACAACGGAAACGGCGCGTAGGGCGACACCACCAACACCCGCGCCCGTCCCTCGTTCTTCCGCCCTGGAAACACGGCGTGCTCGCCCGCCCCCAACGCCAGCACCCGCGACTCGTCCGCCACGCACGGCATCCGCTTCGCACCCGGCCGCAGCGACGAGGCCCATCGCAGCGTCTCCATCGCCACCTCATCGGGAACATGCCGCGCGGCCAGTTGGTTCAATCGCCCGATCGCATCGCCCCACAGGCGCAGCAGCAATTCCGGCGCCGCCACGCTGTCCCAGATCCAGCGCAGGAAGTTCACTTGCACGGCCACGTCCAACTGGCGCGGCGTGTAGAACCTCGCCGTGGTCGCACGGTGCCGGTGCACCACTCTGGCTCCGGCCACGAACACCGACGGCCAGCCGCGTTGCCAGGCCCGCCATCCCAGGTCGAGATCCTCCACATACGCCGGCACGAACTGTTCGCCCAGCCCGCCCAGCGCCTCCAACTTCGCCGCGTCCAGCAGCGAACACCCGCCGCTGCCGTACAGCACATAGGTGTGGTCCTCGCCCGCCAGCGGCTCATCGCATCGCAGGAAGAAATCTTCTTTCCCCCGCCGCGCGCACCACGCCGCCTTGCCGGTTTCCTCGCGGCGTACTCCCTCGGGAAACAGAATTTGCGCCGTCGCGCAGAACAGCTCCGGCACGCGCGCGAACGCATCGAACAGCGGCGCGAAAAATCCAGGCTCCAGCGTCATGTCGTTGTTCAACAGCAGCACGTGCGAATACCGTGCCCGCGCAATGCCCCGGTTCACCGCCCGCGCGAAGCTCAACGCCGCGGCACTCTCCTCGACGATCGCCGCCGGGCGCTCCTGCCGCAGCCATGCCGCCGTGCCGTCGCCGGAGCCGTGGTCCACCACGATCACCTCGTGCGGCCACGCCTCCAGTTCGGTCCACAGGCTCTCGAACAGCCGCGCCAGCAACTCCCGACCATCGCGCGTGGGAATGACGACGCTCACCCCCCGCGGTTTCTTCTGCGGCGAGGCCGCGTCCGGACGCACCATCGTGCGTCCCTTGGCCTCGCGCGCGGCCAGCCGCAGAGCTTTCCTTGCCATCCACGGGCGCCGCCATGCTTCCGGATGCCACAGCCGCCACAGAGACGTGTAGGCCGTGCCGCCCGGGTTCAACTCCCGCCGCAGAAAGCTTTTCAACCGCCACGCCGCATGCCGCGCCATGACCCCGGCCGAGCGGGGCCGCAGCATGAAATGCCCCAGGTTCTCGTTGAAGAACAGCGTGCGCACGCCGCCAAACCGCCATGCCGCGCGCCGCATGCTCCACACCGGCTGCCGCGGTTGCAAGATCATCGCGCACAGCACGGCGCGGCTTTCGCGAAAATGCCAATCCAGCTTCGCGATATTCTCCGCGTAGGTCCGCCCCACATGCCACGGCAGCCATTCCGCCCCTGCCACCGGGAATTCACTCACCACCACCAGCGGCAGGTCCGGACGCACTTCGCGCATCCTCGCGGCATATTCTTCCCACAACTCCCGCGCGCCCGAACAAAATGCAACCTTGATTTCCCGCACAAGCCCCTCGCGCCGTCCCCCCGCGGACGCGCCTAGATGATCGAGTCGATCCGCGCCTCGAATTTCCCTTCGTTCCGTTGCTGCCACAGCACCAGCGCCTGCAGACAGAACGCCGTCGAGACCGGATTATCGAACGGCATCAGCCTTTCCGCCTTGCGCCCAAAACAAAAACACCCGTTTTCGAGCTGGAATCCGGCCACCACCGACGCCTCTTCCGCCGCTGCTTTTTCGTCCAGAGGCAGCACCCCCAGCGCCTCGGCGAACAACCGCGCCCGCAACAATTGCGCGTTCACGTCGGAGCGTTCGAACACGCCGCGAATCTCCCGCAGATATTTCGCCTCCAGAGCGATCGCCTCGCGCAACGCCTGCGCGCACCGCGGCCGCTTCACCCTCGGCAGCAACCCTTCCAAAAAGTAACCATAGGCGTGCAGCCGGTCCATCACCTCTTCCGGCGTCCCGGCGCCCGGCAGAAACTCCGCGTGGTTCTCCAGCGCCATCCCGAGCGCGCGCTCATACCACATCGTGAACCGGTCATCGCCCGTGATGTCGCCCAGTTCGTGCCACGCCATCGCGCTTTTCAACTGCAAACAGCCCGGCTCGCGCGACCACCGCCGCTCATACGGCGCCGGCTCGCGCCCGGGCATCCGCACAATCGGATGAATCGCGTCCCCGGCCAGAAAGTCCCGCGCCATTCCCTGCCCGCACTCGACCGCCACCTCCAGCAGGCGCGATTCCTGCGTCAGCCGCCAGACAGCCAGCAACCCCCGCACGATGATTCCGCAATCGAAGAAGTACAACGGCGCATCCGGCGAGTTCTCGAAAGGAAACTGCCCGATGTCCTTCCGCCAGGCTTTTTCCACGAGGAACCGCGCCGTCTTCACGGCCGCGTCCAGGTACTTCTGCTCGCGAGTCTGCTCGTACAGCATCGCGTATGTGCTGGCCGCGTAACCTGTGATCTCGTTGGAGACCGGTTTGTTCCGCCCCGCGTCGCTTACGTGGTAGCGGGCCACGCCGCCATCGGCATCCTGAATACCCGAATGAAGAAGCCACTCCCCTGCCGCGGCCAGGACGCGAGGGAGACTGCTGGGGCGAACGGAAGACACGTGCAAGTGAGGAATTGTAGCACTCCTCCGCGGCGCTCCCGCAATGCCGGGCGCCATTCGCGGCTCCGCCGCCGTATAGTGGTCGCATGCGACGGTTCTGGACCGTACTGCTGTGCTCCGCGCCGCTGTTGGCGCAACAGGCTCCTTCTCCCTCTGCCGCCTCCGGTACGCGCGACGGCCCGCCCGTCCGGCTGCTCCGGGGCGAAGTGATCGCCATGTCCTACTCCGGCGGCACGGGCGAGATTTCCCTCCGTGACACGCTCTATCGCGTCCATACCTGCGGCCTGAACGGCGACACGTGGATCGAGATGAACAACCGCCGCGTCGCGCCGGCCGCCATCCGGCTCACCATGACGGCCGAACTCGTCGCCGGCATGCGCGCTTCCCCGGGAGGGTGCGACGCCCTCACGCTGTACCTCAGCGAAGCCACGCCGCGCTGGTCCGCCGCGCGTCCGCTCGCCACGGTCCCCTCCACCAGCATCTTCCTGGACAACCTCTGGCCCCGGGGCAACCTCATTTTTTCCGGCACCGTGCGCTCGGTTGGCCAGAGCGAACTGGTCGTCCGTACCCGCGCGGGAGAGGAGCGCCGCATGCGCGTCCGCGACGACACCGTGTTTTCCACCGGCGGCCGCATCGTCCGGCTCGCCGATCTCGAACCGCAGCGCCGCGTCCACGTTCGCGCGGGCCGCGGCTACGACGGCGTGCTCGAGGTGTACCAGGTTACCTGGGGCGACATTCTCCAACCGGATGCCGCCGCGCAAACTCGAGGGTCCGCTCCCAATCCGTAACGCCAGCCGTCGCCCCGATGCGCGACACCGCCATCGCACCCATCGCGTTGGCCACGCGCGCCGCCTCCACCAGACCCATCCCCCGCGACAAGGCCGCGAACAGCGCCCCGGCAAAGCAATCCCCCGCCCCCGTCGTATCCACCGCTTCCACCACGTGCCCAGGCAGATGCGTTGTCCCGCCGTCCTCATACACCACGCAGCCCCGCGCGCCTAACTTCAGCACGATGTCGCTTGCGCCCATGGCCCGCAGCGCGCAGGCCATCTCATCCGGCTCCGTTCGCCCCGTCGTCGCCCGCGCCTCGTCCTCGTTGATCAGCAGCAGATCGCAATGCGGCAGCGCAGGCCCCAGCGTCTCCACCCACCGCCCGTCGGTCGCCCATCCTGTATCCACGGAAGTCGTCAACCCGGCGGCCCTGGCCCGGCGCACCTGCTCGCCTCCGTGCCGGCGCCAGTTGGGCAGCGAGAAGATGTTCGCCTGATGGTAGTGCGTCATCCCCTCCACCACCCCGGCCGGAAACTCGTATGGCTCGGGGAACACCTCGGCGCTCGATCCAATATGTTGAATGAACTGGCGCTCTCCCGCCCGGTTCATGATTACGATCGTGGTGGTGGTCGGCCCCTCGGACCGTTCCACCCAGCGCGTGTCCACCCCCGCACCGTTCAGTTTCGCCAGCACGCCATCGCCCCGGCTGTCGCGCCCTACCTTGCCCACCAATCGCGCCCGCAGCCCCAGGCGCGCCATTGCGAAGGACGAGTTCGAACCGTTGCCCCCCATGTCCTCGCCGAAGTGATCCACCCAGTTGCTCGCTCCCCAACGGAACTCTTCCACCGGCCGTACCAATATGTCGTGACTGATGTTACCGGCCACCAGCACACCCTCCGGACGCCTCATTCGCACGTGTCACAGCTTAGCAAGCCCGTTTGCGGGAGTTTTCGCGGCAACACGAAAACGAAACCGGCGCTCCCTCCCGCACGTCAGCTCACTGGTATACTTAAGGTTTGTCCCTAGCCTGAGCGTCCACTCTTGGCGCCAGGTGTGTGCTTGGTTGAATTCGAATGAGGTCCATCGCTCTTTTTCTTTCCATTGTTTGCAGCGCCTTGATCGTGCCGGCGGCCGAATGGTCGCTCACCACCGGACAAGCCGCGCGTGTCGTGATCGGCCAGCCCACGTTCACGGCGGCCACCCCGGGGGCCTCCGAGGCTCTCCTCGGAGCCGTGAGCGGTCTGGCCTACGCCAACAACACGCTCTTCGTCGTCGATTCCAATCGTCTCGGCGCCTTCCCTGTGAACCACCGCGTGCTGTTCTTCAAGAACCTCGCCTCACAGATTCCCTCGCCGGAAGCGGAACTCGACGTCAACTTCAACCGTTGCCAGATCTGCGTCGGCTCGGCCAACCTCGTTCTCGGACAACCGGATTTTGAAAAGGCCGAACTGAAGGCCGCCTCGGCCACCACGCTCCGCACGCCCGGCGCCATCGCCACCGACGGCGCCACGCTCGCCGTGGCCGACTCGGACAATAACCGCGTCCTCATCTGGCGCTCGCTGCCCACTTACAACCAGCAGCCCGCCGACGTGGTCGTCGGCCAGCCCGATTTCACCCGCGCCGTTCCCAACGATGGCGGCGGCTTCAGTCCGAACAACCGCTCGTTGAAGGGTCCCCAGGGCGTCTGGATTCAGGATGGCCGCCTCTATGTCGCCGACGCCGGCAACAACCGCATCCTCATCTGGAACTCGATTCCCGCCTCCAATCACCAGCCCGCCGACATCGTCCTGGGCGCCCCCGATTTCAACACCTTCGTTCAACCCGACCTCACCAAGGCCACCATCGACGCCCAGGCCAACACGCTGCTCACCCCGGTCGCCGTATCGAGCGACGGCATCCGCCTGTTCGTCACCGACCTCGGTCACAACCGGGTGCTCATCTGGAACACTCTGCCCTCCCGGAATCAGCAGCCCGCCGATGTCGTCATCGGCCAGAAGAGCATGACGACGGCCGTCGCCAACTACGTCACCGAACTGTGCGAGCCCCTCAGCACCGACGCCGACGGAAAGTCCACCTATCCCGCGATGTGCTCCCGCACCATGGACTTCCCCCGCTTTGCGCTCTCCGATGGCACGCGCCTGTTCATCGCCGACGGCGGCAACGACCGCATTCTGGTGTACAACGCGATTCCTAGGGAAAACGGCGCCGCCGCCGACGCCATCCTCGGCCAGATCCGCGACACGATGAACACCGTTTCGGACTCAGCCGACCACGAAGGCATCGCCAGTTCCGGCGTCATCCGCACGCCTCTCTCGCTGGCCTGGGACGGCCGCAACCTGTACGCGAGCGATCCCTTCAACCGCCGCGTCATGGTGTTCACCATGGCCGAACGCCGGGTTCCCAACACGGGCGTGCGCAACTCGGCCAGCCGTGAAGTGTTCGCCGTCGGCAGCGTCACCTTCGCCGGCCAGGTGAAGAAGGACGACGAGATCGAGGTCAAGATCAACGACCGCTCCTACAAGTGGAAGGCCACCGAGGATACCAAGTTCGACAACCTGATCGATGGAATCGTCGCCGCCATCAACGGGGCCAATAACGGCGCGGGCGACCCTGACGTCTTCGCCACGCCGAACAAGACCCTTTTCGCAATCATATTCACGGCCCGAGTCGCCGGTGAACCGGGCAATGGCGTCGCGCTCACCGTAACCCAAACCGCCGGCACCACCATCGCACCCACCACGTCGGGCGCCACGCTCACCGGCGGCATGGATGCGGCCAAGATCGCGCCCGGCACCGTTGTGTCCATTCTCGGCACGGACCTGGCCGAGGTCACCGCCACGGCGCCGGCAAACGCCGAACAGCTTCCCCGCGAACTCGCTGGCGTCCAGGTGTACTTCGATGGCTTCCGCGCCCCGCTCTACATGGTGTCGCCCGGCGAGATCCGCGCTCAGATGCCGTGGGAGGTTCGCGGTTCGCAAAGCGCCAACGCCGTCGTCCGTACCGTCCGCCGGGATGGTGTCACCGTCTCGGTGACCAGCGCTATCTCCGTACCGGTGGTGCCGCAGAACCCCGGAATTTACGCCGAGGAAGGCGTCGTCGATCCGCGTCCAGGCGTCGTTCTTCATGGAAGCTCCTACGCCACCGGCACCATTTCAGTGGATGGCTCGGTCCGCACCGGCGACGTGGCCACCATCACGATTGAAGACCGGAAGTATACCTACACGGTGGTCGCAGGCGATACTCTCGCCTCCATCCGCGACCGTCTGATCGAGCAGATCAACCAGGACCCCAAGGTGGAAGCGTTCCCCGCCGCCGCCTTCACCCGTATCCGCCTTCGCGCCCGCGTAGCCGGCCCGCTCTACAATGGCCTGGCCATCGGCGGCTCCTCGCGCGACGGCGACGAGGTGATTATCACCGCCACCAATTCCAGCCTCTGCTGCGCCAACACGGCCGGTTCCCGCGTCACCGTGGACAATCCCGCCGTTCCTGGTGAAACCATCCATGTGCTGGCCACCGGCCTTGGTAACGTGAAACCGGAGGAAGCTTTGTACCAGCAGGTCACCGGCGTCGCCTTCTCAGGAGACCCGCTGAACGATCCTCAGGAGTTCGTCAGCTCGCTGGCGGGCGGCAAAACGGCGAACATCCTGTCCGCCGGCCTCTTGCCCGGCGCCGTCGGGCTCTACCAGGTGGTGCTCGAACTCAACTCCGACCTCCCCACCAACCCCCAGACACAGATGACCATCGCGCAGGACATCTACGTCAGCAATATCGTCACATTCCCCGTGTTCAACCCGAACCCGGACAACTAAGACCGCCCGAACGCCGCCAGAACGTAGAGCGCCGGTGCACTCAGGAGCCGCCGTGCCACGGCGCTTCCTGGCTCCGAGCCCACCCGCAGGCTCCGTCTGCCCTCCACGCCATCCACGGTGACCCCCAAGGCGCCGTGCGACACACGATAGGCCCGCCGCGCGCTTCGCTCGGCCGCCAGCCGCTCCAACGGCCAGTCACTGCCTGCCACCATGGTCAGCCCGCCGTCATCGCCAATCAGCAGCGTGTAGTCCGTCCCGCCATCGGCGCTTTCCGCCGTCCCCAGTATGCTTCCGGCGTCATTTAGAAAGGTGTCGGCCACACTCCCCTTTTCGGCACGATGCCGCCGCCGATGAGCGAAACTGGTAGGCGATGCGGCTCCCGTTCCTGCCTCTTTGTCTCGCCGCCGCCGCTGCCGCCCAATCGCCCACTCCGGAGCCGGGCGTCGCGCAAACGCCATCGCCTCTGGATCTCCGCGTCGAACAACTCCTGAAGCAGCATCCCGCCGTCGCCCGCGGCGCCTGGGGCGCGCTTGCCATCGATCTCGCCACCGGCCAGGTCCTCCTTCAGCACAACCCGGATCACACCTTTGTTCCCGCCTCGAACAACAAGCTCTACTCCACGGCGCTCGCCCTGAATCGCCTGGGTCCCGGTTACCGGTTTACCACTCGCGTGCTGGCCAGCGCGCCGCCCTCCCCCGATGGTTCTCTCCCGGGCGGCCTCATTCTGGAGGGCTCGGGCGATCCCTCGCTCTCCGGCCGCACCTGGCCCTACCGCCGCAACGCCCCGGTCCACCCTCCCCTGTCCGCCCTCGACGAGTTGGCCGCCCAAATCCAGGCGCGCGGCATCCGCCGCGTCCGGGGTCCCATCACCGGGGATGACCGCGCCTACCTCCACGAACCTATCCCGCCCGGCTGGGCCGCCGACGACACCCTGTACGACTACGGCGCCCCGGTCAGCGCCCTCGTCATCCACGATAACTACCTTACCGTCCGCCTCGATCCGGCCCGCCCCGGCGAACTGGCCCATCTCTCCGTTTTCCCCGAAACCGGATACCTTCAGCTCACCAATCGCGTCCTGACCACCGCCACGGGTCCTTCCCGCGTCTCCGAGCGCCGTTCCGGCGACGGCCGCACTGTCGAGCTCACCGGCACGGTCTCCCTCTCCTCGTCCGTTTCGCTCGATCTGGCTCTCGCCGGCCCCGCCCATTACGCCGCCCACGCCCTCCGCCATCTCCTTCTGCGGCGCGGCATCGCCGTCGACGGCGGCATCGAAGTTCTCCACCGCTATACGCTCGCCGAGCCGCCCCCTGTCCCGGCGCCCATCGAACTCGCCCGCCGCGACTCGCCGCCGCTTTCCCAACTCATCCAGGCCACCAACAAGGTCAGCCAGAACCTGTACGCCGAACTGCTCTTGCGCGAAACCGCCCGCGCCGCCGGAGAATCCGGCTCCCGCCGCGCCGCCCTGGGGCAACTCTCCACCTGGCTCCGCTCCCTCGGCGCCAGCGCCACCGGCTTCTCTTTTTCCGACGGCTCGGGGCTATCGCGCCTCGCCCTGGTCTCGCCGGACACCACCGTGCGGGTCCTGCGCGCCCTGTACGAGGGTCCCCAACGCGAGGTCTGGCTCGACTCGCTCCCCATCGGCGGCGAGGATGGCACGCTCTCCTCCCGCTTCAAAGGGTGGACCGGGGGCCGCGTGCGCGCCAAAACAGGCACGCTCACCCACGTCACCACGCTCTCCGGCTACCTCGATTTCCCCAACGGAGCTAACTCCGGCGCGCCGCCCATCGCCTTTTCCATCATGGTGAACAACGCCAATAGCTCCGCCGCGGGCAGCCGCGGCTTCATTGACGGCCTGGTCCAGGCGCTCGCCGGGCTCCCCGCGCCCGCCGCGCCTTCCCCATAGGCCCGTTCACCCGATACAATACGGTTGGAGACCGGAATGCCTATTTTTGAATATCTCTGCGAAGACTGTGGAACCAGGTTCGAAAAGCTCGTCCGCAACGGAGTAGCCGTCGCCTGCCCCCAGTGCGGCCAGGATCATCTGGCGCAGCAGCTTTCCACCTTCGCCGCCAGGGCCGAATCGCCCGCTCCCGCTCCGCAAATGGGCGGCTGCGGCGGGGGCATGTGCGGCAACCCGGACTTTTGCCAGCGCAACTAGGACTTCGCGCCAGCTTCCTCCTCCGGGCGGGGCTGCGGTTCCACCCCTTGCGCCCGCAGCACACCGGCGGAACGCTCGTGGTCGGCGGGCCGCACGTAGAAAAACGCGCCCGCCCGCAACGACCGGAAGATCAAACCGCCCAGGTAGTAATCCACCTCGATCGCATACTCGATGCCCGCCGCATCCAGCGCGGCTTCGATCTGCTGCGAGGTTTTCAGCTTTTTTCCGATGTAGAGGAGATCCAGTTCTTCCTCACCGAAGAACTCCGGAGGTTGGCGCACTAGAGTATAGTGTAGCGGCTTGCCCGCGCGGCCATCGGCCCCGGCCGTTTAATACAGGACCTGAGGCGGCACGATCAGGCCGAAGTTCAGGAATCCGCCCAGCAGGCTGTCCCGTTCCGTGATCGACACCCAGTCCAAAGCCGCCCGTTCGCCATCTTCGGAGAAAAAGCCCACGCCGCCGCGTTTCAACCGCCGGTCGTTCCAGGCATCCACCAGTTGGCCGTTCACCAGCGTCGTGAACTTGTCTCCGTAAACGGTCACCTGCACGTCGTAGGACTTGGCGGTCTGTATATTGATGGGAATCGGAAGCTGCACCTTGTTGATCGTGTGGCCGCCGTCCATCACCCATCGGGCAATTTCGGCTCTCAGGCTGTCTTTATTGCGCGATACGATCAGTTTCGTCCCGTAGTAATTTCCGTCGTCCTGCGCCCGGAACGCCCAGCCCACGGCCTTGTTTTCAATCCGGGTCTGAAACTTCATCTGGTAGTCGGACAGTGTCAGCGTCGGCTTCCACAACTTCAAAGCCGCCGGATAGATCGCTCCCGCCTTCACCACCCATTCGTCGGTGGCCGAGGCGCCGGCATCCAGCGAGGGATTGGCGCTTTGCCAGTCCCGCAGGTCCATCTGGAACTCTTCCCGCAGCCGGATGGATCCCTTGAATGGCAACGCACGCGTCAGCCGGTCACCCAAGCCCGCCGTCGGCGGTAAATAGCTGATCGGCGACTTACCCATGGTCTGATCGGCGTGCGGCAACAGCAGCGTCAACGCCAGCGTAATCACAACCAGCAGCACGCCCGAACCCACACCGAAGCTCGCTTGCGTTTTCTTTTCGCCCGCCTCGATCTCGGCGGCCGTCACCACCCAGCCATCTTCGTAATCCACCGAACTGCCACGCGACATCCGCGCCGAATACATTCGCTTGGCGCGCAAACGGTGGTCGTCCGTGCAGAACTGGCGGTCTTGGAAGCTCCGGAGAAGGCCGATCCGCTTCCCACAGTGCAAACAACGCATCGCCGTCTCCTTTCTCCCGTCCTCTCCAGGACCCGGTTTCCCTACTCAGCTTCGCCGCCCCTCACGGTCCGGCTTGCCTGCCTACAGCCACATAGTATCAGCGAACCCTTGTAACGCCATCGATGTAGGTAGTCTCCACGGATTTTCTAGGGCGATTCCTACGATATTCAGGTGTTTCACTTGGTAAGGTCCGCCTGCTCATTCAACCGCCTAAGGTCAGCCTACCCGCACAAACATCAGGTCGCGACCCACCTTACCCATCGGCCGTGCGCTCCACCGGCAACAGAGCAAACAGTGGAGAAACTCGCGTCTCATCGCTCCTGACGCCCCGCTTCCCTGCTAAAATGGTTATTTTCCAGGAGTTATCCCATGGCACTGCCAGCGCGCGCCGAGGGGCGCAAAGTCAATCCCGAAATTGAACGCCTGCTCTACCAGATCGACGTCATCGTCGAGGATGCCAGCGGCCTCGTCGACAAAATCAGCAACGAACAGTTCAACTGGTCCCCTGCCCCCGGCAAATGGTCCATCGCATCCGCCTTCGATCACCTCAACGTCTCCAATGGCCTGATGCTGGCCACCTGTTCGGCGGCGGTCACCAAGGCGCGCTCCGACGGCCGCCTCTCCGAAGGCCCTTTCACTTACGGCTTTCTTTCCCGCTGGTTCTACCGCGCCATCCAGCCCCCGGTACGCAACCGCTATTCCGCCCCCCGGAACCTGCAACCCAGGATCACCGCCTCCACCCCGGCCACCATCGAACAGGTGGCTGGAGAGTTTGTTTCCACCCACGAACGCTTCAAGCAGGTGCTGCTTTCCGCCGACGGGATTGACCTGTCGGCCATCAAGGTCCAGTCCCCGGCCTCCAGCTTCTTCAAATACGAACTTGGCATGGCGTTCTGGATCATGTGCGGCCATGACCGGCGCCACCTCTGGCAGGCCCGCAACGTGCGCAACCACGCCAACTTCCCCGCCTAGCGGGCCGTTGTCCGGCGCGGGGATCCGATGGTGGAGGCGTCAAAAGCCGCCGTACTGGCAAGGGCTCTTCCTACCCTGGCGACGGTTACGCGCCCAGCAGGCGCGGAGGTGGCCGGAATGCTCAGCGAGCGCCGTGCGCAGAGGTGAATCCCGCGAAGCTGGCATGGCGGAACAACAGTCCCGACACAGTGAACAGCACCACGAAAACACCGTGCAGGAGGGCCATGTTCCGTGCCTCTCCGGGCGGCGCGCCCGAAGGCAGCATCACGGCAATCAGCGCCAGCGCCGCCGCCATGGCTAACAACGTGCGCGCCAGGCCTCGCGCCTCCAACCGTGCCAGCCAGGCCCCAACGGCCCCCACCGCGAGCACGCCGAAGTACGCCAGGTTCGCCGGATTTTCCGACTCCGACACGTGGACCATGTTGGACCACCCCAACGCGAACCCGGCCGCCAGCGCCAACCCGACGCCCGCCTTGTACGCCCATGCGCCCATCCTCCGGGCGATCAGCGCATAGGCCATCCCTATTCCAAAGAACAGGAGATAGGCGAGCACAAACGTTTTCACACCCCAGTTCCATCCCTCCACCACCCGCGATGCCACCAGCGGCGCCATCAGAACGGCCAGCGCCCCCAGCGCCACTCGCAACATCGTCTGTCCCAGTCGCGGCATATGAGTTGTGTCCTTCCTGGCGAATGCCACCGGCATCCCGCCTCTCCCAGCACGCACCAGCCCGCCCCGCCTCCACGATACACTATCCACAGGTACCCTCATGCACGACTCCCGCCGCCAATTTCTCGGCACCGTGGCCACGGGCCTGGCCACGTCCATCGCTCCCGCCCGCGTCCTGGGCGCGAATGACCGCATCCGCCTGGGCATCATCGGCCCCGGCGCGCGCGGCATGGAACTGGTCCGCGAGGCCATGCAGTGCCCCAACACCGAGTTCGCCGCCTTCGCCGACATCTACACGCGCCGCCTCGAAGAGGCCCGGCAGGTTGCCCCCAATGCCAAGACCTACCTGAACTATAAGGACCTCCTGGACAACAAGGACATCGACGCCGTCCTCATCGCCACGCCCCAGCATCTGCACTGCGAACATTTCACCGCCGCGCTCGAAGCCGGCAAACACGTCTACCAGGAAAAGACCATGGCCTTCACGGCCGATCATGCCAAGCGCATGCGCGCCGCCTATCAGAAGGCGCCCAGGCAGGTGGTCCAGATCGGCCACCAGTCCTGCTCGTTCGGCATGGTGAAGGATGCCGAAGCCTTCGCGCGCTCCGGCAAGCTCGGCAAGGTCACGGCCATTCACGCCCACATGTACCGCAACACGCCTCACGGAAAACCCCAGTGGTCGCGGCCCGTCTTTCCCGACATGACGCCCGAGAACATTCTGTGGACGAGTTTCCTGGGCGATGCCCCCGCCGTTCCGTTCGACGCCAACCGTTACATCAACTGGCGCTTCTATTGGGATTACTCCGGCGGCAACGTCTACGAGAACATGTGCCACCAGGCCGCCTTCTGGTACAAGGTGATGGGCCTGGGCATTCCGAAGGCAGTCACCATGACCGGCGGCGTCTATCTGTGGAAGGATGGCCGCGAGGTCCCCGACACGATGAACGTCTCGATGGAACTCCCTGAGGAGATCTTGTTCACCTGGGACTCAGGCTTCGGCAACAACCATTTCGGCGCCGATGAAGCCGTGCTGGGAACCGACGCCACCATCACCAAGGGCCAGCGCATCGAAATGCTGCCGCAAAAGGTGAATGCGCCCAACGAAAAGCCGGTCGCCGGCGCGGCGCCCAACCTGCCGCGCGCCCACATGGCGAACTTCCTCGACTCGGTGCGCGGCGCGGCGAAGCCAAACTGCCCGTTCGAGATCGGCTACCGCGTCTCCATCGCCTGCCGCATGGCCGTGGAAAGCTACCGGCAGGGCCGCACCATGCGCTGGGACCCGGTCCGCGAAGAGATCGTCTAGCCGCTTCGGCCCCCCGCCGTGACCACGCCTACGCCCGAGTCTATCCGCAGTGGGGACGCTCGCGCGATCGCCCGCGCGGCCACGCTCATCGAAAACCGCGATCCCGCCGGGGAGGCGCTCCTCCGCGCCCTTTTCCCTTTCACCGGACGCGCCCTGGTGGCCGGGCTCACAGGCCCGCCCGGCGCCGGGAAGTCCACCCTTGTCTCGGCGCTGGCCGCCGAATTCCGCCTCCGCGGCCTGCGCGTCGCCATCCTGGCCGTTGACCCCTCCAGCCCCTTTTCCGGCGGCGCCATCCTGGGCGACCGTGTCCGCATGATGGCCCATCACGGCGATTCCGGCGTCTTCATTCGCTCCATGGCCACGCGCGGACGGCTCGGCGGTCTCGCGCCGGCCACCGGCGATCTCTCTCTGCTGTGCGATGCCGCCGGCTTCGACGTGGTCCTGATCGAAACCGTCGGCGTCGGCCAGGATGAAATCGACATTGCCCGCCTTGCCGGGGTCAACGCGGTCGTTCTCGTGCCCGGCATGGGCGACGGCATTCAGGCGCTCAAGGCGGGCATCCTCGAAACGGCCTCCCTGTTCGCCATCAACAAATCCGACCGCCCCGGCGCGCGCGAACTCGCCGCCGAACTCCACGCCGAAGCCCCGGAGATTCCCGTCTTCCACACCGTCGCCACCGAACCGCCCGCCAGCCCAGGCGCTGGCATTCGCGAACTCGCCGCGGCCATCCTGAACGCCCGTCCCACCGCCGCCCGGCGTACGCTGCTGTGGCGCTGGCGGCTGCGCGAAATGCTGCTGGAACGGCTGGCCTCGCGCATCGACGATGCGCGGCTCGCCGCCGCCGCCGGACAGGTGGCCTCAGGCGCGCGTGACCCCTACGGCATCGTCGAGGAATGGACGGCAGGGTAGCCCGCCCTACGGCGCCAGCATGCCCCCGTTGATCTCGATGGTCTGCCCGTGAATGTAGGCCGCCTGGGGCGAGCACAGGAACAGAATCAGGTCCGCCATCTCCTCGTTCGTTCCCAGGCGTCCGGCCGGGGTCATCTTCACCACGCCCTCCAGAACCTCGCGGGTCGAGAACACCTCATGAAAATAGTTGTCCACCGTTCCGGGCGAAATCGCGTTCACGCGAATCCCCTGGGGCGCCAGTTCCTTCGCCAGGCCCTTCGTCATCGCCGAGACGGCCGCCTTCGAGGCGGCATACACCGTCGCGCCCGGGCCGCCCCCGTTGCGCGCCGCGATCGAACTGACGTTCACCACGATGCCTTCGCCCTTGTGGATCATCGCCGGGGCCAGCGCCCGCGTCATGAACCAAACGCTCTTGGCGTTCAAGGTCATCACCGCGTCGTAGGTCTCCTCGTCCAGTTCGGCCAGCTTCGCCCGCTTCAGCAGCGATCCGGCGTTATTGATGAGCACGTCCACATCGAGCCCGGACTCCCTCACGGCCGCCAGCAGCCTGTGCACGCCTTCCATCGTGCTGAAATCCGCCTGCACGGCCAGCCCTTGCGCACCCGCCCGGGCAATCTCCCGCATCACGGCCCCGGCGCCTTCGGCATACGAGTTGTACTGAACGATTACGTTCGCGCAGCCGGCCCGCGCCAGTTGTATCGCCGCCGCCGCGCCAATCCCGCGGCTGGCGCCGGTGACCAGCGCCGTCTTTCCCTGTAGGTTCATGACGGAAATTATGTCACCCCCCCTCAGCTCCCTGCGCAGGCGATAATCGAACTGGGCCTCACCGCATGAGCTTTGCCACCATTCCGGAAGCACTCGACCATTTTCGACAGGGCAGGATGCTGGTTGTCGTCGACGATGAAGATCGCGAGAACGAAGGCGATCTCACCCTCGCCGCCGAACTGGTCACCCCGGAGACGATCAACTTCATGGCCACCCAGGGCCGCGGTCTCATCTGTCTCGCCCTGGCCCCGGAAATTTGCGACAGCCTGCAACTGCCGCTCATGTCACCCCGCAACACCTCCATGTTCGGCACGGCCTTTTGCGAAGCTATCGACGCGCGCGAAGGCGTCTCCACGGGCATCTCCGCCTCCGACCGCGCCCATACCATCCGCGTCGCCATGGATCCCCGCGCGCGGCCTCAGGACCTGGCCCGCCCCGGCCACATGTTCCCCCTGCGCGCGCGTTCCGGCGGCGTCCTGGTTCGCGCCGGACAAACCGAAGCCGCCGTGGATCTGGCCCGCATGGCCGGACTCCGCCCCGGCGGCGTCATCTGCGAAATCATGAACGAGGACGGCACCATGGCCCGCCTGCCTCAGTTGCTGGACTTCTGCGGCCGTTTCGATCTCAAGATCATCTCCGTGGCCGGCCTCATCCGCTACCGCATGCAGCACGAACGCATCGTGCGCCGGCTGGGCGAAGGCTCGATCCGCACGCACGCGGGCGAGTTCCGCACCATCGCCTACACCAGCTCCATCGGCGGCGCGGGCGACACCGAACGCCACATGGCGCTTGTCTACGGCGACATCTCCACCACGCCCAACGTCCTGGTCCGCATGCACTCGCACTGCTGCTACGGGAACCTGTTCGGCTCGCTCGACTGCGCCTGCTCCTCGCTGGTCCACCGCTCGCTCCGCCAGATCGCCGACCAGGGCTGCGGCGTTCTGGTCTATCTCCACCAGACCGGCCCCGGCATCCACATTGAACCTTCGCCCGCCGGTCCGGCCACGCTTGTCCCCCATGGCCGGGAATTTCTCCACTACGCCACGCCGGACGGCCAGAGAAAGCTTCAGCACGAGGTGGGCATTGGCGCCCAGATCCTTTCCGATCTCGGCCTCTCCTGCATCCGCCTCCTGACCAACCACCCCCGCAAGGTCGTGGCGCTGGAAGGTTATGGCATCGAAATCACCGACCAGGTGCCCATCCGCTCCGAATCCGGCGAGCCGGTGACGGTCCCGGCCGCTCCGGCGGAAAAATCCGGAACAGATCCGCGCTCCCGTCCGTAAGGAGGAATATGAAGCAGCCGATGAAACTTCGCTCTACTTTTCTCGCGCTCAGCCTGCCGTTGCTTTGGGCGGCGGGCGCCGGCGCGGCCAGCCCGGACATCCTGCGCGCCATTCCCGCGGACACGGCGGCCGTGGCCGGCATGGATGCGGACCGCGTGCTGAACTCACCCTTCGGCCAATTTCTGCTCGCGCGCGCCAACGAAGGCAACCACCACCTGGCCAAGCTCATCGAAGTGACCGGCTTCGATCCCCGGCGCGACCTGCGCGAGATCCTCTTCGCCACGCGCAGCCTGCCGGAAGCCGGACGGAGCAAGGGCAAAGGCGTCGTGTTCATTCGAGGAGCCTTCGACGAGGCTAAACTCACGGCTGCCGCCTCCACCCAGGGCGTGGCTCTGGATTCCTACAAAGGGGTGACCGTCTTTGCTCTCAACAGGGAGAGCGCAGCGAGCGATCTCGCCGCCCTGCTCCCCTCGCTGGCCATCGCAGGTCCGGCTGAGGATGTTCGGGCCGCCATCGACCGTTATCAGGACTCACAGGCCACGCTGCCGCCCATCGCCGCGCAGGCCGCCGCCGCCGCCAACACGTACGATGCCTGGGCGGTTGCCTCCGGCTCGCCGGCCCGGTTCGCCGGAGCGCTGAAGGATCCCAATCTCTCCGGCACACTCAAGGGCGATATGCTGCGGGCGATCACGCAAACCTCGGGCGGCGTCCGCTTCGGCGCCAATATCGAGATCGGCGGCGAGGCCGTCATGCGCAGCGCCGAGGATGCCACCGCCCTGTTGGACGTCTACAAGTTCCTGATGTCCATGGTGCAGTTGAACGCGCCCAAGGCCGGACCGGCCTCGGTCCCGCTCCAGTCGTTTCTTGGGTCCTTGCAGGTTACCGCCGCGGGCAACGTCGTGAAGTTCACGGGCCAGTTGCCGCAAGCCGAGTTCGAAAAGCTCGTCACGGGCGGCCGCCGCACCACCGCCTCGCTCCGGTGACCGCGGCCATACCGGCGGGCGGCTCAGCGGAACAGCAGGTAGGTAAAGTAGCCAATGCTGGCGCCCAGCAGAGCGCCCGCCAGTACGTCGCTCAAGAAGTGCATGCCCAGCAGGATGCGCGAAACGGCGATGGACAAGGCGCAAAATGCCACGCCCACCATCAGTGCCGGATAGAACAAGCTCACCACCACGGCCAGCGCCACGGCGGTCATGGTGTGGCCGGAAGGGAAACTGAACTGGTCCGGAGGAAGCAGCTTCGCCCAGCAGTGCGGCTCCAACTGGCACGGACGTTTGCGGTTGGTCACCCGTTTCAACCACAGGAAGTTCGTGATCGTCAGCGCTCCGGCCAGCAGCATCGCGCCCACGGCCCGGAACCGCTCCGGCCCGCCCGCTAGCAACAATGCCGCCATCAGCGCGTACCAGAGCCAGCCGTCGCCGCCACGCGTGGCGCAGATCATCCACGCCCGCACCCACTGCGGCGCGCTCCAGCGATTCACCCGGCGCATCAGCCGGTAATCGCGTCTGGCGATGTATTCTCTCACCGTAATTGCCAGCATAGCGCTCATCAGGGACCCTTCGCCCACCCCGATCATGCCCCGCGAATGTCACGGATCGTTAAAAAGGCGAAGAAACAAAGATGAATTCATTTGTTTCAGGCCCTCCGGCCTCTTACCATGAAGGTTTGCCCCGCCCCCGAGTCGATCTCATCTACTTCAACGCCGGCGCCGGACACCGAAGCGCCACGCTGGCGCTGGAAGCCGTTCTTAAGAGCCAACAACGCCCCTGGGACATCCGCTTGGTGAACCTGAACGAGATTCTCGCCCCCACCGACATCTTCCGCAAGCTCACCGGCCATGGCCTCGAGGACATCTACAACTTCATCCTGAAGAAGGGCTGGACGCTCGGCACGCGCCAGGCGCTCCCCCTCATGCACGGCGTCATCCGCCTTTTCCACCCGGCCCAGGTACGCCTGATCGAGGAGTTCTGGCGCCAGAGCACGCCCGATCTGGCCGTCTCGCTCATTCCCAACTTCAACCGCGCCATGCTCGAGGCCTTGCGCCGCGTCACGCCGCGCACTCCCTTTGTCACCATCCTCACCGACATGGCCGACTTCCCTCCCCGCTTCTGGCTTGAACCGCAGGAGCAGCATGTGGTGTGCGGCACCGGCAAAGCCGTCGCGCAAGCCCGCGCCATGGGCTTCCGCGATGAACTCATCCACCCCGTCTCGGGAATGATTCTTCGCCCTTCGTTCTACGATCCGCCCGCCTGGGACCGCGCCTCCGAACTCACGCGGCTGGGCCTGGACCCGGCGCGCCCTACCGGACTCGCCCTGTTCGGCGGACAGGGAGCGCCCGTCATGCTGGATCTCGTGCGCCGCCTGCAATGCGCCTCGCGCCCCCTGCAAATCATCCTGATGTGCGGCCACAATGACAAGCTCGCCGCGCGCCTGCGCGCCCTGCCGACCCGGATACCCGTTCACGTCGAAGGTTTCACCACCGAGGTGCCTCGATTCATGGCCATCTCCGATTTCATGATCGGCAAGCCCGGCCCCGGCAGCATCTCCGAAGCCATGGCCATGAAACTGCCCGTCATCGTCGAGCGCAACGCCTGGACGATGCCCCAGGAACGCTACAACTGCGACTGGCTGCTGGAACGCGGCGCCGGGCTGGTGCTGAAGAGTTTCCGCGACATTGGCCCCGCCGTCGAACGGCTTCTAGAGCCCGGCATGCTGGCGCGCCTTCAAGCAGGGGCCGCCGCCATCGACAACCGCGCCGTCTTTGAAATCGCCGCGCTGCTGGAAAAGCTGATTCCGGCATAGCCCGGCGCCAGTTACCGCCGCGCCGGCGGCGATGCCGTCAGCGGATCCTCCGGCCAGGAGTGCTTCGGGTAGCGCCGCCCCAACTCCCGCCGCAGTTGCGGATACAGCCGCTCCCAAAAGCCAGCCAGGTCCGTTGTCGTCTGCACGGGGCGCATGTTCGGGGCCAGCAACTCGATCAGCAGCGGCGTCGAGCCGCCAATCCTGGGCGACTCCTTCATGCCGAAGAACTCCTGCAGTCGGGCCGCCACCACGGGCGGCTTGCCCGGTTCATACCGCACGGCCGCCGTCCGTCCGCTGGGCAGGCGCAGGCGCGCCGGCGCCATCTCCTCGAAACGCCTGCGCTCGCGCGCGTCCAACCGGGCATCCAGCGCCGCGAAGAACGCCCCGTCGCGGCAGGCCGCGGCCAGTTCGTTGAAACTCGTCAGCCCCTGGCACAAGGATTCCACGGCCTCCCGCACCTCTCCGTCGTCCAGCGCCCGAACGCCGCAGGATTCCGCGGCAAACGCCCGGCGCATCCGGTAGGCCGCCCATTCCTCCCGATCGGCAAAGCGGTGCAATCCTGTTTCGATCGCCTTGGCCGCCAACAGCGCCGCTCCCTGCTCCGGATTCACGGCCCGCCCGCGCGTTTCTTCAAGAACCAGCCCGTCGAATACCAGCGCGCTCACGCTCTCCACCCGTTCGCCCGTACGATGCCACTCCACCGTGTCGCGCTCCTCGACGCGTTCCGGCCACAGGTCGATCAACCACTCCGGCTCCACCCTGGCATACAGGCGCAGGATCGGTTCGGCCTGGTCCTTGCGCTCCTCGATGTCCAGCGCCACGGCCAAGGTTCCGTCCCGCAGCCGCCGCAGGCGATCGGCATAGCCGCGCAGCACGGCGTGCAGCAATCCCGTCTCGTCGCGTGACCCGCGGGGCGGCCGCAGAAGGCGCGCCACCTGGTCGCGAATGCGCCGCGCGGCGAACGATGGCTCGCGGTGCAGCGCGTCCAGCAGTTCCGTGCCGCCGCGCGCGTCGCGCCCGTACTCGCCCGAACTCAGCAGTCCCGCCGCCTCGCAGGCCAACTCGCCCGCACCCCTCCGCCCGGCCTCGATGCACAGGGCCGACAGGCGCGGGTGCAGCGGCAGACGGGCCATGGCCGCCCCGTCCGCGCCGAACGCGCCAATACGCTCCAGCAACGCGCGCGCGGCCGCCAGGGTAGCCTCCGGCGGGGCATCCAGCCACGGCAGCGACGCCGGGTCTTCCACACGCATGGCGTGCAGTTCCAGGCACAGCCCGCTCAGTTCCCGCCGCAGAATTTCCGGCGAATCCTGCGCCGGACGCCGCGATAGTTCCTCCCGCGGATACAGTCGCACCACGCGGCCCGGACCCGTCCGCCCGGCGCGTCCGGCACGCTGCCGCGCGCTGGCCTGGCTGATGCGCGTCACGGAGAGCGCAGGCAGCCCCGTGTGTACCGAATCGCGCGCCACGCGGGCCAGGCCCGAATCGATCACCACGCGGACGCCCTCGATGGTCAGCGAGCTTTCGGCCACGTTGGTCGAAAAGATCACCTTGCGCCGGGACGACGGCAGCAGGGCGCGGTCCTGCTCCTCGGGCGGCAGGTCGCCAAACAGCGGCAGTCCTTCGGCGCCCAACCGCGCCAGCGTCCGCTCGCAGGCGCGCAGCGCGGCGCGAATCTCGCGCGCGCCCGGCAGAAACACCAGCACGTCGCCATCCAGGCCGCCCGCGCTGACACGCTCCAGCGCCGAGGCCACCTTCTCCTCCAAAGGCTCCGCCGTGTGCGGCGTGTACTCGATCTCCGTCTCGAACAGGCGCCCCTGGCTGCGCACCACCGGACATGAGCCCATGTGCGACGCCATACGGCCGCCCTCGATCGTGGCCGACATCACCACCAGACGCAGGTCCGGCCTCGCCGTGCGTTGCAGCCGCAGCAGCAGCGCCATCGCCGCATCGCCGTCCAGATGCCGCTCGTGAAACTCGTCCAGCACCACCACGCCCACGCCGCGCAACTCCCCGTCGTTCAGCAACCGGCGCGTCAACACGCCTTCGGTCAGGAATCGCAGACGCGTGCGCGGACCCGCCGCCTCGTCGAAGCGCACCTGGTAGCCCGCGGTTTCGCCGGGCGCCTCGCCCAACTCCTCCGCCACGCGCCGCGCCGCCATGCGCGCCGCGACTCTCCGGGGCTCCAGCACGAGCACCTGGCCGAATTCGAGCAGCGCTGGAGGCACGCGCGTCGTCTTGCCCGCGCCCGGTTCGGCTTCCAGCACCAGGTTGGGCGTGGCGCGGAGGTGGCCGAGGATCTCCGGCAGCAGGGCATCGACGGGAAGAGAGGGCGTGCGGCTCATGCGGGCGCTAGACTGACCATGATGCCAGAGCTGCCCGACCTCACGGTATACATCGAGGCGCTCGAAACCCGCATCGTAGGCCGGCCGCTGGAGGCCGTACGCCTGGGCAGCCCGTTTTTATTGCGTTCCGTCGAGCCGAAACTCGAAGAAACCTTCGGCCGGCGCGTGGTGGCGCTGCGCCGCCTGGGCAAGCGGATCGCGATGGGCGTGGAAGGCGGTCTCTGGCTGGTTCTTCACCTGATGATCGCCGGACGCCTGCATTGGAAGCAGCCGGGTGTGAAGCTTGCGGGACGGAATGCGCTGGCCGCCTTCGATTTTCCGCAAGGCTCCCTGACCTTGACCGAAGCCGGTTCCCTGCGGCGCGCCGCGCTCACCCTGGCGCGGGGTGAAGAAGGATTGTGCGCGCTCGACGCGGGCGGACTCGATCCGCTGGCCTCCACGCCCGCTCAATGCGCCGCCGTGCTGTCCTCGCACAGCCATACGTTGAAGAGGGCCCTCGCTCATCCGCGCCTGTTCAGCGGCATCGGCAATGCCTATTCCGACGAGATTTTGCACCATGCGCGCCTTCCGCCGCTGCGGCTCACGGGAACGCTCACGCCCGTGGAGGCGGCGTGCCTGCACGCCTCGATGGTGCATGTATTGAACGAGTGGATCGAGCGGCTGCGCGCGGAGGCCCGGGGCCGGTTCCCGGAGGGCGTCACCGCGTTCCGCAAGGAGATGGCCGTGCACGGCAAATTTGGCGAACCGTGCCCGGCGTGCGGCGCGCCGGTGCAGCGAATCCGCTACGCGGCGAACGAGTGCAACTACTGCGCCCGCTGCCAGACGGACGGACGCGTCTACGCCGACCGCGGGCTCTCGCGCCTGTTGGGTGCGGACTGGCCCCGCTCCATCGAGGATTGGGAAAAGGAATAGGGCGCGCGATGGTATGCTCAAACTCCACGAATGCGTGACCAGGTGATTCTTGTGACGGGCGGCGCCGGTGGCATTGGCGGCGAGGTGAGCCGGCGGCTGGAACAGGCCGGAGCGCGAGTGGCCGTGGCCGATCTGGCCGAGGTGCGAACCGGCGCGCCCGGCTTCCGGTGCGACATCACCGACGCCGCCTCCTGCGACGAGACCGCCGAGGCAGTCGTTCACCGGTTTGGCCGCCTGGATGGGCTGGTGAACTGCGCGGGCGTCAGCCGCCCGCACGATTCGCTGACGCTGCCTCCGGCCGAATGGGCGCGCATGGTGGACGTACAGTTGAACGGCGCGTTTTATATCGCCCAGGCCTGCGCGCGCCGCATGGCGGACACGGGCGGGGCGATTGTGTTCATCACGAGCACGAATGCCGAAGCCGCCTTCCCGAGGCGGGCGGCTTATTGCGCGGCCAAGGCAGGCGTGGCGATGCTGACCAAAGTCCTGGCCATCGAGTGGGCCGCGCAGGGCATCCGGGTGAATGCCGTGGGCCCGGCTTATGTGGCCACTGAGATGACACGGCGCAACATCGCGGCGGGCAATGTGAACGAGGAGCAGATCAAGGCGCGCATTCCGCTGGGCCGGCTGGCGCAGCCGGACGATGTAGCCGGGGCGGTGGAGTTTCTGCTGAGCCGGCAGGCGGCCTTTATCACCGGACAGTCGTTATACGTCGATGGCGGGTGGCTGGCCTATGGGTATTTTTGAGGAGGTTCGATGGGAAATTCTCGCGTGCGGATGCGGCCATGCCGCCCGAGTGCCATGTGCTATCGTGAAAAGAGTTCCCGCACGCGGCGCGCATCAGCGCCAAACGTTCATTCGGGCCGGTAGCTCAGTCGGTAGAGCATTTGACTTTTAATCAAAGGGTCGCGGGTTCGAGTCCCGCCCGGCTCACCATTCTAAACCCCTTGTGAATCAGCGTCATTGCCGACGCTCCTTTCTGCCGTGTACCTCTGGTGTCCCCTTCGCCTCAGCTTCCAAGATGGGATCGGCCCTCCATGACCGCTCAATCTGGGCATCCAACCGCGCCTGGCGTTCCTTCACCCAAGGCGCGTAGTGTCGCTCCGTGATTCGGATGCTTTGGTGACCGAGCAGCTTGGACACGTCCTCAATCGATGCACCTTCAAGCAGGAGCTCGACGGCGAATGTGTCTCGAAACCGATGTGGGTGGCCGTCTGGAATGCCAGCCAGGCGAAAGACCTCGCGGAGGTTCCGGCGATAGTTCCCCGCCACGGTTTCGAGCCGGCCTTTGCCCGTCCAGAAGAAGTACTCCTCCGATTTGCTCGGCAGGGAGTTCAACGCGTCCACAACAACCTGGGGAAGCTTCAGGTGCACCGCGGTTCCTGTCTTCTGGGTGTGCAGCAGAATGCGGTCGCCGATGAGGGCGGACTTCTTGAGCGACAGAGCATCGCCGATCCGGAGCCCGCTGTATCGAAGCAGCAACACCAACGGTCGAATCCGGCGATCATGTTGGCTGCGGCGTTGGCCGCTCTGCTGGTGCGTCTCGCAAGCGAACAGAATGCTGATCATCTGTTCCTTGGTGAAGGGCATTGTAGGAGGTTCGGTGATTTTGGGCTTTGCGAGTTCCTTTGCGAGGTTTTGCTTGGCGTGGCCGCTCTGAATGGCAAAGCTGTAGATGGTTCGGAGCCGCTCCAGCTTCTTCGAAGCGCTGTAGTTGCTATCCGTCCAACTCTGCCGGAAGGCTCTTATCGCCGCCAAGTCGATTCTCTCGAAGTGCGCGATGCCTCTCTTTTCGCAGAACGTGGTGAGCTGAGTGAAAAGGGTTCGGTACTTCCGGATCGTCGACGGCGCAAGCCCTTGAGCAACGGTTTCCGCTTCCATTTCCTGGCAAACT
>JADZBH010000052.1 GCA_020852175.1 Bryobacterales bacterium | reverse complement strand
TATGTAATCGCCCAGTGCGCCTTCCAGTACGCCCACGGCTACGCCTTCATCAGCGACCTCGGTGCCCAGCGTCTGGCCCAGGGCTATCTCGCCCTGGTCATGGACGAAAGCATCGGCAGCCGCACTGGCTCGAGGTCGGAAACCCTTGGCCACTAAACACGGTGGTTAGCTTCGGCTAGCCATTCAGAAAAAGGGGAGAGCTACGGCTCTCCCCTTTTTTGCTTTTGTGCACGGCCTAAAGCCGCCCGCCTGTGGTAACCTAATCTTGCTGCATCCCGCGTCCCACCAGTAGTGTCTTTCGACTCAAGGAGGTTTTCTTGCACTTTCTCCGTTCTGCGTTAGCCTTGTTCGCACTCGCAACCACCTCAGCGGGACTGCTCGGCGCGGGTACGGTCATCCAGACGCCGGCTCCAGGTTCCGACCCTAATCCGATCGGAACAGCCTACGGAACCACGCCTCTGACGGCCGGACCAACTTTTCCGGCATCGACCGATACATACGCAATTTTCACCCGGCCGGTCAACAACCCGGCGGATACCACCTACTGGGTGGTTTCCAAGTCGGGGACATCGATACTCCGGGTTCTTAGCAACACCTTTCAACCGATTCAAACCGTCAATCTGGGTACTAGCAGCACTGCCGCCGCCATGACCCCCAACGGTCTGCGGTTCCTGATCATCACGGGCACCACGCTGCGCATCTTCGATGCGGCCACAATCCAGCAGGTGCAGATCGGCAACCTGGACATCGGTTTGACCCCCACGGACATCGTCATCAGCCCCGACAGCAAGAGAGCCTTCGTCATGGACGGCCTGGGGCAGAAGGTGACCGCCATCGACCTGACGTCCAACACCGTCATCGGCCAGGCCGGCCCCTTCGTGGGAATCAACAGCGGCTATGTGGCGATGAGCCCGAGCGGGCTTCTTTATGTGAGCGCGCAGACGAACAACTCCTCGGTGGTGTACGAACTGAATCCCAACGCGGATCCGTTCGACCTGACGAACGCCAAGCTGCGCCAGTTTTCCGTAACCGGCAAAGTGGGCAAGCTCCACTTCACGCCAGATGGCACGCGCGCTCTGGCGGCCAACGAGAACCAGCCTACCGGCGCTGTGCTCTACTTCTTCAACCTCGCCGATAGCGGCGGCGGCACGGCTATCCTCAGCAACTCCGAGCCGCTGGTCGCAGGCGTTACCTTCGACAAGTTATATATCATTGGCAATAGCCTGGCTTACGGCATCTCGTCAGGCTCCTCCACGCCGTCGAAAAAGATCTATCAGATTCTGCTGGCCGATTTGCCCGCGCCCGGCGCCAACCTGCAAGCGCCCCAAGTGAGCGAACCCATCTTTGGATCGCTCGGTGTGCCGCAGATCGTGGAAGGCATCGCCTTCTCGCGCGAATACCCCATCGCCAAGCGGATGTTCATCTCATCGCCGCTGAGCACGCTGCCCAACAGTCTCGTGCCGAGCGTGATGTATGAAATCGAAGTGGCCAACAAGAACAAGGCGTACGAGGTAAGCCTGCCCTTCGTGCCCGGCTTCGCGAAGTACGTCGATCCGATTCCCTCCTCGACAACAGCCTCCGTGGGCCAGGTTCTTACCGTGAACCCCAATGCCGCGGTGCTGCCCGTCAGTTCGAAGAGCATGCCGTTCGGCGTTCGCGTGCTGACGGCGGCGGGCGAGCCGATCTTCGGCCTCCCTGTGACGTTTGCCGCCAACGTGGCGGGTATCACGTTTGCCACGGGGAACACAGTGAGCACCAATGGCGACGGCTATGCCTTCGTCGTTCTCAACACGCCTGCCACGGCGCAAAGCTTCAGCGTCACCGCGACCCCGGCCGGCAGCAGCTTCGTCACGGGCTTCTCATTCACGATCGGCTCCGGCGGAAACCCGGGCGGCGGTGGCGGTGGTGGCGGCGGCGGTACCGTCGGATCGAGCATCGAAGTGGTCAGCGGCGACGGACAGATCGTTCCGTCGGGCAACCCTTCGGCGCTCCCCCTGAAGGTCAAGGTAACGGACGCCTCCGGCAAACCGCAGGGCAACGTTACGGTAACCTGGACCATTACGCAGGGTGTCGGCTTCCTGATTGACGGAACCGGCGCCGGAGATGGTTCCAGCACGCGGACAACGACGACGGATGCCACGGGCATCACACAGAACACCTTCCAGACCACGCCCGTTACAAGCGACTTCGGCCAGGTGGCCACGCAGACGGTGGTGAACGTGAGCACGGTCGCCGGCAGCGTGAACATGTACATGACCAATATCGCGCTGATCGTGTCGGGCCAGCCGCCCGGGCCGATCGACGCCCAGATCCGCCTGAATGGCGCCGATTTCTCCTCTGATCCGGAACCGGCGGAGTACACCATTCGCGGCAAGGTGGGCCAAACCATCAACGGCGCGATCAAGGTGCGCTTTGCCTATCCGTTCCCCGGTTCTGGTCCGATTCCGAACGCCGGCATCGAGGTGCAGAACCTGGATGACCTGACCAGGAGTCCCGGGCTGAAATGCCTGCCTCGGCCCGTTCCCTTAAGCGGAACCGACGGCGTCGCCGTTTGCGATGCCCAACTGATCGGCAAAGCCGGCAACGGCTCCATCAAACTGCTGATGGGCGCCAACCGCGAACGCAACATTGGCTTGATCGTGACGCCCGGCGACCCGTCGAACCTCGTCATCGTCCAAGGCAATGGCCAGACAGTGAAACCGGGCGAGACCGCGACAGGCGCATTCCAGGCCCGCGTGACCGACGCAGCCGGAAACGGCCTGCAAGGCTTCACCGTGCGCTGGGAGATCCTCTCGGGTTCGGCCAGCTTTGTTGCGACCGGGTCGGGCTTCCAGGACACGACCTCCAACGCTTCCGGTCTGGTGACCGTGAACGTGAAAGCCGGCAATACGCCGGGTCCCGTGCAGGTCCGCGCCACTCTGGTGGCTTCGGGCCAGATCTCGGCGAGCTTCGGCATGCAGATCGTCCAGACGGCGGCCACGCTGCGCAAGGTGGCCGCGGGAAGCGGCGACAACCAGGCCGCCTTCACCAATGCCAACTTCGCTTCGGCGCTGGTAGTAGAGGTTTTGGATGCCAACGGATCGCCGGTGCAGAACGCCAATGTCGATTGGACGCTGGTGAGCGGTGCGGGTACCTTGACGGGAAGCACGCCCACGCTGACCGGTGCGTCCGGCCGCGCGCAGATGACCGTCCGCGCCGGGGCCACCCCCGGTCCGATCACGGTGCGGGCTTCGGCCGGCAACCTGGCCTCGGTAACGTTCAACCTGACGGTGAACCTGCCCGGTCCGGTAGTTGGACTGAACAGCTTCCGGAACGCCGCCAGCGGCGAGTTTGGCTCGGTCACGCCGGGCGGACTGGTGACGATCATCGGCGAAGGGATCGCTCAGGGACTCGTGGGCGCAGTGACAGCGGGTTCGCCCATCGGCGGCTGGCCCTTGAGGCTGAACGGCGTGGAAGTGCAGTTCGGCAATACCCTGGCGCCGGTGTACCGCGTCGCCAACATCGACGGAGTCCAGTCGGTGACGGTGCAGACGCCGTTTGATCTGACGCCGGGCGCTCCCGTGACGGTGATCATCCGTTCGGGTGGCGGCTCGACGACGGTGGCCGGCGTACCCGTGGTGGATTACCAGCCGGGCATCTTCGAAACCATCGACCAGAACAACCGGCGGTATGCGGTTGCCATCCGGCCGAACGGTACTTACGTGACACCGGAGAATCCCGCCCGCACGGGCGAGATCATCCGCATCTTCGTGACCGGCCTGGGCCAAACCACTCCGGCCATTACGGCTGGACAGACCGGTTCCGGACAGGCCGTGGCGGTTCAGATCATCACAGGCTTGAACGATGCGGGTATCCGTACCGTGTCGGCGACCTACGCGACCAACCTGGTTGGCTTGTATGAGGTGGCCTTCGAGGTGCCCGCAGGGACGCAAACCGGTCCGGCAAGGCCCTTGGCGGTCGTCGTGGCCCGGCCGAACGGCCAGTGGGCGTACGGCAACGGTTCGAACATCGCTATAGCCCAGTAAATCAGGCAACGCAAAAGAGCGGTGCGCTGTCTCCCCACGGGGAAGGGCGCACCGCTGGCAAGACAAAAGAGGCAGGGGATGCGCCGCCAGGTGTCATCCCCTGTTTTCGTTAGCTGACGCCCGGGCCCCCGCGGATCAGGCGGGCAATCTCCGTGGCCGTGATGTCCGGATTATAGAGTGTCCATTCCAAACTGAAATTCTCCTTCACGCCGTTTCCCAAATCGGCACTCAGATAGTGGAACGTGCGGTGGCCGCCAACGTTGTTGATCGTGTCGTCCCAATACTCAAAGTCGATATTGGCCGACGGAATCCCCATCTTGTCGAGGCGGTCCTTGACCATAGAAATGGCATCATAGTTGAACTCCCCGGCATCGGCCGCCAGCGGCAGGGCGCGTTCGTGATTCACGCCCAGCGCCTCGGCAGGGCCGCCCGAACCCTCGGCATCCACAGTGACGATATATTGCCGCGTGCCGCTGGTTCTGCCGGTATCCTGCCGCGAACGCTCAGTGACCGTGACCTGGCCGGGCGTTGCACCGACCACCCTGGCCAGCCGGTTCCGCAACTCCTTTTCCCCATCCGATACCGCGACCGCCGTTGGCGGAGTGCTGGCGGCGGATTCCGGAGGCGATCCGTCCGCGGAAGCCGTGTCCTTCAACGCGCTGTTCATTTCCCTTTGAAAATCAGTGCGATTGCCGGTACGTCCGCGGGAAGTTTCGCCGCCCTTCGATGCAGGCGTGGCCGCTGCCGCTTCCTCTGTCCCTCTGGCGCCGGTGCTGGTTCCTTCGCCGACACGGCGCAAACGGCCCTCCATCAAATCGCCGAACGAGTAAGGAATGTAGTGTGCCCTGGTTGTCTCCACCATAGGATATGTTCTCTCCCGCCGCGTGAGGCGGCTGAAAGGGAAAGAGCAAGCGAAGGGCCAGTTTGTGTAAGACGGAACGCTACTTCTTGTTCGTCCTGGGAGCCTTCACTGGCGTGGTTGTCTTGGCCGGGCCAGGCAACTGGACGCCGGGAACCTTGGCGTCAGGTGGCGGCGGCGCCTTGCGCTGGATCGGCTCGTTAAACAGCTTTGCCGGGGGAGCGTCGAAGGCGACAGTTAGTTTCAGCACCTGCCCCGTAGGGTTCACTCGTATGCGAATCTCCTGGTCCGGATTGCGCTGGGGCGACGGTGGATCGTAAGCGACTTGAAGGGCAACACTTTCGCCAGAAGCAATTTTGCCGGCCGCAAGGCTGGCCGAAAGGCCGGGCATGTTGACAGGATCCAGTTGCAGCGTGGCCTCTCCAGGGAACCGGCTCTCGATGCGAACGGCCATGGAGGTCGGCTTGTGGCTCGAAATCAGGATTCGCTCCTCGCTCAAGCGGATCATCTTCTGAATGGCGCCCGGAGTCATCCAGTCGCCCGGGTTTGGAATGCCGCCGGGGGAGGATGTCTCGGGTTTCTCCACCACCTTGCCATCGACGCACGTCTCCTTGTGCATCGTGCCGAACGAACCTACTTCAATGCCTTTGCAAGGGTCATAGGGGACGACATACCAGAACCACGCGCCGTTTTCCAGACGCCACAGAGAAGAAATCGGCCGGGGGACGGTATTGATGACGCCCAGCGGCGTGAGCAACTCCCAGGGGACCTCGACGAGCACCTTCGCCCTGGTGAAATTCTCCTCGTAATTGATGTGCGTGATCTTAAACGACTTGTAACGGGGCTTGTCGGCGGCGAAGAAGGTGTCCTGGCTATCCTCGGCCACCACCGTGCTGGCCTGGCGGAACTTGCCGTCCACGTGAGCCTGGTAGAAAGTGCCGACTCGGGCGCGCAGCGCGGTGTCGATTTCGGCGGGCGCCCTGTTGAAGATGGCCGCGTCGCCTTGCGCGAACAACGTGAGCGACGATGCCGCGAACAGGGCAAAAAACGACCGCATATTCATAGTGTAACTGACGTTGCGCGGAATGAATCGTTTCCAAGCGGGTCCATGTTAGGCTACTCGTTGATGGCATTCGAGAAAGTCGCCGGGCCTGAGGAACTTCCCCCCGGCGAAATGCTGGAGTTGTCGCGGAGCGGCCAGCCGCTGGTGCTGTGTCACGCGGCAGGCGGACTGCACGTCATGGAAGGCACATGTCCGCACGCTGGCGGACGGCTGGCGCAGGGGGCGCTGCACGGGACGACGGTCGTGTGCCCCTGGCATGCGTGGGAGTTTGACTGCACTACGGGCGCGATGGACTTTCACGACAGCGTGAAGCTGCGGAAATTTCCCGTGGAGCGGCGCGACGACGGCATCTACGTGGACTTCGGCTAGACCGTGCCGGAACTGCCTGAAGCCGAAACGATCGCACGGTCGCTGCGGCCCCTGGTGGAGGGGCGCGTCATCACGAACGTCGAATATCCGGGGCGGCGCGTCCTCCGCGGCGTCATGCCGGAACTGGCCGGCCAGCGGATTGTGCGCGTGGGGCGGCACGGCAAGCGGATTGTCCTGGAACTCAGCCGAGGCGCGGTGGTGGTCTCGCTGGGGATGACCGGAGCGCTGCTGGCCGGGGCCGAGCCCGGTCCCTACACGCGGGCGGTCTTCACGCTGGACGCCGGCGTTTTGCTGTTCGACGATGTGCGGCAGTTTGGGAACCTGCGGTGGTCCGAGCGCCTGGAGACGGAGAGCGGCCTGGGCCCAGACCCTCTGGAGATGACGGCCCGCGAGTTCGCGGAGCGCCTGCGCGCAAGACGCACGCGGGTGAAGCCGCTACTGCTGAACCAGGAGTTTGTACGGGGCGTGGGCAACATCTACGCCGACGAGGCTCTCCACCGGGCGGGGATCGACCCCCGCGTGGTGGCGGCGCGGCTCAGCAGGGCGAGAGCGGAGCGGTTGCATGCCGGACTGGTGGAGGTGTTGGAGGAGGCCATCGCGCACCGGGGTTCTTCGGTGTCGGATTACGTCGATGCGCGGGGGGAGCGGGGCGGATTTCAGGCGCTGCACCGCGTGTACCGGAGGGAAGGCCAACCCTGCCCGCGGTGTGGGGCGGCGATCCGCCGGATCGTGATGGCGCAGCGAGGCACCCACTTCTGCCCGCAATGCCAGAAGTGAGATTCCCGGATGCGCAAGCTACGGCGCCAGGACTTTGATCGCGCGTGGCAGAACGCGGACTTCAATCGGCAACGTGCCCACGGCCTCGCCGTCCACCTCGATGGAGACCTTGCCGGGCGCGGTGGCGCGAATGCAGGAGGCTCGCGCATGGTGCACCTTGGGGTGTTTGTAGATGTTCTCCGAGTACAGGACAGGCAGGTCCTTCGCCAACGTGAACATGCCCAGCGCTTCAATGACGGTCACGTCGAGCATGCCGTCGTCCAACCGGGCGCGCGGACACGCGTGCATGCCGCCGCCATGATAGCGTCCGTTCCCCAGGGCGATGTTCAGGATGCGGTGCGTGGCGGCGGGTCCGCCATCGAGCGACAGTTCCACGGTCTTGGCGTGATAGCGGAAAAAGACCTCGACGGTGGCATACATGAACGCGAGTTTGCCGCTCAACCCGCTGAGCAGGTTCTTGGCGCGGATGGCCACTTCGCCGCCCATGCCGAAGCTGGCCAGGTTGATGAAGTAGCGCGATTCGTGCTGGCCCGCGTGGGACAGGTAGCTGATATGCGCCGCGTCGATGGTGCGCGTCTTCCCGGCCAGAATCGTGCGCACGGCCGTCTCCAGGTCCGGTATGCCCAACGTACGTTGGAAGTCGCCGCCAGTGCCCATGGGAAGGATGCCGAACTCGGCGGCGGGGTTGATGAGCTGGCCATCCCGGAAGAAGCCATTCATCGTTTCGCTGATGGTGCCATCGCCGCCCACGGCCAGGATGCGCTCGAAGCCCTCGTCGAGAAGTTGCGCGGCCAGCGTGGCGGCGTGGCGTGGATGCCGCGTGAACAGAGCCTCGACCAGACCGATTTGCTCCACGATGCGGGGCCAACTGGCGGCGGCGCGGCCGTTGGCGGCGCGCGGATTGATGACGGCGGCGGTGCGCGGGGTGTGGGACGGGCTCAAATGACGCCTCTCATGCGAAGGTCGGCGACGGTGTCGCGCAGGGTCTCCAGCGGGTCGCGCGGCTGGAAGCCCAACTCGCGCGCGGCCTTGGCGGAGTCGCAATACCAGAAATGGCCGCTCATCTGAATTGTCTCGTCATCCAGGGTGAACTTGCGGCCGACTGCCGGCAGGACGGCGCGCAGGAGAGGGGCGCTCAACCGGGCCAGCGGGGTGGGGCTGGTGAGCATGGGAGGCTTGATGCCGCCAATGCGGCAGGTTTCCTGGATGATGCGTTTGAAGGTCCAGTTCGCCCCTCCGAGCAGATAGCATTCGCCGGTGCGGCCCCGGTCGAGCGCGGCCAGCGTGGCGGCGGCGGCATCCCGGGCGTCCACGAAGCTCATGCCGCCGGTAGGGTAGGTAAGGATCTGGCCTTCAAAAAGGTGCACCAGGTCGCCGGTGGAGGAGCAGCGGTCGTCGCCAGGGCCCAGCAGGAGCGCGGGATTCAAAATCACGGCGGGCAGCGACCGCCCGCGGCAGAGATCGAGCGCCAGTTCCTCGGCGGCGATCTTGGATGCGTAGTAACCCCAGTTGCGCGTGACCGCGCGGGCAAAGCCGGAGGCTTCGGTGTGGACGATGGGTTTTCCGGATACCGCGATGGTTCCGGAGGAAGAGACGATCACCAGCCGTTCCACCCCGTGGCGCAAGGCGGCTTCACACACATGCCGCGTCCCGTTCACGTGAACGTCGAACAGTTTGTCCCGGTCACGCGGATCGCGCGAGACCAGGCCCGCCAGGTGGAACACGGCGCGCGCGCCACGCACGGCGGCGTCCACGGACGCCTCATCGGTGACATCGCCGCGGACGATTTCAAGATCCGTTTGCGAGTCGTGGATGGATTCCCCGCGGCACAGCAGGCGCAGCGGCCCAATCTGGCGCTCGCGAAGCTGCCGCACAAGGTGCTTGCCTAGAAAGCCCGTGGCGCCGGTGACCAGGATGGGTTTCATCGCAGATCCACCATGGGCCAGCCGCGGGCGGCGGCCAGCGCGCGAAGCTTCTTCACCGGATTGGTGGCGCGCGGATGGCCGACGGCCTCCAGCATGGGCACATCGGACATGCTATCGGAATAGGCGCGGCAGGCGTTGGGGTCCACGCCGTCGCGTTCGCAGAGGGCGCGGATGGCATCCACCTTTTCCGGGCCGGAAAGAACCGGTTCGATGAGCGAGCCGGTGGCGATGCCGTCGTGGAACTCCAGGCGGTTGGCGATGGTTTCGCCGAAACCGAAATGAGCCGACAGCGGGGCAATGGCGAAGTCGAGCGAGCCGGTGAGCAGGACGGGGCGGAAGCCCTCCGCGAGGTCGCCCGCCACAAGGTCCCGCGCGCCTGGGAAGGCTGCCGGGCCGAGCACCTCCTCGTAGAGGCGTGGGGCGTTCGCCGACATCCAATCCAGACGAAGGCCGGCGTACTCGCGGAAGAAGACCTCGTTAAACCGGCGGCGCGAGGTAAGTTCCAGGCCGATCCAGCGGGGGGCGCGAACCAACGCGCGCGCGTAGCGCCACGCCATGCCCGCGCCCGGATGGTTGCGGGCATACCAAAGGTATTGCGTGACGACGTCGCTCGATACCAGCGTGCCGTCCAGGTCGTAAAAGGCAAAGGGGACGGCCATCAGGCGCGAGCCGCCAGCATGTTCTGGAAATTTTTCTTGTGGCGCCAGGCGACGAAGAGGAAGAACGCCAGGCCGAACAGGGCGCTGGCGAGCTCTTCGCGGGCAAAGAGAATGGCGACGAACAGCGCGTATCCGGTGAGCGAGGCGCGCGTGCCTTCCTCGACCCACCTGCGCCGCTTGCCGATCTTACGCAGCACGACGTAGACCAGCACCATCGGCGGCACATACCACGGATAGAGATAGAGCATGACGCCGGCCGACGTGGCGATGCCCTTGCCGCCGTTGAATTTGAGCCAGGGCGAGAAGCAGTGGCCCAGGATGGCGGCCAGGCCGTACATCCACAGCAGCGCCTGGCTGGGCGGTTCGGACGGCAGCGGCCACAGGCGCGTGACGAGCACGATGGCGAACAGGCCCTTGCCAAGGTCGCCGGTCAGACAAAGGACCGAGCGCCACTTCGAGAAGCGGAGGACATTGTTGAAGCCCGGATTGCCGGAGCCCGCTTTCTGGATGTCGATGCCCGTGCCCATCATGACGAGCACGGCGAACGGAATGGAGCCGATGAAATAACAGACGGCCAGGCGCAGCAGAAAAGCGGCGTCGAAGGCAGGCATGGCGTGTCAGGCGTAGAGGCCCGCGATGGCTTCGCGAACGCGGTTGCGAAGTTCCACGACGCTGGCGCCGGGCTGTATGGCCTCCCCGGCGCGAGCCGTGGTCCGCAGGCGGAATTCATCCAGGGCAAGCGGAACCACGGGTACGCCTGCTTCCTGCGCCGCGCGCAGGGCGGGCAGGCGGAAGCGGCAACGCGCGGCCGAAACGCCCACCGGAGCATCGGGGAAGAGAACGACGGCATCGCCGCGGCGGAAGGCGGCGAGCAGTTCTTCGTGCGTGGAGGCGACCGAGTGGAGCAGCAGCGATTCGGAAGCGCCCAGCACGCCGAGTAACGCTTCGCTGCCGGCAAGGGTTACGCGGCGGGGCAGGCAGGCAGCCAGCGCCACCGGGTCGGGGTGGCCGCAACGGTTGGCCACGATCAGACATCCGGAAGCGGGCAACGTACCTTCCAGCACGGCGCGGCGTCCGGCAAGCGACAGGGCAAGCCGCGCGAATCCGCCCGTCCAATGGGGGCGGCCTGACGCGGAGATCGCCGCGCCGCCCACGCGCGCCACGGCACGGGCCAGATTGAAACGGATGCGTTGCGTGGCGTTGCGGAACCAGCGTGTCACGCCAGCCCAGGCCAGGGCGCCGAAGTTGCGTTGCCACAGGGCGGCCATCTCCACCGGAGCCGGCCGGCCTTCGCGGCCGAGCGAACGCTGGCGGTAGTGCTGGATCGCTTCGCCGCGGCGCAGCTTTCCGTTGGCCGTCTTGGGCAGCGTGCCCGGAGCGATCACGAACACCTCGTCGGGCGGTTCGCCCAAAGCCGCTTCCACGGACCGGCGGACTCCTTCGCTCACGCGGCGTTGCTCGGAGGCATTTTCGGCGATGGATTCGACGATCACCACCAGACGCTCGCTGCCGGAGTCGAGGTCCTTCACGCCGATGGCGGCGGCCGAACCGGCGCGTACGCCGGTGGCTTGCAGCGCCGCGGCTTCCATTTGTTGCGGCGACAACGTCCGGCCCTTGCGGACAATGATGTCCTTCGACCGGCCCGTGACCGTCAGCCGCCCGTCCTCGCTGAGATAGCCAAGATCGCCGGAATCCGTCCAACCATCCTCGCCGTGCAGCGACGGGCTTTGCGAAACGGCGCGAAACTGAACGTGGCCGTTGTGGATGCGCACCTCGGCACAATCCAGCGGCCTGCCCACGGAGTAAAAGCCGTCGGCGTCGCAACGCGGCCCCTCGTCCGGTTCGGTGAGCGCCAGCGCCACGCCGGCCTCGGCAAGCCCGTAGCCGGGCGACATGGCCTCCGGACGGAAGCCGATGGCGGCGAAGCGGCGCGAGAAGTGTTCAATGGTTTCGCCAATGACAGCTTCGCCCGCGTTCACGGCCAGACGCCAGCAGGAGAGATCGACGCCTTCCACCGAGGCGAGCGGCAGCCGCCGGGCGCACATCTCATAGGCGAAGTTGGGCGCGGCGGAAAGCGTTCCGCGCGAATCGTGGATGGCCCAGAACCAGGAGTCGGGCCGCTCGAAAAACTCCTTCGGCGAAAGCAGCGTGAGCGGAATGCCGTAATAGAGCGAGAAGAGCCAGCAGCCAACCAGTCCCAGGTCGCTCGACAGGGGAAGCCAACTGACCAGCGCGTCGCGGCCGTTCACGCTCACGCGGCTGCCGATGGCGCGGATGTTCGCCAGCACGTTGGCGTGCGTGAGCGGTATGGCTTTCGGGTCGCCCGTGCTGCCTGAGGTGAACTGGAGCAGCGCCGTATCGCTGGCTTCCGGAAGCCTGCGGTGCGTGCGGCGTCCCAACTCGAGCAGCGTGCTCACCTGCGCCACGCCGGTGACGTTGGGGACGCTGACGCGCAACATGCGGGCCAGCGAGCGCACCTGTTCAAAGGCGATCAGAAAACGCGCGCCCGATTTGCGCAGCAGGTTTGCCTGGCGCTCCATGTACTCGCACAGACGCGTGGCGTCGGCGGGCGGAAAGAGCGGCATCGGCACGGCGCCCGCGAGAATCACGCCATAAAAGGCGTAGAGGAACTCCTCGCCGTTGGGGAGCAGAATGGCGACCGGAGCGCCGCGCTCCACACCCTGCGCCAGCAGTCCGCGCGCGACGGTTTCGGCGGCGTCGAGAATCTGGCTGCACGTGATGCCGCGGCCGGCTCCGGCTTCCAGCAGATGCACGTGCGTCTTTCCGGGAGTGTGTTCGGCGTGCCAGCGCAGAGCATCGACCAGTGTGCGCGCCCCGGCCGGTTCCGGCGCGATGACGCCCGAAGGCGGCACGATGCGGTACACGGACTCGGCCGACTGTTCGTGCGTGCCCTGCTGGATGGCCTTGGCCCAGCCGGCCGGCGTGTCGGCCTGCTCGGCGATCTCGTCGGGCAGTTCGAGCTCCAGTTTCTGCTCGCAACGCACCATCAACTCCACCAGATCGAGCGAGGCCAGGCCCAGGTCGCGTTCAAACTGCGAAGAGGGCTTGAGATTGGCCGCGGCGCGCTCCTTGCCCTGCTGCAGCAGGAGCTCGCGGACGATCTCCATGACCTGCTGTTCGATGGTCAGTTGTTCGGCTTGTGGCGCGGGTGCGGACATCGCTGGTGAACCTTATATCTTAAAAG
>JADZBH010000051.1 GCA_020852175.1 Bryobacterales bacterium | reverse complement strand
CCTCGCTCGCCAGCCTGCTCGGCGTGTCGATGTACTACCTGCTGTTCAAGGGCATCGGCGTCTGGGGGCCCAACGTTCCGGTGGGCTGGGGTTTCGACATCATCAACTTCGTCTGGTGGATCGGCATCGGCCACGCGGGCACGTTGATCTCGGCCATTCTGCTGCTGCTGAAGCAGGAGTGGCGCACCTCGATCAACCGCTTCGCCGAAGCCATGACACTGTTCGCCGTGGCCTGTGCCGGCATGTATCCGCTGATGCACACCGGCCGGCCGTGGCTGGCCTACTGGATGCTGCCGTATCCCAACACGATGGGCATGTGGCCGCAACCGCGCAGTCCGCTGCTGTGGGACGTGTTCGCCGTGTCCACCTACGCTTCGGTGTCGGCCATGTTCTGGTTCGTCGGCCTGATCCCCGACCTGGCCACTCTCCGCGATAAGGCCACCAGCAAGGTGACCCGTTACCTTTTCGGCATTCTCTCGCTCGGCTGGCGCGGCTCGGCCGCCCACTGGCAGCGGTATGAAATGAGCTACCTGCTGCTGGCCGGACTTTCGACGCCGCTGGTGGTCAGCGTGCACACCATCGTGTCCTTCGACTTCGCCATCGGCATCATTCCCGGCTGGCATACCACGGTGTTTCCGCCCTACTTCGTGGCTGGAGCCATCTTCGCCGGGTTCGCCATGGTGCTTACGCTGGCCATTCCGATGCGGGCTTTCTACCATCTGGAAGACTTCATCACGATGCGGCACATCGAGAACATGTGCAAGGTGATGCTGGCCACGGGCATCATCGTCATCTACGGCTACTTCCTGGAAGTCTTCTTCGGCTGGTACAGCGCCAACGAGTTCGAGAAGTCGATGATCCTCAACCGCATCAGCGGACCCTACGCCTGGAGCTATTGGGCGCTGATCTTCTGCAACGGCCTGGCGCCGCAGATTCTGTGGTGGAAGAAGTACCGCCGGAACCTGATGCTGGTCTGGGTGGTATCCAACATCGTCAGCGTGGGCATGTGGCTGGAGCGCTGGGTGATCATCGTGGTCAGCCTCCACCGGGACTTCATTCCGGCCAGTTGGGGCTACTACACGCCGACCATCTTCGACGAGGCGTTTTTCGCCGGAACCATCGGTTTGTTCCTTACCCTGATGTTCCTGTTCGTCCGCGTACTGCCCGCGATCGCCATGTTTGAAATGAAACTGCTGGTGCCGGCCGCCAAGGCCCAACCGGAAGCGGAAGGAGGCCACTAAGCCCATGTCGCACGCCCCCGTGGAAGTTTCCAGGAACTTCGGCATGATGGCCGAATTCGACGATCACCAGTTGCTTATCAAGGCGGCTGGAGCGGCGCATGCCGCCGGCTACCGCAAGATGGACGCCTACTCGCCCTATCCGGTTCACGGCTTGAGCGAAGCGCTTGGACAGGCGCCGACGAAGATTTCGGCGCTCGTGCTGCTGGGCGGATTCCTCGGCTGCATTGGCGGCTTTGCCCTGATGTGCTGGATCGCGATGGTGGCCTATCCGATGAACGTCGCCGGCAAGCCGATGTACTCGTGGCCCGCCTTCATCCCCATCACGTTTGAAACCACCGTGCTGTGCGCCTCGATCACCGCCGTCGCCGGCATGATCGCGCTGAACGGGCTTCCGATGCCGTACCACCCGGTGTTCAACGTCGAACGTTTCAAGCGTGCGTCGCAGGACCGCTTCTTTCTTTGCATCGAAGCCGCCGATCCGAAGTACGACGCGGCCCGGACCCGCGAGTTCCTCGCGCAGCACTCCTCGGAGGTGAGCGAAGTCGATGCATAAGACGATCACCTTCGCCCTGATTCTGGGCGCCGCCGCGCTGGCCACGGGCTGCCGGCAAGACATGCACGATCAGCCGCGCTACCGCCCGCTTGCGGCAAGCACTTTCTTTCCCGACGGCCGCTCGGCGCGTCCGGCCGTGGAAGGCACGGTGGCGCGCGGCTACCTGAAGAACAACATCCCGCTCTACTACGGCAAGGTGGCCCGCAACAGTCCGGAGTTCGTCACCGAACTTCCGGTGAAACTGGACAAGGCGCTACTTGAACGCGGACAGCAGCGCTTCAACATCTACTGCTCGCCGTGCCATGGCCAAACCGGCGACGGAGAGGGCATGGTGGTGCAGCGCGGTCTGAAACATCCGCCCACGTATCACTCCGACAAGATGCACAAGCAACCCGCCGGATACTTTTTCGACGTCATCACGAATGGCTTTGGCGTCATGCCGAGCTACGCGGCCCGCATTCCCGTCGACGACCGCTGGGCCATTGTCGCCTATGTGAAGGCGCTGCAATTGAGCCGCGCCGCGACGCTGGAAGACGTGCCGCCCGCCGAACGGGCGCGCCTGGAGGCTGCCGGACAATGAGTTCCCACGCTGCGACACAACCTAATCTCGACCGCGTACAGCAGATCGGTCTTGGCGCCTTCGGCGTGGGACTGGCTTTGTGCCTGTTCGGCATGATGTCGAATCCGGAGCAGGTGATGCGAAGCTACCTGACCGGCTATCTCCTCACGGTGGGTTTGCCGTTGGGCTCCCTGGTGCTGTTGATGGTGCACCATCTGGTCGGCGGCCAGTGGGGCATGGTCATGCGCCGCCTGCTGGAGGCCTCCACGCGCACGCTGCCGCTGGTGGCCCTGATGCTGGTGCCCGTGCTGCTCTCCATGCCGACCTTGTATAAATGGGCGCGGCCCGAGGTGGTGGCGCAGGACAAGATCCTTCAGGCCAAGGCGATTTATCTGAACGTGCCGTTCTTCATCGGCCGCTCGATCTTCTATTTCGCCGTCTGGGGCCTGTTCGTCTATGCGCTGAACCGGCTGACCGCCAAGCAGGACGCCGGGGACGCCGACGCCAAGCGCCGGTTGAACAATATCAGCGGTCCAGGCGTCGTGGTCTTCTCGCTCACCGTGACCTTCGCCGTCATCGATTGGGCGATGTCACTGGACCCGCACTGGTTCTCGACGATCTTCGGCATCATCTTCATGGTGGGCCAGGCGCTCTCCACGCTCTCGCTCGCCGTGATCTGTCTGGCGCTGCTCATGGAGTACGAACCCATGAAGGGCCTGCTCGGCCCCAACCATTTCCTCGACATCGGCAACCTGATGCTGGCATTCACCATGTTGTGGGCCTACGCCAGCTTTTCCCAATTTCTCATCATCTGGTCGGGAAATCTGCCGGAAGAGATTCCCTGGTACATACACCGGCTGCACGGCGGATGGGGCGTGATCGCCACCGGTCTCGTGGTGTTCCACTGGGCGCTGCCTTTCCTTCTGCTGCTGATGCGTTTCAACAAACGCAAAGCGGGCATGCTGGCCAAGATCGCTATCCTGGTGTTGGCGGTGCGTTTCCTCGACCTGACATGGATTGTCCAGCCGAACTTCAGCCCGGACCACTTTTCGATTCACTGGCTGGACCTGGCGGCGCCCATGACGCTGATCGGCCTCTGGATCGCTTTCTTCGTACGGCAATTGAAGGCCCGCCCGCTGGAGCCCACCGAGATGCACAGGCTGGCCGCCGCCGCGGGACATCACTAGGAAGGGAATGAACATGAGCGAACAACATCCTCCCGTCAATGCCGGTTACGAAGCATCGGATGTCCCAACGCCTCCCATTTGGAGATTCCTTGGCTACCTGGTGATCCTGACCTTCGCGGCCATCGGGTTGATGTACGGCATGTTTCAGGTGATGAAGAGCTACAACCAGGCGCGCGACGCCGAACCCACCGTCATGGAGCAGCAACGCGTCCTGCCCAGCGGTACGCGCCTGCAAGTGAACGAACCGTGGGACCTGAAACAGTTCAAGGCCAAGGAAGAGGAAACACTGACCAGCTATGGCTGGGAGGACAGGAGCGTGAACGCGGTCCGCATACCGGTGGCGCGAGCCATGGAGATCGTGGCCGGAAAGGGATTGCCGAAGTTCGACGTGCCGCCGGTGAAAGCCGCCGCGGCCAAGGAAGGAAAGCAGTAGTCATGAAGACCAGTACCCTCATCGCGATCGCCCTGCTCGCCGCCGCCTCCGCCGCGGCGCAACCGGGGAATCCCGCCGCCATGCGGCCGATGACGGGCGGCATGACCGGAATTCCCACCGCCGAGGGCAAACTGCCTGGAGCATTGCAGGAAGTCGGCATCAAACAGAACCTGGACGCGCAGCTTCCGCTCGACGTTTCGCTGGTGGATATGACGGGACAGCGCCGTCCGTTCCGCAGTTTCCTGCGGGGCAAGCCGGTGGTGCTCGCCTTCGTTTATTACGAATGCCGCATGCTGTGCAACCTCACCATCAACGGCATGATCCGCGCGCTGAATGCAATTCCGAATCTGACCCCGGGCGACGATTTCGATATTGTCGCCGTCAGTTTCGACCCGTCGGAGACGCCGGCCATGGCCACGAGGAAACTGGAAGAGTTTCAGACGCGCTACCGCCGCGGCGGCATCGAACGCGGAACGCAACTCCTGACGGGTACGGCGCAGGACGTGAAACGGCTGGCCGACGCGGCCGGCTTCCACTACGAGTGGGATGAGCACACCAAACAGTGGGCGCATTCGAGCGGCCTCATCCTGCTCACCCCCGAGGGGAAGGTCTCCAAATACTATTACGGGGTCGAGTTCTCGGCGCGCGACCTGCGGCTGGGCCTTGTCGAGGCTTCGCAGGGACGAATCGGGTCTCCCGTCGACCAACTCCTGCTGTTCTGCTATCACTATGACCCGGCGACCGGCAAGTATGGCGCGACCGTGATGACCGTGTTGCGCATCGCCGCGGGACTCACCGTCGCATCGATCATTGCCTTCTGGATCGTTTGCTATTTCCAGAACAAGCGCAGAAAGAATCATCATGGCGAACGAATTGCAACTGTTTCCTGAGAGCGCCTCCATTGGCGCTGCCGGGGTAGACGCGAATTACCTCTATATCCTCGGGGTGTCGGTGTTCTTCGCCGTCGGCATCTCACTGGCGATCTTTTACTTCGCTCTCCGTTACAGGCGCAAGAGCCCGGGAGAAATACCCAAGCCGATTCACGGTTCGCTTGCGCTCGAATTGACCTGGACCATCATTCCCTTTCTGCTGGCGATGTCGATGTTCGTGGGCGGCACGGTGGTCTTCTTCCGCAACTACCACGCGCCGGCCAATGCGATGGAACTGTTCATCGTGGGCAAGCAGTGGATGTGGAAAATCCAGCACCCGAACGGCGTCCGTGAGATCAACGAAATGCACGTGCCGCTGAACCGGCCCGTGAAACTGATCATGACCACCGAGGATGTCATCCACAGCTATTTCATTCCGGCCTTCCGCATCAAGCGCGACGTCGTGCCCGGCCAGTACACTACCATGTGGTTCCAGGCGAACAAGGTGGGCAAGTATCATCTGTTCTGCGCCGAGTACTGCGGAACGCAACACTCGGGCATGATCGGATGGGTCCATGTGATGGAGGAAGCCGACTACGAAGCGTGGTTGAGCGGCTCCATTCGCGGCGAAACCATGCAACAAGCCGGCGAACGGCTCTTCAACCGCCTGGGCTGCGCCACCTGCCACAAGGCGGACAACAGCGGACGCGGTCCGACGCTGGTGGATGTGTTTGGCAGGGCGGTGAAGTTGCAAGGGGGGACGGCGGTTGTCGCTGACGAAGCCTACATCCGCGAGTCCGTACTAAAACCGGCCAGCAAGATCGTCTCCGGTTACGCCGTCGAGATGCCTACCTTCCAGGGGCAAATTTCCGAGGAGGGGCTGCTTCAGGTGATCAGCTATATCAAATCGCTTTCCAAATCCGTGCAAGCCGCGGACGCCCCTGCGTCCGAAGCTCCAGCGGGTAAGAAGGGAGGGAACTAATCATGAGCGCGACCCTGACTCACCCGGTCGATCAGGTTCCCATGCCTGAGAACCAGGGCGAAAGCTATCTGACCAAAGGCAAGGGCGTGATGTCCTGGCTCCTGACGAAGGACCATAAGCGCATCGCTCTGCTCTATCTGATGTCGATCACGGCGATGTCCCTGTTGGGAGGCTTTTTCGCCGCGCTGATCCGGCTGGAACTGATTACGCCCGGCGGCGACCTGCTGTCAGCGGAATCCTACAACAAGGCCTTCACCATGCATGGCGTCATCATGGTGTTTTTCGTGCTGATCCCGGCCACGCCGGCCGTGCTGGGGAACTTCCTACTCCCCATCATGATCGGCGCGCGCGACCTGGCTCTGCCCCGCATCAACCTGCTGAGCTGGTACATCTTCATCATCGGCGCGGCCTTCACGCTGTACTCCATGATCTCGGGCGGCGTCGATACCGGTTGGACCTTCTATACGCCTTATTCGAGCACCTACGCCAACTCGGCCGTCATCACGGCCGCGCTCGGCGCCTTCATCAGTGGATTCTCCTCCATCCTCACCGGACTGAACTTCATCGTCACCGTCCATAAGATGCGCGCGCCAGGCCTAACCTGGTTCCGCCTGCCGCTGTTTGTCTGGGGCAACTACGCGACGGCGCTGGTGCAGATTCTCGGAACTCCCGTCGTCGCCATGACCATCCTACTGGTCGCGATGGAGCGCCTGTTCGGCTTCAGTTTCTTCAACCCGAACACGGGCGGCGATCCGATTCTGTTCCAGCACATGTTCTGGTTCTACTCGCACCCGGCCGTTTATCTCATGATTTTGCCCGCCATGGGCGTCATCTCCGAACTGGTCACGTGCTTCAGCCGCAAGCGGGTGTTCGGCTACAGCTTCATTGCCCTTTCGAGCGTGGCCATCGCGGTCTTCGGCTTCCTCGTTTGGGGCCACCACCTGTTTGTCAGCGGACAGTCGGTGTACGGCGGCATGGTGTTCTCGGTGCTCACCTTCATCGTGGCCATCCCCTCGGCCGTGAAAGTGTTCAACTGGACCGCTACGCTCTACAAGGGGTCCATCAGCTACGAAGCGCCGATGCTCTACGCCTTCGGCTTCTTCGGCCTCTTCCTGATCGGCGGACTCACCGGCCTGTTCTGCGCCAACGTCGCCGTGGACGTCCACATTCACGATACCTACTTCATCGTGGCCCACTTCCACTACATCATGGTGGGCGGCGCCATCATGGGATATCTGGGTGGAATGCATTTCTGGTGGCCCAAGATCACCGGACGCATGTACCCGGAGACGGCGGGCCGTATTTCGGCCATCTTCGTTTTCCTCGGATTCAATCTGACCTTCTTCCCGCAGTTCCTGGCCGGCTACCTCGGCATGCCGCGCCGCTATCACGCTTATCCGGAGGAGTTCCAGATCTGGAACATCATGTCGTCGGCCGGTGCGGTCGTCCTGGCCATCGGCTATACGCTGCCGATGATCTACTTCACTTGGTCGATCTTCGCGGGGAAGAAGGCGCCAGCGAATCCGTGGGGCGCCAAGGGCCTGGAATGGACCATCCCCTCGCCGCCGCCGATGGAAAATTTTGAAACCATCCCCGTCGTGACCGAAGAAGCCTACGCATACGCTCCCGAGGAAGATGAGGAGCACGAGGTGAACCATCATGTCTAGTCAGGCGCTGGAACAGTCCTCCGCTCATCCCGCGAACCCGAACTTTCAACACCAGTACGAAGACCTGCAACAGCAGTATTCTTCCACGACGTTCGGCATGTGGGTCTTCCTGGTGCAGGAGATTCTCTTCTTCGGCTCCCTCTTCTGCGCCTATGCGGTCTACCGGTCCATGTACCCGGAGGCCTACTCGGCGGCCAGCCATCATTTGAACGTCGCGCTTGGAACCTTCAACACCGTCGTGCTGATCGGTTCATCGCTCACCATGGCACTGGCCGTGCGATGCGCCCAATTGGGCCGCAATAAGGGCGTCTTCGGCTACCTGCTCGCCACGTTCATGCTGGGCAACGTCTTCCTCGGCGTGAAGGTGGTGGAGTACTCCGACAAGTTCAAGCATCACCTGGTACCCGGGCCGAATTTCGCCATGGGCGGACCCTACAACGAGCAGGCGCAGATCTACTTCTCGATGTACTTCGCCATGACGGGCCTGCACGCCCTGCACATGATCATCGGCGCGGGCCTGCTCATCTTCTTCATGTGGAAGGCCTACAACAATACCTACTCGACGGATTTTTACGGGCCGATCGAGAACATGGGCCTTTATTGGCACTTTGTCGACATCGTCTGGATCTTCCTGTTCCCGATGCTGTACCTGATTCACTAACCACCATGAGCGAACACCACGACTCCCACATTGCTCCCAAGAGCCTCTATTTCACGATCTTCGGCGCCCTCATGGTGCTGACTTTCCTGACCGTGGCGGCGGCCAAGGTCGACCTGGGACGCGCCAACATTCTGATCGCGCTCGCCGTGGCTGGCGTGAAAGCGACGCTGGTCATCCTGTGGTTCATGCACGTCAAGCACAACACGCCGCTGATCAAGTTAACCATAGGCGTCGGCATCGTCTGGCTGGTGTTCATGTTCGCCATCATGTTCAGCGACTACCTGTCACGCGGCATGTTCGGCTGGCCCCAGGATTGGGGCGCCACGGGCCTGGTGGTGAACGAAGCCCCGCCCGCCGCGGGCCACGGCGAAGCGCCAGGACATTAGCTTTTTCCGATCCTCTTGCTTTAGCCTAACTTTTGCGATAAAACTATCCCCGTTCATCGAATCCTGTCCGCGTCCCGCGGAGCAGGAGAAAAAGGGGGTAGTCATGAGGACCATTGGGCTCATCACAGTGTGGGCGATTGTCTCCGCAGCCACGCTGGTTCATGCGCAAAGCACCGGCACGGCCACCATCGTCGGCACGGTAACCGACACCAGTGGAGCGCTGATCCCGGCCGCGAAGGTCACGGCGCGCAACATCGACACCTCGTTCCTGTACGAGTCGGCCACTTCGCCCGAAGGCGCCTACTATCTGCCGAACCTGCGCTCGGGCAACTATGAGCTTCGCGTGGAGGCCACCGGCTTCAAAGCCGCCGTACGCTCCGGCATCCTGCTGCGTATCAACGAATCCCCCCGATTCGATATTCAACTCGAAGTCGGCAACGTAAGCGAATCGATCAAGGTGGAAGGCACGCCTCCTCTGCTCGAAACCGAGACCGCCGGCTCGGGCCAGGTGCTGGACGGAGAAGTGGTGGAAAAGCTTCCGGTGATGCAGAAGTTCGTTCACCGTGTACTTCTCTACATGCCCGGCATGACGAACATCAATGGCCAGCATGCCGTGGGCCAGCGTCAACGGGCCATCGGCTACTCGATGGACGGCGTGGGCGGCAAGGAGCCCGCCGTCGGCCAGGTGGGCGACTATCAGCGCACGATGATCGCCTCGCTGGACTCGATTCAGGAGTTCAAGATGTGGACCACCGGCACGCCGGCCGAATTCGGCCACTCCGCTGGCGGCCAGCTCAGCCTTGTGTTCAAAGGAGGCGGCAACCAGTTTCATGGTTCAATCGAGGACCGTTACACGAACGGCAAACTGATTCACCGCGCCTTCCTGGAACAACTGCCCCGCACCGGCGCGTTCACCTATCACGAGTGGGGCGCCACGGCGTCCGGTCCCATCGTCAAGAACAAGACCTTCTGGTTCGCAGGCTTCCAGCAACACTACGAGAAGGTGAGCGAGACCGTGATCGTCACCGTCCCCAGCCCGGAAATGTATGCCGGCAACTTCTCGTTCGGCGGACGCGGACTGCCCATTTACAACCCGTTCAGCACGGCCCAGAGCGGCACGGCGTGGACGCGCCAGCCCTTCGCGAACAACCAGGTTCCCGCCTCCCTGTTCGATTCCGTCTCGAAAAACGTGTTGGCGCTGAAGCCCTGGCGGGAGCAGAGCGATCCGGGTACCGTCCAGGCCACGGGCCCGGTGAACAATCTCACCTACAATGCCGGCGGCGCCTACAATTTCCAACGCTATGACGCAAAGATCGATCACTCGTTCAGCATCAATCACAAGATTTTCGGACGCTACTCGCAGGTTCGCCACCGCAGCGAGGAGCGTCCCGTGCGGGAACTCAACGAGATCACCTTCGGTAGCGTTTATGTGAAGCCGCTCGATCAACGCAACGTGGTCATCTCCGACACCTACACCTTCAGCCCGACGATGATCAGCGAAGCCCGTCTGGGCTTCAACCGGCGTACGTTTTCAGCCGTTCCGGAGACGTATGGCGCCGGGTGGGCGAATAAGCTCGGCATTCCCGGCGTATCGGCAGAAACGTTCCCGGCCTTCCAGAATTCAGGCGGCGGACTGTTCTACGGCCTGGGTCCGGGCGGACGGTCGCGAGACACCGCCGAGGATTTCACCTTCCAGGAGAACCTCACCAAGGTCGCCGGCAAACACACGCTGAAGTTCGGTTACGAAGCGATTCGCACGCGGTACAACTCTCTGACGCAAACGCTGCCCTCGGGACAGTACCGCATGGCCGGCACGGAGCTTCCCTTTACGCCGAACACGGGCAATGCGTTCGCCAGTTTCCTGCTGGGCACCGTGGGCCAGGCCATCTATCAACAGAACCAGGCCACTTGGCTGCCGCGCTGGTGGTCACAGGCCTTCTATGGCCAAACCACATGGCGGCCGCGGCGCAACCTGACGCTGGAACTCGGTTTGCGATGGAGCTACGAATCGCCCTTCTCCACCAAGTATGGGCAGCAGTCGCAGTTCGATCCCAATGCCACGGACCCGTTGACGGGAATGCGCGGAGCCGTGGTTCACGGCAAAGGGTTGCTCTCCAAGCGCGACCTGAACAACTTCCAACCGCGCTTCGGCATGGCCTGGAACCTGCACCCGCGCGTCGTTTTCCGCTCCAGTTTCGGTACCTACTCGGTCGATCTGTTCACCAACGGTACGGGGCAGAACTTTGAAGAATATGTCGCCACGGCCAACGTGCAGTCCCTGCCTGGCGATCCGCGGCATGCCTTCCTGTTGTCGCAGGGACCGGGTACGATCCGGTTCAACACGGCTGGCGACGGCAGCGTTCCATTTCAAGGCACGAATTACGGCGGACGGGGAGCCTCCTGGTACGACCCGAACATGCGCTTGCCCTACGTCGCCATGTGGTCGGCGGGATTCCAGGTGCAGTTGAGCGGAAGCTGGCTGATGGACGCACAGTATCAAGGGTCGTCCGGCGTGGGACTTCTGAACAATTGGGATATGAACGCGGTACCGCTGAACATCTCAACGGATTTGGGCGTCCTGAATCAGGTATTTTCGGCCACCCAGAACTACAAGCCCTACCGCCAGTTCGGCTCCATTCAGCACTATTCGAACTACGGCCACAATTCGCATCACAGCGGCACGCTGCGTTTTGAGAGGCGCTATGCGCAAGGCATGACGTTGAACGCCTTCTACCAGCTTGGCAAGACGCTGAACGACGGCGACGACGACGGCGGACGCAGCGGCATTGACTTCTACAATCGCTCGCTGGAAAAGGCGCGCGCCAGTTACGACATCCGCCACCGGTTCGTCAGCGTCTTCACGTATGAACTGCCGTTCGGCAAGGGGCGGAAGATGATGAACGGCGGCGGCATTCCGAACTACTTCCTTGGTAACTGGGATTTCGCCTGGACGCAAACCTTCCAGAGTGGACCTCCTGTGAACATCACCGCGGCGGGCGGTCCGCGCTATCTGCCCGGCCAGGTAAGGCCCGCCGCCCTGCTGTCCGCCGAACAGATGCTGTCCAACAAGAGCGGATACGAGGTGGGCAACCGCTTCCCGCTGGCGGCGCAGAACAACTATTTCAACAATGCGGCCTTTGGCTACGCTCCGCAGTTCACCGCCGCCGGCATGATCGGGCGTAACATCCTCGAATCACCCGGTATGCGGTGGACGCAGCTATCGCTTTCCAAGGTGATCCCCATTAAGGAGCGCTTCCGGTTCAGCATCCGTTGGGATGTGAACAACCCGACCAAGCAGCCGCAGTTGGCCGATCCGGGCGGCGTCTACAACGTGAATTCACTGGCGCAGTTTGGCCGGTTCAACGGGATTGGGCGCGGCAGTTTCTCCGATATCGGCACCGCCCGCATGCACCATATCATCGTGGGCCGCTTCGAGTGGTAGCGCCCGTCCGGGGGCGATATAATATTGCGCAATCGCAACGTTGAAGAGGAGCGTAGCTTTCATGCGCAAAATCGCCTATCCCGTCGCGGCCCTTGTACTCGCCGCATTCGGGTTCGCGGCCACGAACATCACCGGAGAAAAGTACACGGCCACGGAGCGACGCCACTGGGCCTTCCGGCCGCGCACGCAGCCGCAACCGCCCGCCTTCACGACGCCTGCGGACAAGGCATGGACGAGCAACCCGGTTGACGCCTTCGTGCTGGCCCGCCTCAAGAAGGCGGAACTGCCACATGCTCCCCCGGCCGGCAGGCAGACGCTCATCCGCCGCGTGTATTACGATCTCACCGGTTTACCGCCTACCCCCGCCGAGGTCGCCGCCTTCGTGGCGGACAAACGCCCCGATGCGTACGAACGGCTCATCGACACACTCCTCGCTTCGCCCCGCTACGGGGAACGTTGGGGCCAGCACTGGCTCGACGTGGTGCGCTTCGCCGAAACCGACGGCTTCGAGTACGACACGCACCGCCCGGACGCCTGGCGCTACCGCGACTATGTGATCGCCTCGTTCAACGCGGATAAGCCCTACGGACAGTTCTTGCAAGAGCAACTTGCCGGCGACGAGATGGACCCGGCCAACCACGAGTACATCGTGGCTTCCGGCTTCAACCGGCTTGCCGCGCTGCGCAAGAACGCCGGTAACCAGGAGGTGGCCAGTTCGCGCAACGAGGTGCTCACCGAGATGACGAACATCGTGGGCTCGGCGCTGCTTGGCGTCACGCTGGGCTGCGCGCGATGCCACGACCACAAGTTCGACCCTCTTCGCCAGAAGGATTACTACCGGATGCAGTCCTTCTTCGCGCCCGTGCACGAGAACGATTTCGTCACCGCGACCCCAGAGGAGAAGCAGGCGTGGGAGGAGAAGAACAAAAGCCTCGACGGCGAGATCAGCCGCCTGCGTGCGGAGATGAAAGGCCTCAAGGGTGAAGAGCGCGGCCGCATGATGCAGCGCATACGCGACACCGAGGTGAGGAAACCCGGTCCTCTGCCCGGCCTCTACGGCGTGAAGGACGACATGGGCAAGCGCTCGCCGGTTCATGTGCTGGCGCGCGGCGATTACCAGAACAAGGGGGAAGCCGTGGGGATGCGCACCCTCGGCGTGCTGCTGCCGGATGGCTCGCCTGAGTTGGATCCGGATACTGAGAAACCGCGCATCGAGCTGGCCGCCTGGGTAACCAGTCCGGATAATCCGCTCACGGCGCGAGTCATGGCCAACCGGCTCTGGGCGTATCATTTCGGCCGCGGTATCGTCGCCACGCCGAACGATTTCGGCCGCATGGGCGCGCGTCCGACGAATCCCGAGTTGCTCGACTGGCTCGCCAACCGGCTTGTCGAAGGCGGTTGGAAGTTGAAGCCGCTGCACAAGGCGATCATGATGAGCAACACCTACCGGCAGGCCTCCACCTCGCCCGCCTCGGCGCTGGGCATGGAGAAGGACCCGGGCAATGAATTTCTGTGGAAGTTCTCTCGCCGCCGCTTGACGGCTGAAGAGGTGCGCGACTCCATGCTGAGCGCCTCGGGCCGTTTGAATCTGAAGGCAGGCGGGCCGAGCATCATGGTGCCGGTCGATGAGGAATTGACTCATCTGCTTTATAAGCCGGCACAGTGGCAAGTGGCACAGGATGCCGCGGAGCACCATCGCCGCAGCATCTACCTCATCTATAAACGCAACCTCCGGCTGCCCATCCTGGAGGCATTCGACGCGCCCGACCTGCTCATCTCCTGTCCGCGCCGCGAACAGTCCACCCATGCTCCGCAGGCGCTAGAGCTATTGAACGGACCGTTTGCCAACGACACCGCACGGGCGTTCGCCGCCCGTCTCGACCGTGAGGCCAAGACGCCTGGCGCGCAAGTGGCGCTGGCCTACCGCCTCACCGCCGGCCGCGCGCCGTCGCTTCAGGAAAAGAAACTCGGAGTGGAGTTTCTCAAAGCAAATCCGATGAGCGAGTTCACACTCGCCATCCTTAACCTGAACGCCTTCCTTTACGTGGAGTAGGAGAGCCGCATGTCCGAACACATCCGCTGGTGCCGTTCGCGGCGCGAATTCCTCACGGACGCCTTTTGCGGCATGGGCTCGCTCGCCTTCACGCAGATGCTGTTCGAGGAAAAGATGCGCGCGGCCCCAGCGAACGCCAATCCGCTCGCGCCGCACCCGCCACACTTCGCCGCCAAGGCCAAGGCGGTGATCTTTCTGTTCATGGCGGGCGGCCCTTCGCACCTGGAGACCTTCGATCCCAAGCCGCTGCTGAACAAACTCGACGGCCAGACGCGCCCCAAGGAGTTCGGAGAGGTCAAATACCAGTTCGTCGCCAACAACGCGAGGATTCTCGGCACCAAGCGCACCTTCCAAAAGTACGGCAAGGCGGGCATCGAGGTCAGCGACCTGTTGCCGCACCAGGCCCGGATCGTGGACGATCTGGCCATCATCCGTTCCTGTCACGGCGACATGGTGGTCCATTCGGCGGCGCAGTATCAGCTCTTTTCCGGCCGCATCATTCCCGGCTTCCCCAGCATGGGTTCGTGGGCCGTGTACGGACTGGGTTCGGAGAGCAACTCGCTGCCTGCGTATGTAGTCAGTCCGGACCCCGATGGCGCGCTGGAGGGCGGCCAGCCCATGTACATGCACGGTTTCCTGCCCGCCGTGTTCCAGCCCACGATGCTGCGCGCCGGCAAGAAGCCGATTCTCAATCTTGGCCTGCCCGCGGGCGTCGAACTCGGTACGCGGCGTAACACCGTCGAGCTGATTCGCAAACTGAACGAGGCCAACCTCAAGGCGAGCGTCGAGGCCGAGGACGACGAATTCCGCGCCCGCATGAACGCATACGACCTCGCCTTCCGCATGCAGACCGAGGCGCCCGAAGTGTTCGACATCACCAAGGAACCGCAAGAGACGCTGGATCTGTACGGCGTAGGCAAAGAGCCCACCGACGACTATGGACGCCGCTGCCTGCTGGCCCGGCGGCTTGTCGAGAAGGGAGTGCGCTTTGTCACCGTCGTGCACGGCGGCGGCCCGGGCAATCTGCAATGGGACGCGCACGAGGACATCGAGGAGAATCACATCCGCATGGCCGCGCAATCCGACAAGCCCGTCGCGGCATTGATCCAGGACTTGAAGCGGCGCGGCCTGCTCGATTCGACACTGGTGGTGTGGGGCGGCGAGTTTGGCCGCTCACCCGAAGCGCAGGGCGGCAAGGGACGCGACCATCACAACTACGGCTTCTCCATGTGGATGGCCGGCGGGGGTATCAAAGGCGGACAGGTAGTGGGCGCCACCGACGACATCGGTTTGAAAGCCATCGAGAAGCCATACCACTTCCGCGATATCCACACGACCATCCTGAACCAGCTTGGGCTGAACCAGGATGCGCTCAGTTTCATGCATCAAGGCCGCAAGGAGCGGCTCACCGAAGTGCACGGCTCGGTGATTCAGGAGATCGTGTAACCGGCCCGCCGCGCCCTTAGAAAAAGACCTTCACGCCGAGCACCATGCGCCGGGCGTCCAGCGTGGCCGTGTACTGGCCAAAGCGAGCGTTCACCTGATTGCCCGTGGCATCGAAACGCCCGGTGGTGTCGACGGCGCTGAAGTTGGCATGGTTGAACGTATTGTAGGTTTCGAACCGCAATTGCAGGCGCCGCGCTTCATTGGAGCCCAGCGGGAAGTTCTTGAACACGGAGACGTCCCACATGTTCACGCCGGGCAGCCGGATAAGATCCTTGGCCGCGGTTCCAATTCCAAGTTCGGCGCGCGTGGGCGGTGTGACGACACCGGTGTTGAAGTGCCGCAGTTCCGTGCGCTCGCCCTTGGGCAGAACGGGGTTGCCCGTCAGGTTGACGCGCGAATCCACGCCCGCGCCGGAGGCGCCGGTGAGGTCCGCCCCGCTCACCAGGCTGTAGCCGATTCCCGATGGCGCTCCGGACAGGAACGATGTGATGCCGGACAACTGCCAGCCGTCCAGAACCCAGCGGGAAAACGCATTGTTCCAGGTCTGGCTCGCCTTGGGCAGATCGTAGCTGTAGTTCAGCACGAAGTTGTGCGTGCGGTCGATATTTGACCGGCCATAGTTGCGTACGCGGAAGTCGAGAAACGGGTTGATCGCGTCATTGTTCCCATTCACGAAGTTCATCGACTTGGACCATGTCCATGCGACGCCGAACGTCAGTCCTCGGCCAAACCGCTTGTTCAACTGTGTCTGCATGGAATGGTAATTGGAATTCGAGGCGAACTCGGCGTATTGGATGTCACCGAAGCCGCGCGTGGGGCGCAGAAAGTTCACCGGCAGCGGGCTTCCGGTGGTGGAATCCAGCGACGAGGCCAGGAAGTTCGTGCCGTAGCGCGTGGCGTTCAAGCTGCGGCGATGCAGCAGATGGCGGCCCACGTTGCCTACATAGGCAACGTCAAGGACGATGCCCGAGCCGAGGTCGCGCTGCACGCCGAAGCTCCAGTTGTACACGGTGGGGGGATTGTAGTCGCGTTGGATCGAGTTCACGTTCGCCGGGCTCTGGTTGAGCGGGGAACGCAGCAGGTCGTTGATCGAACTGAAGACGACGGAGTTGGTGAGTACGTTCGGGGGCTGCTCGACGAAGATAATCACCTGGTCGTCGTTGAAACGGTCGAAGAAGATGCCGAAGCCGCCGCGCAGGGCGAGCTTGCCGTTGCCAAAGACGTCGTAGGCGAAGCCGATGCGCGGAGCCACCTTTATGGACGGAGTGTTCAGGACGCGCTCCTGGTATTGCCGCATGCCCTGGTGGAACGTGCCGCTGCCCGCGGCCAGAGTGCCGATCAGCGGGGCGGGAAGCAGTTCGCCGGTGGTTGGATTGCGGCCAACGCGCGGCGCGCTGGCCGTTTCCCGGTAAGGCTGTACGAGTTGCGCGGCCTTCGAAGGATCGTACAGCGAGGAATCGAAGACGCTCAGCGTGTCGCCCGAGCTGAACGAGGGCTCCACCCAGTAAAACCGCACGCCGTAGTCGAGCGTTAAACGCCGGTTCACCTTCCAGTTGTCCTGCGCGAACCATTCGAAGTTCTTAAAGCGGCCATGGCCATTGGGATGTGCGTTCGATTCGGTATAGCTGTTGAAGTTGCCCAGCAGCGTGTTCGAATAAGCGTAGTTGGTGTCCAGTGGGTTGTTCACGTTACGTCCGAAGTCGAAGGTGCCGTTGAAGGCGGTGGCCCGGGCCGCGTTGCGGGAGGTGCGCTCGAAGTAGAATCCGAATTTCAGATTGTGTGAGCCGCGAATCCAGCTTAGATTGTCCGACCAGTTCCAAATGTTATTCGTGCCGAAGAAGGGGAAGCGCTGTTCGATATTCAATTGCGGCGCTCCGGTCACGCCGCCGAACGTGGCATTCGGAATCAGGTTCAACGGATTCGACTGCGGGAAGAACTGCGGAAGCCCGACTCCCAGCTTGTTGCGGTCGTTTTTGTCGATGGCCCCCTGATCCAGTGGCGACACCAGTTGAAGCGCGCGGTTCACGCCAAAGGTGAATTCGTTCACGAGGTTCGGCTTGAAGGTGTGGATCAGCGTGCTCACCAAACCCGCGCTTTGAATGGTGTAGGCGATGCCGAACTGCGGCCAGATGCTGGAGGCGAGAACGAAATTGTAGTCGCCCTTGAACGCTTCATAGTCGCGGATGGCGCGGGCGTAGAACACGGTTTTGCTGCTGATGTTCCAGTCGATGCGCAGTAGGTCTTCGTCGCGCGGCTGGTCCACCTGGCTCTGGAAGACGTTGTTGAACGAGCGCGCCGGGTCGACGGCGTTGGGCAGCGGAAAGACGCCGAGCAATTTCTGTCCGGGAGCGCTGATGCGCGAGGCCGGAATGATGTTGCCGGGAAACTGCGCTTTGTTGTTCAGCGGATCGTTCACGGGAATCAGACGGCCGTTCTGGTCGAAGGTCTCAGAGAAGTTGCCCGCGCGTTCCAGCGCGGTGGGGAAGGTGAGCCGGCCCACCTGGGTGGGATACTTGCGCGGCAGAAACTCCTGCGACCAGAAGAAAAACAGCTTGTTGCGGTCGCGGTTGAACTTGCCGGGAATGTAGAGCGGGCCGCCGACATTGTAGCCGGGGTAGTCGAACCGGTAGGCGGGGCGCGCCAGGCCATCGCGGTTGCGGAAGAACTCGTTCGCGTTGAAGGCTTCGTTACGTTTGAAGTAGTAACCCGTGCCGTGGAAGTCCCGAGTACCGCTTTTGATGACGGCGTTGATGGTGCCGCCGGACGAGCGTCCATACTCGGCCTGGTAGTTGGTGAGCAGCACCTTCAACTCACCCACCGCGTCCACGCTCGGCGCAAGATACGGTCCGGTCATCGAGCCCGTGTCCAGACTGGACACGCCGTCGAGCGTCAGGTTGATCGTCCCGCTGCGGTTGCCGTTGATCGAAATGCCGCCGATATTGTTCCAGCCTGGAGCGTTGCGGTTGGCCGTGTCGATGACGCCGGGCAGCAATTTCACAAGTCCCAGGTAATCGCGGCCCTTTAATGAGAGCGACTCGTATTGCCGGGTGGAAATCAACCCGCTGCGTTCGGCGCTTTGTGTCTGAAGCCGCGCCGCTTCGGCTTCCACCGAGATCGTCTGCGATACCTCGCCTAATTCCAGGCGGATCTCGCGGACCGCGACACGTTCGGTCGCCGTCAGTTGAATGTCGCGCTGCTCATACTTCTTAAAGCCCGATTGCACGACTGAGATGGTGTAGTTGCCAGGCAGTAACTGCGTGAACACGTAAGCGCCGGTGGAGTCGCTCGTGGCTTCGCGTTGCTGCGAGGTGTTCGTGTTCACCAGCGTGATCTTCGCGCTGCTGATCATCGTGCCGCTCGGATCGGCCACCGAACCCGAAATCTGGCCGGTGAGACCTTGCCCCCACAAGGGTGCGGAAACGAGCATAGCCGCGGACAATACCCCGAGGATTCCTCTCATTGCATCTTCCTTCTGTTGCCCAGAATCGGTCCTTAATATTCCAGGGATTGACAGGACCCAGGCAATGTCTGGCGTGGGATTCTATCATCTAGAGATGTTGGTTGACAGGGGGGGAAGGTCCAGAAAAACGAATGAAGCTGCTCACGATGTTGGTTGCCATCCTGACAGGGTTCCTACCAGCGGACGCAGCCACGCCGCCTGAGCCTGCCACGCTCATGCGCGAGGCTTTCACCAATCAGGACGGCTTTTTCCTGCAGGCGCGTGATTATACTTATCTGCGCCACCAGGAAACCCGACGGCTCGATTCGCAGGGCAGAGTAACCAGCACAAGCTCCACCGACCATGAAATTGCGATTCTCTATGGCGAGCCTTACCATAAATTAATTTGCAAGGATGGTAGGCTGCTGAGTGCGGACGAGGCCCGCAAGGAGCAGAAGAAGCTCGACAACGAACTGGCCAAGCGTGCGGCCAACCAGGATCGGCGGCGCCGTGAGGCCGAAAGAGAGCGCGAAGAACAGCGCAAGGCGCTCGCCGAGGTGGCCGAGGCGTTCGATTGGAAGCTGGAGGCGGAAGAGGCCATCGGCGGACGGCCTATGTGGTTGATGCGCGCAACGCCTCGCAGGGGCTACCGGCCACGCTCCCGCCAGGCAAAGGTGTTCACGAAGATGAGCGGCAGGTTGTGGATCGACCAAGCCGACAGGCGTATGGCGAAGGTTGAAGCCACGGTGGACGACACCATTAGTTTTGGACTGTTCCTGCTACGCATCCAGCCGGGCTTCCGCTTCACCTTCGAGATGGCCCGCATGGAGACCAGCGCATGGTTGCCGAAGGAGGGTTGGCTGAAAGGCGAGGCCAGGTTAGGCGGCCTGAAGACGATTCGCCTGGAGATGGAGAATCGTTACAGCGGCTACCAGCGATTTCAAAGTGAGTCGCACATCATTTCCTCCGGTCCTGCGAAAGACTGAATCGCGAAAGATGAGTGATCACGCATTTTTGTAATTTATTCGCTCCCGCCCGGCGTATGGTACTACTCGTACCTGGAAAAAGCACACGGCTGGAAATCGACACGCAGTATAGTGGATATCGTTGGCCTCAGATTGAGTCACAGGCCGTGGCCGAGGCGAGGGCGGCTGCTCTCCCGTTTGCACGGCGGCCCGCGAGGGCTAAAGCTAATCTCCTACCTGGCCGATCACTTGGCCAATGAGAGGAATGCGCCTCTCTTGCAACAGGGACTCATGAGGACGAGAACGGGCACGGGAAGGGTTGCCACGGCCTTCGTGTATCGGGAAGGGAGTCATGGAGCACGTTCAACGGTGGGTGTTTCGCCTTCGCGTGCCTTGGATCACGTGGCGGGCCCAACGTCTGCCCGATCCCGTGGAGCGGCTTCGCTACCTGCGACGGGCGACATCGCTCCGCCTTGTTCCCGAACGGGCTCCCCGGCTGTTGCTGGCCTTTGGCGCGACGGCGGCTGGCGCTGCGTTGTTGATTCCCGGACATCCGGGCCTGCTGACGCGCGAGGTGGCGCCGCCTCCGGCTCCCGGCGTGGTGCTGCAACAGGCCAAGCTGATGCCGGGCGACGTCTGGCTGGTGGATTCGCGAGACGGCCAGTATGAGGTCTATTCGAACGGTCTGCGCGTGGAGACGGCAGGCGCGGTTTCCTATCATCCGCGTTCGTGGAGGCGCATGATGCGCCCCAACCTCGACCCAGGGGAGTTGAGGCACGACCCCGCGGGCATCGTCTTCCACACCACCGAAAGCCACATCGCGCCGTTTGAACCCGGCCAGACCGACCGTTTGAAGCGTGTCGGACGCTGGCTGATCGACTATCTGCGCAAGGAGCACAGCTACCATTACCTGATTGACCGTTTCGGACGAGTGCACCGGATTGTCCGCGAATCCGACGCGGCCGGCCACGCCGGGCGCAGCGTCTGGGCCGATGGCAGCACGGTGTACATGAATCTGAACCATGAATTTCTCGGCATCGCCTTCGAGTCGGCCACGCAGACCGGCGACGTCCCGGCCGGGTCGGTGACGCCGGCGCAGGTACGTTCGGCGCGGGGGCTGACAGAGATGTTGCGCGCCCGTTACCGCATCCCCACGGTCAACTGCGTCACGCACGCCCAGGTGTCGGTGAACCCTCTGAACCATCGCATCGGCAACCACACCGATTGGGCCTCGAACTTCCCGTTTCTGGAGCTGGGCTTGCCGGATAACTACGAACTGCCGGTCGCCGCCATGGAGATTTTCGGCTTCGGCTACGACCAGGATTTTGTCACCTCCACCGGCGGCCGTCTGTGGAAGGGGCTGCTGCTGACCGAAGAGCGCGTTCGCCAGGCGGCGAGCGCGGAAGGCGTGAGCGTGTTGCCCTACCGGGCCCGGCTCAAGGAGAAGTACCGCAAACAACTGGCCGAATTGCCGGCCTCGGGCGAGAGCAAGGAGAAAGCAATATGAAGAAGGATAATCAGATTCCCATGGTCCTCGGACTGGACGTAGGAACGAGCCGCATCGTGGCCGCGCGGCGCACGGGCGAGGACACCTCGACGGCCAGCCAGTTGAATGCCTTCGTCAACGTGCCCTACGCGCCGATGACCGAGAAGGCTCTCACGCGCGAGGAGATCCCCTATGAGCGCCGCGGTTCCGAACTCCTGGTACATGGCAACGAGGCTCCGCGCTTCGCCGATTTTCTGAACGTGGAATCGCGCCGTCCGATGACGCTCGGCGTGCTGAATTCGGGCGAACGCGAGGCGCTGGCCGTCGTGCGTACGATCATCACGAATCTGGTCGGCGACCTGCCCAAGGGGGACACCCGCCCCCGCGTGGCCTATAGCGTACCGGCCGTGCCCCTTTCGAGCGGTGTCGTCACTGAGGAGGGGCTCACCTATCACGAAGCAACGCTCAAGAACCTATTGGAGGATCTGGGCTTTGAGACGCGCAGCATCACCGAGGGTCTGGCCGTCATCTATTCCGAACTCGAAGACACCAACTATACCGGTATCGGCATCTCCTGCGGCGGCGGACTGTGCAACGTGTCGCTGGCCTACCTCTCCATGCCGGCGATCAGCTTCAGCACGCCCAAGGCCGGCGACTACATCGACTCCAGCACCGCGGCCGTGACGGGCGACCTCGCCACGCGCGTCCGCCTTGTCAAGGAAGAGTCGTTCCACTTCAACGGCAATTTCACCGATAAGCTGCTGCAAGCCGTGAACGTCTATTACGACGACATGATCCAGACGCTGATCGCGGCCATGAAAGAAGCCTTCTCGAACTCGCGCCGGATGCCCAAGCTCAGCCGCCCGGTACCCATCGTGCTCAGCGGAGGCACCGCCACGCCCAAGGGCTTCCGTGAGCGCTTCGAGCGGGCGCTGACCGCCACCGAGTTTCCCATTGCCGTCAGCGAGATCCGCATGGCCAACGACCCGCTCACGGCCACCGCGCGGGGCGCCCTCATCAGCGTCCTCGCCGAAGGCTGAGGGCCGGCGGCGAAGACTACGGAACCAGGTCCTCGCCAGGAATCTGCTTCAGCGAGAAGGTTTTCGTTTCGCCTTCGCCAAGGCTTGTCTTCTGGCTCGATGATTCGAACTTTTTCAGGTATTCCGGATCGTAGCCGCTGGCCGGGTCGAACTCCTCGAACGCATAGACACGATACTCGCCGGGCGGCACATTTTCGATGCGGAATGCACCGTTCTGGTCCACGGCCGCCTCCCAACGTTGCTGGGTCCCGGGGGGCACCTCCGGACTCCCGGTCATCCTGTCTTCAGGCACAAGCACCACAACGCCGGGCAGCGCCTCTGTGGAGGCTTTGCTCACCGTGCCCGCCGCCGCCGCCGGTTGATTGCCCAACACCACGTCGATGCGGCCCCCCGCGCCCGAGGTGAAATCCAGCGTCGTGGCCGTCACATCCTGGTTCCCCATCCGTGCGGACTTCACGTAGAGTCCCGCCGGCAGATAGGTTGTTGTGAAGCGGTAGCGGTCCGGCGGCACGCCGTCGATCGTGAAGGCGCCGTCGGCATTCACGCGGCCGCTTGGGGAGAGAAACCAGGCGTCTTCGTTCGCCAGTTGTACGCGCAGGTTGCCCAACCCAGCCGCCGCGCCGCCTTCCACCTTCACCGTTCCCGCCACCTTGAAGGTATTTCCAAACGCCAGTTGCACGCCGGTCACATCGGCGTTGCCCACCTCGACGGCGGCCTTGGCCATCGCGCCCGTCCTCGGCCCCCCGCGCATGGCCGTCAGCGTGTAGGAGCCCGGCGCGATCCCGGCCAGCTCGAAACTGCCATCGGGCTTAATGCCAGCGCTCAGCGCAGCGCCACCGAAGTTAACACGGCCGCGCGGGACCACCATCACGCGCAGCATCCGCGTCTCCGAGCCGCTGACAGTCCCGCTCACCTTGTACACGCGCGACTTCTGCATCTGGAGCGACAGCCCCAGGAATTCCTGCCCCACGCCCACTTCCACGGGCGTGGCAGCCTTGATATCGCTGGTTCCTGGAAAATAGGTCGTAACGTAACTTTCCTCACCGTCCTGACCGGCGCGCCGTACGTTCCGCGCCTGAAAACCGCGCCGTCCCGCGCTCGCCTGCACGTAATACCGTCCCGGCGCCAGTCCCGCAAGACGAAACTCGCCGCGGTCGTCCGTGGTGGTCATGTTCATGGGAGCGCGCCCGCGATCCGCTGCCGCGCCGGCCCGGCTCCAGGCCATCACCTGCGCGCGCTCCAGCGGCTCGCCGTATTCGTCCAGAATCTGGCCGGCGATCACCGACTGAGGGTCCAGCTTGATGCCGGCTCCGTTGAATTCGCCGCCATCGCCCAGTGTCACCAAGCCGCCGCTTTGCCCGAACCGCCCCGCTCCATATCGTCCGATGAGATACCCGCGCCGCTCGGCGCTCACGCGATAGACGCCGCGCGGCACCCCTTCAAAGAGAAAGCGTCCGTCGGCGCCCGCCTGCACGCTGATGCCCTCCGAGCCGCTGGTGCTTTGGAGGTGGACGATGGCGCGCGGCACCGGTTCTCCTGTGCGCCGTTGCGTCACCGCTCCTCCAATGCTCCCGGTGCCTCCCGCCGCCACCGCGGGCCGGTCCGGCGCGCGGCGCGTGCCGCGTCCGGCCTGAATGCCGGAAGGCTGGCCCCATGCCCACACCGCCGCGCCCAAAAAGGTGATTGCACACTGCTTCCACACATCCAGAAGGACGCAACTACTTCGGCAAGGGTTGCCTGCGGCTGGAAATGTTGTCCCGGCTCTAAGCTGAGCGGTTGCTCCGCACGATATGATGAACAGGGAATATCAGGGCCGCCAGGCTCCACCTGAAGAACACCGCATGTCTCAAAAGACCTCTTCCGTCCCCAACTTAAATAGTTGGTTTGAAGACGAGTTGCGCCAGCAATACCATCATGACCACCGTATGGTGGATGACAGTTGGAAAGAGCTGTTCGACAGCAACGGGGGCCCATCCAACGGGACCGCCGCCACGCCCGCCGCAGCCACTTCCGACGCCGGGCTCCAGGCGCCGCAGGCCGGGGATCCGTCCGCTCCGGGGGCCGTGCCGGCGCCCGTAGCTCAGGCTGCCCCCCCGGCGCCGGCTCCTCCCACGAGGAGCATCGAAAAGGCGACGCCCCAGGTGGGTCCTTCCCAGCAACTCGTGCCTCTGCGCGGGGCCGCCGCCCGCATCGCCGCCAACATGGAGTTGAGCCTCGGCGTGCCCACGGCCACCTCCCAGCGCGTGGTGCCGGTGAAGGTGATGGAGGAAAACCGCCGCATCATCAATCAGCATCGCGGGCTCTCGGGCAAGTCGAAGATCAGCTTCTCGCAGATCATCGGGTACGCCATCCTGAAGTCGCTGAAGACGATGCCGCAGTTGAACGACGCCTTTCGCGAAGGCGACGGCGAATCGTTCCGTGTCATCAACCAGCAGGTTAATCTCGGCATCGCCGTCGATGTGGCCGGACAGAGCGGCTCGCGCTCGCTGGTGGTGCCCAGCATCAAGAACGCGGGCGAGATGAGTTTTGCCCGGTACCTGGAAGCCTTCGAGGATCTGGTCGCTCGAGCCCGCCGGAACAAGCTCACCATCGAGGATTTCCAGGCGACGACCATTTCGCTCACCAACCCCGGCACCGTCGGTACGTCGGGTTCAGTGCCGCGCCTGATGCCCGGGCAGGGGTGCATCATCGCGGCCGGCGCCATCGGTTACCCGGCCGAATACCAGGGCGTCAGTCCCGAAATGCGCGCCATGATCGGCCTGAGCGCCACCATGACGCTCACCTGCACCTATGACCACCGCGTCATCCAGGGCGCCGAATCCGGCATGTTCCTGGCGCGTCTCCAGGAGCTGTTGAACGGAGCGGATGAGTTTTACGATGACATCTTCTCCAGCCTGAGCATGCCGCACCATCCTCTGGAATGGGAGGCGGACCGTGCGCTGGCCCTCCCCGGAGCGTCCGGCATCGGCGGGCGCCACCGCGAAGTGGCCAAGGAAGCCGCCGTCATGCAGCTCATCAACGCCTACCGTGTCCGGGGCCACCTGATCGCCGACCTCGACCCGCTTGGCAAGGAGCCTGGCTACCATCCGGAGCTCGATCCGGCCACCTACGGTCTAACCATCTGGGACCTCGACCGCGAGTTCCTGACCGGCTCGCTCGGCGCCATCACCGGCGATGCCGCTCCCAAACCCATCGCCACCCTGCGCGAAATTCTGGAAACGCTTCGCCAGACCTACTGCGGCAAGATCGGCTGCGAATTCATGAATATCCAGGCGCCGGAGCAAAAGAGCTGGCTGCAACAGCGCATGGAGCCGCTGGCCAACTCATGGCCGCTCGGTCCGGAGCAGCGCATCCGCATTCTGGAGCGCATCCTGTATGGCGAGCTCTTCGAGAACTTCCTGCAAACCCGCTTCCTCGGCCAGAAGCGCTTCTCGCTGGAAGGCGCCGAAACCGCCGTCGCCATTCTCGACGAATTGCTGGAGCGCGCCGGCGAAACCAATGTCCATGAAGTGATCATCGGCATGGCTCACCGCGGCCGTCTGAACGTGCTCGCCAACACCGTCGGCAAGCCGCTCAGCCAGATCTTCTCGGAATTCGAAGGGAACCCCGATCCGAATTCCACGCAGGGCTCCGGCGACGTGAAGTACCACCTGGGGGCCACCGGCATCCACCGTTCCAGCGCCGGCCGCGAGGTGATTGTCAGCGTCGCTCCGAACCCGTCGCACCTGGAAGCCGTCGATCCCGTGGTGGAAGGCATTGTCCGGCCCAAACAGGACCGTCTCGGCGATACCGCCCGCAAGCGCGTCATCCCCGTGCTGATCCATGGCGACGCCGCCTTCGCCGGGCAGGGCGTGGTCAGCGAAACATTGAACCTCTCCCAGCTTGCCGGCTACACCACGGGCGGCACGATCCACCTGATCATCAACAACCAGATCGGCTTCACCACGCGGCCCGACGAGTCGCGCTCGTCGCCTTATTGCACCGACGTCGCCCGCACCGTGCAGGCCCCCATCTTCCATGTGAACGGCGACGATCCCGAGTCGGCCATCCGGGCTTTGCAGATCGCCTTCGACTTCCGCCAGCAGTTTTCCAAGGACGTGGTGATCGACATGATCTGCTACCGCCGCCACGGCCACAACGAAACCGACGATCCCAGCTATACGCAACCGCTGCTGTACCGCAAGATCAAGGAACACCAGCCCATCGGCGCGCTGTACGCCGAGCGTCTCGAACGCGAACGGATCGTCAGCATGGACCAGGTGCAGAAACTCCGCCAGCGCATCGGCGCCCGCCTGGAAGAAGGTTTCGAGGAGGCCAAGCAGAACGCCGTCCGCTTCGAGGTGCAGGAACTCGGCCTGGTGGATACCGAGTTGATGCCCACCTTTTGCCCGCGTACGGCGGCCGACCATGCACTGCTCGAAAAGGTCATTGACGGCCTCACCACGCTGCCCTCGGACTTTCGCCTGCACCCCAAGCTGAAAGGCTTTCTGGAAAAGCGCAAGGAGGCCTTGCGCGGAGGCACGGTGGACTGGGCCCTTGCCGAGGCGCTCGCCTACGGCACGCTGGTGCTGGAAGGCACGCCGGTCCGCCTCTCCGGCCAGGATTCTTCGCGCGGCACCTTCTCCCAGCGCCACCTCGAACTCTACGACTACGAGGACGGAGCCTGCCATATTCCCCTGCAGCACCTGGACAAGAACCAGGCCCGCTTCGAGGTGTGGGACTCCTCGCTCAGCGAGTTCGCCGTCATGGGCTTCGAGTTCGGCTACTCCGTCGGCGACCCCCTCACGCTCGTGCTTTGGGAGGCCCAGTTCGGCGACTTCGTCAACGGCGCCCAGATCATGATCGACCAGTTCATCACCTGCGCCGAAGCCAAGTGGGGCCAGCCGTCGGGCCTTGTCCTGCTGCTGCCGCACGGTTATGAAGGCCAGGGGCCGGAACACTCCAGCGCCCGCATCGAGCGCTTCCTGGGCCTGTGCGCGGAAAACAACATGTCCGTGGTGAACTGCACCACGCCAGCGCAATACTTCCACGTCCTGCGCCGCCAGATGTATGGGGGCCACGACCGCCGCGGCCTGCGCAAGCCGCTGGTGATTTTCACGCCCAAGAGCCTGCTACGCCATCCGCGCGTGGTCAATACAATGGACGACCTCGCCACGGGCGGCTTCCGGCCGCTCATCGGTGAAACCGACCGGCGGGTCCAGTCCGAGGCCGTGTCACGCGTGCTCATCTGCTCCGGTCGGATCTACTACGATCTGGCGGCCGAGCGTGAGGAGCGGGAAGCCTGGCATGTGGCCATCATCCGGCTGGAGCAGTACTACCCATTCCCCAGACAGGAGTTGCAGGACCAGCTCATGCGCTACCCGCTCACCTCGGACGCCGTCTGGGTTCAGGATGAGCCGCGCAACATGGGCGCCTGGCGCTTCATCCGCACGCCTACGCAACCGATGCTCGACGCCTCGCGCCGCAAGCTGCGCTACATCGGCCGCCCCGAGGCCGCCAGCCCCGCCACCGGCTCCTACAAGCGCCACCAGCAGGAGCACAAGGACATCATGGACTCCTGCTTCCACCTGGACCAGATCGCGCCGGTGAAGAAGGTACGCGTGGTCCGGCACAGGAAGCCCGCGAAATAAAGCATCCTGCCGCTTAGGGGGTGGCCGCGTACGCGCGCGCCCACTCCCTCCAGAACTCGATCACGCTCCGTTCGTCTTGGCGAAACGTCTCGAGCGCCGGGAAGTTCGCCTCCGTCGCCGCGGTCCGCGCCTGCGTGGCATGCCGTGCTTGCACCACACCGTCCACTGTCAGCGGACGCTCCCCTGGAACAAAGCCCGAATTCGCGTACGACGCCAATCCCGCCACCCCCTCGTAGCGCACTTCACCGTCTTCGCTATCCAGCAACGAGGCGAGATAAGGAAGCGACTCCCTCGAATGTACATTCCGCAGCGCAAACGCCGCGCATTGGCGCAACCGCGGTACCGGCTGCTTCCGCCCGGCCAGCTCGGCCAGAACCCGCAGGCCCGCGACGTTGCCATTGAAATACTCACAAACCGCCTGCGCCAGTGAGGGACCAGCCCCCGCAACGCCGCGAGCGAGTATCGCTGGCAGGTTCACCAGGGTTGCCGCGTCGCCGCTCCTCAACAGGCCTGCCACTCCCGTCATCGAGACCGGCGCCGAACTCGACTCCTGCATGCGCCGGTACACTCCTCGCAGTGCACTCGCGGACTCCTATGGCGCTTGCGCCAGCAATTCCAGGATGAGCGGAGACACGGCTGGGGCAGCCTCCACGGAAGCGGCCAGTTCCCTCAGTACACGATCAAGCGGCCCCGCCGAGGAAGACCCAGCCCAGGAGCCGGGCAGGCTGGCAAGTGCGGGCAAAATCGCATGCTCAAGGGGAATTGAACCCATCATGACCGGCATCAACCGGTACCCGCCGCCCCCCTCTTCCCTTAGGAACCACAAGCCTTTCATGCCCCTCAACTCTCGATTGGCGGAAAACTCCTCCGACACGGCTATCGACGCGGAAACCGTGCTCGTCCGGGGCGCACCCTTGAGCGTCCTCAGCACATTGAGAACAACCACCGCATTTGTCCCCGACTGATAGCCCTGTGCGGCTTCACCCACAATAATCAAGTCCGCACGCTCCACCAGAGGACCGATGCGCGCCAGGCCGATCGGGCCACCCATGGCGAGAAACGGTGCGAACGAAAGGAACAGAACACGAAAGGTGAGTTTCACGGAAGCTCCTTACTAATACAGAATTCGAATCGGATTCGCATGTTCGCCATGTCCGTTGTACCGCCAGAAAGTGTTTTGTTGCACTTAGATGCCCAGACCCGGCGTACTCGATCCAAGCTGCCAGGATTGCGGTGCTTCATCGACAAATGTCTGTCCCGGCGGGTTATTCTGCTGCGATGGCGGAGTACAGCCGGTGCAAGTTCCGCTCGCCGCGAATATCCACTGCGCCGCTACTCTGCCGCCGCTACAGGGAGACTCCATCCCCTGCGAATCGCCGCCATGCGAAGAGCAAAGCACGCGAGCGCACCAGCGATCGACGTCACCAACGGAGGAGTCCGCGTCACCTCGCCGGCGACCACGATCGCTGCGCCCGCCAGCGCCGCCACCGCATACAACTCCGCCCGCAGCACCAAGGGAATCTCGTTCGCCAGAACGTCCCGCACAATACCGCCTCCAATGCCCGTCAACATTCCCAGCAGCATGGCCGGCGCCGGATCCATGCCATACGCAAGAGACTTCTGCGCGCCCGACACGGCAAACAGCGACAGTCCCGCCGCATCGAACACGAGAATCGGTTTCCGCAGCCGGTCCACCTTCGGATGAAAAAGAAAGGTCGCAATACCGGCGAGAATCGAGATCGTGAGATACGGCCAATCGCGAATGGACGCAGGAGGAACCGAGCCGATGAGCAAATCGCGGAGAATCCCTCCGGAATTCGCCGCCGCGAAGGAAAGCACCAGAACGCCGAACAGATCCAACCGCGCCCGAACGCCTGCCGCCGCCCCGCTCAGGGCAAAGACGAAGGTCCCGATCGCGTCGAGCGTTTGAACCAGCGGCTTAAGTGCTTCCTCGACCGTGATCGGGTACATATTCGCCTAACGCTGCGTTCCCCCCGCCGACGCGTTGGGCGACCACAGTACTTCGGCCGCTCCCAGGGCGTGCGAGGCCCAGCGGCTGTGCACGAACAGCGCGTCGCTCAGCCGGTTCAGATATTTCACCGCCTCGGCGGGAATCTCTTCCTGGCGCGCCAACGCCACCGTCAGCCGCTCCGCGCGCCGGCACACGGTCCGCGCCACATGTAACTCCGCGTTCAGACGGCAGCCGCCCGGCAGCACGAACGAACGCAGCGCAGGCAACCCCTCGTTCAACTCGTCGATTTCGCGCTCCAGTTGCGCCACATCGGCTTCGGTCACGCGCGGCTGCTTCGGATGCACGTCGGCCGGCAGGGTTGCCAGAATCGAGCCGAGGTTGAATAACTCGTGCTGCGCCCGTGTGAGAATCGCCGCCAGCCGCGCGGTCTCCGGCCGCTCGCCGGCCGAGACGCAGGCCAGGCCCACGAGAGAGTTCAACTCGTCCACCGTTCCGTAGCATTCGATGCGAAGCGCGTCCTTGGCCACGCCCTGGCCGCCCACCAGGTTTGTCTGTCCCTGATCGCCACGCTTGGTGTAGATGCGGTTCAGCGCCAGCCGCGGTTCGTTGAAGGTGCCTTCGTTGCTCACCCTTTCATTGTCGTGTCGGCGGCCCGCCGGGCGCTACAATAATTCCGCCATGCTCCACCGCACCCTGAGCGGAGTTCCCCTGGAAAACCACTACGGTCCGGACGACGTTCGGGAGGCTGAGCCGCCGCCCGGCGAGTTCCCATTCACGCGAGGCATCCATCGCACCATGTACCGCGGCAAGCTCTGGACCATGCGCCAGTTTTCCGGCTTCGCCACGCCCGAAGAGACGAACCGCCGCTACCGCTATCTCCTGGATCAAGGCCAAACCGGATTGAGCGTCGCCTTCGATCTGCCCACGCTCATGGGCTTCGACGCCAGCCATCCGAACTCGTATGGAGAGGTGGGCAAGTGTGGCGTCAGCATCTGCTCGCTGGCCGACATGGAAACGCTCTTCGATGGCATTCCGCTGGGCGAGGTCAGCGTCTCGATGACCATCAACTCGCCCGCCGCCATCATCTGGGCCATGTATCTCGCCGTCGCCGAAAAGCAGGGCGCCGCCTGGAATTCGCTGAACGGCACGCTGCAGAACGACATCCTGAAGGAATACATCGCGCAGAAGGAGTTTATCTATCCGCCGCGGCCTTCGATGCGCCTGGTCACGGACACCATCGAATTCGCGGCCCGCCACGTGCCGCGCTACAACCCCGTCTCGATCAGCGGCTACCATATTCGTGAAGCGGGTTCGACCGCGGCGCAGGAACTGGCTTTCACGCTCCGCGACGGCGTCGAATATGTGGAATGGGCGATCGAGCGGGGCCTCGCCATCGACGAGTTCGCCCCGCGCCTAAGCTTTTTCTTCAACTCGCACAGCGATTTCTTCGAGGAGATCGCCAAGTTCCGCGCCGCCCGCCGCATCTGGGCCCGGCTGATGCGGGACCGCTACGGCGCTCGCGACGAACGCAGCACCCGCCTGAGGTTTCACGCCCAAACCGCCGGCTGTTCGCTGACCTGGCAGCAGCCCAACAACAACGTCGTCCGGACCGCCACGCAGGCGCTGGCGGCAGTGCTCGGCGGCTGCCAGTCGCTCCACACCAACTCGCTCGACGAAGCCTATGCGCTGCCCAGCGAGCAGGCGGTGACGCTGGCCTTGCGCACGCAGCAGATCATCGCGCATGAAACCGGAGCGCCGCTGGTGGCCGACCCGCTCGGCGGCAGCTATTTTCTCGAGTCGCTCACCGACCGGCTCGAAGCGCAGGCCCTCGACTACATCGGCCGCATCGACGGCATGGGCGGCATGATCGCCGCCATCGAACGCGGCTTCCCGCAAAGCGAAATCGCGCAAGCCAGTTACCGTTACCAGCAGGAGGTGGAACGCGGCGAACGCCTGATCGTGGGAGTGAATGCATTTACCCAGGACCTGGGACAGCCGATTGAAATTCTGCAAATCGACCGGGCCGCCGAGGAGGCGCAGGTGGCCAAGCTGCGCGCGCTGCGCGTCCGCCGCGGCAGCGGCGCCGTCGAGTCCGCGTTGGGCCAGCTCAGGAGGGCTGCTGACAACGGAGTCAACACCATGCCCGCGCTACTCGGCTGCGTCCGCGCCTACGCGACGCTCGGCGAAATGTGCGATGTGCTGCGTGAAAGCTTCGGCGTCTGGGTGGAGCAGGCCGTGCTATGAGCTATCCGGAACGCGCGCACAATCCGCGTCACGGCCATCTATAATGGGAGCGGGTCACTTCCCGTTCATGAGCAACATTCGCGTCCTGGTGGCTAAACTAGGCCTGGATGGACATGACCGCGGCGCCAAGGTCATCGCCCGAGCGCTTCGCGATGCCGGTATGGAAGTCGTTTACACCGGCTTGCGCCAGACTCCCGAGATGATCGTCGACGCGGCCTTGCAGGAAGACGTCCAGGTCATCGGTCTCTCGATCCTGTCGGGAGCCCATATGGCTATCGTGCCGCGGGTGCTGCGGTTGCTGCATGATAAGGGAATGGACGACGTCGCCGTGGTGGTTGGGGGCATTATTCCCGACGAGGACGCCGCGGAGTTGCAGAAACAAGGTTGCGCCGGCGTGTTTCAGCCCGGAGCCACTCTTGAGGAGATCACTGGTTTTGTCCGCTCGGTGGCGCGCGCCCGCTAAGGACCCGCACCCCGCCGGGCAAGCCGCAATGGGGTAATCCCGAAGGCGTTTGCCTCCGGAGAAAGAGTTCAATGCAAGAAAAGAATATCGCCGTGTTTGTCGATTACGACAACATCGAGATCGGCGTCAAAAGCACGTTGTCCCGCGAGTTCGCCGTGGGCGTCGTGCTCGACGCGCTCAAGGAGCGCGGCCAGATCGTGGCCAAGTTCGCCTACGCCAATTGGAGCCGCCAGGAAGGCGCCACGCGCCAGATGGCCGAAAACGCCGTCCAGATGGTGCAGCGCATCCCGTCGCCGCGCGGGGACAAGAACGGCGCCGACATCAATCTCGCCCTCGACGCACTGGAAATGGCCTTCACGCACAGCCATGTGAACGCCTTCGCCATCGTCAGCGGCGACTCGGACTTCGTTCCGCTGGTCAACAAGCTCAAGGAATATGGGAAAACCGTGTTCATCGTCGGCGGCAAGGCGTTCACCTCCACCATCCTGCAGCAGAACTGCCACGAGTTTGTCAGCTACGAATCGCTTCTCGACGACCGTCCCGCGGCCTCCTCGAAGGGCCACCATCGCGACAACAAGCCCTTCCACAAGGAGCAGCGCGACCGGGACCGCGACCGCGACCGGGATGTCAAACGCGAGCCGGGCGGCGCCGAGCACAAGGACAGGCCGCCACAGCAACAGCAGCAGCAGCGTCAACGTCCTGCTCCCCTGGACCTGTCGCAGGCCATGCCCCTGGTGGAACGGGCGCTCGAAGTGCTCGAACGCCGCAGCGTCCAGCCACAACTCGGCCTGCTGAAGTCCACCATGCTGCAGCTTTCCCCGGCCTTCAACGAGCGGGCATATGGAGCCCACAGCTTCTCCGAATTCGTGGAGCGCATGAAGGCCGCCGACTATGTGAAGGTCACCGGTTCCGGCGGCCGCTACATCATTGAACGCAAGGGAGGCTCCGTTCAGGAGATTCCGCCCGCCAAGCCCGAGGACGCCCTGCCGCCCCTGCGCGACGTGCTCGAAACGCACCGCCTCGACATGGAAGAGGGCGTTCCCGCCGCATCCCTCGAATCCTGGTTCATCGAAGAGATCGAAGGGTTCGACCTAAAGAAGTTCGGCTTCCAGAGCTTCGCCGAGTTTCTCAATTTCGCCCAGGACCGCCTGGTGGTGCGCGTCGAGGCGAGCGAAGAGCGGGGTCTGATGAGCTATCTCGGAGCCGAGTTCTATCCGCCCGCTCCACCGCCCGCTCCGGTCCGTACCGAGCAGGAGGAGGAAGAGGACGACGGCCCTCAGCCCATCGTCAGGGGCCAGCCGAGCTATCTGGAACCCAACGCGAAACCGGTGTCGCCCCGAGCACGAAAGAAGCGCGCCCCGTCCGCGGCCGATGGCAACAAGGCCCCCGCGCCGCGTAAAACCGCGGTCCGGAAGAGGAAGCCCGCCGAATGATCGAGCGTCTCACGCCGCCCGGAGCCGTCAGTCCGCGCGGACCCTACTCTCATGCGGTCCGCGCCGGCGGTTTTCTGTATGTCTCCGGGCAGGGGCCCATCGACCCGGCCAACGACCAGCTCTCCTATGGCTCCATCGAACACGAAACCCGCCTCGTACTGAACAACGTGAAGCGGATCGTGGAAGGCTCGGGGGCTTCCTTGCGCGACGTCGTGAAGTGCAATGTCTACCTGCGCAACGGGTCTGACTTCGCCGCCATGAACGCCGTGTACGCCGAGTTTTTTGGCGAAGCCAAACCAGCGCGCACCACCATCGAATGCAAGTTCGCCGATTCCCGGATGCTCGTCGAAATCGACTGCATCGCCTACGTTGGATAGCGGGTGCTCAACCGCGCGCGAACAGTTCTTTCACCGGCCGGCCCAGCCCGTCCTTCGTGACGTGGAAGGGCCGGCGTTCGATTTCGGCCCCTTCCGACGGCGCGATTCCCATGGCGCGGTAGATGCTCGCGTGCAAATCCTCGATCCGTACCGGGTCCTTCACCACTTTGCAGGGCCGCTCGTCGTCCGTGACGCCGTGGACAAAGCCGCGCTTCACGCCGCCGCCCGCCATCAACACGCAGCCCGCTTCGGTGAAGTGCCGGTGCATGCCGTAGTGCTTCGGCTCGCTCATCCGTTCGGGTTGCTTGATCTGATCCTGCACGGTTTTTCCCGGCTTGCCCTCGGTGATCAAATCGCGCCCGAACTCGCTGGCCAGCACCACCAGCGTCCGGTCGAGCAGTCCGCGTTCTTCCAGGTCGAGGATCAACTGAGCCACTGGCGCGTCGATCATCTCCTTCATGTCCGCCGCCCGCGTGTGCCCGTTCTCGTGTGTGTCCCAGTAACGGAATGGAATGTATTCCGTGGTGATTTCGACGAAGCGCGCACCCGCCTCCGCCAGCCGCCGCGCCAGCAAACAGGAACGGCCGAAGCGCGAATTGCCGTAGGGCGCGCTCCTGCTTTCCGGTTCGAGGCTCAAATCGAAGGCCGCCGCGGCGGGCGAAGTCAGCAGCCGGTGAGCACCCTCCACGCTCCTCTTCAATGACTCCTGCTGCGCGCTGGATGACTCCCGCAACACGGGGCTCGCCGCCATCAGCTTCCGGTAGCGCTCCCAGCGACCGGCGAACCGTTCGCGCGAGATGTTCGCGGGCGGGCGCACGCTTGCCGCCGCGTCCTCCGGGTTAGGAATGAAGAACGGGCCATACTCGGCGCCCAGGAATCCGGCCGTGTGGAACGCCTTCAGCGAATCGCTCTCGGCGCCGATTTCCAATGACTGTCCTACGTCGATGAACGCCGGCATGTTCTCGCTCTTCGGTCCGCGGATCCTGCTGATCCACGAACCGATGTGCGGACAGGCCACGCTCTGCGGCGGCGCATACCCGGTGTGCCAGTGAAACTGGTGGCGGCTGTGCAGAATGAAGCCGAGGTCGCCCGCCTGGTAGCTCCGGATCAGCGTGCAGCGGTCCATCACGTTGGCCATGCGCTCCAGACCCTTGGAGAACCGGACCCCGTCCACCTTGGTGGGAATTTCTGGGAAGGTGCTCAGCACGCGCGCCGACTCCAGTCCTGTTTCAAATGGCGTGAAGCGCTTCGGGTCGAACGTCTCGGTCTGCGCCATTCCGCCGGCCATCCACAACAGGATGAGCGTGTCCGCCGTGGGCTCCAGCGTCCCGGCGCCCAACAGCCGCGTGTTGCCTCCGGCCATTGCCGACAGCGTCACGGCGCCCGCCGTCTTCAAGAAATCACGTCTGCGGCCGTCACCGTACATATTGAAACTCCGGACTCAACAGGATGCTCCACAACAGGTCTTCCAATCCCTCGGGTTTGCCGTCGCGCAGGTACGCGGCCGCCAGGGCTCTCTCGCCGGCCAAAGGTTTCCGTGCCAGCGCGTGCAGGAATACGCGGTCCACCAGGGCCTTCGATTCATGCAGGGCCGGAGGCCGCGCCACCGGCGTCTCCCCTTCAGCCGGCACCAGACGGTCCATTTCGGGCGGTACGGTGAACGCGAAAAACCGGATGCGCGGGTTGATGTCGCTCGCCAGCGACTCCACATCCACGCCCACCTCCGCCGTCAACCGTTCCGCGCCCCCGGTATCGAGGACCGCCACCGACGGTACCTTCATCATCAATGCCTGCGAGGGGCGCGTGCCGCCCTTGAACGCGATGGCCCCATTCGTCGCGGCGAACGGGATGCCCGCCCAGCCCGCGCGCACGCGTGCCGGGTCGTAGCTGTCCACATCCTCAACCACGAGCCATACCTTTTTCGCGCCGCCCAGGGGAACGTCACAAGTCACCTTCTGCGAGTTCACCACGCCCGAATCGAAAACCGGCTTCGGCGCCTCCGGCAGCACGCCCATCATGCGGCGCGCTCCGCGCCACAAAGCGGTGGCCATCGTGGAGCCGTTCACTACCTCCAAAGCTTCCAGCGTCGTCGGGTTGTTCACGCGCTCCGTAATCACCTGGTCGCGAATGGGCCGCCCCATCGCGCGTGTCAGGGGAGTGCTCTTCGCCTGCCACTCCCGCACATAGCGTGCCGCGCCCGGACCGCGAGGCACCAGGGTGCGCCACTCCCCCGTGATCGCGCTCACGGCGTCGGAAAATTGCTCGGCGCTCAAACGCCGCGGCAACGGACCGCGGAACAAATAGGGATCGCCGCCCGCTTCCAATGCGCTCATGGACTCATAGGCGCGCGAAGTCATCAGCGTCCGCAGCAGGTGCTGCACATCCCAACCATGCGCCACGAAATCGGCCGCCAGCCAGTCGAGCACCTCGGCGCTCCACGGCTCGGCGTCCATGTCGTCGGCCGGTTCCACCAGTCCGCGCCCGAACAGCGCGCGCCAGTACCGGTTCACCAGTGTCCTCGGCGTACGCCCGTTTTCAGGCTTCGTGAACATCTCCGCCGCCGCCGCGCGCTTCACGCCGAGCGCCGCGTCCGAGGCCGGCACGGGGCCGAGTTCGGGATACAGAAACTTCAGTTCCGCCTTTCCGCCCGTCGGCGCGTCGCACCGGTAGACGAGCAGTTCCTTGTCCGAAAAGAAGCTCGCCAGTCCATAGGCGTCCTTCAGTTTCCATTGACTGATGAAGCTGTCGTGGCAGGCATTGCATTTCAGGTTGATGCCCAGGAAGATCTGCGCGCTGTTCTGTGCCGCCTGCATCACTGGAATCTGGGATGCGCTCACGTCGCCGCGCCAGTTCACGCCAATCAGAAATCCGGCCGGATCGCCTTTGGCCTCTGGATTCAGTAGCGCCCGGATGAAGTGGTCCATGGGCAGGTTTTCCTCCAGGGCCTGTCGCAGCCACGGCGTAATCGTCTGCCGCTCTCCGTGGTACACCACGCCCTCGTCGTTGCGCAGATGATCGTTCCAGAAGCTGATCCAGTGGCTCGCGTAGCGCTGCCGGCCAGCGAACAGCAGTTCCACCAGGCGAGCTCGTTTGTCCTGGTCCCCGCTGGTCTCGAAGCGTTGCAACTCCTCGGGCGTAGGCAGCAGTCCCCAGGCGTCGAGATAGGCGCGCCGTGCGAACTGCGCATCGCTCACCACGCCCGGCGCCGCCACCTTGTTTTGCTTCCAATAGGCTGCGATCAAACGGTCCAGAGCCGGGCCAGGGCCATCGGGCGCCACCGGTGCGCGCAGCTCCAATCTGGGCCGCCACCGCACGGCGGACACACTTGCCGGCCCCGCCGCGCCCGCGTCGATCCAGCGACGCAGCAGATTCACTTCATCGGCGGCCAACGGCGCGCTCTTCAGCGGCATGCGCGCCGCGCCTTCCTCCAGGAGACGCGCGATGAGAAGGCTTCCATTGCTGTCGCCCGGCTTCACGGCCGGACCGCTCACGCCTCCACGCAGAATATCCGCACGGGTATTCAACGCCAACCCGCCCTGCTTCAGCCTCTCGCTGTGGCAGCCCGAACATTTCGCCAGCAGCAAGGGATGCACCTGCCGCGCGAAATCCGGCCCCGCGGTTTGCGCCGCCGCCATCAACGGCAGCAACGCCGCCGCCCATTTGTATCCGCTCATCGATTCCTTCTTCCCGCTATCCATTCCTGGGCGCCGCCAGCGGCAGATTTTCCCGAACCAGCGCCGCGCCGGTGATCTCGCTGATCACCGCGCTCAGGTTCGGATTGCGCAGCGCCCACAGGTATGCCTTTTGCGGCCGTTTCAATGGTCCAGGCATGGCGTCTTCAATCAGCTTCACGCGCGCCGGATCGTCCGGCGTTCCATTGCCACGCCCGTTGTAAACCGGACGAGCCACCTTCATCGCCACCACGCCGAAGTCCTTCCGTTTCGCCTTTTCCAGCACCGGTTCCATCCACTTCCGGTTCACGATGCTGTAGGCCACCATGGCCACCGAATAGATTCCCGTGTCGATCGCCGCGTTCAATACGCCCGCCGGATCGTTGTGCGCGCTCACGCCCAGGTAGCGCACGCGGCCGTCCTTCTTCAGTTGCTCGAACGCCTCGAAGATCTCCGGGTGCCGCGACACCTCCTCCGGTGTCGACGCCCCGTGTGGGCACATCAGCAGGTCCGTGTATTCGGCGCCCAGACGTTTCATGCTCTCTTCAAACGAAGCAAGTATGATTTGCTTGTAGTTCTTTCCCCTGTCGATTCTGCCGCCATAACGGCGTGCCAACACGTTGGCCAGCGCCGCACCCTTCAATTCGCCCGCTTGCGATGGAAAGTATTCGCCGAGGTAGTCCCGGTTCAACACCCCCCGCTTTTCCATCTCCTCCTGGGCCAGGCGCTGCGTCTTTTTCTGTTCGCTCCCGCTCAGCGAAGCGAACAGCTCCGCGTAGAGCTTCGTCCGGTTGATGTCCCACGCCGAAATCTTCGTATTCAGAAAGAACGTGTCGCGCTTACGGGCTTTCAACACGTTGGCGTAGCCCAATTCGCTGTTGCCGTTTCCGTAGGCCGGCGCGGTGTCCAGATAGTTCAGCCCCATGTCGAGCGCCAGCAAAACATGCTCCCAGTTGGCGGGAGAAATCGTATTGCCGCCCATCACCATTTCGCTAACGTGAAACCCCGTCCGTCCCAGCCGCCGGTAGGCCATGCCGCTCTGCCGGTTGCGCCATTCACCCGGTGAGCCCGTCTGCGCCGCCTCCGCCTTCGCGGCCAAACCCGCCGCCAGGGCTCGCGCCGCGAACTCTCTACGCGATAGTGACGTCATGGGCGCATTCTCTCACAGTGCTCTCAGCGCTTGCGCCGCAGCAGCATGCGTTCGGTCAGGCTCATCCTGGCGGGGGCGAATTGCCGCGCCGCCGCGGCCAGATAGGGGCGGAACTCATCATGCCAGTAGGCCAGAAAGCCCTTCCGCCGCACCTCTACCAACGTCTCGCGGTAGTGGGCCAGCAGCGTCTCGTCCAGCAACTGAGTCGTTCGTCGCGCCGCCACCATGCTCGACCGCCCCAGCCGCGCCACGGTCTCCGGCGCCTGGCGCAGAGCCCCCAGCGTCATCACCGCCGATAACTCCAACACCGTCCGCCCCTGTTCGGCCGCGCCTGCGTTCATCTCGCGCCACAGACGCTCCACCGATTGCACGGCCGGGGCCGGCATGCGCGCCGCTTCGCGCCGGATCGTCCGCCAATCCGCCCGCAACCCCGCCACATCGAGCGGCGGAGTGTTGATCGTGTCGGCCAGCTTCTCCGAGGTCCGCTCCAATCCGGCCAGCAATTCATCCATCGTTTCGAACCGTTCGTCCGGATTGAGCAGCCCCTCCCGCGCCAGGCTGGCTGCGATTTCACGGATCAAATGCCGGCCCGCGCCGCTTAAATCCGCCAAAGCCGCCATCACCCACACCGGAGAGGCGCGAAACGCCAGAAGCCCCACCATCTCGATGCCGTTGCCCGCCGCGCGCCGGATCGCGAAGTCGTCCGACAACCGCCCCTCGGCGGTGTAGATGCCATCCAGATTGCCCACCTGCTCGATCAGAAACCGCAGCGTCGAATCCACCAGGTTGCCGTAGAGCCTGGTACGCCGCAGTGACGCGGGCAGACTCGTCTCGCCCAGTTCACGCAGCAGTCCGGCGGCGAGCCCGGTTGCCGTGCGCAGTACACGTTCGGGAAACGACGCGGCATAATGCGCCCAGTTGCCTGTCATGGAATGTCACTGCCCGTCCGGCAGAATCATGTAGGTGACCAGCGCGATCGCCACCATCCGCGACTGGTCGTCGGTCAGCTCCACTTGCGACACGGCCAGCGTCCTGCCCCGCCGGACATACCTGGCGCGCGCTTCCAGCCATGCGCCCGTTACTGGCAGCAGATAGTTGATCTTCAACTCCGTCGTTGTAACCGTTCTCCGGCCGCCCAACAGGTGGATTAAACCCATTCCCGCGGCCGCATCGGCCATGGTGGCCGTCACGCCTCCATGCACCACGCCCGCAATGTTCATCAGTTCCGGCCGCAGGGCCACCCGGATGGTCATGCCATCGTCGTGGCGCTCGCGCACCTCGATCCCCAGAAATTGATTGAATTCCATGTCTCGTGAAACCGCTCCTCAACGGGGCGGCATGCGCAAGGCGCCGTCCAGCCGCACCGTCTCGCCGTTCATATACCGATTTTCCACGATGTGGCGGGCCAGCGCCGCGAACTCTTCCGGTGCGCCCAGCCTGGCAGGGAAGGGCACTGACGCTCCCAGCCCGGCGCGCACCTTCTCCGGCAATCCGCTCAGCAGCGGCGTGTCGAACAAGTCCGGTGCGATGGCGCAGACACGGATGCCCAGCCCGGCCAGTTCGCGGGCCATCGGCAGAGTCAACCCCACGATGCCCGCCTTGGAGGCCGCATAGGCCGTCTGACCGACCTGACCTTCATAGGCCGCGATCGACGCCGTGTTGATCATCACGCCCCGCTCGCCGTCTTCCGGCTGGTTCGCCGCCATCGCCGCCGCCGCCAACCGGCACACGTTGAACGTGCCCACCAGGTTTACCGTGATCACCCGTGTGAACGCGTCCAGCGCCATCGGCCCCTCTTTCCCAACCATTCTTTGCGCCGTCGCGATGCCCGCGCAGTTCACCGCCACATGCACCGCGCCCCACCGCCCGTGCACCGTTTCCACGGCCGAGGCCACGCTCGCCTCGCTGGCCACGTCGGTTTGGCAGAACAGTCCGCCGATGCCGTCCGCCACCCGTTCGCCCGCCCCGGCGTCGCGGTCCCACACGGCCACGTGAGCCCCCGCCGACGCAAACAGCCGCGCCACGGCCTCCCCCAAGCCCGACGCGCCGCCCGTCACCACCGCTACCTTGCCCGCCAGTTCCATGGCACTCTCTCAGACGCCGCCTTCATGCTGCCGCGCAGCGCCAGTTTCGAGCATCGCACGAAGCTCCTCCTCCCCGTAACCTGCTTCACTCAGCACCTCCACGGTGTGCTGTCCCACCTCGGGCGCCCACCGCGCCGGCGACTTCTCCACGCCCTCGACATGGAACGGGCTGGCCACCGTCTTCATCGGCCTGGGTGCATCCACGATGTCGGCGAACACCCCTGCCGCCTCCATCTGCCCGTCCTCGGGATGCTCCCGGGCCTCCGGCACGACGCCGTACAGCACATCGCATTCGGTGAACCGCCCGCGCCACTCCTCCATCGTGTGCGCCCCGGTCACCGTGTCCATGTGGGCCACCAACTCCGCCGCATTCTCACGGCGCGCGCCAGGAGTGGAAAACCGTGCGTCGTCAATCCACTCAGGCCGCCCCAGCGCGCGACACAGCTTCCCCCAATCTTTCGCGGGATCCAGCAGGCAGAGCAGAAACCGCCTTCCGTCGGCCGTCGCATAGTGGTTCACCAGCGGGTTGTGCGGCCTAGACCTGGTTTGCGGCGGCGCGAATGTGGCTCCGCACAACGCCGCCTGGGTCATGCTCCCGTTCGACCATACGCCGTTGTGCATCAGGTTGGCCGTCACCTTGGCCCCTTCGCCGGTCCGCTCACGCCGGTACAGCGCCATCATGACCGCTCCGAACAGCGACATCGCCGTGGGGTGGTCGCCGAATCCGCACGGTGAAACGGCCGGGTCGGCGCCGTCGTTCCGGATGTACTGCATCAGGCCGGACCGAGCGAAGTACGCAGTCATGTCGTAGCCCGGCTTGTCGGCCTCCTCGCCGGTCTCTCCGTAGCCGGTCACGGAGGCGTGGATGAGGCGCACGTTCTCCGGACGCAAGTCTTCGTAGCGCAGACGGAACTTCCGTAACAGAGCCGGCTGGTAGTTGGTCACGAATACGTCGGCGCGCCGGATCAACCGGAGCAGGGCCTGGCGGGCCGCCTCCTGATTCAGGTCCAGCGCTACGCTCCGTTTGCTCCGGCTGTCCATGATCCAGCAGTAGTTCCATTCGGCCAGGGGCATACCCGGCGCCGAGGCCAGCAGGCGGTAGGGGTCGCCCAACGGTGGTCGTTCAATTTTGATCACGTCCGCACCGTAATCGGCCATCACCGCCGCCGCGCTCGGTCCGGCGATATAGGTGGCGCAGTCCACCACCCGCAATCCTGTCAACACGTTTTCGCCCGTCATGTGATCAGGTACTCTATCGCACGCCAAACTTTTGGGCTACCCGGCGGACTGGGCCGGACTAAACAAAGAATGGTACCCCGGCCCCATTGGGCTACTCCGTTTCTCCCCCAAGAATTGGGCTACACATCGAGGGAGGGCACCGATATGTTTACCATGGGCACGCAAACCGAGGGGATTGGCGCGAGCAATCGGACACGCACGGACGGCGTCACCGAACGGCGCCGGAATTCGCGCGCCACACGGGACCGTTTCGCCCAGGCCAAGGTGAACTACCAACGCCGCCCTGGTTTTTCCGAGATGATGCCGGTGCGGCTGACCGATCTCAGCGACGTCGGGTGCGGCATTCTTACCAGCGTCCGGTTGGAACCCGGCACTGTGGTTTCCGTGGCCGGTCCTTTTGGACCCGAAGGGCAGCAGCGGGAGATGCGCCACCGCGCCCGCGTGGCTTGGACCGTGCCGAATCCTGGCGGCGGTTTCCGCTGCGGGTTAGCGTTTGAACGGGATTTCAACCCGGGTGGCGAACACGGTGTTCCGGCTTCCGAAGCTGAACTGGCCGACGACGCGGCGGACCTCTACGAAGTTCTCCAGATCAGCGCCAACGCGGAAATGGACACCATTCATCGCGTTTTCCGGTTGCTGGCGCAGCGGTTCCACCCGGACAACGCCGAATCGGGCGATCCCGAAGCGTTCCGTAAAGCGTATGAGGCATACAAGGTTCTCAGCGACCCTGAGCAACGCGCCGCCTACGACGCCCGCCTCCAGCGCCTGCAAACCAAACGGTGGAAGATCTTCGAACGTCCTCAGGCCGCCTCCGGCGTCGAGGCCGAACGCAGAAAGCGCCAGGGAGTGCTTGCGCTGCTCTACGTCAAGCGAATGCAGACGCCCGGCTCGCCCGGTCTATCGCTGCCTGAACTGGAAGACCTGCTGGGAGTCCCCCGCGAACACCTTGAATTCAGCCTCTGGTACCTTCGTGAGAACAGCCTGATCACGCGCACCGACAATGGCCGTACGGTAATTACGGCCAAGGGAGTGGACGAAGCCGAGCGCCTCGAAGCCGCCCCGGACGGCCCTAAACTGTTCCTGCTCTCGCCCGCCGATTCGCCTTCCGCGTGACGGCGCGTTTTACCCCGGGAAAAAATCCGCCGGACGTCTTGGGGTTCCGTCCGGCGGGCATACTTCGCGTGCCCCTTGGAGAACAGGCGCGCGAATCTGTTTGGGTTGGGACGGTTGTTTCAGCGCTCACGCTCAGGCGAGCAACCCTCCATGGCCCAGTGAGGCCAACTCCCAACCGGAAATCCGGTAATGCGACAGCATCGGCGGAAGAAGTAAATCCACCACATTCGATTTGGCCGAACGGAAGCAACCCGGCGCCGATACGATCGGCACATCTTCCTTGTAGCCGAACAGCAACAGGTTGCCTGGCTCCACTGGCGCCAGGAATTTCTCGATATGCGACTCGATGCGCACCAAAGCCCGTCCCACGACATCCTCCGGGCCCGCCGGAGCCGTCGTCGAGGCCACCAGGATGCATGTGGGCTTGGTCCGCAGCAGGTGTTGCAGGGAACGCGCCACGTGCGATTCATCCTCCACGCAAGCCAGCACATAGTTCGCCGTCACGCCGAACCGGTCCAGCCGCTGCCGCATGATGTTCTCGAACAACTGGCGCGCCCGGTCGCCCGAGGCCGGATCGCTGTACAGCACCGCTACCGACGGCTGCCGGATCGGACGGGCCTGCAGAATCGGACCCCGCTCGCGCAGAATCGAGACCACAGCCTCCAGTTGCGACTTCGCCACCGCGAACGGCGCGCTCTTCACCGTGGCGATCCTTTGGCCGGCGCGCGCATGGCTGAAATTGGTGGCCGTGGCGATCACGATGCTTGCCGTGCAGTTAATCTGCTTCAAAAGGTCATCGTCCACCAGCACGCAGCAGTCTTCGGTGGCCACCAGATTGGCCCGCCCTCCCGCAGCCAACCTGACCTCCAGACACCCGCAGCCCATCTCCACGCCCACGGTTTGCACCGCGTGATCTTCGCTGATCTCGCCTTCTTCCAGTTCTGTCACCCAAACCTGCGCCATGCCTTCGGTCTCCAACAGGCGAATGTCCTCTTCGCTGATGATGTGCCCTTTGGCCAACAGCTTCCGTCCGCCGGGTTTGAAGATCGTGCAGCAGAGTATCCGGCCTGCGGACTCCCGGATGCCGACAGTCTGAGCTTTCATACTGTTCCCTCTATCTGGTGGAACTAGTACCACTAGTCCCCTTCGTTTGATTTCTAAATCCTACACCCTAAGAGACCGGCCGCGAAAGTGCCATTTAGATTAAAATGCAAGGTTTTCATGCTTCTATTCACTCACTAAATGGACAAATCGAGGCTGCTTTGCCTCATCTTCACTTCTGGAAAGCCGATGAGTATTAGCTGGGCCTCACACATCCTGAGAGTATGTTCGGCTGTTGGATGGAAAATCTCAGAGGAATACTGCTGTAAATTGTGGGCTATCCCCGCCTTTTGTTCCAGGTTTGCCCGTTGCGGGCCAATGTTAGCTGGTTTACAAATCTGACGCGCGCCGGATGAACGCTTGATACGAAACAACTTGCGTGCTGCCTGCCGGCAGCCACCGGTAGCCCGGCACGCCAAACAGGCTGCCGCGCTCGATCATCGCCCGCCGGGACTCGGGCATCGGCGACACGCCAAATTCCATGCCGCATGTGATCGTGCGTCCATTCCAGGGCGAATGAACGCGCAAACAGTTTTCCTCCCAACGGCCAATCCAGGGGAAATCCGATCGCTTCCACAGGTAGCCGAACAACACGCCGGAGTGAGGCGCATAGGCGCGGAAGAATGCCGCATCGTGTGCCGGGTCCAACAGGTGCGCCGTGTACCCGGCGCTGCGTTCCGCTGTCGGATATACACGCAAGTCAAAGACGGTCCCATCCGCCATCGGGCAGTGCGGCCAGTCGAATTCCGCACCCATCTTCTGCCCCTTGGCCAGACCGCCGTTAAAGTCCGCTTCGTACACTTTGGACCGCGTCGCGTTCACATCGAACCGAGTGACGCCACGCTCAATGAAAGGCGGCCCCATGGTCACATGCTGTGTCCAGGCCACCGGCCGGTCGTGGGCATTCCGGTTGGTTACGCGCTCCTCGATGGATACGGTATCCGCCTCCAGCCGTAACCGGCGCTCGAACCCCAGGCGGCACAGGGGAAATTCGGCGCGCTGCACCAGCGTCTCGCCCTCTGCTGAAAAAGCGTAAGACGCCACCGATGACTCGCCATGAGCCGTCAGCCCAGCCCGTTCCTCCTCCGCGCTGGGACCGCCGAAAATGTCCAGGCACAGGTTGTGCCCCATGATGCCCGCCAGAAGTCTGGCTTCGGCGTCCCCCCCGAAAAGCCCGGCGTGCTCCGTGCCGTAGGCGCCCGGTTCCATGGTTTCCCAGGGCGGCAGCCAGAGCGGGTTGACGCCGGTTTCCTTGTGCAGGATTTCGGCCAGGTGGCCGCCTTCACCCAGGACCGTCACGCGGACCTGATCGCTCTCCAACTGTGCCGCACGCCGTCCGTGAAACCGTGTATCGAGTAGCATCGGGAACAGATAGCATAACGAATGCACGGCGCATCCGGGCATCACGATCCCCACAAACACGAAGGGCGCGACGTGGGCCGCCGCACCCCTCTGGTTTTCAGATCCGCGTCCGGACTAGGCCTTCTTCGCCGGGGCCGCAGCCGCCGGACCGACGCCCATCTTGTTGATCTCCTCGTAGAACACGCGCCGGCCCTCGTCCATCGCCAGGTTGGCGAGAATGACGTTAGCCGAATCCGTGAGACCCACCTCCAGATCGGCCAGCGGGCGCTTTCCGGTCTTGCAGCATTCCACGAACTGCTCCAACTGGACATCGACCGGATTCTTGCTTTCCTCGGGCACCATCACGCCCTTCTTGTACAGCCACTGCCGGGCGAACTTCATTTCCTTGTCGAGGAAGCCGTCCTTGTCGGTCACTTTATCGCGGTCGAACAGCACCGGCAAACCCTTGTTGCCCTTGCCCGTGCCCAACAGCGAGGCGCTGGCCACGGTGGCTTTTTCTTTTTTGCCCTCGCCCTTCTTCTGGGCCTCCACGGTCTTCGGCGACGGTTCGGGGAACCAGATCGCCAACGCCGGTTCGTTGTCCGAGCCCACCGTAATGTGGATTGTTCCCTCGGTGCCGCAGATCATTTCGCCGAACTCTGTCCGCGAGGAGTAGAACAGCGGCAGATGATTGTTCGTTGAAATGGAGCTATACATCAGCTTTGACCCGCCCGGGTAGGAAAAGATGAGGTAGATGTTATCGTAAACGTCGCGGCCGTCCTTGTAGACGTCGATCGACCCTACGCCGGTAACGAACTCCGGATGGTTGCCAATCATCCAATCGGCCACATCCACCTGGTGGGAAGCCAACTCCGCCGTCAGGCCGCCCGAATACTTCCGGAAAGCACGCCAGCTCGGCGGCACCCAAGTCTTGCCCAGGCTGCGCCGGTTCCATTGCCCGTAGACGTGCGTCACCTTGCCGATGACACCCTGTTCAATCATCTGGCGCGCGGTCTGGTAGAACTTGCTGTAGCGCCGTTGCAAACCGACCTGAAGCACCTGCTTCGGGCGCTCGTTGGCGAGCTTTCGCAACTGGTGAATCTCTTCAGGTTTGAACACCAGGCTCTTCTCGCAAAAGACGTGCTTGCCAGCCAGTAACGCATCGCGCGTAATCGGGTAGTGCATGTAGAGCGGCGTGGCGATCTGAACCGCGTCCACGTCCTTCATCGCCAGAACTTCGCGATAGTCCTTGAACGCTTTCGGCTTGTCCTTAGACGCTTTTTGAGCCTTGTCCAGGTTTGCCTGGTCGATGTCGCACACCGCCATGCAACGGCCCACGTCCAGCCCGTTCCAGTGCGTGATGTGGTATGTGCCGCGGCCGCCGGTGCCAATCACGGCAAACTGCAGTTGATCGTTGGCCGCCTTTACCTTCTGGATCCACGGCGCACCGTCGATCTTCGCCGCCGCTGCCGCCACGGCAGCCACCGCTCCGGCCGTCTTTACCGCTTCACGCCGAGTCACATCCGCTTTCTTCGACATCTGCCAAACCTCTCCACGGGACACTTCACCCGGTTATTTTTCCACTTCTAGCCTAATCGACGGCTCCGGTGGTTTGCAAACCCTCCAGCCGGGCCGCCTCCTCGCGCGATCGCGCCGCCCACTCGGCCCCGGCCAGAACCACCATGGACGCCAGAAACCCCCAAAGAACAATGGTTACCGAATACACGAACGGCCCATATTCGTGGTTCAGCTTCATGCGCAGCCACGGCCAGGTCCACAGATTCACATTTTTCAATAATTCCAGAGCCACGCCCACCAGCAGCGACACCGGCAGCAGCGGCGCCACCGGAATTTTCGCGTTCGGCAGCACCCAGTAGATCAGGAACAGCATCAGGATGGAAATCGGCACCGCTGCCAGCTTGAATACCATGGCCCCCAGGAAGGCCGTCGATTCCGAGGCGATTCCCAGTTTCACAAGCAACTCCTGGTTCAACGCCGTCAGCACCGTAGAGAGCAGCGCCAGGCCTCCACAGGCGAAAATCAGTCCCAAGCTCACCAACTGATTACGCAGATAGCTCCGGTTCTTCGTGATGCCCCAGGCGCGATTCAGCGCCACTTCCAGGGGTTCGAAAATTCCGTTCGCCGTGAACAGCAGAAGCAGCACGCTCACAATCTGGAAGGGGCCGCGCTGCGCCACCACGGCGCGTAAATTGCGGATGATGAAGTCTCCGAACCTGCCGTCGGGGAAATAGTCGCCAATGGCGATGTAGATGGCCTGTTCGGCGGCGTTCCATTGCAGCAGGTAGCGGCAGATGGAGATCATCACGATGAAGAATGGGAAGAAGCTCAGCAGGATGTTCGCCGCCATGGAGAAGGCGTACACATGCACCTCGGTCTCCAGCAGGTAGCGCAATGTACGCCGCCATTGCGTGAGTTGCGGGAACAGGCCGGACCGGAACGAGGGCGAGGAAAAGAGCACGGAGACATCCTCAGCATATCCGAACGCTGGACGGCGCCGTTCTCCACCCCGCCCGTTACACGCGCTTGTTACGATGTGAACTGACCCATGATGGAGATCGTCCGGAAATTCGCCGGCCATGTCGTGCCCGGGATCCTCAAGCCGCTGCGTGTGCTGTGGAACGAGGTGATCGGGTTCATGTTCCTCGTTCTCGGCGTGATTTTCGGCTTCTCGGCCTGGCGCAAATACAGGGAGTTCAACGGGGATTTCGCCAGCCTTTTGATGCTGCTGATGGCCGCGTTGTTCGTCGTGCTGATGCTCGGCTACGGCATTTCGTCGTTCCTGCGGGCCCGCCGCATCGGCAAGGACAAACCGGCGCGTTCCTAAGGCTACAGTCCGCGGGGCGGAGTATGGGCCGAGACAGGACCGTTGCGGGCTAACTGGCCGCAGCCGTCCGCCGTTGCACCGGGAGACGTCTTTCCCGGGCCGGTTGTTTTCTTTCGCGTTTCGGGCGGATCATCTCCTGCAACCGTGTCCGAAGGGCGTCAATCTCCTCGCCGGAGACATGGAAGCTACGTTCCAACTCGTGCCTGGTCATTCCGCGCGAATAGTATCCCACCAGAATCTCACGCTCACTCTTGGTGAAAGTTGCCAGGGCCGCTTCAATCGCTTTTGCCGTCTCCCGCAACCGGATGCGGTCCACGCTCGTCAGCGCCGGTAGCTGCCGGTCCTGCTCCCGCCGGCCCTCCGCGCCCGCACGCTGGCGTTCTGCCACGTTTCGTACAAAGCGGACGAAGTGAGACGCGTGCCATAGCGTTCCCTGGCGGATTCCTTCCACAGCCCCGGCCAGAGTCTCCTCCACCAACGACTCCAGACCGATCGATCCCGTGCCTCTCCTCAGGAGCACGCGCACGCCCGCAGCGTACCAGTCGCGAAACTCCGCGCAGGCGGCATCATCGCCGGCTGCGATCCTCGTCGCCAGGCCCTCCCATCGCAACCGCTCGGCTTCGATCCCGGGGATCTCCCCGGCCGCCGCGCTTTCCTCGCCCGTCAGAGTCGGGGCCGCGAGGGCGTGGAATTCTCGTCCTTGGTCCGGCATTGCCTGTGCTCCTCCATCGACCACACAATCGGAACTGACAGAACACACGACGGGTTCTGTGCAGACCTGCTGGCTGGCGTTATTGCTTGTTTTCCCTCAAGCGCCAATCAAGCGGATCGCGTATGTCAGACTGCGTCAGAGGAGTAGTGGGGAAGCTAACAGAAAAATATCACCCGGAAGATGAATAATTCCGGGAGTTTTGGTACGAGGAATTCGGGTGGGCGAACATGGATCGAAACGCCCACAGAAACTCTTGAGTTGTAGCCACCTGGTCTGCGCACGACGGGCAGATCAGGTAATGCTCTTCCAACCGCTCGACCGCGGAGGGATCCAAATTTCCAAGACAATAATCGTCAATTTGGCGAGAATGCTGTAGGCACTCCGCGTCAACGGGTACGATTTTCGGCATGATCATGTAGGAGTGAACACACCAAGTGTGACACGAGCTTTTTCGCACTCCAATCGTCCACGGGAGGTTTTCAGGATTGTGTCCACAGATTTATGTTTTATATTAATCAACAGCTTGCGGACGTGCTGTGTGAATTTTCTGTGGAAATACTGTTGACGAGAACTTCTCGTTCCCGCTACCGCGACTTGTGCCGTGCCTCTTCCAGGATTCGCTTCGCACGGCTGGGATTGAATACCCCACAGGAGCAAAAGCGGGTCATATAACTCGCGGCTTCTTCGGGAGTTCTCCTGCCCTCTTTTACCCAATCGATCATCTTTTTCGCGAGCGACCCGGCCACCATCCCGTGCCCGCACATGGTCATCAACTCGAGCACCTGCGTATTGGGCAGTTTCTCCGTCTTCCCCTCGAAGCCGAGCGAGTAGCCTACGCTATGGCGCTTAATGCCGGCCGCCTCGCAGCAACCCACTGCGTTTTCCATCGAGCTGGAAATGTTGATCGACATTCCCAGATCCGCTTCCCGCACGGCCTTGACGAACTCCTTGGCCTTCTCCATGTTGTCGAACACGGCGGCCACCGTGGTGGGCGCGTCCAGGCCTGCCACCACCTCTTCCAGGTTGGGTGTCCGGTCGCGGTTCCAGTGTGCCGTCGGGTTCATGTTTTTGCAGGGCCTCAAGGCGCCCCCATGCCGTGCGTCGCCCAGGTTGATGGGGCCGTAAGGCACTGCCATTTCGAGAAACTTGCGCAGCTTGGGTAAGGCGTCCTTGTCGTTTTTTCCCCTGGCGCACATGGCAAAGACAATGATGTCGTCCCGGAAACTTTCGGCATCGCCCTGGCGGTGTAGAGTATTGGTCATTTTCGTTTTCCTCCTAACGGGCGTTCAATGTCTCGTGCGGAGTCTCCGCGGCGTCCGGATTCGTGATGCGGCCCAGGCCGATATTCGTTTTTGCCCGTTGCGGATCGTAGCCGAGTTTCTTCAATACGGGCAGGACAATGGCATCCTCGCCATTCGGGTCGCAGCGCACGCCCACGCCCAGCACCACTACGGTGTCCACCTCCTTTTCCACGCGCCAAACCAGGCGGACCACCTCTTCGCAGCGATCAATGGCCACCTTGATCTCGACGATCGCCGACATGATCTTCTCATTCAGGATGTCGTCGCGAATCTCGCCGGTGGCCTTATCCTTCAGCAGCGTCGTGATGGGGTTTTTCTTCTCGAATTCCACGCCGGCGGCCGCCAGCGCCACCGTCATCTTATTGATGTCGCGGAAGCGCACGCCCACGCCCGGACGGCCGAACTCGATTGTGAACCCGACCTCGCCCACCTTGACGCGCCCGCTTACGTCGTTTGTCTTTACCTCTTCCGTGCCGCGGCCTTCCACGCCGGTCGATTCATGCGGCACGCGCGGATCGGAAAAAGCCCGCCGCACCACGCGCGGCCATGTCAGGTCCTCCGGCTGAAACGCCGCCGTAGGACAGACATCCGGCTCCGGGTCGAATCGGATGCGAAACAGTTTCAGTATGCCGCGCAGAGTGCGTACCAGCGTCGGGTTCAGGTGTTCCTGGCTCAAGCCGTTGTAACAGGAGAAGCACTCCACGCACTCGTCGCGATCCACGGTCGACCGGTTCGTCGCCGGATCCACATAGATCGCCCCCATCGGGCACACATACGTACAATTCCCGCAGGCCACGCATTTGTTGGGATCGATTCGCATGATTTACTCCTACCAAGGTCTCCTTAGGTGAATATTTTCCGCGATGCATCTATTCTGGCAAACAGCAACGACCCTGTCACGCAGAGCGCCGCGGACACGAGGAACGGCACGTTCCATCCATAGCCCTGCACCAGGTAGCCCACCACCGCGGCCGAGATCGCGCCACCGATGTTGCCCATTGTATTCATTACCGCCGCCACTGAGCCGGCGAAGTCGCCGCCCACGTCCAACGGAATCGCCCAGCTTACGCCGACCGTGAGTTCCAGGCCGAAAAACGCCAGGCAGGTGAACACCACGCTCCAGTGCGCATCCGGCGTCAAGGTTGCCGGAAGAATGCACACCGAGGCCAGCGCGAAGCCGAAGGTTCCCACGCCGCGCCGCGCCAGCCGCAGGTTGCCTGAGGCGTGGGCCCAACGGTCCGACAGCCAGCCGCCGAGAAAATCCCCGACCACGCCGGCGAGCAACGGCAGGCTGGCATAGAAGCCCATCTGCTTCAGGTCGAAGCCTCGGTGCGCGGTTAAATACTTCGGAAACCAGTCAAGGTAAACGGCTAGGCTGTAGCCGTAACAAAAATACATGGCCGAAAGCACCCATACCTGCCGCGCCGCGAAGATCGCCTTCCAGGGCGCCTCCTTCGACGAGCGCTTCACGGGCGCTCCCAACTGCTCGCGAATGAGCGCGCGCTCGGCGTCGTTCAATGAGCCGTGCTCTTCGGGAGTGTCGCGGTAATACCAGAACCACGCAGCCGCCCAAACCAGGCCCAATGCGCCGAAAACGAGGAAGGGAGTGCGCCAGCCGTACGCGGCGATCAGCCAGACCACGATGGGCGGCGTGAACGCCGCGCCCAGCCGTGATCCGGCGTGCGTGATGCCTTGCGAATAGCCGCGCTCGGTGGGCAGCATCCATCGCGACAGGCTCCGCGTGGCGATGGGAAACGCACCGGCTTCGCCCATGCCGAACAGAAACCGCACCAGGGCCATGGAGCCCGCGCTGAAGCTCGCCGCCGTGAGCGCCGTGAAGCCGCTCCACCAGATGACGATCCCGGTCAGCGCACGCCTGGCGCCGAAGCGGTCTCCGAGCCAGCCGCCCGGAATCTGGAAAAGCGCATAGCCCCAGCGGAACGAGCTGAGAATCCAGCCCATGGCCACGATCGAAAGCCCCAATTCCTTTTGGATCGAGGGCACGGCAGCGCTGATCACCACGCGGTCCATGTAGGTGATCATGTAGGCCGCGACTGTCAGCCAGAGAACGAGATGGCGAATCCGCGTGGGGCGCTGCACGGTTCGTGCATCGTATCATAGGCACTTACACATGCCCTCCGAGACGCAGGCCCCGTCCCCGCTTGTCGCTGTCATCATGGGCAGCCGTTCCGATTGGGCCACCATGCAGCATTGCGACGAAACGCTGGCGCAGTTCGGCGTTCCGCATGAGTGCCGCATCGTAAGCGCCCACCGCACGCCGGATCTGATGGCCGAGTTCGCCAAAAGCGCGCGCGCCCGCGGTATCCAGGTGATCATCGCCGCGGCCGGCGGGGCCGCGCACCTTCCCGGCATGACCGCCGCCCACACCACGCTGCCCGTCCTGGGCGTGCCCATCGAGAGCGCGGTCCTGCGCGGCGTCGATTCCCTGCTGTCCATCGTCCAGATGCCGGGCGGCATCCCCGTGGCCACGCTCGCCATCGGCAGGGCGGGAGCCATCAACGCCGCCCTGCTCGCCGTTTCGATTCTGGCCGGCAGCCGTCCTGAGTATGCTTCGAAACTCGAGGCGTTCCGGCATGCCCAAACGCAGCGCGTCCTCGAGGATACGCTCTCGTGAATCCCATTCTTCCCGGCGCCACGCTCGGCGTTCTCGGCAGCGGGCAACTGGGCCGGATGTTCGCCATCGCCGCCCGCCGCCTGGGCTACCGCGTGCATACCTTCTCGCCCGACGATGACACGCCCACCGGTCAGGTGGCCGACCTCGAGGTACAGGCCAGCTACGACGACCTCGACGCCGTCCGCCGCTTCGCGCGATCGGTCAGCGTCGTTACCTTTGAATTTGAAAACGTCTCGTCGGCCGCCACCGCCGCCGCGGCGGAATTTGCGCCCGTACGCCCTTCGGGCGAGATCCTGCACATTACCCAGCACCGCCTCCGCGAAAAGACATTCCTCCGTGACCAGGGCTTTCCGGTGACGCCGTTCGAGGTGGTGAACTCCTTCGACGCGCTCCCTCACGCCATCGCCGAAATCGGACTGCCCGCCGTGCTGAAGTCCGCCGGCTTCGGCTACGACGGCAAGGGCCAGGCCCGTATCGACGAAAACACCGACCTGGCCTCCGCGTACGCCCGGGCAGGAGGCGGCGAATGTGTCCTGGAATGCTTCGTCGATTTCGATTGCGAGTTCTCCGTCGTCGCCGCCCGCGGGCTCGATGGCGGCTTCGCGCATTATGGCGCCGTCGAAAACGAGCACGCCCGCCACATTCTCGACATCACTACCGCGCCGGCCTCCATTCCGCCCGAGGCCGCCCGGGAAGCCATCGAAATCACGCGCGGCGTGCTGGAAGCGCTCCATGTCACCGGAGTTCTCTGCGTCGAATTCTTTCTGGAAAGCTCTGGCCGCGTGCTGGTCAACGAACTCGCGCCGCGCCCGCATAACTCCGGCCACTTCACGGTTGACGCCTGCGTCACGTCGCAGTTCGAACAACAGCTTCGTGCCATCTGCGGCCTGCCGCTCGGCTGTACGGGACTTCTCCGCCCCGCGGCCATGGCCAACCTCCTCGGCGACCTTTGGACGCCGGGTGAACCCAACTGGGCCGCCGCGCTGGCGCTGCCCGATGTGAAGCTCCACCTCTATGGCAAGTCCGCCGCCCGTCCGGGCCGTAAGATGGGCCACCTCACCGCCATGGCCTCCACCGCCGGGGAAGCCGCCGCCCGCGTCCGCCATGCCCGTGCGCTGCTGGCTCCGGCCTGAGCCAACTCACCGCCGCCGCTACGCGTGGTTAGTCGAAAGGATTCCCATGCGTTTCACCCTGCTTCTGGCGCTGGCCTGCTCCGCGTTCGCGCAGCAGTCCGCCCCGCCCGCCATCGTCAGCGGCGTTTGTCAAACCATCCTCGACAACAAGCAGATCGACTCCAGGCCCTGCGGCCTGAACATCGGCAACGAAGGTTTCGTACCTTCCGGCCAGGCCGTGCGCATCAACCACGTCTCGGCGTATTGCATCGGACCCATTGACCGGAACCTCCGCATGGTGCGCCTCGACACGCAACTCACCAACGCCTACACGGACATGCACAATACCTTCGTCCGGATGCGCCGCAACGAGGTCCGCTCGCCCGGATTGCACGCCGAATATCAGGGTTCGCAACTCGTTGAGGCCTACGCCGGAGGCGGGCTTCGGATCAGGGCCACCGTGACCGCCGAACTCGGGGCCATCGCCCCGCCCATCACCTGCGAGATCCGGTTCCAGGGCGTCACCGTCAACCATATTTCAGGCGGAGCCAGCATGATACCCTGAGCTTTGTGCGGCAAATCCTCGCTTTTGCGCTCGTTTTACCAGTCGTCCTTTCCGCTGCCGAGCCTTCCGGCCTCCTCCCCATCCTCACTGAAGAGTTGAACCGGAACTTCACTACGCTCCAGGACAAGGCCGACCCCAAACCCTACTTCCTCTCGTATTCCGTCGTCGAGCAGGAGAGTTCGTCGCTCAACGCCGTACTGGGCGCGATCACATCGAATCACAAGCGGCATCAGCGCATGCTCGATGTCTCGCTCCGCCTCGATTCGCCAAAGCTCGACAATTATCATCAGATTCGCGGCGATATGCCCGACTTCGCCTCGGGCGCACCGGTGGCCCTCGACAACTCGCCCGCCGCCATTAAGCGCCGTCTTTGGGCGGAAACCGACCGTGTCTACCGGCTCTCGGCCCAGCGCCTGACCAACATCAAGACGAACCGGGAAGTGAAGGTCGCCGACAAGGACACCGCAGCCGACGATTTTTCCATCGAGCAGCCCGAGACCGCTGCCATCCCCACCGCCGCCATCGTCTTCAACGAGCAAGAATGGACCGGCCGGCTCCGCAAACTCTCCGCGCGCTTCTCGAAATACCCCAAGGTGCTCGCATCGCAAATCACGGTCACGTCCACGCGCGAGACGAAATACTTTGTTTCCAGCGAAGGAACGCGCCTTCAGCATGGCCGCCCCTTTGCCCGCATTATGATCGTCGCGCAGGCCAAAGCCGCCGATGGCATGGATCTCAGTACCTCGGACAGCTTTTCCGCGGCCGATCCGAAGAACCTTCCCCAGGACAAGGAAATTGAAGACGCCATCGACCGGGTGGCGCGCGACCTCACACGGTTGCTCGATGCGCCGCTTGTCGAACCTTATGTCGGACCCGCCATTCTCAGCGGACGCGCCGCAGGAGTGTTCTTCCACGAAATTTTCGGCCATCGCATCGAAGGCCACCGCCAGAAGGACGAAACCGACGGCCAGACGTTCACCAAACGCGTAGGCGAGAACGTGCTGCCCACGTTTCTCTCGGTGATCTTCGATCCCACTTTGCACGAGATGGCGGGCGAAGACCTCCATGGCTGGTACGACTTCGACGATGAAGGCGTGCGCGCGCGCCGCGTGACCCTGGTCGATAACGGCATCCTGAAGACGTTCCTGATGTCCCGCTCTCCCATCGCCGGCTTTCCGCACTCCAACGGCCATGGCCGCAAACAGGCGGGGGCCGAGGCTGTTTCGCGCCAGTCCAACCTCATCGTCAAGGCCGCGCAAACCGTTCCGGAAAAGCGCCTGCGTGAGATGCTGCTGGAGCAGATCAAGCGCCAGAACAAGCCTTACGGCTACTACTTTCAGGACATCACCGGCGGCTTTACCACCACTGGACGCCAGGGCTTCCAGGCGTTCAAGGTAATTCCCCTGGTTGTCTACAAGGTCTATGCGGATGGCCGCGAGGAGTTGGTTCGCGGCGCCGATCTGGTGGGGACGCCGCTGGCCAGCTTCGCCAAGATTCTCGCCGCCTCCGACAAGCCCGGCATCTTCAACGGCTACTGCGGCGCGGAATCCGGCTCGGTTCCGGTCAGCGCCATCTCGCCCGCGCTGCTGATCGGCGAGATCGAAATTCAGAAGAAGGATCAGTCGCGCGATCAACCCCCGCTGCTGCCGGCCCCCTCGGACGGAGGCGCCAACTGATGGATATCTCACGGCGCCAGTTCGCCGCCCTGCTTGCCGCCGCCCGCGCACTCGCCGCACAGGACCCCGCGGTTGGCGACGACGAGATTCTCAAGGCTCTCCAACAGGAACTCGAACGTACCAAAACGCTCAAGCTTTCCAATCTCCCTTCGCCGTACTTCGTCGAGTTCGCCCTCGACGATACCTACTCATATTCGGCAAGTTGCGTCCTGGGCGCGCTCATCAACGCCAGTTCCGGACGCGCCCGCCTTCCCCGCATCCAGATTCGCACCGGTTCGCCGGAGTTCGATAACACGAACTACCTCTTCAGCCAGCTTTTCGGAGGCCGCATGAGTGGCGGCCGCATCCCGCTCGAAGCCGGTCCAACCGTACTGCGCCGCGAATTCTGGCTTGCCGCCGATCGCGCCTACAAGGGCGCTCTCCAGTCCATCGCCCGCAAACGCGCCGCTTTGCAGAACGTCACCCAGCAGGAAAAGCTGAACGATTTCGCCAAGGCCGAGCCCGTCCGGTACATCGAACCCCGCCAAGCCATTCAACTTGACGAGAACTCCTGGAAGGAACGTACGCGGCGCATCTCGGCCGTGTTCGACAGGTTCCCTCAGGTACTGAACTCCGGCGTTGAGTTCTCGGCGGGGTATTCCACCGCGTATCTCGTGAACACCGATGGCGCCGCCATCCGCATGGCCGACAACCTGTTCAGCCTGCGTCTGCGCGCCGATGCCCAAGCCGCCGACGGCATGCCTCTACACGACGCGCTTGTCTTTGCCGGCCGCGACCTTTCCGGGCTGCCCGGCGAGGATGTCATGCGCAAAAGCGCCGAGGAGATCGCCTCCAACGTCACGGCGCTGTGGAAGGCCCCCGCCGAGGAGGACTATTCCGGTCCCGTTCTGGTTGAGGGTCTGGCCTCGCCTCAACTGTTTGCCCAACTGCTGGGCGCCCACCTCGCCCCCATGCGCAAGCCCGTCGCCGAGCCTGGACGTCCGGCTCCCATGGCCGCCAGCGAATTGGAGGGCCGCATCGGCTCCCGTATCCTGCCCGAATGGATGGACGCCGTTGACGATCCCACGCAGACCGCCTACAAAGGCCGTCCCCTGTTCGGCTCCTACCCCGTGGACGGTGAGGGCATCAAGCCCATTCCGCTGAGGGTTGTCGAAAAGGGAACCCTCAAGGCCTTCTTGCTGAGCCGTACGCCCATTCGCGGATTTGAGGGTTCCAACGGCCGCGCCCGCCTTCCCGGCCCCTTCGGAGGCGCGGTGGCCTCGTTCAGCAACCTGTTCGTGAAGGCCCAGCAAACGGTGCCGCTCGAAGAACTGAAGAAAAAGCTGGTCGAGATGATCCAACAGCGGGGCAAGGCCTTCGGCCTGCTGATCCGCAAACTCGATCTTCCCGTGGCCGCCTCCATGCAGGAGTTGCGCACGCTCGCCCAGGCCAACGGACAGCGCGGCGGCGGCAATCTCGTCAGCCTGCCCACGCTGGTTTACCGTGTCTATCCCGATGGCCGTGAAGAACTCGTACGCGGACTTCGCTTCCGGGGCGTGAGCTCGCGTTCGCTGCGCGATATCTTCGCGGCGGCCGATGACGAAACCGTTTTTGACTACATCGGCCAGGGTGGCTCGCTCGCCTCCCTCTCGCCCTCAGGTTACGTCACCACACATACCATCTGTTCGCCCAGCGTTCTGTTCGAGGATATGGAGCTGGAGAAACGCACCGACGACTGGCCCAAGCTGCCACTGGTTCCGCCGCCGCCCGCCAGCTCCTGATTTTCGCCTATGCGCCTGCTGACGCGTACCGTGTTCCGCGAGGTGGCCTCGGCCGCCGTACTGGGCACGGTGCTGTTCGCCTTCGTAATCTTCCTGCAGAAGCTGAACAGCGGCAAATACTTCGAAATACTTCTGCGCGGTTCGGCCACCCCCAAGATGGCCGGCTATCTCTTCGCGCTGGTACTGCCGCCGGTGCTCAGCTTTGCACTGCCCATCGGCACGTTGGTTGGCGTTCTGGTGGGACTGGGCCGGATGTCTTCCGATGGCGAAATCACAGCCATGCGCGCCGCGGGCGTACCCAGCCGCACGGTCGCCCGGCCCATCCTGATGTTCGCCGCCCTGATGACGATGCTCGCGGGCGCTTCGTCGCTCTGGCTCACACCGCTCTCCATCCGCGAAACCGTCCGCGTCTTCAATACGCTCATCGCCAAGCAGCTTTCGGCTGAAATCCAACCTCGCGTGTTCGCCGAACAGTTCACCAGTTCGAACACCATTCTCTACGTCGGCGACGTCATCGCCCTGCCCGGGACGGTCGCCAAGTGGCGCAACGTCTTCATCGCCGACCTCACTCCGCCCGAGGAGCGCGCCGGCGGCGGCAGCTATGCCGACTCCCCGGCCATCACCGTCGCCACGGAGGCCATCGCCGTCCCCGATCCCATTCGCAACTCGATTCAGCTCTCCATGACGGGGGCCAGTTCCCATCAGGTGGGCGCCGACCCGGGCGTCTACTACAACACCTACTCGCCCAGGGGCGATCAGCTTCTGCAGGCCAAGCCGCGCGAGGAGCAGAGCGCCAAGGCCTGGGTCGCCATGGACACGCTGCCGCTGCTGAAAGCCGTGCGCGCCGAAACCGGCAGCGCCCGCGGCCGCGATGCCCGTGTCGAACTTCATCAGCGTTTTGCCTTTCCCATCGCCTGCCTGCTCCTGGCTGTCATCGGCATCCCGATCGGCGTATCCACGCGCAAGGGCGGTAAGTCCGGCGCCATGGTGATCACCGTCGCCCTCGTCTTTCTCTACTGGATGATGCAGATCAGCCTCATCAAACTGGCGCAGCAGGACAAGGCGCCCGTCGAGCTTGCCGTCTGGCTGCCCAACGTGATCTATGCCCTGGCCGGCCTGCTCATGCTGTTCGGCATCGAGCGCCCCGGCGACCGCGACTTCCTCGCCCATCTCTCCCGGCGTGCCGGCGATCTGTGGTCCGCCATTCGCGAGCGGTTTCCCAGAAGCAGCCGCCGCGCCGCCTCGCTACGCCGCCTGCGCATTCCGCTGCTGCCCGGCGTGGTCGATACCTATGTCCTGGGCGAGTTTCTTTTCTACTTCGCCATGCTGCTTGCCAGCTTCGTGCTGATGGCCCACGTGTTCATCTTCTTTGAACTGCTGGGCGACATCTTCTCGCGCGGCATCTCCTGGCAGAAGGTGGCCACCTATCACCTGTTCCTCACGCCCAAGCTCATCTACGATTCGGCGCCCATGAGCGTTCTGGCGGCCGTGCTGGTCACCTTCGGCATCCTCGCCAAGAACAATGAGGTGGTGGCCATGAAAGCCTGCGGCGTCAGCCTCTACCGCCTCTCGGTGCCCATCCTTCTAACCGCCACCGTCATGAGCGGCGGGCTGTTCGCCTTCGATCACTACTACATCCCCGAGGCCAACCGCATTCAGGACGGGATTCTGAACGAGATCAAGGGACGCCCCGTGCAAACCTACCTGCGGCCCGACCGCAAATGGATTTACGGCGAGGGCTCGCGCATTTTTTACTACAGATATTTCGACTCGAACGCACTCGTCATGGCCGGCGTGAACGTCTACGAAATCGACCCCCAAACCTTCCGGCTGCGCCGTCACATATCCGCTGAGTCCGCCTCCTGGGAGCCGCGCGTGAAGGGGTGGATCTTCCAGAACGGCTGGGTGCGCGACTTTGACGGCGTGCGCGTGAGCGAATATCGGACCTTCACCGCCAGCCTGTTCAAGGAGATCGCCGAGGCGCCCTCCTGGTTTTTGAAGGAGGTGAAGCAGGAGAAGCAGCTCAACTTCATCGACCTGAGCCGCTATATTCGTGAATTGCAGCAGGCGGGCTTCGATACCGTGCGCCTGAAGGTGCAGTACCACAAGAAGTTTTCCGTGCCCCTTTTCGTACTCATCATGGCGCTGATATCGGTGCCTTTCGCGTTCCTCACCGGGAATCGCGGCGCATTGGCCGGAGTAGGCGTCAGCTTCGCCATTGCCATTGCGTATTGGGCCAGTTCACGGATGTTCGAGGAGATCGGCAACCTGGCGGAGTTGCCCGCCGCCGTCGCCGCCTGGTCGCCCGATGCGCTGTTCTCGCTCGCCGGACTCTACCTGTTCACGCGCATGCGGTCCTGAGCGCCGGCCAGCCGCCGCTGGCCCGCACGGTACTGGCTGGGCGTCATGCCCAGGCGCTTGTGGAACGTTGTGGAGAGGTGCCCGTGGCTGCAAAAGCCAGTGTCCAGGGCAATGCGCGTGATGTCGTGCGTGGTGGTGGCCAGCAACCAGCGAGCACGCCGCAGCCGCTGCTCAATGACGTACTGCGCCGGAGTGGAGCCGAAAGAGCCGCGGAACCGGCGGAGAAGCTCGTGCACGCCCAAACGGACCACCGAAGCCAGACTCCCCAGAGTGATGGGTCCGGCCAGATTCCCCCAAACATACTCCTCGATGGCACGTTCCGCGCGCGGATCCAGGCGCGCGCCCGCCGGTTGCAGAGACTGCCCAGCTCCGTTCAGCGAGAACTCGCGGAAAACGTGGAGCATCACGGCCTGGCTCAGCGCGTGCGACAGCATGCCAGCCAGATCGTCCTTTTCCAGAGAGAGCTGTTGCAGGCGCGTCACGGCCTGCTGTAAAAAACCGTCATAGTGGCCGGCGAGCGGCCGCAGCCGGCAGGATTCCAAGAGCCCGCCCGGAACTCGGGTGTCGAGGAAGAGTTCCGCGTAGCGTACAACTCCACCTTGCGCCAGGCTGGAGTAGCGCTCCCGCGCGGGTACCAGCCACACTTCGCCGGGCAACGGCGGCTCCATCACCGAACCAACGCCAGCCAGTTCGGTTTCGAGCCGGCAAATGGGCCCTCCCAGATGAACCACCACGGCGTGGCGTTCATCGTGAATGGCCCAGGTTATGGACCGGGAGATGTCCTGTTCCTTGACCGCGAAGCCGATGCCCGGCCAGCGGCCTTCGCATAGCAATCGCGGCGCCCCGCCGGACGAAAGCGGCCACTCCTCGCCCGGAGAATGTGTAAGCCCAGCGGACATTTTGGAAGCGTCCTTCGTTATACCTGCCCGACGATGGTTTCGAAGCGCCGCCAGAGCGGAACATCGAGGAAGGGATTCATTCAGTATGGGTGAACACTCGCTACAAGGGAAGTCAGCCGTCATTGGAGGCGGTGCGAAGAATCTGGGGGGCCTCATCAGCAGGACCTTCGCCAACGATGGAGCACGCGTCTGCGTGCACTACAACAGCGACTCCACCCGGCCCGATGCCGAGGCCACCGTGGCAGCCATCCGGGGCTCGGGAGGCGAAGCCTTCGCAGTTCAGGCCGACTACACGCGTCCGGCCGAGGTGGCCGCCGTGTTCGCCGAGGCCAGAAAGCGTTTCGGCGGCATCGACATTGCCGTCAACACCGTGGGCAAGGTCTTGAAGAAACCGTTCCTGGAGACCAACGAGGCCGAGTACGACTCAATGGCCGCCATCAACTCGAAGGCCGCCTATTTCTTCCTCCAGGAAGCCGGGCGTCACTTGAACGACAGGGGTAAAATCTGCACCATCGTCACCTCTTTGCTGGCGGCTTACACTGGCCTCTATTCCACCTACGGCGGTATGAAGGCTCCGGTGGAGCATTTCACGCGCGCCGCATCGAAGGAGTTCGGAGCGCGTGGCATCTCCGTGACCGCCGTTGGTCCAGGACCCATGGACACACCGTTTTTTTACGGGCAGGAGACGCCGGAGGCCGTTGTCTATCACACTTCGGCATCGGCGCTTGGCGGCCTCACGAAGATCGAGGATATCGTTCCGTTGGTGAGGTTTCTCGTCACGGACGGTTGGTGGATCACCGGCCAGACGATCTTCGCCAACGGCGGCTACACAACGCGCTGAATCTGGCTGGCGGAGGGAGGGGAAGTACCGGACAGACTCGTGTTGGTGGACGGCATGGGATTCGAACCCACGACCCCCACGTTGCGAACGTGGTGCTCTCCCAACTGAGCTAGCCGCCCACACGAGTTCCTCTTCAATATAACATGCCGTCTCTGAGCCAGGCCGTGCAGAATGGGGCCGTCCTTGCGACCATAGAAGGAAGGAATGACCCCGCCACTTACGCCCGAAGAGCAATTGGAAAAGATGCGCCGCGACTGGGACGAACGCGCCCGGGAGAATGCCCGCTTCTACGTGAACACGGAACGGGAGGACTGGACGGACGAGCAGTTCATCGCTTCGGGCGAGCGGACCGTGGCCGAAGAGATCCTGACCGACATGGGCAATATCTGCCAGGGCAAGGATCCCAAACAGATGCGCGTGCTGGAGATCGGCTGCGGCGCGGGACGCGTCACGCGCGCCCTGGCCGGGGTGTTCGGCGAGGTCCACGCCGTGGACATCAGCGGCGAGATGATCGCCCGCGCCCGGGCCTTCCTGGCGGATCGCCCCAATGCGCACGCCTATCAGAACAACGGCACGGACCTCGGCGTGTTGAATCCGCATGTGGCCGATGGCTCGGTTGACTTCGCCTTCTCCACCATCGTTTTCCAGCACATCCCTAGCCGGGAGGTGATTGAGAACTACGTCCGCGAGGTGTCACGTTTGCTGCGTCCCGGGGCGCTGTTCAAGTTTCAGGTGCAGGGCTATGTCGAGCAGGATGGCATCGTCTATGAATCCACGCCCGGCGATACCTGGATCGGCGTTACTTTCTCCGACGCACAGGCGGTGGAGTTGGCCGGAAAGACCGGGTTCGAGCCGCGCCACCGCCATGGCGCCAACCAGCAGTACTTCTGGCTCTGGTTCTTCAAGCAATAGCCGCGCGGGCGCTACTTCGGTCCGAAGTAGGCGATGATGCCGAACACCAGCGTATCCTCGCTCTTCTTCAGGCCGCCCGTGCTGTCCTGGTAGTAGGGCACGTTCGACCAGTCGCGGCGGTATTCCAGCTTGGTCATGAGGCCCTTCTTGTGCTTGAATTCGGCCGTCATGGTGAACTCCTTGATCTTCTGAACCGTACCCGTGGTCCAGATGCCGCGGTCGTTGAAGTATTCAAGGCGCGGGCTGAGGGCGAACCAATCGTTCACCTGGTACCGGGCGGCGCCGGCGATGGCGTTGATGATGCCCACCGAGCCGTCCAGCGCGCGTTCGCGGCCGTAGTTGTGGTTGATGTAGAAGCTCGTCTTGCCGTTTGGCGCGAGCGTTAGCACCTGGTCGATGAGGTGACGGGAGCCTTGGTTGGTGCCAGTCTTTTCGGGACCGCCATAGTAGGTCACGATGTAGGAAGCCTTCTTGCTCGTGAACGCATTGGTGAATCCGAACGTCTTGCCGGTATTGTTGTCCTCGACGTTGTTCCAGCCGTTGGTGATGGAAACGCCGGTGGTCCAGAACGGGGTGACCGGTCTGGATATACGGGCGCCGAAGTGATAGAACGGCCCCAAGGCGTAGATGAGCGAGCGTGAGTAGTTCCAGTTCAGATGGGTCTCGGTGGGTTCGGCCCCGGCGCTGGTGACGAATTTGCCGAAATCCAGTTGAAAGCCGCCGGCCTTTTCCGGTTTCACGCTGACATAGGCCTGCAGGATGTTGCGCATGATGTTCCGCTGGTCCCGGCCCAGCGGCTCATACATGTGAAAGATTTCATAGCCGCGGCCAAAGCCCAGGTCCATGCGGAAGCCGACCGGGTCGGGGTCGTGCTTCATCGTCAAGGTGGCGAAGTTCAAACTGAAGCTGTTGGCTTTGATATCGAACGCGCGGTAGCCCGCGTTGAACCCGGACTGAGGGTTGTTGAAGTTCATATTGGCGTAGGCGTCGAGATATCCGGAAAAATCGATGCCGCCAAGAGACCATGGCGGCGGATCGGCGGGCGGAGCCTGGTCTGGCGTAGTCTGGGCGCCCGCCGTTGCCGTCAACACCAGGCAACCTAGAAGGACTGGACGCAATTTATTCATTGTCATGGGCACGTTCCGTCTCCAACGGCACAAAGAGTCAGGTAGTGGTTCCCCTGCTAGGGCAAGAGTAAGTTCAGCCGTTGGGAGCGTCCAATCAAACTTTTTGATCGGTTTAATCAGCGCGCGGCCGCGAAAACGGCGTCAGCGTGAGCCGTCACGGTCTTGCGGCGGAAGATGCCGGTTCGCGGACGCCCGATAGAGATTTTTGATCGCTTGGATAGAAAGGTTGAGTTTGGCGCTGAGGGGAATTGCCGTCATCATGGGAAAACTTCCCGGGCGGTGCGCCTCCGCCGGTTGTTCGCGGGAAGTTTCGATACGATGATTCGATGAACGCATGGGGCGTTCACGGCGCCAGCGGCGCGCAGGGCATGGTGAGTGGATGTGACGGCGGGTGATGGACGGGCCGGCGGGCCGGACCCGCCCTGTTCAGCGGGCCGCGGCGGGTCGATGGAAAGGAAACGCGTCATGAAGAAAATCGAAGCCATTATTCAACCGTTCAAGCTCGAGGAGGTCAAGGAAGCGCTGAAGGCCATCGGCGTGGATGGAATGACCGTAACCGAGGTGCGCGGGCATGGCCGCCAAAAGGGCCACAAAGAGGTGTACCGCGGGCAGGAATACATGGTCGATCTGCTTCCCAAGGTGAAGATCGAGATGGTGATTCCCGACACGCGGTTGGAAGAGGTGGTGAAGGCGGTGGTGAGCGCCGCGCGCACGGGCAAGATCGGCGACGGCAAGATCTTTGTCTTTGACGTGGCGGACGCAATTCGCATTCGGAATGAAGATCGTGGAGACGCAACACTCTAGGCAACCCGAGGCGGCCGGACCGGAAGCCTGTCCAGCCAGGCGGTCTTTTCTCGAAACGGGAGACGGCGCGCGCGTGCTCGCCGAACGCACCGCGTATGTCGATGCGGTGGTGCGAAGCTCCTTCGAGAAGTCTCTGCTGCCCGTGTATCCGCGCGGCGTCGCGGTGCTGGCCGTGGGCGGGTATGGCCGGAAAGAGTTATTTCCGCATTCCGATATCGACGTTTTGTTACTGGAGGCGAATCCGCCAGGCGAAGGCGAGCGCGAGGCGCTCTCACGTTTTCTCCAGTCGATTTGGGATGCGGGATTGCGTCCCAGCCACTCCTTGCGCGGTCCTCGCGACTGCCTGGAGGTGCACGACTCGAACCTGGAGCTGAACATCAGCCTGCTCGACATGCGTTTCGTGGCGGGTGATGAGGAGTTGTTCGGCCAGGTGGAGGCGCGCATGCCAAAATTCCTGGCCGCCAACCGCGCGGGTCTGGTGCGCCGGTTGTGCCGGATGACCCGTTCGCGCCACGCCAAGTTCCAGGAGACCATCTACCACTTGGAACCGAACATCAAGGAGACGCCGGGCGGGTTGCGCGACCTGAGCGTGTTGGAGTGGCTGGGGAAGCTGCGCCCGGATGGCCCCGGGACGCCTCTGTCGCCCGGCCAGCTTCGCGAAGCACGCGCTTTTTTGCACACGGCGCGCTGTTTCCTGCACTACCGTTCGAACCGCGACAACAACCTGCTCAGTTTCGACTCACAGGAGGAGTTGGCTGCCGCCGCCTTCAGCCCGGCCCAGAACGCGGGCGCCTGGATGCGGGAGTATTTCCGCAATGCGCGGGCCATCTGGCGTGAAACCCTGCGCACGCTGGAGGCGTGCGAGGGCGAATCGAGTTCCCTGCTGGCGGGGTTTCGCGATTGGCGCTCGCGTCTGTCCAACGCCGAGTTCACGGTGTCTCGCGACCGCGTGCTGCTGCGCTATCCGCACGCCATCGAAAAAGACCCGGCCATGGTGATGCGTCTCTTCCTGTTCGCGGGCCGGCATGGCATTCCTCTGCACCGCGAGACGGAAAATCGCCTGCGACAGTATGGGGAAGTGCTGCGCGAGTACCTCGGTTCGCCTCGCGGCCTGTGGCCGGTTTGGCATGAACTGGCCGGGCTGCCTCATGCGGGCTTCGCGTTGCGGGCCATGCATGACACCGGCGTTCTGGGCATGTTGTTTCCGGAGTGGACCGCGATCGAGTGCGAGGTGATCCGCGACTTCAACCACCGCTACACGGTGGACGAGCACACTCTGATCGCGATTGAAAACCTGGAAGAGTTGCGCGGCACGGAGGACCCGTCGCGGAAACGGTTCGCCGTGTTGCTGGACGAATTGCCCGATGCCGCCCTGCTGAACTGCGCCTTGCTGTTCCACGACGTGGCCAAGGCCGGGGAGAACGGCGAAGAGGGACACGCGATCGCGTCCCGGCGGATTGCCGAGGCGGCGTTGCGGCGTCTCGGGGCGCCGGAAGAGGCGATGGAACTGGCGGGTTTCCTGATTGAACATCATCTGGACCTGTCGGCGGCGATGACCGGCCGGGATCTGGAAGACGAGGCGACGGCGGTGTACCTGGCGCATCGCATGGAGACCATCGAGAAGCTGAAGTACCTGGCGCTGATGACATATGCCGATACCGGCGCCGTGCATCCGACGGCGCTCAGCCCGTGGCGTCTGGAGCAGTTGTTCCGCGTGTACGCGGTGGCCTACCGCAAGCTGACGAGCGAGTTGGAGACCGAGCGGATCGTATCGCGGCCCGCGTCGCCCGGGCAGGAAGCCTTCCTGAAAGGCTTTCCCACGCGTTATTTGCGAACACACACGGAAGCCCAGATTCACATGCACGCGCAGTTGGATGAACTTCGCCAGGCGGCCGGCGTGGCTCTGGATGTCCGGCGCGCGGGCGGTGTCTACGAGTTGAGCATTCTCACGAAGGACCGCCACTTCCTGTTTGCCTCCATTGCCGGCGCGCTGGCCTCGTTCGGGCTGAACATTCTGAAGGCCGAGGCGTTCGCCAACCAGCAGGGCACCGTTTTGGATACCTTCGTCTTCGCCGATCCGGCGCGAAGCATCGAGTTGAATCCACCGGAGATGGACCGGTTGAAGCACACACTGGAGCGGGTGATTGCCGGCCGGGTGGAGGTCCGGGGACTGTTGAAGAACCGTCCGAAGCCCACGCCCCCGAGTAAGGGTTCGCGCATTCAGCCGCGCATCAGCTTCGACAATGACGCCTCGCAATCGGCGACGCTGGTGGAGGTGGTGGCCGAGGACCGGCCGGGTTTGCTCTACGACATCGCCAACGCCTTTTCGGAAGCGGGTTGTTCGATCGAGGTGGTGCTGATCGACACGGAGGCGCACAAGGCGATCGACGTCTTCTACATCACTTCCGGCGGGAAGAAGATGGAAGCAGAGCGGCTGGACTCCCTCCGGCGGATCCTGCTGGAAACAGCCGGGAACTGAAGCGGCGGACCACGCCGCTCACTTCTGTTACATTCCGGGCGGGCGTACGGCATTTTACAAGTTGCCGTATGGGTGGCCGTGCAGGGATTCCTTACAATGGGCCCTGCATGATCTCTTCGAGCGACACCTCCGGACTGCCTTCCCGGCGCCGGTTTTACCTTGCCGGAATCTATGGCCTGTGGGCTTTGATGGGCGCGGCCCTGGCGGCGCCCGCCGCATTGTACCTGCTGATTCCTCCCCGGCGGTCACGCAAGGAGGAATGGATGGAGGTGGGCGATATTGGCGCGCTCGCCGTGGGGCAGCCCGAGGAGATGTCCTTTCAGCGGGTTCGCAAGGACGGCTGGAAACTGATCGCCGAAAAGACGACGGCATGGGTGTTGCGCCGCTCCGAAAGCGAACTGGTGGCTTACACGCCGATGTGCACGCACCTTGGCTGTGCCTATCACTGGGACGAGAAGAACGGGAACTTTCTGTGTCCGTGCCACATGTCGGCGTTCAGTAGCGACGGCAAGGTGCTTTCGGGGCCGGCGCCGCGGGCGCTGGACCGCTATCTGGTGAAGATCGAGGGGACGAAGTTGTTCGTGGGCGGCGTGAAGCCGGGCGAGCAGGTGAGCTAGGAGCCGGAGATGGTGAGAAGGATTCTGGATTGGCTTGACCATCGCACCGGCCTGGAGACGGCGGTGAAGGAGTTCATGCTGGAAGAGATTCCCGCTTCCTCGGGCTGGCCGCAGGTATTCGGCTCGATGGCGATGTTCTTCTTCCTGCTGCAGGCGGTGACGGGGCTGCTGCTGAGCTTCAACTACGCGCCAACGCCGGGCGAAGCCTACAAGAGCCTGCGGTACATCATGGCCGAGGTGACCGGCGGGCGGATCATCCGCGGGCTTCACCATTGGGGCGCGTCGATGATGATCGTGGTGGTGGCGCTGCACATGGCGCAGGTGGCGATCTGGGGCGCCTACAAGAAGCCGCGCGAGGCGACGTGGATGGCCGGCGTGGCGCTGCTGCTGATCACGTTGGGCTTTGGGCTGACGGGCTATCTGCTGCCGTGGGACAACCGCGCCTATTGGGGCACGGTGGTGGCGACGCAGATCGCGGCGAAGTCGCCGGGCATCGGAGACTATCTGACGCGGTTGCTCGCGAGCGCCGATGGCATTGGCGTGGTGACGTTCGCCCGGTTCTATGCAATGCATGTGATGCTGCTGCCGGCGGCGATGGCGGGCACGATCCTCCTGCATGTTGTGCTGGTGCGGCGGCATGGCGTGACGCCCGCCCCGGGCGATACGGCTCCTAAGAAGAAATTTTATCCGGGGCAGGTGTTTCAGGACACGGTGGCCATCTTCGTTGGCTTCTGCATTCTGATGACACTGGCGATCACCGTACAAGCGCCTTTGGAAAAGCTGGCCGATCCCACCGACATCAGCTACATTCCCAGGCCCGAGTGGTACTTCCTGTGGCTCTTCCAGATGTTGAAGCTGTTCGAGGGGCCGATGGAAGTGGTGGGGACGCACATCATTCCCGGCCTGGCGGTGGGACTGCTCATCCTGCTGCCGTTCATCGACCGCAAGAAAGTGGCGCGCCTGTCGGACCGCAAGATGGCCATGGCGGTTCTGCTCCTGGTCGCCACAGGGCTGGGCGGGCTGACGACGGCGGCGATCCGCTCCACGCCGCCATCGGCGAGCGGGATGAGCGCGGAGCTTGACGGCGCGGCGTGGCAGTCGTTGGAGCCGTCGGAACTGGCCGGATTAAGCCACTTCCGCAAGCAGAACTGCATGACGTGCCATGCTGTGGGGAGCCAGGGGGGCAAACTGGGTCCGGACCTGCTGCAAATGCCCCGGAAGCGGAGCATCGGAGAACTGGTGGAGTTCTTCCGGAATCCACAGCAGTCGCGGCCCGGGACGAACATGCCGCCGGTGGCTCTTGCCAGCCGGCAGTTGAACGATCTGGCTGCGTTCGTGCTGAAATTGGACGCCGCGAGCGCGGAGGCGTTGCTGGAGACGCCGAAGGTGGTGGCCGAAGGCGCCGTGGTGTACCAGGACAACCGCTGCAACATGTGCCACGTGCTGAATGGGGCCGGGAAAAAGCTGGGACCTTCGCTGAACGGCGTGGGACGGAAGCGGACCAGGGCGTGGCTGCTGGAACATTTCGTGAACCCGCAAAAGCTCAGTCCGGGCTCGACGATGCCGCCTTACCGGCTGCCGGACAGGGACCTGGCGAGCCTGACCGACTATCTGATGGCCTTGGAGTAACGGCGCAGCACACCCTCCGTGGCGGCAATCGCCCGTTCGCATTCCTCGCGGGAGACGTCGTGGTGCGTCACCATGCGCACGGCATGTTCGCCGACGGCATTGGCGCGCACGCCCTCGGCAAGCAGAAGCCGGCTGCATTCGGAGCCGGTGAGTTGTAACGCCGAGAGATCGAAAATAACGATGTTGGTTTGCACGCTGGCGGGATCGATGGCAACGCCGCCGATGCGGGCAAGGCCTTCGGCGAGAAGGCGGGCATGGGCGTGGTCTTGGGACAGGCGCCTAGGCATCTCTTCGAGCGCGATCAGGCCGGCCGCCGCCAGCACGCCGGCCTGCCGCATGCCGCCGCCAAGGCGTTTGCGGTACAGGCGGGCGCGGTCCATGTCCTTGCGCGTTCCCGCCACGAGCGAGCCAACGGGGGCGCAGAGCCCCTTCGAAAGACAGAACATGACGGTGTCGGCATGGGCGGCCAGACGCGCGGCGGGCAGGTTCAAACAGGTGGCGGCATTGAAAATGCGCGCACCGTCGAGGTGGACCCTCAGGCCGAGTTCATGCGCGCGGCGGCAGATGTCATCGGTGACTTCGACGGGCGTGACGGCGCCGCCGGCCATGTTGTGCGAGTTTTCCAGCGAGATCATGCCGGTGGGCGCGGCATGAGGCCCCAGGGGCTTCAGGTGCGGTTTCAACAGATCCCAGGTGAGAATTCCCGAGGGCGCCGTGACGGGACGGGCGAGACAGCCGCAGAACCAGGCCATCATGGCGAGTTCATAGTTGAACACATGCGAGCGTGCCTCACACAGCACCTCCTGCCCATGCTCCGTGTTCAGCTTGAGGGCGATCGTGTTGCCCATGGTGCCGGTGGGGACAAAAAGCGCGGACTCCTTGCCGAGCAGTGCGGCGGCGCGCGCCTCCAGGAGGTTGACCGCGGGGTCTTCCTGGTAAACGTCGTCGCCCAGTTCGGCTTCGGTCATGGCGCGCAGCATGGCGGGCGTCGGTTTGGTGACGGTGTCGCTGCGGAGGTCGATGGGACGTTTCAGTTCGCTCATGAAGGGAGAAACTCCTGAAAAACTTCATTGGAGAGCAGCACGCCGCGGGGCGTGAGGCGCACGCGGGCGCCTGATCGTTCCAGCAGGCCGTCGCGCTGCAAGACGCGGAAGCGTTCGCCGTAGTGCCGTTCGTCCTCTTCGCTGACATCGACGCCCGCGTTCAGACGCAAGCCGACGAAAAAGCGCTCGGAGGCAGGATCGGCCGGGTGCTCATCGCGGCGCGGCGACAGGCCGGAGTCCATGGCCCCGACATATTCCGCGACTGATTCGGCGTTCTGCCAGCGCAGGCCTTCGCTGCAGGAGTGGGCATCGGCGCCGAAGCCCGCGTAGGGCTCAAGGCGCCAATACTTCAGGTTGTGGCGCGATTCAAAGCCCGGTCTCGCGAAGTTGGAGATCTCGTAGCGTTCCAGGCCGTGAACGCGCAGGCGTTCCACGGCTCGCTCGTAGAGTTCCACCTGCACGTCGTCGGAGGGCACGCCGTCCGCGCCGTAACGTGAGCCGTTGTTCAGAATTTCCAGGCCCAGGCGGGAGTCCTCGTCCACCTCAAGCATGTAGACGCTGACGTGCGGGACTTGCAGCCGTTCAATCCAGTCGAGCGAAGACTCCCAGGAGGCGCGTGTCTGGCCGGGCAGGCCGCAGATGAGGTCGAGGTTGATGTTCGCGATGCCGGCGGTGCGCAGGGTTTCCACATCGTGGGCGGCCAGGGCGGGCGTGTGGCGCCGTCCGGTGCGGCGCAACTCGGCTTCGACGAAACTCTGTGTGCCGAGACTGGCGCGCGTGATCCCCAGCGACCGCCAGGCGGCGGCTCTTGTAGGAGTGATCTCGCCCGGAGCCGCTTCCAGAGTGGCTTCGCTCCACGGTGCGCCAGGGATGGCGCCGAGAAGGGCCGCCAGGGTGGCTTCGTTCATGCGCGAGGGGGATCCGCCTCCCAGATAGACCGTCCGCGGCGTCCAGGACCACGGAAATCCGCGCAATTCATGGAGGAGCGCGGCTTCGTAACGCGGTTCCCATTCGCGAGGCAATACTCCGCTGGCGAAGTTGCAGTAGGTGCATTTCTGGCCACAGAAGGGCCACGAGAGGTAGACGCCCGCCATCGTTTACAACTCGACGGGCTCGCCGAGTTGCGTTGTGATGACGCTGGCCATGAGTTGCCGCAGCGTTTGCCCGGTGGCGGGCAGGATAAAGGCATTGCGGGTGGCGTCCCACTCGAATTTGAAGCTGGTTGTGAGCGCCGACACCCAAATCTGGCGGACCGGGGCGTTGGGACTGACGACAAATTTGGCGGGCGGTTCCTCGAACTCGACGGTGAGAGCGCCGGCGTTCAGATCGGCCTCGAAATCATGCTCGTCGCCGGCGCGGGCCAGGGCGCGAAACAAATCGTCGAGCGCCGCGTCCGACTCAACACGGAAAAGATTCTCGTCCATAGCGTTTCCTGAGGGGTCATACCCAAGGTATCAGACGGCGGACGCCGCATACCTGCGAGAAGATCCGCATCCTGGGGCCGGGCGGGAGCATCTGATACCCTACGACTATCCCCATGAAAGCTGGATGCCTGCGCTATACCTCTCTGCCTGGAACCAGCAAGCTCTATTCGGATTTCCTCTATCACTTTGACCGGGTGCGCCCGTTCTATCAGCGGCACTATCTGGACCGCGCTGAATGGGCACAGGTTGCGCATGAGGTGAATTATCCGGCTGAGATGCGGCATTCCATGGTGGCCGCGTTGCGGAAACACAACGAAGATTCGCCGAACCTTCACCTGCTTGCGCAGCCAGGTACGGTGGCCGTGGTCACCGGACAGCAGGTGGGGCTGTTCAGCGGGCCCAGCTACACGATTCACAAGGCGCTCACGGCGGCGCGCATGGCCGCGGAACTGAGTGCCGAGGGCATTCCCGCGGTACCTGTGTTCTGGTTGGCGACCGAGGATCATGACTTTGAGGAAGTGAATCATGTGTGGGCCTGCGGTCCGGGGCATGAACCGGTGAAGCTGACGGTGAACTCAGGCACGAACGGCCGTCCGCGTCCCGTGGGCGGCATCGTGCCGGCGGAGTATCCGGTGCGGGAGTTGCGCGAGTTGTTGCGCGAATTTCCCTATGGCGATGATGTGGCGTCGGCCGTGGAGGCGGCGTATCAGCCTGGCCGCGCCATGGGTGAAGCGTTCGCCAGCCTGCTGAAGCGGCTGCTGCCGCGTGCCGGGTTGATCGTGATGGACCCGATGCAGCCGGAAATTCGTGCGCTGGCGGCGCCGTTCCTGCGCGAAGCCGTGGGTCTCGCGCCGGAGTTGTCGGAATTGGTGATGGCGCGGAACAAGACGCTGGCCGAGGCGGGTTATCACGGGCAGGTACACGTCGAGGAGAAGTCGTCGCTCTTCTTCCTGCTGGAAAACGGAGAGCGCCAGGCGCTGCGGCGCGAGGGCGGCCACTATGTGGCGGCGGGCCGGAAATATACGGCGGGGGATTTGCGAAGCCGGGCGGCGGAGCTTTCACCGAACGCGTTGCTGCGGCCGGTGATGCAGGATTATCTGCTGCCGACGGTCGCATATGTGGGCGGTCCGGCGGAACTGGCTTACCTGGCGCAGAGCGAGGTGATCTACCGGAAGCTGCTGGGGCGGTTCCCGCTGGTGCTGCCGCGGTCGGGGTTCACGCTGCTGGGCGGGCGCGGGGCGAAACTGATGGAGCGGTACTCGCTGCACCTGACGGACTTTTTCGAAAGCAGCGCGGCGTTGCGCGAGAAGATTTCGCGGAGGCTGGCGCCGCCGCGGCTGAATGAAAGTTTCGTCCAGGCGAGGGCCGGCATGACGGCGGCGATGGCGGGGCTGGACGCGGAATTGATGGCTCTGGATCCGTCGCTGAGGGCGGCGTTCCAAAAAAGCCGGGCGAAGATCTTCTATCAACTGGGCAAGATCGAATCCAAGGCGGCTCGGGAAGCGTTGCGGCGCGATGACCGTGCCAACGCGGACGCCGCTTACCTGGAAGGGTTGCTCTATCCGCGCCAGCACCTGCAAGAGCGGTTCTACACGATATTGCCATTCCTGGCGCAGCATGGGCCGGACCTGGTGGACAGGCTGGCTCACCAGATTTGCCTGGATTGTCCGGACCACCTGATCGTGACGCCGTGATTTGATACGCTGGCCGGTTCATGGCCATCAACCTTGTCAAACGTGCATTGAAAGAGGGCAAGGTGCAATACGGCACCAACCTCGGCCAGTTCCGCTCGCAGGACGTACTGAAGATCCTGGCGCAAGCCGGTTTTCACTGGGCATTCGTCGATTGTGAACACGGCGGATTCGATCTGGAGACGGTCCAGGACCTGTGCCGCATCGCGCCATCGGTGGGGTTCACTCCCATTCTGCGCGTGGCGGATATGCAGTATTCGCTTGTGGCCCGTTCACTCGACGTGGGCGCGCAAGGCATCATTTTCCCCCGCGTGGAATCGCCCGAACTGCTGGAACGCGCTGTGACCTGGTGCAAATTTCCGCCTGCGGGGATTCGCGGCTTCGGCCTGAACGCGTTCCACTTCAACCACGAGCCGTTGTCGATGCCGGAGATGATCGGTCATCTCAACGAACATACGATGGTGGTGCTGCAGATCGAGACGAAGAAGGCTCTGGAGGCGCGCGAGGAACTGCTCGACGTGCCTGGCATCGACGCGGTCATGATTGGGCCGGCGGATCTTTCGATTTCGCTGGGCTGCCCGGGCGAGTTTCAGTCGCCGGCGGTGGTGGATGCGATGGAGGCCATCAAGGAGAGCTGTAACAAACGGGGCATCGCGCCCGGTACGCAGACGCGGACATTGCAGATGGCCCGTTTCTGGCGGGAGCGCGGCATGCGCTTCCTGGGGTGTTCGGGCGACACGGGGATGTTGTATGACCGGGCGCGGGAGATCATCACGCAATTGAACGGGTAAAGAGCCGGGCCCGGCCTGAGACTCTACTGCACGAGTTGAGCGGGGTTTGAGAGCGTGCCGATTTCCGGGACGGCGATGGTGACGACGTCTCCCGGAACGAGCGCGTCTTTTTCGGTGACGATGATGCCGGTGCCGGTGCACAGAACGCTGCCGCTGGGCACGGCGTTGGCGCGGAAGACGTATTCCACCAGGGTTTCGATCTTGCGGTGGAGCTTCACGGTGTTCACCGAGCCGGAGAAAATGGTTTCGCCGCCGCGCTGGATGGTGCAGGTCATGTCGAGATTGTAGGGGTCCGTGAGTTCATCGGGCGTGACGATGCACGGACCGAGCGCGCAGCAGGCGTTGTAGATCTTTGACTGCGGCAGATAGAGCGGATTCTCTTTTTCGATGTCCCACGCCGAGACGTCGTTGGCTAGGGTGTAGCCGAGTATCTTGCCGCCGGCGCCGAGAACCACGGCCAGTTCCGGTTCGGGAGCGGTGAATTTGGAGTCAGGGCGGATGCCGATGGGCTGGTTGTGGCCTACGCAGACGCGGGCGGTTCCCTTGAAGAAACTCTCCGGCCGCGGTTCGCGATAGACGTAGGCGTAGAAGCCTTCGCGGGTGCCGTGCTCGGCATCGCGAAAGCTGGCGCTGGTTTCGTAGGTACAGCCGCACGCCCACACCTCGCTAGGGTGGATGGGGAGCACGGGAGCCAGCGGCTGGCGGTGTTTGGAAGCGAGACGGTTGGCCAGCGTGGTGAGGCTTCCGCCTTGCACCTCGCAGCGCCGGATCAACTCCTGCAACGTGTAGTAAGGGATCACGCGCGCCTGGCCCTCTTCAAAGATCGCGGCGGTGACACGGCCGCTCCAGTTCACTTGTCCGAGTTTCATGGGTTCTCTTGTGGCTTCCGTTAATACTTCAAATAGATCGTTTTCCAATCGCTGTAGAACTCCAGCGCGGCCGGGCCCTGTTCCTTCGGACCGAAGCTGGAATCCTTGACGCCGCCGAAGGGGAGCTGGTATTCGACGCCCGCGCTGGGCAGGTTGACGGTGAGCAGGCCCGCTTCCATGCCATAGACGAAATCGAAGACCCGGCTGACGTTCGAGGTCTGGATGGAGGCTGACAGGCCGAAGGGGATGTTGTTGGCGATGCGGAGCGCGTCGGCGGCATCCTTGGCGCGCATGACGGCGAGCACGGGGCCGAAAATCTCCTCCTGGGCAAGCGTCATGTTCTCCGTGACGCCGGCGAAGATGGTGGGTTCCACGAAGAAGCCCTTGTCGTAAGCGCCGCCGGTGAGACGTTTGCCGCCGCACAAGGGTTCGCCGCACTCCTTGCGGCCAATTTCGATGTAGCGCAGGTTCACGTCGAGCTGGCTCTGGTCGATGGCGGGGCCGATGTCGATGCCGGGTTCCATGCCATTGCCCACCCTCAACTTCTTCGTGCGTGCGACGAGCGCCTCGACAAACCGGTCGTAGATGGCATCCTCGACGATGGCGCGGCTGGTGGCGGTGCACTTTTGGCCGGTGGAAAAGAAGGCGGCGTTGCAGACGTTCTCGACGGCGGCGTCGAAAGCGGCGTCGGCCAGGACGATGGTGGGATTCTTGCCGCCCATCTCCAACTGGATGCGCAAACGGCGTTTGGAAGCCTCGGCGTGAATCCAGTTGCCGATGTCGCAGGAACCGGTGAAGCTGATGGCCTTCACCGGCGGGGCGTTCACGATGGCGCCGCCAATTGCGCCGCCAGAGCCCGCGAGATAGTTCACGACGCCTTTTGGGATGCCCGCTTCATGGCAGGCTTCGACGATGCGCCAGGAACTGAGCGGAGCGGCGGAGGCGGGCTTCAGCAGCACGGTGTTTCCGGCGATGAGCGCGGGCGCCAGCTTCCAGGCCGGAATGGCGATGGGGAAGTTCCAGGGGTTGATCTGGCCGATGACGCCGATAGGTTTGCGGATGGCGAACATGTGCACGCGGTCCCGCTCGCTAGGCACGACCATACCGGGCATGCGCGCGCCTTCCCCGCCAAAGTACCGGAAGATATTGATGGCGCGGCGAACCTCGCCTTTGGCTTCGGGCAGCGTCTTGCCTTCTTCGCGCGTCATCTCCGCGCCGAGCTGATCGAACTTCTTCTCCAGGATGTCGGCCACCTTGTACAGCAGCGCTCCGCGCGCCGGGGCGGCCATGCTCGACCAGCCGGGAAAAGCCGCCTGCGCGGCATCGGCAGCCTTGGCCACATCGCCGGCCGTGGCCTTCACGAACTGGCCGACCACTTCGCCGGTGTCCGCCGGATTGCGATTTTCAAAATATCCGCCATCGGCCCACTCACCGTTGATGTAGTTGCGAAAGACTTCCGCGTTCATGATTTCTCTCCTGCTATCTGGTCCGGCACAGTGCGCCGAAGCGCGTGGATGCCCCTACAATTTGCGTTGCGGCAGATCCTGTCCGGCCGGTTCGGTTTGAAAATAGGCGTCGATGCGGGCAAAGCCAAACAGCGACGCGGCGATATTATTCGGGAACAACTCGATCGACGTATTATACTTCTGAACCGCGTCGTTGTACCTGCGGCGATTGATCGCGATGAGGTTTTCCGCGGTGTCCAGTTCGTCGCGGAGGCGGTTGAGCGTCTCGACGGGGAGGAATTCCGGGTCGCGCGCGATGCCGGTGAGGAGCATCGAGAGCGCCGCGTCGAGCCGCGCATAAGCCTCCATGCGTCCCCGGGCGGAGTGAACTTCACCGAAGGCAAGGCCGGCCTGCGTGATCTCGGAGAGACCCGTACGCGGTTGGCGTGAAGCATCGCGCACGGCATCGACAAGACGCAGCGCCAGACCGGCCCGCCGGTCGAGCGCGACGTCCACCTCGGCCCAGGCTGCATTGGCGGCGCGGCGCTGGATTTCCAGATCGCGGCGCGTGTCCGCCAAGCGGCTGCCCGCAAGGAGCAGGACGGCGAGTACGGCGAGACTGATCCCGATGACGCCCTTCATAGAACCGTTCTTACTATTCTCGCAGGCCAGGCGAGCGGAGCGGATGTCATCGCCGCCGGTGTCAGTGCGCGGCCGATTCCGGCGTCAGTTCAGGTCCAGGCGCGTCGAATGTGGCCGGCTGATCGTCGAAGTACTGATAGAGCACAGGGACGACGACCAGCGTGAGGAACGTGGAACTGAGCAGGCCGCCGATGACAACGATGGCCAGGGGACGCTGCACCTCGGAGCCGGGTCCCGTGGCGAATAGAAAGGGAACGAGGCCGAGCGCGGCCACCGTGGCCGTCATCATGACGGGCCGGAAGCGGAGCTTGCCGCCTTCCATCAAGGCCGTGACGCGATCCATGCCGGCCTCACGCAACCCGCGGATATAGGAAACAAGGACGACTCCGTTCAGCACGGCGATGCCCCACAAGGCGATGAACCCGACTGAAGCGGGCACGGAGAGATACTCGCCGCTGAAGTAGAGCGCTGCGATTCCTCCAATGGAGGCGAACGGCAGCACCAGGATGATGAGGGCCGCGAAGCGCACGGATTTGAACAGCAGGAAGAGCAGGAAGAAGATGGCGGAAATCGTGATGGGCACGATGATCATCAGGTGGCGGCGCGCCCGGGTCATGTTCTCGAACTGGCCGCCCCACTCGAAGTAATAGCCGGGGGGAAGCTTGACGGACTGCTGCACCTTCCGCTGGAGCTCGTCCACGAAGCCGCCCAGGTCGCGGTCGCGCACGTTCACGCCGACGACGATACGGCGGCGGGCCATTTCGCGTTTGATCTGGGAAGCGCCTTCCGCGATCTCGATGTGAGCCAGGCTGCCGAGGGTGATCTGGGCGCCATCCGGCGCGGTGACCATGATGTTCCGGATGTCCTGCATGCTGTTGCGCAGGCGCTCTGGAAAGCGGACGACGGCCTGGAAACGGCGTTCGCCCTCATAGATTTCCGTGGCCGCCTTGCCGCCCACGGCGGCTTCGATGACGTCGTGCAGGCTGGAGGCGTTCAGGCCGTGACGGGCGATGGCCTGGCGGTCGATGGTGATGGTCAGGTTCTGCTGGCCCGTCATGCGGTCGATCTTGATGTCGGCGGTGCCGCGGATTTCGTTGGCGATCTTGGCGACCTCATTGGCCTTGGCGATGAGCGAGGCGATGTCGTCGCCGAAGATCTTCACGGCCACGTCGGCACGGACGCCGGTCACCATTTCGTCCACACGGTCGGAGATAGGCTGTGCCATGACGGGATTCACCCCGGGGAAGGCGCTGACGATCTTGCGGATCTCGTCGCCGATCTGATCCTGGGAAAGACCCTTGCGTTGATCGGCGGGGAGCAACTGGATCATCAGGTCGCTTTCGTTGTAACCCGCCGGATCGACGGGCGATTCGCCGCGGCCCAGGCGTGAGACCACATACTCCACGCCGGTCACCTTCCGGACCTTCTTGATGGCCTCCATCTCCATGCGGATGGACTCGTCGAGCGAGATATTCGGCACGCGGTCCATGTTGGGGGAGATGGTGCCTTCCTTGAGTTCGGGGATGAATGAAGTGCCCAGAAGCGGGAAGAGGCTCACGGTGGCGGCGAAGACGGCGAGCGAGGCGAGAATCACCTTCTTCTGGTTATGGATGGCCCAGCGCAGGGTGGCGATATAGGGGCGCTTCAGGAGGCGGACGAACAGGGTATCCTCCTCGCTGCCGGCCTTCAGAAGATAGGAGGAGAGCACCGGCGACAGGGTGAGCGAGAGCAGCAGCGAGATGGCCAGCGCGATGGCGATGGTGTAGGCCAGGGGCGCGAACATTTTGCCCTCCATTCCCTCCAAGGTCATGAGCGGAAGGAAAACCAGAATGATGATGCAGATGCCGAAGACCACGGGCGTGGCCACTTCGAGCACGGCTTCGAGCGTCACCTTGATGCGGTCCGCCTTTGGGTTGTGGCTCATGCGGGCGAAGACGTTTTCGACGACGACCACGGAGCCATCCACCATGAGGCCGATGGCGATGGCAAGGCCGCCGAGAGACATCAGGTTCGCCGACATGCCGTAGTGGTTCATGACGACGAAGGTGAGCGCGGGCGTGAGGATCAGCGTGGCGATGACGATGATGCTGGAACGTAGGTCGCCCAGGTACAGAAAAAGAATGATGACAACCAGGACGATGCCTTCCAGCAGAACCTTGCTGACGGTTTCCAGGGCGGCGTCCACCAGCAGCGAGCGGTCATAGAAGGGGACCACCCTGAGGCCGCCGGGCAGCATGTTCTTCGAGTTGATCTCCTCGACGCGGGCCTTGATGCGGGTGACCACTTCCTTGGCGTTGTCGCCGGCGATCATGGCGACGATGCCGCCGACGGCTTCCGTATAGCCGCCCTTGATCATGGCGCCATAGCGGACATCCTCGCCAATGGTGACCTCGGCGACGTCACGGATGTAAACGGGCGTGGAGCCGACCTCCTTGAGCACGACCGAGCGGATGTCGTCGAGCGAGCGGATCAGGCCGATGCCGCGGACGAGGAACAGTTCGGGACCGCGCGGCAGGATACCGCCGCTCGAATTGGCGTTGTTGTGCGCCAGCGCCTCCAGCACGTCGTGGATGGTGACGGCGTAGTAGCGCAGCTTGATGGGATCGACGAGCACCTGGTACTGCTTTACGTAGCCGCCGGTGGAGTTGATTTCGGCGACGCCGGGGATGGAGCGGAGCAACGGGCGCGCGACCCAATCCTGCACCGTGCGCCGTTCCACAAGTTCTGCCTTGGAGAGTTCGCGTTCGCCGTCGGAGGGGTGCTCCAGCGTGTACTGATACACCTCGCTGAGCGCCGAGGAGACGGGGCCCAGTACGGGATTAATGCCTTCGGGTAGACGGCTGCGGACGTCGCCCATGCGTTCGGCCACGAGTTGCCGGGCGAAGTAGACGGGCGTGCCGTCGGTGAAGACGAGGGTGACGATGGAGAGCCCGGGCTCGTTCTGCGAGCGCATTTCGGTGAGGCCGGGGATGCCGGTCATGCCGATTTCCACCGGGACCGTGACGATGCGCTCCACCTCGTCGGGCGAGCGGCCGGGGACTTCGGTGGCCACCTGCACCTGGACGTTGGTGACGTCGGGGAAGGCGTCGACCGAGAGGCGGCGGGTGGCGTCGAGGCCGAAGGCGAGCGCGATGAACGCCAGGACGACGATCACGATGCGCTGTTGCAGCGAGGCGCGAACCAGGGCGCTCAACATCGGTCAGTCACCATCGTTTCCGCGGACGGCACGCCGCCGGCGCTCGTTATTCAGATGGAAGGCGCCATCGACGATGATTTGGTCGCCTTCGCGCAGGCCCTCCAGCAGGACCCGGTTGCCGCCATATTCAGGGCCAAGCTGGACCGGTTTCAGGACGAACGTATCGTCGTCCAGTTTCACGAAGACGTGCTCGACCTCGCCCTCGCGGACGACGGCGGCGAGAGGCACCACCTGGCGCCGTTCGGTTTGGTTCTTCAGCACCATGGTGGCGAGCATGGCGGGCTTCAACCGTCGCGCTGGATTCCCCAACTCCATGCGCGCGCGGACGGTGCGGGTTTGCGGGTTCACCGTGGCGCTGACGAAGGTGAGCATACCGCTGAAGATCTGGTTCCCCAGGGCGGCCACCTGCGCCTCGACGGCCATTCCCACGACGACGGAGCCGGCGATCTGCTCGGGCACGTCGGCGACGAGCCAGACGTGGGAAAGGTCGGCGATTTCAAACACGGTGTCCGCCGGCTGGATTACCTGGCCGATGGTGACGTGGCGTTCGAGAACCGTGCCGCTGCTGCTGGCCACGACGCGGGAAACCGAGTGAATGTTGCGCGTTCGCTCCAGGGCTTCAATGGCCTCGGCGGGCATGCCGAGCAGCTCCAACTCGTCACGCGCGGCGGCGAGTTCCGCCGTGGCCTGCGCCAGTTCCGCCTCACGGCGCTGCAACTCGGCCGAACCGATGACGTCGGCCTTGAGCAACTGCTGGGCCCGCACGACGGCACGTTCGGTGACGAGCTTTTGCGATAGGCCCTTGAGGAAGTTCAACTGCGCCTCGGAGAGGCCGACGCTGTTCAATGTGGCCAGCACCTGTCCGGCGCGCACATGTTCACCTTCGCGCACCGACAGCGAAGCGATCCGGCCCATGACGGGCGATCCGACGCGGGTAACGCGGGTTTCGTCCACCTCGACGCGGGCGGCCACGGTGAGCGTGGCGCCGACCTGGGCCCAATGGGGCTCGCCCAGCTTCACCCGGGCGCGCAGTTCCTTGTCCAGATCGATCTCCATGGGGTCCCGCGGCGGAGGCGCCTGGGTGTGCGCTTCGGCTTTGGTTTCTTTCTTGGCACAGCCCGCCATGCCCAGCGTGGCCAGGGCGGCGGCAATGAAAATCGCACCCAAGGTGCGTGGCGTCGTCATGGAATCTTCCTCAATTCAGTGGCACGGGCCTCGTCCAGATCGACGAGAGCGGATTGCCGGTCGAACTGCGCATGGTGCAGTTCCAGGCGGACGGTACGAAGAATGCGCTGCGCGTCGAGAACGTCGAGAATGCCGCGCTCGCCCAGGCGGTAAGCCGCTTCGGCGGCGCGCAGGCCCTCCTCGGTGGCGCGAAGTACGCCTTCCTGGTAGGTCGCCAGTTGCTGCTCGGCCAGTTGGTAGCGCTTGTAGGCGCCTTCCACGGCGGCGAACAGGTCAGCCAGTTGGCCTTCCGAATCGGCCACGGCGGCGCGGGTGGCGGCGACGGCTTCGGCGATCTGGCCCTCGCGGCGGTTCCAGAAGGGCAAAGGGATCGAGATGCCGGCGCGGTAGATGGGTACGTCGGGTGGACGGTCGAAGCCGGCGACGATGGAGGGCTGGGGACGCCGTTGAGCTATTTCGTGGGAGAGGCGGGCTTCGGAGCGGAGGATTTCGGAGCGGGCGCGGCTGAGGGAGGGGTGGCGGGAGACGATTTCCTTGCGGAGTTGGTCGAGGGGAGGGAGGTGCACAGGAGGATCGAGCCCGCCGGCGAGTTCGGTGTCGCCGGGCAGCGGGATGCCGATGGCCGAGCGAAGCTGGGAAAGTGCGCCCGCGTAGCGAAGCTGGCTGCTGAGAACGGCGGTGCGGGCGGTAGCCAGTTCGGCATCGGCACGGAATAGCTCCAGACGGCCAGCCTCCCCAACTTCGACGCGGACCTTGATGCGGTCGCGGAACTCCTCCACCGTGCGCTGGTTTTCGCGCAACACCTGCGTTTCGCCCTGGAACCGCAGAGCCTGGAAATAGGTGCGGCGTACGCTGGAGAGCACTTGCAGGCGGAGCGCGGCCAACTCCTGCGTGCTCACCTGGCGGCTGCGTTCAGCCAGAGCAATGCGCGAGGGGCGCAATTCGCCCAGTTCAAGGGGCTGGGAGAAGGTATAGGACTGAACGAACCCGGAGACGTTTCCGGGAACTCGGTACGTTTGGCCGCCCCCCTGCGCGGAAAACTCGGGGTTGGGATAGGCGCGGGCCGTGGTGATTCCGGCTGCCGAAGCGTCGATACGGGCTGCCCCGGCCTTCAGCCGGGGATTGCGTTCATCGGCCAAAGCCAGGGCCTGCTCCAGCGTGAGTTGCTCGGCATCAAGCTGGCAGGGGTCCACGGCCACGAGGCACAAGAGAAGAATCAGGAATGGATGCCTGAAGAAAGCGGCACAGAAAGGTTTATATAAATTCATCTGGCGGCGAAGTTTCGATACGACTTGTGATGACCCTCACCCGCTAGATGAAGAAGAGTATAGCATTCATGGAGGACTGGCCGATACTGCGTGCATTCAGGCCTGGTGTTCCCAAGGGGGCGCGAGGCATGAGCTAGCGGGACTGGTAAGGACCGTGGATGGCCTTCACCCGGAAGGACTCGTCCGAGTCCTCTAAGACGATGACGCGGAAGGACCCCCCACCCGGCGCAACCCGAAGCACGATATGGCCTTGGGCGCTTTTCAGCTTGTTGAGCGAATCGCCGATCACCATGCGATTGGCCTCCAGCATGTTGGTGGCGAAGATGTCCCGAGGGCCTGGGTAGATGCGCGTGGAATTCAGGCGCGCCCAGACATCCTCGCCCGGGTGGTTGGAGGTCCATACGGAGATGAGGAACACCTGCGGACGCAGGGCGCCGAGCAGGGAAGCGTTAGTGGAATCGCGGTTGCCGTGGTGGTTCAGGATCATGGCCTCGACGGGACCCACCACCTGGGCGACAGGTGTTTCCACGTCGTTCCAGATGGGAACGCCCTCGGGACGCGCGCCGGGCATGTCGCCTCCGGTGAAGAAGTCGAACTTGCCATAGCTGACGCGGATGGCCATGCTGCACATGTTCTCGCTGGGATGGCTGTCGCGCGGCAAATCGGCGATGGGCGGGAAGTGCTGGCGGGTATTCGCTCCGACGCCGGTCCAGATCTCGCCGTTGGCGGCGATGTTGCGGATCTCGAAGTTGGGATAGTCGCGCGGAGCGCGCTTGAGAACAATCTGGTCCGCACGCCCGGGAAGGAGACGCTGCACCTTCACGCCCGCGGCAGCCTGTGACTGGGTGAAGTCACGGTAGGGCTTCAGCCCGGGCGCGGGGGCGGGGTAATCGTAGCTGGGCCAGCCACGGTCGAGGAGGGCGCGGAACGGGATGTGCCGGGCCACGTCGATGATGCCACCCATGTGATCGTCGTGAAAGTGGGTGAGGTAGGCGTAGTCGATAGCGGGCGAGGCATCGTGGCTCAACATGTGGCGCGCGTAGCGGGCAATCCACTCGCCGGCCGGCCGCGTGCCATCGGGCTTGGGCGCCGTACCCCTTGGCGGTTTGTGTCCCCCATCGCCCGCGTCGATCAGCAGACTCGTGCCGTCGGGCAGGATAAAGAGCGCGCTATTCCCTTTCCCGGTATTGATTTGGTGGATGTCGAGTGTGCCGGGCGTCCATGCGGGCAAGGGTTGGCCCGCGGTTTGCGCGGCCACTGGCAGACAGAGGAGGAAGGCGATAGCTAAGTGGCTGGGGATACCTGAGTTCATGGCGCGCACGGGTCCGCTACGATGATACCCTGCGGCCAGCAGGATGGCTGGTGCAATTGAATGCCCAGACCCCGCTTGACAAATTTTTGATGGCCATGAGACGATAGGAAGGTTTAGCGAGTAGTCGATTCTACTCTGTAGGCTACCGTCTTCTCGACGTTCCGCCCCCGCTAAATTCTCACAGCCGGTTGAGATATTCTCAACGTGCGCATGGGGAAGGGTGGAAGAGAAGGCCCGGCCGGGAGTCGGCCCCGCTTTCGGGCAGGCATGAACGCCTTTTCCGATATGGGCTGGTCTGAAACGTAACCCTCGCAATAGCAGGCAGTTTGCTCAAGAGTAGGTAGTTCAAGGATTCCAGGCTGCGTCTGTCATCGGGCGCGGTTTGGTTTCACGGTCCCTCGGGTATCGCCGAGTTTTGCGGTTTTGCCGCAGGCTGGTCGTGCTGAGGCCCTTGCGGGCCGCCTAGAAACGGTTTTGATCGCAGGAGAAATACGTGCCGACGTTTAATCAACTTGTCCGCAAGGGCCGTAAGCCGCCCCGGTACAAGACGGCGAGTCCCGCGCTGCAGGCTTGT
>JADZBH010000050.1 GCA_020852175.1 Bryobacterales bacterium | reverse complement strand
GGTTCGAGTCCCGCCCGGCTATTCGCCGGGCTTGTTCGTCTTGGGGCCGCGCGGAGGGCGCGGTCCGGAGAAGCGTTTCGGTCCGCCTTGATCGCGCGGGCCGAAATCGCGGCGGGGCGGACGGCCTCCACCCATGGGAGGACGGTCGCCACGAGGGTTGAAACCGCGCGGCGGGCGGTTATCCTGCCGGTCGTCGCGCGGCTGAAACGGACGCGGCGGCCGGTCATCGCGCGGCTGAAACGGACGCGGCGGCCGGTCATCGCGCTGGTTATCACGCCGGTTGTCACGCCGATCATCGCGAGTCTGGAACGGGCGCGGCGGACGGTCATCGCGCCGGTCGTCACGCCGGTCGTCGCGCGGCTGGAACGGGCGTGGCGGGCCTTCACGGCGTGGCGGACGGTCGCCACCGGCAGGCGGACGGTCGCCACCGGCAGGCGGACGGTCCGTTCCACGCGAAGGCGGCCTGGAGACAGGCGGCCGAACGGCGCGGGGCCCTTTGGGGTTCTGCTGGAAGGCGGGCCGGGCAGGTTCGGCGGGTGCGGCGGCCGGAGCATCCTCGCGCGGCGGCCGGCTCTCCCGCCCCAGCGGACGTTTCCCGAATCCCGGCGTTTCGCGGAGCTTTTCCTTGGGCTGTACGCTGGCCTCGTACGCCTTCACCCGCCCGATGGCGTCGGCGACGGCGGCGGCGGCCAGGGTGCCGGGAACGTCGAAGGCGATCAGCATATGGGCGGCGCCCAGGACGGCCGCCGTGGCCACGGCGAGCGAGGCGCCGGAGGATTCCTCGTTCAACACCCCCGGCATGGCGACGTTGACGCACACGGGCAGTTCAAAGCGGTTCAGCAGAAAGACGCGGGCGGCGACGGCGATATTCTCGTCGCGGCGTTTCCCCATGTTGAAGCCGGGTTCTACGGCCAGTTGCGTGTTCAACAGGTGTGCCATGCGGGCGCGATGGACACCGGCGTCCAGGTCTTCCAGCACCGTGGCGATGGGATCGGGGACCGGGGCCTGCTTGGCCCAGCGTTCCGGCGTGCCGCGCATGTGGCCGAGAATCAGAACACCGGAGGCCTCGGCCGCGATCTTGGCGATTTGTGGCTCGAAGCTGGCCGCGCTCTGGTCATAGATGATTTCGGCGCCCATTTCCAGGGCGCGCTGGGCGGTTTCGGCGCGGGTGGTGGCGACGGCGACGGGGATGCCGATTTCACCCCGCAGTTTCTTCAGGACGGGGATGACGCGGCGGGTCTGCTCTTCCGCCGTGAGAAGGGGCTTGCCGGCGCGGAGGATCTCGGCGCCAAGCACGACGAACGCGGCGCCCTGCTCCTCAAGCAGCATGGCCCGGGAGTAGGCGCGCTCAGGGTCGTCATAGAGCGCGCCGTCGGGCGCGGGGATCGGAGCGACGGGGACGAGGCCCCCGACCAGGGTCTGTTCCGCGAACACGAGTTCGCTTTCACGAAGTTTCCAAACAAGCCGTTTGCGTTGCATTATCCAAACTCGAAGCCGGCGATGGCGAAGATGTGCTCGTCACGCCGCGGAGGCTCGGTGACGCCGGGCGGCCGGCGCACCATGCGCACCAGCGTGCGGACGGGACGGAAGCCAAGCGACCGGGCCAGCGCCTGGGCTTCTCCGTTATGAGGGAGCAGATCCCAGAATACGACTTCGCCGTGGTGGCGCGCCAGGAACCAGTTGGCCAGGCGTTTGGCGGCCAGCGGCGAACGGGCGGCACAAGGGCCAAAGTAAGCGGCGATGGCTCCGGGGCGGCCCATGGCGAATCCGCCTTCGGTGAGGGCGGCGTCGGCCCCGGGCGCATCCAGCAGAGAGGGCAGCAGGCGCGAGCGGTCCCACCCGAAAGCGGGGATGTCGAGCGCCGCGTCGCAGCGGAAAGGTTCGACGACGCCGCTGGCCTGTATGCGCTTCCTCGAAGGGTCGCGCTGCCACCGTTCAACGGGCTGCTCGGCGAGGAAGCCGAGTTGTTCATACAGCGGAAGGCCCATGCTGGTGGCGTCCAGTTTCTGCACCGCGAAGCCGCGGCCGTCCAGCGTGGCGGTGAGCCGCGTCATCAGGCGGCGGGCGAAGCCGTGGCCGCGATGTTCAGGGTCCGTCAGCACCATGCCGATCCAGGCAAGCGGCGGAAAGCCCTCGGCGGGAGAGTAGGTGACGGCGGCGGCGGTGGAGACGATGCGGCCGCCGGCGCGGATGCCAAGGCAGAGTTCAGGCTCGAGCGCGAGCACGCGCCGCCAGTCGGCCTCGGTCTGGTTCCAGTGCGCGGCGCGGCACAAGGCGAGCAGGTCAGGGAGATCGGCCGGGGAGAGGACCTCAGGCTCCATTGCGCAGGACAACCTTCCTCCAGCCTTTGCCGACGCGCACGATGTACTGGCCGGGGGCGGCCAACGTGACAAAGTCGGAGACGCGCGCCCCATCCACCTCCACCGCGCCGGACTTCACCTTGCGCTGGGCATCGGCGCCGGAAAGGGCAAGCCCGGTGTGCACCAGCGCTTTGTCGATGCGCAGCGCGCCATCCAGGGCGAACTCCTCGATGTCGGAAGGAACCTGCCCCTGGCTGACCACGCGCAGCCACTCCTCACAGGCCTCGCGCGCGGCGGCATGGCCGTGGAAGTCGCGGACGACGGTTTCGGCCATCTCCAGCTTCGCCTCGCGCGGGTGGCTGTTCTTCATGGCGGCGATACTGGCCAGGGAACGGTCGGTGAGAAGCTCCCAGTACCGGGGCATGAGTTCGTCCGGGATCGACATCAGCTTTTTCACCATCACCGCGGCCGGTTCGGCGATCCCGACGTAATTGCCTTTGGACTTGGACATTTTTTCGACGCCATCCAGGCCCTCCAACAAGGGAACGGTGGCGACGATTTGCGGCGGCTGGCCCCAATCGCGCTGCAACTCGCGCCCCACCAGCAGGTTGAACTTCTGGTCCGTGCCGCCCATCTCCACGTCACAGCGCAGGGACACCGAATCGTAGCCCTGGGCAAGAGGGTAGAGCAGTTCGTGGACGCTGATGGGCGTATTTTCGCGGAAGCGCTTGGAGAAATCGTCCCGTTCCAGGAGACGCGCCACGGTGTACTTCGAACAGAGGCGGATCATATCCTCGAAGCGCATGGGTTCGAGCCAGCGGGAATTGAAATCGACGACGGTGCGCTCGGGATCGAGGATCTTGAAGACCTGCGCTTTGTAGGTTTCCGCATTCTCGGCGATCAGTTCGCGGGTCATGGGCGGGCGCGTGATGTTGCGGCCCGTAGGGTCGCCGATCAGGCCGGTCATGTCGCCGATGAGGAAGATGACCTGGTGCCCCATGTCCTGAAAATGTTTCATTTTGCGGAGCAGGACGGTGTGGCCCAGGTGGAGATCCGGCGCGGTGGGGTCGAAACCGGCCTTGACGCGGAGGGGCGTGCCCTTGGCGGCCGCCTGTTTCAGGCGTTCGCGGAGATCCTCCTCGCGGATGAGTTCGGCAAGGCCCTTTTTGATGTAAGTGATCTGATCTTCGATGGGGAGCGGAGCCACCCTCCTATTGTAGGGGGGCAGCGGGTGAGCCTCCGGAGGCTGGAATCGCGCGTTGGGTTATAGTGTCATGAGCCCCGGCGTCCGGCCCGTGGACGCACCGGGAGAGAATCTGGGAGGAAAGTGATCTATGTCTGATGCGACGCTGAGCGGCGCCGATTTCAAAGCGCAATTGCGCGCGGGACAGCCCAAAATGGGGCTGTTTCTCAATTCGCACAGTCCCACGGTGGCCGAGCAGTTGGCGCACAGCGGATATGACTGGCTGCTGGTGGACATGCAGCACGGCCCGATGGATCCGGAGCGGCTTTCGGCGATGTTGTGCGCGATTGCCAGCGGCGGCGCCAAGTCCATGGTGCGCGTGGGCGGCTACCACGACCGGAACGGAATTCAGCAGGCGTTGGATCTGGGAGCCGACGGCGTGCTGATTCCCTACATCAACAATGCCGAGGAGGCGAAGGCGGGTGTAAGTTGCGCTCGTTATCCGACGGCGGGCACGCGCAGCGTGTACTTCCCGCAGCGGTCGACGCACAAGGCGGGGCTGCTGGGCTATGTGCCCAACGCCAACAAGAACATCGTCGTCGCGCTGCAAGTGGAAACCGCATCGTGCATCGAGAACATGGAATCCATCGCGGCGGTGCCCGGCGTGGATATTCTGTTCCTGGGCCAGAACGACCTGTGCATGTCGATGGGGCTGTTCGAAAAGTATGAATTTCCCCACATGTACACCTCGCCCGAAATTGGCGCGGCGACGGAGAAACTTGTGGCCAACGCAAAAAAGAACAACGTAATCCTGGGGCTGTTCCTGTTCGGGACGGCCCGCGTGGGCGAATTCCTTGAAAAAGGCTTCCGGTTCATCAGTATCGGCAATGACCTGCACCATGTTCTGACGCAGACTGGCGCACACGTGGCGGCCTTGGAGGGAATCGCCGCGGAGAAGGGGCAGAAGTGGTCCCGCAGGCCGACGAACCTGTTTTAGGGAACCGGCTTCACACCGTAAACCGAGCCCCGGGAGCCACGCGCTTCCGGGGTTCTGCTTTTTACTTGACTTGGGCGGCGGGAAGCGGCTATCGTTTGCTACCAAGACCCTGGTTGCCCACATGAATTCCTTCCTTACCCGTAGCGCCCGACTCTGCCTGCCCGCGTTGTTGCTGGGCGCGCCTCTGCTGGCCGACGACGACGGCGGCGTGGCGGCCGCGCTCAGTTGCCTGGCATGCAGCGGGACGCTGGTGCTGATCCCGATCGTGATTCTGGTGGTGAATATCGCGCTGCTGGTTTGGGTGGCGCGCGACGCCAAGGCGCGAGGCATGGACAGCCCTGTGTTGTGGATGGCTCTGGTGCTGTTCCTGAGCGTGGTGGGACTGATCATCTACGTCCTGTCGCGGCCCAAGGGCGAGTTGGTGGAGTGCCAAAACTGCAAGAACAAGCGGCTGCTGGTAAGTACGCGATGCCCGCATTGCGGCGCTGCCTGAGGCAGCCGCACGGATATCTGGCGGCGGTGGCTCTGGCCCTGGTTCTGGCGGGGGCCGACGCCAGAAGAGCGCCCGAACGGCAGTGGACGGCGCGGGGCTATGTGCGGCTGGTGGAGGCCTACCAGCGGTGGCTGCGCCCGGTGTCGAGCCTGATCGTCCGCTGCCGCTACCGGCCCACCTGCTCGGAGTATTCACGGCAGGCGGTGACGCGCTTCGGAATCGCGGAGGGTGCGCGGTTGACGGTGCGGCGGTTGTGGTCGTGCCGTGGGGCGGTGGCCCTGGGGAGCCCGGATCCCGTGCCCGAAGTACCGGCCCGGTAACCGCAACGGGTGGCGGGCCGGCGGCGATCGGATAGACTGATGGGGCAATGACGATTGGCAGAAGAGAGTTTGGCTGGCTGCTCGGCGGAGCGGCGGCGGGTGCGGCGCAACAAACGGAGGCGAAGCCGGAACTCACCTGGCACGATGCGCGGCAGTTCACCCTGGAAGGGCAGGCGTTTCGCGACGTGGACGCGCCCTACGACAGGCTGCCGGGACGGGCGCGCGGCGTGGTGCGCGATGCCGTGTGGAGCCTGAGCCGGCAATCGGCGGGCCTGCTGGTGCGCTTCGTGGCCCACACAACGTCCATTCATGCGCGCTGGAGCCTGGGGCTGGAGAGGCTGGCCGGCGCCAACAGCACGGCGGTGGCATCGAGCGGACTGGATCTGTACGTGAAGTCCGGGGCCGCGCAGTGGCGATGGCTGGGCATCGGACGGGCCACGAAGTATCCGGACAACGTGGACGCGCTGGCGCCGTCGATGACTGCGGGCGAGCGCGAATACATGCTGTACCTGCCGATGGGAAACGAGCTGAAGTCCCTGGAAATCGGCTTCCCGAAAGGAAGTACGGCGGGGAAGGCGGCGGCGCGTCCGGCGGGACGCAAGCCGGTTGTTTTTTACGGCACGTCGATCACGCACGGCTACTCGGCGTCGCGCTCGGGCATGACGCACGTGTCGCTGTTGGGCCGCTGGCTGGATCGCGAAGTGTTGAACCTGGGCTTCTCGGGGAATGGAAAAATGGAGCCCGAAGTAACCAGGTTCCTGGTGGAGTTGGACCCGGCCGTCTTCGTGATCGACTGCCTGCCGAATATGGTGGCGGCCGAGGTGCGCGAACGGACCGTGCCGATTGTGAAGACCTTGCGCGCCGCGCATCCGAAGACGCCCATTCTACTGGTGGAGGACCGGAACTACGCCGACAGCTTTTTGAACCCGCAACGGCGTGAACGCAACGAGACCAACCATGTGGCCTTGCGGGAAGAGTACGCGAAGCTAAAAGCGGAGAAGGCGCCGGGCGTGGCCTATTTGGAAGCGGCGCGGTTGTTGGGCGGCGACGGCGAGGGCACTATCGACGGCTCGCACCCGACCGATCTTGGGTTCGTGCGGCAGGCTGAGGAATTCGCCAAGGCGCTGCGGCCCCTTCTGCGGTAGGTGGAAGCGGTGGCGGCGGAAACGGAGCGCGGCATGGTTCGACGGACAGCGGCATGGCTTCTGGCCATGGCGGCGTGCGCGGCGGGACTGTGCTCCGCGCAACCGGCCGGTGACGCATGGAAGCCGATGTTCGACGGCGCTTCGCTGGGGGCGTGGTCGGTGACGCCGTTCCCGAGGCAGCCGGGCGTAAAGGTGGAAAAGGGTGCGCTGATTCTGACGGCGGGGCAGCCGCTGACGGGGGTGACGTGGCAGGGCGCCTTCCCGAAATCGGACTACGAACTGCGATTCGAGGCGGCGCGCCTGCTGGGCGGCGACTTCTTCGCCAGCGTGACGCTTCCCGCCGGCGGCGATCATGCGACGTGGGTGTTGGGCGGCTGGGGCGGCGACATCGTCGGCATCTCGTCGATTGACGGGTGGGACGCCTCGGACAACGAGACACGCACCTATGTGAACTTCGAGACGGGCCGCTGGTACGCCTTCCGCATCCGCGTGACCGATGAGCGCATCGAGGCGTGGATCGACGGGCGGCGCGTGGTGAACGTGCAGGTGGGCGGACGGACGATCGGCCTGAGGCCGGGCGACATCAAACTCTCCACGCCGCTCGGCTTTGCTTCCTACAACACGACGGGCGGCATCCGGAAGATCGAATACCGCCCGCTGGCCGTGAAGTAGAGTGAAGGTTCAGCCGTTGAGCGTCCAGTTCGGACGGTAGGTGCGCTTCAGCCAGTCGTTGGCTTCGGCCATGTTCGTGACGCGGCCGGTGGCCGGATCATAGGCGAGTTTCCTGCCTGCGCGGTGAGCCACGAGGCCGAGCAGCATCTGCTCCATCATGGAACCGGCGTAATCGAAGTCGCAGTGGGTTTTGGAACTGGTGCCGTGCGTGACGCCGTTGCGGCGGCCTTTGCAGGCTTCGATCCAATCGGTTTGGAACACGTCGGGGCGGCCGGGCGCCGCCTGGCCTGCCTTCTCCGCCGCGACCAGGGCCTCCACGGTGGTATTCGGCATGCCAAGAGCGGGAGGAATGTTGCCGTCCATCATTTGCACGGCGGGAAAACCGTTGGGGCCGATCTCGGCGCTGGGCATGGCTCTCATGCCGCCGGGCAGCGATTGCGCCTGCTGCCTGCGCGGCGCCGGCCGGGCAGGCTGCCGCGGCTGGCCTTGCGTGGGCTGGCCGGAACCCAGGATCAGAGGCAGAAGTTCGCCCTTGCCGCGGCGCTTGTAATAGGTGAAGTCGCCATCGTCGTTGTTGGGAATGACGATGCGGCTGGTGAAGTCGGCCAGGATGACGCCCTTCGAGCCTTCAAACAACGCGCCGTTGCCGATGCGTTCCACGTCAATGAAGCCCTTCGGCGCTTCCGGCTTGAGCCCGCCCTGATACCAGACCAGCTTCACTGGACCGCGCCAGGAGTTGGCCGGGTGGTCGAAGATCGCCTTCAGTTTCACCGGGCAGATGTTGGGATCGTACTTGTCGCTCACCTCCCAATCGACGTCGATGCCCAGCGGCGCGCCGGCGTCCACCGAGTTCCAGACCAGGTCCATGGTGTGCGCCCCCATGTCGCCCATCTGGCCGACGCCGAAGTCACGGTACATGTTCCAGAACAGGCAGTTCAGGCCGGACGAGCCGCCGAAGTACTGCGGACTGTACGGGTGATACGGCGAGGGGCCGATCCACTGCTCGTACTGGAGACCTGCCGGCGGCTGGCCTTCGGCCTGCGGATAGCCGGGGCGCGGCAGGCGGCGGCTGTCCCAACTATGGACGGTGTGCAGTTCGCCGATGGCGCCATCGAGAATCAGTTCCCGGATACGCTCGAAGTTCGGGTAGGCATGGCGCTGCGTGCCGTGCTGCGTGGCCACCTTGGCCTTGCGCTTATTGTAGTTGGCGCGGACCGTGCGCACCTCATCGACGCTGATGCCCAGCGGCTTTTCGCAGAAGACGTGCATGTCGCGGTTCAGCGCCCAGTTGGCGATGAACGCGTGATGATGGTCGGCCGTGCAAATGATCACCGCTTCCACGTCCTTCTGGTCCATCAGGCGGCGCCAGTCCCAATGGGTCTTGGCCTTGGGAAAGAGTTGCAGGGCCTCTTTCATGCGCGGTTCATTCACGTCGCAGAGGGCCACGACGTTTTCGTGACGCAACGAGGCATAGTGCGCCGTGCCGCGTCCCCACACGCCGACAAGCGCGACGTTCAGCCGGTTGCTGGGCGCGGTTTGGCCGCGCAACATGCCGCTACGGAGTATCGTGAGTCCGGCGGCGGGAGCGGCGCTCTTCAGTAGTTGTCGTCTGTTCAAAGGACAGGCCTCCTGGGATCCTGCCCAACATAGTATCGAAGGGGGAGACCAGCAGGGGCGCTATCTCTTCTTCTTGAAGATGTCCTTCAGCGAGCGCACTGCTTCGTTCACGCTTTGGCCCTGCTGGGGGTTGGCCCCCGTGGGACTGGTGGAGGTGAAGCCGCCGATGGGGTTGCTGGGCGTCAGATCGGCGAAGTTGACGGTGAACTCACGCAGGGCGCGCACCTGGTTGGCCGGCAGCAGTTCCAACTGGTGGACGGTGAAATCGAAGGTGAAGGCCGTGCCCACCTGCGTTCTGGCGATGTAGCGCCAGACCTCGAACACCGCGTCGCGGTACTGGCCGGGCGCCACCTGGAAGTCGGCGTTCGCGTGGCCGCCGCCCCAAAATCCCATGCCGGTAACCGGCTGGCGGCTCTGGTTCAGGCGTTGGCCGTGATTGTCGATGGAGACGGCGGTGATGTTCTTGTAAGCCAGCACGAGCAACTGCGGCGTGAGATTCCGGAAACGGACGTTATAGCGCAGCACCTGGTAGCCGTTTTGCATGGCCTGCGTCATGCCCTGAATTTGCGCCGTGAAGGGACCGGCGGAATAACAGCGGGGCGCGCCCGCGCACGGGTCGGCCGCCGGCTCGGGAATGGGAGCGGGAGCGGCGGACGGAGTTGCATTTTGCGCGTTGGCCAGATCGGCGGCGCTCAGGGGCGCGGGCGAGGAGGTCTGCCCTCCGGCTACCGTCTGCCCTCCGGCTACCGTCTGAGCAGGGGGCGGCGCGGAAGAGGTGACGCGATCGCCCAGCCCGCGGTAGCGCAGCGGATACTCGGCCCCGATGCGAAACTGCGTGGCCGACACGGGAAGGATCTCGCGAATGGTGAATTCGAGATCGTAGACCTGGCCGAAGATCTCGCCGCCACGCGGATACCAGTTGTATTCCAGCCGGGCGTTGGAGGTTTGGCCGGGGCCGATGATGAACTTCGGATCCACCTGGTTCTGGCGGATGAAGCCGAGGCCCTGCAGGCCGTTGTTCTCATTCATGCCGAAACGGTTGCCGCGGTCGTCGATGGCAAGTCCGCCGCCGGAAAGGTAGCCGAGAATGACGGGCCGCGAGAGCTTGTTCTGAAAACGCACGGTAGCGGTGACCAGACGGTAGCCGCCGCTGGTGCTGGTGCGGAAATCGGTGATGGTGGCGCTAAACGGGTTCACCTCGGCGCACTGCGGCGCGCCGTTGCAGACGTTCGGCGTGGGGGCGGACGCCTGCGCGGAGGCGGCAGGACGAACCGCGGCCGGACGGGCGGAGTTGGCCGCCGTACGGATTTTCAGCGGGCCCGGGCAGAGGACCTCCCATTGCTGGCTGAGGGCAAGCCCGCCGCTGGCGTTGTCGCGTCCGGTGATTTGTCCCGTGGCCGTGTCGCGCCACTTGGTGCGGCCCTCGCCGATGTCGGAGGCGTCCCAGACGCCGGCAAAGGTGTATGACTTGCCGTCCGTGGGCTTGAACGTTCCCGCCGTGCAGTTGGCCGAGGCGCGATAGATCTTGCCGCCATCCTCTTTCTTCAAATCGGCGACGCACTTGGTAATGGCCGCGCCTTTGAAGCCCTGGCTGGTGCAATCCTCCCGGAATCCGGCATCGGTGAAGCGGGCTTCGGCGACGGAGTTCTCCGTGCCAGTGCCGGTTTTGGCGTAGACGGCGGGCGAGGCGCAACGAGAGCACAGGGAAAGCCAATCGCCCTGCTGCGCGAACAGAGCCATCGCGAACAGAAACGCGGGAACGGTCTTCATGGTCATATGATTATTGAACGGTCTCACTGCGCATTGCGTGAGGGGGGCGGGAGAACTGTCATGGGACCTGCGAAAAATTCCGGCTCGCCGAACCTGGACTATCTGTTCTCGGTCACTTATGAAGAGTTGCGGCGGCTGGCGGCTTCCGTGAAACAGGGGGACCGGAGCGCGACGCTGAACCCGACGGCGCTGGTGAACGAGGCCTGGATGCGGCTGCGTGGCGCTCCCGGGCTGGACGTGGAATCGCCGCTGCACTTCAAACGGATCGCGGCGCGGGCGATGCGTCAGATTCTGGTGGAGGCCGCGCGGCGGCGGCAGGCGCAGAAGCGCGGGGGCGAAGGCGTGGCGCAACTGGTGCCGCTGGACACGGTGCAGGAGCATGGCGCGCCCAGGGCGCCGGATGCCGAAGAGGTTCTGGCCCTGGAAGAGGCGCTGAACGAACTGGAATCGCTCGATGCCCGGCAGGCGCACATGGTGGAGGCCCGGTTTTTCGGTGGCCTGGAAGTGACGGAGTTGATGGAGTTGTTCCGTGTTTCCGAAGCCACCGTGATGCGCGACTGGCGCATGGCGCGGGCGTGGCTGGCGCAACGGATGCGGGGCGGCGCCGCATGACGGAGGAGTCGCGGGAGTTCGAACGTCTGCGCGAGTTGTTCAGCCGCGCGGTGGAATTGCCGCTGGAGGAGCGGCGGGCATTCGTGGCCGAGGAGAGCGGCGGAAATCCGGGGTTGCGGCTGCGTCTGGAAGCGATGCTGGATGAAGACGCGGCGGGCGAAAGCCTGCTGGACCAAGGGGCGGCGGCGGTCACCAGCGGGATGTTGGCGGCGTTGGAGACGCACGCCTGCGGACCCTACCGCCTGGGCGCGGTGATTGGCGAAGGCGGCATGGGCGTGGTGTACCGGGCGCGGCGCGACGACCTGGCGAGCGAGGCGGCGGTTAAAATTCTGCGCGACGCCTGGGTGTCGCCGGCGCGGCGCGAACGCTTCGAGCGTGAACAGCGGACGCTGGCGAGCCTGCGGCATCCGGGCATCGCCGCGTTGCTGGATGCGGGCGTGACCGCCGAAGGAACGCCGTGGATCGCCATGGAACTCGTGGAGGGCGAACAACTGGTGGAGCATTGCCGCCGGAAAGCGCTTGGGGTGGAGGACCGGCTGGCTTTGTTTCTCCAGGTGTGCGCGGCGGTGCAGTACGCGCATGAGCGCGCCGTGATTCACCGGGACCTGAAGCCATCCAACATTCTGGTGGATCGCGCGGGCTTGCCGAAGCTGCTCGATTTTGGCATCGCCAAGCGCCTGGAAGACACGCGGCGTGAAGATGACCAGACGCGCGTGGAGTTCCGCATGATGACGCCACGCTATGCCGCCCCCGAGCAAGTGCGTGGGGAACCGGCGGGCGTGTTCACCGACGTGTACGCTCTCGGCGTGCTGTTGCGCGAACTGCTGGACCAGGCGCCGGGAGCGGCGGCTTGGGACGAGTTGCACGTGATCGCGGGCAAGGCGGCGCATGCCGATCCGGCCGAACGCTACCGCGGCGCGGACGCGCTGGCGGGCGACGTGCGGCGCTACCTGGCGGGCGAGCCGCTGGAGGCGCGCCCGGATTCGCGCGCCTACCGGCTGCGGAAATTCCTGGCGCGAAACCGCGCCGGCGCCACCGCGGCGGCGTCGGGCCTGGCCGTCTCGCTGGCGCTGGCCGGATATTTCACATGGCAGTTGAAGGAAAGCCGCGACCGGGCCGTGGCCTCGGCGGAGAGGGCGCGGCGCATCCAAACATTTCTACTGAATTTGTTTGAAGGGGGCGACAAGGCGGCCGGACCGGCGCACGGGCTGACCGTGGAAACGCTGATCGACCGCGGCGTGCGCGAGGCGCCCGCGCTCGATCGCGATCCCGAGGTGCAGGCCGAGGTGTTCGACACGCTGGGCCGCATGTATGGTCGGCTGGGACGGTATGAAGACGCCGGCCGCTTGTTGACGCTGGCGGCCGGCAAGTCCCCTTCCGGCGAGCAGGCTGTGAAGAGTCTGACGGAGTTGGCGCTGCTGCGGTCCGAAGAAGGAAAGTTCGATGACGCCGAGCGGCTGGCGCGGCAGGCAATGGCGCGGCAGCCGGGCGACGCGGGGGCCGAAGAGGCGCTGGGACGGATTCTCACCGAGCGTGGGCGCTACGGCGACGCGGTGAAGATCCTGGAACGCGTGCTGGCGCGCCGGCAACGCGGCTCCGATGGGGAGAGGCTGGCGGCGGCGGCCTCGGCTCTGGCAAGCGCGCATTTCTACGCCGGACAGTATGACGAGTCCCGGCGGCTGAACCGGCAGGCGCTGGCATGGCGCATCGGCGCGCATGGCGAACGGCATCCGCTGGTGGCTGGCGATCTGACCAACCTGGGCGCCATCGAGTTCGACACCGGGCAATACGCCCAGGGCGAGCCCTATTTGCGGAGGGCTCTCGAATTGATCGAGGCCTGGTATGGGCCGTCACATCCGGAGACGGGCTCGGCGCTGACGATGCTGGGCCGCGACATTTTATATCAGGGGCGGCCTGGCGAGGCGCGGCCCTTGCTCGTACGGGCGCTGGCGGTTCAGGAAAAAGCGATGGGCGGGGATCATGCGCGCGTGGCCTCGGTGCTCAACGATCTTGGCAACCTCGCGACCGGCGCCGGCGAGTTCGACGAGGCCGAGAGGTATTTTCAGCGTATGGAGGAGATTTACCGGCGTACTCGCGGCGACGCGCACTACCTGGTGGCCACGGCGATGTCGAACCGGGGCACGGTGTATCTGCGCCGGGGCGAGTTCACACGGGCCGAGCAGATGTTCCGCGACGTGGTGGCGCGCTACACGAAAGCGCTCTCGGCGACGCATCTGAACACGGCGATCGCCCGCGTGCGGCTGGGGCGTTCGCTCACTAAACAAAAGCGCTGGCGCGAGGCCGTCCGGGAGACCCAGGCGGGCTACGGCCTGTTACAGGCCCAGACACAGCCCGCCGTCAGTTGGCTGCAAGGCGCGCGGGAGGATCTGGCCGCCGCCTACGCCGCGCTGGGGCAACCGGAAGCGGCGGCGCGCTACCGCCGCGAGTGGGACGAAGCGAAAAAGTCCCGGTAGCAGCAAACAGGGCCGCGGCACGCGGGCTCCGTTGCGCGCGAATTCCTCAGAAGCGCAAAGGCCGCCTGGAGCGTCGCCAAGCCGGGAAGAGACTCGCCGCGCTTGACCGCTCCGGGCGAGTCCGTTTTGCGCGAGTACTTCAAAAGCGCAAAGGCCGCCTGGAGCGTCGCCAAGCCGGGAAGAGACTCGCCGCGCTTGACCGCTCCGGGCGAGTCCGTTTTGCGCGAGTACTTTAAAAGCGGTAGCGCAGGTTCACATAGGCGTTGCGGCCGGTTTCCGGATAGCCCTGCGCCAGGAAGTAGTTCCGGTCGAACAGATTGTTCACGCCCGCTTGCAGTTCCGCGTCGCGGAAGAATCGCACCGAGCCGCCGAAGCCCGCCGCAGCGAAACTCGGCGCCCGCGACACGCGGCCGGCATCGTTTTGGTTCCAGCGGCCGCCTTCGTACGTGTGATCGGCCAGGACGGTGACGCGCGGGTGGATGCGGTAGGTGAGCGTGGCGTAGGTCTTGTGACGAGGCGTGTCAAGCAGGATCACCGCGGGCATCGTCTGGTTGCGGCGGCTCAGGTAGGTGTAGTTGGCCGTGAGCTGGAGCGCGTTCGTGAGGCTGGTCCGCAGGCCAGCCTCGCCGCCAAGATAGCGAGCCTCGCCCAGGTTTCGTAGCTGGTAAAGGTTGGGCTGGAGGTAGAAACGCTGCGTGGAGGCGGAGATGTTACTGCGAAACAGAGTGGCTTCGACGAAGGTGCGCGTGCCGAACAGGCGCGTGTAGCCCGCTTCGTAGTTGTCCGAGCGCTCGGGCATGAGATTCGGATTGGGGATTGCCTGTCCCATCCTGTAGCTGTAGCGGTCCTTCACCGTGGGCAGGCGGGATTTGCGGGCGAAGGTGAAGTGGAGCTTGGACGAGTCCGTGAGCGCGTGGAAGATGCCCGCCTGTGGATTGTAGGACCACACGCGAGCCAGCGGAAAGGGCGTCACCTGGCCGGAGACGAAGTTCTGCGCATTGCGCGTGTCGAGGCGGTCGGCGCTGAAGCCGAGTAGGGCCGAGGTGCGCGAGGCCAGGCGGAGGGTGTCCTGAAAGCCGAATGAGTAGGTTTGGTCACGAAAGGTGCGCACCGGTTCGCCCAGGTTGCCCTCGCGGTGCGTATCGTCCTTGAAGTAGAAGGAGAAACGGATGTCCTGGCGCTCGCCGGCCTTGACGCCATACTCGGTCGTGGTCCCATAGGTTCCGTCGTCGTAGGGGCTGTTGAAGGACGAACCGAGGTTTTGCGAGTTGTAATTGGCGTTGTCGTAGGCGCGGATCAGGTTGTCGAACTTGTCGTAGTAAAGACGCACCCGAAGATAGCTGCCCTCTCCCATGGATTTGTTGCCGATGAAGTAGACGCTCTCCTTGTCCCAACGGGGCCACTGCCAGTAACGGACGCGGACGGCGGGGTCCGTACCCGCATAAGGCGGGTTGCCCTTCTCTCCATTTTGCTTGGCGTAAGTGAAGGTGTACTGGTCCCGGCTGTTGGGCGTCCAGGCGAACCGGATGCGGCCTTTGCTGTCTGTCTGGTAGGCGTTGCGCCGCTCAAAACCGGGCTGCAGCGGGTTGGTCTGGAAATTGCGGGATAAGGGGAAGGTGTCGCTGCCGAGCCAGGCGAAACCGCCCTGCAGCCAGAATGCGCGGAAGCGCGTGCCGGCGTTGACAAAGCCATTCACCTGCCTGCCGGATGCGTAGCCCGTACCCAGGTCGAGGTTCAGTTTCTTCGTGGGCGCCTTGGAGATGATGTTGATGGCGCCTCCCAGGGCGTTGGGGCCGAACAGAGGCGAGGTGAAGCCCTTGGCCACCTGAATTTCGCTGACGTCCAGCGTGAGAAAGCGGTCGAGATCCACATAGCCGTCGCAGGGGACGTAAATGGGGATGCCGTCCATGTAGAGCGGCACCTGGCGGAAGTCGAAACCGCGCACGAAGACGCCGCGCTCGTTACGGTTTCCGATGCGTTGCAGCGTGACGCCAGGCATCAGGTTGAGCGCGTCGGCGGTCTTGACGAGATTGCGCGCGCGGTAGGAGGCTTCCTCCAGCGTCCCGGCGGTGGGTGTCTGGGTGGCGGATGCCGTGACGGTGACCGTGATGCGGCCGGCGTCGAATGCGCCTTTGGCCTTTTCGTCCGCCTGGCTTGGGGATGCCTCCTTTCCGCCGGGATCCGGGGCGGTTTGCGCCATGACGGCGCACGCGGAAAGGAGAAGCAGTAAACATCGAAAAAGGTTATGTAAAAGCATATATGTCGTGAATACACATCATACACAATTCGTGTTAACATGACTTCGTCGTTCAAACACTACTATCGAGGCGTACCTTCATGTTGACCAGGCATCTCTGCTTCTTTCTATTGCTTGCCGCTGGCGCGAGCGCCCAGGAGCCCACCGCCGCGGTGCAGGTGGCTGGCGACGTAACGCGGCCCCTGACGCTCGCGTCCGGAGATCTGGCCCGGATGCCGAGAGCCTCCGTGAAGGCGTCCGATCATGGCGTGGAAACCCTCTACGAGGGTGTCTGGGTGGATGAACTGCTGAAGCGGGCCGGCGTGCCGCAGGGCGATCAACTGCGCGGGAAGGCGATGGCGAGCTATGTGCTCGTTCATGCGCAGGACGGCTACCAGGCGGTGTATTCGCTGGCCGAACTGGACCCGGCTTTCACCGGCAACCGGGTGCTGCTGGCCGACACGGCCAACGGCAAGCCGTTGTTCGGCGAGCGGGGACGGTTCCAACTGGTGGCGCCGGGCGACAAGGCGCATGCGCGTTCCGTGCGGATGCTGACGAAGCTGGAAGTGGTGCGGTTGAGGAAGTAGGATCGGACGAATGAAACACAGGGTGCGGAACAGGCTCTCGGAGATCCGGAAGAGCCGGGGTTTGACGGCGGCGGAACTGGCGGCTCGAATCGGCGTGAACCGCCAGACGATCTACGCGATCGAAGCGGGAACCTATCTGCCGAATACGGAGTTGTCGCTGTTGCTGGCCGGGTTGCTGGAGGTGAGCGTCGAGGAGATCTTTTCGCTCGCCCCGGTGAGCGTCGAGGAACCCGGCCTGCTGCCTGCCCGCTTCCTGGACGCGGAGGAACCGGTGAACGGGATGCCTGTGCGCATCTGCCGTGTCGGCAAGGGGTGGATGAGCGTGCCGGTCAACGCCGCGCCGTACTATATGCCGGAGGCCGACGGACTGGTGGCTCGGACGCCGGGTCCGCCGCGCACGCGCAAGCGCGAAGCCGAGGCGCGGCTGATGGTATTCGGACGCGAAGAGGAGTTCCACAAGCGGCTCTTGGTGGCCGGTTGCGATCCGGCGGCAAGCCTGTTGTCGAGGATGACCGAGCGCGAGGCGGGGGTGGAGGTTGTCTCGGCGGCCGCCTCCAGCAAGCGGGCGCTCGGCTGGCTGAAGGAGGGCAAGGTGCACATCGCCGGATCGCACCTGGAGGACCCGCGAACTGGCGAGTTCAACCTGCCGTACATCCGGCGGGAGTTCCCCGGCGAGGAGTTGGTGGTGGTGACCTTCGCTCATTGGGAGGAAGGCTTCGTGGTGGCGCCTGGAAATCCGAAGGGCATTGGAAAGGTCGAGGACCTGGCGCGGCGCGGCGTGACCTTTGTGAATCGCGAGCCGGGGGCCGGAAGCCGGGCGCTGTTGGACAAACTGGCCGCGGCGGCGGGACTGGAGCCGGAACGGATTCACGGCTATGAACGGATCGCGCACGGGCACCTGGCGGCGGCCTTTGCCGTAAGTTCGGGCAGCGCCGACGCCTGCGTGGCGACGCGGTCGGCCGCCCGTGCGTTCGCGCTCGATTTCGTGCCGCTTCACGGCGCGCGGTATGACTTCGTGATGCGCAAGGAGACGGCGGCGCTGCCGCTGGTGCAGTCGTTTCTCGACGTGCTGCAGCGGGCTTCGTTGCGCCGCAAACTGGAATCGCTGGCCGGCTATGACACCACATCGACGGGAGCGGTGTTGGCGGCGTGAGGGCGTGGAGCGCATGCGCGCTGCTGCTGGCTGCCGGGGTGTCTGCCGGAGCGGAGTGGAACTGGAATCTGCCCCCAGGCTTCCCCCGCCCCTTAATCCCGGCCGGGAATCCGCTCACTCAGGCCAAGGTGGAGTTGGGCCGCCGTCTTTTTTACGACAAGCGGATGTCGGTGAACGGCGGGCAGTCGTGCGCCAGTTGCCACAAACAGGAGCTTGCCTTCACCGATGGCCGCGCGCGCTCCGAAGGAACCACGGGCCAACTGCATCCACGCGGCAGCATGAGCCTGGTGAACGCCGCCTATGCGGTGACGCTGACGTGGGCCCACCCGGGCATGACGCTGCTGGAGAAGCAGGCGCTGGCGCCCATGCTGGGTACCGCGCCCGTGGAACTCGGCCTGGCCGGGCACGAAGCGCGGTTCCTCGAAACTCTGCGCGGCGTCCCCATCTACCGCGACCTGTTCGCAAGGGCTTTTCCCGGACAGGCGCAGGCGTTCACGCTGGATAACGTGACGAAGGCCTTGGCCGCGTTCGAACGTACGATCGTTTCCCTGCGTTCGCCTTATGACCGCTATCGTTGGGGCGGCGAGGAGAATGCTCTTTCTCCAGCGGCCAAACGCGGGGAGGTGATTTTCTTTTCCGGGGAGCGTGGCGGCTGCTTCCACTGCCATGGAGGATGGAACTTCAGCGGCGCGGTGGCGGGCGAGGGAGGGGCCGCGCCAGGGCGTGGCGGAGACGGGTTCGCCAATACGGGAGTATCACGGTACGCCGCGCCGAACCGCGGCGTGTTCGAGCACACAGCCAGGAGCGAGGACCTGGGGCGCTTCCGCGCGCCGACGCTTCGGAACATCGCCTTGACTTCGCCCTACATGCACGACGGCAGCATGGCGACGCTGGAAGAGGTGGTGGACCATTATGCGCGCGGAGGCCGTTACTCTCATCCAAACAAAGACTCCCGTATGCAACCGCTTCCTTTGAGTCCCGAGGACAAGCGCGATCTGATCGAGTTCCTGCGGTCGCTGACCGATGTGGAGATGACACGCGATCCGAGATGGAGCGATCCCTGGGAGGCCCGCCAACGCCCGGCACAGTAGCCGGTTCACGATTGGCCCGCGAATTGCAATCGTTTTAGGGTAACCCTCCACGAAAGGATGAACCCGATGACTGCATATGCACCCAGCGCGCCTTCGAAGATCGGCCGGACGCAGCCAATGGCCTCACTCAGGCCGGCGGCGCTTCAGCCGCATGAGCGCCCGGAAATCGACATTGTAGCCATCGGCAATGTGACGTTGAGCCTCTACATTTCCGGCTTGTTTCAAAACCTGGGATGGACGACGGCATCGGCGGCCACGTGCGCGGCCGGAGAAGCGCTGCTGCGCCCCGGAGGCACGGCGGTGGTGATTTGTGAAGAGACGCTTCCGGATGGCACATGGCTGGACATCGCCGGTCTGCTGGAGACGGTACCGGACCCTCCGGCGCTGATCGTTGTGGGCGATATCCGGGCCTTGGAGCACGAGGTAACGGCACAGGGCGGTTTCGACGTGCTGGCGAGCCCGCTGCGGGAGTCCGAAGTAATGTGGAGCGTGGCGAGCGCCTGGCATGCGTGGATGCAACGGGGCGAGGAAGGAGGTGCGTCGTGCGACGGTATCTAAGGGAGTGTTGTCAGGAGGGGCGCGAAGCCCACCGGCGGTCGAGTTGCACCGATGTGCTGCTTTTGCGGGCGTTGACGTTCCTGCTGGTGTCCGTGCTGGCGGTGAGCCTTTGGGTAGGCTTCCGGTGGATTCGAGCGGAGATTGGTGCTGGCGGGTTCGGCGAGCCGGACCCGGTCGCCATGGCGGTTGAGGCGGGCTTCGAAGCTGTCTGATCGAGGCCTGCCCCACTGCGGATGCGGCGTCAAGACGGCCGCAAAGCACGGGGGCGCCTGTTTAAGTGCCTTCCGAATCGCTTGCTCTGAACGGCCAAACGGCGCGGCGAGGGCTTTACGCGCCTCGACCGCGCCGTTGTATTTTGGCCGCCTTCAGGGAATCATGCCCGGCTTGCGTACGTGGCTGGCCGGGCTCCGAAGGCGGTTCTCCATGCAAGAACCGGGCGCTGGACGGCTAGTGCCGTCCGGCGGCCACGGCCTCGGGCTGGTGCATGACCTTCAACACCTTCAAGCGGCGGATCCCCTTGGGCACACGCCACTCGAAGACATCGCCCGTGCGATAGCCGAGCATGGCCGTGCCAATGGGGGCTAGCACGGAGACGCTGGTCTCCGTCCTGCTCTGGGTCGGGAAGATCAGGCGGTACTCACGAATCTCTCCCGAGTCGAGATCCTTCAAGCTGACCTCGGAGTTCATGGTGACAACGTCAGCCGGAATCGCGCTGGGTTCCACCAGTTCGGCCCGATCCAACTCCTGCTCGAGCAGATCGAGATAGCTATCGTCGGAGGTATGTCCCGCCCTGCGTCCGGCGATGAGCCTGCGCAGCCTCCCTGCGTCTTCTTCGGTGATGTAGATCCGATCTCGCATAACGTGCCTCCCAGAAACTTGGCACGGATCCGTGCCTGAAGCCAGTCATAGTGCAAGTGGCTTGCCAAACCCGCAAACGTTCAAAACAGGCCAAATACAAGCGAATCCGGGCAGTGCCGTACAGGGACTGCCCCAAAACGCACAATGCTGTCCGGTAAGAGGCAGCCAGGAAGCCAGTCCCCCCTGCGTGGCGGGCCGTGAGGCTGTGGATGCACCCTGGAGGATCGTACGCACAATGGCGAGCCGATTGCTAACTGATTATGCGGGATCAACACGAACATGTTCAGCGAACCGGCAGTAGTCACCTACACGCTCACCGAACCTTATGAGGTTGCTCTCGCCCGGGTACGCTCGGCGCTACACAAACACGGTTTGCGAACCGCCATGGAACTCGATGTGGCCGGGCGCATCCGGAACGAACTGGGAGCGGGCGTGGCGCCATGCACTGTGATTTATGTGGATGACCCGGCCGTTCTGCTGGAAGCGGCGGTGTTTCACAGGGGCGCGGCGCTGCTGATTCCGCAACCTGTCGTGGTGACGGGCGATCAGTGGCAAAGCGAGGCCCTGGTGCGAAACATGGATGCACGGCAAAGCGGGATTCCCGAGAGCGTGCGCGATCCGCTGGCCAGCTTGCAGAAGCGCATTACGCGTTCCATGGAAAGCATTGCCGTACCGCACAACGCGCCCCTGGCTACCATCGCATAAGACGCCTCGGTGGCCTCGCGCCGCCGCCGGTTGCCAGCGCACTCGGTTTGCCCCCATCATGTGTGGAGAGGAAATGCTGAGTGAGGGCAAGTGAGGCTGGGAGAGGCGCGGCGGTCACAAGCCGGTTCAACAATCTTCTGGATGGCGGCGCGGCCAGGCCCGGCGTGCGCTGGGCTGTGTGCCTGCTTGTCTTCGGCATTGCCATGGCGGCGGACCGTTGGACGCCTGGAGGCGCGGCGGCAGGATACAGCATTCCCGTGTTGCTGGCCGCGGCCTGGCTTGGCTGGGCGGGCGGTGTGGGGGCCGCGCTGCTGTCCTCGGCCAGTTCCGCCGCGTGGACGCCGCACCCGTTCCTGCCCGCAGGAGCCGCCCAGGCCGCCGCACTGCTTGCGCTGGCTGCCGCGGCCTCGCTTACGGCGGGCCGCGAGAGAAAGTTGCGGTTACACTACCAGCGCATGGCCGGCCAGTTGAGCAGCGTCTATGAGCGGGTTCAGGCCAACTTCGACGGCATGAAGCGCGCTGAGCGCCTCTCGGCCATCGGTCAACTTTCAGCCGGTCTGGCGCATGAGATCCGCAACCCGCTGGCGAGCATTTCCGGTGCGGCGGCCATTCTCGCGCGGGGCCAGGCTCTGGATCCAAAAAACTCGAAGTGCCTGGAAATCATCTCCAGCGAATGCGACCGTTTGGACGGCCTGCTGACGAATTTTCTCAACTTCGCCCGGCCGCGCCCTCCGAGGCTCCGCTTGCTGCAACTGGGGCCAGTGTTGGAACATGTGCTGGAACTGGCCAGCCACGGCGTGCGCGGCAAGACGGTTCACTTTGAAAAGTCGGTCGAGGACGATCTTCTGGCGGCCGAATGCGATCCTGAACATCTGGAGCAGGTGCTTCTAAACCTTATGATCAATGCCATCGAGGCGAGCCCGGACGGAGGGACCGTCACCCTGTCGGCCGCGGCGGGCGGCGGCCGCATCTCCATCGGCGTGAAGGACCAGGGCCATGGCGTGGACGCCGCTCACATCGACCGTCTGTTCGATCCCTTTTTCACCACCAAGGAGCACGGCACCGGCCTCGGCCTGCCCGTTGCCCACCAGATCGTACGCCAGATGGGAGGCTCCCTGCTGGCGCGGGCCAACGAAGGGCCCGGCATGACCTTTTCTGTGGTCCTGCCGGCCGGTGTGCAAAACGGATGACACCGGCGCGCATTTTGGTGGTGGACGACGACGACAACCTGCGCTGGGTGCTCCAGACGCAGTTGGAGGAGATGGGCTACAGCGTGGTGACGGCCTCCGGAGGCGAAGCGGCTTTAGAGGAGATGGACCGGGAGCCGCCCTCGCTCGTGCTCACAGACTGGAAAATGCCGGGAATGTCGGGCATCGACCTGCTCGACCGCATGCGCCGCCTGCATCCGGAAATTCCTGCCGTCATCATCACGGCGTTCGGCAGCATTCAAAGCGCCGTGGACGCGATGCGCGCCGGGGCGTACGATTATCTGACCAAGCCCATCGACTACGATGAACTCGGCCTGTCGGTAAGCCGGGTGCTCGATCACTTCCGGCTGCTCGAAGAGGTCCGCGCGCTCCGGTCGAGCCTGGACCGCAAATATGGCTTTGAGAACATCATCGGCCACTCGGAGTCCCTGCTGTCCGTTCTGGACATGGCGGCCCGCGCGGCCCAGAGCAACTCCACCATTCTCATCCATGCCGAAACGGGAACGGGCAAGGAACTGCTTGCCCGGGCGATTCACGTCAACAGCAGGCGGCGCGATAAACCCTTCGTGACGATCAACTGCGGCGCCATTCCGCGCGACCTGCTGGAGTCGGAACTGTTCGGCCACATGAAGGGCGCCTTCACCGGGGCGATGACGCACAAGGCGGGCAAGGTGGAACTGGCCAATGGGGGCACGCTGTTTCTCGACGAGATCGGCGAGATGCCGGGCGAACTGCAAGTGAAACTGCTGCGGTTGATTCAGCAGGGGGAACTGGAGAAGGTGGGCGCGACCGCACCGGTGAAGGTGGACGTGCGCATCGTGGCGGCGACACACCGCAATTTGAAGGCGATGATCGAGGACGGCACGTTCCGCGAGGATCTGTACTACCGTCTGGCGGTGATTCCGCTGGAGTTGCCGCCGCTACGGAACCGCGCCGACGACATCCCCGAACTGGTGCAGCACTTTTTCCGCAAGGCCAAGCAGGAGCAGGGGCGGCCTGAACTGGTTTTACCAGGCGGGCTGATGACGCGCTTTCAGGATTACCGCTGGCCGGGCAACATCCGCGAGTTGGAGAACGTAATGGAGCGGATCGTCGTATTGGCTCGTGGCGATGAGATTGCTCTGGCCGATTTGCCGGATTTCCTGCAACGCGAGCGTCCGGCCGTGGATATGTTGCAATTGCAGCTTCCGGCGCATGGAGTGAGCCTGGAGGCGGTGGAAAAGGATCTGATCCTGCGCGCGCTGGATCGCTTCCACGGCAACCAGACCCAGGCGGCGAAGTATCTCGATGTCAGCCGTAAGGCGTTGATCTACCGGATGGAAAAACACGGCATTCGCCGCCGCGGCGATGACGAGGAGCCCGCACTCTAGGCGAACGGCCGGTCAAACGGGACGGAGCCGCCGGGCAGGTGCCTGAAAACAGGCAGCAGTGCCCGCATTGCGGCACCTCACGATGCCGGGGCAAGCGGTTGAGCCTGATTTCCTTCGGGAAATGGCTTCGCCGGCACGCCGCCAAGTGGCCCCGAACTTGCACACATTCACAGTGAATGAACCTCTGCGATCCGTTTGGCGACTTGCGGGAGTGGAGCCGGGTGCTCGATCAACTCAAGCAGATCCGCGACAGCGGCACTCTGAACCAGAATCAGTGCGGTCTGGCCCGGCTGGTGAGGTATCCCTTCAACCCAAGGCTGCGGCAGGCCGGACTACAGGCGATCGTCAAGCTGGATACCCCCGCGGATGCGGTGCTGCTAGCCGCGGCGCGCATCCTCGCCGACGTGAGCGCGGACATCCATCTGCGCCTTCTGGCCGGCGCCGCCGTAAGCCACGTTCTGGCCGCGGAGTGCGCCGCCACTGGCGAGGCGTCGCGGGCCGAAGCGGCCGAGGCCATCGGGGGCGCGCTCGCCACGCCGCAACATCCGGCGCTGCACTCGGCCGCGCACAGGTGGCGCGACGTTCTGCGCCGCGCCGAAGCGCGGAGAATCACCCTACAGGAAGGAGACCGTTACCATGCCCATGAACGACACGATACCCATGACCGATACGATCACCCGGGAAGACAAACAACGGTTAACCGGGGCCGCGATGGCCAAGCTCGGAGTACGGTTGCTGAACCGCTACGGCAGGGCGCTCCAGTGTGAACGCTGCGGCTCCACATGGTTTCCCGAACCCATTCCGGATGGTTCGCTTCCACGAGGCTTCTGGAAATGTCCCAACCGCTGTAACTGGTAAGCGTAGCGAGGAATCCCCGTGCTGGATACGCAACTGATGTCCCCGTCCGCGATGGCTGCTGGTCCGGCTCCGGACCAGCGCCGTTTGCTCATCACCATTCCCGATGCCGAGCGCTTGCTGCTGCAATCCGTGTTCGTACGCAACCGGATCGAAGGGGAGATATTGCAGGACCTGGAATCGAGCATCCGCCATTCGATTCCCGTCGCGCCGGAGTCGATTCCGGACGACGTGGTGACGATGAACTCCCGTGTCCGGCTGTGCGACGTGGAATCGGGGCACAGGATGGAGGTGGCGCTGGCCTTTCCCGCCTGCGCCAATCGCGGCAAGGGACAGATCTCCGTACTCACGCCCCTCGGCGCGGCGCTACTGGGCGCCCGGACGGGAAGCCGGTTCACCTGCCCCGTGGCGGGTGTGCTCGCCACTCTGGTGGTGGAGGCCATTCTCTACCAGCCGGAAGCGCACGGCGACTATTTTGGTTAAGACGCTCCGGCGATAAGGCTCACCGGCGAGATTGGCACGGCGCGTGCTCATAACGGGTGACCCGATTACTTTCCGGTTGACAGGAGACGCCTGCATGATTCGTCGGATACTTCTGCCACTCGACCTGACGCAGCCCTGTGAAGTGGCGCTACAGTATGGCACGCGGCTGGCCGCGTCGATGGGGGCCAGGCTGCACCTGCTCCACGTGGCCGCCGATTCCCTGCAAGGCAGGCCTCGCTCATGGCCGGAGGGCTTCGAGCACGCCTGGACGGACACGCCGGCGCCCAAGACCGTTCTGCCGGGAAACCCGCCTCATGCCATCGCCAGCCACGCCCGCGCGATCGGCGCGGATATGATCTTGATGCCCACGCGGGGCCATGGCTGGATTCGCCAGCTTCTGCGTGGTTCAAACACGAAGGAACTGCTTTCGCTGACGCGCGTGCCGGTGTGGGTTGCCCCTCCCAGAATTGTCAGGGACATGGAGTCCGTACGCCACAGGCGGTTGCTCTGTGGAATCGGGCCAGGACCTCAAGGCGAGGCCGTCCTGCAGTTTGCCTCGCGGTGCGCGACGGCATGGGACGCGCAACTCCTGGTGGTGCATACCGTGGCCGGAAGTGACGAGGGAATGCTGGGTGTCGCCGGAAGCCGTGCGGACGCACCTGTCGAATTGGACTCCGCGGCAGCGCGGCGCCGGTTGGAGCCGCTCGTGTCGCTGCTCCCGGTGCAGGCGCAGGTCCAGGTGCGTCACGGAGCCGTGGCGGCCGTTCTGCACGAGGAAGCCAGGCGCTGGCATGCCGACGCCATCGTGGTCGGCTCCGGACATGGCTCGGGAGCATCACGGCCAGGCCCGAATACACTCGATGTCATCGGCCACGCGCCCTGCCCCGTCATCGCCTGTTCGACCCTTCCCGAACGCAAGCCCATTCCCGCCCACACGGTGCGGGTGCGGATCGAGGACGAGCCTCACGCGTACGCCACCGGGACGGTACTCAGCCCGGCGCTCACGTTGAGCGGGCGCGGCCGGAACGGCTGATCGCCATGCGCCGCGCTCGTCGCCGACAATAGAACAGCATGGCGCGCGCAATCTTCGTCGGCGGCACGGCTTCGAACGTGGGCAAGAGTTGGATGGCCACGGCATTGTGCAGGCTGCTCACCCGCCGCGGTCTGAGCGTGGCGCCTTTCAAGGCGCAAAACATGTCGAACAACTCCTTCCCCTGCCGGGAAGGAGGCGAAATTGGCCGTTCGCAGGTGGCGCAAGCGCAAGCCTGTGGCAAGGAACCCTGCGCCGCCATGAATCCCGTTCTTCTCAAACCCGTGGGCGACTCCCGCTCGCAGGTGATCCTCCATGGAAAGGTGTGGCGCACGGTTCACGCGCGCGACTACTACGAACACGCGCCGTTTCTCCGGGCCGAAGCGCGCCGGGCCTACCGCTCGCTGGCCGCCGGCTGCGACGTGGTGGTGATGGAAGGCGCGGGCAGCGTGGCGGAAATCAACCTGTGGGGACGTGACTTCACGAATCTGAGCATGGCCCAGGACGCTGGAGCACGCGCGTTGCTGGTGGCCGACATCGAGCGCGGCGGCGTGTTCGCCTCGATTCTTGGCACGCTCGACCTGCTGCCGCCCGGCTACCGCGCGCTGGTGCGCGCCTTCGCCGTGAACCGGTTTCGAGGGGACCGTTCTCTCTTCTGGGATGGAGCGGCCCTTTTGGAGGAACGCGCGCGAATCCCCTGCCTGGGCGTCTTTCCTTTTGAGCATGGCCTGCGTTTGGATGCCGAGGATTCCCTGTCGGATCCCGCCGCCGGAAGCGGACAGGAGGAAGACTCCCGGGTTGCCATCATCCGGTTCCCGCACATATCCAACACGACGGATTTCTCCCTGCTGCCCGGCGCGGCCTGGCTGGAGCGTCCGCCCGAGCGCGACTTTCGCGCCGTGATTCTTCCGGGAACCAAAGCCACCCTCGCCGGCTTGGCCTGGTTGCGCGAGTCGGGACTGGCCGATTGGATTCTCGCGCAACACGCAGCTGGCGCGGCGATCCTCGGCATCTGCGGCGGCTATCAGATGCTGGGCGAACGCATCGAAGACCCTCTGGGAGTGGATGGCGCGCCTGGCTCGGCGCGCGGACTGGGCCTGTTGCCGGTGCGCACGGTGATGGAGGCGGAAAAGACGACCCAAACGCGCCTGGCGCATACGGCATCCGGGACGCGCTTCAGCGCCTATGAAATTCACATGGGCCGAAGCGAAGCCGTGGGAGCGGTGGAGCCGTTTGCCTTTCTCGAAAACAGTGCGCCGGAAGGCGCCACGCGGGGACGCGTGCGTGGCACCTACCTGCATGGAGCATTGGAGTCGCCGGAACTGGTGGCCGAGTTATTCGGCTTCACCCCCCCGGAACCGCGCAAGGAACGCCACTATGACGCCCTGGCCGACTGGCTGGAGGTAAATGCTTCACCCTCCGTGCTGGCGGAACTTGTGGGCGGTTAGCCCGCCGGGTTCTATCCGTCCTCCCGGAAACGATAGCTGCCAGCCAGATTCACCTTGGCGAAGCCGGGAAGTTCAAACGTGCGTGAGCGCGTAACGGCGAAGTACGGCGCTTATAAGCGGGAGCCGCGGAACAGATCGAGCGTCGTCTCGAAACGGCGCGTCCACGAATTCCGCCGGTACGGGCGCCAGCGGTTTCCGGCTCTCCGGCGGCGGGGCCAACACCGAGCCGGTCTGAAGCAGTTCCCACTGAATGAGCAGGGTGCGTTCGCGCAAGTTTGGTGGCGATACTCATGGGGTCTGTCCTCCTGAATGAGACTACAGACTTCCCACGGCGAGGCAAGCGGCCTTCGCGCATGGATGCGAGATGTGAGAGAGATGATCCGCATACTTTCCGTTCTCCGCAGAAAGTCAGCCGTCATCCCCAGGCAGGTCTCCTGGCTTGGAGGTTGGCAGCGTATCGCTGCCGAGGCCGTTTTCGCCTTCCCCGGTTCATGCGAACCGAGTGGCATACTGCAAACGGCCAGCCTCACATACAGTGGCGGGACAGCGCCGGCATTTCACCGGACTTCCCTGTTAGGCCCAAGCGGGCACCCGAGGAAGTCCAACGGTAGGATGGAGGCTCCCGGCCGGTCAACGCGCGCGCAGTGCGAGGACGCAGATCGTCAGAGCCGCGGCCGCCATGCCCGCCGCGACGGCGAGCCACGAGGCGCGCGGCAAATCGGCGGCGTCTCCGGCGGGAGGGTCGGCGGCGTCACCCAGCCAAATCGCCGTGACCAACTGGCCGTTGGCCCAGACGGGTCCGATCAGCCTTCGTTGCAGCGCGCCCGCGATGGCGGCTTCGCTCCAGCCCGAATTCGGACCGGGCAGAATGCCGTGCTGACGCCATCCGGTTCTCAGCGCCTTTGCCGCCGAGCAACCCGGAATGAAGAGCGCCGCGACGGCCAGTAAAAGCCATGTGAGACGCGCCGGCAACAGGTTCAGCAGATCGTCCAGTCGCGCGCCGCACCACCCGAAGCGAATGTACTTCTTCGATTTGTAGCCAACCATCGAGTCCATCGTGCTGGCCACCTTGAACAGCACCAATCCGGGTATGCCGCCCGCAGCGTACCAGAATAGCGGGCTGATGAAACCATCCGTGAGATTTTCGCTCAGGCTCTCGATGGCCGCCCGCCGGCAGGCGGCAAAGTCCATCCGGTTCGTGTCCCGGCCCACCAGTTGAGCAACCGCCGCGCGCGCTCCAGCCACGTCGCCGCGCCGGGCCGCGCGCTCCACGGCCCAGGCATGGCGTAACAGATCGCGCAAAGCCAGCAGCGAGTAGACAAGGAAGATGTGTAGCGCCATGGCCAACCAGGCGTGAACCCGAGCTGCGGCCAGCAGCGCAACCGCCAGCCCTCCACACCAAACCGCGGCCAGCAGCCCGAGGAGCGCGACGCCGCCGCCATAGCCGTTGAACCCGGCGCCGCGCAACCGGTTCTCAAACCAGGCGAGCATTCCGCCCATGAGACGCACGGGATGCGCGCCATACACGGGGTCGCCGAGAAGCAAATCGAGCGCCACCGCCGCGGCCAGCAGCCATGCGTCCGGTGCGAGCGCCGCTATTTCCACTTCGACGACCAGCCAAGCGCGATGGCATCCAACACGAGTTCCCGCGCGTGTTCCGGCTCCGCCCGGACGAGCGCGCGGCGATACTCGGGCCAGTTCTCCGGTTTGGCCGCTAGGTTCGCGGCCATCAAGGCGGCCTGCTGGCGGAGCGCTTCGCTGGCGGCGCCCGCCGGCAAAGTTCCGTAGCGTACCCGGTCCAGGACGGCGGCGACCGCGTAGGCCGAGGCGGCCACCAGCGGCTCATAGATCACTGGCTTGCCATTGCTGCGAAGCAGTTCCAGTTCGCGCCCGGTCAGCCTTCCGGCGATATCGTCAAAGAAGGTGGCCTCCTTCAATCCGATCCAGCCGAGAGCGTGAAACAGACCGCGCGTCTCGCTTGGCTCCAACCCGTTCTGCCACCGCAGAGCCTCCATCGTGGCATCGCGCACGGCGCGGCCGATGAGTTCGCCGAGCATGACGTGCGGTCCCGACGAGGTGAGCGGCCTTGCTCCGGTGCTCGCCGCCGCCAGGCAGTACTGATCCGTGCCCGTGCCCGTGGCGACATCGGGGGAATACCGGCTGCGAACCGCCAACCTTTGCAGAGCGGCGCTTTTGGCCTCCGTCATCGTGACCACCGCGCGCGCCAGCGCCCCCTCGGTCAACGGACGGTTCATCAGCAGCATCGTGTTGATGGTGCCCGCCTGCTCAACCTTCCGCCAGCCCTCAGCGGTTTCGCACCATCCCGACGGATCGCCCGCGCATGTTGCGTTGCCCCGCACCCCGGCCGTCACGACCGCCATCACGCATAACCCTTCGTGGGCGGCGTCCACCAGAGCCGCGTAGTTCATGTTGGCCGCCGTTCCCATCATCGCCACCGCCGCCGGATCGAGCCCGATTTCGGCGCACGCGCTGTCGTGGTACCCTTCCTGCCCCATTTCGGAGATCATTTCGTACCGCTCGCGATGCCCGGCGCCTTCACAGCTTTGATGGTTCACCAGGTAGCGCAACGAATCCTGGCGGCCGCCGCCGCGCACCGAGGTGCTCAACACGGAATGCGGCCGGAGGAGTTCCGCCACCAGAAATCGCCCGCTCCGCGCCAGACGGAAATCGGGCGTGGCTTTCATCTCTTCCATCGTGTGCGCCATCATGTGGTTCCCTACCATTCTCGGGGAAGGACGCCGTGCCGCGGAAGCGACGCTGCAATTCACGCCCGCCCGTTCTACCATAGCCGGAGGCAAATCGCATGAGTGAACCTTTGGCATTGGGCATCGTGGGAATCGGACGTATGGGGTGGGTGCACGCCACGCACCTGCTGGCGCTCGAACGCGAACAGGGAGTGTGCCGCCTCAGCGCTGTTGTCGACCAGGACGCCGCCCGGCTCCGCTCCTTCGCCGGCGCGCTCGGCTACCAGGGGCCGCTCTTTGAAAGTGTCGAGGAATACGTGCTGTCCGGGCTCTGCCGCGCCACCATGGTGGTTTCGCCCACCGAGCACCACCAGAGGCACGCCATGACTCTGATCCGCGCCGGCCATCGCGTGCTCATGGAAAAGCCGCTCACCGGCACGCTCTCCGGCGACCTTGCCTGCGCCGCCGAACTCGACCGCGACTTTCCCGGCGCGCTCATGCTCGCCTTCCAGCGCCGCTTCGATCCCGCTCTCGCCCATGGCCGCGCACTTGTCCAGCAGGGCGCCATCGGCCGGCTGTTCAAAATCTATTCCGCGCTCGAGGATTCCGGCCCTCCGCCGGATACCTATCAAAGCGGCGGTATCTTACCCGACATGTCCGTCCACAACGTCGATGAGATTCTTTGGTTCGCCGGGCACATGCCCGACCGCGCCATGGCCACCGGTTCGGTGCTCTACAACAAACACATCGCCGGATGCCAGGAGGACTACGACGACGCCATGCTCCACATGTGGTTTGGCGAAGAGTTGCTGGGGCAGGTGCAGGTGACGCGTAATCATGTCTCCGGCTACCGCGTCGAATCGGTGCTCTATGGCGATCAAGGCCAAATCCAGATCGGCCGCTTCTCACAACGCCCTTCCGAGGTCGTCGTGGAGGCCTACGGACGGCGAGGCCGCGCCGGCCCCCTCGACCGGAGAGTGTTTCCGGGCGGGGATGGCGGACCGGGCGTACCCGAGTTCGTCGAGCGCTTCGGACCGGCATACAAGGCGGAGGCCGCGGCCTTCATCGAGTGCTGCCGCCACAGCCTGCCCTTCCCCACGTCGCATCACGACGGGTTGCGGGCGCAGCGGGTCATCGAAGCTGCGATGAGCGTCGTGAAATCGCGCCTCGATGGCGCGCCCGTCGAGTAGCGCCGCCGGAGCGGAACCGTCACCGCGCCGGAGTGAAGGTTACTTGTACGGGGCCGAACAACCCGGAGGCGGCCGGCTCCTGCTGGTTCCAGGGCTTACCGCCTGACTGCATCATGTTGGTACGCGTCGTCCGCTGTTCCGGCGGCAATTTCGAATCGCCCACAACCCGGTTGAACCAGTTGTTCGTCACCTCCACCACGAGTTCGTTGTCGCCATCACGCAGCGCGCTGGACGCATCCACGGAGAACGGCGCGGTCCATGCGATGCCAAGCGGCTTCCCGTTCAGCCAAACCTCGCCGATGGTCCATAAGCGTCCCAGGTCGATGCGCGGAGCCACTCCCGTTCTTCGCCAGTTGGCGGGCATGCGGAACGTGGCGCGGTAGCGCGCGGTGCCGGAAAAGTATTTCACCCGCTCGTCCGTACTCTCCGTCCACGAACTCAACCGTGGAAATCCGATAGCCTGAGGACCGCCCGCGAAATCCACCGTCCAGGGTCCGGCAATGGCGACCGCCTCCGGCAACTTCACCGCCGGCCTCTTCGCGGGCGCGGCCGGAGCCGCCCGCCGGAAGACAACGAACATGCTGCCGTTGGGCGGCAAATCGAGCGGCACCTCCATCGAAGCGCCCTGGCGGCGCCACGCCGCCGCGGTACCGGTCTCGCCGGTCACCGGATTCCACAACTCCGGCAGCCGGTTCCCCGCACGGAAGCGCGGCGCGGCCGTCAAGGGCTGGTCCGTCGTGTTCCGGACGAAGTAGAGATCCGAGGCGCCTTCCCTCCGGTGGATGAAGTCGACTGCCGCCGGGGCGACGAAGTCCGGGCCAATGCCCATCGAAGTGAGAACCTCGCGCTCGGTCTGGCCCCATATCACGCGGCCTTTGCCGTGCGTGCGCACCTTCTTCGCCGTGCCATCCAAATCGCCCCACAGCCGCGCCGCCAGTTCTCTTACCGTCGTGTCGCTGTTCGGGTAGCCTTCAAGGCCAACCGCGCGCAACGGCTTTGGTCCAATCACCGTGCCGCCCTCCGACACCAGCCGTTCCAGTTTCTCCAGCACGGCCGGCAGCATGTCGCGTTCATCGGGCAACACCAGCACGGTGTAGCTGGTTCCGTCGGGCAGCGTGAACCGTCCGTTCTTCATCGACAACCGGTTCAGCAGCGCGTCCGAGTTCGTGTAGTCGTAGTCGTATCCCGGCCCCAGGCCCGGCTTTACCTTGCGGGGCGGGATGAAGCGATAGCCGCCGTCGCCGTAGTAATAGAGCACGTCGCCCACGAACTGGCCGCGCTGCAGCAGGTAGGACGAACGGGACAGGTAATCGAGAAAGGGCTTGATTTTCGGAAACCACGGTACGTTTCGATTCACGTGGGTTCCCGCCTGGTACACCCACCCGGGCTTGCCGGCTTCCGGCGGAGCATGCGTCCAGGTATGCCACACCATGTGATTTCCGCCCTCGCAGAACACACGGTCGGCGTGCGGTTTCAAATCCTGCGGACCTTCGCGCCAGCCGTCAAACGAGGTGAACGCCTCCATGTGGACCCTGGGCTTGCCATACAGGTGCCCGGCGGCGGCGGTCTCCTTCACCACCCACAAGGCATCGGCGTTCGGCCGGAACGGCCAGAACTCCCCTTGAATCTCGTCCACGGCCGCGTTGGCCAGCAGGGAATCCACGGGCACGTTGTGCACCGGAGGCCCGGGGCCGCCCGCTTCCGACTTGATGCCGAGCCCGGCCTTGTGCGCTTCTTCCCGCGCGGCGGCGTAGTAGGCGCGAATCAACACGTCGCTCAGCGTCTTGCGGTAATCGAACAGGAATCGCGCCGTGGTTTCGCTATCCACCACGCTCGCGCCGAACACGGCGGGAAGGAAGGGCGTCATGTCATAGCCGCGCAGCTTCTTGAAATCGTCCAGAAAGCCCGGCGACCACACCGGCCCCACCACTTCGTAGCTGGCCAGATACAGGTTCGAGAGCCCGCTCGACTTCAGGTCACCGAAAGTTTCGCGCAACCGCGCCACGACGTAGTCCATGTGCGCGCGCGTCGCCTCCGCGCTGAAATGGTCTGAGGCCCATCCATCGCTGTTCGGGCTTGGCACCTTGAGCCGTTCGCCGATGTTCATCACCACATACCGCTGAATCGTCCACTCGCCCTGCGGCGCGTTCCACTGGAGGCGTCCATTGGAGTTCACGAACCGCGTCACATCGATCACCTGGCTCTTCGCGGCTACCTGGAAGGGCGGCGGCCCGGCGCTGGCGAAGACCCCGCGTGAACCGCTCACGCTGCCGTCGTGCAGGTTTTCGCGATTCCACTCCTGCCCGTACCCCAACGGCGCCGTCGAGCGCACCATCGTCGCCCCGCGGCGCAACTGATTGCCCTGGTAGCCGAGCGCCACGCTCACGCCGGCCGTATTGAACAGGGAGAACTCGCCGAGCGTCCAATGCGGTTTCGAAGGATCGTGCGCGCTCAGCAGCCGCAGCCGCACATACCGTCCGCGCGTCCCGGCGGGCAGCGCGAAACGGTGCGCGCCGGCGCCCGCGGGGAGTTCGCCGCGTAACACCTCGCGGAAGTCGGCGTCGCTCGTCCCTCCGGACGACACGGCCACGCTGAACGCCCTGGCGGGCGTCATCGCCGCCGTCTCCGGCGAGCCGCCCGGCGTGCCGTTGTCCAGCACCGCTTCCTTCAACTCCTGCTCGCCGGCGGGTTCCAGTTGAATCACGAAGTCATGTCCCGGGCCTCGGAGATTCGAGGGAATCGCCAGCACGGCAGCATCGCGCCAGAACACGGGTTTGCCGTCCGGTCCGGCGGGCGCATTGGGCGGCTTCCGGGGAAAGGGCAGTTCGATATCCACGGCGCGGCCGCCCGCCACCGCCGTCTCCACCGGATACAGTCCCATGCTGCCGTACTTGGGTGGAATCCAGTGTCCGCCCATGTCCCAACTGGAGACCACCGAAAAGTCCACCTGCAAGCCCAGCCCGCGCGCCTGGTCCACGGACTCCTTGAACTGCTTCATCCAGGGCGGGCTCAGGAACGCCGGACCGGCCGGCGGTTGCGCCTCCTTGGGACCGCGCGCACCCATGTCGAACAGAAGCACGCCGCCGAAGCCGGCATCCTTCATGGCCTGCAACTCCTCGCGGGCCGCCGCCGGGTCCACATAACCGTTCAACCACAGCCAGTAGGTGTGTGGGCGCGCATCGCGCGGAGGGTTCCGCCAGCCGCGCTCCCACTCGTCCGCGGAACCCGTTTGGCCGGCCAGCAACAGGGCCGCCGCGGCCGCCAGTCCACCTGCAAACACCGCACGCATGTGACGTCTCCTATTCCACAACCAGGTCCTATTCGACAACCACGCTTTCAATCCCCAGGGCATTCGCGATGTGGCGCAGGCTGGCCGCGTGATGTCCCACGCCCAGCGCGAAGTGATGCGTGGGTCCTTCGGACACCCATCGTTTCAGGAAGCCGCGAATGTCCGGCCCGAAGAACCCGCGCGTGTTCGTGTTGCCCGTCGCCGGAATCAGTCCGCTCACGCTCTCGCCTTCGGCCAGAATGAATTTGAACCTGCCATCGGCCTTCACGCCTACGCTCAGCATCGTGATCGGCCCTTCCTTGATCCGGAACTCGACGCTGGCTCCGCTGCCCGGCTTGCCGTGATACCGCGACAGCGAACGCAGCACGGGCCTGCCATCGGCGATGTTGATGTGGTGCGGCCCGTCGTGGCCCACCAGCACGAACCCTTCGCGGAAGTCCACCGGATGAAACTCGGCGAAGCTGCCGCCAATGCCCAGACGGTCCATCAGCAGCATGGCCAGGCAGGTCTTCAGGTCCGATTCGCCGCACATGGGAAACCCGGCGGCGGTCAACAGCGAGTTGCCCACGATCAGGTTGGTCACCAGGTCGCGCAGCGGCGAACCCGGCTCGGCGTCGTAATAGTAGGCCAGCCCGTCCAACTGATGATGAGCGATGAACCGGTCCAGCGTCACGGCGGCGAAGGCCGCCTTGCGCAGATGCTCATCGGTCAGCTTCGCCGTCAGCGGATCGGCCCCGGGATCGGGCGTATCGAACAGGTTCAGAATCTCGGAACATTTATTCCGTATCTCGTCTTCGCGCACGTCCCGGCTCAGCCGCAGCAGGTCGTCGGCCTCGGTTTGCACGATGTGGCATCCGAAGGCCGCCGTCAAGGCCGTCTGGTCGGTCTGCATGTCGAGCATGTGCTCAATGGGATGGCCGAAGTGGCCGATGCGCGCCCGCTTCACGTCGTGCAGCGCCATGGCGATGCCGCACCACTGGCGCAGTTCCGCCTCGGCCTCCGGATCGTCCTCCAGAGTCCCCAGAATGACCTCCGGCGGCCGCTTGCCCATGCGGATCGCCACGCCGAGAAACTCCGGCACGGAGCAGAAGTCGTCGTTGGCCAACTGCATGTGCGTGGTCGCCCGCTGGTAGTCCATCGCCTTGAGCGGCTGCAAGGCCACCAGCACGATGGGCACGTCCAACGCGCGTACCACGGCGCCGAACGTCGCCGAGGTCGCATACGTCAGCATGTCGCAGAACACCAGGTCCAAATCGGCGGCTTTCAACTTCGGCACCAGCGCATAAGCGTCCTGCGCCTTGTCGATCATGCCGAAGTTTTCCACCGCCACGCCCGTCGTCCGCACACGCTCCACCAGCACGTTCAGCTTCGCCTGCAATTCATCCAGCAGCCCAGGAAACTGATTCCAGTAGACGTGGTATCCGACGCCGAATACTCCCACCCGCGCCGTACGGGGCTTCCTCCGTGGAACGTTCATGCCACTCCTTTCACAACCTGGCGCTCCGGCCTGTTCCGCCGCAGCGCGAGAATCAACCACGCCAGCGGATACAGCAGCGCCGACACGAGAAACACGGGCGCGAAGCCCGTGGAATCCACCACCGGGCCCACCACCAGATTCGACACCATTCCCGCCAGTCCTCCGCTCGTGCCGGTTAAACCCACGGCGGTGCCTACCTCGCCGGGCGCCACCGTGTCGCCTATCAGCGTAATGTAATTCGCGATCCAGATACCGTGCGCGAACATGAGAATCGACATCAGGCCAATGGCCATCACGGCCGTGCCCGCCGTCGAGGCCAGCCATGACGCGGGAGTCAGCGCGGCGGCCGCGAACATGAGCGTCAACCGCGCCCGGCGCGGCGTCCACCCGCGCTTCACCAGAATGTCGGAAGCCCGTCCGGCGGCGATGTTCGTCACTCCCAGGGCGAAAAATGGAATCCAGGTCAGGTTGCCGATTTCGGTCAGCGACAGCCCGCGTTCGCGCGACAGATACTGCGGAATCCAGAACATGTAGAAGTAGAACACCGGGTCGAAGCAAAACCGGGCGATCATCAGCCGCCGCATCTCCGGCCTCGACAGCAACGATGCGAAACCCGTCCGGCCCGCCGCCACCGTCTCCTGGCGCGGCAAACCCCGGAAGGCGTTCAACCACAGCACCAGCCACAAAATTCCCAGCAGCGCCGTCGCCATGAATGCTCCGCGCCAGCCGAAAATCGCCGTCCACCACACCGTCAGGGGAGGCGCCAGCACAGCGCCGAACGCCGAGCCCCCATTGGCGAACCCCACCGCCAGCGCGCGTTTTTCCGGCGGCATCCACTCCACGGCGCCCTTGGTGGCCGCTGGAAAACAGGCGCCCTCGCCCACCCCGAGAAACAACCGCGCCGCGCCCAGCGTCCACGCTCCGGTGGCCAGTGCATGCGCCGCGCTGGCCAGAGACCACACGCCCACCGAAAGGGCCAAACCCAGTTTCGTCCCAAGGGTATCCATCAACCGTCCGCCGAAAGCGAACATCAACGTATAGCTCGCCACGAAGGCGAACACGACGCGCGAGTACTCGGCATTGGACATGCCAAACTCGTGGATCAACTGCGGCGCCAGGACGCTGAGCACCTGGCGGTCCAGGAAGCTCAGCGCCGTGGCGAAAAACAGCAGCGCGCACAGGATCCAGGCTCGATGCGCGGGCATTGTCTTAGAAGTAGAGCCTCAGGGCAAGCTGCATGATGCGCGGCGCGCGCGCGGCGAGGAATTCGCCCAGCCGCGAGTTCACCTGGTTGCCCTGCGCGTCGAACCGCGCCGTGGTATCCAGCGACGCGAATTGCGTATGGTTGAAGGCGTTGTAAGCCTCGGCCCGGAACTGCACGCGCAGGCGTTCATGCACCGGGAACGTCTTCAGCAGCGAGATATCCCAGTTGTTGATGCCCGGCCCACGAATCTGCGTCGTGGCCGAGTTGCCGAACGTGCCCCGCGCCGGCAGCCGGAACACCGACGGATCGAAGTTGCGGCTGAAAGTGCGTTCGCCCTTCGGGATGATGGGATTTCCCGTAAGATTCAGGCGCGCCGCCTGGCTCGCCGTGCCCGTGATGTCTTGCGCCGTCACCAGCGTGTAGCCGACGCCCAGCGGGGCGCCCGACCCGAAACTGGTGATACCGGAAAGCTGCCAGTCCCGGGCCACGAAGTGCGCCACCTTGTTCGCCAACTTCGGCGCCGGGATGTCCCAGGTCCAGTCGATGCGCGCGTTGTGCGTACGGTCCGCGGAAGACAAACCATAGTTCCAAACGCGCACCGGCAGCAGCACGCTCACCGGGTTCGTATCGAAATTGTTGTAGTTCATCGACTTGGACCAGGTCCAGGCCATGCCGAACTGGAACCCCTTGGCGAAGCGCCGCCGCGCCGTCACCTGCATCGAATGATAGTTGGACGACGCCGCCGGCTCCGACATCAGAATGTCGTTGTAGCCGACGATGGGCCGCAGGAACGACGAGGTCAGCGGCGTGGACGGATTCGACGGATCGGCGTTGCGCGGATCGAAGTTCGCCCCGGCCGGAATCGGGTTCAGATCGCGAATCCAGAGTTGGTTTCGTCCGAGCGAGCCCACGTAACCCACGTCCACCACCGTGTTCCAGCCGATGTTTTGTTGCACGGAGAGGCTGAAATTCATGATGCGCGGCACACGGTCGCTGCGGTCGAACGCATTGACGCCCTGCGGGAAGATCGAACCGGCAGAGGAGGTCAGGCTGTTCAACATGCCGTAGTAGACGGTCGGCGTCGAGATCAACGGTGGCTGCGCGGAGAACCGCAGCAGGTTTTCCGACATGTTCGGACGTCCGTAGAACTGGCCGAAGCCGCCGCGGATCGCCGTCTTGCCCGTGCCGAACACGTCGTACGCAAAGCCGATGCGCGGTCCGAACTGAATGCCATAGCCGGAGATCAGTCCCCGCGGGAAGCCATTCTGGCCAGCCACGGCCATGCCGTTGGTCGGATTCCCCGTGCCGGGCGCGATGGCGCCAATCAGGGTCGCCGGCAGCACCGCGCCGGTCACTGGATGGACGCCCACGCGTACGTTATTCACGCGCGCCGGGCGGATCAACTGCACACCCTGGCTTGCGTTGTACAACTCCGGAGCGAATGTCGTCAACCGGTCGGACCGCATGTAGATCGGCGTCAGATGATGGAAACGCATTCCCAATTCCAACGTCAGCCGCCGCGTGGCGCGCCAGGTGTCCTGCACGAACCATTCCACGGCGTGCTGCCGGAAACTGAGAATCACCCGGCTGGACGCCTCCGAATAGGTTTGAAACACCCCCAGCGCCGCGTTGGAGTAGGCATACCCGCTATCGAGCGGATTGTTCACCGTTGGCTGGAAATTGAAGGTGCCCGTGTACTGCCCGTCGCTCAAGGAGCCCTGATAGTTGCGCTCCACCATGATACCCGTCTTGAACGTATGGCTTCCCATCACCTTGGTGAGGTTGTTGGTCAGGTTGAAGGCGTGCAGCTTCTGGTAGAACGGAAAGCGGCCCTCCATGTAGAGGGTGGCCGGGTTGGTGACGCCGCCGAAGTTGGCGTTCGGAATCAACCCCAGCGGATTGATCTCCGGGTTGAACTGTCCGGCCGTGTAGCCCGCCGTCACCTTCTGGTTGCGCTTGATTTCGGCCTCCTCCGCGCTGTTGCCCTCGGGACGCCGCGTCCAGCCAAAGCTGGTTTCGTTGATCAGCGTCGGCGACAGCACGCCCGTATAGCGCAGAATGTAGCCCTGGCCGTGCAGCCGGTAGGTCTTCTTCATCTGGGGCCAGTTGGTCGTCGAACCCGAGGTCAGGATGCCTACCGCTCCGCTCTGCTGGTCCACATAAGAGGCCAGCGTGAACGCGAGTGAATGGTTCTGCCGGATGTTGTAATCCACACGGGCGTTTTCCATGCGTATCGGCGTCTGGTTTTCAGACTGGAACACATAGTTGTAACGCCCGCCGGAGACGCCGCGATCGCTGAAGTTGGGATCGGGGAACACCTTCAACAGGGCCAGACCGCTCTGGTCCAGACGGCTCGCCGGCACGACGTTGCCCGGAAACACCTGCCTCGACGTGGGGTCGGTCACCGGAATCACGCGCCCGTTCAGGTCGATGGACTGCGTGAAGTCGCCCCGCCGCTCCAACAGCGTCGGCACGGTCAATTGCGCGATGGAGGTGGGCACGGTGAGTGGCCAGAACTCCTGCGACCAGAAAAAGAACAGCTTGTCCCGGTTCTTGTTGATTTTCGAGATGGGCACCGGACCGCCAATGTTGTAATTCCACGTGTTGTAACGGTAGCGCGCCTTCGGCCGGCTGAGCCGGTTGTTGAAGAAGTCGTTCGCGTTGAACTGCTCGTGGCGTTTGAAGTAGGAAAACAGGCCGTGGAAGTCCTTCGTGCCGGACTTGGTGACGAAGTTCACCGTGGCGCCCGTCGAGCGGCCGTACTCGGCCGGGTAGTTGGACATCAGGACCTTCACCTCGGCGATGGCGTCCTGGCTCACCATCACCACGCCGTTGAAGTTGTTGCCCATCGGGTTCACCGGCATACCGTCCACGGTCACCGTGTTCGCGTTGCGCCGGTTGCCCTGCACGTTCAAATCGAAGTTACGGTCGATACGTTCCTGGCTGCCCACGCCCTGGCCGTCCACCACGCCCGGCAGCAGGGTCAGCAGCGTCATGGCGTTCCGCCCCTTCGTCATCAGGTTCTCTAACTGTGAACTGCTGATCACGCCGGCACGCTCCGAACTGGCCACCTGCACGGCCACCCCTTCGGCCGTCACCGACACCTGTTCGGAAATCGAGCCGATCTCCAGCGCGATCCGGCCCACGGGCAGCGTTTCGGCCGACGAGAGCACGATGCCGGTTCTCTGCGCCGTCTTGAAACCGTCGCGCGACACCGAGACGCTGTATTCGCCAGGCTGCAAGCTTCCCACCAGAAAATCACCCTGCTCGTTGGAGTGCACCGTGCGCTTGGCGCCCGTGGCTTTCTGCACGGCGGAAACCTCGGCGCCCGTGAGCGCGGCGCCGCTGGGATCGACAACCGATCCGACAATGGTCCCAGTAATGGTCTGCGCGTAACAGGACGCGGCCGCGAACGCACAGAACAACATCCGGATCGCCAGACGGTGGCATTGATTCAACATCTTGACTCCTTTATTACTTGGACGGCCGCCCCGCGGCCGCATACTTGCCCAGAAACTCCTCGATGGCCCTCTGCGCACGAATCGTGTCCGCGTCGGTCCAGGTGTGGCGGCCATGGGCGCCGCCGGGAATGGTCACCAACCGGTTCTCCACGCCCGCCTTGGTCAACGCCTCATGCAGGCGGATGCCGTGGCTGACCGGAACCGTTTTGTCCGCCTCGCCGTGCAGCGTCAGCACAGGAGGAACACCGGGCTTCACCCACCGCAACGGCGAGAGCTTCCGCGCCAGCGCCCGCTGGTCTCCTGGCCCCCGCAGCCACTTCACCACGGACGGCTGCCCGGCCACGAACATCTCCTCCAGATCCGTGGGGCCGTAATAGTTCACCACCGCCCGCGCCCGCGGCGCTGGCCCCGTATCGCCGCATGCGGCGTCGAACGAATCGTCCAGCATCGCCGTCAACAGCACCAGGTGCCCGCCCGCCGAACCGCCCGTCAGAATCAAGTTGTCCGGATCGACACCGTACTGGGCCCCGTGGCGCGCGATCCACCGGAACGCACACCGGCAATCCTCCACTCCGGCGGGCGCCGGCGCCACGCCGCTCAACCGGTATTGCACCGCCACCACGCGAAAGCCCAACTGGAGATACGGCAGATACCACAGGACGTACTGTTCCTTGCTTCCGTTCGCCCAGCCGCCGCCATGGATGTACACCATCGTCGGGCCTGGCTTCTTGTCATAAGGCATGTAAAAGTCCAGCTTCAACTCCATGCCGCCCGGCGCCGTGCGGTACACCACGTCGCGTTCCACGCGGAATCGCTGCCCCACGATCGAGGCCCAATCGCGTGCCTGCTCCTGGCCGGATGCGCCTGGAACACCGAATGCGGCCAGCAAACCCACAACGAGAATGTTCAAATAATAATCTCTCGGGTTCATTTTGATGCATACTTGTTATGTCAATCCCATGGAGAAGTCAAGACCAGCGTTGAAAAAAACAGCGCGCCGCGCCGGAGCAGGCACGCTCGACAAGGGACTCACCGTTCTGGAAACCGTGGAACGCGCTGGCCACCCCATAGGCATTCATGAGATCGCCACCCATACGGGCATCCAGCGGCTGGCTGTCTACCGTCTGCTGACCACGCTGGAGCAGCGCGGCTACGTCTCCCGTGACGAAAGCAAGCGTTACCGGGCCACGAGCCGCCGCCGCAGGTTGCTGATCGGCTATGCCGCTCCGCTCACCGGCAACACCTTCCGCGAGGATGTCACTGCGTCGCTCCAGTCCGCGGCCCGGCTGGCGGGAATCGACATCATGCTCCTGCACAACGACCATGACGACGTTCACCAAGCCATGCGCAGCGCCGAAACGCTGATCGAAGCGCGCGTCGATATCGCCATATTCTTCCAGCCCGTTGAATCTATTGGCCACATGATGGCCGACCATCTCACCAGCAACGGCCGTCCGTTTATCACCGTGGAACGCCCCATCCCGGGCGGCGTCTACTTTGGAGCTAACAACTACCAGGCCGGTAAACTCGCCGGCCAGGCGTTGGGCAACTTCGCCCGCGAGCGCTGGAACGGGAGCTTTGACCAGGTTGTCCTGGTGGAGGGCGCCCAGACCAGCACCAATGTCCAGGCACGCCTGGCCGGGGTTCTGGTGGGGCTCCGCGACGTGCTGCCCCGCGTCGAGGAATCCCGCGTCATCCACCTTCACGGCAACGCCGACCGCCAGGCCAGCTACCTCGCCATGGCGGCGCTACTCAAGCAACTCGACCCCAGCGCGCGCCTGTTGGTCTCCGGATTCAACGACATCAGCGCCATCGGCGTGGTGGAGGCGGTTCGCTCGGCCCGGCGTGAAAAATCGGTGGCCATCGTGGGTCACAACGCCATGCGCGAGGGCCGCCTGGAGATCCGCCGCCCGGGTAGCGCCTTCCTGGCCTCAGTCGCCTATTTTCCTGAACGTTACGGAGAACGCCTGGTGAAACTCGCCTGCGCCATGGCAGCGGGCGATGCCGTGGCTCCAGCCGCCTACACCCAACACACTGTTCTGGACCGCCGCAACGTGGACATCCTGTACCCTGGAGAAATCAACGGCGGTAGCGCCTCCTCTTCGCCCCGAGGCAAGGGGGCCAGCCGCACCGGTTCCGCCTTTCCCACGAATGCGGACTAGTGGAAAATCTTTCTCCGCACCAGGTACCCCGAACCGCCGCAAACCGTGTGATTCCAAGCGTTCAGCGTGGCAATGCAGTTGCTTATGGTCCGGTATACATCACGGTATGGACCGTACTGGGCTTACATGAAAAATGCTATTGAATACAACCTCGCCGAACTTGCCATCAGCCTCGATCCCTCCCATCCGCGCCATCTCAACCCGCCCGTTCCTCCGCCTCATCACCAGGTCCTCGACCTCGGGTGCGGCGCCGGACAAACCCTCAAAGCCATCCGTCCCGGCATTGTTTCCTTCGGTTGCGACATCGACATGGACTCCATGCGCTTCGGCCGCACGCTCAGCGAGAACGTCCGTTTCACCTGCTGCCGCGCGGAAGCTCTTCCCTACGCCGCCTCGACTTTCGATATGGTGATCGCGCGCACCTCGCTCCCGTATACCGATCTCACACGCAGTCTCGGCGAGGTGCGCCGGGTTCTGAAACCGCGGGGCAGCGTCTGGATGACTCTTCACTCCTGGGATAAACAGAAACAGCTGATGAAGGAGGAGAGCCTCCGCGGCATGGTGCTCATGAGCTTTAGTCTTGTGAATGGGTTGTTGTTCCATGCCGCCCAGAAACTGATCGACTTTCCCCGAAAAGGCTATGCCTCCTTTCAAACCGACGCCTCCATCACGCGTGCCCTGGAACGCGCCGGTTTCACCGCCATCCGGATCCAGCGCGGCACGCATTATCTGGTTACGGCCCGGGCCGCCTGACGGCTCCGGCGAAGGTGATTTTCCATGCTTGGATTAGGTTTAGGCCCGTACGTTCTCATCGTTCTCTACCTGGCGCTGATCGCGGGCGCGCTGGTTTCCATCGTGCGCATGCCCGCCGTGGGTCTCTTCGTTCTCATTCCGCTCATCCCCAATCAGACCGTCCGCTATAAGCTCCACGAGATGCCCTATGGCGCTCAACTGGTGGACTTCGTCCTGATCGCCGTCGCCATCGGCATCATTCTGAAGGGCAATACACTTTTCTCCAAGGCGTCCTTCCGGGTTCCGATCTTCGCTCTCTGGGCTCTCACCTTCGTCACGCTGTGGACCGGATCGCTGCTGAACGACTTCCCGCTGCCGCTGACCGAGGGCGACGAACGCTTCTCCAATTGGAAGAACTACGCCCGCATCTTTCTCATCCCCTTTCTGGCCATGGGCGCCATCCGCACGCGGAAACAGATGTTCATCGCCATAGCCCTTATGTGCGCGGGGCTCGCCTGGTCCGACCGCGGCTTCCTGTTCAGCCTTCGCGGGCGCAGCTTCACCAACTTCTCCTACGGACTGCGGGACATGGGCACCATGCCCATCGCCGGTGAGAATGGCGTCGCGGCTTTCTTCGCCCAGATGGCCGTGTTTCTGTTCGGCTTCGCCGCCACGCGCAAATTTCTGGAACGCCAGGCGCTCACACTGCTGGCTATCATCACCACCGTTTGCGTGGTGTTCACGTTCTCCCGCGGCGCTTATGTCGCACTGGCCATCAGCTTCCTTCTGGTCTGCCTGTTGAAACGCCGCATGTTGCTGGTGGTCACGGCGGGCGTTCTGATCGTCACGCTCGCCGGCGGTTACGCGCTGGTTCCCGGAGCCGTGATCGACCGCGTCACCATGCTGCATACCAGCGACGGCGCGCTGGAATCTTCCGCCGCCGGGCGCATGGTCATGTGGACTCTTGCCCTGGACATGTTCATGTCCAACCCGCTATTCGGGTCCGGCTTCGACACCTTCCGGCTGCTGGCCGGTTACGGCGGTCTCCACGACACGCACAACTACTACCTCCGGCTCCTCGCCGAAATGGGCATACTCGGGCTGCTCGTCTACCTTGCCCTGCTCGCCGCCGCCATCTGGAGTTGTTGGCGTCTCTACCGGGATGCCAGCGATGACGACCGCATGCTCTCGGGCCTTGCCGTCGGCGGCCTGGGCTATATGGTCTGCGTGGCGCTCCTGAACGTATTCGGCGACCGCTGGAGCTTCCTGGAAATCACCGGCTACACCTGCATCATCATGGGCATGGTGGCGCGCGGGAATCAGTTGCTGGAAGACCCGAGCGAAGACACCGAACGCGCCGCAGAAGAAGACGAAGAAGCGGAGGAAGAGGAAGCAGAGGAGGCGGAAGCCTCCCCGGCAGAGGCCCGCGACGAGGCCGAAGCCTCCCTCGGCGAGGCGGCCAGGCCGGTCACGGATCGCCGCGTGCGCTCAGCCTGTTGAGCGCAACGCGCGCCACGCCTTCCACACCGTGGCGAACTCGAACACTGCCGGTGAGAACCGTCCCCAGGGATTCACCAGCTTTCCGTCGCTCATGTTGAACCGCGGAATCAGCAGCGGATCGCCCTCCGGCAGTTGGCAACGCTCCTCGGTGGTGCATGCCCACCGGTAGCCGGCCGACTCGGCCGCCGCACGGACGGCCGGCGTCCAGTTCCCGTTCGGATAGGCCAGGACATCGCTGTCTTTCCCCAGTTGCGCCTGCAGGTCTTGCAGGGAACCTGCCAACTCCGCCGTAGTATTCGCCGTTTGATCCAGCAGCGGATGGCTCACCGTGTGGGAGCCGAAACGGATGTTCGTTCCCCGGAACGCCCGCGCCTCTTCCCAACTGATGGTGGAAGCCAGAGGGTCGCACCCAAGCGCGCTTCGCTCATCCCAGAACTCACGGTCCCAGCGGGCCACCTGCGACTCCCGCTCGGCCTCGCTCAACTGTTTCAGAGCCTCCAGCAGCACCGCCGGGCCGCTTGCCGGTTCCCATCGCAGATTCGCGTCCGCGAAGGTTTCCTTGAACCGCCGGCTCATTTCCGACGACTGCCCCGCCTGGCGCGCCATCCACACCACTCGCTCCGGCCAGAATGGAAATCGCATGTCCATGCGTCCGGTCACCAGAAACACGACCACCGGATGCCCGGCCTGGTCCAACGCGCGAAGATGAGGCAGATTGTCCCGCCAGCCGTCGTCGAAGGTGATCGCCACGCCCGGGCGTCCGCTTCCGGGGTCCGGCGCGGCTTCTTCCAGGCGTTGTATGCAATAAGCGGATTCGAGATAGCGGATCAGTTGCGCGAAAACCGGCCCGGACACACACATGCCAGCGGGAGAACAGGCGCGATCGCGCGCGCTTTCCGGGAGAATTCTGTGGAAGGTGAGTACAAATCGGGCCCGCCGCCGGAGGAGGTGGCGACGGGCCCAGTAAAGAATGCCCGTGGCGCGGAGGGAGTGTGCGAGCAGCCATTTGGCCGCCACGCGCGCGCGCATGGGCATTCGGCTCAGATCGCCCGAAGTCCGCGGCGATGAAAGTCGCGGATCTCGGCCAGAGTCGGAAATGTGTAATAACTCCCTTCGGACTTGACCGGCATCGAAGTCCGGACCTCGCCCGCCAGGAACTGGCCCAGGACGCGGTTGAGCGCCCCGGCCGCGTGGCGCTTGGAACGGCGGATCAGGTGATCGAGCGCCTCGCCCGCGTCCACGGCCAGTTGTTCCTGCAAAATGATGGGTCCTTCGTCGAGCCCTTCGGACATGTAGTGGATCGTCAGGCCCACCGAACGCTCCCCATGATACATCTGCCAAAAGGTAGGCATCATGCCCTTATAGCGCGGCAGCGGCGCGTGGTGAATGTTGATGCACCCCAGCGGCGGCACCGACAGCAGCGTCCGTTTCAAAATGTAGGGGCAGGCCACCGAGACGATCAGGTCCGGCTTGCGCTGGCTCAACCCCTCGACGAACGAGGTCGCGTTGGGGTTGCCGATGCGTACATACGGAATCTCGTGCGTCCGGCACAACTGCGCCATCGAATGGAAGGTGGAACTGGTGCGTGAGGCCGGCAGCCGGCCCAGAATGCGCGAACTGGCCACTTTTCCGATCAGTTTCGTCATCCCCCAGGGGCCGTACAGTGCGAACAGTTCTCGCATCAACTGCGTCCGGGGGCGGCTGCCCATCGTCGGGCAACTGGAAATCTGAGTCACCTCGAACTTCCCGTCGCACAGGGGCAGGAATTCCTGGAAAAGCGGCAGGATATAGAGCGGATCGTCTTGTGTAATGAACTCGATTCTCATCGGAATGACTCCCCCCTTAGCGAACGGTCTCCCACACGGTGTACTTCTGGCCCCGGATCACCTCGATCATGCCCACCAGCGCCGCCGCGTTCAGCGTGCAGAAGAACAGCGGCAGGCCCAGCAACTTCGAGGCCCGGTGCAGCGGAAGCTTCAGAGACAACAGGCTCATTCCATAAAAACCCACCTGGAAGCCGACCAGGTTGGCGAAAACGGGCTCATGGAAAGCCAGCACGAAGGTGCTGGCGAAGAACTGAAGCAGAAACACCGGAACCAGCCAGCGCATCACCTTGTGGGAAAACAACTGGAAGGCGATGTAGGGCCGCCCGGCCGGACTCAGAAGCCGCGAGCCCAGGATGCCGCGCATGCCGCGCGTGGCCACTCGGACGCGCATCTTGAACTCCTGCTTCGTCTCTTTCGTGGTCGCTTCATAGGCCAGCGCCCGCGGCTCGAACGCCACGCGGTATCCGTTGCGGACAATCCGCAGCGGCTCCACCAGGTCGCTGCACACATCGGCCGCCAGCGGCACATAGCAGGAGCGGCGCACCGAATAGATGCATCCCGAGCAGCCGGTGAGCGTGCCCACCTGCGACTGGTACATCTTGATCATGTTTTCGTAGTTCCAGAACGCCATCGAACCCAGCCCCGTGGGCGAGGCTCCGTTCGGGTCGAAGTACTGATAGCGTCCGCTCACGGCGCCAACCTTGGGGTCGGCATAGTGCTGCATCATGTACACCAGCGCCCGTGTGTGATAAACGGCCGTGGCGTCGGAAAATACGATCACCTCGCCCGTGCTCGCCTCGACGCCCTTGTTCTGGGCGTTCGTCTTGCCCAGACGGCCCTCCACGCGCAGCAGGCGCACGCGGCTGTCCTGGCAGTTCTTCACCAGCTCATCGGTGCCATCGCTGGAACCGTCGGACACCACCAGGATTTCCAGTTTGTCCGGCGGGTATTCGAGCGCCAGCGTCTCTTGCAGCTTGCGCTCTATGCTCTCGGCCTCGTTGTAGGCCGCGATCAGAAAAGTAACCTTGGGGTAGTGGCCGGTCTCCAGTTTTGCCTGGCGCACGATCCGCGACAACGCGAACATCAGCAGCGGATACCCGATGTACACATAAAAAATGGCTCCAAAGGCAATCGCGGCTCCCGCCATTGCCGCCCAGTACACAATGTTCTCCATATCTCCCTCTTCTCCTCCCGAGCAATCAGACGCGCTCTCGTGGAAGCAACCGCTCGTACTCCTCGCAGAGCCGTTGCATCATGGCGCTTTCGCTGAACCGGTCCCGCACGCGGGCCTGTCCGTTTTCTCCCATCCTGGCGGCCTCCTCCGGCCGGTCGAACAGGAAGGAAACCGCTTCGGCGGCGGCTTCATCGTCTTCGTTTGCCACCAACATTCCATTGGCGCCAGGCTCCACCAACTCGGGGTTGCCCCCCACCCGGGTGGCCACGCAGGGAACACCGGCGGCCATCGCCTCGAGAATGGCGTTCGACAGTCCCTCGTTGCGCGAGAGCATGCAGAACACATCGCTTGCGTGGAGCAGGTGCGATACGTCGTTCAACCCGCCCAGAAACCGCACGTTGCCTTCGAGCCCCGAGGCGGCCACCATCGCCTGTAATTCGGCGTAATGCGCCGGCTGATGATTCTCGCCGGCCACCAGGAACACGGCCTCCGGATACCGCGCCGCCAGACGCGCGGCCATCTTCACGAACACATCCACGCCCTTCACGCGGCGAATGTGAGCCACCGTGGAAACCACGTGCGACGCCTTCTCCAACCCCAACGCCCGGCGCGCCTCTTCCCTGCCCTGGTCCGGCTGGATGCGCGACTCGGGCAGCCCGTTGTGGATCGTCACCACGCGCCCGGCCGCCAGGCCATCAGTGCTCACGGCATACTGCCGCACCTGTCCGGAAACACACTGCACCTGCGCGAACTGGCCCGACAACAGGCGGTAGGCCAGCTTGTGTTTCCACGACCGCAAAATGCCCATGTCGCGCCGGCTGGAGATCTGCACCGGCACGCCGCACAACCGCGCGATGGCGCCTGCCCACAGGTCCGACGTTTCAAAGAACGTATGCAGAATTTCGGTGCGATGCTCGCGCATCAGCCGCCGCAGCACGACAGCGGCCCGCAAGCCGGACCATCCATAGGTGCGCCGCAGCGGAACCACATGCAGCGGACAATCCACCTCGTCCAGAAACGGCAGGGAGCGGTCGATGCGGAAGGTCGCCAGCACCGGTTCGTAGCGCTCCCGGGGCAACCGCCGGATCATCTGAATCAACACCCTCTCGGCGCCGCCCATCTCACACAGTTCGTCGATGACGAACATCACGCGGATCTTCGGCGAGGTTTGCACGAGCGTCCCGGCCGCCGGCGCGGGCATCGTCCCGGCGCTCATGCGGCTGCTCCCTTGTCCACGACTTCGCCCGCGACCAGCGCTCCGCTCGAACGCCCTTCGCCGAGCAGCGATTCGTACAGCTTGAGATAGGTTTGCGCCATCGCGCGCGAGGAATACCGGTCCCGCACCCAGGCGTAACCGTTCAGGCCCATGCTGCGCGCCTGCGCCGGCGCCCGCAGAAGTTGGAGAATCGCCCCGGCCAGTTCGCCTGGCTCGCCCGGGTTTACCAGCATCCCCGCCTGTGCATCGCCAATCAACTCCGGCAGGGCCCCCACGCGCGTAGCCACCACCGGGACCGAAGCCGCCATGGCCTCCAGCACCGACATCGGCATGCCTTCGTTGAACGAAGGCAGCACGAACTGGCTCAACGAACGGTAGACGCCCGGCATATCGCCGCGCACGCCGGTGAACACCACATGCTGCCGCAGGCCCATCCCGGCGGCCATCGCCTCCAGGCGTTCCCGCTCCGGACCGTCGCCTACAAGGACGAATTTCGTCCCCGGCGCCTCTTCGATCACGCGGGGAATGGCCCGCAGCAGCACATCGAAGCCCTTGCTCTCCACCATGCGGCCCACCGCGCCCACCAACTGGCGGGACTCCCCGGCCAGCGCTCCCAGCGACGGCCCGGCCGATGCGATCGCCTCCACCGGCACGCCATTGCCAATCACGGACAGCTTCCGCGCCGGCACGCCCGCGCCGATCAGACAGGTTTCAACATTCGCCGAGACGGCCGCCACATGATGGAACCGCCGCAACACCACCCGGTCGGCATGCGCGTAGAGCTTCAGGTTGCGGTTCTCATTGGTCCAGTTGTGGCAGGTGGCCACCAGCGGGATTCCCAGGCCCCGGGCCGCCACGTATCCGTACAGGTCGGCCTTGTAGCCATGGCAATGCACCACGTCGGGCCGTGTCACGCGCAGCCAGGAACGGATCGCTTGCAAGCAACTCCAATCCCAACGGCCCTGGCAGTGAAACGGCGCCGTCTCGATGTCCTGCTGCCGGGCCGCGTCGCCCAGCGCCGGGCGCCCCGCCTGCGCGTTGTGAAACACGCCGAGCCGGACGTGGCAGTTCAGCGAGCGCAAGCCGCCGGCCAGGGAGAGGAACATGTGCTCCGCCCCGTAAAGCCCGCCGCTGCTCATCAGATGCGCCGCCGTAATCATGCCCTTCCTCGCCACTCCTTAGCCGCGCCCCTGCAAACTCCGCTCGGCGCCGCCCAGGGTGCGCCACAGCAGGTGGTACATCGAATTCCCCAGAACGTTCCGCGCCAGGTCCTTCGAGCGCCGCCGCATCCACTCAATGCCGAACTGCCGGTTGTTGCCCGACACCCAACGGTGCAGAGAATGCGCGCTCATCGTCCGGCTCACCATCAGCCGGCCCAGAATCTCCACGTTGTCCACGATGCGGGGCCGGAAAAACGGGTCCGATAGATAGATCCGCTGATACCCCGCCATGGCGCAGGCGCGCACCACGCGCCGGTCCCAACGTCCGCCGGGCATCGAAATCGCCGTCACCTCGACGCCCAGCCGGTCCTCGATCACTTCCTTCGACCGTGTCAGTTCGAGTTCCAGATCCTCGTCCTTGCACTCGGTCAGAAACGGGTGCGACCAGGAGTGGCTCTGAATCTCGTGCCCCGCCCTTTGCAACTCCCGCACCTGATTCCAGTCCATGAAACTGTCCCGCCGCCCAATCCAACTCGCCGACAAAAAGTGAATCGCCCGGCAGTTGTGCGTCTCCAGAATCGGCAGAGCCAACTCGTAGTTCGAAAGATGGCCATCGTCGAAACTAAGGGCCGTCGAGCCCGTCGTCACGGCAAGGTGGCCGAGCACCTGAGTGTGCTCGACAAACCGGGAAGTACTAATCGAGTACACGTACCGGGAATCGTTTTCGGTTATCTCGTGGTAGGTCGCCAGCAGAATCACGAATCAGCCTTGGGCGGAAGTCCGCACGCCTTGACTGAAGCAATTCACGCTCCAGAGGTAAAGCTATTCATTTTTCAATGAGTTAGAGTGACTTTTCACACTTCGAATCAGGCTGAAGGCCGAGTTCGCGGATGGAATCCCAAAACTCAGGAATGTGGATCTAAGGTGCTGGGGGCCGGATGTCCGAATCGTGGGATTCTGTGCAGTCTTCCTGGGCGAACATCAGGAGTAGACGCAGTCCTCCACCTTACTACCGCTGGTGAGGTAGCAATGACAACCAAAAATCGTACTTCAAAAGCACCACCTGAGGATGGAGGTCCAACGTCATACTTGTAATACATTGATAACAAATAAGATATATTCCTAATGAAACCTTCACTGTACAGTTCCAGGACCTTGGAACCAGCGCGTGGAGTGTGGCTATCCAACAACGGTTACAGGGCGAAAGTACTAGGGGTGGGAATCCCCCTCCCCTAAGGTTCTAAGTAAGAGGACGGCTAGACGTACTCCCGGGTCTATTGCCGGACTACAGACGGTGAGTAGGCCTTCGGAAGGAACTTCGTGGGGGGCGTCGCCCGATCGACGTCGATCATCCAAACGTCGGTGCCGGGGCTCGGCGTGGACGCATTTTCGGGCAAGGAATAGAGCACATGGCCGTCGTCGAGCCACTCGAGTTGATCGTCCACGCTCCGCGTTTCAGGAAGCGGCGTCTCGACGTTGGCGGCCAGGTCGAGAATGTGCAGCCGCCAGGCAACGCGGCTGCCGGGGATACGCTTCTTATAGACCACGCGCTTACCGTTGGGCGACAGCGAGGGGCACTCGACGTTGTCGCGCAGCGTCTCCCCTGTCCTGGTGGCGATATCGGCGCGCACCAGGTAGTGCTGGCGGTTCGTCGAAAGCGTGCAATAAAAGCGTTTGCCGTCGGGCGTGAAGGTGACGCCCCAGTAGTTCACATCCTTGGCGTCGATGCGCTTGCCGCCGCGGGACACGGAGTACTCCTCCAGGTTGACCAGCGGCGTTCCGGTGCGGGTGTCGATGAGCAGCGTTTCGGTGGTGAAGTCCACCGAATCGTAGCCGTGGCCGGTGAGAAAGACCGTGGTGGCGGCCATCGTGCCGTCCCGGTTCAGCCGGGTGCGGCTGGGAATGCCCCCCAGAGGAATGCTGTGGCGCGTCTTACCGCCGGGATTAAAGAGGATGGCGTCATAGCGTGTGAGGACGCCGCGCGTGGCCACCAGACAGATGCCAGCGCCGGAAATCGAAACGTCGAGCACTTCGCAGGAGAGACTGGTGAGCGAAGGCGGGGCATCGAGCCGGGGAAGGTCGAGATAGGCCATCTGGCCATAGCCGCGTTCGACGTTGGTGGAACGGAAGTAGATGCGTTTGGGAGCGGGTGTGGCGAGTTCGTCGGGCTGGGTGGAAGCATCGGCCGGTTTGGCTCCAGCCGCGGGTTCGGAACCGGACGGCGAGGGGCTGGGATTGGCAGCCGGCGGCCCGGAGGAGGGCGCGGTCTCCGATTGCTCCGCATCGTTCGCTGGTCCAGTCTGCCGTGTGGCCCGGAAGAAGTACAGCCCCAGGGCGGCGAAGCTGACAAGGCAAAGGATGAGGAAGATGAGAGCGGGTGACGTTTTACGCGGCGAGGGAGTGGTCATTGCGGGGTCTAAGGATGAACCAGACGAAAGGAAGCAGGCAGGCGAAGGCGATGGCGAAGACGGCCATGGCGGTCCGTTCGTGATAGGTCTGCCATACGTAGCCGAAGAGCAGGGCTGAAAACAACTTACCAAACCCGAGCATGGTGGTGAGCGCGGCCAGGCCGCTGGCTCGGAGATGCTCCGGGACGACGCGGCTGGTCAGCGCCCGCAGAATGCCCTCGGTGCCGGCGTAGTAGAGTCCCATCAGGGCGGGAATCAGGAAAATCAGTCCCGGCAGGGGCCCGGCGAAGGCGAGCACGAGGTAGACGGCGATCAGAACCGCGTAGCCGCTGAGAAGGACGCGCACCATGCCGAAACGGTCGGCCAGCATTCCGGCGGGCAGAGAGAAGAGCATGTAACCGCAGGAGGTAGCCGAAAACAGCAGCGGGAAATAGGTGGGCGCAAGGCCCGAGGTTCGTTGCAGGGACAGGTAGATGAACCCATCGCTCACGGTAAGCGCGCCGAGAATCGCCGAACCGGCCAGGATGCCCCGGAAGGGCAGGTTCTCGCGGAGGGCCAGCATTTCCCGGAAGGAATGGACCGCGCCGCCGCCGGTTTCAGGCGATGGATTGCGCACGAACAGGAGGAGGATGGCCAGGCCCAGCAGCGCGAAGACGAAACTTGTGAGCCAGACGGCGTTATAGCCGTTCGGCAGGCGCGACAGGATGAGAAAGGCCGCCAGGGGACCCAACAGGCTGCCGCAGGCGTCCAGCGACCGGTGCACGGCAAACGAGGTGGCCAGCAGTTCCCGTTTGCTGTGCAGGCTGATGAGTGAGTCGCGCGGCGCCACGCGCGCCCCCTTGCCTACACGGTCAATGGCGATGATCGTGGCCACCCAGCCCCAGGCGGGACCGGCGGCGGCCAGCGCCAGCTTGCAGACGGCCGAGATACCATAGCCGGCGGCGGCCACCTCGCGGTAACTGCGCCGGCGGTCGGCCACGATGCTGCCGGCGATGCTGAGCAGCGCCACGGCCATCCCGTGATACAGGCCGTCCACCGCGCCGTAAGCCAGCGGGCTTACATGCAGGTAGAGGACCAGGAAGGCCGGCAGAACGCTGGTCACCATCTCCGCCGAGATGTCGGTGAGCATGCTGGTGAACCCCAGTTGCCAGACGGCGGGGTGAACTCCTGCCACCTGCATGCGTTCCGGCACACGTGCCGTTTTCAGCTTTAGCTGTTCCAGCCAGTCGAGTCTGTACAAGGAGTTCGAAGCCTAGTAAGACAATCGCACAAATTCACTCCTATGTGTGAAGTTCAGTGTCGAGCGGCTGCAATCCACTCGGAACTGTACATCGCCGGTGGCGCCAGCGCCGGAGATAAAGTTCGAAGGCGCCCCCGCCGGGCTCAGATTGGCCACCGTCGTTTCCGTGGTTCCAATGGAGCGGGAGTTGAGTTGCACCCAGGCGCTGCTGCCGTAGTTGTAGATGGAGATCACCTGCGTGCAGGTGCGCGTTGCACTGGCGCGCACGTCCAGGCGCAGCGCCGTGGAGGTCCGCGGCACGTTCGGAATCAGACCGGTATAGCTGGTCAGCCGCGGAGTGCCCGTGGTGGTGGAAGCCACCTGGAACAGGTTGTTGTCGTTGGCGGCGAGCGAAGCGGCATTCCCGCCCGCGGCCGTGCCTGTGACGATCGTGGTCGAGTTCGGCACGCCAAACACGGTGGTGAAGGTAAGTGGCGCGGCGGGCGGCGCGGGGAACGTGGTGACATTGCCCGCGGCATCGGTGGCCACCACGCGGTAGTAATAAGTGACGCCGCCGGTGAGTCCGGTGAGCGTCAGGCTCTTACTGGTGGTGAGCGTCGTGTCGGTGACGACGCTGGACAGGTTCGCCGCCGAGGTGCCAAAGGTGACGCGGCCCTGCGCCGCTTCATCGGTGCTCCAGGAAACCAGAGCCGAGGTCGAGGACGGCGTGGCCGTCACGGCGCTGACCGCGGGCGGCGTCGTGTCGGCCGTTCCGGCGATGAACGAAGCCACGGCCGAGGTGGCGGCGTTGCCGGCCGCGTCGGTGGCCGTCACCGCGTAGTAGTAGGTTGTGCCTTGCGTCAGCCCGGTCACCGTGAAGCTCTTGCTGGTGGCGAGCGCGGGCGAGGACTGCGTCAAAGTGAGACTGGCCGGGGCCGTGCCGTAGTTCAGCACGCCCGCCGCCGCCTCGTTCGTGGTGTAGGCGATCACGGCCTGCGTGCCCGAAGGCGTCGCCGTAAGGCCGGAGATCACCGGCGGCGTCGTGTCCGGCCCCTGAGCATCGGGTACGAACAGCACGTCCGCATAGTAGTTGGTGTCCTGATAAGAGGTGTTGGGGAAGGCCGAGCCGGTGTAGTTGAAGACGCCGTTCAAGCCATCCACGCCGCTGCGCAGCGCCGTCAACGGGCCGTTGGTGACGCCCTGGGTGGTGAAGTAGTTGCCGTCGGCCGCATAGCGTCCCACCGGGGCCCAGTAAGAAACGACGTAGGTGGTGTTCGCCGTGATGTTCACCGGCGTGGTGAACAACGCTTCCTGCCAACCCGATGCCGTCTCGTTCTGGAAAGTGACCGACGCCAGCAGCGTGCCAGTGCTCGACCACAGCTTGCCAGTGTGCGTGCCGGTGTTGGCCGCGCCCTTGTAGAAGCGGACGCCCGTGACTTTCCCGGCGGCCGAGGCGCGGAACTTCACGCCGAGTTCCACGGCGCTGGTGTCGGCGTCCTGCGGACTGGCCGGTACCGCGGCCGGCCAGATGGAGCAGGGGTTGCAACTCGTACCCGCACCCACCGTCACGGTGACTTGCGCGGGCGTGGCGCTTGCGTTGGCGCTGTCGTCGGTGGCGCGCACGCTAATGGTGGCGCTGCCGCTGAACGGCGTGGTCCAGGAGAAGCTCCAACTTCCCCGTCCATTGGCCGGAAGCCAGGTGGCGCCGCCGTCGGTGGAGTATTCCACGGAAGCCACCGCGCCGCCCACGTCGGCGGCTGTACCCGAAACGGTGATCGTGCCCGCGCTGGGCACCGTGGCGCCATTCACAGGCGAGGAGATGGTGACCGTTGGTCCCGTCGTATCCGTGCTCTTAATGGCGGGCAGCAAGCCCGCCTGCAGCGTGGTGGGCTGCACGCCCATGTCGGCCAGCAGGTTTACCGTGGCCTGCTGCATGCGGACGTCGGCTGGAGCATTGCCGCGGTCGTGGTTGCTGTCCAGACCCCAGCTCCACTGCACGGTGCCCGCGCCGAAAACAAGCGCGCCGCTGGCGTGTTTGTACAACGTGAGCGCGTGTGTCGCGGCGCCCGGGCCGTAGTTGGTGCCGTAATCAAGGAGGTGTTCGGGAACGTTGACCGTCGTCGAACTCATCTTCATCAGGCCCGGAGGCGCGAAGCCGTTGTTCAGCGTCTCGTCCCATTCGTAGCCGAGCGTGCCGTCGGGCAGCGTGGCCACCTGGCCCGGGCTGAGATTGGAGATGGTGGTGTTGCGCCAGAAGCGCAACTTGCCTTCGGCTTCCGGCACGGTGATCGCATAGGTGCAGCAGTTCACCGTGAAGATGGTGCCGGTCAGGGCGTTCTCCGGGCGTCCGCCGTCGCCCGGCGGGCTGAACCGCGGGTCGCGCCAGGTTCCGGTCCAAATGCCGGAGGGGTCGATGCGCGCATCGGCGTGCGTGTCCTTGTAGCACACCAGCGTACGGTAAGACGTGGCCGGCGAGGAGATGCTGTTCTCGAAGCGGGTCTTCCAGAACACCTCGTTGCCGGAAAGGAAGGCCAGATGGACGCCGGCGGCGCGCGCCGCCTCCACATTGGCGCGCTGCGTACCTGACCAGTATTCGTCGTGGCCCACCGACATGAAGATCTTGTGGTTGGTGAGCAGATTGCCGCGGCGGTCCGCATCGACGCCGGCGATGTAGGTGACATCGTACCCGTTGGCTTCCAGCCAGCGGATCATCGGGTATTCAGCGTTGAACACCCAGTCCTGCGCCGAGTTGCCGCGCGTGATGAACGGCCGGTTGTAACTGACTTTATAGGCGCGGCCGGCCGGCGACCCGGTGTACAGGCTGTTGCCGCCGTATTCGTTGTAGGCCTGCCAGGTGGTGTCCGAGGTCTGGAAAACGATTTGAGCCGTGCTGGCGTCATCGCGTACCACGAAGACGATGTGGCTGGAACCCGTGCCGCCGGACAGGCGGACAAGCTTGGCCACGTACACGCCCGACTTGGCGTTGGCGGGAATCGCCCACGAAGCCGATTCGGCCCAGTTGCCGCAGTCGATCAGGCCCGTCGAGGGCTCCGACAGACAGTTGGGCTGGCTTTGCGGTAACGCGACGCTGGGGTTCACCGTGGCGATGAAGGTGGCTCCATTGCCGCCGTAGTAACCCAGGCGGTAGATGTCGATGCGATAGGAACTGGCGTTCGACTTGATCTTGAACCGGGCCGTTTCGCCGAGGTTATAGCTGATTTCGGTGGAGAAGCCCTGAAGGTTCGCATCGCCCGATCCGGAGATGTCCCACTCGCTGGGCGGGTTGCCGCCGCCGGGCGAGCCCGGATTCGTAAGAAAGCTCGCGGCCGGTTGCGGCGCGGCGGGCGAGGTAAGCGTGGCTCCGCCAGGCTCCGTGGAGGTGACGCGGAAGTAGTAGGTGGTAGCCGGGGTCAGCCCGTTCAGCGTCACCGAATGGCCGGTGACATTGGCGGCGTCATTGGCGGACAGGTTCAGCGTCGTCGCGCTGGTGCCATAATCGACGCGCGAGTTGGCGATGACGTTCGTCGCCCAGGTGACGATGGCGCTGGTGGAACCGGCCACGGCGGTGACGCCGGTGATGTTCAGAGCCACGGCGGCCTGTGTGGTGAACGAATTCGGCACGGCTGGCGTAAGGGGAAATTCGGTGGCGTTGCCCGCCGTGTCGGCCGAAACCACGCGGTAGTAATAAGTGGTGTTCGCCGTCAACCCGGTGAGCAGTACGTTCTGCGCCGTCGCGAACGCGGCTGTGGAAGCGGTCAGGTTCAGGTTCGAAGCCGACGTGCCGTACTGCACCAGGGCGTTGGCGGCTTCGCTAGTCGTCCAGGTGACCGTGGCCGAGGTGGCCGCCGGAGCCGCCGCGACGTTGGAGACGGCGGGGGCGACGTTGTCGAGAAACACCACGTCCACCCAGTAGTTCGTGGCGTTGTAGGTGCTGAGCGGCGCCTGGCCGATGACATAGGAGAAGGTGCCGTTGCCGCCCGCGCCGGCCGAGGCAGGCGCGGTGAGCGGACCGTTGGTGAGCCCCGTGGCGAAGAAGTTCTCATTCACCGAGTAGCGTCCGTTGGGGGCGCGGTAGGAAACGATGTAGGTGGTGTTGGCGGCGATAACGACCGGCGTATTGAGCATCATCTGCTGCCAGCCGCTGGCCGTTTCGTTCGTGAAAGAGCCGGTGGACAGCAGCGTACCCGCGGCCGACCAGATCGAGCCGGTATGCGCTCCCGTATTGGCCGCTCCTTTATAGAAGGCGATGCCCACGGCCGTTCCGGCCGATGTCGAAGTGAATTTCACGCCGAGTTCGACAGGCGAAGTATCGGGGTCGGAAATCACCGCCGGCGTGGTGCTGGCGTTCCACAAGGACAGCGCGTTTTCAACGAAGCTGGCGGCGGGCAGGTTGGCGTCCGGGTAGACGCCGGTGAGCGATGCCGCATCCGTCGAGGAGAGCCGGAAGTAGTAGCGCTGGCCCTGGGCCAGACCGGTGAGGCGCAGCGTGTGCGTGGTGGTCATGGCCGCGTCGCTCGCGTTCAGCGGCAGGCTGCCCGCCGTTGTGCCGTAGTCGATGCGCGAGTTCGAGGCCCGGTTCGTGGTCCACTTCACGGTGGCGACGCCGAGCAGGCCGGGCACGACCGCGACGCCCGTGATGGCGGGCGCGCTGCCGTCCGGCGTGGTGAAGCTGGCCGGGGAGACAGGCGCTGTGGCCGGATTGCCCGAGGCATCCGTCGAGGTGACCGTGTAGTAATAGGTTGTGTTGCCCGTCAGGCCCGGCAGCGTGACGCTGTGCGCGGTGACCAGGGCCGCGTCATTGACACTCAGGTTGAGCGCGCCCGCCGAGGCGCCGTAATTCACCCGGCTGTTGGAGAGTTCGTTGGTGGTCCAGGCGACCACCGCCGAAGTGGCCGAAGGCGTCGCGGTGATGGCGGAGATCACGGGAGGCACGTTATCGGAGGGAACAAAGGAAAGCGTGGCCGGAGGAGCGGGAGAGGTGGACGAGCCGAAGGCGTCCGCCGAGGTGACGCGGAAATAGTACGGAACGCCCGGAGTAAGGCCGGTGAGTTGCACGGCGTGGGCCGTGGAGCCGGTGGTGCCGGTGGCCACGAAGGGCAGCGCCGAAGGTGTGGCGCCGAAGTCGACGCGCGAGTCCGAAGCGCGGTCCGTGGTCCAGGTGACGTTGGCCGTCGTGCCCACGCCCGCCGCCTGAATGCCCGTGATGACGATGGACGCCGAGGGCGAGGTGGTGAAGGTGTAGTCGTCGGATACCAGAAGCGCGCCCTGGGCGTCGCGGCTCTTCACGCGGAAGTGGTAAAGCGTGTTGGGCGTGAGGCCGGAAAGCGTGACGGCGTGGTTGGTGACCATGCTCGGATCGAGCGGCGTCGTGGAGCCGTAGGAGATCAACGTGCCATAGTCGGCCTGGCTATCCGAAGGCGCCGTGGTGGTCCAGGTAAGCGTGGCGCCGGTGGAGGAGATGTTGCCCGAGGAGACGTTGCCGATCGCCGCGGTGGTGTTGACGGTGATGCTGCGCAAGGCCGCCGTGACATTCACGTCGCTGGAGGTGAATTGTGCCTGATATTGCAGGTAGCGCGCCGTGACGCCCACCGTGCCGCCACTGGCGATGGCGTTGAAGGTGCTCCAGGTGGCGTCCGGCACGGGCACGTTGCCTGTGCGGACGCTCATGGCGAGCGATGTGCCGGCAGGCGTAGTGGCGGTCCAGTTCACGACACTCCAGGGAAGAGCAAGGCCGGCGTCAAGGACGCGCGAGGTAAAGGTGGACGGCGCGGCGTAGGGCGTCAATTGGGCCCACTGCACGGCCAGCGGCGTGACGCCGGTCAGGAAACTGCTGAACATGGGCCGCAGGGAGGCGGCGATATTCAGGGCGTGGCTGGCCACCTGCACGCCGTCGATCGAGTAGATGATCGTGCCCGCGATCCACTGGATGCGGTAGACATGAGGAGCTCCCAGATAGCTGGCCCCGAGGTTGGTTTCCACCGGTGTCGTGCCATCATGGGACCGCGCGAACAGCGCTCCGCCCTCGCCCGTGCTGAAGATAGCCCACGGTGCGGTGCTCAAGTCCACGCTGAAGCCGGCGTGCTGATAAGCGGCCGTGCTGAAGGTGGCCGAGTATTCGAGGACGCCTCCTTGCGTATAAATGGCGTCGGTGCCGGCGCGGGCGCTATTGAGCAGCACCGCCCCGCCGGAGACCGTGGCCGTGCCGCCCGCCTGCCACACCACGCTGTTCCAGCCAGCCGGCAGGGCCGAACCGGAAAACTCAGCGCCGGCGGCGGGCAGGGACTGCACCTCGCCATCCTCTTTCTCCGAGATGTAAGTGGAAACACCGGTTCCGGCTCCGAAATCGGCGGCCGTCGTATCGGTGAAGCTGGGGCTGGACGGCCCGCCAGAGGGGTTGAGCGTCACCACGGCCGAGGCCGACTTCGACGGATCCTGCACCGAGGTGGCCGTGACCGTCACGTTCGTCGTGGCGGCAACCGAGGCCGGTGCGTTGTAGCGCACCGAGGTCGCGTTCAGCACGGTGAGGGATCCGGTCGCGGGGCTGATGGACCAAGTGACGGAGGTGTCGGCGGCGCCGGTCACCGTACCCGTGAAATTCTGAAACTGCCCGGCGCTGAGCGAAACCGTCTGCGGAGCGACCGAGACAGACACCACCGAGGAGGAGTAGTTGACCGCCACCACGCCGCTGGCGGCGCGAAAGATCGCGTACTGAATTCCCTTGATGGTTTCGGTGCGGAAGGTGACCGGCGAGCCGCCGATGGTGACGCCCGAGACAGAACCGCTGGCCGAGGTGGACGGCACCATCACTTCGGCGCCCGTGGCGCCCGTTCCCAGCGATATCGTAAAGCCAAGCGCCGTGCCGTTCCAGGTGTAGTTGGTGAAGCTGGTGGCTTCACGGCCATCCAGCCAGCGCAGCAGTTGTTTGGCGCTGATGACAGGCACGTTGCGCGCCTTGGCCGAGGCCACCACGGCATCCGACATCTCCTGCAGGACGCCGAAGGCGTTGTCAGTATGGATATTGGCGACAAAGTAGCCGTAATAGCCTTCCGGACCGATCGCGCGGTCCAACAGAGTGTCCGAGGTATAGGGGAAGCTCTGGCCGGATTCGTCGGTCATCTGCGTGGCGGCCTGATAATTATTGATAGAGGCCCCGTTCAGGTCCGCGAAGCGCATCGCCAGGCCGGAGCCGGTCATGAAGCCGGGCACGTTGTTCACCCAGGCTGGCGGCCAATAGTAATAGTTCGTATCGAGGCGGATGTTGTTGGCGGCTTCCACCGCGGGCTGGCTGGACCAGTCCGAAAAAACGATGCAGTGAGTCCGGTTGGTGACCGGCGCGGGAATGGTCGTGTACTTGGCGCCGAAACCGGCGAGTTCGCTTGCGTAGGTCGCCGCGATGCTGCTCGCCGTGTAGTCCTGGCACTCCGTCGTGACGTGGACGCCGAGTTCGAAGCCCTGGGCGTTGTAGGCCTGCGCCTGCGCGGGCGTCAGCGGCGTGCTGGTGTAGATATAGGAGGTGCTGCGGATGCACTCCCAGTTGTCCACGACGCAGCCGGCCGGGCTGGCGGCGATGTGGCTGTCGAAGCGTCCGCTGGTTCCGCCATTGGCATGATCGTCGCCGGTCATCACCACGGCTGCTTTCTTGCCGAAGGGGAAGTACCAGAGCCTGGGCAGCGGCTTCTTGCTCAGGTTCATGTAGAGAATCATGTTGGCCAGCAGGCGCTGTTGTTCGTCGGCCTGCGGAATGGCCACCTTGCTCAGATTCACATAGTCGGGCTGGGGATCGGTGCTCGACGCGCCGTAGAACATGTCGCTGCTGCGCACCGGCGGAATGCCGTCACGCTCGGTGCCGGCCCAGTTCGGGTTGCCCTGGCGCGTGTAAACGATCGACCGCGCCAGATCGTAGGTGAATGCCGCCGCCTGGCCGCCCAGCGCGCCCACGTTGCGGATTGTCACCGCCGGGTTCGTGGTAGCCAGCGTCGAGGTGGAGTACAACGTGGCCACGGCCGTCGCGCCGCTCAACGTGTACCGGTCCGCCATGCCGTGATACTGAATTGTCTGGCTCACCAGCCCCGCGCCGGGCGCCTGCGACGTATTGATCAGCAGGTAGCCCTCGGCCAGGGTGTTCGGCGTGGACGTGAGGCCCAGCAGGCCGGCGAGTTGCTTGTCGGGCCGCATGGCGATCAGTTTGCCGCCTGCCGCTACCCAGTCGGCAAACATGGTTACCTGGGCCGCCGTCAACGTCGTCTCGCCCAGGATGACGACGTCGCGGCTGGCCAGCACGGAGGCGTTCACGGTGGTCAGGTCGGCGTAACTGGCGCCGCTGAACCCTTCGGCCCTCACGATCTCCGTGTAGTAGGAAGTGAACGCGTTCGATGTGGTACCCACCACGAGCACGGGATTGGACTGCGCCAGGGCCGCCGTGCAGAGAAGGGTAGCTCCGAATAGAACTGACAAGGTCGCACGAGTTTTCACAGTGGTTCCCTGAAAAGCATGTGGAGGACCAACCCGGCCGGGGTGAAACAAAAATTTCGCGTCTTTTTTATCAGCAGGTTAGGAAAGCGTGTCGGTAGCCGCTCTCAGGTCCCTTCCCTAAAACCGTCACAGATTCCTGAGAAGTTTGCCCAAGCGTTTCCAATAGTGCCGTTCCCTTGCTCTCGATGCGCCGGGCTGGAGTGTCGCGGCAGTGCGATTTGTGCCTGCGGCGCGTGAACCGGGTCGCGACGAAAAGGGTCTGAGTGCTTCAAAACCCTTGCAAATCAGGACTTCAGAGGGATTACGGGAGTACCGGAACCCACAAACCGGAGTGCTGGTACGCCGGCGCTTTGTGTGTTGTCCGATCCTATTCACTCAGGCTGGTGGACGCTGGCTGTGCCATCACGGGCGCAGCGGCGGCGCGATAAAGGACCTTACATTCCCCATTGCCCACCGGAAAAATGGCATAGGAAATTCCCCTAAAGCTCTCTTCGCGGAACCGCACGGGTGCGCCATCCACAGTGACCGAGGCCACGCCGAGCCGCCCGGAAACGCGCGGAACCATGGCCTCGGCGCCCTCGGCTCCGGGCGATAGCGCCACCTGAAACCCGAGCGTCGAGCCATCCCAGGTGTAATCGGTGAACTGCGTTCGTTCGCGCGCCTCCACCCATTGCAGCATCTGGCGGGCGCTGATGACGGGCACGCCGCGTTGCTGAGCCGAGGCCACCACGGTATCGGAGATCACCTGCAGGACGCCCAGTGCCAGATCGGTATGAATATTCGCCACCACGAAGCCCGCGTAGCCTTTCGGGCCCACGGCCCAATCCAGCAGTGTGTCCGGCGTATAGGGAAAGCTCTGACCGGATTCGTCGGTGATCTGGGTCGCGGCCTGGTAGTTGTGCACCACGGAGCCATCGGCTCCGGCAAACCGCATGGGCAGCAGGGAGCCTGTCATATACCCCGGCTGGTCGTTCACCCAGGTGGACGGCCAATAGTAGTAGTTCGTATCAAGGCGGATGCCGTTGGCCGCTTCCACTGTGGGTTGCGTGATCCAGTCGGAGAAAACGATGCAATCGGTGCGCAGGGTGGCGGGCGGCGGAATCGAGTTGTACTTGCGGGCGAACAAGCGGAGTTGGGAGGCCAGTTGTCCGCGCAGGGTAAAGTGCGTGAAGTTCTGGCAGTCCAGCGGCAGGTGGAGCGCCACCTCGAAGCCCTTGCGGTCATAGTACTGCGCCTCTTCAGCGGTGAACGGCGTATCCACATAAATATAGGAAGTGCTGCGCACGCACTCCCACCGGTCAACGCGGCAACCCGCCGGGCTTTTCTCGATGTAGCTGTCGAAGCGGCCCGCGGTGCCCCCGTTAGCGTGATCGTCGCCGGTCATCACCAGCGCGGCCTTCTTGCCGAAGGGAAGATACCAGAGGCGAGGTAGGGGCTTTTGTCCGGCGCTCATATGCAGGATGAGATTGGCCAGCAGGCGCTGCATCTCGTCGGCCTGCGGGATGCCAATCTTGCGCCGGTCCACCCAGTCGCGCTGGAGGTCGCCTTCCTTGGCTCCAAAGAAGAGATCGTTACTGCGGATCGGGGCCTTGCCGTCGCGTTCGGTGCCGGCCCATTCCGGGTTCCCCTGGCGCGTATAGACAATCGAACGGGCCAGGTCGAACGTAAACGCGGCGGCCATTCCGCCCTTGGATCCGGCGGAACGCAAGGTAAGGGCCGGATAGGACGAGGGCGCGCCGTCTTCCTCCTGGAGGGCGGCCAGTTGCGCCGTACCGTTCACCTTATAGAGGTCGGCCGTACCGTGTATTTGGAGTGTGTCGGCCGGGAAGCCGCGCAGGGCCGGTTGCTGGACATCGGGCGCCAGGTAGGCTTCGCCGATGGCGCCGCCTGCGGGTGTGAGTCCCAACAGCCCCGCCAACTGCTTGTCTGGCCGCATGGCGATCAGACGGCCGCCCCGCGACACCCATTCAATCAAGAGATCGGCCTGGGGCTGCGTCAAAGCCGTTTCGCCCAGGATCACCACATCGCGGGAAGCCAGCGCGGCGGCATCCACATGGTCGATATCCAAATAACCCGCACCGTTGAAGCCCTCCGTGCGGAGAATTTCCGAATAGTAGGCGGAAAAGGGATTCCGTGACGTACCCACGACCAGCACGGGGTTGCGCTGCCAGGCAACCGCGTCGTCCACTCGCGTGACCGCGACGAAGCCCAGGTTCAGGAAGGCGGCGCCCAGCAGAAAATATGCGATCGTGCGATCAATCATGAAGCAACATCACGCCGGTGGGGGAGGCGGATCGGCGAGGCATATGAAGAAGTCTACACACCCTCGTCTTGTGTGATTATAGCCAAAACCGGACCGAACGGCTGTCTGCGCGGACGAATTTCAGCGTTTTGCCAGGCGGGTCGAAAAATGGGGAAACGTAGTTCCCAAGCGTTGCCAATTGTGCCCTGGACTCGCCAGTACCGGGGTGGCGCCGGGAGGGCGGCGGCGCTCCGGCTCTTCCAGGCCAAACCGCGGTAAACCAACAAACCTATTTGAATCATTCCATTACAACGGGGCGCCGGAAGCTTACGGGCATTTGGTAGGCGACATGCTTTTGATGGGACGACGACCGCACGGTCACAAACCCTATGATTGCTCCCAATGTCGAGATCGGCGAAGGCGCACGGATCTTTCAACCGGACCTGGTGAATTTGTACGGATGCCGCATCGGCGCCGGCACGAAGATTGGCGCTTTTGTCGAGATTCAAAAAGGCGCCGATATCGGAGCCAACTGCAAGGTATCCAGCCATAGTTTCTTATGCGAAGGCGTACGCCTGGGTGATGGGGTGTTTGTCGGGCACGGCGTCATGTTCACCAACGATCTGTTCCCGCGTGCCGTGAACGACGACGGCTCGCTACAGACCGAGGCCGACTGGAGCGTGGTTCCCACCGAGATTGGCGCACGGGCGTCGCTGGGTTCCAACTCGACGATTCTGGCCGGGATCACCATTGGCGAGGGCGCCATGGTGGGAGCCGGCGCGGTGGTGACCAAGGACGTTCCGGCCTACGCCATCGTGGCGGGTGTACCGGCGCGAGTAATCGGGGATACGCGGCATCGCAAGGAGGAGAAACAATCATGATCAAGACTGCTGTGATCGGCTACGGATATTGGGGGCCGAATCTGGTCCGGAACTTTTCCGAATCCGGACGTACAACCGTGGTGGGCGTGAGCGACCTGCGTGAGGACCGCCTGGTGGCGGCGCAGCGGCGCTTTCCCGGCGTGAAGGTGACGCAGGACGCCGCCAGCCTGATCAACGATCCGGACGTGGACGCGGTGGCGATTTCGACGCCCGTGTTCGCGCACTTCGACCTGGCGCTGGCGGCGTTGAAGGCCGGCAAGCATGTGTTGGTGGAGAAGCCCATCACGGCCACTTCGGAACAGGCCATGCGCCTGATCGACGAAGCCGCCAAGCGCAAGCTGACGCTGATGGTGGACCACACCTTTGTCTATACGGGCGCCGTGCGGAAGATTCGCGAACTGGTGCAAAAGGGCGACCTGGGCGACATTCTCTATTACGATTCCGTGCGCGTGAACCTGGGCCTGTTCCAGCGCGACGTGGACGTGATCTGGGATTTGGCGGTGCACGATCTGTCGATCATGAACTATGTGCTGGACTGCAAGGCGATGGCCGTGACGGCGTCGGGCATGAGCCATGTGACGGGCGGCCCGGAGAACATCGCCTACCTGACCGTGTTCTGCGGCGGCAACCTGCTGGGCCACATCAACGTGAACTGGCTGTCGCCGGTGAAGCTGCGGCGGACGCTGATTGGCGGAGCCAGCCGGATGATCGTCTACGACGATATGGAAAACAGCGAGAAGGTGAAGGTTTACGACAAGGGCATCACGGTGACCAACGGGCCGGAGTCGACCTACCAGGCGATGATCGGCTACCGCTCGGGCGATATGTACGCGCCGCAGTTGGAGGTGACCGAGGCGCTGGGAGTGGAGATCCGCCACTTCGCCGATTGCATCGAGAACGGGGCCAGGCCAATCACGGGCGGCGAGGCCGGGCTGGCCGTCGTGCAGGTATTGGAAGCGGCGACGCTTTCCATGCGCAACCGCGGCCAACTGGTGGAGATCAATCACGAGCCGGCCATCGTGGCGGCCTAGGGCCGGGACGGGCAGAGATCAGGAGATATCAATGGTTCCCTTTGTCGATTTGAAGTCGCAGTATCTGGGCATCCGGCAGGAGATTCTGGATGCCGTCACGGGCGTGCTCGATTCGGGCCAGTATGTGCTTGGCAGCGAGGTAGCCGCGTTTGAGAAGGAGTTTGCCGCCTATTCCGGCGCGGCGCATGGCGTGGCGGTGAACTCCGGCACCAGCGCCTTGCATCTGGCGCTATTGACGGCGGGCGTGGGACGGGGCGATGAGGTAATCACGATTCCTTGTACCTTTGTCGCCACCGTGGCGTCGATTTACTATACGGGCGCGACGCCCGTGTTCGTCGATGTCGATCCGGTGAGCTACACGATGGACCCGGCGCAGGTGGAAGCGGCCATCACGCCGCGCACCAAGGCGATTCTGCCGGTACATCTCTATGGACAGATGGCGGACATGGACGCGCTACGGGCGATCGCCAGCAAGCACAAGCTGGTGCTGATCGAGGACGCCGCGCAGGCGCACGGGGCCGAGTTCAATGGCGCGCGCGCCGGCAGCTTCGGCGACATGGCCTGTTTCAGCTTTTATCCCGGCAAGAACCTCGGCGCATACGGCGAAGGCGGCATGGTGGTGACCGACAACGCCGAATCGGCCCGCATGTTGCGCATGTTGCGCGACTGGGGCGCCGAGCGCAAGTACGAACATGTGCTGAAAGGCTACAACTACCGCATGGAAGGCGTGCAGGGCGCGATTCTGCGCGTGAAGCTGCGCCACCTGGAGGCCTGGACAGAAGGCCGGCGCCGCGCCGCCTCCTGGTATGAGGAACTGATGGGCGATGCCGGCGTGGCGCGTCCGGCCGAGGCGCCAGGACGCCGCCATGTGTATCACGTCTATGGCGTGATGACGCCACAGCGCGCCGGGTTGATGAAGCACCTGAACGACCGCGGCGTGCAGACGGGCATCCACTACCCAATTCCCGTCCATCTGCTGCCGGCCTACGAGGATCTGGGTTACAAGCAAGGCCAGTTCCCGGTGTCGGAGAGGGTGGCCAACCAGGAACTCTCCCTGCCCATGTATCCCGAGATCACCCGGGAGCACGTACAGACGGTGTGTGAGGCAGTGTCGGCGTTTTCCGGCGCCGTGACGGCCTGAGGCGGATCATGAGGACGGTTCCGGCGGTTCACGGCAAGACGAAGTTGAAACAGGACCCGGAGTTCGAGCTGGGGCTGTCGGCGCACCTGCGCGAGACCCACTCGCGCGAGGCGCTGGTGGCGCTGTACGGCGAATTCCAGATGGGCGACGATGCCTTCCGCCACATGATGCGGCGGTGCATCGTGCGGGCGCTGGCCAAGAGCTTCGGCCATGGCGTCACCATCGGGTCCGGCGCCGGTTGGAAGCACACCGAGACGTTCGAGATCGGCAACGGCGTGTTTATCGGCGCCCACAGCTATTTGCAGGGCCGGTACGATGGCCGCTGCGTGCTGGGCGACTTCGTCTGGATCGGGCCGCACTCCTACTTCGACGCGCGCGACCTGGAATTGGAGGCGCACGTGGGCTGGGGTCCGGGGGCGAAGGTGCTGGGCTCCGAGCACACGGGCTTTCCGTTGGAGAGTCCGATCATCGAAACCGATTTGGTCATCAGGCCGGTCCGCGTGCGGGCCGGGGCCGACATCGGCACCAACGCCACGCTGCTGCCCGGCGTCACCGTGGGCCAGGGCGCGATTGTCGGCGCGGGAGCGGTGGTGACACGCGATGTGCCGGAGATGGAAATCGCCGCGGGCGTCCCGGCCCGGGTGCTGCGCAAGCGTTCAGACAACAGCGGGGAGGCCGCTTAGAACAACATGGACATTCGAAATTACAAGCGCGTTCTGGTGACCGGCGGAGCCGGTTTGATCGGCTCGCACATTACCGACCAGCTCATCGCGGGCGGCGTGGGCGAAGTGCTGGTGCTGGACAACTTCGTGCGCGGGCGCATGGAGAACCTGGCGCAGGCGATGCCTTCGGGCAAGGTGCGCGTGGTGGAAGGCGACCTGCGCGACGTGGATCTGGTGAAGCGCACGATGGAAGGCGTGGACCTGGTGTTTCATCAGGCGGCCATTCGCATCACGCAATGCGCCGAGGAGCCGCGCCTGGCGCTGGACGTGCTGTCGACCGGGACATTCAACGTGGTGGAAGCCGCCGCGGCGGCGGGCGTGAAGCGCCTGGTGGCGGCCTCGTCGGCTTCGGTATACGGCCTGGCGGACACCTTCCCCACCACGGAGGCGCACGCCCCCTATAACAACCGCACGCTCTACGGCGCCTGCAAGGCGTTCAACGAGGGTCTGCTGCGCAGCTTCCACGACATGTACGGGCTGAACTACGTCGCCCTGCGCTATTTCAACGTCTACGGGCCGCGCATGGATGTGTTCGGCGCCTACACCGAGGTGCTGGTGCGCTGGATGGAACGGATCCGGGCCGGCAAGCCGCCGCTCATTTTGGGCGACGGTTCGCAGACGATGGACTTCGTGTTCGCCGAGGAGATCGCGCGCGCCAATATTCTGGCCGCCGAAGCCGAGGCGAGTGATGAGGTGTTCAACATCGGCAGCGGAGTCGAGACGAGCCTGAACGATCTGGCCGCGGTCCTGCTCAAGGTAATGGGCTCAAACCTGAAGCCCGAGTACGGCCCGGCGCGCAAGGTGAATCCCGTGCCGCGTCGGCTGGCCGACGTGTCCAAGGCCGCCACCCTGCTGGGCTTCCGCGCCACGATCGGAATAGAAGAAGGCATGCAACGGCTGGTGCGGTGGTGGGAAGCCACCACCGAGGCCGAAGCCTCGCTGACGGGAGGACGGTAGCCATGGCGCAAACAGATCCGTCGAAGCCCAGGACGATTCCGGTCGCCAAGCCTGTGCTCGGCGAGGAGGAGGCCGAAGCGGTCCGCCGCGTGATTCTCTCCGGCTGGGTGACGCAAGGCCCGGAGGTGGCCGCCTTCGAGCGCGAGTTCGCCGCGTTCACCGGCGCTCCCTTCGCCACGGCCGTCTCCAACTGCACCACGGCGCTGCACCTGGCCCTGCGCGCCGCGGGCGTGAGCGAAGGCGACGAGGTGATCACCGTCAGCCACTCGTTCATCGCCACGGCCAATGCCGTACGCTATTGCGGCGCGGTTCCCGTGTTCGTCGATATCGAACCGGGCACGTTCAATATTGCGCCCGAAGAGGTCGAACGGGCCATCACGCCCAGGACACGCGCGATTCTCTGCGTCCATCAGATTGGCATGCCCTGCGATCTGGCCGGGCTTTCGGCCATCGCCCGCGCCCGCGGCATCGCGCTCATCGAAGACGCCGCCTGCGCGGCGGGCAGCGAGATCCTGTGGAACGGCGAATGGCAGCGCATCGGACGCCCGCACGGCGACATCGCCTGCTTCTCGTTCCATCCGCGCAAGGTGCTCACCACGGGCGACGGCGGCATGTTGACGACCGCCAATCCGGAATACGACAGGAAGTTCCGCCTGTGGCGGCAACACTCGATGTCGATTCAGGACACCGTGCGCCACAGCTCGTCGAAGGTGCTCATGGAAGAGTACCCGGAACTCGGTTTCAACTACCGCATGACCGATGTGCAGGCCGCCATCGGCCGGATTCAGTTGGGGCGTCTGCCGGAGCTTGTGGCGCGCCGCCGGCAACTGGCCGTCAGGTACCGCGAACTGCTGGCCGGCGTCGAGGGACTGACGCTACCCGTCGAGCCGGAATGGGCGCGTTCCAACTGGCAAAGCTTCTGCATCCGCCTGCCGGAGGGGCTGGACCAGATCTCCGTCATGCAAACGCTGCTGGACCAGGGCGTCTCGACGCGGCGCGGCATCATGTGCAGCCATCGCGAGCCCGCTTTCCGGATTGAACCCTGGCGCACGGCGGAACGCCCCGGCGGCAACCCGCTGGCCGAAAGCGAGCGCGCGCAGGACACCGCGGTGATTCTGCCGCTTTATGACCAGATCTCGGAGGAAGAGATGCGCCGCGTGAGCGAGGCGGTCCGCCTGGCTTGCGCCTGCGTGCATCCCTGACCCGGCCGGAAGCCACAACCAGGTAGGAACCAGCCTTGAAATCACCACTTCCAGAGCGGAGCCCTTTTGAACTGCCGGGCATGGCCGACGGGCCGCGCAGCAACCGGCAGTTCCAGCTCTGCTTCCCCATCACGTTGAGCGCTGTCAAGCCTCCACGCACCGAGATCCGGTCCAAGACGGTCTGGCTGAACAGTTTTGAAATTGGCGTTCCCGCCGGAGATGCATTGCAATGCGGCATGAACGTCGGCGAGAGTGTCGGCGGCGAACTGGAACTGCCGGAGATACTCGGACTCCTCTTGCGGTTCCGCGGCACCATCGTCCGCTTCGCGGCCAGTGAAACGAACCAGTCGGTGGCGGCCCGCCCCATCTTCGTCATCAGCATCGACGAATTCGACCTGGTGCCCAAGGGGCCCCGCAATCTAACGTAGAGCGCGTTTCCGCGCCTCCCGAATTCAGAACGCACGAGATAGAACCGCCTGCTCGCCGGTATGGAGTCCGGAAAGCAGGCGGTTGTCTTGTCGTCCGTGCCGGAACGCCGTCAGGCCGTTGCCACAAGGCGCGGCGGCGCCTCCACCGGAGCGGGACTCAGCATGTCCACGTCGGTGTTCGCGGCGGTGGCCTCGGCTTCGGCGGAGTCGATGCCGAGTTTGCGCATGCGGTACAGAAGCGCCTTGTACTCGGTGCCGAGCAGAACGGCGGCCTGTTTGCGGTTCCAGCGCGTCCGGTTCAGCGCGTTCAGAATGACGTTGGCTTCCATCTGGCGCTGTTCGGCGTTCAGACGCTGCAGCAGCGTTTGCTGGCCGACGGCCTCGGCGGCGGTCGCGGCGGGGGCTGTCACGGCTGGCATGGCGGCGGCCGGAGCCGGAGCGTATGCGGCGGCGGGAGCAGCCACTTCGACGGCCGGTTCGGGAAACGTCAGCGGCGGGGGCGGTGGCGGGGGCGCGGCGAACCGCGGCACGGTGTCCGTGCTCAGGTGGTGCAACTCCTGCAGCGCCAGTTGCGGGCTGCGAAGCACCAGGTAGCGGCGCATGAAGTTCTCCAACTCACGCACGTTGCCTGGCCAGGAGTAGTCCAGCATGGCCTGGCTGAGCGCGGCGGGAATCACGGGAATGTCGGAGGCATCGCGCGCATGGCGGGCCAGGAAGGCCTGCGCCAGGCCGGGAATCTCATCCTTGCGGTCGCGCAGAGCGGGCACGCGGATGGTGATCACATTCAGGCGGTAATAGAGATCCTGGCGAAAACGGTTTCTGGCGATCGACTGCATCAGATCGCAGTGCGTGGCGGCGATCACACGCACGTCGACCTTTTGAATGCCCGATCCACCGAGCCGCTCGAAGCTCTGGTCCTGCAGCACCTGGAGCAGCTTGGCTTGCAAATGGAAGTCCATGTCGCCGATCTCGTCCAGCATCAGGGTGCCCATGTCGGCCACCTCGAACTTGCCGGGCTTGGACTTGAATGCGCCGGTGAAGGCGCCCTTCTCATAGCCGAACAGTTCGCTTTCCACGAGTTCGCTGGGAAGGGCGGCACAGTTCAATTTGTGGAAGGGTTCGGCGGACCGGCCGGACATGGCGTGCAGGTAGCGGGCCACGACCTCCTTGCCGACACCGGTTTCGCCCTGAATCAGCACGGGCGCGTCGGAGGCGGCCACGGCGCTGAGGAAAGCCTCGTTGCGGGCCATCCATCCCGAAAGAACCGTATCGCCGGTCTGCCGCGCGGCGTTGTGAATGCCGCGGCCCTCTTGCGCCTGAGGCCTCATGGCATGCACGGCGCTTTCCAGTACCGAGTTCAACTCCGCCGGCTGGAAGGGTTGCGTGAGCACCTCGGCCGCGCCGGCGCGCACGGCGGCGGTGATCATCTGCGTCGAGGCCGAACCGGCCAGGACGATCACCTGAAGGCCCGGGCAGGAGGCATGGAACCGGGAGATCGCTGTCAAATCCTCATCCCGGAGAAATGGATGGTGGAGCAAAACCGCAGCCACGCTGCTGGTTTGCTGGGCGTACATCAGACCCTGCTCCGGAGACTCCACCGTGACGATCTTGCACGTCAGCCGCTGCAAGGAAACCTGCAAATAATTTTTTAGTTCCGCCTTCCGATCGACGAGCAGGATGCATGCTTCTCCGTTCTTCTGAGCCATTATTTTTTCCCTCAATTTGTTGGACCGCTTTCCGCGTCTGCAGGGCAGAGCGCAAGCCCCGTCTGAAAATCAAACGAGGACTCCTCCAGTAAGCTGTTCGTCCCGGCAGCCCGGTAGGAACCGGGTACAACGATGCTGATGAGGTTGGCCTCGCCGTTGGCGCGCGAGTCGATACGGCCGCCGTACAGCCGTACGATCCGTCCGGCGAGCTTGAGTCCGAACTCTCCGTCGAACTCCTTCGCGTCCGGCGCGGCGGCTCCGAATAGTCCCGGCGAAGGCTCCGGTTCCCGGAATGCACGGCCTTCGTAGGCAATGTCGATCCGGAAACCATCCACTTCGGCCCGTCCTTCGGCCCCGCCGGCGGCCCCCTCGAAGCGTTCTCCCGTCCGCGCCGCGTCTCCAACCGCGACCCGGACCGGATACGCCTTTACAGCCACGCGCCCTTTCGGGGCGCTGCACCGGAGGGCGCTGTCGAGAACCGCCTCCAATGCATAATCCATCTCCATTTCCCCGACGTAGACCGGCCGGTCAGCCGGTTCCACCGACGAGGTCAAGGCGACCTGCCGCTCCTCCGCGGCGCGCCGTACCAGGGAAAGACTTCTCTCCAGACAATCCTCGATCGCCGACTGCCGGTCGTTCACTCCTCCGCGCGACCGGTCCAAGCCGAGATTGAACATGGCCAGCGACATCCGCAACATTTTCCGGATGCCCTGCTCCAACTGCGTCACAATCCGTTGCTGCGCCACGTCGAGCGAGTGGCGGCCCGCCTCATGCAGCAGGGCGCAATAGCCCGATGCCACCGCCAGCGGAGCGGCGTACTCATAAGCGATCCGCATCATCGAATCGGTTTCGGCCACGTCCAGCGCCTGCACATGTTCGCCGAACTGCAACACCCGTTCGAGAATCTCGCGGTCCGATGCCAACCGGGCGCCGCCGGCGCCTTTATGGCGGGCCGCCCACTGGACGACGATGAATTCCAGGAGCGATTCGGCGAGCGGCCTTGGCACCGTAAACCCTTGCGAAGAATGCTCGGGCACGCCCGAACTCTGCAACACCGCGAGGCGGGAACCATCCAGGTTCGCCAGCGCGGCCGGCATCTCTTCCACCGTTTCGGAATCCCAAATCACATGATCGGAAGGCGACAAGGTCCAGTTTTGGGGATTTTCCACGACCGAGATGTCGCGACGGCGTCCCGCGATGCGGTTGCACAACTCGCGAGTTCCTCCATCGTGCGTGAAGACAAGAATAGACAGCATACCCTTCCGATTTCTGGGCCGGGTTGCTTGGTGGCAGGGTCCCTCTGCGAAGCAACTCGGTATAGGGAAAGTTTCCCCTACCGTGCGACTTTGAACAAGGGGGGTTTTTGCACTCCCCTGACTCATTAGTACTTACGCTTGTGGGGATTAGCGGTATGTGAGTACTAAGAAGTAGGACCTTACTACCACGAATGAGGAATTGATCCGGAGGCTGCGATCATTGCGTCGAACTGGCTGGCTGCGACCGTTTGGCCCGATTTTCCGAGGATGCCGCCTTGCGTCCTAAGTTTTCTAATTGAGTCCGATTTAGGTAGCCAACCTTAGAATAAATACTGCGGAGATGCCACCGTACCGTTTCTTTTGAGATAAATAACATTTCCGCAATTTCGCGATTTGGTTTGCCACGTCTTACTAGACGCAGCACGTCGCGCTCACGCTTGGTGAGACCGTCCTCCCGCTCGCGGAGCAGTTCGTCAATCGCCCGGGCCAGTACGCTGCGGGGCAGCCAGTACTCCCCTGCCAGAACGTTGTCGAACATGCGGCCCAACTCGCTCGAAGGGGCGCCGGAGCGAACCACCCCCGCGCACCGGGAGCGCTGGAACAACTCCTGGCTGTTCATGGGTTTCTGATCGCCCACGACAACCACCAGCCGGAACGTTCGCAGACGGAGCCAATGTTGCATGCCGCGCGAATCGTCGCTGGGCAGCGCCGGCTCGCCCACCAGCAGAAGGCCTGCGCCCGAGGCTTCGCAAACTTCCAGACAATGTTCCAGCGACTCGGCCGCATGGATGAACCGATGCGCGGCTGCCGCTTGCGCCCGTTCCAGGAACTCTTCCTCCAGGCCAGGACCGAGAACGAGAACGCTACCTTGCCCTTGATTTGCCATATTTCCTCATGAATGGCGAATTCCGGACGGAAATTCAATTGCTGGTGGAAAGCCGGACCGCCGGCAAGGCGGAAGGATCTCTCCAGGGACCGATTGCGGGGCTCATCGCAAAAACGACGAGAACAGTCCCACTTCCGGACACATACAACCCAAGCAACACATTCACGTTACCACAATTTACTGGGCTTTCCAGCCGTTTGGAAGGTGTCGAGAGCCCCTTTGAGGTCCATATTGGTACTAGACCGCCCAGTTCTTCCGTCGGGTGGATTTGGTCTGGTTCCAGCAGTCATCATCAGAACCGGATGCTCCACTTTGGGCAGGAATTCCCCACAATTCACCTTCTCATACCCCTTAGACCGGCTAAGGCCAATGATTGCATCAACAATTTGTTGGCACGCCGCATGCACAAAGGAATGGCCTAGTGGCACAAAGAACGACTTCGCCGAAGCAACCCCAAAAGAAATCGCCCATCCTGTCGATTCACCCGCTCACCATCGTGTACACCTTCTTCCGAGGCGCCCCGGCTATTGCCGGCGCCACACTGGCGGGCGCGTTGCTGACGGCTCTTCTGGTGTCGCGAATCCCTTCGGTCTACGAGGCGGACCTGCTGATTCTGATCGATTCCCAGAAGATTCCCGAACGGTTTGTCACCACCACGGTGAACGCTGGCATCGGCGACCGCATGGCCACCATCATGGAGAGCACGCTGACACCGGACCGGACCTGGGCGCTCATTCATGAATTTAATCTCTACACACGCGAACGGGAAGGGATGACCAAGCCCGAAGTGATCGCCCTGATGCGTCAAAACCTGGTTCTGGAGCCGCATAAAGGCTTCTCGCAGGAGAGCCAGGGCGCCTTCCGTCTGTCGTTCAAGAATACCGACCCAGCAGCGGCGGCGGCCGTGGTGAACCGTGTGGGGGCGCTCCTGATCGACGGGACGCTGAGCGCTCGCGAGTCCCTGGCCGAGGGCACATCGAGTTTCATGCGGGAGGAACTGGAGCGGGCTCGCGTCCGCCTGGAGGCGCAGGAAGCCAAGCTGAGCGCCTATAAGCTCTCGCACAATGGCGCGCTTCCCCAACAGGAGTCGGTGCTGCTGCGCAGCGTGGACCAGTCGCGCATGGAGATGCAGCGGATCCAGGACGAAATCAGCCGGCAGTTTTCCAATCGCGCCTCCCTGGAGAGCATGTTGAGTTTCACCAAGTCGATGTCGGCGGCGGCCAAGCCCGCGGAAGAGGTTCCCGGCGCAGAGCCGATTGAATCGCGCGTGGCTTCGCGCGACCTCGAGTTGCAGTTGCAGGAGCTGCTGAAACATTATAAGGAAGCGCATCCCAAGGTACAGGCGCTGAAGGCCACGCTGAACAAGGTGCGGGCGATGGAGAATCCGCCCCTGCCCACGATTCCGGGCGCCAAGCCCATGGCCAACGTGTCGGGCATGCAGTCGGCGGCCGTGCTGGAAGCCCAGATCGCCGCCATCGACAAATCCGTGTCCCAGTTGCGGGCGCAGTACAAACAGTTGGCCGGCGAATCGGGGTCGGTGCAAGGCCGGCTGTCCACTTTGCCCATCCGCGAGCAGGAACTGGCGGCCATCACGCGCGACTACGACATCTCCCGCAACAACTACATGCAGGTGTTGGACAAGATTTTCGCCGCCGATATGGCGTCCAACATGGAACGGCGCCAGAAGGCCGAACGGTTCACCATCTCCTCTCCCGCCGAAGTGCCCACCCGCCCCATCGGTCCCAAGCGCGGATTGTATGTCACTCTCGGAGCGTTTTTCATCTTCATGGCCGCCGCCGCCACGGTGTTCGTCCGCCAGTTCCGGGCCAACCGGCTGCTGGGCGAGTGGGAACTGCCCGAGGATGTCAGCGTCTTCGGCCGCATACCGCACATCACCGGAATGCATGAAAGCCGGCGGCGCAGGTTTGTGGCCAACCTGAAAGGGCTATTACAGACTGGACTTACTTCGATCGCTACTCACGCGGTGCGTCTGTGTGTCGCCGTCATCGGAGGCGTCCGCTAGGCCATCATGTACCTTAATTACTTCGGTCTGCGGAGCGCGCCGTTCGGCCTCACGCCAGACCCCGATTTTATTTACTTCACCCAGGCTCACCGCAACGTGGCCGCCGGGCTGCTGCATTCGGTGGTATCGCAGAAGGGCCTGTGCGTGCTGACCGGGGACGCGGGTACGGGGAAGACCTCGCTGGTGCGCCTGCTCATCGGGAGCCTGCCGCAGCATCTGGTTCAGGTCAGCCTGGTGCTGAACCCCTCGCTGTCGCCGCTCGAGTTGTTACAGGAGATCCTGCGCGACTTCGGCATTCAAAGCGAAAACTTCACCAAGGCGCAGTGCCTGTCCCGGTTCAACCAGCTTCTGCTGAATCTGCACGCCGAGGGCAAGGCGGCGCTGCTGATCGTCGACGACGCGCAGTGTCTGAACGCCGAGGGGCTGGACGAGTTGCGGCTGCTGATGAAGCTGGAGACCGACAAGGAAAAGCTGGTGCAGATTATTCTCACCGGGCAGGACGAGTTGTCGGCGATTCTCGACGAGCACCGGATGCGTCCTTTGAAACAACTGGTGGCCTCGCGCCACGAACTGTTTCCGCTTACCGTGCGCGAGGTGGACGCCTACATCCAACACCGCTGGCAGAAGTGCGGAGACACAAAACCGCCCTTCACGCCGGAGGCCGTCGAACTGATCGCGCGCGCTTCGGGCGGCATCCCCCGCCTGATCAACGTGATTTGCGACAACTCGCTGCTGACCGCCTTTGCCAGCGACCAGCGCGAAGTGGCCGAGCGCCACGTCGAGGAGAGCCTGCGCGACCTGCACATCAAGTTCACGCCGCGGCCGCCCTCCGAGGCGCGCCCCGTGCCGCTGGCGCCTGTGAACGTCCCTGCGGCGGTGAACGGCGGTACGGCCCATGGAGCCGGCAACGGCGCGGCGGCGGCCGTGAAAGAAGCTGTAAAGGAAGAGGAATGTCCGCTGCCGACATTGTCCCGATATCTCAAGCCTCTCTGGCGTTTGCGCCTTTCGGGCCTGGGGAAAGACGCGGAGGAACGCTGACGTGAGCAAGACTTTCGATGCACTGAAACGAGCCGAGGAGAGCGTTGGCAAGCTTGGTTCCGACCTGCTTCTGCGCATTGGCGAGAGCCAGGCGATGGTGATCGAGGATCCCGCGCTCGATGCGCGCCAAACGGCGCAGGACGCGGCCTCGCCTCCGCCCGAACCGCCTCCGATCCAGACCCAGCAGATGCGCGTGGTGAACGCCAGGATCGGCGGAGACGATCAACGCACCGACGAGTTCGAGGAACCGAAAATCCTGGAACAGTTCCGGCTGATCCGTTCGCGTCTCACGCAGCATCCCTATCAGCCGCGGCTGATCACGGTGACCAGCGCCAGCAAGGGCGACGGCAAGACGATGACGGCGATGAACGTGGCGGGCATCTTCGCGCTGCGCCCCGACGTCAGCGTGGCGCTGGTGGAAACCGACCTCCGCCGCTCCTGCATGGCCACTAATTTCGGCATAGGCGGCAGCCTGGGCCTGGCCAACGTGCTCGCCGGCAGGAACTCCATCGAGGAGGCCATGGTGCGCCTGGAACAATTGCCGAGCCTGCACGTGATGCCCGCCGGCAAGACGTCGGAGAACCCGGCCGAACTGTTCGAGTCGCCGCGCTGGCAGCAGACCTGCGATCAACTGCGCGCCAGCTTCGATTATGTGATTTTCGATGCGCCGCCAGCGGGCATGGTGGCCGAAAGCGACTGGATTGTCCGGCGCACCGACGGCGTGCTGCTGGTGGTCCGTCTGGGGCAAACCGAGCACAGCGCGTTGAGAGACACGCTGGAACTGATTCCGAAGGATAAGTTGTTGGGAGCGGTGGTGAACTGCTCCTTCCAATGGCTTTTCTGGAAAACCAGGGACTATTCGGCCTACTACCGGGACACGGAGACTCCCGGAAAGTAAGCCAGTGGAGCAAGACATGTTTCCGAATTTGAAATTTTCCATCTGGAAGGCCGGTCTCCGGCAAAACCGGTTGGCACGGATACTGGGCATAGACGAAACCGTTCTGAGCAGAATCGTGAACGGCTCGCGCGAAGCCTCGCCCGAGTTGCAGCAGCGCATCGCCGACGTTTTGCAATCGGACCGTGAGTGGCTGTTCGAGCGCGTTCCCACGGCCGCCGTCTCCACGCATCACGCACCGGGAAATCCCTGAGTCCCCCATGCCTACCGTCTCGGTCGTGATCCCCACTTACAATTGCGCCGCCTACCTGGACGAGGCCATCGGCTCGGTTCTCAATCAGAGCTTTCACGACTTCGACATCATTGTCGTCGACGACGGATCGACCGATCACACGGCCGCGGTGCTCGCGCGGTACGACAGCCTGCCGAACTTCCGTGTCATCCGCAAGTCCAACGGGGGGCCCTCCTCGGGCCGCAATGCGGGCATCGCCGCCTCGGCCGCCGAATTCGTCGCGTTTCTGGACGGCGACGACCTGCTGGACCCGCATACGCTGGAGCTGCTGGTGCAGGCGGCCGGAGCCAGCCAGGCCTCCTGGTGCGTGTGCGATGTCGTACGCTTCAACGAGAGCTTCCGGGAGTCGCAGGCCTCGCCGATTCCCGCGGACGGTGAATATCTGGCTGGTATTCTCACGGACAACTTCGTCGAGCGCGGCATGTTCTTCCGCCGCGAGGTGTTTGCCCGTGTAGGTCCCTGGCCGGAGCACCTGCGCACGCGCGAGGACTGGGAACTCTTCATCCGCCTGATCGAGAAGCGCGAACCGTTCGCCTATGTGGCCGAACCGCTCTACCTGTACCGCCGCCGCGAAGGCAGCCTGACCAAGGGAGCCACCCTGCCCGTGATGCGCGATACGCTGCACGTTCTGCGCACGCACCATCTGCGCCTGGCGCGCCAGGGCAACCGGACCGCCGCAAGGATTTTCGCCGCGCACGCCTGGGGATTGGCCCGGCGTTTCGTCTACGAACACCGCCAGTGGGGCGACGGCCTGTGGTGCGCCTGGCACAGCATGCGCCAGGACTTCCGGTGGCAGCGCATCCTTCATCCCATCCTGCACCACACACGGTAAGCGCGGCCGGATTCACGCACGCCCGCTGCGCGCACGCGCGCGGAGGCTTACCTCTGTCTTCCTTGCGCGCGGCATTCCATGATCTGGCCCGCCTGCCCGCACATGCGCATCCAGTAGTGAAATCGTTTGCCCTCGCCGTACGCCGTCAGCCAGCGTGGCGCCAGCGCCGCCAGGTTCTTCAGGTAGTAGCGAGGTACGCCGAAGTAACGTTTGGCCGCGGCCGGAGGCGCCTGAATTCGCAGGGCCGCGCGGCCGGCGTTGAACGACCAGCGGCTGAAATACTTTTTCGACAAACGCCCCATGGGCACGGGATGATAGACAACCGCCCCGGGCGCATAGAGCACTTTCTCACCGGCGGCACGGACGCGTTCAAAGAACTCGGTATCCTCGCCCATCGAGATCCCCTCGGCCAGGTCGGCGCGAAACAGGCCGTGACGTTGAAACAGCGACCGGTGAATGGCCGCGTTCGCCGTGATGGGCGGAATCGCGGCCTCGCCGCCCTGCTCGCCCAGATCGTACTGCGGAATGGCGCCGCCGGGCGTCCGGTAAGGTCCGGACTCGACCAGCCATGCGGGCCGCGCATCGGAAGGCCACACGGCCATCACACGGCCCCCGATGGCCGCCGGACCGCTCTCGCGCATCGTGCGGTAGAGGTTTGCCAGCCAGTCGCGGTGGAATTCCACATCGTCGTCCGTGTACACCACCCACTCGCCCCGCGCCTCGCGTGCGCCCCGGTTCCGTGCGTGGCCGACCCCCTGTTCGGGCTCGAAGACGTACCGCACCGGCACGCGCGCCCCGGCTGCCAGGCGCTCCACGGCGGCCGGTGTATCGTCGGTGGAGTTGTTATCGACGATCACCAGTTCCCACGTCTCGCCAGGAGGATCGTGGATGGCCATCAGGCTGCGCAGCGCCCCGTCGAGAGCGCCGGCCCGGTTATAGGTGCAGATGACGACGCTGAGCATCCGGGGCTACCTCGCTGCCACTCCGAACATGCCCAGTGAATTGCGCACCGAAGCGTGAATTTCGCAACGGTCGAGAATCGATTGGCGGGCGGCGGACGCCAGCCGCCGGTGCTCGGCCGGCGCCAGCCGCACGGCGCGCAGGACGCCGGCGATGGCCGAGTCCATGTTGGGCTCCATGAGCAGGCCGTTCGCGCCATCGGTGATGATCTCGTTCGGCCCGGCCACGTTGCTCGCGGTACACAGCAGGCCGGTGGACATGGCCTCCAGCACGGCGATCGGGAAGCCCTCGTTGTCGCTGGCCAGAACGTAGATGTCGGCGGCTTGCAACAGCGCCGCGCGGTCGCGCTGGAAACCCACCAGACGGACGCGGTCCGCCCCATAAATGGCCTTGGCGGCCGCCGTGATCTCTTCGGTCAACTCGCCGTAGGCGGTCAGGACGAGGTAAACATCCTCGCGCTCACGGGCCGCGGCGTCAAAAGCGCGCAGAAGGCGGTGCGGCTGTTTCACCGCCGCCAGGCGGCCGTGGCTTACCAGAACGGTGGCGTCCTGGGGAATGTTGTTTTCCTCGCGCCAGCGGCGGCGCGCTTCGGGCGATGGCGCGAAGGCTTCGGTGTCCACGCCGTGATAGGCTACCGTGAAGGCGTCCGCCGGGTAGTCGAAGTAGTCCACCATCTTGTTGCCCACCGCCAGGCTCGCCGTCAGCGTCCGGGCCGTGATCCGGTTGCGCAACCGCAGCCACCAGCCAATCTTGCGCCAGTAGATGCCCAGTCCGGGGAGGATGCCGAGGTGGCGTTTGCTCGATTTGTTGGCGAACGGCTCCGGCGCGAGCGACTGGAAGAAGTATGTGCGTCCGCCGGTGAACCAGACGGCGGGAGCGACAGCCTGCACGCCAAAGTCGGGCGGCGGCGAGGCCTCCAGGAAAATGATGCGATCCGGGCGGGTCTCGCGGAAGAGTTTCACCCAGCGCTTCAACGCGGTCCAGACCGGCAGTTTGAAGGGGAACTCGATGGGGATCACGCGGGCGGGAATGCCCATCGCCTCCAGCCGCCGTGAGAACTCCGGGTTGCCGCAGGCCACCAGGATCTCCATTTTTTCGTGGTCGCAGCCGGCCAGCCAGTCGAGCAGAACGATCTCCAGCCCGCCGAAGCCGGTGCTGTTCAACACGAACAGCGCGCGCTGGCGCCGAGCCGCGCCGGTCACGCCTTCTGCGCCGCGCGCCGGGCCGCCAAGGCGCCTCCCCGAAGCTGAATGCCCAAGGCTCCCATCCGAACCAACAGATATTTCGCCAGCACTCCGAAGTTCCATTGTCCCTCGCCGATCGATTGCCGGTAGGCTTCACCGGCGGTTTCATATGAGCCCTTCCAGTAGCATTCGTCGCCATAGCGCGCCAAAAGGCGCGCGATGAACCGCCGGGCTTCCAGAGCCTGCGCGGCCTGTCTCCGGATGGATTCGGCCGCCTCCCGCATGCTCATTGTGTACCGCACGCCGCGGTACTCCTTGCCGAACAGATGCTCGATGTACAGGCCCCGCAGGCCGTCCAGACAACTTTCCGCCGTGGCTCGGTCGCCCGCCGCGCCGGCCGCCGCTCTGATGCGCCAGGGCACGGCGATCACGTCGCTGGCGCACTGCGCCACCTTGCTCGCGCTCATCCGTGAGGTCATCGAGCCGTCGTGCACGGCGTAGTTCACCATGGGCTCGGCGAAGTAGGCGGCGCCGTTCTGAAGTGAAAAGCGGCACCAGAGATACCAGTCGCCCGCGAACGGCAGATCGAGCGGAAACAGCCCGGCCGACTCGTAACAGGAGCGCCGGGCCATCACTTCGGGCGAAGCGATGAAGTTGAAGTGCGCCAGTTTGCGCGCCAGTTCAGGACCGCGGAAGATGGTGTCCGGCTGGTCCTTCATGGCCTGCACGGTTTCCACGCCATCCTGGTTCACCTTCACGATGGCGCAGAAGGCGAAGCCCGCGTGCGGATTTTCCTCGAGCGCCTGGACATACTTGCCGAGCACGTAGGGCTTGCGCAACGTGTCATCCGGCGAGATGAGCCAGACGTAGCGCCCACGCGTCAGCGAGATGCCTTTGTTGTAGTTCTTCAGGTGCCCCAGATTCGGATCGTTGCGGAAATAACGGATGCGCTCGTCGCCAAAGCCGGTGGCCACCTCCGGCGTGTTGTCGCTCGAACAGTCGTCCATGATGAGAATCTCCCAGTCCTGGAAGGTCTGCATTTGAATCGACCGTACGCAGGCCGGCAGAAACGCCGCCAGGTTGTAACAGGGGATCACGAAGCTGACCGCCGGATGCGTGGAGGCGCTCATCGCCCGGGTCCCCTACTTTCCACCCACGCGGAGCGTGGCGCTCGGGTTCATGTAGGTGAAACCGTTGGCCAGGCGGTCGCCCACCATCACCACCCGCTTCAACGCGCCGTTGTAATAGATGAACTTGTCCACGATCTCGATCTCCGAGGTGAGTGTGAAGCCCAGTTCGAACACGCCGCTCCGCAGGTTCATGTCCACGCTGAAGCGGACGTGGGCCGTCTCGCCCTCGTCCATCTTGATGAAGCTGTTTTCGATGAGCTTGCTGGTGGCCGTGTCGAAGACGAACTGGCCGTCCACGGTACGGATGAGCAGCGCGGCGTGCGACTTGGGCACAGGGCGCAAGGCCCGGAACCGGATGTCCACCGTGACGCGCTCGCCCGGTTGGAACACCTCGCGCTCCTCGTCCGCGGCGTCCGCCACCGAGGCGCTCAGAATCTCGATGTCGCTCTCCTTGGATTCCTCGGCGTGCAGCGAATGATACTTCTGGATGGCCGTGGTGGTGTCCCCCAGAAAGAGCGGCTCGCCCCGGCGCAGCAGCAGGGCGCGCTTGCACAGGCCCGTCACGGCGGGCATGCTGTGCGATACGAAAATCACCGAGGTGCCGTTGCGGATGAACTCGCGCATGCGGTCATAGCAGCGCTGCTGGAAGTGATAATCGCCGACGCTCAACACCTCGTCCACCACCAGCACCTCGGGGTTCACGTGCGCCGCCACGGAAAAACCGAGGCGGGCGAACATACCCGAGGAGTAGCGCTTCACCGGCGTGTCGAGAAAGTCGCGCAACTCGGAGAAATCGACGATGTCGTCGAACTTGCGGTCGATCTCCTCGCGCCGCATGCCGAGGATGGTGCCGTTCAGATAGATGTTCTCGCGGCCCGTCAGGTCCGGGTGGAATCCGGCGCCCAGTTCGATCAGCGTTCCCAGGCGTCCGCGCACGCGCACACCGCCGCGGTCGGGCCGCAGGATGCCGCTCAACAGCTTCAACGCCGTGCTCTTCCCCGACCCGTTCGGACCGATGATGGCCATGGCGTCGCCGGGCTCCAGTTGGAACGAGACGTCGTGCAAGGCCCAGAACTCGGCCTCCTTCAATTCGGCCTGCTTCTTCCGGCCGAGTACGGACTGGGCCAGCGAGGGAATCAGATCACGAAGGGAATCATGCCGCTCGCCCCGCGAGAACTTCTTCCACACTCCATTGAATTCGACTGCTGCGTGCGACATAGTGTTAGATCCGTTCCGCGAAGGTGGGCTCCGCCTTGCTGAAGATTTTCCAGGCCGCCAGAGCCAGCACCACGGCCCAACCGGCCGAATAAGCCACCCAGGGGACCTCGGGCGGCATCTGGTAGATCACCACGCGGCACAATCCATCCAGGATGGAACTGAGCGGATTGAGATAGACCAGCCAGGCGTACTTCCCCATCATCGAAGGCGAGTAAAAGACCGGCGTGAAGAAGATGCCGTAGGTAAGACCAATGTCCACCAGGTATTTCACGTCGCGAAAGAACAGGTTGCCGCAAGCGAGCAAGAGACCCGCTCCCAAGGCCAGAAGCACCAGAATCAGCAGCAGCACGGGCACCCACAGCAATTGCACGCTGACGCCGATCTGCACAAGCGCCAGGATGATGGTCATGGCCGCGGCGGCGACGCCGAAATCGAACAGGCTGGCCAGCGTGGTGGCCAGCGGCAGAATCTGCCGGGGAAAATAGATCTTGGTGACCAGTTCCTTGTTCGCCGTCAGGCTATTGGTGGCAAATCGCAGCGCCGAGGAGACGAACGCCCAGGGGATGGCGCGTACGGCAAGGGCGAGAATGTCCGACGTCTTCACGGCGCGCCCGGTGAAGGAGGCGTAGCCAACCGTAATCACCAGGCTCGATCCGACAATGAGAACCGGCATGAGCAGCGCCCAGGCAAACCCCATCACGGCCTGCTTGTAGCGGATGGTGACATCGCGCCACATCAGCATGAGGAGTAGGTCTTTGTAATTGGCGAAGCCCGAAAAAAGTCCCGGTTTGGTTTCCGCCGGAGTGGGCATTTTTTGTGCAATCGATGTAGATGCCATCATTTTCCTGAGTTCCCCGGCGCGAGCGTCGCGGTTACGGCTCCAACGCACGGGCCTGGGTACGTAGGAGGAAAGAGCAATCCGCGTGCCAACCGCCGCCAGCTTGTGAACCTGCCCTGCTTGCCTGCTAACCGGCTTATTTTTCAATTTCTTGCCAGATTAGAGGGAATAGACGCTGGACTCATTGCGAAGGAGCAAGCGGAGGTTCAGGCGAATCCTGACAAGTGTTGGGATTGATTCCCTAAGTTCGGCTTCAGGCGTGCCGTTTCGCCTGGAAAGCATCTAACTGATTGAAAACCAAGTCTTCAAACCGCTTAACCGCCTCACCTGCGGAGTACTCGCGCTGCACGAGTTCTATGCCAGTGCGGCTCATCCGCGTGCGCAACTCTTCGTCGCCGGTGAGCCTGTGAATGGCGTCCCCGATGGCCTCCAGGTTTTCGGCGTCGACACGGTACCCGCTGACGCCCTCACGGATCGCATCGGCCGTGCCGCCTGCTTCGCCCCCAATTACGGGCACGCCACACGCGCTGGCCTCCAGAAAGACGATGCCGAAGCCTTCCGTATCGCCGTCGAGATTCCGGTTGGGGTGGAGGAAGACGTCGGCCGCGCCGTAGTAGTCCGCCATTTCGGCATCCGGGACGAATCCGGCGAACTCGGTGTGGCCGGCGACGCCCAACTCGGCGGCGAGCCGCTTCAAGTGTGGCTCCTGCTCCCCTTTGCCGGCGATCACGTGCACCCATTCCGGACCCAGGCGGCCCTCGGACCTGAGGCGCGCCACGGCGCGCATGCCCTGGTCGAAGCCCTTGCGTTTGATCAGCCGCGCCAGGCTGAGAATCACCTTGCGGCCCTCCCAACCCAACCGGCGGCGAACGGCGGCGCGGTCGGAAGGGGGCCGGTAGCGGTCCAGGTCGACAAAGTTCGGCAGTACGGCGAAAGAGCCGGCGTCGACTCCGGTCAACTCCCCGGCACGCTGAGCCGTGTAGCGGCTGACGGAAATGTTCAGGTCGGCTTCCCGGATGGCTTGTAATTGCGTACGAAACAGGTAACGCCACACGAAGCGCGACGTGGAAAGCCGGCCGAGTTCCTCGCCATGGAGGTAGTTGATGCGGGGAATGTGCCGGGGCAGCCGGCTCATGAGCCAGCCAGCGATGATTGTGGCGCCACAGATGATCGCGTCCGGACGTTCCCGTTCAATCACGGCGCGCAGGTGCCCCGGCGTGTCACGGAAGAAGCGCCAGGCGTCGTGAAGCTTCCGGGGGGCGGACGCGCCGGAGGGAAAAATCAGTTCATACCGGGGAATCCGGCACATCCGGTAGCCGTACAGGCGCTCGCAGCCGGCGTCGAACTCGCGGGCCGCCTCCCGGTCGCAACCCAGCCACTGGCTGACCACGGTGGCGTCGAGCCGTTGCAGTCGCGAAAACATCTGGTGGTACACTTGCACGGCGCCGCCATAGCAGGCCGGACTGTAGAACGGCCCGATCAGAAGCACCCGGGGCTTCCTGCCGCGGCCGTTCGGTTCCATACTCCCAGTGGCCCTCTCTTGGCAGCCAGCCGTCCCTGATTTTTGTGAATATTCCAAAGATGTGGGATCTCCCGGCCATTCTGCGTTGCTCATGACGCCGCCGTCACCCTTCCGGAGTTGTCCGGCGCCGGCTTCCGGCGCGGTTTCACAACCGGTTCCGGCGGCGACACAACGGAATCGTCGGGAACATCGCGCCGCACCACGGTATTGGCGCCGATCACCACGTTATTGCCGATACGGATATTCCCCACAAGCTTGGCGCCCGCTCCGACGTAGACGTTGTCGCCCAGCGTCGGCCAACCGCTGGCCCGCCCATCGCCCCGCGAGATCATCTGCGACCCCTGGTTAATGAAACAGTTACGTCCGATTATGCCGTGAACGATGATGCCGCCGAAGTTGTGAATCACCAGTCCGGGGGCGATTTCCGAGTCCGCCGAAATGCGGATGCCCGTGATGACCTCGCAAAACTTGTAGCTGAGGATGTAGAAAGCCATCAGCGGCTTGCGCAGCAGGGCGAACCGGACCCGCTTGACGGCCTGGCCGAAGCGAAACAAGGCGATCGCCCACAAGGAAACCTCGAGAAACGCATAAAAGAGACCGCGTCCGCCGGCGGCATTCTCGCCGCTCTGCGCGAAGTACTGCTTCAGGTCGCCCTTGAAATTGTCGAACATTGGTCCAGTTGGCCGGGTTCCCGCAGGCCGTAGGCTGCCAGAACGAGGCTGTCCGGGTGGCTCTATGCAATTCAGTCGCCACAGGCGATGGGGGAGCTACAGCGCGAATGGCATCCTGTGTGCAGTCTACGGCGGGCGGAAGTTGAACGGTACCGAACGCAAGTGTTATCACAATTCTACGCGCAGACGTCCACGGCAGAGCGAGTCCTCAGACTGGGGATTATTTCCGATTCTGATCAAGCGCCGCGGTTCTATGCCGAGGTGCTGAAGAGTGTTCTGGGCTCTCATCGGGCCACCATCGAACTTGTGGTGAAGCTGGACGGGGGACCCCGGCCCGCCGGAGGCGGACTCCTGTTTGAGCGTTACCGCCGCTGGGACGATGCGCGCATCCGGCGCGAGGACGATCCCTTCGCGCCCTGCGACCTGAGCCCGCTGCTGAACAAGGCCGCGCGGGTTACGGCACGGGCTGAACCCGGCGGCACGCTCGACGGGGCCTCGGCCAGCATGATCCGCGGCTATCAGTTAGACGTTCTCTTACTACTCTCCCCGTGCGAACTTACTGGCGAGGCGGCGGACCTGGCCCGCCACGGGTTGTGGCAGTATCAATTCGGGGATGGGGATACTTACTCGGGCGCGCCGGCCCACTTATGGGAGGTGATCGACCGTCATCCGCTCAGCGGCGTGACGCTGTGCCGGCTCTCCGGCGAAGCGGGGCGGCGGAAGGTGCTCGAACGGGCGTTATTCGATAGCAGAAGCGGCGATAACATCTCCTGGGCCCGGAACCGGGAGCGTCCGGCCTGGGCCGCGACATGGTTCGTGACGAGGCAAATGCACAGGATCGCCGAAGGGGAGAACGGCGCGGCTCCACGCACGGAGCAGGCGCCGGCGGGGCGCGGGATGCCGGGCAACCTGCGCACGGCCGCCTGGCTGGGGGGGAAGTTGGTGTCGAGCGTCCGGCGCCGGTTCGAACCGAAGCGGATGGATCATTGGAAGATGGCCCTTCGGACGGGCGGCGGTCCGCTGTTGCGGGAACCGGAAGGGCCGAATTTTCAAGGATTCCGCTGGATCGACTCCCCTCCGGGCCACTTCTACGCCGATCCGTTCCTTTGCCAGCGCGATGGCAGGACATGGCTGTTCTACGAGCACTACCGCTACCCGCTGGAGATCGCGGATCTCGACGTGGCCGAGGTGCTGCCGGACGGGAGCCTGGGCGAGAGCCATCGCGTGCTGCGCCGCCCCTACCATCTCTCCTTCCCGCAGGTATTCGAGCATGACGGCGAGATGTACATGCTGCCGGAGACAGGCGGCAACCGCACGGTGGAGTTATATCGCGCGACCCGGTTTCCGTACGAATGGACGCTCGACAGGGTGCTGTTGGAAGGGCATCACGCGGTAGACACCGCCGTGTGGAAGGGCGAGGACCGCTGGTGGTTCTTTTCGACGCTTAAGGATCCGCGCGGCGGTTGCGGCTTTCTGGTCCTGTTCTCGGCCAGCCACCTGCACGGCGCATGGAGCTATCATCCGGCGAACCCGATCTGCTCCGACGTGCGGGCGGCGCGGGGAGCGGGCGCGATCTTCCGGCAGGACGGGCGGTTGCTGCGTCCCAGCCAGGATTGCAGCGTGCGTTACGGCTACAGGCTGAACTTTCACGAGATCACGCGGCTGAATCCGAAGGAATACGAGGAAAGGACGCTGCGCACGATCCACCCGGAGGAATTGGGCGGCGGTTTCAACGGGATACACACCTACAACCGCGTTGGCTCGTTCGAGGTAATCGACGGCTGCCTGCCGGAATCATCTTCGGTGGCCATGCCGGCCGGGGGCGACTCAGACGCCCGCTCCCGGGACGCCGAGTGGAGCCGCTGATCCTCTCGCGAGGCGGGGAAGACGCGAAAGGGCGCTCCTGTCAAGGGAGCGCCCCGATTCTGTATTGCACTTACTGGTGACTTACTGGCCCACGCGGCAGACGCCGCCGAAGCGGGCGTTGATCACGCGCTGGAGGTCGATGACGGTGCAGGCGGCATCGCCGTCGAGATCCGTGGTGCAGGCGGCGTTTTCCAGTACCTGAGCCTTGGCCAGTTGGGCATCCACCTCATCCACATCTCCGTCGGAGTTCACGTCGCAGGACACTTGCGAGCCTGCGTTGGTGCCGTCGGTGTACTCGGTGGCGCCGATATCGTAGCCGGAGCCCTGCGGACGTGGAACGCCGCGGTAGTCCATGGTGAGCGACGGAATGGCCGTGCCGGCGTCCTTGGCCGCGCTGGAGGCTTGAATGGTGAGATCCTTGGCCGCCAGATTGGTGAATTTCGGATCAGCGTTCACGTTCCCGCTGGTCTGCGAGGGACCGCCGCCGTTGCCGAAGTAAAGGTTGTTGGAACCGCTGACCGGCCCGTTCGCCCAGAAGAACAGGTACGGACGGCCGTTACTTTGCATGAAGATGTTGTTTCGCAGCCGCATGCTGGTGTTCGGACTGCCGCCGCCGATGACAATGCCGCCGCCGCCCAGGTTGCCCGCGCCGGAAAAGCCGCAGTTCACGAACGTGTTGTTATAGACGTCGATCGTGCCCGAGCCGACCGGCCCCCCATTGGCGCCGCCGGGGAAGTAGATGCAGGCGTAGTTGGCCGCGCCGTCATTCGGGTGAGGTCCCGTGCCGCCATTGATCACGGTGTTGTTGTAGATCTCGATGGCGCCCCGGGAAGGATCCACGGTAGCCAGATTGATCGCGTCGCAGCGGGTATTCTCGAAGCGGTTGTCGTGCACCTTCAAGCCATACTGGTTGTTGCCGCCGCTGGAATGGAATTGCAGGCCGCGGCAGGCAAGGTTATCGTGAATGTAGTTCCAGCCCACTTCGATGAAGTTACTGTTCGTGGAGAAATACACGGCATGATACATCTTGGTCGAGGACAGCTTACCGGCGTTGTGAACCTCGTTCCCCAGAAACGTAATGTAGCTGCCATCGGGAGACTCGGCGCAGGCTTCGGCGCCGTCGCCGCCAGGGCACTGTATGTCGTTGCCCACCACGCGCCAGTTGGACTGGATGTTCACCGCCCCCGCATGGCCCAGCAACTTCAGGTTGGCGATCACCCAATAGGTGGCCGCGCCGGTGCCGCGTACGCCATAATCGACATTCTGATTGCCAATGGTGGCCGTTTCGTTGGGATAGCCCACGATGGCGATGGGCCGCGCCGAACTGCCGGCGTTGCGCAGCAACAGGCAGGAGCGCCAGCCATTGCCGTCATCCGAGGTTTGCGCCACGCCGTTGCGCAGGTAGACAATGTCGCCCGCCGATAGAACGTCGCGTGCCTTGGTGACCGACCGGAAGCAACCGGCGGCGAAAGTGCCCGCGCCCGAATCGCTCCCCGAGGTGGCTACGCAATAGATGTTGCCCGTCCGCACCGTGAACGGCAAGGTATTGCTGGCGCCGGAGCCAGTGCTTACCTGGATACTGCCACTCTTGGCCCCGCCACCGAGTTGGACAACCACCTTGTCGTCGCTCCAGTACTTATAGGCCGCGACGGAGCCGCCGCCCACGCTCACTTGCGACGATCCGCGGGTAGTACCAAACTGTCCCCCATAAATGGTCACAAATGCGCCAAGATTGTTTTCCCCGCCTGTGTTGGGGCCGCTTTCCAAATCCGTGTAAAAAATGCGGGGAGGTAAATTCTGCCCGCTGGCCAGAAAGGCGAACACGAGTCCGATTGGGATCAAACGAAAACTTGCCATAAAATCAACCGCCTAAATTCAATAAGTTCCAATGCCGTGTGGATGGATGACCTGGAGTACCCGGACTATACATTGCACGTCACCTGCCAGTTGTGCCATGCGTTTGTCAACGAGTACCCCGGCCATGCTGTCTCACTCATCGTCCGCTGTCGCCACCGCCAGTGATGGGGAGATCGCCGTATATAGTTGGGGATGATCCCTTGGTACAGACGGGGCTGATGTTTAGCCCCCCATACGGCGGGGGGAGCGTTCTTCTCCCCCGGCCTTCCCGTTCCCCGGACCGTTTCGCCGTTCCTGCTATACTCCTTGCGATGGCGCGCCCAACCCCGAGGCGCCGTCCCCCGCTTCATGACCGAATCCTCCAGCACCGTGTTTCCCGGTGAAATCCTTGTCATGGATCCCTGGTGCCTTACACCTTATTACACCGCCGCGCTGGTGGGCGGGTTGCTGCGCCGCCAGTTGCGCGTGAAGTTGGCCTCTCCGGTGTACGATCTGGATCCGGGATGTTACGAACGCAACGGAATTCCGGCCGATGCCGGGTTGTTCAGCCTCGTGGGACGGCGGCGCATCGGGCCGCGCGGCCTCCGTCAGGCGGCAAAGCTGGGCGAAGGGTGTTTGAACCTTCTTGCCTTCGGAGCCCGGTTCGGCGTGCGGGCGCCACGGGTTCTTCATATACATCAAGTGCGTCTGCTCCAGGAGGGAATCTCACTGGAACTGGCGCTGATGCGATGGGCGCGGCGGCGCGGGGCCCGGACGGTGCACACGGTCCATAACCTGTTGCCGCACGATTCCGGGCAGAGGCACAGGAAGGCTTTCCTGCGCTTTTATGGAGCGATGGACGGTTTGATCGCGCATTCGACGGAGGTCAAGGACCGGCTGGTGAGCGAGTTCGGGCTTGCACCGGAACGGATCTGGGTGATTCCGCATGGGCCGCTGTTTGACGACCGTTCGCTGGCGCGCGAGGAGGCTCGGAGACGGCTGGGGTTGGAGCCGGGGCGTCCGGTGGCGTTGTGCCAGGGCATCATCCGTCCTTATAAGGGGCTTCCGTTCCTGATGGAAGCCTGGCGGCAGGTGCAGACGGCGAATCCACGCACCCTGCTGGTGATCGCCGGGCAGGGCGACACGGGCCAGATGGAGGAGATCCGGAGGCTTCGCCTCGAATGGGGACTGGAGCAGTCGGTGCGGCTGGAGTTGGAGTTTCTCTCCGTGCCCAGGGTGCTGGAATGGTATAGCGCTTCGGACGTGGTGGTGTACCCGTACCGCGAGATCACCACCAGCGGCGCTCTGATGACGGGCGTGGCGCAGGAGCGGGCCATTATCGCCACGCGCATCCCCTATTTCGAACGGATTCTGCGCGAGGGGGAGAACAGCCTGCTGGCTCCCTATGGTGACGCGGCGGCGTTGGCGGGCATTCTGCTCCAAGTGCTGGGCGATGAAGGTCTGCGCGACCGTCTAGCCACAGGCGTGGGCGCTTTGAGACGCAGCGTGTTCGGCTGGGATGAGATTGCCGGCCTCACCGAGGCGGCCTACCGCGACGTGCTGGCAGGGCGGCCTGCCCAGGACGGAAACCTACCGCTGCAAAACAACCTGTAACGGCTGCGAAGCCCCGCGCTCGTTGGAGAGCACGACGGCGACACCGGTCACCGTGTTGATCGGCGTCAGTTCGGGGGGCAGGTTGTTGCCGCTCAGGTTCACGGTGATCGTGATGGTGAACTGGCCGCCGAAGGACTGCGACGAGTTGCCGCGGAACCAGAAGGCGGAATCGGCCTCGACGTTCAACGTGAGCTTGGGCTCGGGCAGATCGACGCGCGGATCGGGCGTGAACGTAAGCTCGGCGCGGGTTAGTGAGCGCGTGGTGGTGGCGCCGGTCACCTGGAGGACAAAACCTGTGTCGGTACGGCTGGCCACACGGGCGTTGAAGAGAGTGGGCGCGGCCGCGGGCACGGTCATGGTGAGCGTGCGCAGGACGGGCGGCGTGCCGGGCGAGGAGCCCGTGCCGATGGAGAAGCTGGGCGTGACGGTGATGTTGCCCGCCACGGTGCCGGTTTGCACGCGGATGGCCTGCGTCCCGTTGGAGAAGACGGCGCGCGTGGTATTGGCCGGAATGGTGAAGCTCACCGATTTGCCTCCGGTGGCGAACTGCACGGCCGGATCATCCACGCCGGCATCGGAGGCCAAGGTGATGTTCAGCGTGCCGGTAAGCGGCAGCGGGTAGGCGGCGGCGAGTTCCAGGCCAAGCGAGGCCTGCTGCGCGGGCGCAACGTTGCCGGAGGGTCCGGTGATGGTGTAATCGGGCAGGGCGGGCGGTTCGCTGCCGGAACCCAGCAGGGTAAAGGAAAGAGCATCGACACGCAGCGATCCGGTGAGAAAGCCGGAATCCTGCGGGGCGAAGCGAATGGCCAGGCGCAGGGACTCCGAGGGTTGAATCTCCCGGGGGAAAGCGGGCGGCGCGCCGGCGATGGTGAACGAGGTACGCTGCGTGGCCACGCCGATGTTGCTGACCGTCACCGGCAGGGTGCCGCTGTTGGTGACAAGGAACTCGGCGGTGGCCGATTCACCGATGAGCGTGGGCGGAAAGACGATGCTGCCGCCGCTGGCCAGGGATACGGGCGGAAGCGAGCCGAGCGAGTAGGAGAAGCTGAGTTGTCCGCCGAGGCCGGTGCCGCTGAGGTCGAAAAGGTCCTCGCCCAGGCGCAAGCGGCCGCGGGCGGAACCGGGTTGCGTGGGGTTGAAGCTGATGATGAACGTGGCCGAAGCTCCGGGAATAATGGTGCGCGGCAGAGCCGGTCCGTCGGCGACGGTGAAGACGCTTCCCAGGATGCTCGAACCGGAAAGCGTGCCCGAACCGGTGCCCGAGTTCACCACGCGCACGGCCACGCTGGTGGTTTCGCCCACGCGCACCTCGCCGAAGGGAATGGAGCCGCCGGGAGACAGGGGTTGCGTGGTGGTGCCGGTGATCAACTGATAGGTGAACTGCGATTCGATCCCCTGGCCTTCCAGGCTGATGTTGATGGGTCCGAGCGAGCTGTCCACGCTCAACTGGCCGCCCAGCGTACCCGCCGTGGAGGGGCGGAAAATGAGCGTGACCCGCATCTCCTGGTTGGTGTCGAGGAGGAGCGGAAACAGGGGCAGACCGCTGATGCCGAAGCCTGTGCCAGACATCGTGATGCCGTTCACGGCACCGACGCTGGAGCCAGTGTTGACAATCCGCAGGGACGCCGTGGACCCGGAGCCGAGCAGAGTGTCGGGGAAGAGGATCTTGCCGCCAGGAGGGACGGCGACGTTGTTCTGATCGTCGGCGAGAATATAGCTGAGGCGGAACTCGGGAGCCGTACCGGCGAGTCCGACGTTCACCGAACCGGCGATTTGCGTGGGGCCGCCCTGGGTTGTGGGCGTTACCGCTTCGGTATAGGCAAAGACAAACTGTCCGAGTGAACGCGTGGTGGCGGCGGCGCGGTAAGTAATGTTGACGTCAAAGCTCTGGCCGGGGCTGAGATTGACCGGCAGAGTGAGCGAGGTGATGGAGAAGCCGGCCGAGCCAAACACTTGGGGCTGGCTGCCGATGGTGATGCTTCCCTGCCCAGTATAGGTGGCCGTGATGCGTCCGACGACACTGGCGCCCACGCGAGGCGCAGGGAAATCAATCGAAGCGCCCGGGGCCACGGAGATCGCCGTCCCGTTCACCACGTAGCGGAGTGCGAAGTTTTGGCCGGCCGCGGGCATTCCCAACAAGCCCGCCAGCGCTACAGCCGCGAATAGAAGTTGTTTCATGTGACGTGTGAAACCGGAACAGTGAGGTTATGGAGGTCCGCCGATGGAGACTCCGCCAGGACTGATGGTAACTGTCGGGCGGGCCACGGTCGAACTCGATTTGTTATCGCGTAGAAGGAAATATGCCGCGGCGGCGCCACCGGCGGCGGCGCCAATGATGCCCAGCCTCACCCACTTGTTCGACCAGAACCTTCCGCCGGCGCCATGGGCTCCCATCTCGCGTCCGTACTTGTCACGCATCTTCTGCGTCACGGCCGCGGCATTCACCATCGTGATTTCGGTTTCCCCCATCAGGTTGGCGTAGGTGGCCGACGCCTTCACAAGCACGTTGCCCGCCTGGGAGTTCGGCACCCAGGCGTCAGGCGAAGCCTGCCCCTGCGCATTGGTGCGTTTGGTTTGTGTGAGTTTCGGACCGGGAAAATAGGCGCTTGGGCCGGAAGGCGGGAAGCGGAACACCACGTCGGCGCCTTCCACGATGCGGTCGTCGGTGTCGCGCACCTCCACCACAATGAGTCCGGGAAGCCGCTTCTGAATGTCGTTCACTTCGCCGTTGCCGGCCAGGACAACCAGTTTCAAACCGCGTTCCACCGGGAGCGAGGCGACAGGTTGCGCGTCCGCCTGGGCGGGAGGAGCGGGAGCAGCGGGCGGCGACTGGGCGTAGAGCACGCCCGTAAGGGCGAGTACGCCAACCGCGCGCCGGCACGAAGAGGTTGCGGAGGCTATGTTCATCGAAGTGCCAGGCCGAGCAGGAAGTAGGGCAGCGAAGTCACCGTGCCCTGAATCATCTGATTGAAATAGAAGGCTGGGCTGCGAGGCACATAGACAATGTCGCTTGGCAGCAGCGGGAAGTCGTTCGCCCGGCCGTTCAAAATCGCCTTGGCGTTCACCTTGAGCGGCGCGCGGCGGGTGGAAGCCAACACCTGGCGCAGAACGACGACATGGCTTGCGGCGCCCGGCTGCATTCCGCCCGAAACCGCAAGGGCCTTCGCTAGCGTCATGGTTTCCACGGGCCTTAGATCGATCACGCCCGAGCGTGCCACCTGGCCCGTGACGTACAGCGATTCCAGCGTATCCACGGTGATCACATCGTAAGGAGCCAGCAGAATGTCCTCAGGCGGATTCACGCTTTCCTGCAACGTGCGCAGTCCAATCTCCACCACGCTGACTTTGCGCGTCTGGTCGGTGCGGGCCGAATCGAGCGGTATGGGACCGGACTCGAGTTTGCGGGTGACGCGGATCACGCGTCCCGCTCCGGGCTGCAAGCCGCCAGCCAGGCCGATCATCTGCACCAGGGAGCGTTCGCCCTCCATGGCGTAAATGCCGGGCCGGGCAAAGGCGCCGACAATAAATATGGGCGCGCCGCGGAACTGCACGAGCGAAGCGGTGATTTGCGGTTTTACCACGAACTGGCTGTAACGCCGCACCAGTTCCCGTTCCAACTCTTCCAGACTGAGGCCCTCGGCCTCCACCTCGCCGATCAGCGGCAGGGAAAGTATGCCCCGCTCGTCAATTCGGAACGGCTTATCGTTGATCTCTTCCACCTCGGCCGAACGCAGCAGAATCTGATCGTTGGCGCCCAGCGAGTAGCGCAGACGCGCCTGGGGCGCTGACTGAGACTGCTGCTGTTGCTGCTGTTGCTGGCCCGCCGGGTCCTGCGCGGCCATTGGTAGCGCGGCGGCCAGCGCGCACATGGCGGTCATGGACCATCGCAAGCGCCGCATTCGTTCGCCCTCTGCTCTCCGTTGCATGAGCCTCCCACCACTCGTGTCTTACCACGAGCGACTGTCCTCCAGAGTTTCCCATTATAGTAAGATATCGAGACAGCGCGTCAAGCTAAGGCGCCGCTTTCGGGCGGCAACCGGACAGCCGCGGCGCGGACCGAATGACGCCCTTATCCCTCATACCCCGCGACGAGAGCGAGGACGCTCCCGCTCCGGAACGGGGGGGACTCTGGCGGCGTATCTTCTCCTTCCAAGCCTCCGTCCTGCTGCACATCGCCGCGCTGGCCGGACTCACTTTTTTGGAACGCCATTTTCCCGCCGGCAACGCAACCGACGTCCCCGTACGCCTGCTACGCGTGGAGAAGTTGAAATCCACGGCGATCTACTACCCGCACCGCGACATGCTGCCCGAGATCGCCCCGGAGCGCCCGTCGCCCGCGCCAGGACGTACGCCGCGAGCCAGGCCCGAAGCGGAACGGCGATTGATTGTGAGGCAGACCGAAACACCTGTCCCGCAGGTGGTGCAAACACCGTTTGAAGAGAAAAAGCCGGTCCGCAAGGTGATTCAGGCGCCCAACCTGGTGGCCGTGGCCGGCCCACAGCCGCCCGCCCTGCCCACTGAGTTCGTTCCCCCGCCCGCGCTGCGCGAATCCCCCTCGCCGCTGCCTTCCACGCCCCAATCCCTGACGCGGACCGACACGCCAACGCCCCCGCCCAAACCCGCTCCACGCCGGTTCATTCCGCCGCCTGAGCGCGCACCCAAACTGGCCACCAACCAGTGGGTGGTTTCCGAAGGGCTTCCGGACCTGACGGCGCGCGGCTCAGATCCCACGGCTGCTCCTACGACGCTGCTGTCGCAGTCGCAGATCTCGGTTCCGGCGCCCAAGCCCGCCGCCCCGGCGTCCTCACAATCCGCCAATACAATCGTGCGGGGAGAGGGAGCTTCGCGGGGCGGCATTGTCACGGCCAATCCTCCGCCATCGGCCACCGGCGGTCCGTCGGCCAACCTGGCGTTGTTAAGCCCCACGCCATCGCGGCAACTGGATGAGATTCCGCGCGGCCAACGGAGCGGCTCGTTCGCCTCCGGCGCCGAGGGCACAGCGGGCGAACCGGGCGGACCGGGCGGCAGCGGATCCTTGCGGATGAGCGGCATCGAAGCCACGCGCCGCAAACGCGAAACCGACGTGCCGCTGCCGCAGACGGGCCGGGAGAACGAGATCCGCACACGCTTCCGGGCGTTGTCGCTTTCCGTGCCTCTGCCTCCAAACGCACGCCATCTGCCCGCGGCAGTGGAGCGTCGCTTCCGGGGACGTCCCGTGTATTCCATCGTCATCCCCAAGCCGGCGATGGCGCACTATCAAGGCGATTGGGTGATCTGGTTTTCCCCGCCCGCCTCGGCACAGGTTCCAGCCACCGGTCTGGCCGCACCTTACCCCACGCGACGGCCGGCGCCCGCTCGGGGCGCGTTCGGCGCAGGGGCGGCGCAACGTGTCTATGTCCCCGTGACGATCAACGCCGAGGGGGCATGTAAGGTGTCTCCCGAGGCAGGGGCGGCGGATCCGGAGGAGGCGCTGGCGCGGCAGGATATCTGCGCGTGGAGCTATTCGCCGGCGTTTCGCGGCGGTTCGCCGATCGAAGTGGAAGCGTTGTTCGACCTTACCCTGCAATTGCCCGATGAGGGGCGGTAGCGCTGTTTCCTAGCCTCCTTCGGGAACCCACTTAGTCTCAGCGCTTTCATCTAGTCCGCTGGGACTACACATACTCACGCCCGGCAGCCCTTTCCGAAGCCACTGGATAGGACTTCTTTGCCTGTCCCCTAAGCTCCCGCCGTTCTGGTGTCCGCCCGCAAGCCCGACGATTAGTTGGAGTGTGTCTTGCTACACGCGAAATCGTGCGGAAAGTAGGTTTTAGCACAATGAAGTATCTTCGGAATCACAAAAAATGTTCATTTTACCGGCGGTCAGTCTGGCTAGCGGCGTCAATACTTACAGTTATAAACTTGCCGGCAGCTTCGTTCTCCACACTTACAATCGAACCGGTAACTGTCTACACCGGTTCCAGCGGCGAGGCGGGTATCGCTCTTTCGGGCGACAGCCCGGCCAGTCTCGAATGGACCCTCTCGCTGCCTTCCACGGGCCTGAGCGGATTCGATGTGGTGGCAGGACCAGCGCTTACGGCCGCGGGCAAGACGTTGAGCTGCGCCGGACGCGGCCAGCAGCTCAAATGCGTGGCCTCGGGCATGAACAGCGATCCGATCGCCAACGGAATGCTGGCCTACGTTCAGTTTTCAGCCGATCCGGCCGGTGCGGCGACGCCCGCCACGAGCCAGATTGCATTGGAAGTCGCCACGGCCGTTGCATCCAGCCCGGATGGTGATGGGATGCCGTCGAGCGTGAACGGCGGTGTGGTGACCGTGCTGCGCCGTGAAACTTTGAGCCTGTCCCCTGCCAGTGCCACTCTGGCTGCCGGGGAAACGGCGCAATTCACCAGTTCACGCTCCGCGATCTGGACTGTGAGTCCGAACGTGGGCGCCATCAGCGCCGGAGGCCTGTACACGGCGCCCGCGCTGGTTTCGGCGAACCAGACCGTGCGGATCACGGCTGTAGACGCCGCCGACTCCTTGCAGACGGCCACGGCGACGGTAACCCTGATTGCCACCAGCATCAGCGTTTCACCGACGCCGGTGACCGTGGGCGTCTCGGGAACGCGCCAGTTCACGGCGCGCGTATTGAACGCGCCCGACCCGGGAGTGACCTGGAGCGTCAGCCCGTCGGGGGGATCCATCACAACCAATGGCCTGTACACGGCCCCGACGGCGATCATGACGCCGGCCACGGTGACCGTCCGCGCCACCTGCCTGCACGACCCGTCCAAGTCGGCCACTGCCATGGTGACGCTGCAACCGGCAATCACGATTTCAATCAACCCGCCATCGGGAACATTGGCCGCTTCGGCGAGCATGCAATTCACCGCGGGCGTTTCCGGACCAAGCAACACCGCTGTGACATGGTCGATCACGCCAACCGTGGGCTCCATCAGCAGCGCCGGCCTGTACAGGTCGCCATCGGTGATCACGGCGTCAACGACGGTGCAGGTGAAGGCCGCCAGCGTGGCTGATCCCGGCAGGTATGCCACGGCAACGGTGACCCTGCAACCTTCCGCGCCGCCCGCCAACCCGGGCTCAACGCCGAACGGTCTGGTGGCCGCCTATGGGTTTGAGGAGGGGCGCGGTACGACGACGGCCGATGCCTCCGGCAACCGCAACAATGGCAGCATTGGCCGGGCCGCCTGGACCACAAGCGGCAAGTTCGGCAACGCTTTGAATTTCAATGGGTACAACGCCATGGTGAGCATCGCCGACGCGCCCTCGCTCGACCTGGCCAACGGCATGACACTGGAAGCCTGGGTCAAGCCGTCGCGGACCGGCGACTGGCGCTCGGTGATCCTGAAGGAGAGCCCGGACGACCTATCCTATGGGCTCTATTCGAACGACGATGGCACGCGGCCTGGCGTATGGGTGCGCAGCGGCAGCCAGACCTCATTCACGCGGGGCGCTCCGCTGCCGCTCCACACCTGGACCCACATGGCCGCCACCTTCGACGGATCCCGGCTCCGGTTCTATATGAATGGGGTATTGAAATCGACCATCTCCATTTCCCACAAAATCGAACGGTCGGACAATCCGCTCCGGCTGGGTGGAAACACTGTGTGGGGAGAATGGTTTAGCGGTTCGATTGACGAGGTCCGGATCTACAATCGAGCGCTGTCGTCGAATGAAATTCAAGTTGATATGAATCGGCCCGTCAACCCCTGAATATGACTGTCAATTCAGTTGTTTTCTAACTCACTCGCGGGTGTGGCTCCTGGCTGCACCCGCATTCTTGTGATTGACATACAACGACTTACACACACGTAGCGCTCGTGGTAACTTTTACCAAGTAAAGCTTGCGCAAATTGGATGCATCTGCACGAATGCGCACGTCACCGGCGCAACCCCGGCGCCGCTCAACGCGAGCAGACAGCGCGACCGGAATCACCGATCATTTTTTCTTTTGTTCGCGAGATTACTCGCTTGGCAAGAAATTGCCAGCACTGCAATCAGTACAGTACCTCCTCCATTCTGCCGGGCAAATTCCGCCCGGACGTGAGCTTCGGGCTTCCAATCACAAGTCTTAGGTCTGTTTCACGGCGGGCCATGCTGCGAACAGCGCTTCCTGGGCGCCCTTCAACCCGCAGTACTCCTACTACCTGCTGTCGCGACATTTTTGTGGCGAAGAGATCACACAGGAACGCACTATTGGAATAGGGACCGGCATAGGCGTCCAGTAATGGCACGGCAATTGCTGACGCCCCAGTACCGTTGGTTTACCCAATCACGCCAACAGGCAAGTTTTAGGTACACAATGCTTTATTTTTGTTCTTTTCCTACGACCACGCCCGCTGTCTCTGCTGGAAAGCCCCGGGTTTTGGGTCGGTTAGCGACTGTCGCAATTTTGTTGCTCCTCTCGTTGTGGGCTCTCCCGGCATTTTCACAGGATATTGTTCTGACGATGGAGAACGGCCGAGTGGATTCCGGATCGGAAATCACGCTTCCCGTTTCGGTTTCCACTTCGAGCACCTCAGGTTTGCAATGGACTTATACTTTTAACCCGGCGCTGGTGAGTGTGATCGAATTCACGGCGTCGGAGAGCGCGGTGTCGGCTGGCAAGGAATTGACATGCCGGAACGGCTCCGGCGAGGTGAAGTGTGTTCTGTCCGGTCTGGGTAACGCCACGCCAATCCCGACGGGCGCCGTGGCATATCTGAAACTGGCCGCCGCGGTGGGGCCGCCGGAAGGCGGCGAGCCGATAGAAATGCCTCTTTCCCTGGCCAGCACCTATGGCGTGGACCCCGATGGCGGACGGATCCCGGCCACCGCGGGGAATGCCACGCTCACCATCAACCAGATTCCTTCCGACCCCGAAACGCCTCAAGCGCTTTCGCCCGCCTCGGTTTCTCTTTACGGCAGCCAGAGGGCGCAGTTCACGGCGCAGGGCGTGGAATCGTGGCGATTGACGCCCAATCTGGGCACAATCTCGGCGACGGGCCTATACACGGCGCCGCGGCTGATTGAAACGCTGCAAAACGTCACGGTCACGGCCGTGTTCGCCAGCAGCACGCTGACTGCGTCCATTGAACTGCGGCCGGCGCAGATTCGCATTAGCCCCACGCAATCCACTTTGGACCCTGGCGAATCCATCCGCTTCTCGGCGACGGTCATCGACGCGCCGAACACGAACGTCACCTGGAGCCGCAGTCCGGCCATTGGCACACTCAACAGCGCCGGGTTGTTCCGCGCGCCTTCGACGGTCGCCGAAACCGTCACGGTGGAGGTCACCGCCACGAGCGTGCACGATCCCGGCAAGACGGCGACGGCGATCGTGACCATTCAACCGAGTTCGCAGCCCGAGGCCACAGTGACGCCACAATCGGTGTCGCTGCCCTCGGAGGGCACGGTGCAATTCATGGCTCCGGGGGCCACCGACTGGCGATTGTCACCCAATACCGGAACGATCACATCGACGGGTCTATACACGGCCCCGCTCGTGATTCAGTCGTTGCAGACCGTCACGGTGACGGCGGTGTTCCCGAACAGTACGGCGACGGCCACGATCGAACTGCGTCCGGTGCAGGTCAGCGTAACGCCGGCGCAGGTGACCCTCGGCCCCAACGAGACGGTGAATTTCACGGCCACGGTGGTCGACGCCAGCGATACGCGCGTCAGTTGGAGCCGCAGCGCCAACATTGGCAACATGACGGCGGCGGGCCTGTTCCGCGCTCCCGCGTCGGTGAACGCGCAGGTGACGTTGGTGGTGACGGCGATGAGTCTGCACGACCGTACGAAAACAGCCGCCGCGATCGTCACCATCCGGCCTTCGGCGCAGCAGGCGAAATCGATCACTCCCGCTTCGGCTTCGCTGGCCTCGCAAGGAACGGTGCAATTCAGCGCGCCGGGAGCCACCAGCTACCAGGTGTCGCCCTCGGCGGGCTCGATCACGCCGAACGGACTTTACACGGCGCCATTGTTGATTCCGGGGCAGCAAACCGTGACGGTCACGGCCGTATTCCCCAATGGCACGGCCACGGCGGCGGTCACTTTGCGTCCCGCGCAGGTGCGCGTCACGCCGGCCAGCGTCATTGTCGGCGCCAATGAGACCGTGAACCTGACGGCCAGCGTCATCGACGCCAACGACAAGCGTGTCAGTTGGAGCCGCAGCGCCAATATCGGAAGCATGACGCCGGAGGGAAGCTTCCGGGCGCCCAATTCGGTCACCTCCACCACCATTCTCTATGTGACGGCGATGAGCCTGCACGACCGTACCAAGACGTCGCGGTCCACCATCACCATCCGGCCGTCGAACTCCACCATCAACGTGACACCGCAACTTCTCAATCTCGCGCCGGGCGGTTCACAGCAGTTCGTGGCCACGCTGACGGGCTTCACCAATAAGGCCGTAACCTGGAGCATGTCGCCGTCGTTCGGTACGCTTTCGGCGGCTGGCCTTTACAAGGCGCCGGCCACGGTGGCCACCGAAACCACTGTGCTCATCAAGGCCACCAGCGTCCAGGATCCGTCCCGCTCGGCCACGGCGACGGTCACGATTTCGCCCTCGTCGGCGGTTCAGGTGTACCTTGCGCCCGCGGTGATTTTGATGTACGGAGGCGGCTCGCAGCAGTTCACCGCCACCGTGAAAGGCGCCGCCAACACGGCCGTCACATGGTCTATTTCGCCCGCGATTGGAACCATTAGCAGCACGGGCAAATATACGGCGCCAGTCATCATCGGGCAACAGACAAACGTCACCATCCGGGCCACCAGCGTGGCCGACCCGTCGCGATTTGCCCAGGCCACGGTCACGTTGCTACCCAATTCCGACGGTGGGTTCCTGTCACCGAACTGATCGTCCTGCACCGGCCCCTGCCGCGCCGGTCCATGCGGGGCCGTCCCTTCTCCGGGACCGGCTCCGCGCGGGCGGCGCGGATCACTTTTTGCGGCATCCCTTCTGAACTCCCCCACGGCTTCCACTTCCACTGAGAGAATGGAAGCGATGAAAATCACAGCCGTCAAGACGCTCGTCGTCAACGCGCGGATGCGCAATTGGGTTTTCGTGAAGGTGGAGACGGACCAGGCCGGTTTGCATGGTTGGGGCGAAGCCACGCTGGAGTGGCACACCAAGGGCGTCGTTGGCTCCATCGAGGATATGTCCGTGTTGCTCATCGGGCAGGATCCCCGCCGCGTGGAGCACCTGTGGCAGGTGATGCATCGCCAGTATTTCTGGCGTGGAGGCATCACCAAATTCAGCGCCATGAGCGGAATCGACCAGGCGCTTTGGGACATCAAGGGCAAGGAACTCGGGCGTCCCGTGTGCGAACTGCTGGGCGGCCCCGTGCGCGATCAGTTACGCCTTTACGATCACCTCGGCGGTGGAAGCCTGGAAGGGATGTACGGCACCACGGAGCCGGAGGAATTCGCCGATCGCGTACAACACAGCATCAGCCAAGGGTTCACGGCGATGAAGGCCATGCCCATTCCCGTCGCTGAACTCATCGAAAGCGCCGGAGTGCTCAAGCACGCCGAGCGGTGCGTGGCGGCGATGCGGAAAGCCGCCGGCGACAACATCGACATCATGCTCGATCTCCACGCCCGCACTACTCCGGCGGCCGCGATCCAATTCGGCCGGAGGCTGGTGGACTATGACCTCTATTGGTACGAGGAGCCCTGCTGGCCGGAGCACACCGATGCCTTGGTCGAAGTGGCGCGGGCGCTTCCCTTCCCCATCGCCACGGGCGAGCGCTTGACGGGCCGTGCGGAATTTCGCGAACTGTTGGAGAAGCGGGCCTGCGCCATCATCCAGCCCGATGTCTCCCACTGCGGCGGCATCAGCGAAGCGCGCCGGATCGCCGCCGTGGCGGAGACCTACGCCATCTCCGTGGCGTGCCACAACCCGCAGGGTCCCATCAGCACGGCTGCCTCTCTCCATGTCGGTTTCGCCACGCCGAACTACCTGATTCAGGAGGTTGTACGGAAGGACGTGCCGTGGCGGCAGGACGTGGTGGACGAACCTGTTTCGATGCAAGGCGGCATTGCACTGGCGCCCACGCGTCCGGGCCTGGGTATCGAAATCAACGAAGCCGAGGCAGCCAGGCATCCCTGGGAGCCCGAAGTGCTCATGAACCGCACGCACAAGGATGGCTCGGTAGCCGACTGGTAGCGGCGGGCCGTCCTCAGAAGCTCTTCCAGAACGGGGGGAAGGTAAGGTCGACGGCCTGGAGGTCCCTGATGACGGAACCCCGCTCGCTCCACACAATCTGCCCTCTCAGGTTGACCGAGAGGCCCTGCACGGGCGTTCCCTCGGAGTCGGTCTGAATTTCTCTGGTTTGCCCCGCGGCCAGATTGAACTCGTGCAGCTTGGTGTAGTCCGGCTTTACCTGTGCCCAGTGAAGGACCGTGTTTCCGGCAGGCCGCCAATTGCCCAGATCTACCTTGGACATCCCTGTAACCGGCGTTTCGGCGCCCCCCGCGACAGGCTGGCGATACAACGTGGCGGCCTCACTCGTACGAATGAAAAAAATTCCGGTTCCGTCCGGCGATTCGAACGCTTCGACCCCGCCGTTGCGAGTGATCTGCACGGCAGGCTCGACACCCGAGACGGGGATACGCCAGATCTCCGGCCTGCCCGTGCGATCGGATTGGAAGTAGAGGAATCGCCCATCGACGGACCAGGAGGGCCTGGCCTCGCCGGAGTCCTTCGACAGGACGCGCGATTCTTCACCATGAGCGCCCATCACCATCAGTTGAACGTGTCCGCCCGTGGCGGCGGCAAGAGCGATCTGGCGTCCATCGGGCGACCAGCGGGGAGTCAGGTCGAATTGCCTCTCCTTGAAATCGGTGACACGGCGCAAGGCCTGGCATCCCGGCGGACAGACCCATACGTTCTCCGCCCCGGTGCGGGAGGAAACGAACGCCAGTTGGCCCTCTGCTCCGATGTCCGGATTCTCCTCGGGTTGCCTGGAGTCGGCAACCAGGGCGGTAGTCCCGGATCTACGGTCCAGCAGTCTCAGATTGGGATTCCAAATCTCATGGACGAAGCCGATGCGAATCGAGCCGGTCCCCGTGGAGACGGCGTCGGGATACCGGTTGACCCCGGCGGTGTCACTAATCAATGTAGGCGGGCCGGATCTGTCGGCAGCCACCCGGTGCAGTCCCTGGTGTCCGTCCACGATTCCACCGAAGACGATGCCCCATCCATGCGGCAGCCAGTCCAATCCTACGATCCAACTCTCCAGATGAGTGAGCCGAGTGGCTTCACGCCCCCCGTATTCGGACAGGTAGACGTCGCCCCGGGCGACTCGGGAATAACGGGCTAAAGCCAGACGCTGGCCTGGCTCCTCGACGGAGACCGCGATGTCGCCCCAGGAGCCCGCGGGGGGGAAGGAGACCTGCCGGACACGAGAGGTGCTCAACTCATGTTCAAAGATGGCGGACGTGGCCTCGCCAGCGGGCCGGTGGGCGTAGAGCAGCGCCTTCCCATCCTGCCGCCACGCCATTTCCGGTCCGCCGGGGCCAAGGTGGCGCAGCACGCGTCCGTTCGGATCAATCAGGCTGATGCGCCATACGGATGCGGTGTCGGTGTGACTGATCGCGATCTGGCTGCCATCCGGGGACCAGCGGACGCAGCAGACCCCGGCGTCCGGATGCTTGTACACTTCCCGCGCGGGTTCAGCCCTCACCTCCTTCACAAACACACGGCCATTCATCGCAAAGCTAAAACGCTCTCCGTCCGGCGCCAAAGAGACGGACCCCGCGGAGGTCGTGTACGCCGTAAGTTGCAGAAGTTCCGTGGAAGGCTCCCATTTCTTAAGAGAGTTCCAACGCGCGCCAGCCACGACGGCCCCCACCGCCATGACAGTTATAAGGACGCCCCTGGAGAGGTTCCGCCGGGTGGTGGCTGGCTCGATTTCCGTCGTTCTTGTGCGCCGCCATTCGTCCAGTTCCGACTTGTACGCTACCACCGAACCGCGCTTGATGTGCTCCTGCCTGCGGACCGGCAACCCCTCCTCGCGCTCCCACCTCCTGACGGTGGTGACACCTTTCCCGAGGTAAGCGGCGATCTCCTTCCAGGATTCGAGCGGCGCCGATTGCCGCGACGTCGCGTCTGGAACACGGTCGTTGGGTGGGTTCATCGGGGGATTTGCCACAGCATACACCTCAATTTCCCTGGTTAAAAGCGTTCAGAGTTGTCCATTAGTGTCCATTGCCCTGGAATGAGCTACTTGGAGCTTGAATGTCTGGCAGTGGGCACTTACATTCGTCAGTACAAATTTTCCGGCTTCTCATCGGGTGGTTGGGGACGGTCCGCCTGGAGCCAACTGGAGGGAACCAGATGAAACGCATGATTTGGGGGATTGTCCTGGTAGTAACAGGACTCGCTTCCCTGTCAGGTCAATTAACCACTCGCGGACAAGTGGTTAACTACGGAGCCCTTGTATTAGCAGCGATCATGGCGGCCGGAGGAGGCGTCATGATCGCTTTTGGGGCTGAGGCGGAGCGGCAAAAGGTACGCATCATGGACGCCGCCTTCGCCGCCTGGCGGCGGGATGGCTGCATTCAGACCGGCGCCGTCGCGGCCGAATCTGGAGCGTCGATCGTCACCGTGCGGCAGTTGCTCATCCGGGAACAGGGAATGGGCGTGCTCCCCCGGGAGATTCCCATGGATGAGCCGCCCGCCGCCCCAACCGTGGTAAGAGGTGCGGCATGAAACGCCTGGTGTGGGGAATCGTCGTAGCCGTGCTGGGACTGGCGAGCTTCGCCGGAGCGACGAATAATCCGAACGGACCGGAGGCCAGCATCTTGCTGGGGATGATGTGCCTGATCGGAGGAGGGCTCCTGATCTGGTTCGGCCAAGGACAGCGGATGCGGGAGCAGAAGGTAGGCGAAGGAGCGTTGCGCCGCTTGCAGGAGCTTGGCCATATTCCTTGCGAGGACCTGGCGCGCGACGTGGGGTTGGGCGAATACCAGACACGGTTGATCCTGCGCAAATTGCAGCTTAAAGGTTTGGTTCCGTTGCGGGTTGAGAGATAGAGGCGAGAGGGTGTTCTCATGAGACAGGCAATTGTACGGGCGATTTGTGTCCTTGCTGTGAGCGCTTGCATGGCCTGGGCGCAGGAGCCTTGGCAAACCAGTTGGGAGGAGTTCATCCGGGCCTACCAGGCCTGCCTGGATAACACTGCCTGTAGCCTGGACCCCTTCTTCAATAAGGAGGTGATCTGGGAGGGAACTTACAACGGGACATTCCAGAGCACAACGGACGCGAGCGTTATCTATCACCGAACACTGATGACTCCCATGAGCATGCGCAGCCGGGACGGCTTCACTGTAACAGTGGCTAATTCGCTGCTGCACCGTCCAGCCGATGTGCAGCTTTGGCAACGGCTCACCCAGGGCGCTCGTGTCCGCTTCCGTGCCGTACTCAGCACCACCGCATTCCTGGCTCTGGATGCGACGAATACCTGCTGCTTCTTTGTAATTCCGAAAGACGGCACCACCCTGGTCATCGAGCCAGGCCCCCCCACGATCTCCAGCGTAAGCGAAGGCGCGGGCAATCAACCCGTCATCGCGCCGCACGGATGGGTGGTGATCAAGGGGACGGAACTGGCCTCCACCTCGCGTACATGGGAGCAGCGCGACTTCACCGGGCAGGCGCTGCCGGTAAATCTGGAAGGAACGCGCGTCACGATCAACGGCAAGCCTGCCTATGTCTATTACATCAGTCCCACGCAGTTGAACGTGCTGGCGCCAGCGGATACGGCCGAAGGGCCGGTTACGGTGGAGGTCACCACGCCGCGCGGCACCGGGCGCGCCACGGTCAGGATGGACCGCTACGCACCAGGGCTGTTCCTGCAGGACCCGGAGAACCGGAAGTATGTGGCCGCCGTTCACTCGACGGGGGGCGTTGTGGGCAAGCCGGGTTTGTATCCGTCTTCCCCCAATCTTACCCGGCCCTTGCTGGCCGGCGGACGAGCGCAGCTATACGGGAGCGGTTGGGGACGGACGGAACGGCCGCAACCTGAAGGCGTGATCTTCGCCGGCGCATTGAGCATCGTGGGCATAGAGCATTTGCGCGTCTTCATTGGCGGCCAGCCAGCCGTGGTGGAGTTCGCCGGCGCGGTTGCTCCTGGGTTGTACCAGATCAACATCATCGCCCCGCCCACGCTGCCCAGCGGCGACCACCTTGTTGAGGTGCAGTTCGGAAACTATCGCACGCAGCCCAACGCGTACATCACCATTCAGGGAACCGGCCCGGCCAGTCAACTGAGCGCCGTACCCGGATCGCTCACGTTTTCTCACCGCACCGGTCAGCCGTCGCCCGCCCCGGCGTCGCTCCAACTCACGTCCTCGGCGGGGACTCTGGATTTCACGGCGTCGACAGGAGGAAGTCCGGCGCCCACGTGGCTGACGTTGAGCGCATCGAACGGGCGGACACCGGCGAATCTGAGTGTATTCGTGAACCCGGCCGGTCTCTTGGCAGGAGTCCATAACGCTTCCATTCGCATCGCTGCCGCTGGGGCCAACACGGTGGATGTGCCGGTGACGCTCACTGTAACCACGCCTCCGTCGGCAACTCCGATTATTGACAAGCTGACGCCGGACAACGGTTTTCCGAATGAGTTGATCCCCACTTTCACCATCACGGGAACCGGATTGGAGCAGGTGACGGGCATCGTGGTGGAGCCCTCCGCCGGCATCGTGGTTAATTCCATCAAGGCCACGGCGACCAAGGTGACGGCGCAGTTATTGGTGGCGGGCAATGCATTGGTGAACACGAGATCGCTGTATGTGGTGACGCCGGGAGGGCGGTCCAATGCGCTGCCGTTCCAAATTGCGCTCGCCTCCATCGTTCCAACGATTAGCAACCTTACGTTCGAGTCGCACGCCAGCGGGCCGGGGGCCAGTACGAGTTTCCGCTTCGACTTCACCGATGGCGACCGGGACATTCTCTTCAAGGGAGGCTTCGGCCAGAGCGCACAGATTGAGGTGGACTTCTCCGCCAGCCAGTTCGTCTACAACGGGTGCGAGGATATTTTCACGGGCCCGCCGTTGCACCAGCCGGGACAGATACGAGGGACCATCGCCCTTACAGCGGAGTATTCCCACTCCACCAAGATCAGCTCCACGTCCGGCATTCCGCTGTTGATCCGGTTGCGCGATTCGGCGGGCAACCGCAGCGCACCGGTCCAAGTGACGGTGAACGAGTACTTCAGTGTCTGCCGGGCATTGGGGGTTAAGCGGCTCAACACGGGCGGCGCGCGCGAAGAGAGCGAGCCCAACGGCCAGATGTTCAGGGAATCCGACGGCGCCGTGGGGCG
>JADZBH010000049.1 GCA_020852175.1 Bryobacterales bacterium | reverse complement strand
TCACATCGGCGTCCAGCGGGCCGAGGATCGAGTCGTACTTCAGCATGTGCGCCAGGGTTTTCGTGTCGCTAAGATCGTTGGTGGCCACGAACTCCACGTTCGGGTCGTGCAGAGCCGCACGGAACACATTGCGCCCGATGCGGCCAAAGCCGTTAATGCCAACTTTAATTGCCATGAATTGTGTGAATCTCCTTGGGGATGTCAACTCCAGTTTAGCAATCCGCATTCCATCCTCACCGGTGCGGCAGCTTCTCCTGCTATTCGTCCTGGCCCTTCCCCTGCTTTCTCAGGAACAGTTCGCCTACGCGAACCGCGGCGGCCAACCGCTTGTCCTGGACTACCACAAGCCCGCCTCGCACCCCCCGCAACCCGTTGTCATTCTGATCCATAACGGCGATTTCACCTCCGGCGGCAACCGTTCGCCGCTGATGCTGCATCTGGCCGGACGCCTGCGCGCCGCCGGGCTTGCCGTATTTTCCATCAACTACCGCCTCGCCCCCGCCCACCCCTTCCCCGCCGCCGTGGAAGATGTGGCCGCTGCCGCCCAATGGGTGCGCGCCCACACCCGCAAATTTCGCATCGACTCGCGAAGAATCGTCCTTGCCGGCGTAGGGGCGGGGGGCTATCTGGCGACGGCTGCCGCCGCAGGAGGAACCGAGGCGGCGGGCGTGATCGCCATTGCCGCCTGGTCCGACTTTCGCAACCAGCCCATCACGGACAGCCTGCGGAGCTTTCTGGGCCCAGTGGGGGTGGAAGAGGCCTCCCCGGCCCTGCATCTCCATGAGCGGCTGCCGCCCTTCCTGCTGCTTCACGGCGACGAGGACGCCTCGGTACCAGCCAGCCAGAGCGTCCACCTGCAAGGTGCGCTGCACGCACTCGGCATACCCTGTTCGCTGATCCTATTGGAAGGGGGAGGTCACGATCCGCTCACCTGGAACGGCGCGGCCATCCGCCGGGACTGGGAGCGTGAACTGCTGCTCTGGCTGGACCGTACTTTCGCGATTCACCGGCCGCGTTAGCGCCTCATCCGGCCGGCCCAGCGCGTGAAGCGGACCAGTTCCGCGGCGTGTTCCCGCACGAGACGGAGAAACATTGCCTTGTCGATCGCTCCGGCGTGCAATCCCCAATAGGTTTCCATGCGCCACCGCAGATAGGGGCTGGCCCAGGGACGCAGGCGATAGCCGCGCGTGGAGCGCCACAGAAACGGAATCGCGCGAACCAGTTGCATGCCGGGCTACGGTTTCGGCGGAGCCACGAGCGAGTTCGACGCGGCCGGCGCGGCGCCCGGCGGCGGGGCCTGATCCTTCGTGGCGTAGTAGCCCGAGCGGGTGCGCGCCACGGGACGCCCGGGCCCCTTCACTTGCACCTTGATCTGCCGGAAGGTGCCGTCCAGAGCCTGCTCGGCCGGAGAATATGCCAGCGTGTACTGGTTGCGGATTTCGTGGGCCACCTGTGTGGCGATCTCGTCCACGGCGGCCACCTCCTTCGGGAAGTAGGAGATTCCGCCCGAGGCTGCCGTCAGGCCCTTCAACGCCCGCTCGGCCCGTTTGGCGGCGCGCTTGTCTTCCTCGTTCAGCAGTCCGATCGTGTAGATGAGCACCTCGGTCTGCTGCGCCTTGGCGATCAGCTTTTCGATGGTGTTGTTCGGCGAACTGCCCGTGTCGTCGCCGTCGCTCACCACCAGCAGGACCTTCTTGTCCTTCTTGCCCTTCTCCTTCAGGTAGTCCATCGACATGGTGACGGCGTCGCGCATGGCCGTTCCCCCGCGCGAATCGATGCGCGTCAGCCCCTCTTCCAGCTTCTTGACATCGTTGGTGAAGGTGACGTCCAGGAAGGCGTCATCGTTGAAGTTCACGATGAACATCTCGTCCTGCGGATTCGAGGCTTTCACCAGGGCCAGCGCCGCCTGCGACACGCGCTGGCGCTTGTTCCGCATGCTGCCCGAATTGTCGATGATGAGACCCATCGACACCGGTACGTCCTCGCGGCGGAACAGCCGCAACTGTTGCGGAGCGCCATTTTCCAGGATCGTGAAGGCATCGCGCCCCAGGTTGGTCACCAGATGGCCGTCCTTGTCGAGCACTGTGGCATGCAGCACCACCAACCGCGTGTCGCTGCGGAATACCGGATCTTGCGCGCGCAGCGCGGCGGGCCACAGCGCCCCCGCCGCCGTCAGGAGCGCCTCCCGCCTATTGAACCGGTGCATAGTACCCCGTCCTGTAATAAGCCCGCAGCGGCGGCAGCCCGCGCGGCTGCACCAGCTTCACCTCCACGCGCCTGTATTTGCCGTCGTGTTCCAGATTCGAGGGCGAGTAGCCGATGATGTACTGGCTGCGCAACTCCACTCCGATCTTGGCGGCAATGTCGGGCAGATCGTTCAGATTCTCCACCGGAAAGTGCCTGCCGCCGGTCTGCTCGGCCAATTCATTCAGCATTCCCGGCCCGCTCAATTCCTCGGCTGTCCTGCCTCGGGAGCCGACGGGCTCGAAAATCCCGATGGCATAAATCTGGACGTCACTTTCCCGCACCAGGTTGCGAATCTCGCTCTCGGTGTAACGGCTGGAGTTGTCGCCGCCGTCGGAGAGCACCAGAATCGCCTTGCGCGGATTCCTCGCTTTTTTCATCTGGGCCATCGCCAGATAAACGCCGTCCAGCAGCGCCGTGCGGCCCTTGGCGTTGGTGAAGGCCAGCCGGTTCTGAATCTCTTCCGTGTTGTGCGTGATGGGCACGGTCAGCTCGGGCCGTTCATTGAAGGTCACCAGGAAAAATTCGTCCTCGGGATTCGAAGTGCGGAAAAATTGCGCCGCCGCCTGGCGCGACTTGTGCAGCTTATTGCCCATGGACCCGCTCATGTCGAAGACCAGGCCCACGCTTAACGGGGCCTCTTCCGAGGTAAAGCTGGCGATCTTCTGTTCCACTTTGTCCTCGAAGATCCGGAAGTGCTCCTTTTCCATCGCGGTCACCACCTGCCCCAGCGGCGTGGTGACGGTGACGTTGATCTGCACCAGGTTCGTGTCGATGCGGATGTTGGGAGTGCGCCGCTCTTCCTTGGCTCCGGGAACCGGCTTGGGCGCGCGTGGCGTGATGGACACCCGCGCATCGGGCGCCGCGGGCTTTTCCTCGCCGGTCTGGCCGCCGAGCGCCATCGCGCCCGCCGCCAGGCACACCGCCGGAAGCGCCATCCAGCGGAAAAACTGGTTCTGCGCCGGGAACGTCATCTCTCCATCTCCCCCCGCGTCTCGAGGCGCGCCCGCCCCGGCCCTCCGCAAAGGAGCGTGTTGTTCACACTCGCGCTAACACGCGGCGAACAGCCCATTTCACGCCTGTTTCGCGCATTCCTTCGCGTTCCGCCCACAGTATAGCATGCAGGTTTTTTGTGGTAAGATCGAGCGTGCCTAGCAAGGTTTTGGGTGTAATTCCAGCCCGCTTTGCCTCCAGCCGGTTTCCCGGAAAAGCCCTCGCCACCCTCGCCGGACGTCCGCTCCTGCAACACGTTCACGAACGCGCCCTCCAGTCGCGCTACCTCTCCAAGGTAATCGTCGCCACCGACGACGAACGCATCCGCGATGCCGCCCTGTCCTTTGGCGCCAATGTCCGCATGACCCGCGCCGACCATCTCTCCGGCACCGATCGCGTGGCCGAAGCCGTCTCCGCCGAGGAGTGTTCCCTGGTGGTGAATATTCAAGGCGACGAACCTCTTATCGATCCCGCGGCCATCGACGCCGCCGCTCTCTCCCTGTTGGACGATCAAACCGTGCCCATGGGCACGCTCATGAAGAGAATCGAACGGCCCGAGGAGATTCTCAGCCCCCACGTCGTCAAGGTGGTGCGGAATCGCGAGGGCAACGCCATCTATTTTTCGCGCTGCCCCATTCCCCACATGCGCGATTCGCAGGCGGCGGATGGAACGGGCGCGTCTTACTACAAACACATCGGCCTGTACGTCTACCGGCGGGACTTCCTGATGAGCTACTCGTCGCTCCCGGTGGGACCCCTGGAACTGGCCGAGCGTCTGGAGCAGTTGCGGGCGCTGGAAAACGGCTATCCTATCCGGGTTGTCGAAACCGAGTACGAATCCCTGGGCGTGGATACGCCCGAAGACTTGGCGAAAGTCGCGGCTTTGTTCGCGCATACCCATCTCCCCATTTGACGCACGAGGAACTGGAAACGGATGGCGAAGTTCATTTTTGTGACCGGCGGTGTAGTGAGCTCCCTGGGCAAGGGCATTGGCGCGGCCTCGATCGGCTGCCTGTTGGAGAGCCGCGGTTTGCGCGTCACGTTACAGAAGTTCGATCCCTATCTGAACGTCGATCCCGGCACGATGAGCCCTTTCCAGCACGGCGAGGTTTTCGTGACCGACGACGGCGCGGAAACCGACCTCGATCTGGGACACTATGAGCGGTTCACCCATGCGCGGCTGACGCAGGTGAACAACCTCACCTCGGGACGCATCTACGAGACGATCATCTCGCGTGAGCGCCGCGGCGACTATCTCGGCAAGACGGTGCAGGTGATTCCGCACGTCACCAATGAAATCAAGGCCGCCGCGCGCAAGGTGTCGGCCGGCGTCGATGTGGCCATCGTCGAGATCGGCGGCACGGTGGGAGACATCGAATCGCTGCCGTTTCTGGAAGCCATCCGCCAGTTGCGCCACGAAGTGGGCCGTGAGAACGCGCTGTTCGTGCACGTCACGCTGGTGCCCTGGATCGCCGCCGCGCAGGAGTTAAAGACCAAGCCGACACAGCACAGCGTGAAGGAGTTGCGCGCGATCGGCATCCAGCCCGATGTGCTGCTGTGCCGCTCCGAACGTCCGCTGCCGGACGATTTGAAGGAAAAAATCGCCCTGTTTTGTGATGTGGACGCCAAGGCGGTGATCTCGGCTCTCGACGTGCCTTCGGTGTACGAGGTGCCGCTCGAATTCGCCAGCCAGGGCGTGGACGAATACATTCTCAAGGCGCTGAAGCTGGAGACGCCGGACCGCGACATGACCCGCTGGAGCGACATGGTGCGCCGCCTGAAGAACCCCTCCGGCCAGGTGGAGATCGGGCTGGTGGGCAAGTACGTCGAGTACGAGGATTCCTACAAGAGCCTGAAAGAGGCCCTGCTGCACGGCGGCCTGGCGCACGACGTCCGTGTGAACATCACCTGGATTGAGGCCGAGGAACTCGAGTGGCCGGGCTGCGCCGAGCGCCTGTCGCGTTACGACGGCATTCTTGTCCCCGGCGGTTTCGGCAAGCGCGGCATCGACGGCATGCTGAGCGCCATCCGGTACGCGCGCGAGAACAAGGTACCCTACTTCGGCATCTGTCTCGGCATGCAGACGCTGGTGATCGAGTTCGCGCGCAACGTCTGCGGCCTGTCCGGCGCCGACTCCACCGAGTTCGACCAGAATCCGAAGCACCGTGTCATCTACAAATTGCGTGAGTTGAAGGGCGTGGACGAGTTGGGCGGCACCATGCGTCTGGGCGCCTATCCGTGCAAGCTCGCACCCGGCAGCTTTGCCCGCGCGGCCTACGGCGAGGAGCTGATCAGCGAACGCCACCGCCACCGCTACGAATTCAACCGCGAATATGAGTCCGTCCTCACCCAGCATGGCCTGAAGCTCACCGGCGAGACGCCCGACGGCGTCTATGTGGAAATTTGCGAATTGGCCGATCACCCGTGGTATCTCGGCTGTCAGTTCCACCCCGAGTTCAAATCGAAGCCGTTGGAGCCGCATCCGCTGTTCCGCTCCTTCATCGGCGCAGCCCTGGAGCAGCGCCGCGGCCGCTCAAAGAGCGGCTGGAACGCGGACCGCCGGCCGGCCAGCCTTGAACCGGCCGCTCCGGTCACCCATGGCGACTGAGACGCGCGCCCCGTTCCTGTTCATCGCCGGACCGTGCGTGATTGAAAGCGAGCGGCACGTTCATACTCTGGCCGCGGCTATCGCCGCCACCGTGGCCGTGGCCGCCCCTGGCGCGGATTTCTACTTCAAGGCTTCCTTCGACAAGGCGAACCGTTCCTCGGTCCACTCCTACCGGGGCCCTGGCCTCACCGAGGGCCTGCGCATCCTGGCAGGGCTGCGCTCCCAGGGCTATCGCGTGCTGACCGACATCCACGAACCGTCGCAGGCCGGGCCCGCCGCCGAGGCGGCGGACGTACTGCAAATCCCCGCCTTCCTTTGCCGCCAAACCGACCTGCTGCTCGCCGCCGGCCGCACGGGCCGCATCGTGAACATCAAGAAGGGCCAGTTCGTTTCGCCCCATGACATCCTCCACGCCGCCGAAAAGGCGGCTTCCACGGGCAATACGCGAATCTGGCTCACCGAACGCGGCACCTCGTTCGGCTACAACAACCTGGTGGTGGACATGCGCGGCCTGCCCATCATGCGCGACTCCGGCTACCCGGTGATTTTCGACGCCACGCATTCGGTGCAGTTGCCAGGCGCGGCGGGCGCGGCTTCTGGCGGCCAGCCGCGGTTCATCGAGCCGCTGGCCCGCGCGGCGCTGGCCACGGGCATTGACGGGCTGTTCGTCGAGGTGCACGAAAACCCGGCCCAGGCGCTCTCCGACGGCGCCAATGCCCTTTCGCTGGAGAGCCTTGGGCCGCTGCTGCGGCGGCTGTCCGCCATCCACCAACTGGCCCGCGGTTTTTCTCTCTAAACGCACCCGTTCATCCGCGCGTCATATAGTGAAGGAAGAACTATGTTGCTACCCGCCCGCCGAATCACACGCCGCCGCGCAGGCTTCTCGCTGATGGAGCTGCTCATCGTGGTCGCGATTCTGATGATCATCGCCGCCATTGCCGCGCCCAAGGTCGGCGCCGCCCTGATGAACGCGCGCGAGATGGCCGCCGTCCGGCACATCTCCACGCTGCACAACGCCGAATTGCAGTTCCAGTCGCAGTTCGGGCGTTATGCGACATCGTTGACGGAGCTGGGCCCACCGGCCAGCGGCGCCGCAGGCCCCTCGGCGTCTGATCTGATACCCGGCGAACTGGCGCAGGGCGTGAAGGGCGGCTATCAGTTCACCCTCACCGGCACGCCAACCGGCTACACAATCAACGCCAACCCCACCGCGTTCGGTAATTCCGGCCGCCGGACCTTCTTCTCCGACCAGACGCTGGTCATCCGCGAGAATTGGGGCCAGGAGCCGGCCAACGTCTCCAGCAAGGAACTCAAAAACTAAACGTGAATTCGCCGGTGAGGTTGATCCACCGGTCCTTCGTGCGAATCGCCGGCAGCGTCCCGAAGCTGTCGCCATCGGTTGTGGCGCGAAATACGCGCGCCGAGGCGCCCAGCCGGAACATGCCGCCGCGATCCAGCGCCACGCTGCCGCCCGCCAGACCATAGCTGCCCCACCCGCTGCGCGTACGGCACACCGGACAGTCGATCCGGTAGCCATAGTTTGCGAAGGGTTGCCGGATGCGCTCGGAATACTTCAGCCAGGCCGTGCCGCCGCCCGCGTAGAGATGGACGCGCTCCTCGGCCAGAGGCACCACGACGCGTCCGCCGATGGGCAGCATGTACTGATAGTCGCGAATCCGCAGTTCTCCGAATTCAGAATCGTAATAATCGCGCACGCGCGCCGCGCCAAAGCCGACGTCCAGTCCCGTGTCTACCTGAAACAGACGGTGGAAACGGTAGCCATAGCCCACACGGAAAGCCGGCGAATTGCGGAAGTACCGGTTCACCTCGCCACCCGGCATGGCCGCGCCGCCGCCAAGCGTAAAGTTATGTTTCCGGAACGGCGCCTGCGCCCAGAGCGGAGTGCCGAGTAGAAGAAACCAAATTCCCCATTTCATGTTGTTGTGCCAGACGAACCACCATGGTCGCAGGTTTCATCGGGTGTGCGCCAAAGCCGTCTATCGCAATGCAACAACCTCGGTCGACCAGTCGGTGTAGGTCCGGTACTCCCCGCGGTACCACAGCACGAACGCGCCCTGGGAGTTTCGCGCCTTGGGGTGTCCGGCCGGAACGATGGGGCGCAGGTTGTCCACCTTCGCGCCGGGTGTCAGGTTCTGAAAGGCCCACTTGCCGCCGGCGCGCCGCCCCTTCCACAACTCATAGTGGCCCGAGGCGTTTTCCACGCCGGTTACCGGATGCACGCTCGCGCTCAGGTACACCGTGTCGAGACTGTCGGGGTCCAGCGTGATGCCGCCCGCGTAGTATTCCTGCGTCGGGTACAAACGGCGGCCGGCGCGCGCGATCTCGCCGTCCTCCCAGGCTGAGCCGTTCCAGCGTGCATCGCGGTAACGAATGTCGCTGGGGCTCACATGGCTTGTGTAGGCAATCACTGGCTGTCCTTTGGGGTCCAGATGCAGATCCCAAACCCAGGCCTCGCCCGTGGGCGAATTGCGACCGTCGTAGACGCGCGTGCCCTCGGCCACCTGGATCGGACCGTCTTCCAGGCGCCGCACGGCCGTGCCATCGCTGCGGTAGAGTACGCCCCCGCGAAGGTAGGCATGATACAGGCTGTTCTGAAAACCGGGCCGGTTCGGGTGGCCGTCGGTGTAAGCGAAGTGGATCGTATCGCGGCCATTGGACGCATACTTCACGTAGGGCCGTTCACCGTTCTTGTAGAAAATGTGATTTGCCGCTTTGCGCCAGGTGCGGCCGTTGTCGTCGGAGCTGCTCCAGGTAGGGTTGTAATTGAAGGAGCGCCAGAAGAAATAAATGCGGCCCGCCTCTGCCGGAAGTTGGAACGGGTTGGCGTAGCTGAAGCCGTGCGGGCTGCCGAAATCGAGCGTTTGAATGGGATCCCAGGCCGTGGTGTCGTGCGGCTTCGTGGTTACGCGCACGAACATTTTCGGCGCCGAGGCCTGGCCGCTGTGTGTCGTCCAGAACGCCATCACGTGGCCATCGGCGCGCAGCAGCAGCGCTGGCACGTTGTGGTCGTCCACCTGAAAATGGTCCACCAGCGTGAAAGCGCGCACCGCGCCGGTCGCCAGGTTCCAGGTGTTCACCTGCACCTCTCCCTTCGACGAGATCGAGGTGACGTACAACTGCCGCCCATCCACCAGGACACGCTCATCCTGAAACCAGCACCAGGCGCCGTCCCGGTTCAAGACGGCAGGCTCGGCGGCGGTGAGAACGGCTACAGTGAACAGCAGAGGCAGCGTGCGCATACCCACTTCATATCACGCCGCCTGGCGCGGCGCACGCGTTCAGAACACCGTTCAGAACGTGCGCGTGCCCGATGCCAGCGTTGGGACGTGATAGACGGACTTGCGCGCGGTGATGTAGAGCCCGCGGAAGCCTTCGCCAAAACAACAATTGCTGGGAGCCTCGGGAGGCGTGATCGAGCCCAGTTCGCGGCCCGACGCGGCGTGCACGGCGATGGCCGTTCGCGTGGCCATCCACACGTTGCCCTCTTCGTCCGTCTTCAAACCATCCACCCGCAGCGGAGCGAAATCGCGTCCGCGCACCAGCGCCCCGTCCGGGGCGAGGTCGAAGCGCCGCACCATTTCCGTCCTCACGTCGGCAACGTAAAGCTGCTGCTGGTTGGGGGAAAGCGCCACGCCGTTGGGTCCCGGCGTCTCCAGCACCAGCCGCACCTCGCCCTTCGGCGGTGCGCCCCCCACGCCGGAGCGGGCCCGCGTGATCTGGTAGACGCGGCCGCCCGTGAGATCCGTGAAATACACGCTGCCGTCGATGGCATACACAAGATCGTTCGGCGCCTGCAAGCCTTCTGCGGCCAACACGATGATGGCGCCGTTCTTCTCCGTCCGCGTCACTCGGCCGCCGCCTTCGGCCGTCAGCAGCCGGCCCTGATGGTCGAAGGTGAGTCCGTTCGCCTTGTTGCTGTTCTCGCGGAAGGTGCTCAACCGGCTCTGCTCCCACTTGTGAATGCGCTGGTTCGGGATGTCGCTGAATAGGAGGAATCCTCGCCGGCTGGCCACCGGGCCTTCCGTGAAGCCGAAGCCGGTTGCCACCTGCTTCACCTGCGCCTCCCGCGGCACGAGTTTCCAGAATGCATCCGATTTAGCTTCGATCATCTGCTACGACCCCTCGCCCGCCGCATACCACGATTTCGCCGGCGCCTTATATGCAATGCCCAACGCGGGCGTCTCGATCCGCTTGCCGCCCTGGTACCCCGACTCCATCAGCGCCGCCAGTGTCCCCGTCGCCAGCAGCGTGCGTTCCACGGGGTAGGGGGGCGCGCCGGTGGAGATCATCCGCGCGATGCCGTGCACCAGGTTGGAAAAATTGTTCGAATTTTCGATGGGGATGTAGCAGAGGGCCGCCTGGACGGCTCCCCCTTTCGGCTTCACCGCGGCGATGTATTCGGAGACCTCGTCCAGCGCCAGTACGGCTGCCGTGAAACCGTCGCGATAATCCACCAGCCCCAGCACGGCGCGCATCTCTTCCGGTTTGTGAGCCGGCGCCGGTTTCACCGAACGGGCCAGCGCCGCATCCAACAATTCGCGCCGCCACAATCCTTCGCGCGCCGCCTTCCACACGGCGTCATCCTTCAGAAGCCGTACGGCCTTGACGCCTGTCTCGCCGCCCTTGCGGCGCTCCGTGAAAGCTTGCAGCGTTTCGAGAATATGGAAAATACCGCCGTCGGCCACCCATCCGCCGCCCACGCTAAGCGCCGATTCCATCGCCGTGCCGAGGGCTGGATCATACTCCGGCCGGCGGAACGTCACCGGGACGCTGGACCCCGCCATCAGAGGAAACTTCAACTCGCGCGACCAGTCGTACATGCGGCGCGCCTTCGGCCAGTCGTAGGAAAGCTGCTTGTCGTTGAACACCGGGCAGACGCGGCCCGAGTCGCGAAACACGCGCACCACCTGCTCGAAATATTCGTAGCGCGGGTAGAGCTGTTGGTTCTTCGCGTTGTGTGGAAATTCGCCATGCTCGCACACCAGCACGACGCCGTCCACGGCCAGATTGCCTGTGCCCAGCGTCAGCGCCTCGGCGATGGAACCGCATTGCCGCACGCCATAGGCGCGCGCCAGCCGTTGCCCAACATCAGCCGGATGGATCTGGTCGATCCACAGCGAAGCCACCTCGAAAGGCGGTTCGTGGTAGCGCTCTCCCACCCAGTAGCCTTCCAGAAAGCGCGTGACGAAATTGTCCGAATGGGAACGGACGAAATACGTCGATGACAAACAGGCGATTCGTTTCTTCGCTCCCGTCTGCGCGCTCAACAGCGCCGCGGCGCCCGCTCCGGCCACAAACTCTCTTCGTCTCATGGTTTCGCCGCAACCTCCTCGGCCTGTCTCATCACGCGTACCAGGTTCAGGCCCATGATATTTCTGATATCGGCGTCTGAATATCCCAGCTCGATCAGTCCCTTCACCAGCACCGGATAGCGTGAGACGTCCTCCATGCCCTCGGGAACCATGCCCGAGATGCCGTCGAAGTCCGAGCCCAACCCCACGTGAGCCGCGCCCGCCAACCTGGCGGCGTGATCCACATGACGCAGCAGGAGGCGGTAATCGGTTTTCGGCATCCTGGCGAAGTATTTTTTCTGAATGCCGCGCACCAGTTCCCAGCGTTCGGGGCCGTTCCCGTGCCGGGAGAGGACCTGCTGGATCTCGCGGTCGCGTTCGGCGCGGTTGGCGTAGTACACCTTGTAGGCCGCCTCATCCAGATACCCGGCGTGGAAGTTGATGCACACCACGCCCCCCTTCGAGGCGATGGCGCGAATCACCTCATCCGGCATGTTCCGCACGATGGGCGCGATGGCCTTCACGGAAGAATGTGAGGCGATCACGGGCGCGCGGCTTTCGTCCACGGCATCGAGCACCGCTTTGTCGGAGATGTGGGAAACATCCACCAACATGCCCAGGCGGTTCATCTCGCGAACCAGGTCGCGCCCGCGCGGCGAAAGGCCGTTGTGCACCGGATCGCCTGTCATGGAATCGGCGAAATCGTTCGTGGCGAAGTGGGCCAGGGTCATGTAGCGCACGCCCAGTTGGTGGAACATCCGCAGCACGCCGAAGCTGCCGGCAATGAGGTGGCCGCCTTCGAGGCTGGCCAGTGCGGCTCGCCGGCCCGAGGCGTGGATGCGTTCCACATCGGCGGCCGTGGTGGCGAATTCAATCTGGCCCCGGTTCGCGTCCACCTCGCGGCGCAACGCGTCCAGCACCTCCAATGCACGCGGCAGCCACGATTGTGGCGGATAATCCTGCGGCTGCGCGTAGATGCCGAAGAAGACCGCGCCGAGCTGGCCCTTCTTCATGCGCGGCAGGTCGAGTTCATAGTAATCGTGCTCGCCGGCCAGGCGGTAACCCTCGTCCAGGAAGTAGCGCGGCGTGTCGATGTGAGCATCGAAAATGAGCAGTCCGCGCATCAGCCTCTGGTAACGGTCCTGTTGAGCTGGCAGAAGACAGGCGGCCAGCAGCAGGAGAAGGGAAAGGCGCATGAGAGGGCAGTATATCCGAAGGGCGCAGCCCGGTGATTTTAGTCCGATCAGGCCACCCGGTGTTTCGTGCTACCTTTGAAGCCGTGCGGGCGTGGCGAAATCGGCAGACGCATCGGACTTGAGAAAAAACTTGAGTGCTCGCCGGGAAACCGGCGATGCAGAACTGCTCAAATTCGGGGAACCCTATAACATGGCGATCCCGAGCCAAGCCCGGTCCGAAACGGCCGGGAAGGTGTAGAGACTAGACGGGCAGCACCTAAAATCCCGGAACCGTCCGGGATACGGTGAAGGGATAGTCCAGACCCCAAACCCTGACGATAAGCAGGGGCGGCGAAAGCCGTGGACGGGTACGAAAATCCGTTGGACCGCAAGGTCCGTGAGGGTTCAAGTCCCTCCGCCCGCACCACCCTTACTTTGCCATCGCTTCGAATTGGGTCAGGTTCGCTAGCAACAGGGCAACCTGGTTCAGGCCGCTGGGAATCTGGCGTTACCAACTTCGAGTTGTGCACCCGTACCTGACGCCGGGGGATGCCGTGGCATCTTTGGGGCCGTAAGGATGGAGAAGAGTCACGGCGCCAGGACTGCTGCTCGCGCGACGGACCACGCGGCACCGGCGTAGCCAACTGTCGTCAGGGTGAAACTGCAAGCCTTCACGACGCCGAAGGGGCTGGCCGGCTGTTGGTTCGTCGTGAGTTGTACGGCCGGTGCGAGGAAACCAACTGGGTTCATGAGCGAGCCGGTGATCATCGCTGGAACGATGACCGCGGTGAAAAACGCATACCCCCAGGCGCCACGCAAGCACAAGCGCGAGGACCATGCAGAGGCTCCCGGCCAGGACCAATAAGTTGGAATAGTCGAGCTTCAGCGGCTCCCATTGTTCGGGGATACGCCGCGCACCGGCATGATGCGCGACGAAAAGACGGCGATTATGACTTCTTGCAAGAACAGGCCGGACCACACTTGCAATTGGCTCCGCATTCACAGCCGGCCGCTTGGCTCTTCGCCTTGGCGCTCTGGCAACCGCAGTTGCAAGTGGCTCCCGCGCAGGGTGAGCAATGGCATGGTTTCGAGTTGGTCAACATTTTGAATCTCCTTGTGGTTTTGATCGACTTGCTGTCAACCACTGAAGTTTCGCATTGAACCCACCTATCGATATTGAACGAAGCAGCTATTGTTCAGGGACGAATCGGCTATTGTGCGGGCGCATGCGGGCTCTGTGCGGCGGGCCGCTCGGCGTGCACGTCGAAGGGGGACCGAAGCTCGGCAAATTCACCACGCATCAATACGGACGGCATCATGCCCACCATCTGATAAAAGGTCCGTGTCAAGTGTGCCGCATCGGCGAAGTCCGCGACTTGCGCGGCAGCCGAAATCGTGCGCTCAGTCGCGATTGCCACCATAGCGCGGCTCAGCTTGCGCCACAACATGTAACGGCTAAAAGGGAGCCCGACTTGTTCTTTGAACAAGTGAGCAAACCGGCTTGGCGACAGGAACGCCGTCGCGGCCGCGCTGGCCAACGAGATGTGGAGATCGTCGCGCTCGCGGATCGCGTTCAGGACGGCGGTCACTCTCGGGTCCAGGCGCCGTGCCGGCGGTGCGCCTGGGCTCAACGCCTGAACGCAGTGGCGGATGAGTTCGCCAATCTCCATGCTTTCAAAGGGTTGTTCGATGAACTTGCGCAGTTCTTGAACGGACGAGGCCAAGCGCCGGCCGGAAACAATCGTAATGTCACGCTTGAGCGAATTTCCGAGCCAGATTCCTTCGGCTGACTCGGGATCGACGAACAACATCGCGCCCAGCGATCCGCTGCAATTAAACGAATGGGCGGCATCCGGCCGCACAATGAAGGCCGGGCCCCTGCTCCACTCCTCCTCTTTGCCACGGATGGCCACTTCCCCATCCAGGGCAACGACGATTTGGATCGCATGGTGAGCATGGGTTGGCACAACGCCGTCCGCACGGGCAATGAGAAAGAACCCGCCTTCCCATAGGTACCACCGCGGTTCGCTCAACCAGCGGTACGCACCATGGCTCGACGTCCCGGTCAGAATGGTCCCCGTCCTCACTGTAGCCGATTCGTTCAAGCAGTTCAGCGGAGGCGTTCAATCATCACACGAGCCACCCGGGTTACTTTGGTTCTGGGCCAAAATGATTGACAGCGAATCGTCTGGGAAGGGGATTTTATGGAATATCTCGTGGCTGTGATTCTGGGATTCGTAGTGGCTGTCTTTGCCGCCACGACAGGCTTCGACCGCGACCGCGCGTTTTACCCGACGGTCCTGATCGTGATTGCGTCCTATTACGCGCTGTTTGCCGTGATGGGTGCGTCTCGCTATTCGACGTTGGAGATTGAGATTGCAGTTGGGCTGGTATTTTCAATCCTTGCGGTACTCGGCTTCAAGAAGAGCATGTGGCTGGCTGCGGCCGGCATCGCCGGACATGGGTTCTTTGATTTTTTTGTCCATCACGCACTTGTCACGAACCCTGGCATGCCAGTTTGGTGGCCGGGTTTCTGCGGCACCATAGATATCGTGCTCGGCGGGTGGTTAGCGATCCGCCTCTGGAAGGCGGCGAAACCAGGTGACGGGGAAGCGCAATGACCGCATGCACGGACGCAGCGTGAAGTGAGCCTCCAAAATGACACAACCAGTCAGGGCCCGATAGTCATTGTCAGGGCCGCTATCTTCCTTCCTTCTCTTCCGAGGCGTTGGACACGGAGAGCACCAACCGGTTGGCGCCCGGCTTGATTTCGGTCCGCAGATTCCAGTACATCCCTCCGCGCCGCACGGGTTTGCGCATACGGTAAAAGCGGCCAAAGAGATAGTACGTTCCCTGGGGAAGGTTCGTGAATACCGCTTGTGCGTTCGCATCCGTGGTCACGGACGCGGCGCTATGAGCGCGGATCGACCGCATGGCGCATTCGTAGTCGTCACGCGCGCCCTTGGAGATCTCCTGGGTCATGCCCTCATGACCGAGCAATGCCGCCACTTGGTTCAGCATCGGGAAGTTCTCCACCTGCGTACCGCCGTCAAAGAAAGACAGCATCCCAATGCGCGAGCCCATGATGCCCGGTTCCACGCCCGCCCGCTGCAGGATCCGCTCGGCGTCGTCGTCGAGGAGAAACAATTCCGTGTCCGAGAAGTTGCCTCGCTCGGCGCCCGAATCGACTACCTCGCCGGTTTTCTTGTTCGTTGTCGACCATGAGTAGACGTATCCCGCGCCGGAGAGGGCGAGCGTGCTTGTCCCCCGGCGCGGCGCTTGCGCGGGCAGATCGACCTTGCAGACCGGAGCGGCAACCGTGGAACCGGCGGGCGTCGCGGAGGGCTTGCGCACGGGGGCGGCGGCTCCCACTGCCTTTCCTCCCGCGTCCTTGCACCCTTGTGATTTCAGGAACGCGTTCGCACCCGCGACGGACATGGACATGTAGGGCTTGAGTTGCCCCGGCAAACCCAGTTCGACATCGCAGAGCTTTTCACAGCGGGTAATGCGAATCTGGGTATTCTCATCGCAGTCGTAGACGACGCCGGTTTTGGGCGCTTGGGCGGACAATGCCGCGGCCAGCGCAAGAAGCCAGGTTCCCTTCAACGTGCAGCCGTGCATAACACCCCACGAGCGCCCCCGCTCCATCGCAGCTTAAAGTTTCGGTTTCACCTGCTTTGCCTTGTCCTGCTGGCTGTTGCCACTGGCCTCGGCGGCCTGGCTGAGGAATTTTTCGCTGGCCTCGTAATGGGCGCGATACAGGTTCATGTTGACGGCTTTCACCACCAGCGCCAAAACGAGTCCCGGGGGACCCGTGACGCCCGGCGTCGTTGGTGTCAGGTAGGCCGTCACGGCGGTGTTCTCAAAGCAGTTCGCGGCGTTCGGATTGGTGAATGCCGGATTCCGCGGGAGCTTGAGCCGGTCCAAGTAACTCGATTCCCAAATCTGGGTGCAGGTAGCGGCAAGTTGCGATGCCCGCTGCCTGGGCAGCCTTTGGCCATGGGCATCGAAAATCCAGTAAGCATCCCTCAATTCGACGCCGGAGGCCTTCGCCACCGCGGGCGGCATTGTGCTGCCGTCCTCGGTGCCGTACTTTTCTCGCAGCGCGGCAATCAGGTTTGCAGCCGTGGGCCGTTCGGCGTCCGCGTACTGCTTATTCCGCTGTATCGACCACAAAAGTGGCTGGTTGGGCGGTTGCGTGAACTTCAGGTCGATCGACTCCTGTCCGTGAGCGGCATCGCCGGCATGGCGGGCATATACGACTTCGTTGAAGGCGACGTTCGGCAGCAGGTCGAACCGAACCGCCGGGTTGGTGCTGATCTGGAAACGGGGGTTCGCGGTACGGACCGCCGCCGCGGCTTGTTGCGAGGACATGCCGAGCCGGACGCCGGCTATGTCAACGGAATGACCGGCCGCGGGCGCTTGTGCCTGCTGCGCGGCGGAGGACGGAGGAAAAGCCGCCACAAGGGCGGTGGCGAGCAGGGAAACACTAACCTTCAACGCGTCCATAACCAGATTTGGCAGAGACTATAGCACGGCCGCCTGGTGACCGCACGCGGTGGGAGGGGACGGGGGAGGGGTGGTGCCGGAGGTGGGACTTGAACCCACACAAGGTAAAACCTTGGCAGATTTTGAGTCTGCTGCGTCTGCCATTCCGCCACTCCGGCCAAGGGGGCAGGACCGCTTTCGATTGTAGCAGGAGACAGCCCACTTGACGGCGGGTGTATCATTCAGCCAAGGGACGGATGTACAAACAAACTCTGAGTGCCGCCTTGGCGGCTTCGGCGTGCAGGCACAATTTTCCCGGTAGGGAGAAAATTGCCGCCCGTTCGCCGGTCCCTGCTCCTGATTTCATTACACATGCGGCGAGTGGAACCCTGGTTGCACCTCCATGGCCATGTTGAATCCACCTACCGGGACATTGCCGTTGCCGTCTCAGGCGGCAAGCGCGGTGAAGTGTCCAAGGTGTCTGTCGGGGAAGGTTCGCCGCTCTACGGTCAAGTCGTTCCTGGATATATTGCTGGCAATGGCTGGTTTGCGCCCGTTGCGCTGCCACAGTTGTTACCATCGCTGGCGAAGTTGGTTGGGCTGGTCAAGACCAGATCAGACCGAGGGGGATTCTTGAGGAAGAAACCGTGCGCACCATAGCCAACTATCCGGTAGGCATCCGGCCCTCCACCCTCGGTTCCCGCATTGGGATCCGGTGTCCGAAGTGCCGGTCCGAGCAGGTGCGGTGCTCGACCTCCACTTCCCTGGCGGAAAGACTGTTCGGCGTGTTGGGACGTATCGCGGTGCGTTGCGATAGCTGCTACCACCGCTGGGCTCACTGGATCGCGAAGTAGTCCGCCCATTCCTGGCCGGGCGCTGTCCTCAGCGTTTCGCGCTTTTGGCGGCCGGAGCTACCTTCGCCGTCACCTGAATTTCAAACACCGACGGCCAAAGCTTGCCCGTGACGAAGAGGCGCTTGCCCGCGGCGTCATAGGCAATGCCGTTCAGCACGTCGATATCGCCGGTACGGAAGATGGGACTGAGCAGGCCCTTCAGATCGACCCAGCCGAGCACCTTGCCCGTCGAGGGCGCGATGCGAGCGATGCGGTCCGACTGCCAGATGTTGGCGTACAGCTCGCCGTTCACCATTTCCAACTCATTCAGTTGAGCCACGGGCATTGCACCGTCCGTGACGCGGAAGCGCCGCGCGACGGCGAGCGTTTTCGGGTTGAGCACGCGGATCGTGGAGGAGCCATCGCTCAAGAAGACCTCCCGGCCATTGTTCGCCAGCCCCCAGCCTTCGCCTTCGTAGTGGAACTGGCGGCGCAGCTTGAAGTCCGACGCACCATAAATGAAGCCCGTGTGCGACTGCCAGGTGAGTTGCAGAATTTCGCCCGCCAGCAAGGTGATGCCCTCGCCGAAGTGCTCATACGGAAGCGCCACCTGCCGCACGACGCGGCCCGTCGTCAACTCCACTTTTCTCAGCCACGAACGGCCATTCAAACCGGTGCCTTCGTAGAGGTAGCCGTCGTGGTATTCAAGACCCTGCGTGAACGCCGAGCGGTCGTGTGGATAGGTGCGCACCACGCGGAAACCCGCCACCGGAGCCTCCGCGGACAGCGCGCCCACGCACAGCAGCGCGGCGAGCAGTTTCATGCCTTCAGCCACCGGTCAAACCACGCCCAGGCTTCCTTTTGCATGTCGAGATCGAATTTGTGCGGACCGGGGTAGAAGCTGGCCCGGTAGCGTTCCGCGGCTCCGGCCTTGGCATAGACGGCCTTCAAAATATCGTCGGCGCGCCGCATTTCAGGAAGCGTGAACAGTTGGTCCTCGTTGTTATTCAGGACCAGGACGGGTTTGGGCGCGTTCAAACCGATGATTTCGGGATAGTCCAGGTCGCGCGGCAGCGCGGGGATGTAGCACATCCAGGTGTGCGTGTGGCACTTGTTGAGAAGGTAGTCGCGCCAGGTGGACATCATGCCGGCAGGCACGGCGCACTGGATGCGCGGATCGGCGCCGGTGAGGAAGATGGTCCGGAGTCCGCCTCCGGACAGGCCGCAGCAGCCGGCGCGGGCCGGGTCCACATCGTCGCGGTTGAGCAGAACGTCGAGCGCGCGCTGGTCCTCCCACACGAATACGCCGGGCCAGGTGAGACCCGCGCAGAACAGGCTTTTGGCGACCAGATTCTCATGGCCGCCGGCAAACGCATTGAATCGTTTGATTTCGGCTGAGTCCTCGGGATTGCTCTCCACCAGGTTGTTCCGGATGTTGCCTGGCAAATCGGCCAGATGAACGCGGCGGCTGGCAAACATGAAGGTGTCGTGAACCAGCACGGCATAGCCGCGCTTGGCGATTTCGTTGGCCCAGGCCGCGCCGCCGTAGTAGTGGTCCTGGTGATACACCATGTCGGGGTGGACGCTGTCGGAGGTGCGGGTAATCTTACGTGTGCCGAAATACTTGTTGCCGCCATGGTCATGCAGGCCCAGGATGGCGGGCAGTTTGCCCCTCGAATTGGCGGGTTTCAAAAAGATGGCGCGAGTGGGCGGTCCATAGGGGAGCTGCCATTCGAGGTGTTCGATGTGGAGGCCATCATGATCGGCGCGGCGCAGCAGCCGCGGCTGGGGCGGAGGCGCGGGCGGCGGTTGCAGCAGATTGGCGATATAGCGGGCCCGGGCTTCCGTGCGCCAGGCGTCAAGCTGCGTGTAGTGTGCGTTGCGGAACGAGAGCCGGGGCGGATCCGAGGCGCTCTTGGAGGCCCAGCCGCCGTAGGCGCCGAGCATGTTGGGCGTTGTGGACATGGCTGCCAGCCATTGTATCCGGAGGCGGCGGCGATTATGCCGGACGGCGGTAAAGAATACGCCAGCGGCGGTCGGGCGGATTCTCGCCGGCCAGGATCTCGGAGAGAGACTCCTCGATGAAACCGGCGGGTGGAATCAATTCCTCGCGCGTGAGCGGCCAGGGCGGCCCGTCGGCTGGCTGGGAGGCGTCTCGGGCGCGCGCCACCAGCAGCAGCGCGCCGCCGGGTTTCAGCAACTGGAAGGCGCAGGGGAAGGCGAGGGCGCGCAGGCCGGTCGGTATGGCCTGAAGGGTGTTCGCTTCGAAGACGAAGTCGAACTGGCCGGTGAGCGTACCGGGAAGCTGCGTGAGATCGGCTACAACCCATTCGACCGGCGCCTGTGGATGGCGCTCCCGGGCAAGTGTGAGCGCGGTGGGCGCAATGTCGAATGCCACTGTGTGCCAGCCGCGCGAGGCGAGATAGGCGGCATCGTTGCCCAGCCCGCAGCCGATGACACAGGCTTCTCCGCCTGGCGGCACGGTGTTCGACTCCGCCCACTTCACCAGCTCCGCATTGGGCGCGTCGCGGAGCCAGGGTACAGTTTCTTCGCCGTCTCGCTGAAGCCGGTAAAGATCCTCGAACCAGCCGAGAGGTTCGCCCGTGCGTTCACGATGCTCCTGCAATTCGCGGTAACGGGCGTTGGAGTCTTCTTTCGACATGTTTACACCGTGGGAGGACGGACAAGAGTATTGCGGGCCCGTTGGGCCTCGTGCGTGATTTGCGAGATGGCGGCTCGCACCTCGGCCACCATCAGGGCGCTGCCGGCCACAAGGCTGCCCACGCCCAGCAGTCCGGTGATCAGGCCGACGGTGGCCAGCACGCGGAAGCCGAGCGTGAAGTGATAGAAGGCCATCGCCGAACCGATGACGGAGATCAACGCGGAGGCGACAAAGCAGCCCAGGGAGAAGTAGAACAGCCGTAAGGAGCGGAACAGATATTGCGCGCGTTCCTCCAGCAGCGTTAATTGAACGACCAGTTCGCCGTAGTGGCCGGAGTCGTGCGGCAGCGACTCCAGTTCGTGATAGACCACGCGCGTGCGGTCCACCACCCGGGCGATGCGGTTCGATGTTCCGAGCGAGAGCACGGAGCAGGCGTTGGTAAGAATGGCCGGCGCCACGATGGCGGTGAGTACGGCGAACGGATTATCGGCGAAATTAAGGTCGGCCATACGTCACGGACGCACCGCTGGCAAGCGGCGCACAGGCATTTATTGTAGCGGCAGGCCGATGGCGCGGGGTAGGGCGCATGCGGGGCAAGGGGTAGTGGGCCAGTATGGCTTTTCGAACTGTTGATATCCTCGCCGCCCCTGGTCACGATAGGAGCAAGGGTGACCGTGTAAGTTAGCCGAACCAGGGCACGACGATCCGAACATTCTGGCGTTCAAGGGTGTCCAGGAAGCGCCCGGCAAAGTGGAGAATGCCGCGCCACCCAATCCATTCATGTGGAAGAGTCTGCCCGCGGTTTCGGCGGGCAGGTTGGGAAGTCTGACAGGCGGGAAGGCCCACGCCAGTTGCTCACTCCCGTGTAATGGGCCGAAACTGCGAAGCAGGAGGCGGAGATGAATTGGGAAGGCTGTGGCGATTAGGCATCTCCCTCTTCATATGTCACTTGAAAGATATCGGGGCAATAGTAGGTGATACGCTCCGTTTCATCGAGCAGCCTGACGATCCCCATCGCTTCGAGTTTTTTTAGGTCTGATCGAGCAGTTGGGTATGTCACATTGAACTTCTTGACCACACTGCTCACCCTCACAGCAGGTGCTTCAAACAAGCCATCAACTAGTCCGGATAGCCTAATATTCCCCTTTCTTAAGCGGCCATGGTAATCGCGGTGCAACGCGAGCAGCTTGTCGCATCGCTTTTCGGTATCGACTGCCTGTAGAACGACTCCTTCGAGACAAAATTTGATCCACGGCTCCCAATCTCCAGCAGTGCTAACGCCGAGCATGAGGTCCATGTAGTCACGTTTACGCCGCTCAAAGTACGCGCTCATATAAAGCCATTGACTTGACAGTTTGCACCACTCCGCGATCGAAAGCGAAAGTAGGAGCCTGCCGACTCGGCCGTTACCATCCCCAAAAGGGTGGATTGTCTCGAATTGGTAGTGGGCGATGAAGGCCCTAACGAGCGGGTCGAAGGAATCTTCAGCGTGTAGGTACTTCTCAAACGAATCAAGCGCTTCATCCAAGTACCGCGGCGGTGGCGGAACAAACCTAGCCGGTCTTCCAATCTGATTTTGCGTTACCCTAAATTCCCCTGGCCTTTGGTCTGAACCCCTCACACCCTCCATGAGGATTGAGTGCAGCTTCTTGATGAGCCGTAGCGAGAGAGGCAACCCGTTGCTGCCATCGAGCGTTAACCGTAGAGCGCGGTCATAATTAAACACTTCCCTGAAGGAGTTTGCCGGGTCATTGGCGGATGTTGGATATCGAGGGTCTACCTGGAAAAGAGCCTGCTGCTGAGGGTCGGTGATTGTACCCTCCAGCTTTGAGGATAGTTGTGCCTCCCTGTTTTGGAGAGGTCGAAGCAGGATATTTGGGCTCGGGAGATGTTTGCCCGTCCCATCGAGGCTCGCGAGCGCTGTTCTCGCGTTAAGTAGAACCTTCCAAAGGTTTTCTGG
>JADZBH010000048.1 GCA_020852175.1 Bryobacterales bacterium | reverse complement strand
CAGCGTCCGCTCGCCGCGGATCGCCTCGACTGCCACCTTGGCCTTGAACTTCGGACTGTACTGTTTGCGCGTCGTCGCCATCGCCACTCCTGCGTCCACGACTCCGCAAAATCCTAACTTATTGCCTGGTCTGAATTCCTGGGACCACTATATCCATCGCTTTTGCGACCGCTTCGCGAAGCCAGGGCTCAAACCGCCGTTGTGTTTCGCCGGCGTCCTCGGCATAGTTCATTTGAGAGGGTTGCGCTGGCAAACGACGAATACATAAAGAAATGACGACTCGGATGCGTGGGCTGCGATTAAGATGTATACTTATTCGCGATGCGGCAACTTAACAATTACGTCACTATAGCGGAGCCTGTATCGGATTTCTTTGTTTCCTATGAAGTATCACCACCAGTTCGTGACAGTCGACCTCTGAATTATGTCAAGACTGACAAGCGATACCTATTCGAGCTAAGATTTCGCAGTGACTTCGATCTAGCTCTTTTTGATAAAGTCATTCAAGACAGTCCGGTGAGGATGGTGGAGTATCAGGCTGCCAACCGCAAGGTGCGCTACTTCATGACCGACTCACGGATGCCGGATGATGGAAGCGTTGATCCGTGGACATGGGTAAACGACGAACTGCCACGAATCGGAGCCGCTATTGGACTACACTTCCTGCATTTTACCCTACCGGCGTGCAGGTGCGTCATTGATCTTGACGGCAAAACCGGTCCCGAAGCCAGCCCGCCCGATTTCAAGATGAAAGTTTTAGGGCAAACGAACATGCCAGATTTTAATCGTGTCATGAAGGACTCCTCAGCGTTCTCGCCTTACGCTACAAGATGCGAGTCGGATAACAATTTCAAGGAAGCACTACTGTACTTCGGTCTCTCTCTTGATATCGACAGAGAGAATCGCTGGGCGAGCCTTTACCGAGCCTATGAAGTAGTAGCTGATTGCGCGGGTGGGAACGATGGGTTATTACGCCTTGGCTACTGCTCGAATAGTGAATTAAATCGATTCAGACGAACCTGCAACCATCAGGAAGCCGTTGGAGCGTTCTCTCGCCATGCACGTCTGAGAACCGAACCGCCCCCGGACCCTATGGACATCGAAGAGGCTTTGCAATTCATTGCGGGATTGATCGGAAAATGGCACGAATCAGGCAACCCTGTCTAATTGTTCCTGTCGTCTCTGTTCCACCCTCGACAGCCGCATCAAAGTGTGCGGGGCATGGCTACATTTAGTGTGGACTTTGCGCGGATCGCCCCCTACCCCCTCAGCTACCCCATCCTCACGCCCGAACTCCCCGAGGTGGAAGCCGTCGTCCGCCGCCCGCGGGAACAGGTTCTTGGCGCACTCATCACGGCGGTCCAGGCGACCCGCTACGCCGCCGTCGATGTCGCCCGTCGCGCGGCCGGCCAGCGGCAGTGCCATCGTCAACGCCGGCAACACACCTCCTGAACCCACTTGTAGGTCTCCTCGTTCGCATCTTTGACCTGCCGAACGAAATCCGGAGCCATTTCGTCGCGTTCGTTCAGAAAGCCCCTGCCTCTCGCCCTGTTCTTGAGGTAGGCGCCGCAAACATGCCAGCCCACACAGCCGTCCAATTCCCGCAACCCGCGAAGCATTTCGGCATACGAATTCCCAAGAGTATTGGCGGCCGGAATCGACGCGTCGGCGAGCAGTACCGGCTTGCCGGTCTGTTCGTGAAAACGCGCCAGCCCAGGCCAGACCTCCGCAGGCGGGCCGAAATACTGAAAGCTCATCACGTCTACAAAAGGCGATGCCGCGCGCAGGACCTCTTCGGGGAGCCGCGCGCGGCCCTCGTAACGGTCGCCGAGAATCAGGTGGTTCCGATCGTACCGCCGCACCGCGTCGTGCGTCACCTGGTAATAACGCGAGGCCATCGCGAACAACTCGGCGCGCCCCTCCTGGCTATCAAGTTTCTTCGGATCGAAGAGCGGTCCGCGCCACTTCGATAGGCCGGGATGGACCCACACGGGGCAATCGACATAGAAGTACCCGATAAGTTTCGGGTCGTCCTTCATGCGCTGGCAGTTATCGCGGGCTACGTAGTCGCACCATTCCTCGAAATCCTGGCTAAAGAAATCGGGGTGCCTGGTTTCGACTTCCCACTGATGCGTCTCCGCAAAGGGCAGCAAGTGGCAGTAAGGCATCCCAAGCCACTGGTAATGTTCATAGCTCCAGTTGCGCGAGTGCCGATGAATGGTGGGCCGGCGAACGACAACCTCCTGCGACCAGCCGACCGAGTTCATGCCCAATCGCCGAAGGTTGGGCGCGACTCCCTCCCTGAGCCAGCGCTCTTCACTGTTTCCGTAGCGCTCGCGCCAGATTTCGGCGTTCTCGGCATACCGCAGGGTTGCCGAGTCGATGTGGTTCATTCCGATACTGAAAAAGGGCATGCCGGCGGGATCGATGAACCACCAATGCCCGTTCCGCTTCTCAACGCGGAAGTACTGCGGACGAGCCGCGGACAGGATTCCCGCCTGTGCCGCGGCGAACAGTCCCCGGCGTGTCAGTTTATTTTGCATAATCTGCCGCTCAAAACAGAAGCTTTAATCCTATCTGCATTTGTCTGGGATTGGCGCTCATGCCGCTGATCGTGCCAAAACCTGGAGAGCCAAGCGCGCCCGCCGGGATGTCGAAATTCGGTGTGTTGGTAATGTTGAAGACCTCGCCGCGCAACTGCAATTTCAGGTCTTCACGGATTGGAAAATTCTTGAGTACCGAGAAGTCGATCGTCTTCTGTCCGGGTGCATAGAGAATATTGCGTCCGGAGTTGCCAATCGAGAAAAGTGGCTGGGCGATGAAAGCACCCGTGTCGAACCATTTATCGATACTTCGCTGCCCCCCCGTCAGCACGCCACTAGAGACCCGGTCTGGCCGATCGGAACCGCCGGTGTTGGCGCGAGCGCCTGCGTTTACCACCGTGAACGGAAGGCCCGTCTGAAAGACGCCGATGCAGTTCACAACCCAGCCCGACGCCAGGATCTTTCCCGCCCCCGACAACTGGGGGAATGGAATCTCATACGTGGCCATCAGCGTCAATCTGTGGCGAATGTCCAGGTCCGAGTTTCCGCGCTCAAGCCAGCGGGCATTGGAAAGCTGCGCTGTCGACGAGCCTGGTTTCCCGCCATTGAGGATGTTCGTGTCGTCGATCAATCTGGCATAGGTGTAGTTGGCCGCGAGATCGAGGCCCACGCTTAACCGGCGCTCCAGACTCATCTGAAACGCGTGGTAGTTGCTGATGCCCACAGTCTGAAACTGGGTGATCGAGGAAACGTTCGGGAAGACGGAGGCAAATGGGCGCCTCGGTCCAATTGCGCCCGAGCCCGGGGGAGCGAGATTGAGATCCTGCGCGTAAGCCTGGGCGCGTCCGAGGCCGCCGACGTAGCTTCCACGCCAGACGATACCCCGGAAGAGTTCCGCCTGCAGGGTGAGGTTGTACTGCTGAACATAGGAACTGCGTGCATCCGGCGAAACGGGAGCCAGGTTACCTTGCGGGCTCTCGGGGGACGTGGGTACTGCCGCGGGGAGTCCTTGCGAAATGCTGTTGATGGGCGTCAAGGGAGTCGCCGCGACTGTGTAGAGCGAGGTGAACGGCGGATTGCGAAGGAACGCCGAAACTCCGTAGGTGCCCGGGTAATAGCTGAACCCGAAGCCTCCCCGCATCACGACCTTCTTCGAGAGATGCGCGGCGAATCCGAAACGAGGAGCCAGGTTCGTCCAGTCTGTGCGCACGCCAGCAGATTGGGACACACCATCCTTGCCGGAGGCGATGATTCGGCCTCCCACCAAATCGACGTTTGCCAGGCGGCTGGCCGCTTCCGTGAAGGGCGTGAAGACGTCATAGCGAAGCCCGATATTAAGCGTCAGCCAGCGGGCAACCCGCCAGTCGTCCTGGGCATATACGCCAGTTTCAGTGGTTCGATATCCGGGCCAGATCAGGAACAGATTGCGGGTTGTGTTGGCAGGGAATCCGAGCAGCAGCGAAGCGACCGAATTCCCGCTTCGGGCCACTGTCCCCGAGGGGTCGTTTGTGAAATTCGCATTAAAGGCGAATACACCGCGCGGCTGAGGGCTGTGGTAGTAGCTCACCTGGCGCCTTTTGATATCCGCACCGAACTTGAAATTGTGGTTGGAGTGGTTCCATGATATCGATCCAACATGCTGGAACAAATTGTTGATGTTATAGAGTGGGATGAAATTGCTGTCGCCGAGGCCGCGGAAGCCGGCAACCTGAATAGCACTCAATCCCCGGCTCAATTCGCTCGAGTTCGCCCCGGCGATCCCCACATGCTCAGAGGTGTTCCCCTCGTTGGCCGGGTTTGCGTGCAGTGCAAATCGCGAGTACCCAGCCTTCAGTTCCATCAGGAGATTGGGCCTAATCACCTGGACGTAGTTGAAATGTAGCGATTGGGAACGTTGTACCGAAGGTCCGGCAAAGCTGCCGGCGTCGCCACCGGCCTGGATTTGACCCACTGGCGGCAGTTGCGTTGGCGTGAGGGTATCGTTGTCGTTGAAGGAGTAGCGGACGTAACCGAACTTGCCCTCCGTGAACATGTGATCGGCACGCAGATCGAAGATGTCCTCACGCTGCTTCCGAACGGGCACATACGTGAAGTTGTTCGCCAGCACCGCCCTCTGGGCCTGTGGGTACAGCGCAACGAGTTTTTCGGCAACCTTATCGAACCTGCTGGCCGGGATCTGGTCGGCAGGGAAGCGGTCACGGATGAAGGCCCCCGCCTGTTGCGGGTTAACGCGTGTGGTGAGGGGATCGAACACCGCGTTCAACCCGGAGAATGCGCCCTTGCGAGCGTCCTCGGTGGGGACGGTGCTGACGACAGTTTGGGATTGCCTCTGACGGAATCCCTCATAGTCGACGAAGTAGAATGTGCGATTAAGCTTGAGCGGCCCGCCCAAACTGCCTCCGAACTGATTCTGCCGGAAGGGAGGCTTGGGGCCTGGCAGGGCGAAGTAGTTGCGAGCGTCCAAATCGTCGTTACGTAGGAATTCGAAGAGGGATCCATGAACCGAGTTCGATCCGGACTTGGTCACCAGGTTGATCACTCCTCCGGCCGTCCTGCCATACTCCGCCGTATAGAGATTCGTTTGCACCCGGAACTCGGCGAGGGCGTCCATCGAGGGCTTGATGATGGCTGTCCCAACGGAACGTTCGTTGTTGTCCATCCCGTCAATGAGAAAGCTATTGACATAGTCGCGCTGGCCGTTGACTGAAACCGCCGACGTGCGCCGCCGGTCGTCCGGGCGTGTCCCGCTCGACATAGCCTGCGGCGCGCCCTCATTCGCTCCTGCCGCCAACTGCGCCAGACGGACGAAATTCCGCCCGCTCAGTGGAAGATCCTGCACTGAACTGGCGGTCAGTATCTGGCCGAGCGAGGAGGTGGCCTGGTCGAGGGCCGCCTCCTGGGCGGTCACGTTGATCCTCGACGTTACCTCTCCCACCTCCAGAATAAAGTCGAGCCGCAGAACCTGGTCAACGGTGAGAACGATTCCGCTTCTTTCGAGCGGCATCATCCCCTCGCGCTGGACAAGTATCCGATAGTTTCCGGGCGATAGCAGTGGAACGAAGTAGTTGCCAGTCTCGTTTGAAGTCGTGCGCCGGGCTATCTCCGTTCCGGTGTTGACCACTGTGATTCGAGCTTCCGGGACGGCACCTCCTGAGGAGTCGGTGATAGCGCCGCTAATTTGGGCGGTCTGGCCGTAGGAAACAGACACCGCCAGTATTAAATGAACGGCGATGAGCACGCTAATCTTCATAGACTTCATTCCTCCCGGGCAGTTGGTGGAATTCAGCGCCAAGGCCACCGCCCTTGTGATTCAGTTGAGAGGCCTGCTTTTCCACCTGCGACTGCAATTCGTGAAGCGAATTCGCCACGTAATAGAGGTTCAGGTCGAGAACCTGCCATTGTTCAACGATATCGGGCGGTTCATTCGCTCCTCCAAAGAGCGAAGCCGTGGCGTCAATCACTTTCGCCAAATCCGTTGGGTCCAGCGGACCCCTCTGTTGAGCACTTGCGCTCTTGATTGAGCCATCCGCATCTGGAGATCGCAAGCCGGCGAGTAGCTCGCGGTAAGCACTCGTGAAGCGGAGCGCGGAACGGACATGGTCCAGCAGCATCGCATGTACTGAAGCCCGTTGCGCGGGACTGAGCCGCTCCATGCAGTCCGGCGGAAAAGACCGCTGAAGCGCGCGTAACGCGCTGTGTTCAGAACGGATGTCCTCCGCTAATTGGAGAGCACGGTCGGCGATTCGCGCGATCTCATCCTTTGCGCCGCCGGCGCCGGCCAGGCCCTCCAGGAAGCCGCGCAAATAACTGGCGGCGGGGACCGCCGTCCCTCGCACCACCGCACCCGCATCGCCTGTTTCCATTGTTCGTGCGGCAGGGCTGAGTCGGACCGCCGATTCGACCGACTCGAGCATCACGCGCGTTTGCGGCAAGCTGGAAAGGGAGTGCGTAAGCCGGAGCGCGTCGCGGTCGGTTTCCACCACCCCGCTGATCGAGACCGCGTCTGGCAGCCTTTCCACCTGAATGGCCTCCCGGGTGCAAGCGCGATCACGGTGCAGAAGCAGATGGGCTTCCACTGCCGCCCAATCCAGCTTGGCCGGACCCGGGCCGGGAACAACGAGGAGAGTGGGAACACGACTCTCCGGAACCATTCTGGTAGGTGGATGCGGTCGGGACGCATCAGAGGGCAGACCAGACAATGCCGGCCTGGCTCTTTTCAACGTCCAGGAGACTGAATGGATGCGATATTCCCGCCACCCACTTCTCGCCAGCGCTTTTAACTTCAGTGAGAGCGGTCTCAGGTCACTCTCAGCCAGCACGAGCGTGGCATTGGTTATCTGGTTGATGGCTGCGCGCGGCGCCACGCGTACATGGACCTCCCAGGCGGAAGTTCCGTCCGGCAGTACGACTCGCCGCGTCGATTCGAGCACCACGTGGGAGTTCTGACGCCACTTGGCGAATGCCGCGGCGTAATGAGGCCACGGGTCGTCAAGTCCGTTCGCCGCCAGCACCGACAGCAGTTCCGCGCGGAGACTTCCGCCGCCTTCAGCTATCCGCGTAGACATCTGGGACGGAACCGAATCGACGACCACGGTTTCCTGCCTGGGCTGGCCGGCTTCCTCCAACTCAATCTCAACGGTCATCTGCTGGCGAAGCACCCGCGACTCGTGCGCCGACACCAAGACAGCCTCGGCAGACACCGCACTCGCCACCAGTTCCGCCGCAGAGACTGGCCTTGGAAGATAGAGCAACAACCAGGCCATCCCCGTCGCGATCAGAAACATTACTGCCGTGGCCGCCTTCAGGGCGGTGGACCGGCCTGGCCACACTGGACGCCGTTCGTGTTGTTCAAAAATGCGCGACACCCGCTGCCGGAACAAGCCTGTTGCCGGCCGGGTCGAACCCGCCGCGGCGGCCAGCGCCCGCTCCCGGTAGTTAACGAACTCCGCGATGGTCGTCTGCAGGTCGAGGAGCGATGCCCGGCACTTCCAGCAGCCACGAACGTGCTTTTCCACTTGTTCCAGTTGCCTGCCGCCGAGTTCCCCCTCCAAATAGAGGAGGAGCGCTTCGTCCGGATGCCGTTCGGTCCTCAACAGGAGGCGTGACAGGAAGAAATCAAGCATGCATATGCCTCGACACCTTACGGATCGCCCGGGTCACTACGCTGGCAACGGTGGGCAGCTTGAGCCCCAGGAGATCCGCTATCTCCCTATACCGAAGTCCTTCGCTGCGGAGTTCCAGGCACATCCTTTCCTGAACGGTCAGCAGTTCGATGGCGGTTTCCAGGCGGCTGCCTCTTTCGCTGGAGAGAAAATCATCCTCGGGCGTCGCAACAACCCCAGGGTTGTGATTGGATATCTCGGCGACATGCTCTTGCTTCAATGATCGCTTTCGATAATCGTCCGTGAGCATCCTGTGAATCACGCAAAATGCCCAGGTTCGCGGTTTCTCGATCCGCTTTCCGCCGAGAACCTCTCGTAGTAGGCGTAAAAAGACTTCCTGCACCAGATCCTCGGGGTCATCGGAACGCGGGCCGAATTGCTGTACGTACCTGCGCAGGGGTATTCGCAGCTCTTCGTAGAGGCTTTCGACCCACTCAACCTGAGCGTTTGTGGATCGGGCTGCTTCACGTAGAAGGAAAGGCCAAACACCTTCCCTGAAACCGGCTCCATCATTCAAACAGTTGGCTCCATCATTCAAAGAGTTGACGGTTCGTACCGGCACTTTTATCAGGTGCGGCTGGCTTTTTGTTCTCCACTACGTCTGTCTCGAAGTCCGTGTAGGCGCGGTATACGTCGCGGTACCATAACCCGAAGATTTTGCCGGGATTGTCCGCTGGAACGATGGTACGCGGTTTATTCAGCTTCGAGTTGACCGTCAATGCCGCCCAGCGCCAGTCTTGCGGCTATCGGACATGACACCTTTGCAAATCTCCCAGTCCCCGTTGGCCTTACGTGCGCCCCCCGAGGGGGGCGCACGTTGGAAGGCAGGTAGACCGTGTCGGGAGTGTCCGGCTGCCATACGCCGCCGCACCGTCTGATGGCCGACTCGCAGCCGCACGCTCGTTCGACGATGCCTAGGAGTTGCTGTGCCCCTGCCTCCCCCTCCGCCCCCTCCGCTACCCTGTCCTCATGCCCGAACTCCCCGAAGTGGAAGCCGTCGTCCGCCGCCTGCGGGAACAGGTTGTCGGCGCGCGGATCACGGCGGTCGAGGCGCACCGCTGCGCCGCCGCCGGTGTCGCCCGGCGCGCGGTGGGCCGGAGCATTGCCGGTGTCGAACGCCGCGGCAAGCACATCCTGGTGAATTTGTCGGACGGCTGGACCCTCCATGTGCACCTCCGCATGACCGGACACCTGCACGCCATACCCGACTGGCGTCTTTCCGCGCCGTCGGCCCGCGTCGTGATCGCCCTGCACGAAGGCTCGGGCATCGTCTATGAAGACCCGCGCGCGTTCGGCCGCCTGGAGATGCGCCTGACTTCCGAGTTGCGCGCCGAACTGGAATCCACCCTCGGCGTCGAACCGCTCTGCCCGGAGTTCACGCCGGACCGCCTGCTCGCGCTGGCCCGCGCCTCGCGCCAACCCGTGAAAACCTTCCTGCTCGACCAGCGCCGCCTGGCCGGTCTCGGCAACATTTACGCCGCCGAGGCGCTCTTTGCGGCGGGCATCGACCCGCGCCGCCAGGCCTGCCGTCTCGCCGCGCCACGACTCACGCGCCTCCACCAGGAAATTGTTCGTGTTCTGCACGATGCGGTAGAATCGGCAAGGATCGCCTACGGCCCGCCGGGTGGCTTCTCCGAGGGAGAAACGTTTAACTGCCAGGTTTACGACCGGGAAGGCCAGCCCTGCTTCACGTGTGGGAAGAAGATACGACGCCTACGGCAGGCAGGACGGTCCACTTACCTCTGCACCAGTTGCCAACGATGAGAGCCACCACGGATCTGATTGAGATCGACCAGGAGAACCCTTCGGGAGAAGCCATCGCGCGCGCCGCCGCCATCATACGCTCGGGCGGCGTCGTGGCCATCCCCACCGACGCGCTCTACATGCTGGTGGCCGACCCCTTCAATTTGCACGCGGTCGGCAAGGTGTTCAAGGCCAAGAAGCGCGAGGTGCACCGCTCGCTGCCGCTTCTGGTGGACGACATGGTGATGGCGGAGGATCTGGCCGCCGAAGTCACGCGGCGCTTCCAGATTCTGGCCCGGCACTTCTGGCCCGGCCCGCTCACCATCATTGTTCCCGCGTCGGCCAAGGTGCCGTTGAAGGTTACCGGAAACACGGGCCGGCTGGCCTTGCGCCAGGCCAAGGCGAAAGCGGCGCGGCGGCTCATCGAATCGCTTGGGCAGCCCCTCATCTCCACCAGCGCCAATCTGAGCGGACAGCCCACCTGCTCGCTTGGCATCGAGGTGTTCGGACAGATGGACGGCCATGTGAACCTGGTGCTCGACGGCGGCCCCTGTATCGGCGTGGCCGGCAGCACGCTGGACATCACCGAGCCTATCTGGCGCTTGATCAAGGAAGGCGCGATCACGGAAAAGGAGATCGCCGAGTGCTTGCGCGGAGCGTAGGCCGCCTCCGGCGCGGACGATGAACTTACTCTTCATAGGCGATATCTTCGGGTCGGCCGGCCGCGGCATCGTCTCCGAACTCTTCGCCTCCATCCTGCGCGACCATGCCATCGACCTGGCCATCGCCAACTGCGAAAACTCGGCCGGAGGCTTCGGTGTCACTCCGCAAATCGCCGACGACCTGTTTCATCTCGGCATCGACGTGCTGACCGGCGGCAACCACATCTGGGACAAGCGCGACATTTATGACTACATGGGCCGCACACCCCGGCTGCTGCGTCCGGCCAACTATCCCGGCGGCCTGCCCGGCCGCGGCGTGTGCATCGCCGAGGCGCGCAACGGCGCCGCCGTCGCCGTGCTCAACCTCCAGGGGCGCACCTACATGACGCCCATCGACTGTCCCTTCCGTACGGCGGACAGCCTGCTGGCCGAGTTGCCCGCCACCGTCAAGGTGCGCTTCGTGGACTTCCATGCCGAGGTCACCAGCGAAAAAGTAGCCATGGGCTGGTATCTCGATGGCCGCGTTTCGGCCGTCGTGGGCACGCACACGCACATACCCACGGCCGACGCACGCGTACTGGCCGGCGGCACGGCGTATCAAACCGATTGCGGCATGACAGGGCCCTACGACTCGGTCATCGGCGTCGAAAAGCAGATTGTCCTGCAGAAGTTCCTCACCGGGCAGCCCGTGCGAATGGAAGCCGCGCGCACGGGCGTCGAACTGCACGCGGTCATCGTCACGGTGGACCCGGCGACGGGCCGTGCCACGGCCATCCGCCGCCTTGCCCTCACGCATGGCGGCGTCTCTGTAAGCCATTGAACAGATAAACATAGCCTCAAGTTTTTTACGCGTTCCACCGATGGATGAACGGGGGAAAACCCCGGGTGATCCGCGCCAGAGGCGTGGTTTCCCGGAGCCAGAATGAGGCTGAATTTCCAGTCGCAGGTGTGGCCTTTGCTGACGCTGCCGGTCCTGGTGGCATGTCTGGCGCTGGGCGTTTCCCTGGTGGTGTCGATCAACCGCAGCCACACCGAATCCATGCACTGGGCGCGGTGCGAGGACGGGCTGAACACCTTCCGGGTGCGGCTGCAGGAGTATCACGCCGCCTACCGTGACGGTGATGCCGCGCGCGCCGATGCGGCACGCCAGCCGGCTCACATGGCGTTGCGCGCACTGCCGGAAGGCTGCGCCGATGAGGCCGAACTGCGCCAGTTGACGGCCGATACGCGGACCTGGCTGGAGGAGACCGCCGTTGAGCTGGCCTCCCGCGCGGGGTGGATGCCCGGACGCTCCGAGGCCGCCTTTGGACGGGTCGTACGGCAGTTCGACCTGCTCTCTCTGCGCACCTCGCGCCGCAAGACGGATGCCCTCAGCGGGCCGCTGGCCAAATGGAAGGACGCCGTGGCGCTCAGCCTGCTGGCGAGCGTATTGGCCCTGCTTGCCTTACTGCTGCACCGCACCTACCGCCGCGAGATGCGGCACAGGCGCGAGGTTGAACAGGAGTTGCGCCGCAGCGAAACACGTTACCGCGAACTGTTCGAGCATGTGGCCGAAGGCTTGTACCAAACCTCTCCCAGCGGCGAGATCCTGCGCGCCAATCCGGCCCTGGTGCGGATGCTCGGCTTCGAATCCGAACAGGAGATACGCCGGGTGGATATCGGAGCGAGTCTTTACGCGGACCCGGAGCAGCGCCGGCAACTGACCGCCCTGCTGGAGCGTGACGGCCACCTGCGCAACGTCGAGTTGAGGCTCCGGCGGCGGGACGGCACGGAGTTGGTGGCGCTGGAAAACGCGCGCGCCGTGCGCGGGCCCGGCGGCGCCGTGCTCTGGTACGAAGGCTCGCTGGCCGACATCACGGCGCGCAAGCAGGCCGAACGCGTCATGGCCGAACAGATGCGCGAACTCGAGGCGGCGCGCAGTAAATCCGAGCAGCAGGCGTATCAGTTGCTTGACCAGTCCTTCGACCTGGCCACGGCCCGCGACGAAGCCGTTCAGTCGGCCTCCCGCAAACTGCACTTCCTCGTGAACCTGAGCACCGAATTCCGCGCCCCGATGAACGGCGTCGCCGGCATGGCGCAGTTATTGCTGGACAGCGAACTCAGCATGCAGCAGCGCGAGTTCGCCGAATCGGTGAAGAAATCGGCCGGACGCCTGCTGGAAACCATCGACGAAATTCTTGAATACGCGCGGATCGACCAGGGCGAGGTTTCGTTGCGGCAATCCGAATTCAGTCTGCGCGGCCTTGTGGCCGGTCTGCTTCACCGCCACGCCGCGCAGGCGGAAAACAAGGGCGTGGAAATCGCCGCACTGGTCAAACGCGATGTGCCCGACGTGATCACCGGCGACGGCGTGCGGCTCGGCCAGGTGATGAGCAACCTGTTGCAGAACGCCATCCGGATGACCGATTCCGGCACGGTGTCGTTCACCATCGGCGCGGTCAGCCTGGGCGGCCGGGAGGTTCTGTTGCGCGTGCAGGTGGAGGACACCGGCGCGGGCATTCCGCAGGAACGCATGGCCGCTCTGTTCGACCCGTTCGCGCGCTCCGTCTCCAGCCGCGAACTGGGATACGAGCGCAGTGGCATGAATCTGGCCATCTCGCGAAAGCTGGTGGAACGCATGGGAGGACAGATGGGAGTGGAAAGCGAGCCTGGCCAGGGATCTCTCTTCTGGTTCCAGGTGAGCCTGCCCTACGGCGAATGCGCCGCCTCCGCTGGCGATCCCCTCGAGTGGAACGGCCAGCGCTGTCTGATCGTGCACGACAACATTGGCGTGCGCGGGGTCATCGCCGAGCTCATGAGCGGCTGGGGCATCCACGCGCTCAGCGCCAGCGATGAGGCCGAAGCGCTCGTCATGCTGCGCCAGGCGGACCTGCTCGGCGAACCCTTCGATCTCCTTCTGGTGGATAACGAACTGCCCGGACAGCCCGGCGTGGCGCTGGCCGGCGCCGTGCTCGACGACCCCGGTTGCGGCCATCCGCAAATCCTCCTTCTTGTGCCTCACAGCCAGCGCGCCTACTGCCTGGAGCCCACCCTGCTCGGCATCGCCGCCATGATCGCCAAGCCGGTGGAGGAGCGTGTGCTGAGGGCCACGCTGGCACGCGTGGCCACTCGCTTTCCTGCCGCGGCGCCGCAGGCCACGGCTTCCCTGCTGCAACTGGAACGGGTGGTGCAGAAGGAGCCGGCCGGCGCCATTCTCCTGGTCGAGGACGATCCCATCGGGCAGCGCGTGGGCAAAAGGCTTCTGGAGAAGCTCGGCTATGAAACCATTGTCGTGAACAACGGCCTGGAAGCCTGCCAGGCCGTGCAGGAGTACCGCTTCTCCGCCATTCTCATGGACCTCATGATGCCGGGAATGGATGGTGTCACAGCCACGCGCGCCATTCGCGCCATGCCGGGCATCGACCCGCGCCTGCCCATCATCGCCATGTCGGCCAGCGATGCCACCAGCGAACGGGAGCGCTGCCTTACGGCCGGCATGAACGATTTCCTGAGCAAACCCGCGTCCCTCGATCAGCTTCGCACGGTGGTCGGCCGCTGGACCTCACCCGGCCACGCCCGCTCCATGGTCTAGCCTTCCCGCCGACGCCGGGCACAGCCTTCCTGCATGGACACTGCCGGGCTGTGGCAGTCTAGTGGGGATGTCCTCGACTGAAGCCTCCTCCGGCGGCACACGCCGCCAACTCCGCAGCGAAACCTGGTACGAAGGCCCTGAGTATTACAACTTCGCCCGCCGTGCGTATCTGCGCAGCGAGGGTCTCACGCGGGAAGCCTTCCACGGCAAGCCCCTCATCGGCATCTGCAACTCCTGGAGCGAGCTGAATCACTGCAACATCCATTTGCGCGAACTCGCCGAGGCCGTCAAGCGCGGCGTCTGGGCCGCGGGCGGCGTGCCGCTCGAGTTCCCCACCATCTCCCTCGGCGAAGTCTTCATCCGTCCCACCGCCATGCTGCTGCGCAACCTCATGGCCATGGACGTCGAGGAGTCCATCCGTTGCAACCCGGTGGACGGCGTCGTCCTGCTGTGCGGCTGCGACAAGACCACGCCGGCCCAACTCATGGGCGCCGCCAGCGCCGACGTACCCTCGCTGTTCGTCACCGGAGGCCCCATGCTCAGCGGCAATTACCGCGGCGAATGGAAAGGCTCCGGCACGGACGGCCGCAAGATGTTCGACCTGTTCCGCTCCGGCTCGCTCAGCCAGGAGGAGTTGAACGAGTTTGAAGGCTGCATGGCGCGCAGCCATGGCCATTGCATGGTGATGGGCACGGCCTCGACGATGACCTCCATCGCCGAGGCGCTCGGCATGACGCTGCCCGGGTGCGCGGCCATTCCCGCTCCGGACTCCCGCCGCAAAGCCATCGCCGAACAGTCCGGCCGCCGCATCGTCGAAATGGTGTGGGAGGATCTGCGCCCCACGCGCATCATGACGCGGGAAGCCCTGGAAAACGCCATCACCGTCGATATGGCCATTGGGGGGTCCACCAACGCCGTGGTCCACCTGCTGGCCCTGGCCGGACGTCTCGGCCTGCCACTTACACTGGACGACTTCCACCGCATCTCGGCGCGCACGCCCTACCTGGTGAACGTGAAGCCATCCGGGGAGTATCTGATGGAGGAGTTCTTCTATGCCGGCGGCGTTCCCGCCGTCATGCGCGAAATTCTGCCTCTGCTGCACGGCGAAGCGCTTAGCGTCACCGGCCGGACGATCGCCGAAAATGTCGCCGCGGCTCCCTGTCACAACCGCGACGTCATCCGTGAGCGCGCGCAGCCGCTGTCGCCCGAAGGCGGCACGCTGGTCCTTTACGGCAACCTGGCCCCCGACGGCGCCGTCCTCAAGCACACGGCCGCCTCGACGCACCTGTTGGAACACCGCGGCCCGGCCCTCGTGTTTGAAGACCACCACGCCATGATCCTCGAGCTCGAACGCGACGACCTGCCGGTGGATGAAAACACCGTCCTTGTCCTGCGCAACGGCGGCCCCAAGGGCGGCCCCGGCTTTCCCGAATGGGGCCACATTCCCATGCCCAAGCGGCTGCTGCAACGCGGCGTGATGGACATGGTCCGCATCTCGGACGCCCGCATGTCCGGCACCAGCTTTGGCACCGTCGTCCTGCACATCGCCCCGGAGTCGGCCATCGGTGGCCCGCTCGCCGCCGTGCGCACGGGCGACATCATCTCCCTGTCGGCCTCGCAGCGCCGCATCGACGTGGAACTCGACGACGTCGAACTCGCCCGCCGCCTCAGGGACTTCGTACCGCCGCCCGCGCACTACTCGCGCGGCTATGGCAAAATGTTTCTCGATCACGTCACCCAGGCCAACGAAGGCTGTGACTTCGACTTTCTCCGCGCCCTGCCGCCCACCGAAGCATGATTCGACGCATCGCCCTGGCCGCCCTGTTGGCCGTATTGTTCTGGATCGCCAACCGCGGCGCCTATCGAAGCTTTTTCTTTGGCGACGACCTGGACAACCTCGCCTGGACGCGCCCGGTTCCCGCCGCCCACTTCGCCCAGGCCCTGCTCTCGCCCGTGTATACGGCGAACAACTTCCGGCCCGCCGGACACGGCCTGTATCACCTCTGGTCGCAGTGGTTCGGCACGCGCTTCCCGCCCTACGTTGCCACCATCCAGGCGCTCCACCTGTTGAATGCCCTGCTGCTGTTCTGGCTTCTCCGCCGCGCCGGGGTTGAGGAATGGCCGGCGCTGGCCGGAACGCTGTTCTGGACCTTCAACATGGCCCTGTTCGGCGCCTTCTGGCGGCCCATGTATGTCTTCGATGTCCTGTGCGGCCTGTTCACGCTGGGCGCGCTGCTGGCCTGGAGCTCCCCGCGCTGGCCGCGCGCCGGATGGCTGCTCTCGTTCGCCTGCTTCTGGCTGGCCATGAAATCGAAGGAACACGCCGTCCTGCTTCCGCTCGTTCTGCTGGCCTGGGAATGGAGCGTGGGCCGCCGCCGCTGGAAGCCGCTGATCCCCTTCTTCGCCGCCGCGCTCGCCATCGGGCTGCAAGGCGTCTTCGGCAACAAGACCGCGGGCGAGGACTACCGTCTTCACTTCTCGCCTGCCAGCCTCGTCTCCACGCTCTGGCGCTATGCTCCCTATCTTTGGTTCATCGCCCTTCCCGCGGCCATCCGTGCCAAGCCCCTGCCGCAGCCCGCAAGTTGGGGCGCCATCTGGTGCGCCGTTCTGCTGCTGCCCATGCTCGCCCTGCCGGCCCGTGTGAATCCCGTCTATCTCTACCTGCCCCTCATGGGACTCGCCGTGGTCGCCGCCGTGCTGGCTGCCTCTCTGCCCCGGCGCTGGATGGCCGGAGCGGTGGTGCTCTGGCTGGCCGTCAACTTTGTCTGGATGCGCCAGCTCCGCCGCGCCGAGCTCACACTGGCCGAGAGCAACCGAGCCTATTGGAACCAGCTTGTGACCGCCCCCGCCCTGGCCGAACCCGAACTCTACGTCTACGACGGCTACCCCGAAGGTCTCGACTGGTGGGGCATTTCCGGGGCCATCCGCGTGGCCACCCGCAAGCTCTCCGCGCCCATGGCCGCGATCCAGACCGAGGGGCTGCTGGCTCGCGTGGGAGACAGGAATGTCATGCAGCTCACCTGGAATGAGGCCCGGCGCGAACTCCACACCGTGGTCCGCTCCACGTCCAACCCCGAACTGGCGATGCTCGATATGCGACAGTTCGTCCCGTTCTGGCAGCTTGGCGAGGGCTGGTATAAACAGGAGTCCAACTACCGCTGGACGAAGCCCAAGGCCTGGGCCACGCTGCGCAAGCCCGCTGGCGCCTCACGGCTGATCCTCCGCGTCAACATTGGACCGGACTACATCCGCGGGGTGGGGCAGTCGCAGGTCCGCGTCCTGCTGGACGGCGCCGAACTTGGACAGGCGCACTTCGACCGGCAGGGCTGGCAGAGCCGTGACTGGCCCGTCGCCCCCTCGCCGGCCGCCACGGTCAAGGTGGCGCTCGAAGTCACTCCTCCGTTTCGTCCGGGTCCGACGGACCCGCGTGAACTGGGCGTGGCGGTGGGTTCATTAGGATTTCCGGATACTCCACGCTGACCAGGAACAGGCCGCATGCAGGCGCTCTCGGGCCGCCTTTCCGGGCGCCCGTCCGGTTCAGGTAGCCCGGTTCCAGCGCGCGCGACAGCCAGGCCTCGTCCGCATTGCCCTTCCCGGCTTCCAGCAGCGTCCCCACAAGGTTGCGCACCATGTGTTTCAGAAAGCCGTTCCCCCTGACGCGGTAGATCAGCCGCCCCGGCTCCTCGCGCAGTTCCGAGGAGAAAATCGTTCTCACCTTGGACCGTTCCGGCGCGTCTTTTTCGTCGGCCGAGGCGAAAGCCGAAAAATCATGAGTCCCGGCCAGTAACGGAGCCAGTCGAATCATCGCCGGAAGAAAGAGTGGATACGGATGGTGATGGACATAGCGGCGCTCAAACGGCGGGCACACCTCGTCGCGGCAGATCCGGTATTCGTATGTCTTGGCCTGGGCGTGGTGGCGCGGATGGAAGTACGGCACGGTTTCGGCGATGGAGAGCACGCGAATCGCCCCCGGCAACCGGCTGTTCAAAGCCCGGCGCAGGTTGTCGGCGGGAATCGGATTGGTGAGGGTAAAAGCGGCGCACTGGGCCAGGGCGTGCACGCCGGCATCGGTGCGGCCCGAACCGGCGACCGAGACGGGCGCGCCCTCGATCTCCGACAGCAGCGTCTCCAGAGTTTCCTGGATGGTTGGCAGCCCCGGCTGCACCTGCCAGCCGTGGAAGTCCGTGCCATCATAGGAAATGTTCGCGCGGAAGCGTCGCGGTGGACGAATGTTCATGCGAAATGCGCGGCGCGGGCCGTTGCCCGCCGGGAAAGCCTTACTATACCATTGAAAATTCAGGGAACAATTGCCCCCACTTCGCTCGTCTAGTTTCGCAGTGACCAATCGAGTCAGCACCGCCGGAGGCGGCGCGTTGGCGCAACTCTCCGCAGGTTGTCCATGGGGGGTCGAGAAGCGCCCGCATCCATTCCACCGAAGCGGGCAGGCCGGTTCACTCGTATGAGGACATAGGGTTTCATGACCAATTTCCGTTCTTGTCTTTCCGTTCTGTGCAGCATGATGATGGTGGCTGGCGCGCTGCCCGCCCAGCAACAAACCAGCGTGAATCCGTCCCAGGCGCCGCTTTACGAGCGCAATTCCTTCCTGGGCGCGATCACCAGCCATTACCGTGACCCCGGCATCGAACCCATCCGGCTGGCCAACTCGCCGCGTCTGGAAACGCTGTTGCGCGCCGGACGGCTGTATCTCTCCCTCCAGGACGCCGTCGCCCTGGCCATCGAAAACAACCTCGATGTCGAGATGCAGCGTTACGGCCCGATGATCTCCAAAGCCAGCCTTCAACGCGCGCTGGCCGGCGGTTTGTTACGCGGCGTGCCGCCCACCATTCAGCAGGGCGCGCAAAGCGCGCAGAGCCAGGCCATTGGCAGTTCCACCGGCGGCACGGGCAACGCCAGCGGAGCCACAGGCGCCGGTTCGGGCGGCGCGGGCGGCGGCGGAGGAGGCTCCACGGGAGGCACGGTCATCACCGCCACGGGCACGGCGATTCAGAACCTCGACCCGGTCTTTGTCAGCACCATGGCCTTCGGGCATTCCACGCGCCCGCAATCCAACACCGTCACGACCGGCTTGACGGCCATCGCCTTCAATTCCCAGAACTTCAGCAACGCCATCCAGAAGAGCTGGCTTACCGGAACCACCGCCAGCCTGGGCTGGAACATGACCGGCGTCACCTCCAACAACCCGTTGAACGACATCAACCCTTCGCGCAGCGGCAACTTCCAGTTGCAGGTCAGCCAGCGGCTGCTGCAGGGCTTCGGCATCGCCGTGAACAACCGCAACATCCGCATCGCCAAGAACAACATGAAGGTGAGCGATCTCCAGTTCCAGTTGCAGTTGATCACCACCGTCAGCGCCATCCAGAACCTGTACTGGGATCTGGTCAGCTACAACGAGGATCTGAAGGTGAAGCAGCAGGCCCTCGCCCTGGCCCAGAAGCTGTACGAGGACAACAAGAAGCAGGTGGAAATCGGAACTCTCGCGCCCATCGAGATCGTCAGCGCCCAGGCGCAGGTGGCCCGGCGCCAGCAGGAGTTGCTGCAATCGGAAACCGTGCTGTTGCAGCAGGAGACAATTCTGAAGAACGCCCTGAGCCGCACGGGCGTGCTTAGCCCCTCCATCGCCGACGCCCGCATCGTGCCGATGGATTCCATCAAGCTTCCGCCCAAGGAAGCGGTCCGTCCGCTCAAGGATCTGTTTGAGGAGGCCATGACCACGCGCCCCGATCTCGAGCAGACGCGCATCAACATCGAAAATTCCAAGATCGGCCTCAAGGGAAGCCGCAGCCAGCTACTTCCCTCGCTCGACGTAACCATGAGCGTCCAGAACAACGGCCTGGCCGGCACCGGCAACATGCTGCCCCTGCCCCACACCGGACAGCCCGTGCCGAACCGCGTCGATCCCTTCTTCGTGGGCAACTACGGGCGCGTGCTCGGCCAGTTGTTCCGCCGGAACTTTCCCGACTACTCGTTCGGCTTCCAGTTGAACATTCCCATCCGCAACCGTTCCGCGCTCGCCGACATGACCTTGGACACGCTCAGCCTGCGGCAGGCCGAGTTGCAGCAGCAGAAACAGCTAAACCAGCTCCGCGTGGACATCAACAATTCCGTGATCGCGCTGCAGCAGGCCCGGGCGCGTTTCGATGCCGCCGCCCAGGAACGCATTCTGCAGGAACAGACGCTCGATGCCGAGCAGAAGAAGTACGCCCTGGGCGCCTCCACGGTCTTCTTCGTCATCCAATACCAGCGGGATCTCGCGCAGGCTCAGGCCAACGAGGTGGCGGCGCTCGGCTCCTACGCCAAGGCCGAGGTGGACCTGGACCGCGTGCTGGGACACACGCTTACACGGAACAACATCAACATCGTGGAAGCCATGTCCGGCCGCGTCTCGCACGGCCCCACGCCGCTGCCGCCGGAAGGCGCTTCCAAGTAGAGGCTCCGGGCGCGCGGGCTTCCGGCAGGGGCGCTCGGCGGGCTACCGGAACAGTTCGATGACATGCATCGTGAGCCAGCCCACCAGCGCGGCGGCGGGGATGGTCAGCACCCAGGCCCACATGATGTTCGTCGCCACGCCCCAGCGCACCGCCTTGAAGCGTTGAATGGAACCCACGCCGGCAATGGCGCCCGACACCGTGTGCGTGGTCGAGACGGGCATCTTCAGTTCCGTCGAGAACAGAATGGAAATGGCCGCCGCCGTTTCGGCGCAGAACCCGCTGCGCGGCTTCAGCCGCGTCAGGCGGCCGCCCATCGTGTGAATGATCCGCCAGCCGCCGCTCATCGTGCCCAGTGCGATGGCGGCATGAGCCGACAGCACCACCCACACAGGCACCTCGAACGTTTTCAACCAGCCGGCCGTGAACATGGCGCCTGTAATGATGCCCATCGTCTTCTGCGCGTCGTTGGTGCCGTGCGAATAACTGAAGATGCCCGAGGAGAACAGTTGCAGCCACCGGAACCACTTGTCCATCTTCACGGGCGAGGAGTTCCGGAACATCCAGTAGATGATGATCATCAGCAGCCATGCCAGGGCCAGACCCATCAGCGGAGCCAGAAGAATGAACAACAGCGTCATCAGCCATTTCTGGCCCCAGATGATCGCGGCGAATCCCGCCTTGGCGATGGCCGCCCCGGCCAGCCCGCCAATCAGCGCGTGGGACGAGCTCGACGGCAGGCCGTAATACCAGGTGATGAGATCCCAGACGATGGCCCCCACCAGCGCCGCCAGAAACGTCAACTGGTCGATCTTGTGCAAATCCACCAGGCCGCTGCCCACCGTGCTGGCCACGCCGGTTCCAAACGTGAACGCCGAGGCGAAGTTCCACCAGGCGGCCCAGGCCACGGCCTGCAACGGCGACAACACGCGAGTGGCCACCACCGTCGCGATCGCGTTGGCCGCGTCATGAAACCCGTTGATGTAATCAAACATCAACGCGACAACGATGACCAGAATCACCAGCAGCGTTGCGGAGTCCATCGGGCTAGCTGTTCTTCACGACAACTTCCTGCAGCACGTCGGCGACATCCTCGCAAAAGTCGGTGGCCTTTTCCAGCACCTCGTATACCTCTTTGCGCTTGATCAACTCAATCGCGTTCGTCTCGGTCTGGAACAGTTCCGCCACGGCCACCCGGTACACCACGTCGGCGTCGTTTTCCAGGCGGTTTATCTCGATGCAGTGCGGCAGAATCTGCTTGTCGTGGCTCAAGGCTTCGAAGGCGAGAATCAGTTGCTTGCTCAGTTGCACCAGAATCGCCGTCAGGCGCGTCACCGGAGCCGGAATCGGCTCCAGCGGATAGGCCGAAATGCGGTAGGCGGACTCTTCCAGGCAATCCAGCACGTTGTCCAGATGCGAAGCCAGACGGTGAATGTCTTCCGGGTCGAGCGGCGTGAGGAAGGTCTGGTTCAGGCGGGTGAAGATGTCGTGGATGATCTCGTCGCCGCGCGACTCGATTTCACGCAACTGGGTCGCCGCCGACACCATGTGGGAATTCCCTTTCTGCGCGGCTGCGTCCAGCACGCCGACGGCTTCCTGAATCAGGTGCGCCTGCTTCAGAAAATCTGCATAAAACTTTTCTTCGCGTGGGAGGAATCTCATACGGTGTAGCCGGTTCGCGTGCGGCCCGTCAAAGGACCTTTCATCTTCTCAATCCCTCTTGGGGCAGGTCAACTGGCTGGCGTCACGGAACGGTTACGGCTCCATGAATATTGGAAACAGCTCTTCGGCTGCTTTGGCTTCCGGCGGCGCTCCGCCGGTGAGGGCCGGATCGAGAAAGCGCGGGTCCAGCAAACGTCCCGGCTGCAGGTTGCCCATCGCGCTCAGCATGGTTTCGCGCAGATGGGGGTGTTCGCGCTCCAGATCGGCGAACAGATCGCGTAGCTTGCCCCGCACAGTGCCCGTCTTTTGCGAGCATCCGCAGGGAACAATCGGGGCTCCGGACTGCTCGGCCCAGGCTCTTGTAATCTCTTCCTTCACGAAACAGAGCGGGCGAATCAGCCGGAAATCGCCATTGCTTGAAAGTGTCACCGGAGGCAACGCGCTCAGCCGCCCCGTGAACATGGCATTGCGCAGGAACGACTCCACGAAATCATCGCCCGTGTGGCCAAAGGCGATCGTATTGGCCCCGAGCGAGCGGACCACTTCGTACACGGCCCGCCGCCGGTAACGGCTGCACAGGTCGCAGCCATGTTCGGGCTGCTCGTCCAAAAGGCGGTGGCTCGCGTTGTCGCGATAGTAGGTCCAGTCCACGCCGCGCGAGCGCACCCACTCGCCCAGAGGCTCGATCGGCCGCAGAAATTTTCCCTGTTCAATCGTGAACGCGCACACAGTGAAGCGCACGGGCGCCCGCCGGGCCAGCAGCAGCAGGGCTTCAAGCAGCGTGAACGAATCCTTCCCGCCGGAAAACGCCACGGCCACGCGGTCGCCATCGCGGATCATCCCGAACCGCTGGATAGCTTCGCCGACCTTGCGCAAGAGGGTTTTTTCGAGATCCAAAGGAACATTATCGCCGATACGGCGCAGGCCGCGCGATGCGGCTCATGCTTCCTTCCCTTCCTGCTTCGTATCATGGTTTGTTGCCGCAACTCTCCCCATCGCGCCGAGCCGCCTTCGACATCCTGCGTCTGGTCGAGGATGGCGCCCACTCCACCACGCTGCTGCACCAGCACACCGGCACGCTGGAGGCGCGCGACGCGGGCCTTGCACGCGAACTCGTGCTGGGCGCGCTGCGCCGCCGTCCCCAGCTCGACTTCCTGGCCGGGCATTTCTCCGGCCGCGATCCCGCGCGGCTCGACATTGAGGTCCGCCTTGCCCTCCACCTGGGCCTCTACCAGTTGCGCTTCCTGGAACGCATTCCGCCGCACGCCGCTGTGGGCGAAAGCGTCGAACTGGTCCGCCGTTCCTATAAGCGTTCCGCCGCCGGATTCGTCAACGCGGTCCTGCGCAAGGCCACCCGCGAGCCTGTCCGCTGGCCTGGCCGCGCCGTCGAGTTATGCCTGCCGCAATGGCTGCTCGCCGGTTGGGAGAAGCGGCACGGGGCCGAAGCCGCCGAGCGCGCGGCACGCGCCGCTCTGGAAGCGCCCGAAACATTCTTGCGGGTTCCCGCGGGCGTTCCGCCGCCCGCCGGCGCCGTGCCCACCGAGGTGGAAGGCTGCTTCCGTTGGCCGGGCGGTCCGGCTCCGGAGGGCTTCCGCGTACAGGACATCGGCTCGCAAAGCATCGTACCCCTGCTCGCTCTCGAATCCGGCCAGCGCTTCCTCGATCTCTGCGCGGCCCCGGGCGGCAAGACGTTACAGGCCCTGGAAGCACCGCTCCGCGCCATCGCAAGCGACCGCACGCTCGCCCGCGCCCGCGAAGTCGCCGTCCATGGCATCCCCACCCTCGTGCTGGACGGCACGCGCCCGCTTCCCTTCCCGGAAGCGGTTTTCGACCGCATCCTGATCGATGCGCCGTGCTCCGGAACCGGCACGTTGGGGCGAAACCCGGAGATCAAATGGCGCATCCAACCGCACGATCTGGAAAATCTGCACGAGCGCCAGGTGAAGCTGCTCCGTAACGCGCTGCGCTGTTTGAAGCCGGCTGGCCGCGCAGTCTATTCGACATGCTCGTTAGAGAGAACAGAGAACGAAGACGTGGTGGACGAAGCCTTGCGCGGCGTCTCCGGATGGCGTTGCGAGTCCATACGCCTGCGGCTGCCCGGCCGCGAGGCGGGCGACGGCTTCTTCGCCGCTGTGATAACATCGGCTTAGTCCCGAAACCCCTGATTTTGCGCACGATTCCTCAGTCATGATCGAGATTCTGCCCTCCATTCTGGCCGCCGACTTCGCCAACCTTCAGGCCGAAGCGTCCCGTGTGCGCGACACTGGCATCTCCATGCTGCATTGCGATGTGATGGACGGCCACTTCGTGCCCAACCTTTCCCTGGGCGTGCCCGTGGTCGCCAGCCTGCGCAAAGTAACCGGACTGAAGCTCGACGTACACCTGATGATCGAGGAGCCGGACCGCTACATCGAAGCATTCGCCGAAGCCGGCGCCGATTCCATCTCCGTGCATCAGGAAGCCTGCCGGCACCTGGACCGGACCATCCGTTTGATTCAAGGAACGGGGCGCCTGGCCGGGGTGGTGCTGAACCCCGCCACGCCCATCGCCACGCTGGACGAGGTGTTGCCCATCGTGGACTATGTACTGCTGATGAGCGTCAACCCAGGCTTTGGCGGGCAGCATTTCATAGGCCGCGTGCTCGACAAGGTGCGCGCGCTGGAACTGAAACGGCGCAGCCTGGGCCTGGGGTTTCCCATTCAAATCGACGGCGGCATCGGCCCTCGCAATATCGGCGAATGCGTGCGCGCCGGCGTGGACTGGTTTGTCGTCGGCTCCAGCGTCTTCGGCGCGAAGGATCCGGCGGCGGCGATTCAGGAGTTGCAGGCTGAAGCCCGCGAGGCGACGGCGCTGCGTGCGTGAACGTGAACAAGGCGCGGAAGAAAGCGTGGTAGGAGTGGTTCGGATGATTCGTTTTCGCAAAATGGCCCTCATGGGCCTGACGGTGGCGCTGGCGGCCGCCCTGATGGCCGGCTGCGGGTTCCGCAGGAAGAAGTATGAAAACCCCATCGGCAAGGATACGCAACAGCCCGACAAGGTGCTGTTCGACAAAGCCGTGGGCGACATCGAGAAAGGGCGTTATGAGGTGGCGCGTCTTACGCTGAACACCCTCATGAACACCTACGACACCAGCGAGTACATGGCCAAGGCGAAACTGGCCATCGCCGATAGCTGGATGCGCGAAGGCGGCACTCATGCGCTGGCCCAGGCCGAGGCCGAGTACAAGGATTTCATCCTCTTCTACCCGACCATGGAAGAATCGGCCGAGGCGCAGGAAAAGGTCTGCATGATCCATTACAAGCAGATGGAAAAACCGGACCGCGACCAGACCCATGCCGTGCGCGCCGAGGACGAGTGCCGCAACCTGCTGCTCCAGTTCCCCAACTCCAAGTTCGCCCCCCGCGTGGCGCAAACGCTGCGCAATATCCAGGAGGTGATCGCCGAAGGCGAGTTCCGCGTGGGAGCCTTCTATCACAAGAAGGGCAGCTTCCCTTCGGCCGCGAATCGCCTGGAGAACATGGTCACGCAATATCCGCTGTATTCGCAGGCCGACGAAGCGTTGTGGCTCACCGGCGAGTCTTATTCCAAGCTGGGGCCCCGCTTCAAGGAACAGACCGTGGCCACCTTCCAGAAGCTGGTGAAGGAGTATCCGCTTAGCGCGCGCGCCGACCTGGCGAAACAGGAGTTGAAGAGGCTCGAAGCCGAGATTCCCGAACCGGATCCGGTGGCGCTGGCGCGCATGCAGTATGAGCAGGAAAACGCGGTGAAGCGCGGCATGATGGGCAGCTTCTGGGGCGTGTTCAGCAAGTCTCCGGACACGCATCTGGCGGCCAAGAGCGGCAACCCGGCCACCACCGGCTTGCGTCCCAGCATTCCGGTGAGCGTGCCGACGCCGGAGCAGATCGCCGCCGCCGCGGCCCAGGCCGCGCAACCCGCCACGACCGACGTCGGCGTGACCACGGTGGGTCCTAACAGCGCACTGGACACCAAGGAAGACGCGCGCCTGAAGAATCAGCAGCAGCAAAAGAAGGACGGAAAGAAGAAGTAGCGGCCCATGATGCTTGGACGCGTCCTGCTCGCCGACGATTCGCCGCATGCCCAGCGCATGGGGGAGCGTATTCTCCGCGAGGAGGGCTTCGATCTGCTCACCGCCGTGGATGGAGCGGGCGCGTTTCACCAGTTGACCTCCGGCGCGCCGGACGTGGTGCTCGCCGATGCCTATCTGCCAGGCACGTCGGGCTTCGAGCTATGCCGCGCCGTGAAGCAGGATGAATCGTTGAAACATACGCGCGTGGTGTTGACCGCCGGGATGCTGGAACCGTTCGACGAGGAGGAGGCGCGGCGCGCCGGCTGCGACGGCATCCTGAAGAAGCCGTTCGAGGCGAGCGCCGTCGTCGAGATGATCCGCCCGATGGTGGAGGCGGCCCGTTATTCGCGCGGCCTGTTCGGCGCGGACGTAGCCGCGGGGGCCGCGCCGGAAGCCGGAGAGGCGGATAACGAGGAGAAGGTCGTGCGCGTGGTCGATCCCGTGCTGATGCGCCCCGACCCCGAACGCGTGCGCGCCGCCATCACGCTTGCGCTGGACGCCTCGCTTCCGGCTATGATCGAGGAGATCACCGAACGCGTGCTTGTGGCGCTGGGCCACTAGCGCGCGTTGTTTCCGAATTACGACTATGCCCGACAACAGTTTCGACATCGTGTCCGAAGTCTCCATGCCCGAGGTGCTCAACGCCGTCCAACAAGCCCTCAAGGAGATTCAGCAGCGTTACGACCTGAAGGATTCCAGGAGTAACATCGAGCTGAACGAAAAGGATAAGAAGCTGGTGCTTACTAGCGCCGACGAATTCAAACTCACCGCCGTCACCGAGGTACTGCAGGGCAAACTGGTGAAGCGCAAGGTGCCGTTGAAGGCGTTCACTTACGGAAAGGTGGAACCGGCCGCCTCCAGCACCGTCCGGCAGGAAGTTACTCTTCAGGTGGGCATCCCCATCGAGAAGGCCCGCGAGATCGTCAAGTTCATCAAGGACACGAAGAAGAAGGTGCAGGCCGCCATCAACGGCGACCTCGTGCGCGTCTCCAGCAAGGACCGCGACACCCTGCAGGACGTCATCGCCGCTTTGCGCGGCCACGACTTCGGCATCGACACCCAGTTCACCAACTACCGCAGCAACTAGAAGCGGCCCCTCCACAACCAGACTTGCCGCCTCCGCAATGGGAAAGGGCCCGCTCTTGAGCAGGCCCTTACATAGGGTGCCATTGGGTGGCAAACCTTGCGAACACAGAAAACTCGCGTCTTCTGAGCTTACTAAGACAAGCGAGAATCCCGGCTTCGATACACTATCCGGAGTATAACTTCATTCTCGAAGGGAAAGCAAGCCTCATGGAGTATCTACTCGGACTGGATCTTGGAGCGCGTTCGCTCGGCTGGGCCGCGGTGGCGGTCAGCGGAGACGAAGAAGACCGCCTGCTCGGCGTGGGCGTGCGCATTTTCGAAGCCGGCATGGAGGGCGACATCGAACGCGGCCAGGAGGAGTCCCGCGCGGCCCAGCGAAGGCTGGCCCGATTGCAGCGGCGGGGAACACGGCGCCGGAGAGACCGCGCACGCAGGCTGTACCGTCTGCTGGCCGGGGCAGGACTTCTGCCCGCCATCGCGGAGGCAGCCGGACAGCCGCTGGCGCCGGCGATCCAGGAGGCGCTCAACAAATTGGACCAGGGGTTACGCGCGAAATTCAGCGCTGAGCCGAACGTGACCCAACTGCCCTACCTGTTGCGCGCACGCTCCCTGGACCACCCGCTGGAAGCCTTCGAGTTGGGCCGCGCGCTGTACCACCTGAATCAGCGGCGCGGCTTCGAAAGCAACGCGAAGTCGCTGGCCAAGGACGACGAGGAGCGAGGCAAGGTTTATGCGGGCATCGCCGACCTTCGATCCAGGTTGGAGGGCAAACGAACGCTCGGCGAATACCTTGCCTCCTGCGATCCGCATGAAACCCGTATCCGGAAGCGGTACACCCATCGAGCGATGTACCGTCAGGAGTTCGCACGGATCTGGGAGGCGCAGCAACCCCATCACGCGGCGCTCACCGATAGTCTCCGCGCCGGCATGGAAGCGCTGATGTTCAACCAGCGGCCCCTGCAAAGCAAGGAGGATGAGGTCGGCCAGTGCGAATGGAGCCCGGAAGAAAAACGCGCGCCCGCCTGGAGCCTGGAGTTTCAGCGCTTCCGCCTGCTGCAAAGCGTCGCTCACCTGCGCGTGCGCGATACGGCCGGGCGCGAGACGGCGCTGACCGGCGAACAGCGGGACACACTCATCGAAGAACTGGAACGCTGCAAGGATCTTACCTTCGCGGCCGCCCGCAAGCTGCTCGGCATTCCGCGCGAATGGCGTTTCAGCATCGAAGAGGGGAAGGAGAAGAAGTTCAAGGGGAACGGCGTGGCCGCGAAAATCGCCGAACATTCGGCGGGCCTGTGGGAGCGGCTGAGCGGCGAGGAGCGCCACCGGTTCCTGTCGCAGGTGGCCGCGGCGAAGAACGATGAGGCGCTCGCGGAGATGCTGGCCGCGGACTGGGGCATGGACCCGGCAACGGCGGTGGCGTTCGCCGAGAAGGTGACGCTTCCCCCGGGCTACTGTTCGCTCTCGCTCAAGGCGATGCGCGCCGTGATTCCGCTGCTCGAACAGGGCTGCTCCGTGCAGGAGGCCCGCCAGCAGGCCGGCTTCGACATCGTGCGGCGGACGCCGGTTCACGGCTTCCTTCCTCCCGTGAAGGAATGCGTTCCGCATGGCCTGGACGTGCGCAATCCCGCCGTGATTCGCGCCCTGACCGAGGTGCGCAAGGTGGTGAACGCCGTGATCCGGAAATGGGGCAAACCGCGGTCGATACACATCGAACTGGCGCGCGATCTTAAGAAGAATCGCAAGGAGCGGGCCGCCGATAGCGACCGCATGCGCAAGCAGGAAGACCTCCGCGACAAGATGCGCAAGCGGATCTCCGGGGAACTCGGCATCGACGAGAATCGCATCGGCCGCGCGATGATCGAAAAGGGACTGCTGTTCGAGGAGTGCAACGGCCACTGTCCCTACACCGGGCAATCGCTCGGCAGCTTCGTTTCCCTGTTCAACGAAGGCGCGCGCGCGCAGGTGGAGCACATCATCCCCAGAAGCAGGTGCCTGGACGACTCCTACGGCAATCTCACGCTGGCCACCGTGGAGGCAAACCGCGAAAAGGGCAACCGGACGCCATTCGAAGCCTATGGCGCCAACCAGGGCCGGTACGACGAGATTCTGGAGCGCGTGCGGCACTTCTCCGGCGAGCGCGCCGGCTGGAAGCTCAAACGCTTTCTCCTGGAGTCCACCGACGGGCTGCTTGAGGAGTTCACCGCGCGCCAGCTCAACGATACGCGGTACACCTCCCGCGTGGCCGGCGACTATCTGGCCCTGCTCTATGGCGGCCGCAACGCGGAGGGACGGCAGAAGATCTTCAACCTCACCGGCCAACTGACGGCCGACCTGCGCGGCCTCTGGAACCTGAACTCGATTCTGTCGAGCGACGGCAGGAAGTCCAGGGACGACCACCGGCACCACGCCATCGACGCCGTGGTGGCCGCCGTGTTCCGGCAAAAGTGGATGACCCTGCTCAGCAGCGCCGCCGAGCAGAGCTGGCAGCAGCGTAAGCGCCGGTACGCCAGCCTTCAGCCACCCTGGGTTGGCTTCAAGGAGGATGTGGAGGCGGCCATCAAGGCGATGCACATCAGCCACCGCACGGATCACCGCGTGACGGGGGCTCTGCACAAGGAGACGCTGTACGGCGTCGTGGGAAAGACCGCCACCGGCGGCGACATCGTCAGGACCAGGAAGCCCGTACACCTTCTGAAAGCCGACGACGTGGAAAAGATCGTGGACGAAGGCGTGCGAAAGGCGGTGCAGGCGGCGCTCGCGGATGAGAACGTCAAGGGCGACCCGAAAAAGCTGGAAAACAACTGGCCCGAACTGCCGAACGCGAACGGCGCGCCGGTGAAGATCAAGAGCGTCCGCATCGACCTGAACCGCGCTGTGAAGCAGGTGGGGCGCAAGTGGAAGTCACGCTTCGCCGAAGGCGGCGAAACCCATCACGTCGCGGTGTTCGAGACAAGCAATGGAAAAAGCCGCGTGTGGGAGGGAGAGATCGTTCCGATGAGCGAAGCCTTGCAGCGGATCCGAACGGGGCGGCCGGTGGTGAACCGGCGGAACGACGAGGACGGCAAGGGGTTCCTGTTCAGCCTCTGCAAGAACGACGTGCTGGAACTCCGGGGCGAGCGGAAAGGGCTGTGGGTGGTGAAGAAGATCATGTCGAGCGGTCGGGTTGCACTCGTACTGGAAACCGACTCCCGCCTGGAGAAGGAGAGGGCAAGATATGAGCCGACCATTAGCGGCCTGCGCAAACTGAACCCCCGCAAGGTGAGCATAGGGCCGCTGGGCGAGGTGGGGCCCTGCCATGACTAACCGGGTGCTGGATTTCGCGGAGCATCCGGCGCGCCTCAGCGCGCGCGAAGGGCTGCTCCGCATTGAGGTGGAGGGGGCGTCCGAGGTGCGGATTCCCTTCTCCCACCTGGCGGCGCTGGTGTGCAGCCACGGGCAGGTGAGCTTCACACAGTCCGTGCTGGCGGAACTGGCGGCGGCCAAGGCCACGCTCGTCGTGTGCGACCGCAAGCACCTTCCCGTGGCGATGATGCTGCCTTTGGTGGGCCACGGGGAGCAGACGAACCGGTTTCAGAGGCAGGCCGCGGCCGGAGCGGCCTTGCAGAACAGGCTGTGGGGCGAAATCGTGGCGGCCAAGATCCGGGCCCAGGCGAATGCCCTGCTCACGGTCACGGGGGAGGAGCATGGTTTCGCGGCCATGGCGCGGCGCGTAGGAGTCCGCAACGCCACCGCCGCGGAAGCCCATGCCAGCCGGGTCTACTGGCCGCGCCTGTTCGGCGACGGGACGTATCGCCGGGGATCGGAGGTGGATGCCCGGAACGCTCTTCTGGATTATGGCTATGCCGTGGTCCGGGCCATCGTGGCCCGGGCGCTGTGCGGCGCCGGGCTGCACACCGGGCTCGGCGTTCATCACCACAACAAGTACGACCCCTACCCGCTGGCCAACGATCTGATGGAGCCGTTGCGGCCGCGGGTGGACGAATGGGTGGCGGGCTGGTGCGCCGGCCGTCCCGCCGCGCAGTGGCGGTTGGACCGCGCGAGCAAGGGCGCCCTGCTCGATCGGATCACGGGGCGGTTCAGCGACGGCGCGGAAGCGAGAACGCTGTTCGACTGGGCCGGGCTGTGGAGCGAACGCCTGGCGCGCTGCCTGGAAGCGAAGCGGGCGCGCCTGGAGATCGAGGAGGTGAGCTTTGTCCGCGACGATCCGGCAGCGCTGGCCCGATCCGAAGAAGATGCCCAGCGAGTACAGGGCGATGTGGCTGCTGACGATGTTTGACCTGCCGATGCTGACGAAGGAGCAGCGGCGGGACTACACGCGCTTCCGGAAGCTGCTGCTGTCGGAAGGGTTCATCCAACTGCAACTGAGCGTGTATGCGCGGTTCAGCGGCAGCGAGGAGAGCGTGGAGTGCGTGCGCAACCGGATTCGAGCTTCGATTCCGCCACACGGGCAGGTGAGGATGCTCGCCGTGACGGATCACCAGTACGGCAGGATGGAGCTATGGTTTGGAAGAAAGAGGAAGCGTGTGGAGGATCCGCCTGTGCAATTCGAGCTTTTTTGAATGTCGCCGCGCGGCAACCTGCTTACTTCGTG